>NZ_CP175535.1:0-1332937 GCF_046058925.1 Photobacterium piscicola
AACCTAAATTAGGTGACGCTCTGTCTATAATAAAGCCAATATCAGCGAATATTTTTATTCCTTGCTATTGGCTTTTTTGCATTCAATTTAGATTAAAAATAGGAAGACTCTATGCTGAAAAAAATAATTACTACCAGCTTATTAGTGATTACGGGCATCAGCTTTACCACTTCTTGTGTATTTGCCGCTAACATCACCGACATTAATAACGCGGTGGAGAATAGTCGTCATTTACTTGAAGGCGAAACATTTACCTTAGATCAACCTTGCCGATTCTTTAATGATTACAGTTATAAACTTTACCATTGCCAAGCGATGATTGCCCCGCTGGCACTGGTCAACGACAAAACATTAGCGGCAACAAAAGAAACAGATAACCTATTACACCGTCAAATTTCATTTGTACGCAAAGAAGGTGGATTTGCGATATTTAGATTACTGCCAGTTTCACCACAATCTGAAGCAGAAGAAGGTAACGACGATAGCAGTCATACTCCACCAGCTGCGGCAAAAAAACAGTTATCTATTTTAGGTTTTAAGAGTAGCCATAAAGAACAAAAATGAGTTAATAATCGCTCATTTTATATTGATGAGTGACCTCATTATTTACCCTTGAATCACTTTATTGCGATCGTATAAATAATTCTGCAAATGGACTACAACTTTCACTAAACTCGAATTAGAATACGCAACGATCACCCTGTTGCGTTATTTCTATACTACGTTGATGAGCTTTCTTTTTACCTCTTATGATTGAACATAAAATAGAACAATGGGGCATTTGCCGCGTTGAAAAATACTTAAGCCGTAAACAGCCACTATTTACGCAAATTCCAGATAAAAGACTATGCCAACTTTGTGTTGGCTTATCATTCTTTATTGGATTTATAACCACCTTTGTTATTGTGGCATTTGAAATATACCTCGAATTATTAGGAGAAAACTGGCTCGCGTGGGACAACCTCGTCAAATTACTACTAATAAATATAATCTTCATTGGTTTAGAATTACTGCTATTGTTTGAAATCGGTTTTATCACCACAGCCCTACTAATCAATCGTGCCAGTGCTGAGAACCATTTTTGTGACAAAATGAAGGCATCATTAGTACGTGCCGTTATGGAACTATCAGAACCTATTGATAATATTCACGGTATTAAACCTTATAAAGAACTCAGTAAATTTCGCTATATCAAAGTAGCTCTCTATTCTGGCAAAGATATTCTAAGTAATTTTTTGATCAAAGCGGTACTGCAAAAATCAATATCACGCAGTAGTGTACGAGTGTATATACCGTTAATCTCAACGTTAATTACCGGATTTTGGGATGCATGGGTACAACAAAAAGCACTACGCGAAGTAAGGCTACGTATTTCAGCGCGAATTTATGTGCTTAATCAAGTCACTCTTCATAAGCAAAGGTCTGTATCCATAACTTATCGTACCGCACTACTTCGTAGTATTGCTGTACGCCAAAGCTATAAACAAGAATGTGATGTGAATTTAGAGTTGTTCTATGATGAGATTTATAAACAAGCACCTATAACGCTAACGGATATTGAATCCTCTTCGTTACTATTACAAAGTTTGAGCCAGCTAAACCCAACAGAATATAATGATGTGATCGATATACTGACCACGTTGTTGTTCTTCCGCCATCGCTTAACAGTCAATGAAAAAAAGCTCTTAGCGCAATGCGGTATTATTCAACAGCAGAAAATCAATCCATTATTAGCGTGATGGTAAAAATCTGTGTTTTATTTAATATGCCGCAACCAATTCACTATCATTAGTGTCAGTGATTACGGCATTTATCGATTAATCTTTATTTTGCATTTGCTTTTTAAGGCGTGCTAAGTTAATTGGGTTTGAGCGAACAGTAAAAGTAATATGCTCATACTCATACTCTTCTTTGGTCACACTCATGCTTGAGCGAATTTCACCAATAATTCCGTTGGCAGTGTATGGCACGATGATCTCATCTTCAACCATCTCATTCTGTGCAATATTAACGATATATTGATGTAATTTAGTAATATCAGCCGGATTACGGGTTGATGTCATCACAGCATCAGGGAACTCAACCATCAATGCCTGTTGTTGTTCCTCACTCAATTGGTCTGATTTATTTAACACCAATTGCTTAGGAATATCATCCACACCTACTTCGTGTAGCACTTCATGTACAACATCAAGTTGTGAACGGAAAGAAGGATCAGAAGCATCAACCACATATAACAATAATGAAGCATCATGCGCTTCTGCCAATGTTGAATGAAATGACGCGACTAAATCATGCGGAAGCTTTTTAATAAAGCCAACCGTATCAGAGACTAGAATTCGTGGTTGAGTTATAGGTTGTAATGCACGCACGGTAGTATCAAGGGTAGCAAACAATTTGTTTTCAACTAGTACTTCACTGCCTGTTAGTGCACGCATCATTGATGACTTACCGGCATTGGTATAACCCACTAACGCGACACAGAAAAGCTCAGAACGTTGAGTACGTCGGCCTTTAAGTTCATCTTGAACACTGACTAATTCACGTCTTAATTCAGCTAATTGGTCACGAATTTTACGACGATCAAGTTCAAGTGTGGTTTCACCTGCCCCCTTACCCATTTGACGTTCTTTATTACCACTGGTTGATTCACGTAAACGCGGCGCTAAATAGTTAAGGCGGGCAATTTCAACTTGTAGTCGTGCAGTACGAGTACGCGCATGACGACTAAAGATTTCAATAATAATACCGGTACGATCAAATACCTCGACACCTAGTTGATTTTCAACATTGCGCAATTGTGATGGACTTAAATCACAATCAAATACCACCACATCAGCACTACCAAAAGGTAAATCTTCAGACGGTAGTTCACTAAAAAGCATCTCATCGACAATGTCATCATCGTCAAAATCATCCACAAAACCTTGGTTACCTGTAAGATGTGCTATTTCGGCCATCTTGCCAGAACCCAATACATTCATACGTTGAGTTGAACTGAGTTTTTGTGATTGCGTTCCAACGACTTTAAAACCAAGCGTAGTAACAAGACGAGCTAATTCAGCCAATGATGCTTTGGCTTCATCACCTTTAAACTGCGGTGTTTGGATTGAAATAAGTAAAGCACGATTTTGTGAGGCTTTTGCTGTTAATTGCATAATTTTCTATACGTGCACATACGTACACCCTATTTTTATATTTGTTTCATCCTACGCTGTTATCAATCAGCTTTATATAAAAATAGACTGTCGTTTAGGTTATCACTTAACCATCTTCACCTTTTTTCCCTCTTTTCGAAGATAACGCTGAGTATTAACGGTTAATATTGCTGTTAATTGTGCTATCGATATTTGGTGGTGCTTAGCCAAAGCCGCGATCACAGCAACCACCATACTCGGGTCACCAACCTCTCCGTTATATTTACATGGCGCATCAGATTCAACTAACATCATCGATAGCGGTATATTCTGCACAAATTGCCAATAATGATCATCGACAAAAATCCACGGACTCACTGAAATAAAATGTCCTTGTTGCTGTAACAGGGCTAATTGTGTCGCAGTACCTTCGTACCAATGAAATAAAGCGCCTTCAACATCATATTGCTGCAATATAGGAAGTGCTAGCGCAATGTCATCTTCCACCACATGCAAATTAACCGGCAGGTCATAGTCCGCAGCTATAGCAACAAACCGAGCCATTAGTTGTGCACCTTGCTGTTTTATATGCCGCTTTTCGGTTGCTGTTTTATCATCAAGATAAAAGAACGGTATACCAATCTCACCAATACCGCTCAACAAAGTATGATGCTGATGGATCAACGCAATCACTGCTTCTATCATCATTTCATCAGGTGTAACTTCAGGGTGTATACCTAAAAACAATTCAATCGAATTAGGATATTGTCGCTTTAATTTCAATAGTTGCTGAGCGCTATTAAGTGTCATTGATACCGCTCCTATTTTATTACCCGCCGCAATAAAAGAAACTATATTTTCAGGTGCAACCGATTCTAAATGGCAATGAATATCTGTGATCATAATAATTAATAATATCCTAGCGTTATTCAAAAAAATAAAAATTTTAGTCATTATATATTACTAAAATTTAATTCTAAAAATATAATAAAAACCATTCACAACAAATATTTACTTCTATTAAACCATAAGATAAATAAATAACAAGCCATTGTTAAATAAAGAATTAATAGCATTAACCTTCATCTGATATAAAATTTAATATATACTATTTGTTAAAAATAAGTTACACAAAACTATAGTTTATTTTAAATTACTTTTATGGATATAAGCAATGAAAATAATGAATAAGAAGTTATTAATTAATATTATAAATATCAGTTTAGCTAGCTTTTCAGTTAATGCATTAAGCCTTGAAGCTAGCAGCAATTATTATCAAGATTATGACGGAGTTTTTATTGGGTATACTACAGATCCTTACTTTTTTCCAACATGGACAGAGGTAGGTGATCGTGCTCAAATTTCTAGAGATGATTGGAATGGTTTTATAAATACAAAAGGCCAGATAATGACTTTCAGAAACTATTTAGACGTAGATCACACTACAAATGACTTTTATTACCAAACTTCAGATTGTACTGGTACTCGATATGTAAAATTAAAGCTCTATCATTATTATCACGAAGATCCGTTTGAGACTGAAATATTAAAAGAGTCACCAACAACAAAAAAAATAACCCAATATACTGTCACACATGAACCCTTTAGTATGGATAATGTGGGTGATGATATGTTTGGTGATAAAGGTGTATCTCAATCAAAAATCGATGAAAATGGAAAATTTATTTGTACTAAAACCCACCAACAAGAACTTAGAGATCAGTGGGATTGGGCAATAAATTTGGTAGAAAATGGGCCAGCAGAAGAACTAGAAGCGAATCGCGAGAAAGTTGATTATATAATTGACACAATCCCTGAAGAAGCAATGAATAATCGTTTAGTCTTAGGAAAAGTTAGTGACGATGGTATCGATATGACTAACCGCTACCCTTGGATGGGATTTGATATCGAAGAAAATCATAATGTTATAGGTTATATAAAAGCCGCTCGTTTTGGCCATGGTATTGAACTGATTCTCGGAGAGACACCACCACCAGTGCCACCTGAAGAGTTATCATTCCCACGTACATCTCATAATGTTACAGCTCACGTTCGTTATACTGGCGATCTTAGTTATGTTAACATTACCCAAGGCCCTGATATTTTTGTATCGCAAATAACAGTAAATAAAGAATCAACAGGCGTCTATGATATTTCATTCCCTGAAAATTACTTATCGAAAAAAAGTAGTGTAAATACTTTCCAAGTATTATGTTCTGTTAATAGCGGTGCCGATATTTATGCAGCAAACACTACCATCGGTTGTCATAAACTAAATAATAATAATATTATTCGTGTAACCACGAACTATAAAGGAAAACCTTTTGATAGTGATTTTTCATTAAACCTTCAGCGTTAATATAAAAATAAAGCCTCTTACTATTATATTTATATAAAGTAAGAGGCTTTAAAGATAGTAAACCTTCAATTCTCTTGTATTTGTTACAACTAAACATCTTCATTATAGACAGGCAATAAAGTAATTAATAACCCATTCCCCCCACATAAGCATTCGTCTTGATTATTATTCAAAAGCATTTGATAACTAAAAATAGTCACACTGTTAATATAAAGAAAGATAATGAGAGTAAAATACAACCACTACGTCAATATATTGACATATAATAATTATACGTACCGATGCTCATTAAATGACTATAACACTTTATTTTTAACAGCCTATAAGAATACACATAATGAAGAAAAAAAATAAACAGATACTAATGACTATTATAAATATCAGCTTAGCAAGCTTTTCACTTCATGCATTAAGTGCAGAAAATAGTAATTATTATCAAGACCATAATGGCCATTTTATTGGCTATACATCAGATGTTGATGCTTTTCCATATATAGATTATGATAATAATAGCTATGCCAATATTAATCGAGATAATTGGGAAGGATTTATTAATGGCAAAGGAGAAATCGTTCCAATAATAAATGATGCCACAGCAATTACTAACACATTTTATTATAAAACACCTGATTGTAGCGGTACTCGATATGTAGAACTATCTACTTCCCGCCGATATAATGAAGGTGTAGGTGGTTATATTTTCAAACAATCCCCAAAGACAAAGAAGATACGCCAATACACAATAGAACGCGATCTATTTGATTTGGATAATATGAAGGATCTTTTTGGTGATAAAGCCGTATCTCAATCAATCATCAATGCTGATGGAAAATTCATCTGTACCGAAGCAGAACAACAAGTATTACGTACAGAGTGGAATAAAGCCATTAATGCAACGGACGAAGAACGTAACAAATACGGTGAACAAATTAGTGCGACATTAGACAGAATTGCAGATCTCGTAAGAGATCAACCTTTAATCCTTGCCAAAGTCAGTAATGAAAGTATCGATATTACTCATCGCTACCCTTGGATGGGATTTAAAATTGACGAAAAAAATAATGTCACCGCTTATATAAAAAGTATTGATATCAGTCAACCAATCGACTTCATTAATATAAAAAACCCACCAAAACCGCCACAAAAAGTATACCCACGCACTTCGCATGAAGTAACCGTTCACGTTAGATATAATAACGATCTGAGTTATGTGAATGTTACTCAAGGCCCAGATATAGCAGAAGGCCAAATAACAGTAAATAAACAGTCAAAAGGTATTTATGATATTACCTTCCCAGAAACTTACGTACCAAAAGAAGGTGACGTCAACGTATTCCAATTATTATGTTCAGTGAATAGCGGTGCTGATATTTACGCAGCAAACACAACTATTGGCTGTCATAAACTTGAGCATGAAAATGTTATTCGTGTAACAACAAACTTAAAAGGAAAACCATTCAATAGTGATTTCTCCTTAAATATTCAGCATTAATATAGATAAAAATAAAATAGATAAAAAGCCGCTTATTTGCCTCTTATAAATTTAGAGATAAATACACGGCTTTTTAATACCATTAACTAAATATTATTTAGCTGGTACAACTTCTGGTGTTGCAACAGCAGCTTTCGTTGTTAAATGAACATTTAGTTTAGGTTGTGTTGATGAAGTAATTCCAGCTTGCTGAAATTGCTTTTGCATAATTAACATTTGCTGTTGTTGCTGATGGATTAACTTCGCCATATTCGCTTGCATGGTATTAAAATTATTTGGACTACCCATTGTATTCCAAGAGTTTGCAAAGGCTTGATTCATGTCAAGTTGTTGCTTCTGCATCGCATCAAAAAGGTGTTTATCTACCTTTTGATTATGGTTGTTGCCTTGAAATTGCACAATTTCATAATGGAATGGACCTTGTGGTGTTTGTAATACACCCTTAGTTACACTCTTCTCACCATCTTTAGTTTTTATAGTATTGGTCGTTTGATCAGGTAAAACCTTAGTATTCGCTTTTGCTATCATTTGACGATCGACACTTTGGATCCAACCCGTATTACCATTAGTTGTATCACCCACTTTTTCCCAACCATTATTTTGATAAATGGTAATTAATGGTATCTCAGACTTTATGGTTTCAACCACCGGAGAAGTAATACTTGGGTTTTCATATACTTTAATCGTTTGGATACTGGTGTCAGCCCATGCAGCAGTACTTAGACAAGTAACGGCTACAATACCTGTGATTGCCATAGCTAAACGTTTCATATCAACCTCTCATCCGTATTTACATAACTTAAAATTAAATTAAAAACTGTGGCTATAAATAAGCAGATTCGATATCTATTATATTAAGCGTTAAAGATGAATCCAAAATGAATAATAGTATTTTTATATCATGATTAATAAGCTCAAAATGCAATTTAACTAATTAAAAATCAATCATTGTCTTATTTTTTATTTAATCTTTTAATACTATTAAATATTCATAAAATTCAAATAACTATTCTGCCGTTACCTATAACGGCAGAACGTGTATTCAATCTTGTTTAATAATAATTTCACGAGGATAATGCTTTTCTTGCTCATTGATATCATATTCAGATGTGCCTTGGCCTAAATCGCCAATAGGTGCTTCAGTGGCGACATCAATACTCACGCCAAATTCATGCTCGCGCGCTTTAAATGTATCAAAAATCTTTTTTTCCGCCGCCGTTAACCGCGTAAGATCCTTACCTTCAAGAGTCAACATTTGATCTAATAGTTTTTTATCTTCAGGTAACATAATAACCATCCTTTATTATTTAAATATAATCTCTACACTATATTTAAATACGATACGCCATTAAGGTTAATATACTAGCCTCTTCGATTATAAAACATGAGCAACGAATTTTCATTTGTGATCCTTTATTTTTTCAAGCTAACGTTAGCTCCATTAGTGATAAGTTGTCGTAACCATTGATGGCTAGGATCCAAATCAAAATGTTTATTCCATAATAATAAGTAACCACCAGGCTCAAGTTCAATCGGAATAGGACGACTAACAAGCTCTGTTTCATCTATCCTTGCTAATACTGCCGCTGAGGGGTAGCACATAAAGAGATCACTTTGTTCGCAGAGTTTTACTGCTGCATAAAAATCCGTCATATTTACCGCATTATCGAGTTGCTTATTCTCAAGTGCTAAAATTTCATCAAGTAGCCACCGCTTTAACCCGCCAATGCTAACTTGTAGATGACGGTATTTTAGAAAGGCATCTAAATTCCAAGGCTCACTCAACGCCGGATGTCCTTTACGCATTAAGCACACCGGATAATCACGTGCTAGCTCAATATAATTTAACGATGAGGGTACATTACGATAATGACTGGATGAACGTTCATCCCACTCAAAAATACCAATTCCGAAATCAATTTCACAGCGAAGTAAGCGCTGCAAACTATCATCATTCCATGTTTGACTGGTTAGACTAATATCAGGGGCTTGCTGTAGCATCTGCGGCATAAACCGAGGGTATGTTAATGAGTATGCCGTTTCGACTAAATCAATATGAAATTGACGCTGACTAAGTGCTGGATCAAATAGCTCTGCACGTGTTAGCTGATTAATTTGTTGTAAAATGTCATAAACAGAATCAGACAATGAAAGCGCTTTCGGCGTTGGCCGTAAGCCATAAGGCGTTCGTTCAAATAAAGGATCGGCAAAGGTTTGACGTAATTTTGCTAACTGTTTACTTACTGCTGATTGACTAAGGTGAAGTCGTGCTGCAGTAGCTGTAACACTTTGTTCTTCCAACAACACATTTAATATACGTAATAAATTTATATCAAAGTTCTTCATTTACTGCCCCCTTACCAACAATCACAATCAATCGCCTAAATCAACCAACCACTATCATGTTGGCTGTACTCGACTACGCAAATGTTGGTGCGCAGCATCTGATATATCATTACCCCATGCTTGACGTTGTAATTGTTGCGCGGCAACTAACGTTGAACCCGAACCAAAAAAGGGATCAGCGACAACATCACCAATAACTGAGCTTTGTTCGATTAACGTTGCGATCAAAGGCACTGGTTTTTCTGTTGGATAGCCACGATAAACACGTTTAAATTCAAGCACATCAGGAATAGATAAATTAGATAATTTACGCTTACCTTTTTCAAAGAAAAGAATAAATTCATAACGAGCTCGATAATGGTATCCCATTCCTATTGCGACTTTATCCCATACAATCGGTTTCCAAAACTTAAACCCAACTTGCTCTGCAATAGGCTTAATATAAAACATGGTTTCTTGGTCACAAAAAAGATAGAAGTGGCTATTAGGCTTTAAAACACGATAAGCGTGTTCTAATAGTATTTGAAATCGTTGATTAGGGAAAATATCAAACCACTGATTACTTGAAGACTTGCTATTTTTTAGCCGCGTGGTTGTACCAATTTTACGATGCTTTTCTAACGACTCATACGGAGGATCAGTGATCAAAAGATCAATACTATTGTCCGCTAATGAAGACAACCATTCGACGGCATCTTGTTGATATAATTGCATTGAAAAACCCACACTAAACATTAAAAAACCATAACGCCTACTCATTAATGAATAGGCATTACTTACGCTAAGTGTTGTAGCAAAAAAAGATCAATATAGATAGCAACAAGCATCTAAACACCGGTAATTTTATTCAACTGTATTATTTACCATCATTGTGAGTTTTCTTGCTTCACGTTGGCAAAGTGGCGTTAAACGGGTCATATTATTTGTTATGAAGTTATCAACAAAAACCGTATTAACGTCACGATAAGCATTTAACACTTGTCCCATCGCTTGTTGTACTAACTGTGATTTATCAGCCGCTAGAAATAAAATTGTCTCACTGAGAAGCGTCGTATTTGTGTGTTGTTTATGATGTAAATGCGCTAATACTGACGCTCTTTTTAGCCAAACACTGTCAGACTCACGCCATTGAATAAGATAACGTTCTAAATTTTTGTCTTGCTGTATCACCTTACCTATTAAGTTAGTCACAAGACGATCTAATGTATCAACATTATCCGCCGTTTCTAACATTTCAAGATACACATCAAAAGAAGCGAGCGTTTGATATTCAAGATAATACTCACCAGCATCTAAGGCTAAATAGCGTTCTTCTCGATAAACCCCAGACCATAACCACAATAATAAGCGATGGTAGTTTTCAATATTATCAATACTGGTATGCGTAATCGCTAATTGAAATATTTTATGACGTTTTTCAGGACTAACACCATAAAAGAGTTGTCGACTGTTAAGATCATACTGCATTTTTTTTGCAACAAGTGTACTGCCTTCAGCGACTAAATGTTGCTGCATAAAGATAACCATTGGTATAACTAATGACATAGCCGTTCCTCCTTGTTATCTCTCATTACTGCTGAGCATTAAGGCATGTAATGGTTAATAACTTTATTATAATCAATATTGTTATGTTTTTTGATTGATAAAAACAAGTACTCCGACTTTTTCATATTGCGACCTAAATCTCAAATCATTTATACCAATTTCATGCAATTTACATCACCAACACGCAAATAGTAATCGAAATCATTTATATTTGCATTGTAAGTTTGCATTTATCACAGTTCAAAATAATAATTATTCTCATTAGTATTCACAAAAATCATTCTCTGTGGGTATCATTATGAGAACTAAACTAAAAATCCTTACACTTTGTGCTGCTACTTTTTGGTCATTAAACTCTTTTGCAGCCGCTTATCCTATTACCGTAACTGATGTGGCCGGGCGTGCTATTACCTTTGACCACCAGCCACAAAATATTGCTCTCTCAACTAGCCGTATTTTTCCTTTACTTGAAATTATTTATCAACAAAATGCAGCCAAACACCTCGTTGCTGCACGCGATGATATGCAGTTTTCTGCACCCAGTATGTATGCCAACTACATCAAACAATATCCTTCACTCAAGCATGTACCTAAAATTGGGTTGATAAAATCAGGTGAATTTGATGCTGAACGGTTCATTAATTTAAAACCAAAACCTGATTTATTTATCGTTGATCTCTCCAATATTAAATTGGCACAAGATAACGGTTTATTAAAAAAATTAAACGCAGCGGGCATTAAAGTTATCGCGGTTGATTTTCGTGAAAATCCAATTAAGAACACTGTAAAATCGGTTGAAACAGTAGCGAAAGCCGTCGGTCGAGAGGCGCAAGGACAAGCATTTGCTCATTATTACCTCACTCATATTGCCAATATTGAGCAAACGTTAGCCCAATCCCCCAATCTGAAGCCCAAAAAGGTCTTTATTGAGCGGGCAGCCGGTTACAGCGATTCCTGTTGTCGCACATTTGCAGGCGGTAATATGGGGGCTTATATTCCGTTCTTAAAAGCGATTAATATTGCAGATAAACCACTGAAAGGTGCAGTAACAGGGCAAATGTCACCAGAAACGGTGATCACAGCTCAACCTGATGTTTATATTATGCAAACCACAGGTTGGATTAATGATAAGGGTCAGCCAACGCATGGCATTCCATTAGGTTACACCCCTAACCCCACCGCGATAAAAATAGCCACATCAGCATTAATGGATCGTAATTGGTTACAAGCTGTCAGTGCTTATCAAACCAAAGATGTTTATTCGATTTATATGCCATTTTATAACTCACCGTATAACTTAGTCGCCATGGAATACTTTGCTAAATGGATCCACCCCAACGTATTTAAAAATCTAAATCCAGAACAGACCTTTGAAGAAATGAATAAGCAATTTGGTCATCGCACAATCAGTGGTGATTTTGGTCAGAATAACTTTAAGGCTATGCAGTAATGACCTCAATTCTACTGGAGTTAAATACTCATAACATTCGTAACCGTAACAAAAAAGTGGCCTTAGCTGTTTTTTTTGTACTCAGTATTATTTGTGTTATTGCGGATATTTTCATTGGCTCACAAGGGCTAAGTTTTACTCAAGTTATCCACGCATTGATCCATCCTCAAACCAGTGATATTGCCAGTAAAATTATTGTCTGGGATATTCGAATGCCCATGGCGTTAATGGCACCATTAATCGGTGGTGCTTTAGCCTTAGCTGGCGCACAAATGCAAACCACATTGAACAACCCCCTTGCCGATCCCTATACTTTTGGCGTTTCAGCCGCCGCGGGGTTTGGAGCATCATTAGTGATCACGAACGCTATTGCGATTCCCTTCATTCCGCCACAATATCAAATAGCGTTAATGGCATTTATTATGTGCTTATTAACCACCTTTTTAATTGCCGCTATTTCATCAGTAAAACGAATTTCAATTGAAGGCGTAATGCTCTTTGGTATTGCGTTAATGTTTGCTTACGATAGCTTACTGACCATGATGCAATACGTTGCCAGTGAAACCCAATTACAAACATTAGTGTTTTGGCAAATGGGGTCACTTGATCGCGGCAGTTGGGCCAAAATTACCGTACTTGCGATCGTATTACCTATTGTATTGGTTATCATGATGAAAGATGCTTGGCAATTATCCACCCTTAAAATTGGTCATGAACGTGCTCAAGCAATGGGAGTAAACGTTAAACGCTTACGTATCAAAACGCTATTATTAGTCTCTGTCATCACATCGCTAGCAGTTTCATTTGTGGGGGCTGTTGGTTTTGTTGGGCTGGTTGCTCCTCATATTGCCCGTATGGTATTAGGCGAAGATCAACGTTACTTCCTACCCGCCTCCTTCCTTGTTGGTGCAGTATTGCTTGAGCTTGCTTCTATTGCTAGTAAAAGCATTATGCCCGGTATTATTTTGCCATTAACCGTCGTGATGTCGATCATCGGTATTCCTTTCTTTATTTATCTGATCATTAAAAAAGGGGGGCGTTTTTAATGGCACTTGCAATTAATGATATTTCAGTCACATTTGACGAGAACGTAATCTTAGATAACTTATCCCTACCCGCCATTGCCTTAGGCGAAATGGTGGCGATTATCGGTAAAAATGGTGCTGGTAAATCAACCTTACTGCGACATATTACCCAAAATCTACGTCAACATTCACATCAAATATTACTGCATGGAAAGCCGTTAACATTAGAGAATATTGGCTACTTACCTCAAGATCACCGTATTTCAGCCACCATTACCGTGGTTGAATTATTGATCACCACGTTAAATATGGGATCACATTCTTTATTTGCTAAAGCGAATAGTGCAGAAAAAAGTTTACAATTATTAAAACAAATGGGAATTTTACATTTAGCCAATAAAGTGTGTACTGAATTATCTGGCGGTGAAAGACAAATGGTAGGGCTTGCGCAAGCCGTTATTAACCAACCGAAAGTGCTGATACTTGATGAACCGACATCGGCGCTTGATATGCATAACCAAATGAAGCTTCTTGATTTTGTAAGAAAATACAGTCAAGAAACTCAAGCTTGTGTATTAATGGTTATTCATGATCTTAATTTGGCCATTCAATATTCAACCAAAGTGGCAGCATTGCACCAAGGCCAGCTTTTTGCTTATGGCGATCCAATAACAACGATTACACCCCCTTTAATTTGGTCGGTATTTGATGTTGATTCACACGTTGCCATTATCGATGATCGGCCAATTGTCGTTGTTAAATCATCAAATAGATCACAGTGAGCCATTTTATTACGCCTCAGTATCCTGAGGCGTAATCGTACATACTAATTAGCTATCACCCAAACAAATTAACCATGGGTTTCCATCACAATTTTCTTCGCCAAAGACATCGCTAGATTATTATCATAATAAGCGGCTTCATTAATAAAATGAGGATACGCTTCGTAATCACCTTGCCAATACACTTCTGTGCCATCAAACAAAGTAAAGATTGGATCACCATTACGTAGCGGTTTAAAATCATTATCTTGCACTGAACGATGTACCATGCCAATACGCTGTCCTTGCTCATCTTCTGGCAATGACAGTGTTTCGTGGTAGCGGAATGCTTCATAGCTTGGAATTAAAGGAATAAGTTCATTGGTATTATGCAGATGAACAAAATCAAGAATATGCGTTGTCATCTCATCCATCCAATCAAGAATATCCTGACGGATCACCGATTGTGGCTGCGGCCCAACTTCAACAATAACGCCCTGTAATGCAATAGTACTAAGGAAATGGTTTTGTTCAACTGGGGTATGATCTTCAAATACGACTACAGCATCAGGCATCTGCATTTTAACATATGCCCCCATCTGACGATTAAAGCTATCAGATTGCAGTAGAATTAAAGAAGGCCCCATATTACTGGTGGTATTGTGTAAATCGATAATAAAATCAATGCGAGCATCACCTTTAGGACCAATCTGTTGATTGATCGCTTTGGCGCGACTCTGTTCATAGCTTGCTAGATCATTATTGGCTAAGTCAGCCAAATTAAATTGACGATTTAAATCATGGTCAATATAACGTTTATTATCATCGTGCGCTTTAGGGTTCGCAAATACGGTTTCAACACTAAAACTATCACGGGTTAATGCTGTTGATTGCTGCCATTTACGTAATAAGTAAATACCACTAAATTCATTGCCGTGCGTACCACCAACAATCGCCACCTTTTTTATTATACTCATCCTTGTGTCCTAATATATTCACTGATAAGTCTTAGTGTACTAACTTTAATCACTTTTGGAAGTCTATTTATTAGACAAAAAAGTGATTATATATCGCTAAATCGGACGAGTTTGCGCCAATTTTAAATAAGAATGAAGTTGATCATTTTTATATTCGATAGCGGAATGAATATTAATATAACGATTGGCGTATACAGCACAGCGATAGCAGTTATCACCTTTAATGATCTCTATCTCGATAACGCCATCAACTAATTGCCACCGTCCTTGAGTATGTAGACGATTAAACAGCGTATATTCATCTAAAGTACCATCAGCATGTAACCGTAATTCAGTGATATAACCAGCACTACACGTTTTAA
This sequence comes from Photobacterium piscicola, assembly GCF_046058925.1. Taxonomy (NCBI): domain Bacteria; kingdom Pseudomonadati; phylum Pseudomonadota; class Gammaproteobacteria; order Vibrionales; family Vibrionaceae; genus Photobacterium; species Photobacterium piscicola. The sequence continues at coordinate 15,455 of NZ_CP175535.1, forward strand.
TCCAATATTGTTGATAAATTTCATCGCGTTGAAAATTGCGCTTAGTCTCTAACCATAGGTTCATCACAGGTTGTTGTTCAACCCCTAATACAGGTAATTGATCAATATCAAGTAAGCGTACGCGCTCAGTTTCACGATAAAATAATTGTAATAGTTGCAACGTCTTTTTTTCAAACATCCTTGTTCACCAAATCAGTAGCGCATGTGTTGATCAATAAGCTCTTCTCTTACTGATCTTGAATAGAATTCGATTTTAATAGATAGCGACAATGACGCCTAAAAACTCGTATAATAATGCAGTCAATATTACATTAAATATTCCATTAAACGAACGGCAACAACCTTACTGATTCTTTCTTATTTACATTTGTACTTTGCCACGCAATTGCTTGGTCTGGCCCCGTTGATTTTTCTTATCCATTCTTCGAACTTGAGATCCTTTAGTTGGCTTTGTTGCTCGGCGCGCTTTTTGCACCGTCATTACACTCTGAATCAACTGTTTTAAACGCAATAAGGCTTCTTCTCTATTCATTTCTTGAGTGCGATGTTGTTGGCTCTTTAAAACAATCACGCCATCTTTAGTTATACGACTATCTGATAATTTTAGTAATCGTTCTTTATAAAATTCAGGCAAAGATGACCGCTTGATATCAAACCGTAAATGAATAGCACTTGATACTTTATTAACGTTTTGTCCACCCGCACCTTGAGCACGTATAGCTGTTAATTCAATCTCCCAATCACCTAAACTCACAGCATTAGAAATCACTAGCATCGATATTTACCTCTTTTAACGCTGGTTTTATGTCGGCCAATACTACCACACTCATTACGCTTATAAATATTAACCCAAAGTCTCAACGTTCTAAGCCAATGACTGAATATAAAAATGCCTGATCTATTGATAATAGATCAGGCATTTATTATGTAAATAAAACCCCAAGATTGTACTTATAAATAACAACTAGTATTGTGAGTTAACAACAACCTCTTCACCATAGATACCATTTTTAGCAATAGGACGGTTAGTTGAGTTAGCCGGGCGCATAACACGAATACCCACAGCACCAGCATCACGAGCGGCTGTGATATCACCATCAGAGTCACCGTAATAAACTTTAATATTTTCAGCTTTTATATAAGGTGTCTTAGTATTAGTTGTTTTACTAGAACCTGCAAAAATAACTTTATTCATATGTTTAATACCAAACACATCTTTTAGATATTGTGTGGTGATTTCACATTTTGAAGGATCGCGACCAGTGATAAAGTAAATATCATCGCCACGCTTTTGGTGCATAGCAATTAACTCTTTACCAATTTGTTTTGGAATACTGAATTTTTCCCACTCACAATTCATTTTATCCCAGAATTTTTGATCTTTTAAATAGCTAAAACTGTTTGGAGAAAAGACTTGTTTGCCACGATAAAAACCTGGAGAGCTAAATAATACAGTATCATCAACATCAAAACCTACCGCCATTGGTGGTTTGCCTTTTAATTGCTGAGCAATTTGCTCCACTGTTACCCAATGAACACTTTTAGGCTGTCCCATTTGTGTTAATTGAATAGTGCTATATCCTGTTTCAGTCGCAGGTACTTTTGGCTCAGCCATTACAGAACTAGAAACAAGACTCAAAGCAAGCAAAGAAGAAATAGTAATCGCAGTAAATGTCTTTTTCATTTTAGAATCAATAATCAAAAAAATTGAATTGATAATCTAACGATTCATATTTATATATAAAGTGATAGTTATCACATTAAATCGTTATTTTATCTGGAATATAAGATCCATAAAAAACAAAAGCAAAAAATAACATTTAATTACTTTGATGGAATTTAACTAAATATATTAATATTTACTACTTTTAATTGCTAATAATTGACATTTTACTGAAATAACTTGAACTAAGTTACTTTATTATTACTCTAAATGATATTCTGACCAATAAATATTTATAGTGATTGATAATACGATGAAAAAATTACTTCTACCAATTATGTTAGGTGCATTACTTACCGGTTGTAATGAAACAACAGCCAATAACAGTGACAACTTTACAGCTCAACAAAAAGCACAAATTGAGAAAATTGCAAGTCAATATATTATTAATCATCCCGATGTATTAGTAAAAGCGTCTCAGACATTGCAACAGCAACAGATGCAAGCTCAACAAGTTGAAGCTAAAAAAGTCGTGATTGCAAATGCTGAACAGCTTATAAATGATAAAGCAACACCCTTTATTGGCCCTAAAGGCGCTAAAGTGAATGTGATTGAATTCTTTGATTACCAATGCATGTATTGTTCTAAAATTGCAGATACCGTCAAGCAATTAGAAGAAAAAGATCCAGATGTAAAATTCATATTTAAAGAAACACCTATCTTTGCATCACGTTGGGAAGCATCAAAATATGCTGCCGATATGGGTAATTGGATCTACCAACAAAAAGGTGGCGCAACATACGCTAAATACCATAATGCCGTATTTGCAACAGGTAAAGATGAAGGTAAATTAACCAAACAAGATATTAATAGTATCGCAACAAGCGTTGGTGTTGATGTGTCTAAATTTGATGCAAATAATACCTTTATGAATAACTTTGAGTTATTTAGTAAATTAGGTTTCCAAGGCACCCCTGCATTAATTGTGATGCCAACAAATAATATCACTACCGATAATATTACTATTATTAATGGTTACAATCCTGATGCTCTAGAAAAAGCAATCAGTGATCTACAAGCAAGCACTAAATAATAGCTAAATTGAAACAGAAAACACAACAAGACTTAATATTATGTCTTGTTGTGTTGTTCTTTAAATATGACGTTTAGTAATACTGAAACATCTTTTGAACATCTTTATAATTTTTTGTTTGTGTTAGCGATAGCATTAATAAAATACGTGCTTTTTGTGGATTGAGTGTTCCAGCTGCAACAAAACCATATTTCGCATCATCAATTTCAGCAGCTAGTGTCGTAGAACCTGTAGGAACTCGTGAACTACGTACAACCATTGTCCCCTCTTTACTTGCTTTGGCTAATTCATCAAAAATAGCTTTATACATATTACCGTTACCCACGCCCGCACTGACAATACCATCAAATTTAGCATTCACTAACGCAGTTACAGGTAATGCTGACGCATTGGAGTAATTATAAACGATGCCTACTTTTGGTAAAGTGGTCAGCTTCGATACATCAAAATGTGTTGCTGTTGTATGATGACGCTCAGGCGCACGTTGATAAATAACATCACTATTATGGATATAACCTAACGAACCAAAATTAGGTGCTCGAAAAGTATCAACGGCCGTAGTATTGGTTTTTGTGACATCACGTGCATCTAGCACTGTATCATTCATTGCGACTAATACGCCGCGTCCTTTTGAGTCTTTATCAACAGCCGTCACAACAGCATTATATAAATTAGCTGGACCATCAGCACTCACCGCCGTTGATGGTCGCATTGCACCAACAAGCACGACTGGCTTATCACTGTTAATAGTCAAGTCTAGGAAATAAGCGGTTTCTTCCATGGTGTCGGTACCATGAGTAACAACAACACCATCAACATCATCTTGTGCTAATAGTTCATTAATACGTTTAGATAGAGTAAGCCACACCTGATCATTCATATCTTGCGAGCCAATATTAACAACTTGCTCACCGCTAACATCCGCAATTTTTGTCATTGAAGGTACAGCGTTAATTAATGATTTAATGCCAACTTGGCCCGACGTATAAGCAGACTCTGTTGCTGATTGTCCAGCGCCTGCAATGGTTCCACCCGTTGCTAAAATTTTGATATTAGGCAAATCGGCAGCAACAGACAACGAACTCACACACAAACCAGCAACAAGCATCGCAATACAGACAGGATTTTTATTCATCACTCACACCATAAGTTATATTGTTAATATTTATTTATGGTATAGATAATATTATTAATAGAATATTTTTTTGCGCTGAGTGTCACTATTTATACACAATGAAAGTGATCGTAATCACACAAAAGACACTGAAACCATTAATGAAAACAAAAAACAATCATCATTCAAACACTAATAAAACAGCACGGTAACAATACCACGAAAAAATTATTAAATTGCCGTAAAAGGATCGACATTATAACACTCAATTTGGCATTCATCGCCGACGGCCGTATTAATATATTGTAATAACATATCACTATTTTCCGCTTCCCACACACATTGGAAATACCCTTCTTCCACATAAATAAAAGTTGAGTGCAGCAACATTTTATTGGGTAATGCTTGCTCAAAAAAAGCGATATCATTAATATTTTGTTGCGGGTTAAGGCGTTGATGTTGACTGACAAAAAACATTACCGATACCCTATAAAAATAGTCATGTGTTAAGTGTAGTCATAAAATAGTCAGTTCTTCTCATTTATATCAAACATAGCCTCACACTAGTATATTTATATTGCTACTCAATTTAAGCATATTGGTATATATCAGGTTAATTTAACGCACTGAAATTCGCTGTCATAATTAATTATATGTTAGAAATTATTAATAATTATTTTTACATTCACACTTTTGGATTGTTATTCAAACAACAATGGCAATAATGAGCAAAATAACATCAATGGCTTTTTAATTACTCGATTTTATAAGGGGTTAACAAGCATTTTACTGTATCCTAGAGCTCTTTTATATGCTTGTCGCTATAGTGCGACCAGCTGAACAAATGCTCCTTACTTAGATATTTTTATGCATTTCAACCAAAATATACCAGTACGTTTCCCTAAAGGGATTTTCGCAATGTGGAGTGTTTATAGCTTCACAGGTGCCGCTATTCTTGCTTCAATCGTGTTTTCACTGTTGTTGTTTTTATCTATTGATGACGATCCCTTAATGAAGTTTCTTTTTGGTGGCTTAGCTGTCATTTTTGAATTGGGGAAATTTTTTGCATGGTACGAAGTCGGAGAGCGTAAAGCACGACGCAACTACAGTGGTACCTTCACTGCATTTACTTTTTATGCTGTATTAGCGGCAATTTCTATCGGCGGCTCAGTCGGTGGAATAAACAGTGCCACCAATAAAGCACACAGCGAGGCCAATGTTCAACAAAGTAAGATCAATGCATTTAATATGCAAATTCAAGCCATTGAAAAACAAATTGATCTTAATAATGTCGCCGCAGAAAAATACATCCAAATGGAACGTATTGCTTCTGGTGTTACCCGTATTCAAAAAGAAAATGAAGCATTACGCAAACAGCAACAACAAATAGCGATTGAACGTGATACAACACCAATTGTAGGCCAAGGTTCAGTGCTTGGATTAATTGATAGCCTTGCAACTACCTTCAATGTGAGTAACCAAGCTGCACAACTGGGATTAGTTATTTTCCTATCAGTATTGCTTGATTTTTTTGCTGCTTTTTTTGTTGGGTTGATTGGTGAAGAAAATCGCTTCCGTTACCAATTTAAACGTCAACAGCTTATGTCAGTTAATGGCTATAATCTTCAAGATCAGCCGCAATTATTAACGCATTTTGACCCATCAATGGTAGGAACATCATCCATTAGCGATATTGATGATGCTGATGAGATTATTGTAGAAGAAGTGGAACCAGAGCCACCTAAAACGATGTATGAACAAGCAATTGAAGCATTAAGTAAAAATCAAGTTAATTGCAGTAAACGAGCGGTGAGCCAATTACTCAAACTAACGACCGATGAAGTTGATGCTATTTTTCATCAACTGCTTGATCAAGGGATTGTAAGTAAAAAGCCAAACAATCACTACCAATGGCATGGTATACCACCACTCGCTAACTAAATATTTCTAATCATATTGATGAAAATAAAAGTCCAAAACAACCATCGGTGTTTTGGACTTTTTTATCCCCTAAAAGTGTCAACACTGACATATAATTCACGCATAACTAAGAATTACTATTTTTAATTTAGAAAATTTTACAAATTACGATTTATCTAAAGCACTTCACCATAATTACAGGTAAAATCGCTTCACTTTTTTCAGAAACATGTTTTCTAATGATCACTTTTCTTCGTTTCAAGCAATTTTTTACTCGCTCATTTATTGCTATCAGCACCTTAACCCTCATCGGTTGTGCACAGCCATTATCAACTACAAAAACAGCGACTTACAGTAATGTTGACAACTACAACACCACTTTATTAAAAAAAACATTACCTTATATTCAAGCAAATCCAAATAAAACGGCCTTTTACCCTCTTGGTGATGGCCAAGCAGCGCTACTTGCTCGATTAGCTATTATTGAAAGTGCTCAAAAAACAGTGGATGTGCAATATTATATCTACCGCGATGACGCCACGAGTCATTTACTCACATGGTACTTATACCAAGCCGCAGAACGTGGAGTACGTGTACGTTTACTTTTAGATGATATGCAAAACCGTGATGATCAATTCTTAGCCAATTTATCAGCACATCCTAATGTTGAAGTTCGTTTATTTAATACTTTTGGTAATCGTAGTTTTAAACCATTAAGTTTTTTAACTGATTTTGATCGTTTAAATCGACGTATGCATAATAAAGCAATCATTGCCGATGGTGTCTTTGCCATAACGGGTGGACGAAATATTGGTGATGAATACTTCTCTGCTAATAATAATGTTGAATTTGGTGACTTTGATTTATTAATGATGGGGAAAATTATTCCTCAGGTTTCACGTCAATTTGACGAATATTGGAACAGTAAACCTGCAACACCAATTGAAATGTTAGTCACTGATGCGCACTTGCCAACCGCAGACCAATTGCAGCAATGGAAAAAAGCACAAAAGCAGTATTTAACCTCTGATTATGCACGTTCATTAAAACAACACCCAATGGCAAAAAAATTATCTAACCAAACATTGCCATTTTATTGGGCCGACGCTGAACTTGTTTATGATACGCCTTATAAAGTAAAAAATAGCCAAGATGATTTATTGCTGCATCATTTATCAACCATGATTAGCCAAGCAAAAACTGATTTTTTACTTATCTCTCCGTATTTTGTACCAACAGAAGCGGGAGTAAAAGCACTCGTCAATGCGGCTAAACGTGGCTTAAATATTACCATCGTAACTAATTCATTAGCGTCAAATGATGTATTTGCCGTGCATGGTTGGTATGCTAAATACCGTAAAGAAATGCTTGAGAGTGGGATCAAATTATATGAAATCAAAACCGATCCTAATATTAAGAAAAAGCACTCATGGTTAGGTAACTCTCGCTCAAGCTTGCATGCTAAAACATTTATTATTGATCGTAAAAAAGTCTTTGTTGGATCGTTCAATTTTGATCCTCGATCAGCGTATCTAAATACCGAGCTAGGTGTCATTGTCGACTCTCAAGCCTTCTCTGATATTTTTTATGCTGATTTAGATCAACTTCTAGAAAAAAGTGCTTATCGTTTATCATTAGATAACAATAACGACATTATTTGGACGGATGATATTACTGGTAAACAATTCGATTCTGAGCCAGATAGTAGTTCAATGCTGAAGATAGGAGCGTGGCTGGCTGGCGCGTTACCAATAGAAAAGCACTTATAAAAAAAAGCCCTTCATAAATACCATCATGAAGGGCTTGAAATATACAAAACAGTACTTACTTAGCCTTTGCTACGTAGTGCTGTTTTTTTAGATGCATGCTTTTCAATATATTCGATAATCATACCGGCAATATCTTTACCTGTTGCTTTCTCGATACCTTCAAGGCCTGGTGATGAGTTAACTTCCATCACTAGTGGACCACGTTCTGAACGTAGTAAGTCAACACCAGCAACACTTAATCCCATGATTTTTGCAGCAGCAACCGCTGTCTTACGCTCTTCAGGAGTAATTTTAACTAATGCAGCACTGCCGCCACGGTGCAAGTTAGAACGGAATTCACCTTCAGCACCTTGGCGTTTCATGGCAGCGATCACTTTATCACCGATAACGAAACAACGGATATCAGCACCGCCCGCTTCTTTAATGTATTCCTGCACCATGATATTTGCTTTTAAGCCCATGAATGCTTCAATAACACTTTCAGCCGCTTTACGTGTTTCAGCTAATACAACACCAATGCCTTGTGTACCTTCAAGTAGCTTAATCACTACCGGTGCACCACCGACCATATCAAGTAGGTCTTTAACATCATCAGGCTTACTTGCAAAACCTGTCACAGGCATACCAATACATTTACGTGATAATAACTGTATTGAACGCAATTTATCGCGAGAACGACTAATCGCAACAGATTCGTTAACTGTATAAACACCCATCATTTCAAATTGGCGTAATACTGCTGTACCGTAAAACGTCACTGATGCACCGATACGTGGAATAACGGCATCAAAATCCACTAAATCTTCACCTTTGAAGTGAATAGAGGTTTTTTGAGAATTAATGTTCATATAGCAACGAAGTGCATCAATCACCTTGATTTCATGGCCACGCAGCTCTGCCGCTTCAATAAGGCGAGACGTTGAATACAATGACTGATTACGAGATAAGATACCGATTTTCATTACTATTACTTTTCCTTGCTTTGAATAAGGTAAGAGGCTTCTGGATCAACAATAATACGACCATGCATAGATGTTCGTCCAAGTAACATACGAAATGCCATATTGTCACGACTTGTTAACGATATTTCGATTGGCCATTGTTAACCATTAAAATCAATAGTTGAAACAATAAAGTAGCGCAATTGTTCATCGCCACCAGAGTTTCTTACAACACGTTTGTCAGCAACCTTTGCCATACAAACCTGTTCAATATCCGTGTTATTGTGAATAGGGTGCAGCCAAAATTTCACCCATAGCTCATCATCTTGAGTAAACTCTTCAATTTTGAAAGTATGGAGACAAGAGCTACGTGCTCCTGTATCAATTTTGACATGAATATCATCGACACCAAGATCAGGTAAAGCGGCGATTTCACGCCAACCAACAATAAATTTATTATTTTTATTCACAATTGTTTCTTTATTAATCATTACAATAACCCAACTTCCTAACCAGCTAATTTAGACATTCAAAAATGTAATAAATATAACTGATATCAATAAGATCTAATTATAAACAACCGTCAGTACATTATTTAGACTGTAATCTATAAACAAGGAAATCATTAACTAACTGAGCACTGAATTGACCTGAATCAGTGCCAATAACGGTGGTAAAATCACCGTAAGATGATTGTTTTTTAGTATCATCGTGTTTTATATTACCACAAATTGGGCATATAAGATTTTTTATTAATGTCATTAAGCAATAAGTTTCAACGTGATAGATTTGGATAATCCCTTTTTTATTCTTGTAGATACCACTAACACATCATGATTACTCTACTGTCGCCAGACCTTATACAATACCAATAAAAAAACAGTATACAAAAAGTCAATTTTGATTATTTTATTTCCAATAAAAGTTAACTGATAGTCAACCCTATTTAATCCTTCTACCGTAAACTCTGAACATGCTACTCTTTCATCATTCCTCAATAAGAACTTATAAACATGTCAGCATTAGAACAGCAATTATTATTACTTGGCATGGCTGATTTGCCTGTGGATTCGGCAATAAAAAAACAATTGGATCAATTTATTAGCACATCATCAGCACATTTTGATCATGTTTGCCAACAACGTCCTGACAGCACAACAATCAATTTATTGCTTGGGTTTATGACCCTACACCAGCAACAAGCTCAGCAACAATGGATCTATCAACAGACAGCTGCAACAAAAATGAAAGCGGTTTTTAATGCTACTGTTGGTACTGATTATGCCGCATATTTTACTCATCAAGAGCAAGACTATCTTCTGGCACTAACGCATTTATGGCTAATGGTACAAGGAGCATCTAGCATTGATTACAGTTACAGCAATGAGCAAGCCGAAACTCAAGCTCAGCTTCTGTTACAAAATACAGAAACTATCTCCTCTGCACCGCTTAATACCGCACAAGAAGTACTTCGATGCCAATTAATGCAGTCATACTACTTGGGAAAAAACCACAATAAAGTCACATTTAGTACCCGTATCAAGCTACTGTTCAGAAAAGTATAACAGCGTTATATGTTATAACTTAAAAATAATACGAACCGTCGACTTTCCCCCTCTCCTGACTTGTTCTGATGGCATAAATTACCGACAATGGGGCCGTATTTATTTTTAATGAAATAAAGTCTGCTTCTTGTCGGTCTTATGTATAACGTTACCAAAGGCTCATCACTTTTACGCAGACAACACTTTAGTTCAACACAAAAAATCACAGACAGAACAGCGTTAAATACTGCAAAAATCATCATTATGCGTTGTTTATTTGGAGCTCTAGATTGAAAAAGTTATACCAATATTTCTATTTAACCATTGCCTTACTCACAACCTTGTTTGGCATTACCTTTTCATCAATAGCAGCAGCAACGCCACAACACAGTACGGGTTGGGTAACTAATCCACAGCACCCCCCTGTTGAAGTTAGACTGATGCTAACAGGACAGCAAGATCCCGCCAAACATACTGTTCAAGGTTTGCTTGAAGTTAAACTTGATACTGATTGGAAAACATATTGGCGCTCACCAGGTGAAGGTGGCGTTGCACCTAGTATCAATTGGGAAACCTCATCGAATATTAGTCATGTCGACTGGCAGTGGCCTTTACCTAAGCGTTATGAGTTTTTAGGTGTTGAAACCCTTGGCTATAAACATGATGTTATTTTCCCGCTTTCTATCCATGTTAAAGACATGACGAAACCAGTGTTCCTTTCTGGTAAATTAACCATGTCATCATGTACAAGTATTTGTGTTTTAACCGATTACGAACTTTCATTTGATTTTATCCCAAGTAAATTATTACCCTCTACAGAAGCCATGTTTTTGTACAATAAGGGCGAAAGTCAGGTTCCGAAAACATCACCAGCAGTAACCTTAAAAGCGGTTTCTTATAATAAAGCAGAAAAAAAAGTCACCGTAGTGGCAACAAACAGCACCGGTTGGCAGCAGCCTGATGTCATTATTGACGGTGATACACAAGCAGTAAAAGATACGTCATTTCTCAAGCCAACAACAACCATCAAAGGTGATACGCTATATGCAACGTTACCTGTCACCAGTTGGTTTGGTACACCTAAGCTCGTAGGACAACCACTTCATGTCACAATAGGTGATCATGATATTGCGGTTGAAATGACAGCAACAGCAACAGATCTTCCCGTGAATATTCCTTCAACTAATGGCAATATTCTAAAAGTAATTGGCTTAGCCTTACTTGGTGGTCTGATTCTTAATATTATGCCGTGTGTGTTACCAGTATTAGGAATGAAGTTAAGTAGTGTTATTTCAGCTAAAGGACTTGCCCGTCGTCAAATTAGAACTCAGTTTTTAGCCTCAGCTGCTGGTATCATTGTTTCATTCTGGTTATTAGCTGTATTTTTAACGGTAATGAAATTATCAGGCCAAGCGCTAGGATGGGGTATTCAATTCCAAAGCCCATGGTTTATTGGCGCAATGATCGCAATTACGGTGCTATTTGGTGCCAATATGTTGGGCTTATTTGAAATTCGTCTCTCAAGTAATACCAACACATGGCTAGCGACTAAAGGGGATAGTTCTCATTTAGGTCACTTTATCCAAGGTATGTTTGCGACATTACTTGCAACCCCTTGTAGCGCACCATTCTTAGGTACCGCAGTTGCGTTTGCCTTAGGAGCCGATTTAATTACCCTTTTTGCTATTTTTACCGCACTGGCAATTGGTATGGCTGCACCATGGTTATTAATCGCCCTTTTCCCACAATTAGCAACATTAATGCCCAAACCTGGCGCATGGATGGATCGTGTTAAAACGTTATTTGGCTTAATGATGCTAGCAACATCAGTATGGTTACTAAGTTTAATGACCAGCTTCTTTAATGCCTCAGCCGTATGGGGATTAGGTGCTGTTATCTTAGTCATTATCTTATGGCTACTAGGCCGTAAAAAAGGACGCAAAACTGTTATTATAACCTTGGCTGTAATGTTGCTTGGTGCGGGTGCAAGTTTATTTACAGGTAGCCTCACCGCGAATAAATGGTCAACACCGCTACCGGATGATCATCACTGGATCCCACTAGATACAGCGAAAATAGCGACCGAAGTTGCACAAGGTAAAACTGTTTTTGTCGATGTGACTGCACAATGGTGTATTACTTGTAAGGCCAATAAAATCGGAGTGATTTTACAAGAACCCGTCTATTCAGCACTGGATAATAAAAATATTGTTCTAATGCGTGGTGATTGGACTAAACCGTCAGATTACGTAACTGGATTCCTCCAATCTCACGGTCGTTTTGGTGTGCCTTTTAATATTGTCTATGGCCCTAATGCCCCTAAAGGTATTGAGTTACCCGTTATTTTATCAAGTGAAAGTGTTCTTAGTGCATTAAAAGAAGCAGGAAAATAATGTCATCAGATACTAATAAAAAGCCTCGTCATACAAAACGACGATGGATTCAAAGTATTATTATACTTATCATTCTAGCTATGATTGCGGGTAGTGCATTAGAAGCGTGGCGCAATCGTAATTTAGATAAAATGCAGATATCAACATCGCAACCTACTTATACTACGATTGATAATCAGAAAGTTGATATATTTAAAGACAGTTATAATCAAACAGTACTGGTATATATCTGGGCAACATGGTGTGGCAGTTGTAAGGTCGTTTCTCCTGTTATTAACTGGCTAAATAACCAACAATGGGCAAACCTTAAGATCGTAACCATTGCTATGCAGTCTGGTGATGATCGTCGTTTACATGCTTACTTGCATACGAAAGGCTATAACTTTGCTGTTGTGAACGATAACAACAGAGCATTAACTCGTCAGTGGAAACTCTCACGAGCACCGACAATTTTAATGATTAAGAATGGTAAGATTCAAAGTACAACGGCAGGATTAGTAACACCGCCAGGATTATTTGCCCGTTTAGCATGGGTTGAGATGAAATAATAAAAAACCCAGCGACGTAATTATTCTTTCGATCACAAAGAATGATGCGTTGCTGGGTTAGTTTTTAATATTTATCTAAGCGACGAATTTGCCAGAAATGGCGTCGCCAATATGGGTTGTCTAAGCGAGAAATAATAACGCCTTTTGATTGTGATGCATGTAAGAATTCTAAATTACCTAAATAAATTCCCACATGACGTGAATTACGCCCAGTCCTAAAAAAGACTAAATCACCTTCTTTTGCATTATGACGCTTAACTTGTTTACCCTTTTTAACTAATTCTAACGTTGTTCGTGGCAACGACTTCTGGTAAACACTGGAATAACCAACTTGAACGAAAGCAGAACAATCTATTCCCTTTTTCGACGAGCCACCATAACGATATGGTGTACCTTTCCAATTATGATAAACGCCATCAAACATACCGTTATTAGCAGGTAATGTATGTGCTATTTCCTGCTTTGGTACTGGTGTTAATGCTGTTGTGGTCGCTGTCTCATTCGATGGTGACGATGAACACCCTACCGCTGACAATAAAGCCAATAAAATTAATATCGTTTTTTTTGTAATCAATCCGTTCTTCACGACTTATCCTGCAATCCTTCAGTGGAGATAAATATATTCGATACAATCTACTAAATATTAGAGTTACATTCGTCATACTAACGTAAAGCATAACTAATAACTGTGGTCTTGATTCAATTGTTCTATATATTATTATCTAATCTATATAATAATACATGAAGAATTATACTATTCAAGAATATAGCCATACATGTATAGATAATTAAAAAGATATATATCATTAATATAAGGTAATGAGCGGATGGAGCACAATCATGATGTGATTAATATAATATAAAAATCAAATACAATTAAATTAAACGCAAAAAAAAGCTTACACCATGGTGCAAGCTAAAACTAATACAATAGAAGAGATAAAATGATGAAATATCATCAATCACTACTGTAAATCTTTTAATATTAAATGCGAGGTCTTTAAATCTCATCTCAAGAAAATAAGATACAATTCACAGGTTTATGTAATTAGCTTAATTATCAATAGCGTAAAAAAAAAACCCTATGAATATCAGGATATTATTCCAGTATTATTCACAGGGCTAGTGTTTTATAAACTTATAGGTAAAGCTTAGCTACTTCTGAAGGCTCTAATTCAATACCTTCAAGTGATTCATTCCAGTTCAAACCAACTAACACACCATCTTCTACTAGTGTGATCATCCAATCTTCAAGAAAAATGTCTAATGGTAGTTCACTTGGTTGAAACTCTGCCCATTCATCAGCACATTGTACTTTCGCATCTGCTTCATTTGACCAAAAAGGCATCACTTCAGAGTCTTCAAATTCAGAAGATGCAACAGATAACCAATCACCCTCTTCGTTACGAAGGCTCCAAACAACACGTGTTGCTTGTGTTTCTGTTACGAACAAAGCTTTATTTGCTTGGATATCTGCAGTTAATTTAGTCATCATTTACTCTCAATTAAAATGCTATAATATGGCTTTATCAGTTAAATATATCAACCTTTACCCTACCTAGATATTTTATCAAAAAAACGCCTTATCAGCATTATTATTTAGCTATTGTTGTTTGAGTAATATTAGCAACAAATCAATGATCTCGATAAATGCCTTTTCTTCACAGCGTATATTGACTTATAAAAATTCAGTGACAAAATGTCAGCGAAAGTGAACACTCTGCACTAAGATGGTTTCTTAAGCTTGAGCGCCATTTTGATCGTTCACCATAATAACTTCTCAATATTGCAATGATGTTGAGGCAACAACTACTTTTTAATCTTAGGTGTAAACATGCAATCACGTCGTGCAGGTAATATGCTTGCGGCATTTTCATTTATTCTTTGGGGAATATTACCGCTTTATTACCAATATCTACCTCAAGCAAATACTAATGAATTACTTGCATTAAGGCTTATTTTCTCCGTACCTGTAATGTTAATCGTTATGATATTGCTTCGACAGCCTATTCCTGCAATTAAAGATATTGTGGCGGATAAAAAATCATTAGCCATGTGTGGTTTTGCTGGCGTAATAATGAGTGTTTCTTGGTATGCATTTACATGGGCCATTACTCATGATGATGTATTGGCTGCCAGTTTAGGTTATTTCATTAACCCATTATTTGCGATTGCATTAGCAATGTTTTTCTTAAAAGAAAGGCTAACTAAAGCGCAAGTCATTGCCGTCATCTTAGCAATTTTAGGCATCGGTTATCAGGTGTGGGAATACGGTCGATTACCTTGGCTATCATTAATCATGGGTAGCTTTTTTGCCATCTATGGATTAACCAAAAAATACATTAAATATGATGCACTAACGTCGGTAACAATTGAAGCTGCAATACTGACTCCTTTTGCTCTTATTTATATGATCTGGCTATATTTTAGTGGTGACAGTGTTGCACTAACATCAGGTACGACTACCTTTTTACTGTATGCAGGTGCTGCGCCAGTGACCGTTGCACCATTAATATTTTTTGCTTTAGCACTCAATCGTACCAGTCTAACGATGGTTGGTTTAATGCAATACATTGAGCCAAGCTTACAATTTTTATTGGCAGTATTCTTATTTGGTGAAGTATTTGATCAAACCAAAGCCATCAGTTTTGGTTTAATTTGGTTAGGGTTAATCTTTTGTACAGTCGAAGCTATGCCCGCTATGTTTCGTCGTAAAAAAGTCATTCTAACCAGCCATTAATGAATTGATAGCCTAACGTCATATTTATTATCGTTAGGCTATTGTATTGCTTTTCGGCCACTATTTAGGAACTAAACATGCCAACAACGACTCCCCCAGTTAAAGCACCATTTAATGAGCTTACAGATTTACAACACGCACTTACTGAATTTGCTCAACAGCGTAACTGGGATCAATTTCATACACCTAAAAACCTCGTGATGGCATTAAGTGGGGAGGTAGGCGAATTAATAGAAATATTTCAGTGGTTAACACCAGAACAAAGCCAACAACTATCACCAGAAAAAAAACAACATGCCAGTGAAGAAATCGCTGATGTAATGATGTATTTACTACGACTAGCTGACAAATGTGATATTAATGTACTTCAAGCGTGCCAAGAAAAGATCCAACAAAATGCAGCTAAATACCCTATCAATAAGTGCTATGGCTCAGCTAAAAAATATAACGAGTTGGATTAATATTATTAGGCATAAATAGATGGTAATAAAAAAGCTGACATAATGTCAGCTTTTTTATTATTGGTTTATTTTTCACCAACACCGCGATTTTCTTTCTTCGCAAGAGCAATTTTACCAAAGCCTAACTTGCGGAAATAACTATCTCGATATTCACGTCCAGCTTTACTGCACGTAGATACAGCTTCAACTTGTTGCTCCATTTTTAGAAATGTCGTTAGATCAATACCTTCAGCAGCAGCTACCGCTTCATGAATGTTACGGTGTATATCAAAAGAGAAAATTAGTCGCTTCTCTTCTTCTTTGTAGGTATAAACAATAGTACGTGACATAACGTCCCCAATAGAGCATGAAAGGATAGCGAATTTACCGTATAAGGCCTCAATATGGAAGTAGAACCGTATTTACTATAACGATTTACTTTACTATGTCTTAATTATCAACAACTTCACACTGTCGTGGTATTAATAAATCATGTTGAAATAAATCATCTTCAGCCATTGGTTGATAAAAATAAAAACCTTGAATATAACGTACACCAAGTGAAGCTATAAATTCTAATTCTACTTGTTTTTCGACCCCTTCCACAACAATATCTGCTTGCGTAATTTTTCCAAGTTGTACCGCAATTTTAAATAATTCTCGGCCTCGCAGACTATCAAGATTCAATACTAACGAGCGATCTATTTTAACTTTATTAAATTCGAAACGAGATAAATAAGCTAACGAAGAATACCCAGTACCAAAATCATCTAACGCCACCGAAATACCAATATATTGTAATTCTGCTATTATCTTGGTTACTTTTTCTTCATCTAAAATTAAAAGCTCTTCTGTAAACTCTAATTCAACATGATGAAAAGATAGTGAACTATTACCAATCCGTTCTTTTACAATACTCACAAAATTTTTCAACAGTACCGTATCAGGTGAAATGTTAATCGATAATTTAAATTTAGGATTAATAATGATAAATTTTTCAGCGGCTTTTATGGCATTATCTAATACCCATAAATCTAATTCAGGCATTAATCCCAACTGATTGAAATCGGAAATAAATGTTGGTGGTAATATTTTACCTTGATGATCCCTAAAGCGAAGTAAAGCTTCACAACCAACAATACTATTATTTGTAATATCGACCTGAGGTTGATAATAAAGAATAAATTCACCGTCATCCTGTAATTTTTCAATTTTCTTCTGCGCACGAAGATTATCATGTAACGATGGAATAAAACTGGTTAATCGTGTTTTAGATTCTATTTCATCACTGGTAAATAATCGATTTGAAAATATATCAGAGACACCAATACCTAAACTACGTTTATCCATTAGCTTAAAGAATGGCAAATAGATCATAATGCCAATGAGCACTAGTAGTAATTGTAATACAGCACCTGAAATTGCACCTCCTGTTGCCATATAACCGCTAATAAAAGGTGGCATTAACCAACTATGTATTTCACTTAATGGCGGTACGATATCCATATAAATCGCACCATATGCAAGAATAAAACTCACCGTTGGTACTAATAAGAACGGAATGATCATTATCGGGTTAAAAATAACCGGAATACCATAGAGAATAGGTTCGTTGACATTAAATAAACAAAGTATTAATGCTGCTTTTGCTAGTAATTTATAGCCTTTGCTTTTCGCAAAAAATAACATACAGAGAACCAAGCTCAGCATATTACCGCTACCACCAATACCTGTAAAAAAGTCATAAAAATTAGTACTTAATATATTAAGTTCAATACCAAAATTATGCCATTCAGTAATATTTACTAAGGTAATATTATACAACTCTGTTTTATAGGAATGCAGAATATGATGCCCATTAACACCTATTGCCCAAAATAAGCCTCGCAACATTTCATAAATAAGGCCATCGATAAAAGAGGTAGGATCCAATCGTGGAATAAATGACCAAGGAATTAATGAAGATAATTGTTCACATATTTTTTTAAATAAAAAACTTATCGATAATGCTATCGATATTGTAACAATGGAACCAGCCAACATACTCATCGATATATCAATAAATGACTGATCTGTCTTTCCTTTAAATAATCTTATTTTTCTTAATTTAGCAATGACTTCACAAGAAATATACGCTGTCAGTAATGATATAGGAAAACTATTAGGAAGAGGAATTAATGGCGATATTAAATCCCATTGATAAGAAACAATAAAAAATACCGTTAATGATGTAGCAATCACAATACCTTTTGGTATACGTTTTACTGCTGACAAATAAGTAGCAAGGTAAAAGTTAACCAAAATAGGAATCATGACCCTTGTCGTTTGACCGACATAATGAACCGTTTGTCCAAAATCATTAAAATTAAAATATTCACAGAATAACGCTATCAACTCACAAAAAGTCGATATCAATACCAATGGTAACGCCATTAAAAAAACATTTGAAACTGCGACAAGATATTTATTAACAGATAACTGCGACATTCTTGTAAAGATTGGCATTATATTTTCTGCTTTAAAAGCATTATATTCAATTAGTTAAATATAATGCTTTTTTTATCAAGAGCCAATAATTTTCGTCTCAAAATCAAGGTTCAGTCATCAAAAATAAAAAATTCAAGGTTGCTTTTTGACTTTATTTAACCTTGATCAAAATACTGCCACTATTAAATATCTTTTCCCATAGTTATACACAGAAACGGTGGATAAGTTCAGAAAACAAACAAAAATAAACATTATTACAACAAAATAAAAACAAAAAACCACTTACCATGACAGTTATTGTTTAATTAATCAGCACTATTTAATTATCAATGTTGAAATAATGAATAATCTGATTTTCACTGCCTTTCCATACCAAGGAAGGATTTCGTTGTTCTTGTTCATATTTACCATCAACCATAACATCGATTAAAGCTGTAATTTGCAGCTGTTCTGGTGTCAATTCTGATAACAAATACCCTGTCCATAACCAAATATCTTTATCACTGCATTCACGACGTACACGTTGTACCAAT
The DNA here is from genome assembly GCF_046058925.1 of Photobacterium piscicola. Lineage (NCBI taxonomy): Bacteria > Pseudomonadati > Pseudomonadota > Gammaproteobacteria > Vibrionales > Vibrionaceae > Photobacterium > Photobacterium piscicola. The sequence goes on from NZ_CP175535.1 coordinate 34,640, forward strand.
TTTAGTACTGCAGCTACATTGTGCGGATGTAACGGATCACCACCAGATAACGATAACCCACGACGTTTAATACGTGTATCGTTAAGATCATTAATTACTTGATCTTCCATTGCCTGCGTAAATGGATGTCCAGCATCAACACGCCATGTGCTTTGGTTATAACAACCTTTGCACTGATGAACACAGCCAGAAACAAATAAAGTCACTCGCGTACCTGGGCCATTAACAATATCAACAGGGTAATAATTATGGTAGTTCATTTTATATCTCGGTTAATCTCACAACATACTATCAATACCTAAAACATAAAAAGTGCCCTAAAGCACTTTTTATGTTTAACTTCAGTCTACTTATTGCTATTACATATGCTTAACGCGACGCTTAACTTCTTCTTGTTTACCGAAGTTAAACGGACGTGCATCTGGACTGCCTAAGTAACCACATACACGGCGAGTTACTGATACACGAGAAGGCTCATGGTTACCACATTTAGGACATGTAAAGCCTTTGCTCGTACAGTCAAACTCACCGGTAAAACCACAGTCATAACACTCGTCAATCGGTGTATTGGTACCGTAATATGGAACGCGGGTATAGCTGTAATCCCATACGTTTTCTAATGCTTCAAGGTTATGTTGAATATTTGGGTATTCGCCATAACAAATAAAACCACCATTTGCGATATCTGGGTATGCCATTTCAAAGTCAATCTTGTCATACGGATTCACTTTTTTCTCAACATCTAAGTGGAAACTGTTGGTATAAAAACCGCGATCCGTTACGCCACCAACAACACCAAACTCTTTGGTATCAATAGCACAGAAGCGGCTACATAGGTTTTCACTCGGTGTACTATAAAGACTGAAGCCATAACCAGATTCTTCTTTCCAAGCATCTGTTGCATCACGTAGACGTTGTACAATGGCAACTGCTTTTTCACGCAGCATTTCACTGTCATAAACGTGCGTTGCATTACCATACAATGCATTCACGGTCTCATGAATACCAATGTAACCTAATGAAATAGATGCACGGCCATTTTTAAAGATTTCAGAGACATCATCATCTTCTTTTAAACGCACACCACATGCACCTTCCATATAAAGGATAGGAGCAACACGGGCTTTTACGCCATTTAAACGCGTAATACGCGTGTCTAATGCACGACGAGACAATGCTAGACGCTCATCTAGAATCTCAAAGAAACGCGCTTCATCACCTTGTGCTTCTAATGCAATTCGTGGCAAGTTGATACTTACTACACCAAGGTTATTTCGACCTTCATGAATAAGTTCACCATTTTCTTCATAAGGGCCAAGGAAGCTACGACAACCCATTGGTGTTTTAAACGAACCGGTTACTTCAACTAATTTGTCATAGTTTAGAATATCAGGGTACATGCGCTTAGATGCGCACTCTAATGCCAATTGCTTAATATCGTAGTTAGCATCATCAGGTTTATGGTTAAGACCATCTTTAATCGCAAAAACAAGCTTAGGGAATACGGCTGTTTTATGATTTTTACCTAAACCTGCAATACGGTTTTTAAGAATAGATTGTTGAATTAAACGCGATTCCCACGATGTGCCTAAACCAAAGCCAAAAGTTACAAAAGGAGTTTGACCATTCGCAGTATGTAATGTGTTTACTTCATATTCTAATGATTGGAATGCGTCATAACATTCTTTTTCAATACGTGCTTGTGCAAAAGCAATAGGATCAGCAATACCCCACTCTGTTGCGACTTCTAAATGCTTACTGTAACTTACCGTTACATAAGGTGCCAACACTTCATCAATACGATTTATTGTTGTGCCACCATAAATATGGCTCGCAACTTGAGCAATGATTTGTGCTGTAACTGCTGTTGCTGTAGAAATTGACTTAGGAGTATCAATCTCAGCATTACCCATCTTAAAGCCATCACTCAACATGCCATTAAGATCAATTAGCATACAGTTAAACATTGGGAAAAATGGTGAGTAGTCTAAATCGTGATAGTGAATTTCACCATTTTCATGTGCTTTGACAATATCACGAGGTAACAAATGTTGAGTTGCATAATGCTTAGCAACAATGCCTGCAAGTAAATCACGCTGGGTTGGAATAACTTTACTGTCTTTGTTGGCATTTTCATTTAACAAAGAAGCATTACTTTGCTCGATTAAGCCACGGATCTCGTTATTTAAACGACTTTTCTTCTCACGAGAGATATCTCGATCATGGCGATATTCGATATAAGCACGAGCAACAACCTTGTGTGGACCTGCCATAAGTTGCGTTTCTACTGCCTCTTGAATAGCATGAATATCAACGTTATCAGTACCAGAGAACTGCTTTAATACCGCGTCAGCGACTGATGTAGCATAGGCTTCATCCATTGTATGACACTCTGAATCGCTGATGGAATTTGCTGCCCCAATAACAGCTTCTTTAATGCGTAAAACATCGAAAGACACACGGCAACCATCACGCTTTATTACTACAGGATTCACACAATGCTCCTAAAATCACAGAAAATTACAGTGTCACGTAACCACAAAATATAGTGTTCTATTTGTGTTCAGCAACAAGATGTAGGGTATTAGGCGCGATCTAGCGCAAAGAAACATTGATCAAGATCAATTTTATTAACGAGCAGTTTGTCTTCTGAACGATGGTTATGACTCGTCACAAAAATTTGAATGTAACCCTATTTAGAAAGCTCATTGTCAATAAATTTATTATCACATTTACTAAAAATTAAAAAAAAATCACTTGCCTTTCGAGCAATTCTTGAGACTATCTCATGCACAACAACTATGGATCTAACTGAATGTATTTCTCATCACTAGATACACGCATTGACGACACTATATATAAAAATCTACGTCTTGGTTTTATCTGGGCATCTAAGATTTCTTTAATCACATTAATGTTAATAACCATCGTTATTTGGGTTGATTTTTTTAACAAAGAAAATAGTAATTTACTATTAACAACGGTGAATTTTGGGATTCAAGGCCTACTTTTTGTCTTCGGGTTAGTTTTTTTTGTACAAAATAAAACGCTTAAACATTATAAAATAATTTCATCTATTTATGCGTTACTGTTTGGAACAACGTGGGGAGGAGCGATTATCAACCTAAATAACTTAGGTCATGCCTATGTTATTGTTGAAATCGTCGGCAACCTATTATTTCTGGTGGTACTGCTCAGTTTTTATACCTATCGCATGGCTGTTTATCTCGCCACACTACCAATCCTTGTATTTACAACTTGGTATAGTATTGCGGATCCTAGGTTTGATCTACTTTTTGCGTTTACTAAACTCGCTATTACGATCATTATTATTGAATCAGGCCGACAATTACTCTTTAAGTGGTTTACGACCCGTATTAAACAAGAACACGAAAATCAGCGTTTACTGAAACAACTTGCGCAATTATCGTTTACAGACCAATTAACCAAAATTAACAATCGGCGTTTTTTTGACTTTACGATTGATAAGCAAATAATCAATGCAAAGCATCATCGTATTCCACTTTCAATTATTTTAATTGATGTGGATTATTTTAAACGCTTCAATGACACACAAGGACACGTTAACGGTGATGCCTGCTTAAAATCAGTAGCAACAACAATCAGCCGCAGCTTACTAAGAAATAACGATACAGTATCGCGCTATGGGGGTGAGGAGTTTGTAGTGTTGTTGCCAAATACAGATATAAACGGCGCACGTCGTGTAGCTGAACGCATTAAACAAAATTTAGCAACATTGGCGATCATACATCCATCTTCTGATATTAATGATTATGTTACTGTCAGCCAAGGCATTGCTACATGGGAAATAAACCAACGACCTAATCAATTCATTAATGAAGCGGATAATCATCTTTATAACGCGAAAGAGGCCGGCCGTAATCAGTATTGCAGCACAAAAAAATGAAATATGTGGTGGCATGATTACACGAAAATATGATAGTAACGGCATTCTTGTACTAACAAATAGCCAGCAATACATTTGTGAAAAGGTTTAAGGCATTGTCACTATTAAATCATCATAACGACAATAATGACTATGCCTTATTTTTTTCTTGCAACATTATTCTTCTTCATATTTTCTATTAGTATAAATAAAAGTTACGCACAACCATTTAGTATAATGAGTTGGAATATGCAGTGGCTATCACTCAAGCCAACCTCCCCCATTACACGATCGGCGGGTGATTATAATGCATTACAGCAATTATTTACGACTTATTCTCCTGACATTCTTGCTTTCCAGGAAGTTGATAGTGCCGATGCTTTATATCGTGTTATTGATAAACAGCAATATAAAATCTATCTTTCAGAACGAATTAACAATCCTCAAGACAGCTTCAAAAAAAACAATCAATATACGGGGTTTGCCATCAAACGAAATATTATTGTCGATGATATTGCTGATTTATCACAATTAAGTTCACCAGCTATAGCTATGGGTGTAACGATGCCATTTAGAAACAAATTACGTTATGGCAGTGTCATTCAAATAACGATTAATCAACAACCAGTTATACTACTCAACCTTCATCTGAAATCTGGTTGTTTTACTGAAAAACAACTCACCCAACAAAAAAGCAAAGCATGTAAGACTCTCACACAACAATTGATTTTAATTAAACAATGGATTAAAACTCAACAACGCCTATCAAAACCGTTTATTATTGTTGGCGATATTAATCATCAGATCACCGATAACCGACAATTTATCAATAAAATCACAGGTAATGCGGCTGTGGTTAATTTATTATCAGCATCTATTAACGCTAATTGTACAATCAAATTAACAACCAAAAAAACTCGCTATCGTACTTATCGCAAATTGATCGATCATCTTATTGCAACAACGAATATCAATGCGCTTAGCCAGCATCAAATCCAATATAATAAACAGCAGCTTTCACAATTTACACTCAGTGATCATTGTCCGTTATTGTTTGAGTTATCGATTACACCAATAGAGAACAATTAACTACTCAGCAGCATAACCACTATTATAATAACGTACATCAGGAATAATATTATGCTTATTAAGAAGACGATACATTGTGGCTCGTGATACACCCAAATCTTTTGCAGCAGATGCAACTTGCCCTTTATGAGTTTCAAGCATGGTCACTAGAACATCTTTTTCTGCTTCATCTTTTATGGTTCGTAAACTCTGCTTAGTGTTTATTTTTTTAGGTAAATCAAAATGTTCAAGATTTACTTCATTACTGTCATTTAATAATGAAACCCGTTTTACTTGATTAATTAGTTCACGAACATTACCAGGCCAGTTATACCGCAATAATAACTGCTTAGCTTCTTCACTATAATGCATAGCTCTAGTGCTATATTCTTTAGAAAATTTTTGTAAATAATATTCAGCTAATAAAATAATATCTGCACCACGCTCTCTCAATGTAGGGACAGCGACATGAAATACATTCAATCGATAATACAATTCTTTATTAAATGTATTATTTTTTACAGCTTGCTCTAAATCAACACTTGATGATGTAATAACACGCACATCCAAACACCCTTGATCATTTAATTTTTCATTTTCTGGCTGTTGAAAATAATTAAGTAATTTCAACTGTAATGACGTAGACAATTCTTCTACGCTATTTAATAAAACAGTACCACTCTTAATTATTCCACTATCATCCATATTTTGCTGAGGCTCTAAAAAACACATTCGTTGATCACTATCAGATAATGAAGAACAATTTATAATCGTCAAATCATCATTGCGCCGTTTACTTAACTTATGGATTGTTTTTGCTATGAGTTCTTTTCCAACCCCTTGTTCACCACTGAGCAAAACATTAACGTCGGTCATCGAAACACGTTTTACCATATCTCTCAAGTGCTTAATCGATTTAGATTCACCATATAGCCCTACTTCACATTGATGATTAGTATCAACCCAAGATGTTGATTCAATTTCTAACATTCCCAATTGATGCCCAGCAGTATCTAATAACTGGCTTGACGGTATCGGTGTAGAGAAGAAGTCGACACAGAAATTATTTATAAACTGGCAAATAGAATCAATCTTTAATTGCTCTTTCTTTATAATCGCGATCCACTTCACATGCTTGGTTTTATTTGCTCGTTGAGAAATACTGTTTAAACTAAAGTCATTATTACTTAAATCAACTATACATACACACGGGCTATATTCTTCTAATATCGCATCAGCTGTTCGTAGGTCATAGCAACAATGTGTTTTCCATCCGGCTTGTTCTAATAGTGCAATCCAAGGTTCATAGGTACACCCCATGGCAACAAGACGTCCATTACTCTTTTTTTTATCATTTATAGCTACCATTAGAGTCACCTTTTTAGAAAATAGCCATGATCAATTTATATTAAAAAATATAGGTAAGATCAGTGTATTTTGCATTGTATCAACCTTAAGAATAACAATAAAAATATACTAAGTTTGAGTTGTTAATAATATAAACACTAATATAGTTGTTATATTTCATTCAATTAATGAAAATATATGGGAAAATTATTCATATGATTTTTTTATCTTAATAAAAAACAAAAACAGAATATAATGTACTTTATTGTTTTATTTGTACATTTAAACACTCATGAAAATATAACAATTTAGGCATTAACCAAATAAGCTAACACCCTACAAATGCAGAAAAAGCAAGGATAACACAAGACGTTACTCCTCTTTTGTTTTATCCTTACTTAAAATAATAATGTGAAAAAATAGGACGACAGTATGTCTACCCCACTAGATGCTGCAATGATTGAAACAATTCAAAGTTTTGATGCAGAAAAACGTTACAAACACTTAGTGAAAGAAGTTGTTGCTAACCGTGAAATCTGGATTCTTATCGATGAGCATGGATGCGTTATGCTCAATACTGATGATGAAGATTGTGTTCCTGTTTGGCCAAATAAAGAATTTGCAGAAGCATGGGCAACAGGGGAATGGGAAACATGTAAAGCAGAAGCTATTTCATTAAATAAATGGCATAGCCGTTGGACTCACGGCTTAGAAGATGATGAACTTGCCCTTGTTGTCTTCCCTATTCCAGAACAAGAAGGTCTGGTTATCTACCCAGACGAACTGGATTACGAATTAAAAACATTAGCGAATAAGCATCGCTAACTGCAATTTTTCTATTAAGGCTAGCATGATGCTAGCCTTCTTTTTATACATTTACCCACCAATGGAATATTATGGACTCGCTCATTGAAGAAATCAGAAATACACCAAATAAAGTTAATTTTCAAGACGTTATAAACACTATCAATGATAATTATCATTACCAGCCAACTCAATTTATCAATGGTTCTACCAATGATGCTATGACTAATCTTGCAGGAACAAATGAAGGATCATGTAAAATATTTGCATTTGCACATTTACATTGCCTGTCTAAATCTGAAACGTTAGCCTGTTTTGGTGCATTTTATCGTGATGATGTCATTAAACACCCACAAAAGAATAACCATCAGAATATTCGTCAATTTATGATCTCAGGTCCCACCGGTATTCATTTTGAGTGCTTTCCCTTAAGCCTTAAAAAAGACGTATAAAAAACCACTGCTAATATTATTACAGTGGTTTTTATGGTGATGTCATATAATTTATAATGGCTTTTTACAATGACTACATGTTTGTGGTGGTTTCATAAAAAAGGGAGAACGGCTTGCCTGGCCACAACCGTCACAAAACTTTGTTGAACGGATAGTAAGTAAAGTTACAGGTACTAGCAGGATCAATATCGAAATCATCCATGCTGTAGGTGGTTGCATAAAAATAATAAAGCCACCAATCACAACATTACTAAACACGGTATAAATTGGCCATAAACGGCGCTTTTTCGCTACATCATTACCGCGCTGGAATAACATCACACTTCCTACTGTTAAACCTAGCCAAATAACAACGAAACCAATTAATAAATTTTCCTGCATTTTTTTCCCTTAAAAAATACGCCATATAAGTACAACACTTATTGAATACAAACCAAATGATAACTAGGTAAAATCGACTTACCTACTTGGTGCATTACACCAAAGATTAATCGTTATCTTGTTACTATGCCGTATTTTACCTCTATTTGATAACATCATTTATGACAAAAATCGCATGATATATACAAAATACCCGTGTGATTGCTAATAACCCGCTATGATTATGAATAATGTAAATAAACTGTAATAAATAATTCAAAAATATGAATATCAGCACAGTATTCAACTTCTGTTCAAGGTAAAGTTACTAACATGTAAACAGACACGCATTACAACTAACATACCTCTTTTTAGCTATACCCGTTTTTGTATGTTTTGATATTGCCTTTGCAATATTTTTAGGAGTTGTTTAATGAACATAAAATCTGTTTTACGTACAAGTTTTGTTCTTTTTTGTATGCTCAGCCGCACCGTTGTGGCAGCACCAGCGATCGCTCCCGCTTTTAATACCCATGACCAATCACAAACACGCCAGACACAAGCGAGCCGTAAAGCTTTCCAGCGTGACTTGAGTGGCTTATACAGCATTCAATCATGGCGAGATGATAATCTACGCCAGCCTTTTAATGATTTTGATGCACTTTATTTAGCATCAACTGACGCACAAGTAGAATTACAAACATTACTACAAAGTATCAGCCTTGCATCAACCACTAATATTATTATTCCGCAGATTAAATCAGCACAGCGTTCACAACAAAAAATTGCAACTGAATTGCAAGGTGAAACAGCTAAGATCACCGATATTGCGCGTGGCTCTATTGTTGCTCAGAATATTCCAGCACTAGTACAAGCTTATGAACTACTGGCAAAAGAAGTGACCATTGTTAGTGTAAAGAACCGTTTTAAGAACCCAACCCCATCAGGTTACCGTGACTTAAACGTGCTAGTTCGCTTACCCCATAGTCAAATTATTACTGAAGTTCAGCTTCACTTAGATGAAATCTCAACTATTAAAAATGGCCCAGAGCACGACCTATATGAAAAAATTCAACATATCGAACGTTTAGCACAGCAGCAACAACGCCCATTATCTGAGTTTGAAATAGCGCAAATTAATCAACTTCGTCAACAATCGCATCAACTTTACCAAACCGCATGGTTAGGTTACCTTCAACCACAAGCGGCATAAGGTACAATTAGAATAAAGTCATGGCGGTAATAATCTGCCATGACTTGCTTGATCATTATTTATGACTCTTTGCTGCAATGCGTATAAAATAAATGCCACACCAAGCATACAAAATATTGCTATCTTATGTTTATCTCTCCTAAATAGAACCCATCACCACATGAATAAACCCAATATCCTAACAACCATCAAAAGCTTTTCTACAATCGAACAAGCACTTGATTACTTTGATATCGGTTATGATAGTCAATTTATTCATGCTAACCGTACCCAATTAATTAAGCGATTTAACGGCTATTTAATATTAGAAAAACCCAAAGACTGGTTTGCAGCACGTAGAGCATTAAAAAATGCTTATTGCCGAGTACAACGTTCACAATTAGACAAAACAACGAGACAAGCTTGCCGAGGGTGTACTAGCTGCCAAAGACGATAATGGCATAATAAAGCACACTAAATAGAATATTAAATGTAAAAAATAAAATAACATACAACCATAAATATACCGTGTAATTATAACCAACAACACCAACTCTTTATCTTAAATCCCTTCTAAGAATAACGAAAGTTAAGACTAAATTTAGTCACTCACTATTTAATGTTTAATTATTGTTAATATTAATATAATTTTTTGTATTGTTCATTTTATGCACTTGGTATTGATAATGTTATTTATTTGACCGCAATCATAATTACATTAATTCGCTTCTGATTTGAATTAATTCCCATCGTGAAAACGTTTTCAATCTTCTATTATTCTTCGCCATATTAAATGGATGCTTTCCAATATGGAGATAAATGATGGTTACACTATTTAGCCTTATTGTTATATTCCTTGTAGGCTTACTGATTTACAAGAAGTACAACCCACAAACAACATTACTGCTTGGCGGTATTATAATGATGGCTGCGGCTATTCTTTTTAGTACTGGCACACCACTACCTGAAAACATTTCAAGCGGTAATCAATGGCTTGATATTTTTACATTCCTAAAAAATACCACAGCCAAAACAGTGGGAACACTGGGTCTTATTATCATGGCGGTGGGCGGTTTTGCTAAATATATGGATCATATTGGCGCTTCACGTGCTTTGGTCAATATTGCCATTAAACCATTAGGCTACTTCAAAGCACCTTATCTTGTTATGGCTCTAGGTTATATCATGGGCCAGATCCTTAATATTTTTATTCCAAGTGCATCAGGCCTTGGCTTATTGTTAATGGTTACTCTATACCCTATTTTAGTGCGCCTTGGCGTGAGTAAAATGTCTGCCGTCGCTGTTATTGCAACCGCCGCCTGTCTAGATTTAGGTCCGGCCTCAGGTAACGTAAATTTAGCGGCGCGTACTGCTGATATTCCGGTAACAGAATATTTTATTACCTACCAGCTACCTGTTGCCATTGCCACAATGATAACTATTGCAACGCTGCATTTCTTTGTTCAACAATGGTTTGATCGTCGCGCAATAGCTACTGATGAAGTAGAACTTCAAACACAAGATGATCACGTTGCACCACCAGCATGGTATGCATTACTGCCAATTATTCCTTTAGCATTAATTATGATCTTCAGCCCAATGGCGATTGCATCAGTAAAAATAGATGTGGTAACTGCAATGTTTATTTCAATTGCAGTCGCAATGGTGTGTGAAAGTATTCGTCACGGTGCAAAACCTATCTTTAAAGATATCTTGGTTTATTTCGACAGCATGGGTAAACAATTTGCACGCGTTGTAACATTAGTTATTGCCGGTCAAGTGTTTGCACATGGTATGAAAGTGATTGGATTACTAGATACTGTAATTAATTTCGCGATTAATGCTTCATTGTCTCCTGCAATAATGATTATTTTGATGGTTATTATTATTACTTTTGCCGCTATCTTAATGGGTTCAGGTAATGCACCATTCTTCTCATTTGCAGCGATGGTACCTGACATCGCAAATAAGGTTGGTATTAACGCGGTTGTTATGTTGATGCCAATGCAATTAGCTTCAGGTATTGCTCGTTCAATGTCACCTATCACTGGTGCAATTGTCGCAGTAGCCGGAGTCGCTGATGTGTCACCATTTGAACTCGTTAAACGCACCGCAATTCCGATGATTGGGGCGTTAATTGTTTCAACAGCAATGTCACTAATCATCGGCTTGTAATACAAGCAATAAAATAAAGAAAAACCCTGCTAGTTATTATAATGATAAATAACTATGCGGGGTTTTTTATTATCTCTTATTTACATTAACAAATAGGGTTAAATGCGCTCCCAAGGGCCATTTACATTGCCGGGGTTGTCACCTTTTGTCCACCATTTGGCGCGGTAATTATTATCTTCAAAGATAACTTCATCACCACCACTATACGTTTTAGATGCTGACCACCCACCAACTTCGCCAGTATCCTCTTCTACCCATACAGAGGATGTTCCAGGGGTTTCGCCTTTCGTCCACCATTGAGCAGTATAAGTAACACCGTTATAGACTACGGTATCACCACTGTTATAAATAGTGTCGGTATTCCACGTATCACCAACAGCACCACCATCCGCTGCCACATTAACAACCACCGTTTGTTGGGTCGATGCTTCACCATCAGAAACCGTAATCACAACATTAACGGTCGTATCTGTTGTTACAGTTGGCGCAGTAACAGTAATTTTTGCACCAGTTTCAGTAACAGCTAGTTGTCCGGTTGATGCAGAATAAGTAAGCGTATCACCGTCAGCATCAGTCGCGGTTACTGTTATAACGACACTCTGACCACTTTTAACATCAACCGTTGCTGGTGCCGTTAATTCAGGCGCTGTATTTTCAACAACACCAGACCCCTTCACATTAACAACGACAGATTGCGTTGCACTCTTACGGCCATCGGTCACTTTAACCACTACCGATGTCACGATATCAGTCGCAGTATTTGGTGCCGTATAAGTCACAGTTGCAGTACCATCTCCGTTATCAGTCACTTGCGCTTCTGTCGAGCTAAAGCTTAGACGATCACCATCGGTATCGGTTGCTGACACACTAAAGCTGATAGTCTCGCCAGACATTACGGCTTGCGCACTCGGTACAGTTAACTCAGGCGCTGCATTAGGTGTGGTATTGGCACTAAAAACATCATCGATAGCTTCTGCTAATGGAGAACTAAGCTTCGTACATTCTTTTAACTTAGTTCCATGATTAATAAATGTGCCTTCACATTGAATATCACCGTGTACTTGCCATACAATTACGCCACCTAGGTCATTATCTACAATGTACTGTGCTTTTTTCTTAATAGATGGAACATCATCATAACTTAAGAAATATTTACCTTTCACAGCATAAGGGACTTCGGCATTTGCATCCCACTTATGCTCCCAGCCTGACGTTTTAACTATATAATTATAGTTTGGTGAACCTTCAAATTCTTTCCAGTTATCAACATCAACGGCACTGAGTAATGGACCATCAACAGACATATTATAAATACGCTTATCCGTTGGTGCGCCTAAATAAGCTTCAGCTTCTGTGGTCTGAACGCCACGACCATAAAACGCAGCACCAAAATTAATTTTTTCTGATGGAATGCCTTGCTCTGCCATCCAAATACGGAGAGTTTCTAAATCTAATCCTGCATATTCTTCTTCTGGATATGGATACAATGGCGCATTATGACCAGTAACATTTGACCATGCTCCGTTAAGGTCATACGTCATCATGTTAAAATAATCCATTGATTTAACCAAACGAGGCCAATTAAAACCTTCAAGTTTAGCGGTAGATGCTGAGAATGCGGCAGTCAATAATTTATCAGGACCAATACGTTTACGAATATCTTCCATTAGCTGTTCGAAATTAGCAAAATCAGTAGGATCGCCTGCAAAGTTCATTCCGCCAAACCCTGGATATTCCCAATCAATATCAATACCGTGGAAACCTAATGCCATTAACTTATCGAGATCTTTCAGGAAACGGGCTTTTTTAACAGGATCGGCAGCCATTTCAGGGAAGTGCTTAGACATACTCCAACCACCGAGTGATGCCATAACCTTAACACCTTTCTGATTAGCAAGATCAATCAAACCTGGTGCGCCACCTTCTTTTTTTAGAGGAATAGGCATATTACCTTCAATACCCGTTGGAGTATGAAGCCACCCTTGGCCACTTTTAACAAAACCTTGTGCTTTAACTTTCGCTAAATTCTCCGCATCCCATGGTTCATCAACAGGGTATTGATGAATATATTCCAACTCACCCCACAAAATATGGAAATCCCAGCTGGAATACACATCAGGATGTAATAATGGTCCCGGCTCTTGGACACTACCTGGCTTATAAATTTGCTTATTACGTAAATCACCACTGTGTAAAGTTCCGTCTTTAGCGACCCCAAAAAATGAGAAGTTAAGAATAGAATAGATATCCATATCTACGTTTAAATGGGTCGCTTCACCTTTTACTGAAAAACCAGCATTAGTGCCTTTCCATGCTTCCCATTGCGTTAAATAACCAATCACGTTTTTATTATGACTAGGGGCAGCCTGCACTTGAGCCGCAGTGCTTGCCAATAAGAAACCCGCAATAATGCTCGCAACTTTGGTTTTATTAAATCCCTTTTCCATTTTGTGCTCCACGTTATGATTAATAGCTAATTGCCATTTCAGTTTTTATAATTTCAACTGTTTTTATAACGATCAGTAATGATATTTCTCATTAATAACCAGAACACAGTGTGATCGATCTTTTTTAGTTTAGCGAAAAAAAATCATATCTTTAGGCTCAATAGCTAACATTTATGCAACAAACAAGTGAAATAACATCTATTTTTAGCCACAAGATTCAAATAAAATCGCGTTTTAAAGCTAAAAATACAAAAGCAAACAGAGATAATATTTATATAAAAATATCATTCTACAAATAAAAAAGGGGCTTCTAGGACAATATTCGTCAGCAGGGAAATATGAAGCATAAAAAAAGCGAATCGTACGAAACGACCCGCTTATTTTTTAATTAATAATTGCAACAATATATTGATTATTAACGAATAAATCGATTATAAACAAATAATAGAATGAAAGCGCCCAATGTGGCAGTAATGATACTACCAATATTTACGCCTGTTGCGTGACCAAGTCCGATAAACTGACCAACAAAACCACCCACAAAAGCACCACCAATACCCAGTGCCATTGTTACAATCCAACCGCCACCATCTTCACCTGGCATTAACCATTTCGCTAATGCACCAGCAATTAAACCTAAAATAATCCAAGATATAATGCCCATTTTCTTTCCTCAATTGGCTAATTCTTCACTCTTAAAGAGATGATGTGATTATGGTACAAATAGACATATATCACACTATTGAGTTCAATAAAAATTTCATATCAATAGAAAAAAATCATAGATCAAACTTATTCATCATCATTTATAGACTTATTAATAGCGATTTACTGGCTTATAGTTTCGTGTTTCAAGTAAACTACAGCCTGTTCAATAAGCGTTAATGACGCACATTTTTTATTCAATAAATATAGAGAGTGACATTTAATGAAGTACCAATGGATTTTATTTGATGCTGATGAAACTTTGTTTCACTTTGATGCATTTCACGGCCTTCAACTGATGTTTTCTCGCCATAATGTCACGTTCACTCACGCTGATTTTGAACATTATGAAACCATTAACCGCCCATTATGGGTTGATTATCAAAACGGAAAAATATCAGCAACGGAATTGCAAAATATTCGTTTTAAATCATGGGCAGCAACCCTTTCTCTATCAACAGAACAGCTTAATCATGATTTCTTAATGGCAATGGCTGATATTTGTACACCATTAACCGGAGCCAAGTCACTTCTAGAGGCATTAAAGCCACATGCGAAATTGGGTATTATCACCAACGGTTTTACTGCATTACAAGAAATTCGATTACAACGCACCGAGTTTAAAGATTTTTTTGATGTGCTAGTTATCTCAGAACAAGTAGGTGTCGCAAAACCTGATATTCAAATTTTTGATTATGCTTGTCAGAAAATGAACATGACGCAACGTCAAAATATTCTAATGGTTGGTGATAACCCGCAATCAGATATTTTAGGTGGAATCAACGCCGGAATGGATACTTGTTGGCTTAATAGTGAACAAAAATCACAACCAGAAGGTATTTACCCAACCTACACCGTATCTTCACTTACTGAATTACAAGTACTGCTATTAAACCAACAATAAAGATCCACCTTTATAAGTGACCAGATGCTATTTCATAATGACAGTAATTCAGTTGTTTATATGGCATCTGGTCAGTGAAGGTAAAAAAAGTACCGTTTATTTTCTCATCACGCTTTACAAGTGTGCCAATACCGATTAAGTTTAAACCTCATTTTATTTAGAGCGTATAAGCTATGTCTCAGAACATTAACAACAATCAGGATGCTACAACCACAGCAACCTTACAGATTGCTTGTGCGCTAAACTCTGTCGTCGTCGTCATTCTCTGACGCTGACGGTTAACTTATTCGTCAGTAACGCTGGCGGATATGAATTTCACTTCTAAATTATCTCTTCCAGCATACTGACTCAGATTGTTTTATTTGAATTAAGGTATGTCATTTGAAAAGAAAAGAACTTGCAGCCATCGGTTTTATGACCTTTGCATTATTTCTCGGTGCTGGTAACTTAATATTCCCTCCCCTTATGGCACAGCAAGCGGGTGAAAACTGGCTCATTGCTATTGCTGGGTTTCTACTAACTGCTGTTGGTTTACCCGCATTAACACTTGTCGTTCTTGGTCGTTTATCTTCTGCTGACAAATTAACGGCGGCATTACCCAAATGGATGGATCGCTCGTTTTGGTTTTTAGTATTAACAACACTTGGGCCTGCTTTTGTATTGCCTCGTGCTGTGACCGTTGCCTATGAAATGGGAATAAAACCGTTTTATTCTGGTAATGGATTAATGGTTTTCTCTGCTGTTTTTTGTGCTCTTACATTAGCACTAGCTCTCAAGCCTGGTAAACTTGTTGATTATATTGGTAAGGTAATGACCCCTGCACTGATTGCAATGCTAGCACTACTGGCCATTTCAGCAGTAATAAATCCATTAGGCTCACCGACAACCGCCACTGAAACTTACCGTCAAGCTCCTACTGTGAATGGACTTATTCAGGGTTACATGACATTAGATGCTATCGCTGCGGTTGCTTTTGGTTGGGTTATCATTCAAACAATTCGTAATACAGGAGTGAAATGCGACAAAGCCATTTCTTACTACACTCTTCGCATCGCCCTTATTTACGCATTTCTTATGTCACTTTGCTATCTTGCAATGGGATATTTAGGCGCAACCTCTTCTGATATTGCACCGCAAGCAACCAATG
Organism: Photobacterium piscicola; assembly: GCF_046058925.1. Lineage (NCBI taxonomy): Bacteria > Pseudomonadati > Pseudomonadota > Gammaproteobacteria > Vibrionales > Vibrionaceae > Photobacterium > Photobacterium piscicola. The sequence goes on from NZ_CP175535.1 coordinate 51,148, forward strand.
GTGGCGAAATTCTTACCCGCTATGCTGCTGGTGAGTTTGGAACATTAGGTCAACTGTTATTAGCAACAATCACTCTAATGGCATGTTTAACGACGACTGTTGGTTTAACTAATGCTAATGGTGAATATTATAAAAACACCTACGGTATAACATTTAAACTTAGTGCAACGGTAATAATGGTACTCACTGCCATTATCTCTAACGTAGGTTTAGAAACCATTATTCAAGTAAGTCTACCGGCGATCTTAATTTTATGCCCAATTGCAATTTCGTTGATTATTTCTACTTTCTTTATTGGTAATCATTCAACACCAGAACAGCGTCAAATCTCGATTAGCCAAACAATCGTCGTTATTGTTGCAACATTATTTGGCAGCATTGATGCGTTAAATATTTTAGGTAAGCTACCAGCTAACATCGTATCATTTGCTGAACATTGGTTACCGTTATTTAGCTCACATGCTTCTTGGCTCGCCCCTGTTGCCATCACTATTCTTATCAGTAAATTATGTTCACGCGAGTACAAAAGTCCTGATAAGGTTGCAATAAACTAAACTGTAACCACAAATTATCATTAAGAGGGCTAGTAAATTACTAGCCCTAGCATTTATATATTAAATAAAAAACAACGATAACTAACAATAAAAGCAATCGATATCACCCCCCAAAAAAAACAACCCCGAAACAACATAACCATATGATAAGAAAGAATATTATCCTTATAGCATTATAATAATCCAAAAAAAATTAAAGAAAGTTATTTACAACACTAAGTTTTCTTTATATTTTTAACTCGTAATTCACTTATTTATTAATAGAAGTTGTTAACTTATGCATTCAATACGATTTGAATATAGAAAACAAAGATACTTAACATCAACGATAGCGGCTAACGCTTGGGTTGGTGTTGCTTCTATAACGATAAAAAAAACATCACGAATTATTTCCGCTTTTATCCTAGTGATTATTCGCTAGGCTGGCGGGCAAGCTTCCGTCAGCCATGCTGATGGGAGATAGTTTCAACTCTTCATATCTTCTTTCAGCAAACCTGCGGAACCCTTATTAACGAAGTAACAGCAATATAATACTTTTAAGCTATTAGTTACTATTCAATATTTACTACAATGCAGGTATAACATTTGAAAACACAAGACTTACTCGCTATCGGTCTCATGACCTTCGCCCTTTTTCTAGGCGCTGGTAATCTAATCTTCCCTCCGGCGATGGGCTTAGATGCAGGTACATCATTAACGTCAGCTATGAGCGGCTTCTTAGTCACCGCGGTGGGTTTACCCGCTTTTACTATTATCGTGCTTGGCCGCATTGGTAGTACTAAAAACCTGACTAAAGCATTACCTAAATGGTTAGGAACAACATTTTGGGTACTCTTGTTTACTGCAATTGGCCCAGCATTTGGTATGCCACGTGCCGTTACCGTTGCTTATGAAATGGGATTAAAACCTTTTTTCAAAGCCGATCATCTCGTTGCGTTCTCTATCGTCTTTTCAGCTTTAACCTTAATTTTAGCGTTTAAGCCCGGCAACTTAGTCAGTTACATTGGTAAAGTAATGACACCAGCACTGATTTTACTTTTAGCGGGTTTAGGACTTGCCGCATTCTTTTCACCACTAGGCGTACCAGCTGCACCTTATGGGGATTATCAACATAGCGCTGTTACCAGTGGTTTAATCCAAGGTTACATGACTATGGATGCTATCGCAGCCGTTGGTTTTGGTTGGGTTATCATTCAGGCGATTAAAGAAAAAGGTGTTGTTTCACAAAAAGGCATTGCAAATATCTCGTTTAAAGTTGCGATGATCTATTTTGTTCTTATGGGTGGTTGTTATATTGCGATGGGGTATGTTGGTGCAACATCAACCTCAATTGCAACCCACGGTATGAACGGCAGTGTGATCTTAACCCGTTATGTTGCAGGTGAGTTTGGCGCCTATGGACAATGGATATTAGCTGCGATCATTATCATGGCATGTTTAACCACTACCGTTGGCTTAACCACTGCTTGTGCTGAATATTATCAGCAAACCTTCAAGGCTTCGTTTGGGTTTACTGCAACAATTATAGTGGTATTAACCGGTATTATTGCTAACTTCGGTCTTAATGATATTTTGAAAGTCAGCTTACCTGCTATCTTGGTTCTATGTCCGATTGCCATAGCCTTAGTTTTAGCATCATTAACAGCATCAGCCGTGAATGTTTCAACGTTGACGCATACTTCGGTATTAGTCACTGCAATGATCTTTGGCTCTGTTGATGCCATTAGTATTTTAGGCAAAATGCCAGCAGATCTTAACCAATTCTTTAACGAAGCATTACCACTATACCAAGCGCATGCTAGTTGGTTATTACCAACATTATTGATTTTAGTTATGACAACAATAATGGCACGATTACCTATCGTTGCACGTAAGTTTAATATTGTTGATTACCGTTTAGATTCAGTAACAAACAATTAATTTACAAGCGCGTAATGATAATTGGGGTTATCACAGCGCGCTTTTAAATTCTACATTAAGCTGCCATAAAAAAGCCTCTCACTGCTCTTCATTAATGATTGAGGCAGTAAGAGGCTTTTTATTACGCCAAGATCACATGATCTTATTCAGGTAAACGTTCACCTGTCATGAATGCGTGTAAGATTTCAGGCGTTAATTCACCCGCTTCTTCTAAACGCTTAAGCTCTGCCACAATTTTCTTTTGATCATCAATCGATGGAATCGGCAATTCTGGCTCTTTTTCATAATCATCAGGTAACGATATATTAAGATCGTGCATGGTAAACCCTTGGTTATCTAAAACAAATTAAAACTCATGCGATTATACACTGAAAATCGACCAGAGTTCAGCTTTACCACATTGTGACAGCTGAATTACAACGATGCTTGATGTTGAGCAATTAATCGATCCATTGTTTCTTGTGCGCGTAATTGAGCATGTTCAAATGTTTCTTCTTGGCTCATTGGTTCAACCACTTCATAGTAACATTTCAATTTAGGCTCAGTGCCAGAAGGACGCACAACAACACGTGCACCATCTTCTAAATGATAAATCAATACATCACTGATCGGTAAATTAATTGCTTCTACAGAACCATCTGCAAATGTACGTAATGATGTTTTAAAATCTTCCGTACTATGAATTGCTAATCCTGCAATCGCTTGTGGTGGCATAGCGCGTAATGAATCACCAATTGGAGCCGCGGTTGGATCAAGAGCAATACTCCGTTGAGCATTAATATATAAACCGTATTCACGATAAATAGCTTCTAATTGATCCCAAACCGTTTGCCCTTTTGCAGTTAATTCCGCTGTTAATTGTGCAAATGCGACTAATGCAGACAAGCCATCTTTATCCCATACTGTTGAGCCAATGGTATAACCTAAGGCTTCTTCGTAAGCAAATAAGAATTGATGAGTGTCAGTTTGACGCTCCATTGCAACATTGGTTAGCCATTTAAAGCCCGTTAATGTTTGGTAATATTGTGCTCCAAGCGCCGTGGCTATTTTACCTAATAAGGTTGACGAAACAATCGTATTACCAACTAGGCTCGCAGATGGTTGAACATGGTTAAGTAAATAATAACCAAATAATGTACCTACTTGATCCCCTGTTAGCATCTGATATTCACCATCAGTACGGCGAGCAGCAACGGCGAAACGATCAGCATCTGGATCATTTGCACATGCTAAGATAGCACCATGCTGTTTGGCTTCTGCAATAACAAGATCCATAGCGCCAGGCTCTTCTGGATTTGGAAATTTAACCGTCGGGAAAGCGCCGTCGGGCTCTCGCTGAGCTGCAACACTATAAACATGAGTAAAACCAGCATCTGCTAATAAGGTTTCAGCCATCTCAGCGCCAACACCATGCATAGCCGTATAAGCTAAGTTTATCGCTTGTGGATTATGATGATTATTTAATAATGGTGTTGCGTTTATAGCTTGTCGATAATCTTGATAATAAGCATCATCAAGCCACACTAATAACCCTTTTGCTTCCGCCTCTGCTAAATCCATGAGATGTAAATCAGATTGGGTAGCTTTATCTATTTCAGCAGCAATACTGGCATCATGAGGTGGAATAATTTGTGCGCCGTTATTCCAATACACTTTAAAGCCATTATAAGCTGGTGGATTATGACTAGCAGTCACCACAACAGCGGCGGCGGTGTGTAAATGCTTAACGCCAAAAGCCACAATTGGGGTTGCCGCTACTTTGATAGTAAGATAAACCTTAATGCCTTGTGCAACTAATACTGCTGCCGTATCGTGAGCAAATTGGCGTGAATCAGGGCGCCCATCATAACCAATCACTACCCCTTTATGAGCAGCGTTGCTATCAGTACGAAGTAAATATTGACCAAGACCTGTCGCTGTTTCTTGAATAACTAATCGATTCATGCGATTAGGGCCTGCACCAACAACACCTCGTAAACCTGCAGTACCAAACTCTAAACGACCATTGAAGCGATCGGCTAATTCTTCTGTCGCATTATCTGCAACTAATTGTTGTAATTCTTGACGTAATTTAGGGTCAGAGTCACGTTGCAGCCAACGTGTTATTTCATTATTCATTATTGTTATCCTAGTACGTTTATCATCATAACAATGCTATGATAATGACTGACCATGAGGGTGTTTACAGACACTATCATCGTACATCTATTTATCATTATCATCGTTTAAGCAATGTAAATGATAAATACTCTCATTAAAATATGCTCTATTGGCTTCAATTACAACAGCCTTGAGGCAACATTTAGTGAGCAAACGATTACTTTTATTTGAGTATATTCGTACTAATTATGCATCATATTAAAACAGTAATACCTAAAACGTCTCTCCGCCAAATATTTTGAATATAAAAAAAGCCTCAATCGAGGCTTTTTTCAAATTACAGTTTTACCACATCAAATCATCTGGAATAACAAAATCTGCATATGGGTCATCTTCATCGACAATACTGTCATCAACCACATTATTAAGCACAATTGATTCTTGGTCACGTAATGCAATCTTATCGGCAACAGCGGCAGGAATAACTTCATAGCCATCAAGATAACGGGCAATCGCAAGGCGGCCATTAACAAGCTGCTTTTGTATTAGAGTATCAACATAAATTTTCTTCACCGTCGTACCATCGGTAAAGTTATAACCAATATCACCGTTATTACGATCTAAACGGTTCATTTCGATTAGTTGCTTAACTTGTGCTAAAAATGCTTTCTGTTGCGCATCTTCATCTCGCTGACGATTGAGTGCTTTGTCTTTCTCTAATTGAGATACACGGTTTTCCTCAACAGCAGCCTTTGCTTCTTTCGCTTGTGTGCGTGATTTCTTTGTTGTCTTACCGGCTTTTTTTAGCTTTTTCTTATCGATAAGACCTGCTTTTAGCATTTGCTCTTGTAGGCTTAGCTTTGCCATTGAAACTCCATCAATTATTCGTTACGACGAGTGACTCTTCCACTCATTGATTAATGAACGCCATTATCTCTGTTTGCTCTAAAACAGGTCAAGCATTGCTGCACATTGTGGTCATTATTTCCAAAATAATTTTGTCACCCTGATCACATTTAAGCAGGAATGCTTATCATCACAACATGGCTTATTTTCACATTAAAATGTCATAAAATGCTGAATATTTAATCTTATTTTTGTATTATTATTAATAACATGCTTATTAATACATTTAATAAGGAACATCATATGAGCTTATTAGATCTTGTGCGTGGCATTTATATATCACGATTTTTAGTAACCGCATAATAATCTTATCGAGCAAAGGATCTTAATTATGAATATGGTAGAAATTATTCGTCTTGGGGCACAATTTTTTAATCAATCACGTGCAAATACTCAATCTACCGATGAAAACAGTATTTTCGCTGCATTATCATCTTTACTAGGAGGGAATGAACAAGGTCAACACGTTGATCTTCAAGCTTTTATCAAAACCCTTCATCAATCAAATTTATCCCATATCGCTAACTCTTGGCTAAGTAACGATATGAATGCTACTCTTTCAGCTGCCAATATTACCACCCTCTTTGGTGCACAAAAGCTGACTACATTAGCCTCACAACTGCATATGGAAGAGCCAGATCTCATTATTGGCCTACAAGATGCATTGCCGACTATGATAGATCAAGCCAGCCCTGGTGGTGATATTGACCATACTTTACTTGTTCAACCCACAGGAGAAATTAATAGTATTGATGATTTAATGGATATCAATAATCTTAAAAATTTCGCCTCAACTATTTTTAATAAAAAATGATGTGTTAGCTCTATTTATAAGCCGCAGCATCTAAATGACGCTGCGGCTTATACTCGTTGAAAATCATACACCGAGCCCAATTTTAAAATATGGGTCAATTCATCTAATGCCGTTTGCGATGCTAACAATAATGCAGGATCGGTGAAGTCATTTTCAACTAAACGATCCCGATAATGTAAATCGATCCATTGTTGTAAACGTCTAAACAAGCTATCAGTTACTAAGACCGCAGGGTTCATTGCTTGATGTTCGGCTTCCGTTAATACGACTCTTAGCCGTAAACACGCAGGCCCACCACCATTTTGCATACTCTGATTCAAATCAAATAAATCAACCCGATTAATTCCTTGTTTTACTTGTAATAACTGTTGAATATACTGCCATACATGAGGGTTATCTCGACATTGCTGCGGTAAAATCAAACTAATATCACCATTAGGTAAAGTAACTAATTGCGAATTAAACAAGTAACTACTTATCGCATCATTCACACTCACCTTATTATCTGGTACTTCAATAATTGTTAATTTGCCACCCATTTTTTGTTGAAGTTGTAAATAGACATCCGCTTGATTTAAAAAAGCATATTGATGACAAAATAAGGTTTGCTGATTTCCAACCGCAATAACATCATTATGAAATACACCTTGATCTATCAATAATGGATTTTGTTGAACCATAATAACTTGCTGAGGATCTAGCTGATGTAATCGTGCAATAGCAGCACTGGCTTCGTAAGTTTGTCTTGCTGGATAACAAGATGGGGATAGTTGGCTATGATCAAAGCCATAACGCCCAAAAACAAACATTTCTACACCTTGATCTTGATGTTGAGCACAGAAACGAGTGTGGTTAGCAGCACCTTCATCACCTAATTGTGCCGAGGTTGGTAATGGTGAATGATGGCAAAAATGATTATCGTCATTGAACATCGCAGCTAAAATACGTGCCGTTGTTTGCGGTTCAATGGACCGATGAAAATGACTCGCTAGATTTGCGGGCGTAAAATGTATACGTTGATCTTGCGTATCTGCTGACGGCGATACTGTTGCTGCATTAGCGGCCACATACTTGATGCCGAATAACAACTGGTTAATAGCTTAGGTGCATGTTGTGCCGCTTGTTGTAATACTCTACGATCACTGCCACTAAAGCCTAATCGACGTAACATCTTTATATCTGGTCGCATCTGAGGTGCTATCACTCCCTGTATCAAGCCTAAATTAGCGAGAAATCGCATTTTTTTTAAACCTTGCAAAGCCGCCATTTTAGGATTTGAAACTTGATGACTATTGGTCAAAGATGCAATATTACCTGTCGATAAACCACTATAATTATGCGTCGGTCCGACTAACCCATCAAAATTAGCTTCATGTGCCATCATTCACTTCCTCCATGACGAATATAAGACATGTATTATTATTATAGCTTGTGCCTATTTAATTAATTTCAGCCTCAGTTAAGACCTATGGTTTATCATGCTCAAAACTAAGGTCGGACTGGAATCGGTGTAATTCTGCTCAGTGTTTTATAAAAATCGAAAAAAACGCCATTTAATTATTGCGTAATAGCATCAACATCCCTAAAATTAACTCATCCGATGAGTCTTATAAATATTTATTATAACAATTACCAGTTGTACTACTGTAAATAATAGCTACAATGCCCAGCCCCAAACCAAAGCGTGGCATTTCAAACTAAGGTTATGCTCTATGAAAGTAAAAGTAGTCGATTTTATCAAACGTAAGCGTGAAGTGTTATCACATCACCAGTTTGAATTTAAAGACTGGCTATCACCATCAATTCGCGATTACTGGATCGAATTTCTCAATAAAGCCAACAGCAGTCACTTTGCAACTTGGGTAAAAGATCATAACCTCGTGTCAATATCTAATGGTGAAACGGTATCTGATCCCATTGAGATTGAAATGCATCCGGAAGCAACCAAAGTCATGAATGAACTCACTGCATCATTGGGTGAAGAGATTCATGTTGGCGAATGGTTGACCGTTGATCAATTACGTATTAATAATTTTGCCAATGTCACAGACGATCATCAATGGATCCACACAGATCCAGAAAAAGCAGCAGCAGAATCTCCTTTTAAAACAACCATTGCTCATGGTTTTTTAACGCTTTCACTCCTCTCTGTATTAACAGACAGTGTTGATCCTGCTAGTCCAAAATTTCCATCTGCAAAAATGACCGTGAATTATGGCTTAAACCAAGTTCGATTCCCTTATCCCGTTAAATCTGGCGTAAATATTCGTGCTAGAACAAAAATTCAATCTGTAACACCGATAAAACGTGGCTTAGAAATAGTGCAAGAAATTACTGTTGAAATCGAAGGCTGCCGTCGCCCTGCTTGTGTTGCAGAATCCGTTATGCGTCTTTATTTTTAGTTTTTAAGGCTAATAATACATAACATTTATTTGAAAAAGCCGCGATGTCGGCTTTTTCTTTATTTACGATTTATTCAAGAACAAAAGCAAAAAAACACCACTTTCATAACCTTAGCTATTCTAAGCTACATAGGCTTACAACTTAAAACCTAACTTTTCATTAATGGTTATTTACCTACAGAAGAAGACTGGTATGGTAGCCGAACATTTTTTGGCTGGGTATCATCATGAACAAGTGGATAAAATTTATTCCCCTCATTTTATTGATTGGCTATTTCATCACTTATGATGTTTTTAACCAAGCAAGTCAATCGACACCAACAGAACAAACAACGAACAATCAGTAACTAATCTAGTCCTAATAATATTTTTATAGTACCAATAGATTAGAGGTAGCATGGTAATCTATCCATGCTCTTACTGACGACTCTTTTTTACACCGCGCCCAACCCTCACTCCACATCTCGTTACAAAATTCACCATTAAAACTCACCTATCCGTTACAGTTATAGTGTTAAGCCACAACAAATAGTAACCTTACCTTGCAATTATCGGTATTTGCATATCAAAAATGTGATGCTATCCTCATTACATAATCTAGAAAACAACAAGATTCTCTAGACATACCATAATTAAAATCATTTTACCAAATCACATTTGTTCCAGTTTATGAGTGTGATTTGGTTTTTTTTACATTCCTCGCCAACAAAATTTCCTATTCTGTATTGACTGCTTTACCTCTTTCAAATGACAAGGTAAATTCATGACATCCACATTTAGTTAGGTATGCGTGATGTCTTCAAAAATTAGAGTGCTGATTTCAGACTCAACCAATCCATGGTTCAACCTTGCTGTTGAAGATGCTATTTTCCGTACAATGTCTCCCCATCAACAAGTCTTATTCTTATGGCGTAATGACAATACCGTTGTGATTGGCCGAGCACAAAATCCATGGAAAGAATGTAACACTCTAAAAATGGAACAAGATGGCATTACGCTAGCTCGTCGTCAAAGTGGTGGTGGTGCTGTTTTTCATGATCTTGGTAATACCAACTTCACTTTTATGGCTGGTAAACCCGACTACAATAAAACGATTTCAACCGACATTGTACTGACCGCATTAAAAAAACTAGGTATACACGGTAAAGCCACAGGCCGTAATGATTTAGTTGTTGAGGATACTGAAGGCGAACGTAAGTTTTCAGGTTCAGCCTACCGTGAGACGATGGATAGAGGCTTTCACCATGGTACCTTACTGCTCAGTGCTGATCTAACCCGACTAGCAAATTACCTCAATCCCGATAAAAAGAAACTAGCAGCAAAAGGGATCACTTCCGTTCGTTCACGAGTCACTAATCTCAACCAAATTGTCACAAATATTGATCATCAAATGGTTTGTGACGCTATTATTGAGACCTTTTGTGATTACTATCATGAACAGGCTAAAATTGAACATATTTCACCACAAGCCGTGCCAGAATTAACGGGCTTTACTGAAACCTTCGCGAAATTTAGTCGCTGGGATTGGAATTTTGGTAATACGCCCCAATTCACACATACTATTGATGAACGTTTTACTTGGGGTGGTATCGAATTGCACCTTGATGTAAATAAAGGTGTGATTACAGAAGTGAAACTCTTCACCGACAGTTTAGAGCTTATGCCATTGGAGTTGCTAGAACAACGATTGCTTAATTTACCTTATAATGCGACAGCAATAAATACGGCCATAGATAACCTTGCTATAGAATATCCACAATATAATGACGTATTAATGGATATTGCTTATTGGCTACAAAATACCATTAATTAATATAATTATTATCATGAAAAATAAGAACAAGACCGCTTTAATCACGGTCTTGTTACTGATTTTATTTCTTCAACTGATCACAATCATCACAACACGGATTTAGCTTTCTCTCCTGACAATTGTATGGCTCAATATGAATAATAATATCGGCAACTTCATCTAATTCATTTAATAAATGTGTTTTAAAGTTCTCAGTAATATTATGTGCACGATCAACGGTCATTTCAGGATCAACCAGTAAATGAAAATCTAACAAAATAATACTACCTGTACGACGACTTCTTATCTCATGAACTTCTTTAATATCTTTGTCTTCAGCTGCATATGCTTGAATTTGTTTTTCAATATCAGAATCTGCTTTAGCTTCAGTCAACTCTAAAATTGCAGGCCATAATATATCAAACGAGGCTTTTAATATCATTGCTGTAACGATTAATGCCGCAATTTGATCTAAATAATGAAATGTTGGGAAAAAGTAATTAGCAATAACAGCAATCGCAACAGGCAATGAACTCAATGCATCTGAACGATGGTGCCAAGCATTTGCATATAGAGCGCGACTATTAATTTTTTTAGCTTGAATAACAGTCCAACGATACAGTACTTCTTTGACAACAATAGACACTACAGCCGCACTAAATGCTAATATTCCTGGCTGTAAATGTGACTCAGTACTTATTGAATGCAAGGAATCCCAGCCAATACCAAGTCCCACAAGCGCTAAAATAACACCTATAAAAATATTAGTTAACGTTTCAAACCGACCATGACCATAAGGGTGTTCTTTATCTGCTGGTGCCGTCCAGTAACGAGAGCCAATCAAAATTGCCGTATCTGTTACTAAATCAGAGAAACTGTGTACACCATCGGCAATAAGTGCCTGACTGCCAGTAAGTTTACCTATCGTAATTTTTATAAATGCTAAAGCAATGTTTGCAATAGATCCGACCCAGGTAACTTTCTGAATTAACTTCACTGCCGTTGTAGACATAACGCCCCATAAAAAAGGAAGAATGGATTCGATTATGATAACGAATTTAGCCCATTAAATGTGATCTTTTTTATATTTATAGCGACTTTATTGTGTCATTTGAAATACCATGATAACAATGACAATCAATTGTATGATCATTCACCATTCCCACCGCTTGCATAAAAGCATAACAAGTTATATTGCCAATAAATTTAAATCCATGCTGCTTTAGAAATTGACTCAGTGCCTGTGAGGTTGCGGTCGTCGTGGGAACCTGATCTTGTGATAACCACTGGTTGATTTGAGGCTCATTATGAACAAACTGCCAGAGTGGCGTTGCTAAATTGCCGTACTGACGTTGTAAGGCTTGTGCAGCACGTGCATTTGTAAACACCGAGCGTAACTTACTGCGGTGCCGAACAACATCATAACTCTCTATAATTATAGTTATGCGTGATTCAATTTCTTGATCGCTATAGGCAGCAAGCTTATCAATATCATAATTCTCAAAAGCTTCATTATAACTCGCGCGTTTTTTTAAAATAGTATACCAATTAAGCCCAGCTTGAGCGCCTTCCAATGTTAAAAACTCAAATAAATAGCGGTCATCTTTATGCACTTTCCCCCATTCTTCATCATGATATTGGCTTTCTATATTTGAATGATTTGCCCAATAACAACGTGTTTGTAACTCTGCCATTTCAATCCTATAAATTATATTATTTTGAATTTTATAAAATACTTAAAAAACATTAATAAGTATACCTAAGATTATATTCATTTAATCTTAAATTATTTTAATAGAAGTTGTTTGCAAGCATCATTATTACTTCAAAACACTTATCTACATCACATTATCTATATTAACTATCAATATGTAGTTTTAGTTTGGTTACTTTACTGCATACTAATGATGTCTATAGCATAGATTGGTTCATTAAGGGATTAAGTATGAAAAATATTGCGGAATTTATCGCACAAATAGAACGTGATAAGTGCACATATAATGCTTGGGTATACGAAAAAGAAGGATGCTATAAACAATTAAAGTGTAGTAATACTATAAATTGTTATTCATACCTTAAGGAGATTACTGAATACCATTTACAAATTGTCGTTGAATTAAACAATAATAATTTAGACAACTATTTATTATTGCCAGAAATTAATGTTGTGACTCATATTGGGTTTAATAATCAAAAAGTAACGTCTCTTGCAGCATAAAAAATTAAAATAATAATGAAAACTTAGGCTAGTTTGCATTTATAATAAAAACAGATCATATGGTCTGTTTTTTTAATTTCTTTCATTATGAAATGTCTAATTACTAAACGTAATTAAAACCAACAATGCATATGCTTCTTGTTGGTTATAATAAACATTATTTAGTTATAAAACAAATCTTAATTTATAAAAAAGTGACGTGCATCGAAAGCTTTACTGTGTTTTCGATAAATTATATAGCATGATTTCTTTTCCTGCTTCACAAGCAGAATATCCCTGCTGCCAGCCATCAGTAAACTGCTTCGATCTATTCTCTAACGTCATGTCTTGAATGTGGCTATATCCAGCAACGTTTGCCTTAGCAAGAGCCGACTCACAGCCTTGATTATAGCCATAGTGATAAATGCTGTTGTACTTAACGTCACTTATATATTCGTCGGGTAAAAATCGCATTTCACCGTCATCAGTATGTGTACAGCCAACAACGAATAGTGCCATGCTACAAATAGCTATTATTTTAGGTTGCATGTTATCTCCTTTACCATGCTTATTTAACTCTTCTCAGTGTAGCAATAAATTATATTTATCACTGAAAATAAACCCATCTCTTTGAGCTAATGCAAAAAAAACCGCCAACATTACTGCTGACGGCTGGCTTATTACTTATCGTTAATAAAATATCGTTAACGATTAAGGATCTTGTGACTCAGGTTTTGGTAGGTAGTGTTCAGGTTTTAAACCTACAAATTCAGGAAGTAATGTACCTACTGAAATTGATGACCATGTACCGGTTAACACACCAATAAACATCGCAATTGAGAAGCCCTGTAGCGACGCACCACCCAATAACCATAATGAGCTGATCGTCATCAACGTTGTACCTGATGTCACCATCGTACGTGAGAACGTTGCAATAATCGCTTCGTTGTTGGTTGCTTCAATGTCTTGCTTTGGTTTCGCAATCAGAAGTTCACGAATACGGTCGGCAATAACAATCGAGTCATTCAATGAATAACCCAAGATAGCTAAGATAGCGGCTAGTACGGTTAAGTTAAATTCCATTTGCGTCATAGCAAAGAAACCAACAGCTAAAATAACATCGTGCATTAGGGCAAGTAATGCACCCGCAGCAAGACGCCATTCAAAACGGTAGCTTAGATAACCTAGAATACAAAGCATTGTTACAAGTAATGCTAAACCACCTTGAGATGCCATTTCAGCACCCACTTGCGGACCAACAATACTGGTATTTAAGACTTGTACTTGTGCATGTAGCGGATCAAGTACTTGCGTGATGTCTGGGTACGTTACACCTTTTGGTGGAACAGCATAACGTAGAATCCAACGGCCAGGTTCATCAGCGGCTATTACTACAACATCTTGCTTAAAGCCCGCATCCATCAGTGGTTCAATTTCACTGCTGGTGATTTGGCTGTTCATCTGTACTTCACTAACAACACCGCCAGTAAAATCAAGACCCCAGTTTAGACCACGAATACAGATGAAACTGATCGAGATAACCATTAGCGCAATTGACACAATACCTGTCATATAACGCAATTTAGTTAAGTTTGTAATAATCCAATTTTTCATTGCGTTAAACCCTTACATCTCGACGAGAATCACGACCCCAAACCAAGTTAATAATGGCGCGGGAAGTAAATATACCAGTGAACATACTGGTTAGAAGACCTAGACCTAACGTCAATGCAAAGCCTTGAATTGGACCATTACCAATAGAGTAAAGAACCACTGCGGTGATCATTGTTGTAAAGTTGGCATCGAAAATAGTACCAAATGCACTACTGAAACCACGATCAATCGCTTGAGCAAAACTGCGCCCTTCTCGAACCATATCGCGAATACGTTCAAAAATAAGCACGTTGGTATCTACCGCCATACCCACTGTTAATACCAGACCGGCAATACCCGGCAGTGTTAATACCGCACCAGGAATCAAGGCAAGTAAACCAAATAGCATGATCATGTTAGTGATCAACGCAATATTTGCAACCCAACCTAGACGACGGTACCACAATGCCATAAAGACTAATGTCACACCTAAACCTAGCGCTAACGCTGCGAAACCATTTTTAATATTTTCAGCACCCAATGTTGGACCAATTGTGCGCTCTTCAACGATAGTTACTGGTGCAGTTAATGAACCTGCACGTAGTAGTAATGCTAATTGTTGTGCATCAGCTAGTGAACCCGCACCCGTAATACGGAAACGACTACCTAACTGAGTTTGAATGGTTGCAACACTGATGATCTTGTTGGTTTGTACTGTTTGACCTTTCGCGTTACGAGTATATTCGCTAAACGAAGTCGCCATTGGCTGACCTACGTTATTACGAGAGAAGTCTGACATCATGCTACCACCAGCACTGTCTAAGGTAATATTAACCTCAGGCGTACCCATCTCACCCATACTCGCACGAGCATCGATAATGTGATCACCCGTTAATACAGGCTTACGGCTAACACGTACAGGACGGCCATCTTTGTCGTCAATGATCATGGTGCTACCAGTGCCCTCTTGCTTAACAGCATAGAAAGCCAAACTTGCCGTTGCACCGATAACATTTTTCGCAGCAGCTGGATCTTGAACACCAGGAAGCTCGATACGAATACGGTTTTCACCTTGACGTTGTACAGACGCTTCAGTAATACCAAGCTGCTCAATACGGCCACGCATCGTTTGCAAGTTCTGCTGTACGGTTAGGTTACGCAGGTTAGTTTGCTCATCTTCACGCATAGACAATACTAAATTATTGCCTTCGCCATTCTTCGCTTGCCATTGTGGGTATTGGGTACGAAGGTATGTACGAATCTTATCATTTGCTTCTTCAGTTGGCAGACGCACAATAACTTGGTTGTTAGTGGTCATTTCTGAACGTGCAGCACGAATATCTTGCTTACGGAAATCACTACGAAGATCGTCAGTCAGCTGCTGTGCATGCTGCTTGTAAACTTCTTTCATATCGACATCAAGTAAGAACTGAACACCACCACGTAAATCAAGACCTAACTTAATAGGCTCAAAACCTAGGCCTAATAGCCATTTTGGTGCCGCAGGTTCTAATGCTAACGTTAAACGGTCTTCATTATGAATAATGCTGTTTAACGCTTCTTTAGTATTAGTTTGTTCTTTGGTTGAATTAACCACCACAATCGTACGAGTTGGCTGCTGTTCAATAGTTTTGGCTTCAATGCCTTTTTCTTTTAGAACACGTTGAATCTCAAAAGGTGTTGGCATTGCGCCGCCTTTCGCACTGATTTGTACTGCTGCATTTTCGCCATACCATGTTGGAATAGCACTAAGCAACATAATCGAGACCGTCACAATTAACACAACATATTTCCATGCTGAGTAATGATTCAGAATCTGTTTATTATTCTTTTTTCTCATTATTTTAAGCCATATCTCTAGCAACAAATCATATTGTTGCGACCGATAACACATCAATAATTATTATTAACTTTTCTCATGGAATTTGAGAAAGCAACCCGTTATTACCATATTCACAGCCGATAATATTGAGTATTAATAATAGCTATTGATAGATTTAATACATAAATTAATAAAACGTTTTATGTGTCGATGAAAGCAACATCACTAAGTAAAGCACACCATGCCATAAATGACATAAGTGCCCGTAATGTCTTATGCGGTAACGAACGAATGTCCGTAATGTGAATAGAGTAAATTTGAGTCTTTCCAGCCAGATACGCGTGATGATGAGGGTTTTATATTTAAAATCCAATCACTTTGTGGGCTGAGGGGCTCGGCATACCCAATGGCAAGCATAGGTATAGGGAGTAAGGGGAATTCAAAGGCTAATTCAAATGTCGGCGCAATTTCATCAGCACTATGATAAAAACTATTCAACGATCGTGTCGAAGTATTAATCATATTTTGTAAATTAATCACTTCAACACGATGATGCTTACCACTATGAGGTGGCAATTTAAGATTGGTTGGTGATGGAAAATTCCATACTAATCGCGTGTTATAAAAAGAAACGGGTAAACCATTATTACTTACATAGCGATCCATTGGATGTTTTTGTGTCGGCGTTTGATTCGTCTCATGATGCAGAGCACGATCAATATAACTCGCAGTCTCTATCGTCACCTTTGTAGCATTAACCACCTTTGGGTTAAGCACTGGTGCTTCAAGAACATCCGTATATACAGGACTGGTCGAGGTGAAATGCATAATGTTTGTATGTGTCGATGCCGAAGCAAATGAACTTGCTCCTAGACATAACACCAATAACATTATACGTAACACAGCTGTCAACATTAGGTTTGACTAAACCAATCCATAAAATAAAAGTGAGTGTTATGATAATTGCCAACACAAATTGTTACAAGCGATTAATTTCAAATAATTAATCCTATTGATAAACCTCACTTATTTACATAAAACACATACAAGGTATAGCCATTTACGCAATAATGCAGTCTGTTATGATGTTACAAACTGCTCACAATTAAAATCAAGGAAGTATTAACGATGACAGCAAACGTTGCTTTTTTAGGGCTTGGAACTATGGGCTATTCGATGGCCGGCCACCTTGCCAAAGCGGGTTACCATGTAACTGTTTATAATCGAACTCAAGCAAAAGCCGACGCTTGGACTCAAGAATATAATGGCACTATTGCCCTCACACCTTGTGACGCGGTAACAAATGCTGACATTATTTTCACTTGTGTAGGCAATGATGATGACGTCCGTGAAATTTATAAAGGTCAACAGGGAATTTTAGTCACCGCAAAGCCGGGAGCTATTTTGGTCGACCATACCACGGCATCAGCCGATGTGGCGCGTGAAATTGCTGATGCCGCACATGCTATTGGCTGTGACTTTTTAGATGCTCCCGTCTCAGGCGGTGAAGCTGGTGCGATTAATGGTTGTTTAACCGTTATGGTTGGCGGCAATGAAGCAGTATTTAATAAAGCCAAACATGCTATTTCACAATATGCAAAAGCAACAACATTAATGGGCGAAACAGGTTATGGCCAAATAACAAAAATGGCTAATCAGTTATGTATCGCAGGTGTATTACAGGGCTTATCCGAAGCGGTAACACTTGCGAAAGCAGCAGGGCTTGATATTCACACCATGACCGAAGTATTAAAGCACGGTGCTGCTGGCTCATGGCAATTAGAAAATCGAGCGCAAACCATGGCGGCTGATTCGTTTGATTTTGGCTTTGCTATTGATTGGATGCGTAAAGATCTCGCTATCTGCTTTGATGCGGCAGAAAAACTTAACGTGGCATTACCATTAGCAAAACAAGTTGATAGCGAATATGAAAAGCTACAACAGCGTGGATTTAATCGCGCTGATACCTCAGTCTTAATCAAGCAATTTGATAAGTAGCGACTGAAAACCCCCCATCAATAAATACAACAAAGCCGTAGCAACAACCATTGCTACGGCTTTGTTCTTACGCTATTTCTAGCTTGATTAACTTGTTACATCTCGATTATAACGTAACGAAAATACCCGCTAGCGTAGCACTCATTAAGTTTGCTAACGTTGCCGCCATTACTGCTTTAAAGCCCAATTTAGCAACATCACTACGACGCTCTGGTGCCATAACACCAATAGAACCGATCTGAATCGCAATAGAGCCAATATTAGCAAAGCCACATAATGCAAAGGTAATAATAACTTGAGTATGTTGTGATAATGTTTCTTTTACCGATGCAAAATCCATAAAGGCAACAAATTCATTAAGAATCAGTTTTTCACCAATGAAGGTACCCGCAGCCATCATTTCATGAGTTGGCACGCCAATAACAAACGCTAATGGTGAAAAGATATAACCCAGAATAAGTTGCATGCTCAGTGGCGTAGTTGCAAACCATTGTGATGCGGTATCCATACCAATTGCAGACGTTAAACTCGCAAGACCATAACCCACTTGCTCAAGGCCAGCATTCGCCATTGCAATCACACTCACAAACGCAATTAGCATCGTACCAATTGCAACTGAGACTTTCATACCATTCATTGCGCCCGCAGCCAATGCATCGATCGCATTACTGTGCTCACTGGTCGCCATCTCGATTTCAACTTGTTCTTCTGGTACTTGTTGTTCAGGCACTAAAATCTTAGCCATTAACAAACCACCAGGTGCGGCCATAAAGCTAGCTGCAATCAAAAATTTAAGATCAACACCTAAGCCTGCATAACCACCTAAAACTGAACCCGCAACAGATGCCATGCCACATGTCATTACAACGAAAAGTTCAGAGCGGGTCATTTTAGCTAAGAATGGACGTACCAATAATGGTGATTCACCCTGCGATAAAAAGATATTACCCGTCGCGACTAATGATTCCGCACGGCTAGTACCCAATAGTTTTTGAATACCGCCACCCAACACTTTAATTACCCATTGCATAATACCGAAGTAGTACAACAGTGAAATTAAGGCACTAATAAAGATCACCAATGGCAATACACGGATCGCAAACACAAAACCGCTTTTTTCAATATTAGACAAATCACCGAAAACAAACTGAATACCAACATCAGCAAAGCTCAATAGGCCAGCAATACCATGGCTCATAGCGCCAAGCATTTTTTGACCAAGAGGCACATACAATACCAATGCAGCAAAACCCGCTTGTAATACTAAAGCACCCAGCACAGTGCGCCAGTTGATAGCTTTGCGGTTATCTGAAAGTAAAATTGCGAATAAAACCAGTACGACAATACCGGCCAAACTAATTAACAACTGCATTATTTCGTCCTATTGTGTTGCGAATAATGTAGGTATTGATTGTGTTGTGGCATCGGAAAAACATTTGCTGAAAGATCAACAAAAGATGGATATTACGCCAATATGCGTAAATAACTAAAGGGGTGTTCGTCCAATGGTACAACATACAAGTCACCTAAATTAACAAGCTATAGTTAACGCCGGTCCAACTCCGTGGGTCGTTCACATATCCTAGTGACAGCTTGTAATAAGGTGGCTGAACGTAATTGTTCTGGCCGAGGCGAGAGTATATAGAGATCTTGGTCACATTAAAAATTTAGTATAGTGTTTTTTTACATTTATACATAATTAGCACAAATAATATGCTAAATACTGCTTTTCTTAACCTTTTCCTTAAAAAAAGCGCACAGAAAAGCCCAGTTACTTTGATATAACTAGGCTTTAAGAATTAAAAATACCACCAGCAAATACTGCCATTGGTAATTATTTAGTTAATGCGGTGTTTAGCCATTGATCAAATGCAGTTTTAGGCATGGCACCATTGAGCATGTCGACCATTTTACCGCCTTTAAACACCATAATGGTTGGAATACTACGAATGCGGTATTGGCCAGCCAATGCTTGTTGCGCTTCTGTATCGATTTTAACGAAACGAGCAGCACCACTACGTTCATTCGCCACATCAGCAAATACAGGAGCAAAACCTACGCATGGACTACACCAAGGGGCCCAAAAATCGACAACAACAGGTTTATCACCATTAATTAGGTTTGCAAAGTTATCAGCAGTACCTTCAATTGGCATACCATCAAGTAATTTTTCTTTACAAGTTCCACATGTCGCTTCATCGTTTACACGATCAAGGGGTAAACGGTTCAATGCTTTACAATGTGGGCAGCGAGTTGTCATGGTTGTCATAATGAATATCCGAATCTAATTCTAAACTATTGTTATTTAATCTATCCCCATCATTATCAAAACAAAAGCTGTTTTTACTGATTAAGCTGATAGGAAAAACCTATGGATCTAGATTGCTGTTATATGATCAGTGATTACCAATAAACTAAAGCAAAAAACTAAACGGATTAAAAATTGATCTTCTTTAATCCGTTTAATACCGTTTAACGATCTTATTCACTCAATGGCTGTTCTGCTACCGTCTTCTCGGCCTTAGAACAAGTCCAGCCTAACGTACCTAACTTAGTCGCAAAGGTTTGAGCTTTCGTTTCACAATAACCGACCTCATGGTTTGCACTCCATAACACTTGGCTACCGCTCGATTTTATATATTGCACATCACAAGGTACTTTGTTGCCCGGTTGGCTATAAACGACTTCAACAGTGCGCTCTGCTGTGCCATTTTTACAAACATAAGCCTCTTGTGCTGATGCTTGAAAAGATAAAATAGACAACATCAATAATAACATTACTTTCATAACAACCTCAGGATAAGAACTTTCGTATTAAGTTTAGTCGGCTTGAGGATTAACACTTCAATCCCTCACATTTTATAATACTAACATTTGTATGATGTACAGCTGATTAACAACTATTATACCGTCGACTATTACGTAATATTCTGAATCATATTAAAAAAGCGGTCATCTTCGCTCGCAATGGTAAAACCACATCGAGTATATAAGTGATAAGCAGGACTGATTTTAAACACTCTTAACCTCAACTGATTTACACCATATTCACGTGCTAATCGAACAGACTCCGTAATAGCTTGAGCACCAATACCTTGATTTTGATATTGAGCGCTAACTTGAAGATCGCGTAAATAGCATTCGTCGTCACCAACAGCTAATCGAATAGCACCTACCACTTCACCATCACACACTATGTCCCAATTTTCTAACCCGGCGATTTGCTCTACTATTGTTGGTTGCTCCCAATTAACAGCATAATACTCATAATAGGTACGCATATTGTTATATGTGATCTGAGCTGACGCTGATAAATCACGGGTTGATTGGTATAAAATCATGGGCTCTTTCCTTTGTTATCACAACGCTTATTACCACAACACTATGTAAGCTTCATTAATCGGGCTTGTTAACAATCGCTAGCCACTGTTGCTGAGTAATTGTATATAAGCAGTGTCGCTCTAACCGATGTCCTTGATCCAATTTAGGATGATTAAAATCCTGCCGTGTATTTTTCATTCCGATTTTAGCCATAACCCGTTGCGAAGGCTGATTCAGCAAGGCAGTGAAAGCAAAAACTGACGGGGCTTTAAGAACCTCAAAAGCAAACTGTAGTGCTTTTGTTGCCGCTTCAGGTGCATAGCCTAATCCCCAATATTCAGCTGATAATCGCCAACCTATTTCGATAAAGGGAGCATTAGGAATACCACTGGTTTCATCTTGACTATGTAGCCCCACAAACCCAATAAACTTCCCGGTTGATTTTAGTTCCACCGCCCAAAACCCCCATCCACGTTGTGCTATAAGTTCTTCTATTCTAGAAGCTTGTGCATCGCTTTCATTATTGGACAATATTGCAGGGAAATAGCGCATTACTTGAGGATCTGCGTTCAACTGAGCATAAACACGATAGTCATTCGGCTTCCATTGCCGAAGAATAAGGCGCTGTGTTTCCATATGCATGTTTACTCCTTGTTATATGCTTTATCCTTATCCACATAGAGATATATCAACGATGAGTTGCATCAACAACATCTAATCATCATAATTTGGACGATAACCTTTGAATATTTATATTTCTAGATTGAGATTAACGATTATGGATAAGAAATTAATACACCAAGGAATAGAAACGTTAAGCCTTATCGATCAAGATATAGCACAAGCCGTTAAGCAATATGGTTTGCCTGATGGTCGCACTTACCCTAAAGGGTTTGAAGCTTTCCTTTTTACTATTATTAGTCAACAATTATCGACTAAAGTGGCGATCACAATCACTGATCGAGTATTAGCGTTAATGCCAGCTTGCACTCCAGAACAATTTATTCAAATTTCAACGCAATCATTAAGAGATGCAGGCTTATCACACCGAAAAATTGAATATACACAAGGTATTGCAACCGCAGCAGTAGAAGGCAATTTTGATATAGATGGATTGCAGCACCTTGATGATGAACGTGCAATCAAAACCATCATTAACATGCGAGGCCTTGGTCGCTGGAGCGCAGAGATCTACTTAATGTTTGCTTTAGACCGACATGATATTTTTCCTGCCGATGACTTAGGTATCCTTTTAGGTTTGCAAAAACTAAAAGGATTAGCATCAAAACCAACCCCAAAAGAAGCTCGTGAGATGGTAACGCATTGGGCACCGTGGCGAAGTGTTGGCTCACTATTTTTATGGCATTATTATCATCAGAATTAATGTAGTGGTCAACAAATACTGGCCACAGTTTTAGAGGTTAACCAATATAATCGTTCAGATTCATTAGGGGTTAATCCGCCATTATATTGGTGAGGCCTTAATTGGCTGTAATAGCCAATAATATATCGAGTGATTTCGTGTTTTGCTTCAGCAAAACTACGATAGCCAACATTTGGAACCCATTCTGTTTTTAAACTTCTAAAGAAACGTTCCATTGGTGCGTTATCCCAACAATTTCCCCGACGAGATAAACTTTGTTTAATCTGGCATCGCCATAATAATTGTCGATAGTAGCGACTTGTATAATGACTACCTTGATCGCTGTGGAACATAACCTCTTTAGGTTTATCTCGTGATTCATAAGCCATCAGAAGTGCTTTACCTGTTAATCGACTATCAGGCGATAGAGACATCGCCCAACCAACAGGTTTTCTCGAAAATAGATCGATAACTACAGCAAGATACATCCAACGATTTCCAGTCCAAACATAGGTCACATCACCGACCCAAACTTGATTTGGTGATGTAACCGCAAATTGACGATCAAGGTGATTAGGAATCGCAATATGTTCCTGTTTTACTTTACGGTATCGATGTTTCGGCGATTGGCAACTAACAAGATTAAGGCCTTTCATTAGCTTAGATGCACGATATCGGCTCAAGGCGATGCCTTGAGCAGTAACCATACCGGCAATACTTCTAGCCCCAGCAGAACCATTGCTAGCTGCATGTACCTCTTTGATTAAACAACGAAGTTTAATCAATTCAATAGAAATAAACTTTGGCCGTCTCTGCCAATATTTATAGCTACTGCGATGAACACCTAATACTTTGCATAACGTTGTTATGCTGTGGCTCTTCTTGAGTTTCTCGATTAACGAGAATTGTTCAATGAGTCTGACATCAAGAGAGCGGTGGCTTTTTTTAATATTTCATTATGCTCTTCAAGTGTCGCTAACTTCTTTTTTAATTCTCGTATTTCAATTTGTTCAGGCGTCATTGGTGATGCTTTGGGAGCTTTTCCTTGGCGCTCCTCTTTAAGCTGTCGAACCCACTTATCCATCGTAGATTTACCCACGTTCATTGCTTGGGCTGCTTCTGTTACTGAGTAATTTTGTTCTAGAACTAATTGTGCTGCTTCAAGCTTAAATTCAGCACTAAATAATCGTCTTGTACGCTTTGTCATAATGTCACCTATCCATGTTATGAGGTGATGATATCACCTCTGAGTAGGTGGCCAAATTTAATGTACCACTACACTTGAGTCCATGCCATAGACTCTAATCTTTCGTCAGCGTATGAGTGTGCCATAGCAGAAAAAGTGACTGATTGTATGTCAGCCACTTCTATGGGAATTGGTTCGATAGATGTTATTTCTTGAGACTGAGGGATACCACCAATAGGAATCCCTACATAAGAATTGAGAGTTTTTGCAATGTTCCTGAGTACATAACGGGCATTATCAAACGTATCCAATGCCCCAGAAGTTGTAACTAATTTATCCTTCAATAACTCGCTATTGGCTTTAGCTGTGATAGCACTCTTAGTCCTTAGCGATACCGTAACACTCGCCAAAGGCTTCCCCTTGAGAATACTCAACATACGTAAGTAATAAGTTCGACCTTTTTGAATGACTGTAAAATAAATCCTTTCTTGGTTTAGTGACTTCTTTAGTGACTCTTTTAGTGACTGATTCATAACGGTTAGCCTAAGTAGGCTTACACGATAAATAGTCCTCAATAATTAATGTAGCAACCCCAACTCTCGCGCTTCGGCAAGGGTTAGCCCACTGGCTTGAATATCGCGTAGCATCTCAATGCGTCGTCGTGCAGCACCTTGCTGCTTCTTGCTATCTGCGATGTTGGTCGCCGAATCGTCTTTGTGTTCCCACTTAGATGAAACGGAAGAAATTTCTGAATAATCGATAGAGTTAATAGACACAATACCCTCCTAAAGAAACCTGTGTCGACATGCAGTACTTAGTATCAAAGGTTTTTAATTGAAAAAAGCACATAACAACAAGTTTGTGAACAAGGCCATATTCGTAAGAAAATAACCCAAAAACACTAGTAATAAATCTATTTATTGCGTAGTTTTGATCATTCGTGCCTTACAAATAATCCATGCTTAAACGCAAAGATTTATTTCACTATGTCGTCTTTTTGCCTCATACCTTTATGTACTTTTATCTACAAAACACCCTACTAAGTTCATAACGTCACGTTAATACCATTAGAAGTAAAAATAATTAACGATATAAACAGTTAATGCACTTCGTTGTTTCACTATTAACAACAGATTAGGTATCATTTTACAGTCTAAAATGTGAAACTTTACATTACAAAAATTTACCTATAGCTCGCTATCTAAAAAGCGTACCGTAACAAGATAGCTTTAATTAAGGTCTACTATTATGAATGCAATGTCATCTGAACGTGCCCAACCCGGTGCTTTATCAAATCCAAATACGTTTGCTGAATATCTCACTTTTGTTTTTAAAGCAGATGCTAATCCAGAAGCGGTAACTGACGCTTTTGCGAAAATTCAGATCATTGAAAAATCCATTGGGCAAAAAGACGCAACCGCAGACCTTAGCTTTACAATTGGTGTGTCTCGCCATGGTTGGTCAACGGCTTTCCCTACAACACCAACACCAGCTTTACTTAAAGATTTTGAAGCAATGGCTGATGGCGAACGCCAATTCCCAAGCACGCCTGGTGATGTGTTTATCATGATTAAATCTGAACGTATGGATTTAAACTACCAAGCGGCTAAATATTTAGCGTTAGCATTTGCAGATGTGGCAACATTAATTGAAGATATTCAAGGTTTTAAATACCTTGATAGCCGCGATATGATTGATTTTGTTGATGGTACTGAAAACCCTAAAAATGAATCTCGCATGAAAGCGGTATTAGTGGTTGATGATCTTGATATTCACCAAGGTGGTAGTTACTTAACGGTTCAACGTTATATTGACCGTCAAGGCTTATGGGACAAGCAATCGACTGAATACCAAGAACAAGTTGTTGGTCGTACTAAACTTGATGATATTGAACTTGACGATGATGTGAAGCCTGTATGGGCACACAACAACAAGAGTAAGGTTATCGTTGATGATAAAGAAATCAAAATGCTACGCCAAAATCGTCCTTACGGCAATGCTATGGAACATGGCACCATGTTTATTGGCTTAACGGCATCGCCTGTTACAATGAGCACTTCATTACAACAAATGATCAATGCTGACAGTAATGGCCATTACGACCGTTTACTTGATTTTGTTGAAGCGAAAACAGGTACAAACTACTTTATCGTTTCGCAAACATTGCTAGATACTTTTGCTGACTAAGCTATTTAATTATTAGTCACTTTTGCAGCCCATTGTCGTTTATCGCCAATGGGCTGATTAGGTTATTCCCTTAAAATCAGCACAATAAATCACTATAAGCCAACATAAGTAAATCTTTGTTAGCACTAACTCATTGAATCTATTAACGCTCAATTTTTTTTACAGAATAATGGCTTGCTTCCTAACAATTTCTGTTGTCCCCTATAGACTTATTTATTATTAGCGCTTTTTTATCTCGTATATGAAAAAGCATTTTCTCTGGGGGCAAGTAATGTACAACACCCTTTTTACCCGCGTCTCACTCGCTGCAGTTATTGCTGTTATTGCGGGTTGTAGTTCAACACCACCACCACCAAAACCAGCACCTGATTACAGCTTTAAAACAGTAGCCAAAAAATTTATCGCTGCTGATAACTCACGCAGTAATGGTGTTGTTGTTGATAAAGGTATGTTTTATCCGAAAGAAACCTTTTCTTATAGCTACCGTTATTGCTCTAATAGCGATCAACAAGCACAACAGGATATGGCACAATTTAATCAATTGGCAGCCAAAACTTGTTCAATTAATAAAGGTTCACTGGTTAATTTAGATACTGGCACATGGTGTGTTCAACATCCAAATACTGATCAAGAAACGCCCCTCTTTGCTGCACGCATTTCTTCCATTGATCTGTGGGCCGATATCTGTTCTGGCGGTCCTTTTGTGACGATGCGTATTATTGAAAACCGTGATATTCCACAATCAGCATGGGTAGATGGTGCAACGTTATTAGGCTACCAACCTTATTCAGTGCATCGTACATTAATGAGCTCTAAAGCCATTGAGCAACTTGATGATGCCTCTCCAGCACCAGCAGAAGAAGCATGGACAGAAGAGACAGCCTTTATTACCTCTCATGTAGGTGAGAGTGTCTGTATATATAAAAAATCGAAAGACGATGCTTACGGTGTGACGTATAAAGGCACGATTGAAAGCGTAAAAGATGGCCGTGTGCGTGTACTTGCAACACGTAAGATTAAAGGTGATGTTCGTATTGCGCCAATATCAACACCATTGCCATGGCACAAACAAGCCATTATAGAAGCTGATGCTAAATCTTGGTTCATCTGTCAATAAAAATTAGCTTAATTATCAATTAATTAGCTTTTAAAGTACCAAAATAATAGCGGCTGCATTTAATCAATAAATGCAGCCGCTATTTTGTATTCTATGGTTATGTATTGATATATTTAATCAATTTACACTATAAATTGATTAAAAAATGCCAAAGTTTCACACAAAGCTTGATTACGTATTGTATCTTTTTCCATTAAAATTTCATGGCGCGCATTACGTATGACTTTCATATGACAATGTTTACTCTGACCACAAAACCGATGATGACTATTATTATCAACAATCGTGTCATTACCAGCTTGCAATAATAGTACTGGGATCTCTATTTTTTCAACGTCACGAATACAATGATCTGCCGCTTCAATTGCTTGCCATAACCAGCGAGGGCTTGGACCACCAATCCGTAATTCTGGATGGAGCTGATATAAATGCTTAGCCCAAACATAGCGTAATTTACTTTGACACAAGGCGTTATTTTCAAATGGCTCTTCATGGTATGGCTTTTGCCCTAGCACATACGATGGCTCATGTTGATAATGTTCCATGATCTTGGCAATGGATGATGCCACCAGCTTTAACGGTACTGGCATATGAATGCCAAACATCGGCGCATTCAGTACTACCGCATCAAATTGGCTATTATATTTTTCTAAATAAAGCGTGGTGATTGCACCACCCATTGAATGAGCCAATAAAAAGCGGTGTTGGTATGTTTTTTCTTTATCTACAACTATAGTGACAAAATCATTTAAATCATCAACATAATCATCAAAATCATCAACATGCCCTAATTCAGGATCTGTCGTTAACCGCCCAGAAGCACCTTGGCCTCGATGATCATAGCCATAAACATCATAACCTTGTCGTGAAAATTCAAAGAAAATTTCTTGGTACTTCCAAAAGCTTTCATTGCGTCCATTTACAATCACAATACAACGGGTATTTATGGGGTTAGTTACGCTAATCCACTGAATCTGAACGCCATCTTTACCACTAAATGCACTTTGCTTGCGATGTAACCACATACTATGAACGTCATTTTCCATTAACTGTGTAAACACCGACTCCTTGGTTGAAAATTCAACATTACTCTGGTTCATTTATTAGCAACTTCTTAGTAAAAGCTCCTCAAATATGTCATGGCATACTGGCATCATTTGAATATCAACATTAAGCATATTTCATTAAATCTACGTTCTCTGTGTCATGCTTATAGTCTGTTTTATAAGGAGCATCTTTGATATTAATATGACGACCAACAGTATTTAAAAAATATTTACCTGATTGATACCCTAAGTGATAATCCATATCAAGTGATGCCAAATCACTGCCGATCATTTTTGAACTCAATGGCTTTTGCGGATGAATTTCAAAAATAGTAACGTCATCTGGCGGATTGCTTAAAAATTCTTGGGTTTTACGGTAATTATCTTCGTGCTCTAACAACATTTCAATCATACCCGCCGCTTTAGAATGCCCCAAAGCACGACGAATATTTGTCATCCAACAATGATCAAATGATGTATCTATTGGTACGGTTCGTATTACAACAATATGACGATAACCACGTTCATATGCCTCTTGCACAGGGATCGGAGCACATAATCCCCCATCAACCCAAAATTCATTTTGAGAAAATATAGGCTGTTTATTTAACACAGGCACGGCACAAGATGCTTTTAATGCCAGCGACCAGTTATCACTGTTTAAGTTAAAATATGCCGCTTGGTGGCTTGTAGTACCACTTGCTGAGGCTAAGACTGTACGCGAACGCATATTTTCACGCCCTTGTTGCCAATCAAGCTCAAAACTGGTCTGCGTTTGCTTCATTAACCAATCAAGATCTAACCCTTCACGGCCAAAAATAAAACGATAAACATCAAAAAAATGATGGTCTGTTGTTGCTTGAGTGATCACTTTATATGCATGTTTATATTGACCGCAGATATACGATGCTAAATTCAGTGATCCAGCTGATGTGCCCACCATCAACGAAAATGGATTAAAATCAGCTTCTAAAAAAGCATCTAAGACACCGGCAGTAAAAATACCACGCTGGCCTCCGCCTTCAGTAACCAATGCTATTTTAGAAATGTCGCTTGAATCGAAGGAAAATCCGTCAATATTTTGTACTGCATAAGAGATGTGTTTACCATTCATAACATTATTACTTTTTTGTGGGCATTTGTCATACAAATTAATTTAGGAAGTGGTCAGTATAATCACTGTTGCGTTAAGTATAAATTACTCAAAATAATAACTGATATTCTAAATATGAGCCGCTTGACTCGCCATGAATAAGCCCAGCTATATAATTATTCAGTCATATAGGGTAAAAATATTTTATGGACGTCGACCCTTGCTTTTAGCTTTGCGGCTAATAAGTAAAGTCCACCTAATTTACGGTGTAGAAAAATAGCGTCAGCGGGTGGCGTATGCCAATATCCTTGCTTCATGCTTAACTGCTGACCCGCGTCTCGAATACGGTGCACCATATCGGATCGGCCAAAATCATACACACCTTGATATTTTAGCGGCTCACATGCTTCTAAACACAGAGCTAATAATGCCTGTTGTGCTTGAGGTTCTATTGGTTGAGAGAAAAAACCAATTTGTTTTAATGCGGCTAA
Organism: Photobacterium piscicola; assembly: GCF_046058925.1. Taxonomy (NCBI): domain Bacteria; kingdom Pseudomonadati; phylum Pseudomonadota; class Gammaproteobacteria; order Vibrionales; family Vibrionaceae; genus Photobacterium; species Photobacterium piscicola. Next base: position 81,050 of record NZ_CP175535.1, read on the forward strand.
CATTTGCGGTTGATCATCCATTACCGCCCCCGCCATTAACTGACGATACCCTTCTGCAATAATGATTGGATAAACGCGTGTTGCTCCAAAATCAAGCAACACTAATTGTTGAGTATCAAGATCGTAACGATAATTAGCAAAATTAGGATCTGTCTGTACCAATCTAAATTCAAACACCTCTCGAAACAGAAGATTAAAGGCCAATTCGATAACACGATCACGCACAGCTTGTGGTTGCTGTACCAATGCCTCAACCTCTATTCCTCCAACAAAAGTCATTGCAAGAATATGTTGGGTTGTTAAATCATCAACAATCTCAGGTAATACGTAACGTGCATCTGAGGCTAATAATTGACGATATTGCTTTACATATTGCGCTTCAAGTAAATAGTCAGCTTCAGCATGAAGTTGCTTTTTAGCTTCGTTTAATAATTCAGATACATCTATCTGTTTGGGAACTAAGCCACTAATATTCAATAACGTCGCCACGTTATTCACATCACTATCGATACTTTTATTAATGCCTGGGTATTGAATTTTTAGTGCCAATAAACGCCCATCCTGGGTTGTTGCTTGATGCACCTGCCCTATAGAGGCGGCAGCAATAGGATAAAAAGAGAACTGACTAAACTGCTGTTGCCAATCATTTCCCCATTGTTGCTCTAGAGAATGATTTAATTGACTGATCGGCATCGGTTTCGCATTGGCTTGTAAGCGCGACAATAATTCGGTTAATTGGGGGGGTAATAAGTCGCCACTATCCATTGATAATAACTGACCAACTTTCATCGCGGCACCACGCAAATCGGCTAATTGATCAGCAACACGTTTTACGTTATTTGGCGTTAAAATCAAGTCGCTGATATGTGGTCGATGCCCAGTTGCAAGTTGCTTTGCTCCCTCTGCAACCATGCCTGAAGCGACTCGCGTAGCTAATGAACCCAGTTTAGCTAAGCGAGATAAGCGACTACTTGGTACTTTTGAATATTGCTTTTTATCATTCATTTAACGGCTCTTTACTTTGAGTAACTGTCTTTGTTTTATCGTTCATTACTATTATTAATAATATCACAGAAGACATTATCGAAATTCGACACAAAATGGTGATAAACAGCCAAAAAAAAGCCGATAGAGCCAGCTACAAATAGCTCACCTTATCGGCCGTTTCTAACAGAGTAAATTAATCGTATTCAGGCTCGTTACGATTTTTAAAATTCACTAAAAGACCGAGTACTAATACCACGACGGTTACAATTAAAATTGATTGGAACACATGGTGATATTGTGTAGCTGAAGCAATTAAATCTACAGTATTGGTAGCTTGTGTACCTGTTGATGTCAATTCTGCGATATTTGCTGCTAAATAGTTAGCGACTGAGCCACCCATTAACATATAGATACCTGCAACTGTACCCGTAGCACCTTGAGGGTTCATACGTGTAATCGCAGATAAGGCCACAGGGTCAATAAATAACTCAGCAATACCAATTAAGAATAGACCAATAAATAGCCATAAGAATGTTGTGTGACCACTTACCATGGCTAATTTAGATGATAACGTAATCAAGCTAAATCCAGCCGTTAGTAGAAACAGACCCATATTCAATTTAGTTAGAGTACGGACTGAAATTTGACGAGCAGCTAATACTTTCCATAGCCACGCCACAGCAATACCACCCACGATAACCGCAACAGGGTTTACTGATTGGAAAAACGCGGTTGGAATATGGTATCCAAAGATATCGGTATCAATATTACGTTCAATAAACAAGCTGATAGAACTACCACCCTGCTGATCAAATGCCCAAAACACCATACCAAATAACATAAAGTAAATAATCGCATTTAATTTCTTACGATCTTCGGTACTACTCTTACGATATAAGCGAAACATTTGTAATGCAGAGAAAGCTAAAACAACAGCAAGAATATAACCCGCAAGTAAATCTTGTAACACAAAAACTAAACCCGCAGCACACACAATGACGCCAAGAATAATCAATTGCCAATGGCTAAATCCTGCAGTCTTTTTACGCAATGCTGGTAGATTTGCTTTTTGCACATGAGCGAAGTGTTTACGACCAGTACTAAAGATAATCAAACCAATAAGCATGCCAATACCTGCTAAGGCAAAACCGACGTTCCAGCCCCAACGGCTCGCAGCATAACCACAGAATATCGGCGCTAATGCCGAACCAACGTTGCCACCAATATAAGAAATAGAGAATCCAGACTCACGTGCATCTTCATGGTCTTTATATAACTCACCCAATAGACAGCTTGAGTTAGTTTTAAAAAAACCATAACCACAAATGATCAATGCTAATGCTGCATAAAGCATCGTATTGTCATGGCTTGGAATACTTAGCACGGCGTGCCCAGCAACCATTAATGAACCACCAATAATAACTGACCAATAGTTACCTAAATAACGGTCAGCTAAATAGCCACCTAAAATAGGGGTAACATAAACTAGTGACGTATAAGCACCATAAAGGGCATACGCATGGTCGTCAGACATTAAAAGTTTTTGAGTTAAAAAGAGGATTAATAACGACCGCATGCCGTAATAACTAAAGAATTCCCACATCTGTATCGCAATGAGGTGAAAAAGCCCTTTAGGCTGAGAGGATAATTGCATATTGTTTCCTAATAAAGGGGCCATATAGGCTAACGGTAATAATTGTTATTTGATTTGAAATACCGTTGGTATTTAATACTGAAAATACACTGAACATCTGCAAGCTCAAGCTTAATCTTGCTCCATATTTAGTATCTTAATTTTCATATAAATAAAACGAACATTATTGTATATAAAAAACGGCAATCGATTATATACCATTTAGCGATATTATCTACTTATAGTTACATTATTGCAACCAATATCACATAAAAAACCACACAGAGCTCAAGATGTGCATATTTATTCATTTATGACGATATAAAAAAAGCCGTTAAATGATTTATTGAAACATCAACAAATCATTTAACGGCTTTTATTTATTACCAACTTATAACAATAAAAATTATAGCGTTAAATCCAATTCATTATGTATTAAGACAATACATTGCGAAGCGAACAACATTTTAGGCCCTATGTAGTGGTACATTAAATTTGGCCACCTACTCAGAGGTGATATCATCACCTCATAACATGGATAGGTGACATTATGACAAAGCGTACAAGACGATTATTTAGTGCTGAATTTAAGCTTGAAGCAGCACAATTAGTTCTAGAACAAAATTACTCAGTAACAGAAGCAGCCCAAGCAATGAACGTGGGTAAATCTACGATGGATAAGTGGGTTCGACAGCTTAAAGAGGAGCGCCAAGGAAAAGCTCCCAAAGCATCACCAATGACGCCTGAACAAATTGAAATACGAGAATTAAAAAAGAAGTTAGCGACACTTGAAGAGCATAATGAAATATTAAAAAAAGCCACCGCTCTCTTGATGTCAGACTCATTGAACAATTCTCGTTAATCGAGAAACTCAAGAAGAGCCACAGCATAACAACGTTATGCAAAGTATTAGGTGTTCATCGCAGTAGCTATAAATATTGGCAGAGACGGCCAAAGTTTATTTCTATTGAATTGATTAAACTTCGTTGTTTAATCAAAGAGGTACATGCAGCTAGCAATGGTTCTGCTGGGGCTAGAAGTATTGCCGGTATGGTTACTGCTCAAGGCATCGCCTTGAGCCGATATCGTGCATCTAAGCTAATGAAAGGCCTTAATCTTGTTAGTTGCCAATCGCCGAAACATCGATACCGTAAAGTAAAACAGGAACATATTGCGATTCCTAATCACCTTGATCGTCAATTTGCGGTTACATCACCAAATCAAGTTTGGGTCGGTGATGTGACCTATGTTTGGACTGGAAATCGTTGGATGTATCTTGCTGTAGTTATCGATCTATTTTCGAGAAAACCTGTTGGTTGGGCGATGTCTCTATCGCCTGATAGTCGATTAACAGGTAAAGCACTTCTGATGGCTTATGAATCACGAGATAAACCTAAAGAGGTTATGTTCCACAGCGATCAAGGTAGTCATTATACAAGTCGCTACTATCGACAATTATTATGGCGATGCCAGATTAAACAAAGTTTATCTCGTCGGGGAAATTGTTGGGATAACGCACCAATGGAACGTTTCTTTAGAAGTTTAAAAACAGAATGGGTTCCAAATGTTGGCTATCGTAGTTTTGCTGAAGCAAAACACGAAATCACTCGATATATTATTGGCTATTACAGCCAATTAAGGCCTCACCAATATAATGGCGGATTAACCCCTAATGAATCTGAACGATTATATTGGTTAACCTCTAAAACTGTGGCCAGTATTTGTTGACCACTACACTAAGCTTATTTTTTCTGCACCTAAGCGTTTTAAGCTATTAAAGCTTTTCTTTGGCATTGGCATATGATCAGTCAATAAAAAACAAGGATTTGAAGCCAACTCTATATCGCGTATAAAATCACCTTTTTTATCGAGCATATATAACTGATAGTCTTCTGCTAGCTCAGTCACTAATTTTTCAAAACTAATGGTTCGAACGACAATGCCAGGCTCAACATTACGTTGTTGTTCTTTTGCCATGCCTAACGATTTATCTAAAGCATGAGCAATTTTATCAAGCCAAGCTTGCTCATGAAACCCAGATAAATTAGTGATGTCATTAGAGCTAAAGCTAATCGTGCGAGAAAAATCTTGAGTACTTTCTAGTACTAAATGCACCATAATATCTTCGCGGTGCGACTGTGCTACAAAAATAGCATTCATCAAAACGTGAGCTAAAATCTCAGTGTGAGCATCTTGTCCAACTGATGCTAATAATAGCTTACTATCTGTTGGAGCAGAACGGGCTCGTAATACAAAAGCGCGCATAATCAATATCCTAGCAGTTTAAATTTTTCTCATTAATTATCATCTATAGATAATTAACGATAGATTGCCGTTATTATCCTAGGTTTTACAGTCGATGTAACCTTAAATTATAAAATCAGCAAAAGAATAACGATTAGTCGCTATTATTAATAGAGATTAGGAGGACATTATGAAATTAATCATATTCTATGACAGTAGTTGCCCACTCTGTATTGAGGAAATGCGTCAATTACAAAAGCACAATAATCAACAACAACTTTCTTTTGAGGATATTCTTGCCTCTGATTTTAACCAACGTTTCCCTTATATAAGTATTACTGACGCTTCAACAGTATTACATGGGTTATATTTTCCTGAACCGCAACAATCACCACAATTATTACTTGGGCTCGATGTTACTTACCTAGCTTGGAGGTCTATAGGAAAGAAGAGATGGATAGCATTACTGCGTTGGCCTATTATTCGTTTTTTTGCAGATAAATGTTATTTGTTTTTCGCCCGTAATCGCTACAAAATCTCTTATTTATTTACGGGAAAATCACGCTGTAAAAATTGCAAAATAGATTAATGTCGCTGGCGGCGGCAACGTTCAGAGCAATATTTAACGTCATTCCAGCACCGTTGCCATTTTTTCCGCCATGAAAAAGGACGTTTGCATACGATACACATTTTTTGTGGTAACGCTGATTTCTTCATAAAATACCACCATATTTATTAAGATCCTACCACGCTCACAAAACACCGTGAACATCATATTAATTCTCTTGTTAATAACAATAAATAATGAAATATTTCCCTCATCATGAATGGTCACATTTATCTGCTTATCATTAATCATTTAACTGAACAAATAATAAGCAAAATAATAGTTAACCGCCATTCTCAATAATATATTCTTCAGGATGAATATAATGAATATTGTTGATCGCTTTATAAATTACACTCGTATTAATACCACGACAAATCGTGAAAATGGCGCTGCTGGTATTATGCCGTCTTCACGAGGACAAATGGAATTAGCTAAAATAATCACAGCTGAATTAACCCAACTAGGATTACAAGATATTGTCTTACGTGAGAGTGCAATTGTTACAGCAACATTGCCAAGTAATAGTACAAAACACATTCCTACCGTAGCTTTCTTTGGCCATTTAGACACCAGTGCTGAACAAAACAATGATACTCATGCTCATATCGTTCACTATACTGGCGGCGATATTGTTCTTAACCCCGCATTAAATATCGTACTGAAACAAGCTGAATTTCCTGAACTTAGCCAATATCAAAACCAAGATATTATCGTCACCGACGGTACCAGTTTATTAGGCGCAGATGACAAAGCCGCTATTGCAGCCATTATGCATGCGTTAACAGTGCTCATTGCCAACCCTGATATTGAACATGGTGATGTTAAAGTTGCATTTGTTCCTGATGAAGAACAAGGCCTTCGTGGCGCAAAAGCCTTTGATGTTGACACTTTTGGGGCTGATTTTGGTTACACCTTAGATTGTTGCGGCATTGGTGAGTTTGTTGATGAAAACTGGAACGCAGGGGATGTTGTCATCACGTTTACAGGTCAATCTGCACACCCAATGTCGGCTAAAGGTAAGCTTAAGAATTCATTATTAATGGCGCATAAGTTTATTGCTATGTTGCCCGCAGGAGAAGCCCCAGAATACACTGATGGCCGTGAAGGTTACTATTGGGTCAAAGACATGAGTGGTAACAGTGCCAAAACGGTATTGAAAATGGATGTAAGAGATTTTACTCAACACGGCTATCAACAACGCATGCAATTTCTAGCTACACTAGCGAGTAACTGCCAAACGTTGTGGGGAGAACAAGCAGTTTCAATCACTCTTGCTGATCGCTATCAAAATGTGGCGAATAGTTTACAAGGTAATGCCAGTTTTCCGATTGAAATCGCTAAACAAGCTTATGATCGCAATAACATTGTAATGAAAACAACCCCAATGCGCGGTGGTTATGATGGTGCGGTGTTATCTCAAAAAGGTCTACCTTGCCCAAATATTTTTACGGGGGCGCACAACTTCCACTCTATTTATGAGTATTTACCCGTACCTTCATTACAAGCGGCAAGTGATGTGGTTGTTGATGTGATCCGTATTACTGCGGATCAGTATGGAAGGTAGGGACGAGGTTTCGAGGTTTCGAGGTTTCGAGGTTTCGAGGTTTCGAGGTTTCGAGGTTTCGAGGTTTCGAGGTTTCGAGGTTTCGAGGTTTCGAGGTTTCGAGGTTTCGAGGTTTCGAGGTTTCGAGGTTTCGAGGTTTCGAGGTTTCGAGGTTTCGAGGTTTCGAGGTTTCGAGGTTTCGAGGTTTCGAGGTTTCGAGGTTTCGAGGTTTCGAGGTTAATAATATGCCATTCTAATAATAAGCACATCACTTATATTGATTATTTTTACTTACGTTATATATAAATAAAACAAATAAAAAACGGGCGAGTTACTGAGTAACTCGCCCGTTATAATTTTTGATTACGCTACGATTAACGTAGGATCATTTGCTCACGCTCAGGACCTACTGATACCATCTTCACTGGCACACCCATTAGTTCTTCAATACGAAGTACATATTGCTGTGCACCTTCTGGTAGTTCGTCAAAATGACGGCAACCAGTGATATCTTCATCCCAACCCATCATTTGCTCGTAAACTGCTGTTAGTGATGCAGTTTGAGGCCAAATTGGGTTTTCAGTATGATCACCGTTGTAAGCAACACAGATCTTAAGATCTTTCATGCCACTTAAGCAGTCAATCTTAGTTAATGCGATTTCTGTTGCTGCTTGTAATTCAATACCATTACGTGTTGCAACTGCATCAAAGTAACCCATATCACGTGGGCGACCTGTTGTTGCACCGAATTCTTTTGCATCTTCACGGAATTGGTCTTGATCTTCCATTGCAGTGATCAATGTACCAGTACCTACTGAAGAGCTGAATGATTTAGCAACCGCGATAACACGCTCAGGGTGAAGCGCAGGTAAACCACTACCGATACCAGCATAAGCTGCTGTTACGTTAGATGATGTAGTCCATGGGTATTCACCGTAAACTAAGTCACGACCAGCACCTAGCTGTGCTTCAAACAATAATGTTTTATCTTCTTTTTGTAATGCTTTTAGTGGCTCAGTAACGTTACAAATGCTGTCACGCCAAGGTTGAGACACTTCAAGAAGCCATTCTGTCATTTCTTCGGCTGTTTGCGTGAACTCCATTGAAGGATATAACGCTTTAAGCTGTGGCAATTTCCAATCCATCATGAATTGAATACGCTCAAGTAATACTTCTGGCTGCTTTAACCAACCAACAAGAATACCTTTCTTCATTACACGGTCGCCATATGCAGGTGCAATACCTTGACGAGTTGAACCATAAGCACCATCACCTAGACGTTGTTCTTCTAGGGTATCTTCTAGTGCGTGTAATGGTAGACATAGTGTTGCACGATCAGAGATGCAAAGTTTAACTTCAACACCTGATGTTGCTACTTCTTCAATTTCTAGGCTTAATTTCTCTGGGCTGATAACCATACCAGGGCCTAAAACAGCAATACAATCGGGGTTAAATACGCCGCTTGGTAATTGGTGTAGTTTAAAAGTACCAAAATCGTTAACAACAGTGTGACCTGCGTTATTACCACCTTGGAAACGAATACTCGCTGAAGCTTGGTCTGCTAAATAATCAACAATACGACCTTTACCTTCATCACCCCAGTTAGCACCAACAACAACAATAGACGACATAATTTTAACTCCTCAAAAGCGATGACGTTATCCTATGCTCAATAGCCCAATAAAAATAATCAATAATCGTTATTAACTTGATAAGAATCTCTTATATAGCGTACATTAGTTATTGTCTTTACTTAGGTAATGTTACTAGCCGTAATAGTGTCTCCCCCCAACTAAGAAGGTAAAAATGATAGATTTGCATTGGCTTAATACATTCGTTGCACTTTCTAAGCATCAGCATTTTGGAAAGACAGCCGCCGCGCTTCATATGACCCAACCTAATGTCAGCCTTCATATAAAACAATTAGAGCAGACTACACGAGTAAAATTAATTGAAAGAAATCCGTTTCGTTTAACACAAGCAGGAGAACGATTACTTAAAAGTGCTGAAAACACCTTAATGGAACTGCAAATTTGCCAAGCAGATCTAAATGCAATCAATGAGTTAAACCAAGGTACACTTACCATTGCTGCTAGTGATATTATCTCACGCTTATTGCTTATCAGTCCTTTTCAAGCCTTTAAAAAAGAATACCCAGGCATTGATCTTTCTCTTTTTAATACCACTTCGTCCCAAGCAACAGAATTAGTAAAAAGTGCTAAAGCAGATTTGGGGTTTGTTATCGCTCAAAAAGAAAGCCAACCTTTACATTTTATGGAATTACGCCAAGTTAAGTGGTGTGCTTTAGGGAATGGATTAGAACGCTGGCAACGATTATCGCAAGATCCTGAAGCAATAATTGAACATCAACCACTTGCGGCAGATGAGCCAACCTTAATTTTATTAGGCCATGATACCCGTACTCGTGAATTGATTGATTTAGCATTGCCAAGTTTACAGCTCGCTAAATACCATGTGATGGAAGTTGGCAGTGTTGATGCTCAAATTGACTGGGCTGAAGCTGGATTTGGAGTAGCAATTGTTCCCAGTTTTTCATTGCATTCTAAATTACATTTAAAAACCACGATCACACCACTGCCACACTTTCCGACGACCAGTTTGGGCTATATTGTGCGCCAGAATCAAGTGTTATCACGGGCAATCAAGCAGTTATTACGCTGGGTTGATGATGAAATTCAACGTTCACAATAACATGTTACTTTATAAACAGTAATCAGCTTTATAAGTAATAATCGTTAGATAAAAAAATACCCTGATGGCCATTTTAAAATAAAAAAGACGTCAGGGCATTTTCTTAAAAATTAATTATCATCGTTTTGTTTCAGGGTATAAGCATCTGCTAAATCACCTGTAATACGCTGGCCTTTTTGATCAAGCCGGAAAATACGATGCTCACCTACAAAATACTTCACAGATTTGTTACTGGTAAGGTTTAATGTGATGGTATCACCACGATCATTCCACTTAAACTTACCTTCATTAACAAATGGTTTCGTCTCTTTACCTTGATAGGTTTCATTTAGAACAAACGTACCATCTTTATTTAACGTTAAGCTCGTTTCAATACCAGAACAGTCACCACAAGGTTGAATACCAGTATATTCGCCCATCCAATCTAATGAGTTCTGTGCATTATGTGCTTCAGTTTGTTGAGCAGCTGCATCACTAGCACCATCTTTCGCTTGATCACAACCGGCAAGTGCAATTATAAACATCGCAGCGACTAAATATTTTTTTTTCACCTTAGACTCCTTGTGAAAAAAGAATAACCGAGCATTAGTTCATAACACTCGGCTTCTTAACATATAAATTAATACTATAAATGAATTAATTTGTTAAATCAGTTACTTTTTTCTCTGCTGAATCAACAGATTTATCCATCATATCAGCGGCATCACTCGCTGCTGCTTCTGTTTTATCTTTTACTGCCGTCGCGGTGTCAGCAGCATCTGAAGCTGCATTATTCATTGCATCTTTAGCACTGTCAGCAGCATCTTTTGATGCATCCATTGCATCAGATGCCGTATCTTCTGCACTTGTTTGCAATTCAGATGCTTTATTTTCAATGCTTGCAGCCGAATCTGATACTGCTTGCTTAGAATCAGTGATTGCTGCATCAGAGCTATCTACTGCGCCATTCTTCATCTCTTTTACTTTATCAACCGCATCGTTAACGGTATTTTTCACAGCATCAGCAGAATCATTTAACGCTTGTTTTGTTGAATCAAGCGCTGCATCTGTTGTGGTAACAGCACTATCTTTAACTTGTACCGCTGTTGCTTTTACTGAAGCCGCAGATTCTTTTGCCGAATCTTGGCTTGCTTGATCACAACCAACAAGCACTAAACCCGCAATAGCGATAGCAATAATACTTTTTTTCATATCAACTCCTGTAAAATCCACATTAAAATATAACCTTAACAGTATCCACGATTAGTATGAAAAACATATCTAGTTAACGTCATGTCAAAGTCAATAATAGGTCATTTTTTTTCATTCTGCGGTATTTAATCTGTTTTATTTATAAAAATAAAATCATAAAAGTGAGAAATTATATTCATCTTTATTAATATTAATGATAAATTTTCAAAAACACTTGATAAGATCACATCTTGACAATAAAGAATCAAAAAAACAACAGGTTGTTTATTTTGCACTCTATTTTTTAATTATTATATTCAAGATTAATTCTATTTAAAGCATCGTTATAAAATTAGAATAATAACCTCTAATGCATTATTAATAACGACCAAACCTTAAAGTCCACACGAAATAAACTCATAAGCATCATCACCAAATAATGCGCATGTTGTTTTTACAAATACAACTTGCGCACCAACCGGACAATATAATCCATCATTAATCTTAAGATTAATCATACTATTTGTTTGCTCTGACATAACCTGCAAATGAAGCGGATCTTGCTTCTGAAAGAAATCAATATTGGTATCAATAACTCGCCCGATGGCTGTCTCTGTTTTATATGTCCGTCCTGCAACACTAATTAATAAAAGTGTAAGTAGAAACAAAGATACGCCTAACATCAGACTAACCTTCTGTGAAAAACGCATACAATCTCCACTTACTAACGAGACACAAATCACAAATAATTCACAACCATATTACAATGATAGCTTTGTCATTTACAAGTAAAATCACTGCAATTCTACAGTCAAGAAACCTTGGGCGGAAAATGAATAACCTTGCCTTCAGCTGTTAAGATATCAATCATTAATGGTGTACCATATTGATCGAGGAACAATTCACCAATTGCACTTTGATTAATTAATCTATGGTGTCCTTCAGTATCGGGATCTCGCTTCTCTATCAATAACCGCTTACGTTTAGTGAACCAGTTAAGAGGAGAATGGGGGCTATAAAGGCATCTATCCATCCAATCACAAAAACGGAGTAATCTATTAGGAAATTCATTTTTCAATCCACTACAGGTTATTTGAAAGATCTTAAACTGCCCTTTCAAATTACGTAGCGTTATATCGTAAGCAAACGAGTAATGTACATCACCCGATAAAATGATAAACGTTGTGGGTGTTTTTGTATGAGTAAAAATACTTAATAACGTATTAGCAGAGCCTGGATGTGCCATCCAATTTTCAGCATCAACCACTAATGGCTGACCGATCAAGGTCATCATCCGTTGTAATGTTTCAATAAATTTAACCCCAAACATTGGCGCAGCAGAAACAATAATCACCGCTGATTCATGTAAAAGCTCTTGTTGAAACTCAATTAATGCCTCCCAGTCCATTAATCCTGAAGGACGATTAGCATGTGATTCAGAGCGCCAGCGTCGTGTACGGGTATCTAACACCACAACTTTAGGCACCGTCGCTATCGTATAGTGCCAATCTTCAAACCGGTAAAAATACTCCGCTAGCGCATTATGAGCCTGCGATGTCGGTTGCTCAAAGAATGTTCTAGCCAGTGTTAAACACTGAGGAGGAAATTTTTCAGGTGCATTACCCCACCCTTGGCATAACCAATAACTAATCAGAGCATTACCAATAATACGGCGTGAAAATAAATTATCATGAGCTGCCTTTTCCCAACCTCGATTAAGCTGAAAATCATCGGTAATATCATGATCATCAAAAATCATATAGGTTGGAATATGAGCCATTAATCGACGTACATTCTTTAGCCCCATAACAAAATCATCAATAATCGGCGCTTCATGTTGCCATGTTTGCTGCCATTTCAGTGATACTGCAACCCCCGCATTACAATAGCCATTGCGCACAAAACGGTCACGATCGACAAACGACCATAATGTTGGTGACCATACCAACAAATACATCGCAAAAAATTCACTGAAGCTCATTAAATGATTTTCACATTCGCGAGAACTAAAAATAGGGGTTGTTGTTGTCGGTAAACAACGTCGCCACCAACTTTCATCATTAACATAATGCGGTAATAATTTATCACGGCCATAAATATTATGGGGATGCTGATACAACGCGGTAGTATCTGCAATTGGCGCTTGTTCAAACGTCTCATCAGGTAAGCCTAACAATGCTGTTACCTGTTCAATCGCATCCAACATTGGCCCTGCAACATGATCGGCATAAATTTGATCGCCACTCATCATTAATAAGCTCGGACGTTCACTCAAGGCTAGCGTACTTACTTTATGATCAGCCGCAACTAAACTGTCTTTGCTCGGATAATGTGGGTTACGGCAAGAGCCATGTAATACATAGTCTGCTCGCTGTTGAATCATGACACTTAATCGTGATTCATCACCGTATAATAAATCAGGCACCAGATCAGTTAACAAACCTTCGGATGTTGTCACCTGATATTCAAGTGGCATATCTTGTGGAAAATCACCATTAAAATGGGCAAGTACAACCCATGCATGCTTACCAATTTGAATTTGATGCGCTAAATCAAATTTCGCCTCATAAAAAGGCTGCTCATCTTTCCCCAGAAAAACACAAAAATCAGCATCTAATTGACGTGTCGTAACCAACCAGAGGGTTAATTCTTTCGCAGTTGCTTTGCGTAAAATTGGTCCAGCTACAATTAATGGTAAAGGCTCTTTTATCACCGTTTTTTTCATACTTTGTTCTATCATTTACAAATATAAATTCATTAGTTATGTTGGGCGAACATTGTCTTCAATTCTTGATACATCCAACGCAACACGGGACCATTACCTTGATCGCGTCGTTTTACTAACCCCATATCAATCCAAGGCGAGGTTGGAATATTTTCAATCGATAACCTCACTACACCATCTTTAAAGATTGAATAATTAAACACATGATCGGGAACAAATGCCCACCCCATATTCCTCAATACAAACGCTGTAATTGAATAATAACTATCAATATGCCAATAATTAGCAGAAAGAGCGTCAGTATGGTAATAACCCATTCGATCACAGATAAGTAATTGTCGATATTGACTGAGTTGTTGCATTGTGGGTGCAGATACTTTTGCTAAGGGATGATTTTTAGCCACAATAAGTGAAGAATTAAACTCACAAATAGGCGTAAACTCTAAACTATTAGGCAGTGTTTTACTAAAAAATAAAATACCCAAATCAGCAGTTAAATCATCAACTTGACTTGCTATATCATCTTTTGAACCACTAATAATCGTCAATTTCAATAATGGAAATTTAGCAGCAACGCGCTCAAAAAATTCTTCAAAGACGGTTGTCGGCGTCGCTTCATCCATGGCAATAGTGAGTGATACTTCCTCACCTTTGGTTAATGTTAATGCACGAGATTGCAACCGATCACATTGAGCTAACACTACTTTAGCTTCTTCATACATCTGCTCCCCTGCAAGCGTTAATACAGGTAAGCGTGCACTTCGATCAAATAAATCAAACCCTAAATCTGCCTCGAGGTTACTGATCGCTGTACTTATGCGTGATTGTGCTTTGCCTATTCGCCGAGCAGCACCTGAAAACGACCCCTGCTCTACTGATATAACAAACGCATTGAGCTGATCTAATGTCCAATCCATAACCGTTTAAACCATCCGAAAATAAGATAGATATTATCTTTGAACAATCTAAGAAACAAGGATAATACCGCTACCAATATAATGAGATATCTTATGCAATTAGCTCAGTCTCCACCGCCATCCCTCACTATCAGCCAAAATTTTTGGCGTTATGCGATTCCATCAATTGCAGCAATGCTCGTTACGGGCCTATATCAAATAGTTGATGGTATTTTTGTTGGTCACTATGTCGGTTATCAGGGCTTAGCGGCGATTAATATGGCATGGCCCATCACTTATCTGCTATCCGGCTTAGGACTAATGATTGGTATCGGCAGTGGTACACTGATCTCAATTGCACGAGGAGAACAGAACCCTCAACATGCACAACGCGCACTGGATCATGCTGTCTTTTTGATTACTATCGTCAGTGTTATTGCTTTGGGATTATTTGTTAATTTTGGTGAATCATTATTAACCATTCAAGGTGCAAATCACAATATCAAAGCATTAGCCTTACAATATGTGCAAAGCTTTGGATGGGCTGCATTTATTACTATTTTTGCCGGCGCTATGCCAATGTTAATACGTAATGATGATAGTCCCAAAATAGCCACAAGTTTATTAATTGCGGGCGCATTAACAAATATAGGCTTAGATTACCTCTTTATTGGTGTATTCAACTGGCAATTAAAAGGGGCAGCAATCGCAACTATCATTGCACAAAGCATTACAGTTATTGGCGGCATTGTGTATTTCTGTTCGGCATATTCCCCCCTTCGTATCCGTTTCACTATGATCAATATTCACTTAAGTCACTGCTGGAAAATAATCAGTCTTGGCTCATCTGTATTAATTATGTACCTTTATGCTAGCTTTGTTGTTGCATTACATAATTATCAGTTTATGCAATATGGCACAGAACTGACCGTTGGTGCATTTGCTATTGTTGGCTATATGATGACTTTATATTATTTAGTCTCTGAAGGTATTGCCGAGGGTATGCAGCCACCAGTGAGCTATTATTATGGTGCGAAACAACCGATAAATATCAAAAAAACGGCTTACTTAGCGATTAAAGTTACCATTATTGCTGGTATTACATGGTTCGCATTACTGCATAGTTTCCCTCGTACATTAATTGGGTTATTCAATAGCGATAATCCAGCACTTGCAGGTGAAGCGATCGCGGGTATTAAATTACACTTATTTGCTATGTTCTTAGATGGCTTAATTGTATTAGCAACCGTGTACTTTATGTCCGTCGACAAAGCGGGCAAAGCGTTAGCTATTTCGGTCAGTAATATGCTAGTACAACTTCCTTTTTTATACTTTTTACCACAATGGCTTGGCGTAAAAGGCGTTTGGTTATCGATGCCATTATCAACGATTCTACTCAGCTTTATCGTTATTCCTATGCTATGGTTAGATATTCGCCAGCGATGCAGAAAAAATACAACTGATATTGAACCACTATCACTTCAGCCTTAATTTTCAATACCACGTCAATATCTGTCATTGAATTATTACCATTATAATTGTTTGCCAGGTATTGCCTTTATTACTGCAATTTAAATCTATAAATAACATATATTATCAGTATGATAGTTATCTACTATATCGTTTGCAAAAAGCAAAGCAAAATAAACATTCAAAATAAAAGATAAGATAAAACCTCTTATTTATAGAAACCGCCCCTTTAATGAGACAATATATCAGCAATTGATAATCAATATCTCAAATAAAATACTATGCTATTGGCTTAATATTTGCTTATTTTTAAGAATAATAATCAAATTTGAGGCAAAACATAATATGCATTCACTTATCTCTGATTCAATATCGTTACAAATTGGCGCACTTCAAAATATGCAGCACCAATTAACGCCTACTCAATCTGAAGCGCTGACGACATTGATTCAGCATCAGACAGGTCAAATAATCTTTGCCGGGATAGGTAAATCGGGGCATATTGCAAAAAAAATCGCCAGTTCCATCAAAAGTCTCGGTATCAATGCTACGTATCTTCATGCGAGCGAGGCAATGCATGGCGATATAGGTCCTTTAAATCATCATGATCTGGCTTTTTTAATCTCGAACTCTGGCGAAACAACGGAAATCCTCGCCTTACAATCACAGCTAAAACATCGCCATATTCCTATCGTTACGTTAACGCGGAATCACTCCAACAGTGTCGCTATGCAGGCAGATCTCAATCTTATTGCGGGATCATCAATAGAAGCCGATCCACACAACATATTACCGACATCATCAACAACTTGTGCTTTAGTGATGGGAGATGCTATCACCATAGCAATCGCTAACTATCATGCCTTTTCTAAAAATATTTTTGCTCATAATCACCCACATGGCAATCTTGGCTTGCATGCCTTAAAGCCAATTAAAACTCAATTAAAATCAGTGCCTATTATTGATATAGCAACTCCACTACAGCAAGTGCTATCACAATTATTATGCGGCCATCAAGGGTGTGTCCTCGTCGGTAGCCAGCAACAACTCCAAGGTCTGATTACTGAAGGGGATTTAAATCGTGCTATCTCTCATAACCCTGAGCACTGGCAACATATTCCAGCAAAAGAAATTATGTCAGCTAATCCGGTGACTTTAGATGATAGTCATACGGTACATGATGCAGAACAACTAATGCAACAACACAATATTAATACTATTGTTATAGTATATCATAACAACACTCAGCATATATCAGGTGTTTACACTCGTATTTACAGGAAGAAAATATGAAAATAGTCGCCGTTGTTCCAGCAAAAGGTAACAGTGATCGTATACCATCAAAAAACAGCCAATTGCTTGATGGTAAACCTCTTTTTATCAATATGTTAGAGAAGCTAATAAAGTGCCCATCTATTGATGAGGTATGGCTGGATACTGATAGCGATGAGTTTATAGAAATAGCTAACGAGCTCCCTATCCACATCATGAAACGAGAGCGCCAGTTAGCCAGTAACACAACTGATGGTAATGCATTATTTTTAAATGAAGTTTCACATATTGATGCTGATATTTATTTACAAATTTTATGCACCAGCCCATTTATTGAAATTCAAACGATTGAAGATACCTTAGAAACACTAATAAATAATCCTGACTATGACAGTGCTGTAATGGTAAAAAAAGAAAAACAATATTTATGGCATAATAATCGTCCAGCTTATGATATTGAGCATATACCCAATAGTGTCGACCTTACAGATACGATCATAGAAACTATGGGGATGTATATTATGTATCGTGACAATGCGCTTACGTTAAAAAGACGCGTCGGAGATAACCCCTATCTTGTATACGCAACACCGATAGAAGCGATTGATGTCAATTGGGCTGAAGATTTTCAACTAGCCAACCTCATCGCAGCAGGAATACGAGAAAAAGAAAATCACTTACTACAAAATATTTCAGCATCCATATCAAGCGCAATATTATCTGACATATTAGATGAATTGGGTTATCCAAACCAAATAATTACAACTCTTAAACCCTATACACCCACTAAAATCTTTGGTCGTGCGAAAACATTAAAGCTTCGCAAAAAAAAGCAAGATGAATCTCCATCAGGAATCTACAACGCGTTAAATACCTATAAATATATTGTTCCTAATGACATTATTGTGGTTGAAAATGAAATTTCTGATTATGCCTACTTTGGTGAGTTGAATGCTAATCTCGCTATTCGTTCTGGTGCTATCGGCACGATTGTTGGTGGCGTAACTCGTGATAGCCAAAATGTTGCAAACCTCAATTATCCTGTTTTTTCTACAGGCTATAACTGCCAAGATGTTAAAAATAGAGCCGTTGTTGAACATTTCAATAAAACAATTACGCTTGATAATGTAACTGTTGAACCTAACTGTTTAATTTATGCTGATAATGAAGGTATTGTTGTTGTACCCCGACACGTTGAGAGAAAAGTAATTGAACGTGCTCTTACGCTTACCCGTAATGAGCGACATATTTTAAATGATATATCCAATGATATTCATGTTGATGAATTGGTGGCAAAATATGGTTTCTTTTAATCCCCCTTTTTTTTCGATTGTAATACCGATCTACAACGTAGAAGAATATCTATATGACAGCCTAAAATCGGTATTGGTGCAAAGCTTCTCAAATTTTGAGGTGCTGATGATTAACGATGGCAGTAAAGATAACTCCGTTAATATATGTAAACAATTTGCAGAAAAAGATGCGCGGTTTCAACTTATCGAGCAAGAAAACCGAGGCTTAAGTGGTGCAAGAAACACGGGTATTCGTCACGCTAAAGGCCAATTTATCGCTTTTCTAGATGGCGATGATTTATGGCATAAAGATAAGTTAAAGACCCATTATTATTTACACCAACTGAACCCAACTATTTCTATGAGCTATAGCCAATCAAAGCTTATTAACATGGATAATAAATCCATTAACCTACAGCAGACGCCAAAAATAAATAACATCACAATTAGTGATCTTTATTGCCGAAATCCTATAGGTAATGGATCGTCTGCCGTCATTAAAACAGTAGTCTTAAAAAAAATCGGCTTTTATTGTCAAAAACACCACCCTGATATGCAATTTTTTGATGAATCATTAACCCAATCTGAAGATATTGAATGTTGGATGCGATTATCGACTATTACAAATCTGAAAATGAAAGGGTTAGCTTATCCACTTACTATCTATAGAATAAATATTCAAGGATTATCGTCTGATTATAAAAAACAACTCTTGAATTGGTTAAAAATGAATACTAAAGTGCGGAATTATAATCCTAATCTAATTAAACAATATAGACATAAAGCACTCGCTTATCAATTACGATACATATCACGCTGGGCTATAATAAAAAATAAAAAGAAAGAATCTATCTGCTACATATTTAAAGCTATACGGATCTATCCTAAAATAGTAATTGAAGAGCCTACTAGAACTATCGTGACACTAGGTTCAAGTATATTATTGGTTATATTACCAAAAATAATATTTTCTCGAATATTTACTTTCGCTCAACAAAAGCTTGGCCGTTATCTTCAAAGTCAATCTCATTAAAGTGACAATCATAAAAACATACTCGTAAAGCCATTCCAATAAATAGCCATCCCGGCCACATCAAATAAGATAAAATCTCAATATTTTCCGTAAATGAATACATTAAAAAAATTAGAATAACAAAAAACCCTGACAAATAATCACGTCGGATAAAACTCTTAAAGAATAAATATAAAGTAGTTGCTATTAACGGAAGAACATAGAGTAACAAACCTATTATTCCCTTTATGAATAATAACCCAATAAATGTATGATGGCTTCCTATTGGCATAAACTGTACGATATGAGGACCTCGTTCAACATTCCCATGCCCGAACCAAAAAGATTCGCTATACCATCGATACAAACCAATATCATTTAATGTTTGCCTTATCATACTCGATTTTGATCGCATGCTATTAATATAGTTAACTAAACTAGACACACTTTCAACTATTTCGTTAAGAAAAACACCCAATATCAAACAACAAATAAGCATCATAAATAGAATAAATATCACATCAAAAAAACAGCTAATCACATATATAAATATCAACATCAGTAATATGACAATTCCTGCTCTAGATTCTGATAAGAAAACTAAAACAATCGCAGAAAATAATGCAACATATTTTATTTTATCTGATGGTCGAGGTAAAATAATGGATAATGCTAATAACGCATAAAATGCTAATGCAGGAGACCAAGGTGCAAATAATTGCCACCTAGGTAACCCTGTATTTGAATCATTCCAATATAACCACACTTTAAAAAACTGTTCACCTCCACCACCAAAAAATTTCAATGGTGATATATAGAGTAAAGTGGGGAAATTAAGAAAAGCGACAACAATAAGGAAAGGTGATATTAATAAACTTTGCCACAATATATTTATTATAGCTCTTTGAAATATATAATATCTAATAGGTAAAATCGACCCTATAAATATAAATATTCCGATTAATGCCCACCCTTTAGCCCAACCAATTGTTGACTTTATTGTCATTAATATACTATGACCCGTATTCAATGAACCAATAACAACAACAACTTCAATTAATAAGATAGAAACAATCCAAGCAGTTGATAAATAATGTATTTTTATTTTAACATTAAAAATAATAACTAAAGAACGATATAGCAAAATCCAAGCTAAAATCGGGCCGACTAAGTATAAACCACCTATTAAATATAATGGATAAGTGAGGATTATCGTAAAGTATATTATTCTTTCATCTAGATTTTTAAATGTTGTTTCTTGTAAAATAGACATAAAATAACAACCCAAATAATAGACGTAATAATACCAATAACAATTATAATAATATGCGTATATTTACCTTTTTCACTTACTATTTTTGCACCTTCCCATAATTGAACATCAGGATAAATATATTCTGCGTCATCAATATAGGCCTGTTCATTACTTAATTTCGCAAAATATATAGCCTCATGGAGTTCTAATTTTTTTGTTAGCATTTCTAATTGATTTTGTTTATCTAACATTTCTATTAATGTGTTTTTTAATGTTTTTATCTCAATATCTATTTGATTAAATTCATTCACTACTGTTTGATATTCTATTTTGTTTAGCACATAAACTTTAAATATTTCAGAACGTTCATCAATATCTATATTAAGAATTAATCTTTTTGTATTATTATCATTTAGGCCTTTATTTAAAAAAGACAGTCTATTATTTATATTATTTGTTAACTGGCGATATTCTTCTTTTATATTTTTCAAGTCAGGATTATTCGCACCACTAACGGCAGCTAATAATGACAGTTTTGATGATACTTCTGCTCTTTCTTGATACAGTCGCTTTAAAATATAATCTGAATTAATATATAATGCTAATGATGCTTCTTCTGCTGTTAACTTTAAAACTTGTTCAAACTGTTCTAGTTTTGTTCTTAATGATATGAGTTCAATTTTCTTATTACGAAAAACGTCATCTAGTTTATATAATTTTTCAGAGTAATCGTTATTAGAATTATCATGTAAAATATTATACTTAACTCTAATATTTTTTATTTCCTCTGTTAACAAATCTATTTTAAATTTAGAGTTATCAATTTTTATTTGATTAGATATATTTCTAAACTCAATATACTTATTTCGTTTTTTTTCTATTTTATTATTTAAATTATAAAGTAAAGAATTTAGCATCGACACCAAATTTTTCTTATGATCACTAACCATAGAAATTTTAATCAATGGTGTTTGAGGAACATTAGTGATTTTCGGTGCCGGTATGTTAAAAAATGTCAAGTCAAGATCATCTGCAATATTGACTCTCATCTCATTACTCATAATAATTTCTTTATATGTCTCTTTCGGATCTATTTTCATATTAGAAAATATTGATTGGTTATTTGTCGTCATCTCACCAATACTTGATAATTTTAATCGAGTGTCTGATTGAGAAGATGGGAAAATAATCGTTAATCGACCTTCATACTTGTTCTTTAGCATCAAAGCGCCTACTAATACTCCCCATATGAAAATCAATCCAACAAGGAAAAAAAGAAGGTTATATTTCAATGCTTTAATTACCATCCTATTAATCCATGTAGAAGAGTGATTGGTAATAATGTTTCAGTTAATGACTTAACAATCGCCAAGTAATTCGTCATTCCTGAATCATAACAAGCTATTTTGTCGCCATTCATTAAATAAGGATTATAATGGGGGCTATTCCTATGCTTAATTAAATCATATGTCCCAATTTTTAATGCCACTAGATTATCGTCATTATTTAAGGATGTTATTAATAAAACCTCTCGACCACTATTTGTTGATTCCGTTCCGCCCATACAATTGGCACTGAACACTGCATCCATAAGCCGAGATCCATAAGGCATCTCTCTCGTATCACGATTAATATTACTTAAATTATTATTTTCTGCGGGAATTGTTGTATTAGATAAGAATAGCTTAATACCAATTGGGGTTATCTTTGAAACTCGAATTAAATCAGCATCAACACATAATGAAGATCCAATATAGATTTCATCACCGTTTGCCAATGGAATATCTTTAAAGCCACCATCACTTAAAACACCATTAAGATCAATTATATAACTTACCCCATCACGCACTAATCTAACATTTGTTATATCCGCAGTCGGTTTTATTCCTCCGGCTAATTTAATCGCTAAAGTAAGCATCTTATCCTCTGTATGAGAAATACCTAAATCCTTATAATGATTAAGTATAGGATCATTTTTATTAATAATGATAAATCCTGGTTTAAACACCTCGCCATTAACTTTTATTGAAATAGGAGCATATTTTATAACAGTGATAATAGGATAAAAACTGTCCTTTTTAAAAATATCATTAGCAATATAAGAAGTTAGTATTTTTTCATTTAGTTCATCAATAGACAGTCCTTCAGCCTGTATCGGAGCAATCCAAGGTAGATATATATTGCCATTTGATTTAATTATATAATCTTTAGATAATGTAACATTATTCAAAATATTAACATTTAACACATCACCAGCTGATAATATTTCATTTTTATTTAAAATTCTGTCTACATTGTTATTAATATTTCCAGTGATATTACTATTTGTATATTTTTGGTCTGTATGATAATTGCAATTTTCATTACAATAATTTAAACATTTAGTAGAACTATAACTATTAATTGTGCGCTCATTTGCACAACCTAATAACATTCCAATAATTAACAAAATAGTAAGAGCATGCATTACATTGCTCCTTTCGCACTAAAAACAGCAGGAATAGTTTTAATTAAAATAATAAGATCTAATACTATTGATCTCGTCACAACATAATTTAAGTCTAACTCAAATTGCTTTTTACATGATAAATCAGAACGACCTGAAACTTGCCATAACCCAGTCATTCCTGGTTTAATAAGTAAGCGTAATTTATGCACTTGGGTATATTTATCAACTTCATCTTCTAAAGCTGGTCGTGGACCAACCAACTTCATATCACCTTTTAATACATTGAGAAATTGAGGAACCTCATCAACAGAAAACTTTCTTAACCAAAATCCAAATCTTGTTATTCTTGGGTCTGATTTGTTTTTATATCTAATTCCATCACTCACATATTGTTTAAATTCCTCTTCTTCTAAAATAATATCACTGTCCATTGTTGTATATTTATACATAATGAACCGTTGACCATTTTTCCCAACTCTTACTTGTTTAAATATTGGATTTTTTCGTTCTGTAATAAATAACAAACCACATAAAATAATATGAAATGGCGCCCACATTATTAATGCAATAGAAGAAATAATTATATCAAGAGTTCGCGAAAAGAAATTCAAAAAAAACATTCTAATATCTAATGCATGTGAAATATTCCAAAATATAAAATTTGCATTGCCAACGATATAGCGATTCCATAACCGCTTAGGCTCTTGATATAGTCGGTATAGCCATTCACACCCAATCTGCCTTACCAGTAAAGGCGCTCTTTGTACTTTTCCCGCATAAAAATCAAACATCCCACCCACACAAATAACGAGATTAACTGTTAAATATTTATAATTGTCAGCAACCCATTGCTCTTGTATAGGAGAACCAAATCCAACAAATAAGATCTGAGCTTTTGATTCATTTATATAATCAATAACCAACTTATCATCATTAAAAAAACCATGATGACTACCCGCAACATTTAAATTAGGATACATAGTCTTAAATTTAGCGAGCGCATTTTTTGAAATATCTCCTTCACCACCAAGAAAAAATACAGACCAATTCTCTTGTGCTGCTAACTCTAAAATTTTAGGACTGAAATCAGTACCATTAATATTGTCACCAGGTAGCACGCCTTTGATCCTTAACGCCCACTTTAGACCAACACCATCAGGTAACACTAAATTAAACTTACCTAAGTTTTTACGATATTGACGACTGTCTTTTAACTTATTTAAGCAATCAGCGTTAACATAACCTATTAGACTTGGCGTCTTTTTAGGTATCGCTATAATCAATTGTTTAATTATATTTAATGCAACCGTTTGTTGACCGTTAAAAACGTCAATGCCAAACCATTTTATGCGTTGATTAATGGGCTTATGTGTCACTTTAAATAATAAAGAATAAGCATATAGCAGCGGATATATCATCTTTTTCCACCAATACATCTTCAATTCCATATCATCACTTAAATGATGATATTCTGGTGGCGTAATGCCTAAATTTTCATGAATATCTCGCGCAGAAAAAGCACCAACATACTGGTTATCACTGCTATAAGCAATTTTCGGTGAAAAGCCAATGAGATGTAATTCTCCCTTTACAACAGCCAATAATCTCGCTAATCGGCTAGTTTGATAAAAACGATAATCAAAACCGCAACAATACTCATACCGACTTAAGACTCGTCCACATAAGCTATAGTTTTGAACTGCATAACAAATCCATACAGGAAAACTTACTACACTGTATATCAATGCAATTAAACGATCGAGTAAGGAAACATCCACAATCATTACTCTACTCATCATTCTATTCATAACGCGACCTATGGATAATAATTAATGAAAATACAATGTGTTATATTTAACTATAATCTTCCAAAACAAACGGATGAGACGTACGACTATCTAATTAAGAACAATTTCTCTCCAGATCACATCATTGTTGTTGATAACGGCTCAGACAAAGCCCCGCCAGCACTTTCAACCAATTTAGCATTACCCTTTAATGTTCGTTTTTCTGGGCAAGCAAATGTAACCCTCAAATTTCTTATGACTTATCGCCCTTCTGATTACTATTTATTAATAACAACCAGTGCAAAACTTGATCCCACCATTAACTATCTTGATATCTGTCATCAGACGATTGATGAACTATCAGCATCATTTGGCGTTGTTATGGCGTCTCTAAAAGGTGGAGAGACAGAAACAATCAGTCCTGAACAGTCCCACCATGATCTTACTCAACACAACATCCCCTATCGTTCGACCTATTCAGCCCAACCGATTATGACGCTAGTTTCGCACCAGCTTTTATCTATCTGTTACAAAAAACATGCCGCTTATTTCAACACTGACTTAAAAAGGGGACACGGTATCGATATTGAGCTTCAACACATAGCGTTAAATAATGGATTAACGGCTGTTATATCACGTGACCTATGGGTACATTGGAAGACAAATCAAGTACATAAATTAAATCTTGCGGATGAATCAGCGTATGAATATCGCTGCCAAGCACAAGTAGAGATGGAAAAATGCTTTGCAAAAAGATATGGCGAGCAATGGGAAAAACAATTTAGATCGCAATTTGCAAAAATAACCGGTTCAAAAATGAAAATAACGACACGAGGTCGATACAAATTCGCATCCTTACGACAGCTATGGTATCGAATAAAACTGGCTTTTTTCAAATTTAAAAAATAAATAAAATAATACTTTTGTTGGTATTAATATTGCTTAATATTAGTATTGTAAAAACAAGAATCATATAAGAATAGGATATTCTATGACGTCTTTTTTAAAAAAATCATCAGCTTATTTAATATCCAATATTTTAAATGGTTTATCATTACTGTTTCTATTACCCTTTTTAACTCGCTTTCTTTCTGCCGAAGAATATAGTCAGATTGTATTATTCCAAACCTTAATTTTTGGTTTATTATCATTTATACACCTCAATGTTTTTCAAGCTTCAAATATAAAATATTTTGACCAAGAAACCACACATAAAGATATTCAACACTATAATAGTGGTTGCATCATAATACTTATTTTTTCTATTTTACTTTTTACCTTACTATTATTTACACATTTATCATTTTTATCTGAATTATTATCACTGCCACAATTATGGATTCCATATGCGATGATCATTGCTATAGCACAAACCTTTATTCAATTTTGTTTATGGCAGTGGCAAATGAGAAAGCAAGCGTATCAATATTCACTCTATAACTCCTGCTACATTATACTTTCCTCATTATTTACATTAATGCTGCTATATGCCTTACACGATAAAATAGACGCAAGAATCTACGCCTTACTGACTATTTCTGCGGTTTTTTTTTGTGTTCAATTTTTATTATTATCAAAAATAATTGGCTCATTTTCTCTCACGTATCAATTGCCATCATAAAAGATATTTTAAAAGTAGGTTTGCCATTAGTTCCCCATTCTGTCGGAATCTTTATTTTAGCCGGTGCTGATAAATTCATTATTAGTGGCATTCTTGGTCTCACTACTATTTCATCATATCTTGTTGTATTTCAAATTAGCACTGTTTTTATTTTTGTATTTGACGCTATCAACAAAAGTTATTACCCATGGCTATTTGAAAAATTAAATGAAAACAATAAAATCACTAAAAATAAACTATGGGTTTTAACCTATATTTATTTTATTTTTTTACTCGTAATATCACTGTTTTTCTTTTTTCATGGTTCTGCATTAATTACGTTCATCGCAGGTCAAAATTATATTATCAATAATAATATTGTAGGCCTTATTTTTCTTGGACAAATATTTGGCGGCATGTATTTGATGATCAATAACTATTTATTTTACGACAAAAGGACGCTGTTAATTTCAACAATAACCATTTCATCAGGTATCATTCACTTATTATTAATTTCTTTATTATCATACTTTTGGGGAATAACTGGTGCGGCACTATCTTTTTGTTTATCTAAATGCATTCAATTTTTATTAACATGGTTAAATGTTTATAAAATAACTATAATTCCAGTGCCAATTAAAGGCGGATAAATAGGTCTCATCCGCCATCCATTTTCTACCCTAAACGTGCGCGAATCCATTGCGCAATATCTTTAATTTGAGGCATACATACTTGATGTTCCATTGAATATGTTCGCCATTGCGGTTGATAACCGGCAGCAATCAGATCATCACGCGCCATTTCTCCAAGTTTGGGTACCACGACAGGATCATAACGACCATGCATGATCTCGATCGGAAGCTGGCGGTTTGACTCACTGTATTGAATAATATTCGCTGTTGGAAAATACGTTGATAACGCTAGTAACCCTGCTAACGGTTTAGAATAGCTTAGCGCAGCATGATAGACCACAGCGCCACCTTGAGAGAACCCAGCCAAAATAATTCGCTCAGAGGCAATGCCGCGATTGATCTCTCGATCAATTAAATTCATCACACCTTGTGCAGAATCAATGAGTTGATCTATGTTGAGTTTGCGAGCTACATCCAATGAGATAATGTCATACCATGCAGGCATTACAGCGCCACCATTAATGGTAACAGGGATAGAAGCTGCATGAGGAAAAATGAAACGTATTGGCATATCAGTAGGTAACTGTAACTCTGGTAACAATGCTTCAAAATCATGGCCATTAGAGCCTAAACCATGCAACCAGATAACACTTGCTGTCGCCTCAACGGTAGGTTCTACTTCAACACAAGGTAAATAGGTTATATTCATATTCTTATCCTTATATAAACCGTTGTCACTATATCGCTGATTTTATTGCTCGCGCAAGTCGTGATGGCGCTAATTTTGGATTAGGATTTGTTTGATCAAAAAACTCGCTCACAACATCAACAATAGCGGATTGCACATCGGCTGTTGTCGCTAAATTTTGAGAAAAACTGGGTACTAAATCCCCAGATAATGACGCTTGTTTAAAAGCTTGCATCGAATCTAATGCACATTGATCAAACGCTGACATATCCATGTCTAATCGAACAGGAATCGACCCTTTATTAAGATTAAATACATTTTGAAAAGACGGAGTTAATAAGGTTTTAGCCAAATCATGTTGCGCAATATTGTCAGCTTCGGTTCCTTTTAATTTAAAAAAAGCCAAACTATCAATGTTAAATGTAAACTGGTGCTGCGTACCCGGTGCTGGTACACATAAATAATCTTTACCGGGAACGTCGCCTACTTGTGCAAATTCTCCTTTAGCCCAGTCTCCCATAAACTGCATCGCTGCTTGACCATTAATGACCATTTCGGTGGCAGAGTTCCAATGACGTCCACTTGCTTGAGGATCAATATAAGCCTTCATCCGTTTAAACTGTTGAAAGACTTCTACCATTTTCTTGCTGTTGATAACCGCCATATCTAGATCAACAAAGGCTTTACGGTAATCCACTGACCCTAATACTGCTAATGCAATGCTTTCAAATAAAGTGGCATCTTGCCAAGGTTGACCACCGTGCGCTAACGCAATAAACCCGGCAGCTTTAATTTTATCGGCTGCCACAAAAAACTCAGCTAAGGTTGTTGGTACAGCAGCACCTGCGGCTTTAAATACTTTAGGATTAACCCACAACCAATTAACACGATGGACATTAATAGGAACAGCCACATAATGATTATTATATTTCATGATATTTGCTACAACGGGTGGAAGCACTTTATCCCAATGTTCTTGCTGAGCAACATCATCTAATGAGGTAAGAAAACCTAACCGTCCCCATTCTTGAATATCATGACCTTTTAATTGTGCCGCAGTAGGTGGGTTCCCCGACACTGCTCGCATTTTTAACACGGTCATTGCACTTTCACCACCGCCACCAGCCACCGCGAAATCTTTCCAACTGTGGTGTTGTTGCTCCATCATTTGCTTGAGCACTTTCACTGATTTAGCTTCGCCGCTTGAGGTCCACCAATGCAATACTTCAACTTGTCCCGATGCATGTGCTAATGTTGCTGGCAGCCAAGATGCTGCTACGGCTAATATCAAATACGCTAGTTTCATGCTTTCTATTTCCTTAAGCTAATGCAACGGGCAATACACGCGGTAATACCACCACGACAATTAGCCCTTGTGTTAAACTATTTTTGATAATCAGCTTACCACCATGAGCATGGATAATATTACGTGCAATCCCCATTCCTAAACCATGCCCATCAGCATCCGTCGCTAGGCGAAAATAAGGTTCAAATACTGCAGATAATGACGATTCAGGAATACCCTTACCTTGATCAGTGATTGTCAGAATAATCTTGTCTGGCTTATCTATTGCTGCGACCGTCACCTGATGACCATATTTAACACCATTATCAATTAAATTACTCAAGCAACGTTTTAACCCTAATTCTTTACCCATGATTGGCGCTATGATCAATGTTGGTAAGGTGACTTTTGTATCACGGTGATTATGGCGCTCAGCAATACTGGCTAAAAGCAGATTTAAATCAATTGGGACAATATTTTCGTGTAAATCTGTATCTTTAACACATTGTAATGCCCCTTTTACCATCATCTCTAATTCATCAAGATCATGGTTAAATTTATCTATTTTTTTATCGTCATCAATAAGTTCAACCCGCAGCCGTAATCGAGTAATGGGGGTCTTTAAATCATGAGAAATTGATGAGAATAATTGTTCTCTATCTTCGATATAGCGTCGTAAACGCAGCTGCATACGATTAAATGCTTGTGTCGCCATCACCAGTTCTGTCGCCCCTTCTTCTTTAAGTGGCGGTTGATAAATATCTAAACTTAGCGCATTCGCAGCGTCTGCCAATTGTTTTAATGGCTTGGTTTGGCGTCGTACCATGATGTAGGTAAACACCAATAATAAACCCGTGATAAACACCAGAAATAATATTTGCTGGTGAGTGATCACTTCATCTTTTAAGTTCATATAAGGGGCTGGTAATAATGCAGCAATATAAAGCCATTGATCTTTTTCTAATTCAATCTGTACCACTAAAATAGGAGGATCTAAAGGCTCTAGACTCAGCGTGTTGTGTACCCACGATCGTGGTAAATCACTCAATAAAATATCATTTTTAAGAACATGTAATGTTTCAGGCCGAGAAAAATCAACTTTGATTGTTGGCAAACGTGGTAATTTTTGATGCAACACTTTTTCAAACACAGACACAGCCATCTGTTTCTGTTCTGAATGAGCAATGGGATCAATCCGTATTTCTTCATCATTAAAAGAAACAAAAAAACGGGTTCCGCCCATATTACGCAGTTGATCTAACACAATATGCCGATATTGCATCGGTAATGATTGGAAGAAAGTCACCGTTGAGGCAAACATGGTTGCCATACTTGCAGATGTCGATTGCAGCCCATCTAAATCGCGTTGCTTTGATTGGCTATACCAAATTCCCGTCGCAATCACTTGCGCTAAAAATACCGCTAATAATGTTAACCACAATGTTCTCGAAACCAATGATTTCGGGTACAACACTTTCCAATTCATTGACCATTATCCATATAGTAAAAAAGTGTGATGCTTATGCAAGCGATCACACTTTATCCAACGTCATTATTGTTATGTTATGCGTCTTCGTAGATCACATCAGCAGTAAAAATATAACCATTGCCGCGACTGGTTCTGATTAAGCGCTGAGTACGGCCTTTATCGCCTAATCGTTGTCGTAGCCGACTTAAAGCAACATCAATACCACGCTCTGAAGGTAAGGTATCTCGCCCTCGCGTTGCATAGGAAATTGTATCACGATCGAGTATTTCTTGTGGGCGCGATAAAAACAGCATCAATAATGTATAATCACCACCAGTTAATTCAAACTCTTGTTTTTTATCAAGATCAAATAAACAATGCGTGGTGGTATCAAGCCGCCAGTGAGCGAAACGAATAAATCGAGCGTCGGCTAAGGGTTGCTGACTTTCTGTTGGTTTAATGCGCCTTAATAGTGCTTTAATTCGAGCTAATAACTGCCGAGGACTGAACGGTTTAGCAATATAATCATCAGCACCAATTTCAAGACCAATAATTTGATCCATCTCATCAGATACTGCGGTTAGCATGATAATAGGCACATTTGAGTTTTTTCGAATATACTGGCACAGCGTAAAACCATCATCACCGGGCATCATAACGTCAAGTAAAATCAAATCAGGGTAACCGGCAGCTAAACGCCGTTTCATTTCCTCGCCTTCTGCCGCAGTAATAACCTCAAACCCGTTTTTAGTTAAATATTCATCAAGTAATTCACGAATCTCTTGATCATCATCAACAACGAGAACTGTCTTAGTTGCCCCCATTTTATTCATCCCTCACAGATATATTGCTTATTATTTACACATTGATGTATTACTTATCTCGAACTCTATTACCTATTAGCCGTCACAATGATTAATACGGTTCTTGTTAACCAACTCTCCATTTGACCATCTATAATCATAAAAGTCAGAATATATGCCAATATTCGTGACCCAACCGCTATCTTACTAGCAAAAAATATACGTAATTGTAGAAAAAAACATCGATAATAAAACTGTCTCTTTTTACTTTATCTTCATATCAACCAATCTGATCTCATCAAAATTACTTGATAATTATTCTTTCTCCGCAAGTGCTTTTCGTACTTTATTCGCTACTTTAGGTGAAACCCACTGTGTCCATTGGGATTCATATTGAGAAAGAAACTGCACCATCATTTGCTCACCATTAGCATTGTGACTCACTTTCCATGCCATTAATTGATTCATATCTTGATTTGAAAAACGTCGTGTCGATAAATAATCAATAACAGTAGGTGCTCGCCCAGCAAATTCTGTAGTCACAATGGTATCAACAGCATGAGGAGGAAACATCGTCACTTTAGGATTTTTACAAACAGGCTTATCTATACAATCATTAAAATATTCACGATGAGTACCAGAGTTAAAATCTATCCGTACCATTTTATAGAAACCTAATACTGCCGTAGGGGACCAATAATACCCAATCCAAGGCAGTTTTTTAGCATAAGCGTGAGCAATGGACCCTGATAGACCGGTGACATTATCTGTCGATG
This sequence comes from Photobacterium piscicola, assembly GCF_046058925.1. Taxonomy (NCBI): domain Bacteria; kingdom Pseudomonadati; phylum Pseudomonadota; class Gammaproteobacteria; order Vibrionales; family Vibrionaceae; genus Photobacterium; species Photobacterium piscicola. The sequence continues at coordinate 113,359 of NZ_CP175535.1, forward strand.
TTAGCTCAAATCCAGCTTGCTTAAGATTTAGGGCGGTAAACAAGTGTTTCACCGCATTTTGGCAACGTAAGTTAGGTGAGCAATTAAAAAAAGGCATTTTGTTACCGAGATCTGGCCGTTTAAATAAATAAGCATGTTTTCTTATCCCCTCAATCGTTGCCAATGAAGGCTCTTTTTCTACCATATAAGCCGGGACCCAAAAACCTTCTAAGCCACCCTCGTACAATACCTTACCAACAAATTTAATCTTATCTTTTTCAATTCCATGTTCCAATCCTCCTTGTAATGCATTGCGCCACATCTCAGGAATGATATCTGGCTTTCCTTGCATTAAAATAGACTTTGCCGCAAGGACTGTTTCACTGGGTACAAGTTGAGTTTCACACCCAAAGCCATGTTGTAAAATAAAACTATCCACATTAGCAACAAATGTCGCAGAATCCCAATTCATATCCGCAATGGTTACCTTGCCACATTCAACGGCGTGGGCATTAAATGTTATCGCTGATAATACAATCGACATTATAAGTTGCTTAAACATCAATACATTCCTTCTCTAGGATAATTTAGATGTGTTTTCTATACGCTTAGTCTAAACAACCTTAATATCAAACACCAAAAAGAAATAACAAAAACTATCGATACTAAGCATATATATATGTATGAATAATAACGTTTAAAGATAAATACCACTTTATATCGTTTTCATCTCATATATTGCTATCATAGTCCCTATATTCATTAGTAATGGACAATAACAATGTACAAATTAGTTGCACTCGATATGGATGGCACCTTACTTAGTTCTGATGGCACAATCTCAGCACATAATAAGCAAGCAATTGCTGCTGCGCGCGAACAAGGTACCTATGTTGTGTTAGCGTCAGGTCGTCCGATTGAAGGCATGACATGGGCACTAAAAGAGCTCAATATGAATAGCGACAATGATTTTGTACTGTCATATAACGCGTCTCTAGTACAACGTGTAGCAAGCCAAGAAGTGGTAAGAAGCCAAACTTTAATTGGTAGTGATGCTAAAGCCATTGCTGCAATTGCTCATGATCTTGGTGTTCATGTCCATGCTTTCTCTCGCCGTCAGGGTTTGATTACACCAGCACATAACTACTACACAGATCACGAAGCAAAAATTAATGGTCTAACTATCACACTCGCTGACTTTGCTGAATTAGATGATAATGAAGAAATCATGAAAGTGATGATCATTGATGAAGAAGATCGCCTTGAAGCAGCAATTGCTCAATTACCAGCAACGCTATATCAACAATATACTATTGTAAGAAGTGCACCTTTCTTCCTTGAATTTATGCACACCAATAGTAATAAAGGTGTGGGTGTTAAAGCATTAGCTGATTTCTTAAATATCAAACAAGATGAAGTGATTGCAATGGGTGATGCCGGCAATGATCATCATATGATTGAATTTGCAGGCTTAGGTGTAGCGATGGGTAATGCTACCGAAGAGACAAAGGCAATTGCTAACTATATTACTGACACTAATAATAATAGTGGTGTTGCACAAGTTATTGAAAAATTTATTCTTAATGCATAGTTAAGAATAAATCATAAAAAGCCAGCAATAATGCTGGCTTCTTTTAGTGATACTGTTTATTCATTATTTAGCAAGAACAACAGAATCAACATCAATAGTACGTACAGTCCAATCTTTATCTACTTCCCCACGAATAGTAATTTTTGTGGTTGGTGTTACTGTAACGCCACGCCAATCATCATGATCGATCTCGATTTTTATTTCACCAGACTCATCTTTAAACATATAGTCGTCTTTACCAATCGAAGACACAATATGACCAGTCAGCTCTACTGCAGTATTGTCGTCTGCATGTAATGCTGCTTTCACGGTATTTAATACAGGAATAGCACTAGGGCCATTAAATCCCCCTTGAACCTGAGTAAGTGGTGCCGCTTCATGCGGTCCACTAAAACCACCTTGAGTTGATTGCGGTGCAGCCATCACTGACATTGATGAAAACACAAGAACGGAAGCTGCAAGTAATTTTTTCATTTGTCTATATTCCACAGGATTATTCAATGAGATGATAATATCTCAAACACATATAGTATTTAAATTATAACGCTAGGAAATTAAATTCGACAAGATTATTTTTTAATCGCCATAATGAATAAATTTATATATAACGGCTATGGTAATTCTTTAATCATATGTGATGCTAAAAAAACTGACACTATCGTTTCAATATTATCTTCAAGCACTTTGCCTTCACTATTAGGAGCAAGATTCATTACTTGAGGCCAAAAAAGAAGCCCTTGAAACAAACTAATATAAATATTTGTTAATAACATTACATTTTTATCAACGATACAACCGGCGGAAATTGCTTGTTGAAACCACTCAGTAATCGCTTTCGTGCTGTATAAATCTTTAATTAAATTTAATGCTAATTCTGGCTGACGTAAAAATTCCATCACAATTGTACGTGATAATGGAATACCATAAGTTGAATACAAAACATCGACTTCACGACAAGTTATAGCCGTTAATTGCTCGGTTAATGTCTTAGTTGGATCAAATTCATACTTAACATTTTCAGCCACAGACTCTTGAATAATGGTCAATACTGAAACAAATAACACTTCTTTACTCTCAAAGTGACGATATAGCGTCCGTTTCGAAACAGCTGCTTCAGTTGAGATACGATCCATATTTGATGCTAAAAATCCATGAGTTATAAATTCCTCTTTAGCCGCTTCAATGATTGCTAAGTGCTTACGTTCCGTTTGCTTCATCCTTCAGAGATTCCTCATAGTATTTTTATTTCAGTTTATGAGCGCAGTCTAACAATCTGAAACAAAAAAGTACACTGTGTAGTTTACAATCTTGTTTTTATCACTAAAATGCACTTTAAGTTTGCTTCTTTGTAGCAATAAATATGACTAATCAATCTAATGATAGTGGAGAACACGGTGAAAACTCATTCAGCAATGTCCAATGTGACATCGTTAACAATTAATAAACTGGCGATGGCCGTTAGTTTATCTTTAGCGGTAGTGCTGTTGTCAGGATGTAACAGTGAAAAAGAAACAACTGTCACCGCGCCTATCATTAATCTTGCGTTAACTGAAATTGTAACGCCAAAAACAAATACCAATTTAACCTTTAATGGTGTGATCCGTTCTGCTGAACGCGCAGATTTATCATTTCAAGTGAGTGGCCGTGTTAGCCATATTTTTGTTAACGAAGGCGACAAAGTACATAAAGGGCAGTTACTTGCAAAATTAGACCCTAAAGATGCCCAAACCGCGTTTTCAGCGGCACAATTAGAATTAAATAACACCAAGAAAGACTACTCACGTGGTAAGTCTATCTATGAAAGCTCACAAGCTATTGCAAAAAGTGATCTTGATGAACTACTAACACGTTACGATTTGGCTCAAAACCGTCTTGAAGAAGCAAAAAACCAGCTTGCTTACACGCAATTAAAAGCCCCTTTCTCAGGCATTATTGGGCGTAAATTAATTGATAATCACGTGCAGATTCAAGCAAATACATCAGTCTTAACACTGCATAACCTTGATGATTTAGAAGTTGTCGTTAACATTCCTGACATTGTAATGTTAACTGGCATGCAATGTGATAAAGCCAATGCTGAAATTAACAATATTCCAGGGCATTTATTACCGTTGAGCTTACGTACTTACTCAACCCAAGCCGACCCGATTACACAAACTTTCTCGGTTGTATTAGGGCTTGACGATCTTAAAGGGCTTAATATCTTACCGGGTATGTCTGTGAAAGTTTCACCAAGCTTAACCGAATGCCCAGAAGAAAATAACAACCCACTAACGGTGCCATTAACAGCCGTTGTGCCTGACAATAAAAATCAACAATTTGTCTGGGTTGTTGGCAGTAATAACATCGTTGAAAAACGCTATATCAAGGTGGGCACTATCAATAAAAATTGTATTACTGTGCCTTCTGGCCTGAAGGCAGGCGAGCGTATTGTTATTGCTGGCGTATCAAAACTAAAAAATGGTATGGAAATCCGCCCATACACAGACACGACTCAAAACGGAGTGTAAGAAATGGATATCGCTCGCTATACCATTGCCAAGCGTACCAGTGTTTGGGTAATGATTGCTCTGATTTTAATCGGTGGCTACATTAGCTACCTAAAATTAGGCCGTTTTGAAGATCCCGAATTTGTTATTCGTCAAGCCGTTATTATTACGCCTTATGCGGGAGCAACAGCACAAGAAGTGTCAGATGAAGTCACCGACATTATTGAAGGTGCAGTGCAATCGTTACAGGAATTGAAAGAAGTTAAATCAGTTTCTAAACAAGGCATGTCTGAAGTTACAGTCGAAATTAAGCTTGAATTTGCTAAAAGTCAGGCTGATCTTCAACAAGTTTGGGATAAGTTACGTCGCAAAGTTAACGATGCACAGCGCTCGCTTCCACCAGGGGCTGGTCCGTCAATTGTTAACGATGATTTCTCTGACGTTTATGCTTTATTCTTTGCTGTAACAGGTGAAGGCTTCTCTGACAAACAACTATCTGATTATGTAGATAGTTTACGCCGTGAGTTAGTCTTAGTTCCAGGCGTTGCTAAAACAGCAACACTTGCAGAACAACAAGAAACTATTTTTGTTGAGTTCACCAGTGAGCGATTAGCTAAATTTGGATTATCGGTTGATAACGTTTTATCCGTCTTACAAAAACAAAATATTGTGACTGTCGCAGGAAGCTTAACCGCTAATGGTATGCGCATTCCGGTAATGCCGACACCAAATGTAGACTCTTTTAATGATTTAAAAAATCTGCAAGTGGGTATCGGTGACAATCACACTGTATTACGTCTAAAAGACATTGCGACGATTAAACGTGGTTATCAAGAACCGGCATCAATGCTAATGCGTTACAACGGCGAACGTGCGATTGGTTTTGGTATTTCAAATGTCACTGGCGGTAACGTTGTTGATATGGGTGATGCCGTTAAAGCACGTATCGCAGAACTAGAAGGCCAACGTCCTCTAGGTATGGAACTGAATGTCATCTCAATGCAATCAGATTCTGTGCGTGATTCAGTAACGAACTTCATTGATAACCTTATTGCAGCTGTTGTCATTGTATTTATCGTACTATTGCTATTTATGGGTGTTCGTTCAGGTATCATCATTGGGTTTGTATTAGTACTCACCGTTGCTGGTACCTTATGCATCATGCTTATTGATGACATAGCAATGCAACGTATCTCTCTTGGGGCACTGATTATTGCACTCGGCATGCTGGTTGATAACGCTATTGTTGTCACCGATGGTATTTTAGTTCGCCTACAAAATAACGAAGATCGGGAAGTGGTTATTCCTGAAGTTGTTAATGCAACTAAATGGCCATTATTAGGGGGAACGGTTGTTGGTATCTGTGCATTCAGTGCTATCGGTTTATCACCATCAGATATGGGTGAATACGCAGGTTCGTTGTTCTGGGTTATCCTTTACTCAATGCTTTTAAGTTGGCTGTTTGCTGTAACGGTGACGCCATTACTGTGTCACCAGTTCCTAAAAGTAAAAGTGAAAACAACGGCAGATAAACCAAGTAAAGTAGTTAATGGCTACAAAGGTTTGTTATCGTGGGTATTACTTCATCGTAAGACAACTGGCCTATTATTAGTGGCTACTCTTATTGGTGCTATCTGGGGTGTGAAATATGTACCACCTGGCTTTATGCCTGAATCACAACGCGCGCAATTTGTCGTTGATGTTTACCTTCCACAAGGTACTGATATTCAAAATACGGAAGCCGTTGTTGCCAGCATTGAGCAAGACGTTAAAAAGAAACCAGGTATCAGCAATATTTCAAGTTTCATCGGTGGTGGTGGTTTACGTTTCATGCTGACTTACGCGCCAGAAGCACGTAACCCAAGCTATGGTCAATTACTGATCGATATCGATGATTACCGTAATATTGCGCCATTATTAGTTGAACTACAAAAAGAGCTTGACCTTAAATATCCTGAAGCATCAATCAAAGTATGGAAATTTATGCTTGGTCGAGGCGGCGGTAAAAAGATTGAAGCAGGATTTAAAGGCCCTGATAGCAAAGTATTACGCGATCTAGCAGAACAAGCTAAACTTATCATGCTTAATGATCCAAACTTGATTGCAGTTCAAGATGATTGGCGTCAGCAAGTACCCGTTATTAAACCGATATATTCATCTGAAAAAGCACAGCGTTTTGGGTTAACAAATCAAGAAATAAGCCAAGCCATTGCACAAACATTAACTGGTCGTAATATTGGTGTTTACCGTGAAGGTAATGATTTAATCCCTATCATCGTGCGTGCGCCGGATAACGAACGTACTCATGAGCGTGCGATTGAAAATACGGAAGTTTATAGCCGTATGGTCAATGGATTAATTCCTGTTAGCCAATTAGTGGAATCGGTAAATGTTGCTTGGGAAGATGCCATTTTACGTCGTATTAATCGTATTCCGACGATTTTAGTTCAGGCAGATCCTGCACCAGGTGTATTCACTGCGGATGCATTTAATGATTTGCGTGGCAAAATTGAAGCAATTGAATTACCTCCGGGTTATGAATTGACATGGTATGGCGAATACAAAGCATCAAATGACGCAAATGAAGGTCTTGCTACCTCTGCCCCTTACGGCTTTGCAGCAATGATTTTAGCGGTAATCTTTATGTTTAACGCGCTTCGTCAGCCATTAGTAATTTGGTTAACCGTACCATTTGCTTTGGTCGGTGTGACCGTAGGTTTAGTGATTTTCCAAACACCATTTGAGTTTATGGCTATTCTGGGCTTCCTGAGCTTAATTGGTATGATGGTAAAAAATGCTATCGTGTTGGTAGACCAAACTGATGTCGAAATTGCAGCGGGTAAAACGCCATATCAGGCGATTATTGATTCAGCACTTAGTCGTGCTCGACCAGTATTGCTTGGTGCATTTACAACGATTTTAGGTGTGGCGCCATTATTGGTAGACCCATTCTTTAAGAGTATGGCTGTTACCATTATGTTTGGTTTATTATTCGCGACAATCCTAACATTGGTCGTGATTCCACTACTGTATGCGGTATTGTTCCGCGTTAAAGTAGAAGAAACACCACCAGCATAATTAGCATCACAAAATAAAAGGGAGTGGCATCATTGATATACACTCCCTTTTTTATAACCGTAAATAACCTGCGCTCTTATCAATACCATTATTTAATATAATCAATAAGATCTTGTGCTAAACGACGTAACACGCCTGGTTCTGGGTGAGTATGTGAAAACGTTCTAATCCCATAAATTCCCATCACTAAAAATTGTGCTAATTGGTGGCTATCGCGGGCATCGCTTATTTCATTATGCTGTTGGGCTAATGCTAGTTGCTCGGCCAAAGTCTGCTGCCATTGTTTTAGCATATGGCTGATAACATCAGCAACTTCGACATCTTGTTGCGCAAGTTCACTGAGTGATTTTTGTAGTAAACAATCTTTAATCTGCTCACGTTCACACTCATCAACCACCTGATCAAGATAAGCACTGATCGCTCCTAACACTGAAGATGACTCAGCAAACAACGTAACAAACTGCGTATAGCGTTGATTACGGTAATGTTCTAACGCCGCTAATAACAAACCGCGTTTATTTTTAAACGCGCAATAAATAGAGCCAGGATGAAGCCCCGTTGCTTGTTTTAAATCTTGCATGCTGGTGTTGCTATAACCTTTAGCTATAAAAACATCCATTGCCGAGCGTAACACTCGATCACGATCAAATTCAGCACTACGCATAATCACTCTCTTTTGCTTTATCTTCTTCTAGTTTACTTAATATTGAACAATCATTCAAAAAACTCTTGAATGATTGTTCAAACAGGTCTAACTTGAATGAGCATTCAAATAAGAGATAACAATCATGCTCGACACTCTATTTCACCCAGTTGTACTTAACGATACGCTAACACTCAATAACCGTATTATCATGGCACCATTAACCCGTTGTATGGCTGACGACGATTTAGTCCCAACCCAAGCAATGATCGACTATTACGCACGCCGCGCTGATACTGGGCTTATTATCTCAGAAGCTATTTTAATTCGTGCTGATGGTCAAGGTTATCCACATACGCCAGGGTTATTTACACCAGAACAAATTGATGGCTGGCATAAAGTAACAGATGCTGTGCATAACAATGGTGGTAAGATTTTTGCACAATTGTGGCATACAGGTCGTGTAGCTCATCCGTTCTTTTTTAATGGTGAGTATGTACTTGCTCCTTCTGCGATAGCACTTGAAGGCACGTTACCAAGAATGCGGGAATTAACTTATACCGTTCCTAAGCCTGCAACGAAAACTGAAATTGAACAACTTATTGCCGATTTTAGTCAAGCCGCAGCTAATGCGATTGACGCTGGCTTTGATGGTGTAGAAATTCATGGCGCAAATGGCTATTTGATCGATCAATTTCTACATTTCAGCACCAACGAACGTGATGATGAATTTGGTGGCGCACCAGAGAATATGGCGCGCTTCCCACTCGCAGTTATTGATGCAATTAGCCAACGCATTGGTCGTGATCGTACCGGCTTACGTTTATCACCCGGCGGTTACTTCAATCTTGAAGGTGATAGCCGTGATCGTGCGGTGTTTGACTACTTATTACCTGAAGTTGAAAAGCGTTGTTTAGCGTATCTGCATGTTGGTATTTTTGATGACAGCATGAATTTTGAGTATCTTGACGGCAGCGCATCTCATTACATGCGAACACATTACAAAGGAACATTAATTGGTGTTGGTTGCTATACCCCACAAACAGGCAGTGATGCTATTGAAGCGGGAAAATTTGATTTATTAGCCATTGGTCGTCCATTAATTGCGAATCCTGACTATGTTAATAAAGTGCAATCAGGTCAAGCACTTACTCCTTATGACGACACTATGCTAGCTCAGCTAATTTAATGGTCTCTTTTACGCCTTAATACTGTGTTATTAAGGCGTTTATTTTGCTGTACTTCATTATTTAGTTTTAAATTACGAAAAATCATTGATTGCATTTGTATCGATAGACAAAAGCCCAGTTTAGCTCTTATGATAACAATAGATAAAATAATAATGATAGAAAATAATAATGAATATCAAACTGCAACAATCACATCAGAAAGTCCTATTAACGAGTTTATTTATTGTTACAAGTGGCTATGCTTCATATGCTAATGCTGATACTTCAGCCTCTTCAACATTAAATAATGCATTAAATTATACGAGTAGTAACAGCCTACTTTTAGAACAATATAAAGATAACTTTGTTTTACCTTTTTATTATACTCAATCTCCAAATTACAAAGAATATCAATCAATTATCCCTGAAGATGGTAAGCTTAGTAACTATAATGTCAACTTTCAAATCAGCTTAAAATACCGTTTATTCTCCGGCATTTTAACTGATAACGACCAGTTATATTTTGCTTACACACAACGTTCAAACTGGCAAGCCTACGCTTCATCTGCATTTTTTAGAGATACAGAATATGAACCGTCGGTTTTCTGGACTTTTCCAACCCAAACGACCTATAGCGATGGTCTACATTATGCAGGCAGTACACTCGGTTTAGTTCACCAATCTAATGGTCGTGGTGGTGAGCAAGAACGGAGTTGGAACCGTGCCTTTATTGATATGACTTTCAAAAAAGACGCTTTTACTTTTAGTGTTAAGCCTTGGGTACGACTTGATTTTGGGGCTAAAGACTATAACAAAGACATCAATAACTACCTTGGTTATGGCCGAGTTAGCATGAATTGGAATATTGATGGTAAAAGTATGATCACATTTACAGTACGCAATGCACTAGAAAGTGGTTTCTCTCGTGGTTATGAAAAAGTGACGTTAAATTTCCCTATTTATAAACGTTTGCGTGGTTATTTAATATTTGAAAGTGGTTATGGTATATCTATTTCAGACTATAATCATTACGACAATGCTGGCGGTATTGGTTTTTCATTCTAATTAATCAATGAAACTTATTTTATCTCTAGTGTTTAGTAGCATATAAACCATACGCATAAAACAACTAGAGATAAAAACAAATTTCTATCAATATATTACTTATCCTGTTACTTAAAATATAATAAAACAATATTTCATTTCTTATTTTGTGGTTATTTCTTTACTAGTCGAATATTATATGTTTTTAATAGCATTACTATATATAGAGATATTTATTCCACCAACAAATATTACTATTGAAATAATTTATTGATAGAATGGTCCTGTGAATATTAATCAATCAACATACTTATCTGTACTTATTCACATGCTATCGTCATCTCCTTATCCTGCTGGGTTAAAAACGAAAGATGGTATTTTTGAATATGCCAATGATGCCTATCGTAACCTTGTTAATGCCCCACTTGAAATGAAGGGATTAAAGGATAGTGACTTACCATGTGATACCGCTGCATTTAGCGACGTTTTTATTGAGCAAGATAAATTATCATTGACGCACAATAAAACCATAATAACGATAGATGTGCACAACTACGCTAATGGTGTTGATGCATATATATTTACCAAACAACCCGTGATTATTAATGGTGTTCCTTGGGGGGTTCAATTTACAGCAAATAAAGTAAGAGATTTAATAAATATGACGTCGTTTGTTGAGGTTATTGCTACTGATAAATCTCATTTATCTTTCCATACAACGCGGCCTTTAGCACCACAATTAACGTCATCTCAAGAAATTGTCTTATTTTGGTTATTACGTGGACGACAAACAAAACAAATAGCACAACTTATTCATCGAACGCCCAAAGCTGTTGAAAAACAAATAGCCAATTTAATCTCTCGATTTTCTGACTATGGTATTTCCAGTCGTGCAGGATTAATAGAATATGCACGTGGGAATGGTTGGTTATCATTAATACCAACACAATTATTTAAAATCCCCATGTCTCTTATTATCAACCATGATGATCAAAGCGATTAAGTTCACAAAAACTACCGTAACTTAAGCAAAGGATTGTTTAGTTACATTAATCTGCACTTATAATCTCACCAATTTTCTCGCTGCTTATCATTGGTCATTTATGCGTATAAAAATCAGTTTAATAACAACGTTACTTCTTATTGCTGGATGTGGTTCATCATCATCAGTTACCCCCCATTCTCAAGCGAGCTTAATCATTAAAAATGGTCAAGTCATCACCATGAATGGCCAAAAACAACTGATTGAAAATGGTGTGGTCGTTATCAATAACGACACCATTGTAGCCGTTGGTGATCAATCATTATTATCTCAATATACCGCTATTCGTATCATTGATGCACAAAACGGGATTGTAATGCCGGGAATGGTTAATACTCATAACCATTTACCAATGATTGCTTTTCGAGGCTTAGGTGAAGAAGGCATTGAAAATCGATTATTTGCTTATTTCTTTCCTCTTGAAGGTAAAAAACTCAGTCGAGACCTCATTTATCAAGCCACTCGTCTTGGCGCAGTTGATCTAGCACAAAGCGGTGTCACAACTTTTGCTGACATGTACTACCATGTTGATGAAATGGCCAAAGCAACCAAGGAAGTCGGCCTACGGGCAGTTTTAGGTGAAACTGTGATCAAATTCCCTGTGGTGGATGCAAAACAACCCTATGGCGGGCTTGAATACGCGCAGAAATTTATTGCTGAATACAAACAAGATCCCCTGATCACTCCAGCTTTTGCACCTCATGCGGCTTATACTGTTTCAAAGCAAAAATTACAGCAAATTAATGCACTCTCTAAGCAATTAGATGTTCCAGTATTAATCCATGTGGGTGAATTTGGTAATGAAGCTGCGCGTATTAATGACAATCCCAAACAACTTAGCCCAGTAGCATGGCTTAAAGACATCGGAGTGCTTGATCAACGAATGGTATTGGCTCATGCGATTCATGTTGACCAAACCGATCTCGATCTCATCAAACAATCAGGTGCAGGTATCGCTTATAACCCAATGGCAAACGCTAAAGGTGCGACAGGCATTGCACCTGCATGGAAAATGTATCAACAGCGCATTCCAATGGGGTTAGGGACTGATGGGCCAATGAGCTCTAACCAAGTTGATTTATGGCGCACACTGAGTTATGCCGCCAATATGCAACGTTTAAAACATAATGACCGTACTATTATGATCCCAGAGCAGGTAATTGAACTCGCAACCATAGGTGGTGCTCGTGCACTGCATATGGACGATAAAATTGGTTCACTCGAAGTGGGTAAAAAAGCCGATGTTATTATTGTTGAAACCCAATCGGCTAATATGATTCCCAATTACAATCCTTATGCCACCTTGGTTTATCAAGCCAATCCAAGCAATGTCACAACGACAATAGTCAATGGTAACCTTGTGATGGAACAGCGCCAAATGGTGAACGTCGATACAGCAGATATCACTCGTCATATTCGTGCTATCGAAGCGGATATTGCGACATTTGCTAAAGAGTTGTCAAAGAAAGCAATTACATCACCAAGTCTGATGAAATAAGCAGTATCCTCCCGACTCATTTATCCAAATACAGTATGTAAGTGACGCTGATCACTTACATACTCAACAATTTTTAATGCAACAATGAATCTGCTTTGTTTTAAATGAGAATAACCGCACCAGAAATAACGTAACTTTCGTTGTGCTTTTTATCTTTCCGTAAATCAATACGGTATGATAGCGGCTAATCAATGGTTAGCGGGTATTAAGACATGTATCACCAAACACTTAAAAAATATTTTGGCTTTGATTCTTTACGTTTAGGGCAAGAAGAAGTAATTACCCGCGTTCTTAGTGGTCATTCAGCTGCTGCTATATTTCCAACGGGATCTGGAAAATCATTATGTTATCAATTACCCGCGATTGAATTACCCCATCTTACGTTAGTCATTTCACCATTATTAGCCTTAATGAAAGATCAACTTGATTTTTTAGCTACGAAAGGGATTCCTGCCGCATCTATTGATTCCAGCCAAACATGGCAACAAACTCAGCAAGTCATGCAACAAATTCGTCAAGGCGAAATTAAAGTATTAATGATTTCAGTAGAACGTCTCAAAAACGAACGCTTTCGTCACTTTATTGGTCAAATTCCAATTTCATTATTAGTCGTCGATGAAGCACACTGTATTTCAGAATGGGGCCACAATTTCCGTCCCGACTACCTGAAATTGCCACACTACCAACAGGCCTTAAACATTCCTCAAGTGTTATTACTTACTGCAACAGCAACCCCTGCCGTAATTCAAGATATGCAGGACAAATTTGCCATTGCTAAAGATAATATTATTGTGACGGGTTTTTACCGAAATAACCTTGATTTAACCGTATTAGCGGCAGACGAAGACGAGAAAATAGATACCCTTAAACATCAACTTTCTCAACGTAATAATGAACCTTCTATTGTCTATGTCACCTTACAACACACAGCAGAGCAAGTGGCTGATGCGCTTACTCGTAGTCACTTTCCAGCCCAAGCCTACCATGCGGGAATGGATTCAGATCGCCGCCATAGCATTCAACAACAATTTATGAATGGGGAAATTAATTGTATTGTGGCAACCATTGCTTTTGGTATGGGGATTGATAAGTCCAATATTCGTCAAGTGATTCATTTTGATTTACCCAAATCAATTGAGAATTACAGCCAAGAAATTGGTCGAGCAGGACGTGATGGTGAAGTGTCACAATGTACTGTTATCGCGAATAAATCAGGGCTCAATGTTTTAGAAAACTTTGTCTTTGGGGATACGCCAGATCGCAGTGCTATTGCGTATATTCTGCGTGAAATACAAGCCCAAGATCAACAATGGGAAATCATGAGTGGCCGTTTGTCTAAAGACAGTAATATTCGTTTATTGCCACTTAAAACATTATTAGTCTATCTTGAAATCCGCCAAATTATTGAACCGATGTTTACTTATTTCGCAGATTATCGTTACAAAATGAATATTTCTCAGTATGAAATAGCCCAACGCTTTCAAGGTGAGCGCCGACAATTTATTGAAACAATTTTTGCGTGTTCGCCTAAAGCGCGAGTATGGCATACATTGGATATGGATGCGTTATGGCAAGGCTATCAAGTCGATAGAAAGCGAGTGGTGGCAGCCATTGACTATTTAAACGAACAAGGTTGGATCACCCTTGAAAGTAAACAAATGACCGATGTGTATCGCATAAATCAACACCATTTTGATATTGAGGTAGAAACAGAAGCCCTTTACCAATTATTTCAGCAAAAAGAGCACAGTGAAATTAATCGTATTGAAAATATGATTGCCTTTTTTGAAAGTAAAAGTTGTTTAAGTCATAAACTAGCCAGCTATTTCGCCGATCATCATGCACCAAAACAATGCGGTCATTGTTCTGTTTGCCGAGGTAAAACCATCACCTTACCAGCATTACCAACACTACCAGAGATTACCGATCAACAAATAACAATGTGGGCTGATAGCTTTATTCAACGAAATGACAGTGCGCCATCTATGGCAGCCATCACTCGTTTTTTACATGGCATGAGCACGCCTCTCAATAGTAAAATAAAAGCAAAACAGCTTGAAGGATTTGGCGTATTAGAAGCTTATCCATTTCAACAAACTTTCGATCATATTTGCCGCTTATACCATGGCAACTGTTGAATAAATAGCCATTAATTTATTTGGTTTGATGCTTTAATAGCTAAAAACTGACTTTTCATATTAATCAATGGCGATCTGGCTCGCATCGCTTTAAAATACAAAAACTAACTAATAGGAAGTAAAGTTATGACTACAGAAAAAGAACAATACCAACCTTGTGATGCTTGTGGTGTTTCAGCAGAAATGGGCTTTATGATCAAAGAACATGATGATGTTGCCGATGTGCATGTATTTGCAAATGGTAAAAAAGCATTAGAATTAGAACTTGCGAACTACCTAACGCTAGCAAAACAAGTTAATGCTAACTTTAAAGTAGAAACAACGCCTGTTGATGAAACAAGTACAGAATTAACAGCACGCATCCAATTTGAATGCAGTGCTGAAAAGTTAATTTTTGAACTTAAAAGCCGCTCTCTAGCGAAATAATTTATCAAATAGGCAACTTGCCACCTTGATAATCAATGAAGCCAGTAAACAGTCGTATGATGTTATTACTACAGCATACAATCTGATACTGGCTTTATTATTTATTCTCTACTGATGTTACAGGCAACGATTGGCGTACCACCCATTTTAATGGTCCGTTTAGCTCAACCTCTTGTGCAGGGCGACATTCCAATACAATATTATCGGTGGTGATAATAGCCCCGAGTGAGTACCCTTTTCCAGCATATAAACAATGACGTTGCGGTAATGTATTTAGCTGAAGTTCAGTAACAGGTTGAATGACTGGCATATTATCAGTGCTATATTGCTTAGCATGACCCATCGTAATAAAACTACTACATCCAATAATCACCAACCATTTCAGCCTAAAAAAATACATACGCAATCCTTCTATGCAACTATTTATACCCGCTACTCATTACAATCATTCACACGAAAGCTCGATTAATACTCAATGGCACGGGGTAATAATTTTGCTTGTTTAACCCAATCTTCTACCGCAGAAAGTGATGGCAGTTGGCGAACTAACGCTTTAGCCTCATTCACCTCAACCATTTTAGTATGTAAATTATCAGCATTTCGTTGTGCCAGTTCAGGCACAGTATCAACCCCTGATGATTCTAATAAATCAGCATACTGAGTACTGATCCCTTTAATACGTGATAAATCAGCACGATTAAGCCATTTTAAAATAAGTTTACCGCTGATTGCTGTTTTTTCAGCTAATATTTTACGACCACTGGGTTTTGCGCCTAACACTAACAGCTGTTCAATGGTGGTTACATCTATCGTGGCTAACTTTGCTGCGTAAGTTTCACCAATTCCTTCCACACTAACAAGCTTTGTCATAATGGTTCCTACTCTTTTTTAGTTATACCTATTTGAAAAATATAGCCAATAAAACTAAAAATACCGCATCACCTGTCAACAAAAAGCAATCTAAATCAAATTAATTAAAAGAAAACTATTACTATCATAATGTTAATAAATAACAGATAAAAAAAAGCCCAGAATAATCTGGGCTTCAAAAATAATGATGCGATTAAGATTCAGAAAGTGGTAAGACTTGCTTCACGTAATCACCTGGCGCTACATATAATGGCGCGTATGTTTCGCTACCAATTGCTCGTGGTGATACTTGCTCAGCAGGGCTAAATTCTGTTAGCCAGCCATTCCAGTGTCTCCACCAAGAACCGTCTTCACGCTTTGCTCCTGCTAGCCAAACTTCGGCATTTTCTTCGTTGCTATCATTAACCCAGAAGCCATATTTATTCTTCTGAGGATGGTTAACAATACCTGCAATATGGCCAGACTCACCTAATACAAATGTTGATTTACCACCTAATTGCTTAGCACCACGGTATGTACCTTGCCATAAAGCAATATGATCTTCTTGTGTAGAGATAAAGTATGTAGGCACTTTAATCTTACTGAGATCAATATACACACCACCAACTTTATAACCTTTGTTTTCGACTAATTTATTATCTAAATAGAATTGACGTAGTAGAGTATTGTGGCATTTAGCCGCAACGTTAGTACTATCACCATTCCAATAAAGTAAATCAAAATCAATTAAGCTATTGCCTTTCAAATAGTTATTAACGTAATAGTTCCAGTACAAACTATTTTCACGTAATAAACTGAAAGTCACACTTAGCGAACGTCCATCCATATAACCATTTGCATTATTTTGAGCTTCAATCGCCGTAATAATTGGATCATTGATATAAGCACCAATTTCACCAGGCTGAGAGAAATCTAATAATGTAGTAAAGAATGTCGCTGATTTAATACGATTACGCATTCGCTTCGCAGCATAATATGCTAGTGTGATTGCCAATAACGTTCCACCAATACAATAACCAACAGTATTGATGTGTTTTTGGCCGGTAATATCTTCTACCGCATCAACCGCTTTAACGACACCATCTAAGACATAATTATCAAAATCAATATCTTTCATTGATGCATCTGGATTACGCCAAGACATCATAAATACGGTATGGCCTTGCTCAAGAAGCCAGCGAACCATTGAATTATGATCACGCAAATCAAGGATATAGTATTTATTAATAAATGGCGGCACTATCAACAATGGTGTTTTATGTACAGCTTCAGTTAATGGTTTATATTGAATTAACTCAAATAATTCATTTTTAAAAACCACTTCACCTTCAGTTTTGGCAATAGTTACGCCAAGTTCAAATGCACTATCATTCGTCATTCGAATTTTTAGTACATCAGCGCTGCTCTGTAAATCTTCTTGTAACAGTTCCATCCCTTTAATCAAATTCTCACCGTTTGTTTCAACAGTCAATTTGGCTAATTCAGGATTGGTTGTTACAAAATTAGTTGGTGACAGTGCGTTGATGGCTTGACGAGAGAAATAGCCTAAGCGTTCTTTCGCTTTATCATCGACACCTTCAATTGAATCAATTGTTTCACGCATTGTATTACTGAATAGTAAATATGATTGCTTAATATAATTATAAAAAGCTTCATTTTCCCATGCAGGATCGCTAAAACGTTTGTCATCTTTTGCTGGCTTAATAAAGGCGCTTTCTGCTGTCGTATTACCGATTGCAACATTCTGCCAAATCTTAACTTGATTTTCCCACCAATCCATTTGGACTTTAGCTAAAGCACCGGGCTGAGCTGCTGCTTTTCCAAAAAATTCAGTGGCATCTTCCAAGTTAACATCATTAAGTGCTTTAGTTACTGGGGTATTCATGGCTGCCTTGCCGGAGTCTAACTCCTTCCACCATAACTGGTTCATATCTTGGAGCTTGGCAAAGTAGTCCGAAAAGAAGTGATTGTTCATAACAAAAACCCTGTACTTGGACTAAGTAATCAGCCATATAATCATCTTATATGGCTGATTGGTATAAGTATCAGATAATCAGACTGCTATTAATGCAGCCTGATTTACCGTTACTTAAATGGCAGGTGTTGCTTGTTTAACGTTGTCAGCAACAAACTCTTCAACTTCTGTTTTAAAGCTTTGCGCTACAGAAGAGAACTTATTGCTATCGTCTAAAAGCTGCTGAGAAAGCTTAGTTAGTGTCTCAAGCTGTTGGCTATTAAATGCTGTTAGCGATTGAATATCTTTTACTTCGCTAACAGCTTTAAGTTGCTTCAGACCAAGATCGCTGTAAGCGCGAACAGCTGACAATTGAAGCTCAGTTAGTTGCTCAACATTTTTAGCAAATACTTTGTTGAATTTTGCGTATGGTGCTAGTGTTTTTTCTGTTTGCTCAGAAAAAGATTTAAACATTTCCGTATACATAGAACATTCCTCATTGATAGTAATAAAGTGTGACTCTATAAGCAGTATCACACTGATTGTATTAGTTTATTTACTTACACACGTTTTAAAATAACTGCAGTACCCATGCCACCACCGACACATAATGTTGCCATGCCGTATTTATCATCACGACGACACATTTCATGCAGTAAGCTAACAAGAATACGGCTACCAGATGCACCAAGAGGGTGACCTAGTGCAATTGCACCACCATTTACGTTCGCACGCTCAACTAAATCTTCCACTTTAGTGCCAGTTTCTTTAGCAACTTCGTGGAATACGCCTAATGCTTGACCAGCAAAGGCTTCATTAAATTCAAGAAGATCAATATCTTCAATTGAAAGATTTGCTTTTTCTAATGCTTTAAGTACTGCAGGAACCGGACCTAAACCCATAATTTCGGGCGCAACACCCGCTTGGGCGTAGCTTTCAACTTCAGCTAATGGTGTTAAGTTATATTTAGCTACAGCAGCTTCAGATGCCACAATAATTGCACTGGCACCATCATTAATACCAGACGCATTACCTGCTGTTACTGAACCATCACGGTTAAAAGCAGGACGTAATTTAGCCAGATCTTCAATCGTAGCATTTGCTTTTGGATATTCATCAGTATCAACAACAATAGTCTCACGACGGCTAACCACTTCTACAGGGCAGATTTCAGCAACAAAACGTCCTTGTTCAATAGCAGCAACGGCCTTTTGCTGACTCGCGAGTGCAAAGTTATCTTGCTGCTCACGCGTTAAACCAACTTTAGCAACCACATTTTCAGCCGTTACACCCATATGGTAATTATTGAAAACATCCGTTAAACCGTCAGCAATCAAAAGATCTGTTAGCTCAAGGTTACCCATTTTTTGTCCATCACGAATCTTGGCTGATGCACAAAATGGAATTTGTGACATATTTTCAGCACCCGCAGCAACCACTAGGTCGGCATCACCCGCTTTGATATGTGCAGCAGCATCCATCAATGCTTTCATGCCACTACCACAAACCATATTAAGTGAGTACGCTGGCACTTCATTGGGTAAGCCCGCATAAATAGCAGCTTGACGACCAGGTCCCATACCTTGACCTGCTCCAACGACGTTACCTAAAATAACTTCATCAATCGCATCAACAGGAACATTGATTTGCGCTAATGCACCTTTAATTGCAACCGCACCAAGTTGTGCTGCAGAAACTGATTTTAACGCACCATTAAAACTACCGATTGGGGTACGTTTTGCGGCAACAATGTATACCTTAGCCATATTTTGCATCCTTTCTATAATATGATTTATTATTTTGTCTTTGTTATAACAGGCACTATTAGTGCATGTATAAACCGCCATTTACTGACAATGTTTCGCCAGTAATATATGCCGCTGCATCACTTGCTAAAAAGACAACCGCTGCCGCAACTTCTTGAGGTTGCGCTAAGCGTTTCATTGGAATTTCTGCTTTAATTGATTCAAGTACTTCAGGTTTAATTGCTTCTACCATTGCTGTGCCTGTATACCCAGGAGCAATCGCATTCACAGTAACACCAGCACGTGCACCTTCAGCCGCTAGCGCTTTAGTAAAACCAATCATGCCAGCTTTAGCTGCTGAGTAATTTGTTTGACCAAACTGGCCTTTAAGACCATTAACAGAGGTAATGTTAATAATGCGCGCATTACCGTGTTGGCACATAGAATCAAACAAAGGTTGAGTCACATTGAATAAGCTGTTGAGGTTAGTGTTGATCACTTCATTCCATTGTTCAGCGGTCATACGCTTAAACGTGGTATCTTTTGTGATGCCCGCATTATTAACTAACACATCAAGATGACCTTCTTGTTCTAATAATGCAGTGAGTGATTCTTTACAGAAAGCAGTATCAGTTACATCTAATGGAAATAATTTCACTGACTCATTGGAGTAATTATTTTCTTTAAACCACTCTTTAGCTGACTGTTCACTTTTAGGGTGATGAGCCGCTATAACACGAAAGCCAGCATCAACTAAGGCCTGAGTAATTGAAGATCCAATACCGCCTTTAGCGCCAGTCACTAATGCTACTTTTTTCATTTCTAAGGCTCCTTCCTTTGATCTTATCGTATTTATTTAAATGATTTTTTAAGCATGCTGTCAGTCACGTGCAATTACATTTTGTTATCATTGTTTTAATAACAAATTTAATATAACACTCGTTAACTACAAACATATTGCATATGCCAAATATAACAACACAGATGCATATCCATAGCAAGCAAAGGAGTTAACATTTTTCACACCACAAACTCTCTTTATTAACAATTAAATCAGTAGTGAGTAATTTCAATACTTTCATTAACATTAAAAATATCTATAAAACACATATAAAACCCCAACAAACAGCTAATTTTCAAAAGGTTGAGGGGATATCAAAAAATCATCAAACACCACATTGTTAAATAAATGTTAATTAAATTTTCAATGACCAAGGCTCAATAAACAATGGTGGTCAGATGACATTTTTAGAAGGTAACGATTGCTATTTTTTTATTATTGTCATAAATGTTACAAAAAGGTCACAAAATTACAGTTTATGAACTAAGTGTTAAATTTATAAAAATTGTCGAAATATGATTAATCATGCGCATTATTTGTTTAACACCTCGCTTTTTATAATTATATAATTCATCAATAACAGAATTAAGTCTGAACTTTATCCTGTTTTAGTAGTCCGAGAAAAAACTGTTTCATCGTCAGTATTTTGAATACCAAAGGAAATATTTGTATGCTCGCTAGTACATTCAAACGTCTAAATGATTACCTTCAAAGTCAGGTTATCGGCCAGCCTAATTTAGTAAAACAGCTTTTAATTGCTTTACTCGCCGACGGTCATATTCTTGTTGAAGGTCCCCCAGGATTGGCAAAGACTCGTGCAGTAAAAGTATTGTCAGATTGTATTGAAGGTGACTTCCATCGCATCCAATTCACGCCTGACTTATTACCTTCAGATTTAACTGGCACTGACATTTTTCGTCCTGAAACAGCTGAATTTACCTTTCAACCAGGCCCTATTTTCAATTCATTAGTGCTTGCTGATGAAATTAACCGGGCGCCAGCCAAAGTGCAGGCAGCAATGCTAGAAGCGATGGCTGAAAAACAAATTACAGCGGGTCGCAACACTTATCCTCTACCCGAATTATTTTTGGTGATGGCAACACAAAACCCAATCGAGCAAGAAGGAACGTACCCACTACCAGAAGCACAACTAGATCGCTTTCTACTACAACTAAATGTTGATTACCCTAATGCAGAAAGTGAACTTGAAATTCTTCGCCTTAATCGTGGCGAAGCGTTGGGTATAGAAAAAACAGAACCGGTTCGAATTAGCCAAAATGATATTTTTGCAGCACGAAAAGAAATCTTAAATATCCATATGGCAGATGATGTTGAGCACTATATTATTCGTTTAGTGATGGCGACACGTGAACCACATCGCTTTAGTGAGCAGCTACAGGCATGGCTACAAATGGGCGTCAGTCCACGTGCAACCTTGGCTCTCGATCGCTGTGCGCGTGCTCATGCTTGGCTTTGTGGTCGTGATTTCGTCACACCAGAAGATGTTCAAACAATGGCTTATCCCGTATTACGCCATCGTTTACTGCTAAGCTATGAAGCACAAGCAGAAGGTATTGCAGCAGATCGTGTTGTTGAAACACTTATTTCGCAGGTTGCTAGCTTATGAAAACTACACACATCAACGTAGCGCTGCCACCCCATAGCGATGGCGTCAATGTGTGTCTAGCAGAGCTACTGCAATATAAAAATCAAGCGGTAAGATGGCTGGCACCTGCCAAAAGTATTTGGTCACAACTCAATGGCCACCATCAAAGCCGTCATAAAGGGCGTGGCATGAACTTCTCTGAAGTACGCCCTTACCAAGCGGGTGATGATATTCGTTCTATTGACTGGCGAGTAACTGCGCGTACAGGAAAAACACACACCAAGTTATTTACTGAAGAACGCGAACAGCCGATTATGCTATTTATAGACCTCAGCAATAGCATGCAATTTGGCTCACAATTACTCCTCAAATCAGTACAAGCTGCACATTTTGCGAGTTTATTAAGCTGGCTCGCTATTGATGAACAAGATCGTATTGGCGCTATTATTTACGATAGAATTAACACAATAGAATGTAAACCTACAGCGCGCCAACGTGGGCCTTTGCAAATTATTAACGCATTAATTTCAGCCCAACATGATGCCTTACAAGCAGGAAACAGCACTAAGCATGATGGTTTTTCAACTGCACTTAAACGGTTACATTATCTCTGCCCTAAAGGCAGTGAGATTATTATTATCAGTGATTTTTATACGTTAAAAGCCACTGACAAACGACGTTTAAGCCAACTTCGACAGCATAATCGTATCCAATTTGTTCAAATTCATGATCCACTCGAACAAGGACAAACACAATTCCGTGGCTATGAGCATGTTACTGATAATCAACAATCAGCATGGCTGGATTTCTCCGCTAAAAAAACACGAGACTCACTCAGTCAACAATATCAAACCCATCAGTATTTTATTCATGAAATGGCGACATCACTTGCTATACCATTACATACTCTCTCAGCGGCACAACCGCTATTGCAGCAGCTTGGCGCTCATTCTCAAGGAATAAGGTAATGACACAACTTACCCCCCCAGCATTACCATTGGCGGATATTCATCTTCACACCGAGCCGAGCTTTTGGCCTCTTGCTTGGGGATGGTGGGCAGTAATTATTGTCAGCCTTATTCTTATAAGCCTCGTAAGTTATCGCTTTCGATCTCGCCATCATCATCTTGCCGCGAAAAAAGAAGCACTCAGCATCTTAAAAACCTATCGCTTTGATGATGGTGTTACAGCAGTTAATACACTGCTAAAACAAGCCGCATTAAGCTATTTTCCACGAACAGTTATTGCTCCTTTAACGGGAATGCAATGGCTCACCTTTCTTGATCAACAGTTACCACTTAAATACCGTGGTTTTGTTGATCAACAATCATCGTGGCAGCAAGGGCTTTTTTCCTCGACACCATTAACAGAACCGCAATTTAATGATTGCCAGCAGCAGGCATTACTGTGGCTACAACATGCCTTGCCCGCGAAATCCAATGATCATAGTAATACCTCAATGATGATCACTAAGGAGTCATCCAATGTTTGAATTTGTATGGCTATGGGCATGGGCCTTATTGCCATTAGCTTGGCTAGTTTATCGATTCAGTAAACCCGTTGCACAACCTGCGGCCATCCATTTACCTCAGTTACCGCAAGGCGTTGGCCAAAAACAGCCCAGTTCTATTATTCGAAAACTATTAATGACCTTAGTATGGGTAAGCCTTGTGTGTGCGATAGCCCGACCAGTATGGTATGGCGACCCAATAGAAATTAAACCAGAACACCGAGATATGCTACTGGCTGTCGATCTTTCAGGATCAATGGCGATCCCTGATATGGTAACGAAAGATGGTCAAAGTATTGATCGACTCACAGCAGTTAAACATGTATTGGCTGATTTTATTGCTAAACGAAAAGGTGATCGTATTGGACTGGTCGTCTTTGCTGATCATGGCTACTTACAAACACCATTAACCTTTGATCGCAAAACCGTTGAACAACAACTTAATCGCACCGTACTGGGATTAATTGGCCAAAGTACTGCAATTGGTGAAGGGCTAGGGGTTGCAACAAAAACCTTTATCGACAGTAAAGCACCACAGCGGGTCATTATTTTACTCAGCGATGGTGGCAATACGTCAGGTGTTATCGATCCGATTGAAGCGGCTAAACTGGCACAAGAAAGCCATGTTAAAATTTATACCGTCGGTGTTGGTGCTGATAAAATGATCCAAAAAGGCTTCTTTGGCGATCGTGTTGTCAATCCGTCATCTGATCTGGATGAAAAAACATTAAGTAAGATTGCCGCAATGACGGGTGGTGAATATTTCCGTGCGCGAAATCCACAACAGTTAGAAAAAATTTACGATGTGATCAATAAACTTCAACCCGTTAATAATGCTCAACAAACGTGGCGACCACGTGATGAGCTATTCCGTTATCCATTAGCGTTAGCATTGCTTTTATCCGTTATCATCGCTTTCATGAGGAAACGTCATGGCTGATTTTACCTTTATGCACCCATTGTGGTTTGCTGCATTCATTCCCTTGATCATTGTTCTGCCATGGTTAAAAGGTAAAGCGCAGCATTCAGGCTTAATTGCACCCCACCTTGCGCAAAAATTGGGTTTAACACAACAACAGCCAAAAATATGGCCTATAGCTTTATTAGCATTAGGTTGGCTTATTGCGGTTGTTGCTATGGCAGGACCTAGCTGGCAAAAAGTAAAACTGCCAGCTTATAACCTTAGTGGCGCACGAGTGCTCGTGATGAATATGTCACAATCAATGTATGCCACGGATATAAAACCTAATCGCTTAACCCAAGAAAGATTTAAAGCTTTAGATATGTTACCGAGCTGGAAAGAAGGCAGCACGGGTTTAGTCGCTTTTGCGGGCGATGGCTATGAAGTTAGCCCACTCACCACTGACAGCAGTACATTACGTAATTTAATTCCAAGCTTATCACCCGATGTTATGCCTATTGCGGGAAATAATGCTGCCACAGGTATTGCTGAAGCGATCAGGCTACTGAAACAAGCGGGTCATAACACTGGTGATATTATTTTAATGACCGATGGAATGACAAAGGCTATCGCTAAGCAGGCATTAGCCGATCTCAAAGGTACTCACTATCGCGTTTCTATTCTGGCAATGGGAACCGTTGCAGGTGCTCCAATTCAACTTCCTGATGGCAGTTTATTATCAGAAAATGGCACACCGGTGATCAGTAAAATTGATATCAATACACTGATGTCAATTACTGACAGCACTGGAGGCATATTACAAATGGCACAAACAACCGATAATGATGTTAATGCTATTGCTAACTTCACAGCAAAACCATTAGATAATGGTAAAAAAGGCCATGAAAAAGAGCTGCAAGAACGTCTAAATGGCGGTTTCTGGTTAATTATTCCATTACTATTATTGGCGCTATTGGGCTTTCGTCGCGGTATTGTTTTAGCTGCAATGTTTATTATAGTGCCCATCGACCATGCTCAAGCAAGTCCATGGACAAACACTAACCGCCAAGCATATGAAACATTTACTGATGGTAATTATAAACAAGCAGCTCAAGATTTTACGTCACCACAATGGAAAGGCATTGCTGAATATAAAGCCAAGCAGTATGAACAAGCGATAGAGACATTAAAGCCGTTACAAGATCCAACCTCACAATATAATCTTGGTAATGCTTATGCTAAAAAAGGTGATTATAAACAAGCAGCTGCAACTTATGAAAAGCTGTTAAAACAACAACCTGACTTTGCTGATGCTAAAAAAAATCTAGCTATTGTTGAGCAAGCTGAAAAGCAGAAACAACAGCAAAAAAACAAGCAGGAAAACAAGCAGGAAAACAAGCAGGAAAACAAGCAACAATCAGGAGAAAAAGGTCAACAAGGTCAACAAGGTAATAAAGACCAACAGCAGCAACAAGGTCAGCAAGGCAATAAAGACCAACAGCAACAACAAGGTCAGCAAGGCAATAAAAACCAACAGCAGCAACAAGGTCAGCAAGGCAATAAAGACCAACAGCAGCAACAAGGTCAGCAAGGCAATAAAAACCAACAGCAGCAACAAGGTCAGCAAGGCAATAAAGACCAACAGCAACAACAAGGTCAGCAAGGCAATAAAGACCAACAGCAGCAACAAGGTCAGCAAGGTAATAAAGACCAGCAGCAACAACAAGGTCAGCAAGGCAATAAAGACCAACAGCAGCAACAAGGCAATAAAGACCAACAGCAGCAACAAGGCAATAAAGACCAACAGCAAAAAGCAAGAAAACAAGGGAAAGAAGGACAACAAGGGAAAGAAGGACAACAAGGACAGGCTGGAAAAGAAGAAAAACAACCGTCAATGAGTGCGGCAGAAAAGAAACAGCAAGCTGAACACAATGCAAAACAAGCACTAAGCCAACAGGCTCAACAGGCTCAACAGGCTCAACAGGCTCAACAGGCTCAACAGGCTCAACAGGCTCAACAGGCTCAACAGAAAAATAAGCAACAAAAACAAGATGGTAAAGTTCAGCAACCATCGGCGATAACGATGCAGCAAGGTAAACCAAATGGTGATCAGCAACAAGTACTTTCAGTTAGTAATCCTATATTGAAAAAACTTGAGCAAGTACCTAACGATACAGCGGAGTTAATTCGAGCCCAATTAATGTTGCAAGCACAGCAAAGAGCCGAGCAGCAACAAAGTAATAAATCATGGTAATAGAGAAAATGAACATGTCACTAAATCAAATAAATTGGGCTAAAAAATGCCGCTCTCCATGGTTATTACTTTTAACCATGTTTGTAGCATTCTTACCCCTGCAAGCAATGGCGGCACAAGCAGAAGCGACAGTATCGAAAAATGTTGTTGCTGTTAATCAAGTATTTCAATTGACCGTATCAGTTGATACTGCGATCAACCCTAACAGTGTCGACTTTAGTATATTAAGCCCTGACTTTGCTTATGGCCAACCCAGCGTCAGTAGCTCAACATCATTAATAAACGGCGCAATGTCACGCAATACTACTTGGACACTGGCCCTAGCTGCGAAAAAGGTTGGAACTGCGACTATACCGGCCTTTAAAATTGGTAGTTCTCAAACAACACCAATTACGATTAGTGTTCTAAAAGGCAGTCAAAAAAATAATACAGCGGTATCAAATCAAACCAATGTTCGAGTGACAGCTGAAATCGACAAAAATACACTTTATGTTGGTGAAAGTATTAATTACCGCGTGAAGATTGTAATCGGTGAGCAACTATCTCAAGCCTCATTGAGTGCACCATCAGGTGACGGCCTAGTAGTGTCACAAGTGGGTCAAGATGCTCAAAATAATATTGTCCAAAATGGCCGCCGTTATTTAGTCATCACTCGTAACTACCAACTGACAGCAGAAAAAGCGGGTAAGATCATTATTCACGGTTCGAAGTTCAGTGGTGATGCTGTACGTGGCGCAAATGGTTTTAGCTCAGGCATTACCGTTCCTGTAAATGAAGATGCTCGAGATATCACCATCAACATAAAGCCTAAACCAACAGATTACAAAGGGTTATGGTTACCAACCCCTGACTTACAGCTACAACAAACATGGCAGCCACAGGTTTCAAATAACAATGACGTAACCACTAAAGTTGGCGAACCCATCACCCGCACTATTACTTTGCGAATTAAAGATGTAGCTCAAAGTAATATGCCAAATGTAAACCTGACTTACCCTGAAACTGTACGTATTTATAATGAAAAACCTGAATATCGTACTGAGAATGGCTACAGTGTTATGACGTTAAAACAAGTCATCATTCCTCGTCAAACAGGCAAAGTAACACTACCATCGCTAACCATTAATTGGTGGAACACAACCACAGAAAAACAACAACGAAGTGAGATTAAAGGGTTAATTTTAAATGTTATTGCTGATCCAACCGCAAATAACCAATTTTCACCACCAGCAGCAATAACACCACCCGCAGCAACAATACATTCAACAAAAGCCATCACTACCGCGGGGATCTGGCCATGGACAACACTGATCTTTGCTCTATTGTGGTTAATTACTCTCGTATTATTCATTAAAAAGCGTCAGCAACCTGTTGTCACAACAACTGTAACAGCGGCACAAACAACAGATCTAATATCAATACTTGAAGCTGCCATTAACGCCAATGAGCCGATTAAAGTACAGACTTATTATCAACAATGGCGTCAACAGCAATACACAACATTGACAACTCAGCCACCGCTATTACAGCAACTTGATCATGAAGTACAAGCAATGATGGCAGCCCATTATTCAGCATCAAATAACAGCTGGAATAAGCAAACATTGTTAGCATTATTAAACCAAGCAAAGCAACTTACAGTAATAAAATGTACCTCTATGACCTTATCTAGCTTAGACCCTAAATAAGCGTCATTTAAAAATATGAGGCTATTTTAATAGCCTCTCTAAAACGCCTAATATTAATTACCACATAAGTGGAAATAATTAATTTTGGGCGTTTTGCTTTATGTAACTAAATGTAAAACAACACAACATTAGCAACTACCTTCATTAAAAATATATTTAACAATCAAGCGACAATTAACCATCTCACTTTAATTCATATTTTTTATTTACGTGACACATGCCAATAAAAACACCCATATTGATACTAAATTGTGACATGGACGTAATAATAATTGTTAAAAAACAGCAATAACTATGCTTATCAAAAGAAGGCTGGCTATTTTAAACAGATCCTGTTAAAAAATGTTTCTGTTACAAAATATAAAACTTAAACACAACAATAAAAAATGCAGGATAAACTATGAGTCAATCACAACCCTTTCTTGCCAGAGTCGCTAATGGCAGTCTAGTAATACAAATATTAGTGGGGATTATCGCCGGTGTTGCTTTAGCCGTCTTTTTTCCATCATCAGCATCAAGCGTAAGCTTTTTAGGCGGACTATTTGTTGCCGCATTAAAAGCAGTTGCGCCAATCTTAGTGTTTATTTTGGTCGCCTCATCGATTGCGAATCAAAAAAAAGGCACTCATACCAATATGAAGCCAATAATTTTTCTTTATTTATTAGGAACATTATTAGCCGCTTTTACCGCTGTAGCAATGAGCTTCCTTTTTCCTACCACTTTGACGCTTGTTACTAACACGACCTCTATTGCACCACCTGAAGGTATTGCTGAAGTTATTAATTCACTATTTTTTAAAATCGTGGATAACCCAATCAATGCATTAATGACAGGTAACTTTATTGGTATTTTGGCATGGGCGATTGCATTAGGCTTTTCATTACACCAAGCGAGTGATGCGACTAAGCAGGTTTTTCAAGACATGTCTGATGGCGTAACATTAATTGTGCGCTTTATTATTCGTCTTGCTCCTATTGGTATTTTTGGTCTTGTCGCGCATACCTTTGCTCAAACAGGCTTTAATGCATTATTAGGCTATGCTCATCTACTTGCGGTATTGCTTGGTTCAATGGTAATCATTGCATTAGTTGTTAACCCGCTTATTGTATTTGTAAAAACCAAAACCAACCCTTACCCACTGGTATTTCGTTGTTTACGTGAGAGTGGTATTACCGCCTTCTTCACTCGTAGTTCAGCAGCCAATATTCCAGTTAATATGAAATTATGTAAGGATCTGGATCTGCACGAAGACACCTATTCAGTTTCTATTCCTTTAGGTGCAACCATTAATATGGGTGGTGCAGCCATTACTATCACCGTGTTAACGCTAGCAGCCGTACATACGTTAGGTATTGAAGTAGATCTTGCAACAGCGGTATTACTCAGTGTTGTTGCTGCAGTATCAGCATGTGGTGCATCAGGTGTTGCAGGTGGCTCACTATTACTTATTCCACTTGCGGCAAGTTTATTTGGTATTCCAAATGAAATTGCGATGCAAGTTGTTGCTGTCGGCTTCATTATTGGTGTAATTCAAGACTCAGCAGAAACAGCATTGAACAGTTCAACAGATGTGGTCTTTACTGCAGCTGCATGTTTAGCCGCAGAGCGTAAACAAGCAAAAGTACGCCTACAAAAATCATAAGTACGTTGCTAACAATATAAAAACACAACATTAAAAATGCGGCTATCACGCACATGATAGCCGCATTATTTTATCCATCATCTTCGTTGTAATTAGTAGATATTAGTCGCTTTACGAATAGCGTTATTTGAACGATGAATTAAACTATTCACCGCTCTTCTTTTCTTCTTTTTCACTGCACGTCCCACACTTTTCTCAGCATAGGTACCATCTTTAAGTTCTGTCATGGTTCTTTGCGTGTTGTCATATTTATTTTGTGAACGCCTAATAGTACGTTGGGTTCCATTAATTGTATTTTCAATATGAGAAAGCTGATTATCAAGCCGATTAATTACATCATCAGCATGCACAGTTATAGACGTTGCTAATAATGCAACTAAGGGAATAATGCGAAGTGTTTTGTGTACCATAGCGTGTTTCTCTCAATTGAAAATTCATTCTTATTGTACAAATCTTACCTACAAAAACACTGATTTAAGACTAAAATGTAATAATAAATTCCAAAAAGGCCGCCATTATTACATTTTCACACATAATCAAATCGTTATTCGAAAAAAATAAGCAAATATCGAAACTAAAATATTGATGAAAAGATCTAATGACGATGATTGAATTATTTAGTTGGTAAGTATGTGTATTCGCCCGATAAAATCGAATGATATAGACAAACGTTACCCCTATTAACATCAATAAAGAGGGCGTCGTCATGACAACTATCACAGCACATAATATGGGCTATATCATTGCGAAATCCGCTGTTACGAAAGCAAGTAAGCAACTCTCTGCTGCGGGTTATTTTACAGATATATACTGTATGGATCGTCGATTTAGGTTAGTGATCGCTAACGATAAACAATTGCCATATGAATATGCTATCCACTTTATTCCCAGTGTTGATGGTGATGAAACACACCTCGAAGTGTTTATCAAAAATGATCAGAAACGCTATTTTGTTGATGATTTTTCAGAACCTGAACTTATTGAAGATATTATTAATCATTACCAACGTTACAATCGCTGCGAGTTCTAACGTTATAATAAAACTATAGGGGTCATATGCTTGAAAACCTAACCAGCATGATCACTGAGCTCTGTAGTATTATTATTATCACGGCTATTTTCAGTAGTCTTTTTCTCTATACTCGCCAACCTATTATTCTCGCTTACATTTTTACCGGTATTATCATCGGCCCTTATGGATTTCAGCTAGTCACCGATGCCACCAGCATTAGTCAAATGGGACATCTTGGGGTCATTCTATTGCTGTTTATTTTAGGCCTAAATTTACAACCTCTTCGCTTACTGCATTTATTTAAACAAAGTGCGGTGATCACACTGATCAGCTGTTTATTATTTTTTATTAGCGGCTTTTTATTTGCATTAATCATTAATCTTTCCGTTACGGATGCTCTCATTACTGCTGCGGCAATGATGTTTTCAAGTACCGTAATAGGCCTTAAACTGATTCCAACCACCACCCTTCACCATTTACGTATGGGTGAAGTGATGACCAGTATTTTGCTAATGCAAGATATTATCGCGATCAGTGTATTATTATTGTTTAATATCAACACCGAGCATAATATTTGTCTCAGTTTGAGTTTATTAGTCATCAAGCTGATCGCTATCATTCTTAGTGCTTATTTAGCGGTAAAATACGTTATGTTACCATTATTAAAGCGCTTTGATGTTATTCAGGAATATAGCTTTATCGCGACACTTGCATGGTGTTTTTTCTGGGCATTACTCTGCAATAGTATTGGTTTATCTTACGAGACAGGGGCTTTTATCGCGGGTATTACTCTGGCAGTCAGTCCGGTGTCGCAAGCGATTGCCGTTCATCTGAAACCATTACGTGAATTTTTTCTGATCTTATTTTTCTTTGCCATTGGCGCAAAAATCAACTTATGGGACAGTAATATTTATACCGTTTTGGGGGTCGTTTTTGGTATTTGTCTGATCCGCATAAAAGCATGGGGATTTAAAATCGCGTTAACCTTAGCCCACGAAGATCAAATAGAAAGTGTCGAGCTTCGTGCTCGTTTAAGTCAAGCCAGTGAATTTTCACTTTTGTTAGTTTATGCCGCCATAGCGCAAGGTTTACTATCAGAACAAGGTAAAACCTTTATCGAAACCGTTACTATTACCACATTTGTTATTTCAACCTATTGGGTTGTACGCCGTTACCCAACGCCGATTTCAATGGTTAATAACCTGCGTCAAGATTAGCTGATTTACTCACATCTCATCATTTTATAAAAAAACCTGCCACGATATAAACCGTGGCAGGTGAACCAGTATACAACGACTATTATTATAATAATTTACAACCGTTTACATTGACCAAACATAGAAAACCTGTGCTTTCATTCGAATGATAATGCCACGAATAACGTCCAGAAAACCAAGGAAACTAATGGGTTTTTCAGCGCTGACCCAAGCTAATCCAACAGAGCCAACTGGAATATCATAACCATCTGTTTCATAAAGTTTTAAACGTACAAAATGGTGCTTATTGGCGATATTTGCACCCGTCGTTTGACGAACATTGGTTTCACGTCCAATCAAATTACCTTGTGATTCCCCCGTTGCCTCAACAATACCTTCAACTTCCGCCGCAAAGACTTTTCCAGGATAAACAGCAGAAGCAAATTCAGCCATCTGCCCTGGTTTTACATTTCGAATGGCTTGATGGTTTACTCGCATTAATACATATTTTTCATCGGTATACATTTGGATACGCGGAACAGAGCCAACATATTGACCTTCACGCATAATGAAGTTGGTAACAAAACCGTCAGCAGGCGCATAAACCTTAGTATTGTCGAGATCCCACTGAGCTTTAGCGACATTTTCTTTCGCTGTGATCACATCAACATCACGACTGTTAAAGGTTAACTCGGCTTTTTCTATTCCTAACTGCGCTTTTTTAACTGCAATATGGGCTTTTTCTATTTGTGAATCCAACATAATCTGTTGTGATTTAGCCACATCAACCGCAGTGCGTTGTTCATCTAACATGCTTGCGGTTACGGTATGTTTAACAACATTGTTTTGCTTTACATAACGGGCAAGCATCGTACTTTTTAAACGGTGATCTGCGGTGGCTGCGGATAACTGTTTTGTTGCGATATCAATATCTTTCACCGCTGCGGTCTTTGAGGCTTGCGCCATTGCAATATCTTGTTGCGCCATATCACGAGCAACTTTTGCGGCATCAAGGCTAGCATGTGCTTTATTAAGCGCAATAACGTACGGTTCAGAGTCAAGCTCATACACTAATTGGCCTTGGGTTACTTTGCTGTTGGGTTCCACATAAATAGCTTTTACACGACCATTGATTGATGTGGATGCAGGACGCAACTGCACATGCGGCGATTGAACGAGTGAGCCGCCAGATAAATCCATTGGCGCATAAGTAATTAAACCAAACCATACAAAGACTAACCAACTGCCACCACCAACATATGCAAAAGCTTGAGTGAATTTATTCCATGGCATGCCCACTAAACGCAATAAATAAATAAACAGCGCCCAAACAGCTAAACCTTCCAACATACTACTTCTCCTCTGTATCTGTAGTCATAGCATCTGTAGACGTAGCAGGCGCGACAGGTAAGCGATCACCATGCCAAATATCACGCAAGCGACACAGGGCTTTTTCCCCATCAACAAATGCAATAATGACTGCCAACACCCATACCCAATGCCACACAAAACCAATCCATGTTAGGGCGGTTATTAAGCCTATTTGGTGATGCTCTTTCGTCGATGCTTTATGAATAGGTAATTCGTGTATTTTCCAAAAACCAATCGCAACAGCAGCAATGGTTGCAATTAATACTACCCCCGCAAACACACTTAATACTGTGTCTACATTGGTATCGACAAAGGGCATACTCAGTAAGCTCATCCACACTCTCCGGTTCAAAACTAAAATAGTTAACAAGCATCACTCATGCAGTGATGAACAGCCGTCATTATGGAGAGAGCTCACATTAACGGTATAACTTGAGTCTATTTAAATCGAAAATAGCCAATAATTGATATAATTAGACTTACACTAACGATAATAATCTTACTTATTTCAGCAAATGCCCATCAGCACCATAAGAAGAACATCATGATCAATATTGCCTTTATTCGAACCGCCTTTCTTAAACCATTAGAACTTGGCTTACAAAAACACTATGGAATCGGCTTGGCTGAATTAGGTATTCCAGCTCAATTACTCAAAGAACCGATGTCTTTGATCCCTTTTAATGATTATTTACAATGGTTAGAGCGTATTGAAGAATTAACCAACGATTCGGCTTATATGATCAAAATAGCCACAGATATCACCTTTGAAAATATCGGGCCTATTGGTAATTGGTACGTGACTTGCCCTGATCTTGCATTAGCATTTCGACGAATCAACTACGGTGTATCATGTTTACAAGGAGGGGCGTCTTTTCATGGTCAACAATCAGGAAAAATTGTTAAGTGGGTATATTACAATAACTATGCACATGGGCGTGCGGCGAGTTTTGACAGCTTAAAAATTGCGATTTTATTTACCCAAGTCACCCGTAACTACATGGGAGACGATTACGTTCCTTTAAAAGTAGAGCTTTCTGGTGCAGAAATAATAGATCCCGCCATTCAACAATTTTTTGGATGCCCGATCACATGGCAATCATCTGCAACAAAGGTTTGGTTAAATCTTTCAATGTTGGAGCATGGTAACCAGCGTCCTTTGCCAATAACAAAACCCATTCTGGTTTCAAATTTACAATTGGATGATTTACTCAATATGCCCCAACCATTAGATCTTGCTAAGGTCATGTTTGAAATCATTAACTATTCACGTTATTACGGCTTTCCTACACTGGATTTTGTTGCTGAAAAGGTAGGATTATCACGCCAACAATTACAACGTCGCTTACATGATAACGGCTGGACATTTACTGGTATGACAAATTATATTTTATGTAATATCGCCATAAAATATATGCTCTCAGGCATGAGTATCGACATAATAGCAACTGTACTTGGTTACAGTAATGTCCAAAGTTTTAGCAAAGCATTTAAACGTAATCGTGGTTTAACACCAGCACAATACCAACAAAAATTATTGGAACGTAGCCTAAACTAAACGGCGTATGTCTCAAAAAAAGTCATAAAAAAACGCTAGATAACGGTTGTTATTTAGCGTTTTTCTATTGTCTATAACTTAAACCACACCACTACATGCGCCAATTTATTCGCACCAATGGTTCAGATTGTTACTCTATTTCTGTATCAACAAAATGTTCATTAATGGTCGACATTAATACAATCGGCCCCATCATGGTTACTTTCAATGGTGTACCACTTAGGCCAAACTGTAAATCTGATAAGTCTGCTGTTGAATAATTATAACGACAATCGAACTTATCACTCGCAATATGCAGTAAATCAAAATCTTTACGATGACATGAAATATGCGCACACCAGTACATAGCATCAATGATCTCATCTTGACGCATAGCACGGATCACAAAGCGCCAGCTCCCCTCTTCACCATAAAAATCAACGGGAAATTGATTTTTTCTCTTTCGTCTCTTAAACAACTCAACCCTTCCACAGCCCATTTAATGCTTTAAGT
Organism: Photobacterium piscicola; assembly: GCF_046058925.1. Lineage (NCBI taxonomy): Bacteria > Pseudomonadati > Pseudomonadota > Gammaproteobacteria > Vibrionales > Vibrionaceae > Photobacterium > Photobacterium piscicola. The sequence goes on from NZ_CP175535.1 coordinate 149,096, forward strand.
TATCCTAAAATTAAATCATAGCGGGTAAAAAAAGAGATACCAACTGCAATTTAATTTATTTTCAAACTCATCAATTACATAAATTATGCAGAGATTAGCCAAGGAGATAAATTAAAAGATGATAAAAAATAAGAGATTATTCATAAAAAAGGCGGGATTTTCTTCAATTTTTTTGCATTGAGATATATTTGTTTACATTTTAGGGGTTGTATTTAACAAATCTCTGCCTATAATGCTGAAAACCGGAGCGTCTGCCAACGCTCCGGTTTTTTTGCGCCCGCTCAACAGGAAAAAAAGTTACCTGCCAGTAACGATTTTAACGAGGGCTGCATTCTATTAATTTGTAAGGAATACAAATCATGCGTATCGAACAAGATCTAAAGTTAGGCTTTAAAGATGTTTTATTTCGTCCAAAACGTTCAACATTGAAAAGTCGCTCTCAAGTTGATTTAACCCGTGATTTTACATTCAAACATAGTGGCCGTCAATGGTCAGGCGTGCCAATTATTGCTGCTAATATGGATTCAGTCGGTAGCTTTGATATGGCTATCGCTTTAGCGCAACACAAAGTCATGACCGCGATTCATAAACATTACACTGTTGAGCAATGGGCTGAGTTCATCAGCGCTAACGATGCATCAGTATTAAATAACGTCATGGTATCAACCGGTACCTCTGAAGCTGATTTCCAAAAAACCAAAGACATCATGGCGCTAACTGACGACATTATCTTTATCTGCATTGATATTGCTAATGGTTATTCAGAGCACCTTGTAGAGTACGTTGAGCGTGTTCGCGCACAGTTCCCTGATAAAGTAATCAGCGCAGGTAACGTCGTTACGGGTGATATGGTTGAAGAACTTATTCTTGCAGGTGCTGACATTGTTAAAGTCGGTATTGGCCCAGGTTCTGTATGTACTACGCGTGTTAAAACTGGCGTTGGTTACCCACAACTTTCAGCTATCATCGAATGTGCCGATGCCGCTCACGGCCTAGGTGGTCGTATTATCGGTGACGGCGGTTGTTCATGTGCGGGTGATGTTGCAAAAGCCTTTGGTGGCGGTGCTGATTTCGTAATGCTTGGCGGTATGCTTGCAGGCCACACTGAAAGTAACGGTGAAATCATTGAGCAAGACGGCAAGCAATTCATGAAGTTCTACGGCATGTCGAGCCAGAGCGCAATGTCTAAGCACTCAGGTGGTGTCGCTACATACCGCGCAGCTGAAGGTAAAACAGTATTATTGCCTTACCGTGGTTCTGTAAATTTCACCATTCAAGACATCATGGGCGGTATACGTTCTACTTGTACTTATTTAGGTGCTGCACAGCTAAAAGAATTAACGAAGCGTACGACGTTTATCCGCGTTCAAGAACAAGAAAATAACGTTTACGGTAAAGAGTAAGCTTAATATTTTTCAATAAATAGTATTGAAACAGCCTTATAAAGCTATATAAAGCCAGAGAAAGATAATGATCTTACTCTGGCTTTTTTATTGTCTTTTTTTAACAACAACCGTCATTCCTTACAGTAAATGTCTGTGAGATCGATAGGGAATCTATTTACAGAATGTTGAAACCTTAAAGCGTTTAACAACCAAGTTAGCTTGTTTTTGCCCCTAAACTTGTTAGATCAAATACTCATTCATATCGTATTAACGTGATTTTTGATTAGTTTTATTTACTGTGTATATAAACAGTTATAATAAAATATGGTGATTTTATCGCTTGAGTTCTGTTTTTAATAAGAAATATTTCTTATTAAAAACGAAGGTGAAAATCATAAACGTATGAAAAGTAATGATTTAATGTTTCTTACTTTCTACATTATTAAACAGTATTTGAAAGATAAAATACGCTATCAAGATCATGATATTTATGAATTAAATTGATTATCATTGCTGGGTTTTAGAAGTGTGCTTTTGCGTGAAAGTAAGAATGCTTATTAATAAGCTGTTATACAACAATGGAGTGTTACGTGGATTACCAAGTATTTAGCTTAAGCGAAAGAAGTGTAGTGGTCAACAAATACTGGCCACAGTTTTAGAGGTTAACCAATATAATCGTTCAGATTCATTAGGGGTTAATCCGCCATTATATTGGTGAGGCCTTAATTGGCTGTAATAGCCAATAATATATCGAGTGATTTCGTGTTTTGCTTCAGCAAAACTACGATAGCCAACATTTGGAACCCATTCTGTTTTTAAACTTCTAAAGAAACGTTCCATTGGTGCGTTATCCCAACAATTTCCCCGACGAGATAAACTTTGTTTAATCTGGCATCGCCATAATAATTGTCGATAGTAGCGACTTGTATAATGACTACCTTGATCGCTGTGGAACATAACCTCTTTAGGTTTATCTCGTGATTCATAAGCCATCAGAAGTGCTTTACCTGTTAATCGACTATCAGGCGATAGAGACATCGCCCAACCAACAGGTTTTCTCGAAAATAGATCGATAACTACAGCAAGATACATCCAACGATTTCCAGTCCAAACATAGGTCACATCACCGACCCAAACTTGATTTGGTGATGTAACCGCAAATTGACGATCAAGGTGATTAGGAATCGCAATATGTTCCTGTTTTACTTTACGGTATCGATGTTTCGGCGATTGGCAACTAACAAGATTAAGGCCTTTCATTAGCTTAGATGCACGATATCGGCTCAAGGCGATGCCTTGAGCAGTAACCATACCGGCAATACTTCTAGCCCCAGCAGAACCATTGCTAGCTGCATGTACCTCTTTGATTAAACAACGAAGTTTAATCAATTCAATAGAAATAAACTTTGGCCGTCTCTGCCAATATTTATAGCTACTGCGATGAACACCTAATACTTTGCATAACGTTGTTATGCTGTGGCTCTTCTTGAGTTTCTCGATTAACGAGAATTGTTCAATGAGTCTGACATCAAGAGAGCGGTGGCTTTTTTTAATATTTCATTATGCTCTTCAAGTGTCGCTAACTTCTTTTTTAATTCTCGTATTTCAATTTGTTCAGGCGTCATTGGTGATGCTTTGGGAGCTTTTCCTTGGCGCTCCTCTTTAAGCTGTCGAACCCACTTATCCATCGTAGATTTACCCACGTTCATTGCTTGGGCTGCTTCTGTTACTGAGTAATTTTGTTCTAGAACTAATTGTGCTGCTTCAAGCTTAAATTCAGCACTAAATAATCGTCTTGTACGCTTTGTCATAATGTCACCTATCCATGTTATGAGGTGATGATATCACCTCTGAGTAGGTGGCCAAATTTAATGTACCACTACAAGAATTAAGTAATTAACTGACATCTCATTAACTGAAAAACAGCAGATCGACGTTAATTACGGTAGGTAACACTATCATTCCTATAAAAGTGAAAATTTAAGCTTATCTATGTCGAGCTAAATGCTCACCATGATTTGGCTCTTTATGGGTAATGACATTGTTTATATAAATGATTCTTGAATTTTTGCCTTACATATTAAGCAGGTAATTCAAATGGCTATGCGTATTCATTGTACTCAGTGTGGCGAAAAAGCACGTATTAACAAAACAAACTGGTTCTCAAATGCAGCAGCAGACTTATATTGTTCGTGCTCAGATCCAGAATGTGGACATACTTTTGTTATGTCCCTTGGCTTTAGCCACACCATTAGTCCATCAGCAAAAAATGTAAATGAACTCGTTATTGCATTAGTTAAAACAATGCCACCCGAAAAAGTGAAAGAGCTTCATCAAATGCTAACAATCTAAACTTATGCGGAACGTTATACGTTCCGCTTTAATACTGAATATAACCATCAGTACTAAAGTACTTTTAATATAGTTAACGATTGTAAAGGCTATATGGCATTTTCTTGCTTTTAGGACGTATAAGTTTAACTATTACATCACTAGAAATAATTAATATACGAGCACTGATGCCGATAACGACATAGTGATGATAAACGGGTCAAATATGACAAAAAACCGTGAAATAATATGCAATAAGTTTTATTGATGACGGCATATTGGTAAATTTACATACCAACGCATAAACTAAATGTATAATTAATAAAAAAAACATTAGTCAAACGCTATGCATACAGTATCACTCATGCGTGTTATTGTCGGTATTAGAGGCTTAATCTGTTGTTATTACCATTACCTTGATAAGGTTGAGAGTCCAAAATGAAACCTAATATGACACCTAAATCTCATATTCCTATTATTTCTACTTATCCATATCTTGGTGGAAAAGCTGTTACATCTAAATTATGCTCATTATTAAACATTGATGAATATCAAAATCTTGCTGATGTTTTTGGTGTCCCACGTGGCACTGTATCAACATGGCATTCTCGAGAAACTACCCCATTTGAAATTGCTATTCGATCTCACCTTGCGACAGGAGTATCACTAAGGTGGTTATTATTAAATGAAGGTGACGCATTTCCTGAAATGAGTAAATCAGAACAATATTCAGATTCTCATACTTTAACATTACCGCATTATCAATTGAAATCAGGTGAACTCACCGCTCTGCCAGCCTTATCTTTTGATCCAATATTACTTAAGCAATCACAGACTGAACCACATCATTTCATGGCGCTACAAACAGCTTCAACGACAATGATCATCGACCAAAATGATACTTTACCTATTAGTGGTAGCTATCTGATCACAATTGATAACCTTATGTCGATTAATGATATTCAACGTTTGCCCGGCAATCAGCTAGTATTGCACTACGGTCAATCTTCCATTGCAGTTGCTCAAGCTGACATTACAATCATGGGAAAAGTGATTATTTCTATTAACCATATATAAATAATTGCTATTTGTATTTATTTAAAAACACAAAAAAAGGCGATCCGAAGATCGCCTTATCTTAATTAATAGTAAGTTATGCTTTTTGTACTTCTATATCTGACATTTCTTCTTTTTGTTTCATGATCTCGTTAAACATAATTCGTGCTTCTTGAGCCAATTCTGATGCTTCAAGTTTCGCTTCTTTCGCTGCCATCGCTTCTGCTGTTAATCGATGCAGCTCTTCTGCTAACTCTTGAGGTACATCACCAGAATCAGTACCACTATCACCACTTGCTAATGCTTGGGCACGAATTGTTTTCTTAATTTTCCAGATTGCATTCAGCGCATCACGCTCAGTGTTTGCTGCTTCAATCGCTATATCTTTTAATTGTTCAAATTTTGCAAGTGCCATACCTTCGGTTGACCATGGATCAACATCAGGCAGTTCTTCGATATTAATGACTGGATCTTCATAACCATCTTGGTTTCTTAAATCTAGTGAGGCCGCTTTTACAGCAGATATCATTAACATAACAGTAATAAATAACAGTGGTAATCCACCCACAATTGCGGCTGTTTGTAACGTTGCAAGTCCACCCATAAACATCAGCACTGATGGCATGAACGACATTGCAAAAGCCCAAAATAAACGGTTCCAACGCATAGGCTCTTCTGTTACATCATTTTGAACCACAGAAGCAAGAATATACGAAATAGAGTCAAACGTTGTTGCTGTGAAAATTAAACATAGCAAGGTAAATACAGCAATAACAATGGTACTGAACGGCAGTTGTTCAAGAATAGAGAAGATAGCTTTAGTTGCGCCATCTGCATTTAAAATACCAACCACGTCAAGTGCACCAGATAATTGTAATGATAAGCCATAATTACCCAATACCATAAAGAAGAGGAAGCAACCCATCGAACCGAAGAAGATCGAGCCTGTAACCATCTGCTTAATTGTACGACCACGAGAAATTCGGGCAATAAATAGACCCATACTTGGTGCGAAGACTAGCCACCATGCCCAGTAGAAAATAGTCCAATCTTGTGGGAAGTGTGTATCTTCAAATGTACCATAACCACCGAAAGGTTCTGCCCAAGTTGCCATGATGAAGAAGTTAGATAGCATACGTCCCAATGAATCGAGGCCCGTTTCTAACATGAAAATCGTTGGACCAACAGCAAGAATAAAGGCAAGTAAGCCTAATGCTCCCCAAAAGTTAATGTTACTCAGAACTTTGATGCCTTTTTCCATACCAGCATAAGCAGAGTATCCAAAAATACAGGTACAGATAAGCAATACGATAATCTGTGTTTCTGTCGTCTTAGGCGTGCCAAAGAGATAATGTGCACCTTCAGTAATCAACGGTGCGGCCAAACCTAATGTTGTAGCACCACCACCTAATAATCCAAAAATAAATAACACATCAATAACTTTACCAATCCAACCATGGCTACGCGCTTCACCAATAACAGGCATTAACGCTGCTGAAACTTTCAAGACTGGTTGCTTACGTACATAGAAGAAATACGCAATTGGCACTGCTGGTACAAGGTAAATACACCATGCAATAGGACCCCAGTGGAAAACACCGTAAGTTGCGGCCCAACGAACAGCTTCTTCACTTCCTGGTTGCAATTGAAATGGTGGACTTTGATAATAATAAGCCCACTCAATAGCACCCCAGTACAAAATACTGGCACCGATACCACCACAGAAAAGCATTGCCGCCCATGATGCGGTTTTAAATTCAGGCGCTTCATCTGCATCACCTAATTTAATTTGACCAATATCAGAAAAAACAATATAAATCATAAAGAAAAAGGCAGCCATACCCAGCGCTAAATATAAAAATCCCAGTTGGTCAGTCATGAAGGTTTTTGCAACAGCAATCCACTCTGCGCCTTCTTTTGGAAATAAAAGGAGTGGCACAACCACTGAAATCAACATTGCTAATGCCCCAAAGAATGTGGGCTTATCAATTAATTCGAAGTTTTTACGTAATGTATTCAAACGATATCCTTACTGCTATATATCATCCATGAAAAGTTACACATATGATGTTCTTTTAACACTAATCATACAAATAACATCAGTAATGGTAACGATGAATTTTTTTTATCCTACTTAATGTAATGAATTTTTTGAGCGAATATGACCTCTTTGATGAATTAACAATCAAAAAAAACACTTTCACGTTACAAGTTGAAACAAATAAACAGCTTACTTGCTAATAAAAAGCATGGTGATAATAAAATTATATGCTACATAACCTTATGTATAAGGGACTATATATGAAATTAATGTTACATACACAATTGAAGCTATCGGTTTTTCACAATCAATAACTCATTAAATATTTATCGATTATTTTATAGTACAGATGGCATTAAAGTATAATTCAAGCACCGTTATTATAATGACTATCAATTAGTCTCGGCTATTTCTCTTATTGTGTAACTAATGATAATACGACAGACAATTGCTTCTTATTTTATACTTTAAATAAAAAAGAAGTAAAAATGACAATTAAAAAAGAAAAAATGAGATTTAGTTACAACTATGGTGACTATTTTTAGTGTCTTATTATAAAAGTTAAGTACAATAGGCAAAATTACTTTTATTTAGAATTAATAACATGATTGAAACTCTTTTAAATCTACGCTCTTTAAGAGCTCAAGCGCGTGAAATGTCTATTGAAGATCTACAAGAAGGTCTACAAAAGTTCACCCAAGTCGTTGAAGAACGTCGTGTGGAAGAAGAAGCAGCTAAAGCTGAAAATAAAGAACAAGAAGCAAAACTGCAAAAGTACCGCGATATGCTTGCTGCTGAAGGCATTACACCGGAAGAATTAATTGCATTAATTGGTGACACACCAAAAACCAAGAAAAAGCGAGCTTCTCGTCCAGCTAAATACAAGTTTGTTGATGAAAATGGTGATGAGAAAACGTGGACAGGCCAAGGCCGTACACCTAAAGCACTACAACAATTATTAGATAATGGCGATGCACTCGCAAGCTTCGAAATCTAATTCAGACATAACTTAATTAAGTTAATGTTCAAAAAAACGCTCGTTGTATTAACAATGAGCGTTTTTTATATCAATAAATAATTGAAGAGTAACCTGCTTTTTCTTCTGAATTCATTTATTTTCGGCGGCTTGTTGTTCTGGAGTATCATTTCGAGTTGTAAATAGTTTATAGCTCATAATTAGAATAACTAATGCTTTAATTATCATCATCTGAGGGTTACCAAAATAACCAACCATACCTACAAAACCAGATAGCAACATTAATCTGCGGTATTTTTTCAATTCAGTCATATATAAAGCAATGACAATTACCCCTAAATCAACAAACTGTAATCCTACAGCCAGTGTGGGTTCAGCAATAAAAGCATTAACAGCAACATAGACAATATATGATATGCCTATCACCATAACTGTTGCTAACAATTGAATAATGATTTTCGCTGTTTGAGTAAAATCTTTAAAATATCGATATAAATTAATTGCTGTAACCGATAAATTGAGAATAACTTTCGGCCACCACCCCATTAAAATTGACCATATTGTATCGTTTGTTGCAGAAGCAAAAGCGGCATAACGGGTAACTTTCATGGTGTTAAATATAGTGATTAAGATATAAAACACCACCGATGTCCATCCCAATATATCTTTCAATAAATCAATCACAACACTATCTCTCAACATACCATTAACGATTAATGGTGATCTAATATTAATATTTAACGTATATCCATATATATACTGGAATAATGCTAAAAATTTAGAGGATAATACCATACGATTGTTGATTATTACATCAACCGATAAGACTAATTTTCTTCGATTAATAACTTAACTTATTATTTTATAAAATAAATGCATTGAGATAAAATCATAAAAGAGTACAGATAATAGTATTATTGTTTATTCATTATTCAATCAAACTTGAATAATGATAAATATATTTACATAACACACATATAGCCGTATTATTCGCGGCATGGAGAGATGGCTGAGTGGTTGAAAGCACCGGTCTTGAAAACCGGCATACGTTTATAGCGTATCTAGGGTTCAAATCCCTATCTCTCCGCCACATTCAAAAAAACCGCTAACTTATTAGCGGTTTTTTTACATCTATAATAATCATCTACTTTCAAATCAATCAGTTATCTAAGAAGTAATCATTATTAAAACTTGATTGGCACATAGTGAGTACAGATGCTGTGAGCCTTAATGCCATATTGATAGAATCATCCGACTCATCACAAGAACGTAATAATGTAATATGATTGTTCAAACAGCTGTAACCATTATTTACTAAACAAGCGGCAATACAGGCATAATAATAACTTGTTATATCTTCGACATCTAATTCTTTTAAAGGCGCTAATTGCATTGCATTCGTCATTTTAGATTTTAAATCAATACTATGCATCGCCATATAGTAAGCATTAGTCGCTGCCATTCTAACCACAGCATGATGAATATCTTGACGCTGATTAAGCGTGATATCACCAACAAGATGTTGAATCGTTTGTAATACTTTTTTATTCTGAGTAGCAAGTGCCGCTGCATAAACAATATATTGCATTCTATTGGTAGATAATAATGATTGCCTAGAGATTAATGCATTAAGTAATTCTGAATGTTCACATGCTTCATCGGTAGTTGGCATAACAATACTCCTAAACTTATGAATGATAATGACTTTATCACTAAGGATGTAACGTTATAATATGCCTATCAATATAAAGTGCAATCTACAGATATGGAGCATAACTCTGTATTTATGATCAATACATCCATAATAAAAAAGATGACAAACGTCACCTCTTTTATACTAGGATTAGCAACAATTGTTTTTACGCAGATACTGAAAACAACATTTCCACATCATAATTGTCATTCATTAAAGCGCGCTTTAAACGCATAAGATTTTTTATTTGTAATTGTCGAATCCGCTCTCGCGTTAATCCTACTGCATCAGCAACTTCTTGTAATGTTTGCGGTTCATAACCTAATAATCCAAACCGACGACAAATAATTTCACGATCACGTTCAGTTAATGTATATAACATTTTTTTAGTGATCTTTTGCATATCACTACGCTCTATTACTTTATCTACATTCGCATGTTCATCTGCAACAAAAGACGATAACGAATTATGATCATCTTCATTCAATGTCTGTTCAAATGATAAAACATGCTGATTATTTGTTATTAATAAAGTTATGTCATTCACATCACGCTCTAAATAATCAGCAATATCTTCTGGTGATGGCTCATTATTATTTTTAGCCATTAAATCACGATGGGCGCGTAAGATCGTATTCACTTCTTTTGACACATGTACTGGCAATCGAATAGTACGACTTTGATTATGAATTGCCCGTTCAATTGTCTGTTTAATCCACCACGATGCATAAGTAGAAAATCGAAATCCTTTTTCTGGATCAAATTTTTCGACAGCCGTAATTAAACCAATATTTCCTTCATCAATTAAATCACTCAATAACAAAGTAGAAGCTCGATATTTTTTAGCTAAGCTAACAACAAGACGTAAATTAGATTCGATAAGCACACGTTTAGCCTGCTCATCACCCAATAAGGATTTACGACTATAAAGAATTTCGTCGTTTTTTGTTAGCAAAGGTTTAAACGATATATCATTCAAATAAAGCCGAACAACATCATTTTCAAATACTACTTCTTTCATACATCATCCTTGAGTATTTTCTATTATTTACAGATTACATAATAAATCTATTTTTATCCTATTAACAACAATTAATTACAAAAATTTGACCTAGAGCTAATAATTTTTTATCAGTTACAAAGATAAAAGCTTAATAGCTATTTTATATATTTACTATATATGACTAAGGTATACTATTTATTATAAAACCTAAATAATGATAGAGTAGATCTAATGCATCCCTTCATGAAAAAAACAATTTTAGTCACCCTTACTGTTGGTGCTCTATTTTCAGCAGCAGCAAATGCAACGAATTCTATTGTTGTGCAATCATGTGTCAGTAATCAGAATTATGATGAACAAGGTCTTATTCTTTGTTTACAACAAGCAACAAAAAGTGCAAAGAATCAAGTTTATAATTTTACAAATCAAGGCGATAAATACAGTAAACAAATTGATAATCAATGCTCTAGCCAAAAAGCGACCATTGATAAAGGACCTATAATAAGTAGCGATAAAGCGACATTAGCCATGTGCTATGCCAACGCATGGTCTGCAGCTCGTGATTCACTACTTGGTGAAAAATACAGTGCAACATTAACAACTGATGTTTATAAGGACAAATAATGAGACAGTTATCTGATTACCAACAACAGATTCAGTCATTAGTCTGTAATAATAAATACTCGCTAGCACAAGCAATCTTACAATTAAGATCACTGCTTGAAGATATTGAAAATGATGATGCAATTACAGATACCGCAATGCATACTGAATAAATTATTTATTATTTACAGTTAAGACATATCAAACAGCACCTGTCACAATATCATCATTAATATATGACTCAATTTCTTGATAAAGAAGTTGAGTTGCTGGATTTTGCATTTTCTCATAGTTACTCACCAAGTAATAACTAGGAATATTATCCTGCATAACACCCATATCAATAGCTTCAATAAGAATGCCTTGTTTTAAATACGATTCAACAAAAATACGGTTTATAAAAGCAACACCTATTCCTTGTATTGCTGCTTCAATGGCATGCATTGAATTTTGAAAATATATCTTACTTTGATTAGGGTCTAATTTAATATTATTATTCGCTAAAATTAAATCCCATTGAATTAGTCTATTCGTCGTTTCAATCAAAGTACTCGTTGATAATAATTCTGCTGACAAGTAACTTAAAGGCTTATCAGTATAGTCAGGTGCACAAACAGCAATCATTTGTTCCTGAAATAACAATCGGCAGTATTTTTCATTTGGTTTTTCAATACTATAACGAATTGAAATATCAATATTTTCTTTATTTAAGTCTAACATTTCAATGGTATCAATAAAGACAACCGAAATATCATTTTCACTCAGATATGCGTAATCAATTCGTGGTAATAACCACTTATTTAATAATGTTGGCGGAATCGCTATTGTTATTTTTTGTTTTTTTGTCATGAAACCAATATCTGTCGTTGCCTGATCTAAATCTTTTAAAATCAAACCAATACGATTGAAATAACGCACACCAGCATTGGTTAATTTAATTCCCCTATGTTGGCGAATAAATAATTTTTGACCAATAAATGCTTCAAGTGTCTGAATCTGATGACTCACAGCACCTGGTGTTACAAATAATTCTTCTGCTGCTAATTTAAAGCTATGTAGTCTTGCAGAAGCTTCAAAATAAATAATACCTTTTAATGGGGGAAGTGATCTCACATTGAATCCTTAAGTGATTTTTTCTCAACTATTGGTACAGTTTTATTGATTTGAGCTATTGTAATAAATAACACATTATACGTATAAGATATTTCACCATAACGTTTACTGATTGTTAGATAATGATGACACATTAAAATAACATTAGTTTTAACTAACCCATAGGTACTACTATGAAGATTAAGACGCTTGCTGTGGCGCTGCTTTTTACCCTACCATCTTTTATGTCACAGGCTGCAATGACATTAACCAGTCAAAATGTTACTAATGATCAAACATTAAGTAATTCTCAGCTATTTAACCAATGGGGTTGTACTGGTAAGAATGAATCACCACAATTAAGTTGGAATGATATCCCTGCTGGCACAAAAAGCTTTGCTGTAACAATGTATGATCCTGATGCGCCAACAGGAAGTGGTTGGTGGCACTGGAGTGTAATCAACATTCCGGCCAATATCCATTCATTAGCAGAAGGTGCCGGGGCCGTTGGTGGTAAAAACTTACCCAAAGGTGCAAGTATGGTAACTAATGACTTTGGTTTTAAAGGTTTTGGCGGTGCATGTCCTCCACCAAAAGCAAAACCACATAATTACCAAATTACGGTTTATGCCTTAAATACAGCCAATATCAAACTACCTGAAAATGCATCTCCAGCATTAGCGGGTTATAACATCCTTGCTCACGTTATTGGCAAGGCTCGTCTTATCGCGCCAACTAATGCTCGATAAAAGATAATTTCCCATTGAAGCTACTTTAATACTAACAGTAGCTTCAATGGATTAAAGAGTCTTTCTATATCTTATACTCCTAACATCCTTCTATTATCAATTTATATTACCTAACCCGCTTAGATTATCCCCTATACAGAATATCGACCTGTTTACATTTATCATGCTAAATACTGCTATCACTCACATACAGAATGTCATACCATTTAAATAAAGACATTGGATTTAATAAGGAACAGCATGACATATTGGAAAAACCTTCATCTGACTCGCCAAACAATCACTGGCTTATCATTATCAATTAATGTTGTTTATCCTCCAGAATTTGAATCTAATATACGCAATGAAATGCGATCGTTAAAAACAAACTATCAATGCCCACAGATCTTTAAGAAAGAAGTAATTAGTATTATTTGTGCTTATGATGGACGATTAGTCAATTTTAATCAGAAGTAATTAACATTATGACTAGATGATAATTAATCAATTAATGTAAATAAAGAAAGGTAAGGTATTAGCGGATAATGCAGTCGATTATGCGTTAGCAGAAAGATTAACGCGAAGATATTTAAAAACAAGCCCCAGAAACTACAAAAGCGCAAATAACAGAGTTATTTACGCTTTTATCAAACTTTATAGATTAACTATAAAATTATAGAGCTACAACGTTTGCAGCTTGAAGACCTTTTTGGCCTTGCTCTACTTCAAAAGACACTTTCTGGCCTTCAGCAAGAGTTTTGAAGCCTTCAGAAGCGATTGCACGGAAGTGAACGAATACGTCAGCACCGCCGTTGTCTTGAGTAATGAAACCAAAACCTTTCTCTTCGTTAAACCACTTTACTAGACCAGTTGATTTGTTAGACATGATGTGTCCCTTATATAAATACTTTAAAATTATCGCAAAATGCGATGCACTGTAACTTGGGTTATTAAAAATGACGATGAAAAGCGAAGGGAAACACTAATTTACACAACAATAACGAAGATGCTTCTAAGGTTTTTCTTTAACTTAATTCTCGTTCAATAACTCTAGCTACAGAGTAAAGGTATAATCTCATTAAACATTGTATTTGTAAAGTTTTTTATAGGTGAGGTTTTATAACCGCTTAAAAAAAAAGCATTGCTATCAAAAACAATACTTTTATCTCATTATAAATAATAACAGTGTTAATAAAATCAATGTATTATCATTAAATTTTAGTGAATACAAAGACCTAATCTAGGCCTTTATATTCTCTCTCGGTATTAGCTAATTATCCTATAAATAGAATGCTTTTTAATTCCCATTAACCGCATTTTTTTTAAATCGATATAATGCTAACAATGGTAATAATGCAACATAAGAAAACATCAAGAAACCAAACGTATAGACAAATGCCAGTAGTGTCGATTGTTGATGTAATAGCGCACCCACTTGCGCAATAAAGTTAGGATCAGTCACCGTAGTATGATGCTGCATTGCTTGTTGCTGCAATATTGGATTGGTTGCCGTAATATCAGCGCCTAATGCATGCCACTCCCGTTGTTGAGTACGGCTGAAATAGGTGTTTACGATTGAGATACCAAATGAACTACCAATGGTTCGGCATAAATTAAACATTACCGCACCACCAACAGCATATTTTTGCTCAATTGTGCGATATGCCATTTGACTCAGCGGTGCAAACACCAATCCCATCCCCATTCCTTGAATAATTGACGGCACAAGAACCCAATAGAAATTAATATCCATTGAGTACCGCATCATTAAATAAGTACCAAAGATATTAAAACCAAGCCCTACAGCCACCAGCATTCGAGGATCTAATCGATCCATGTATTGTGCCATAACAAGTAACACAATGGCTGAAGCTAACCCACGCGGAGCCATCACAAATCCTGTCGTTTCTACTGGATAATGTAATAACTGTTCTAACATCATTGGTTGAAGTTGGGTAATACCAAATAATCCCATAGAAAAGCCAGCCATGATCAAACATGACACGGCAAGATTACGGTCTTTTAATAGCCACATCGGTGCAACATCCCCTTTTGTACGCAATGAACGCACAATAAAGAATACCCAAGCAATTGCACTGATGATCAATGAAAACAGAATAAAGTTAGACTCAAACCATCCTTCTTCATTACCTCTATCAAGCACCATCTGCAATAAGCCGATACCAATAGCCATACCAATAACTAACGGCCAGTCTAATTTTGACTCGCCTTTATCTTCAATTTTAACAAACAGATAAACTAGCGTCAGACACAATGCGCCAATAGGGACGTTAACATAGAAAATCCAACGCCAATCCATATTTTCAGTGATAATACCACCAACAGTAGGCCCTAAAATAGGACCTAATAAAATACCAACGCTAAATAATGCCATGGCTTTACCGCGTTGATCTGCAGGGTAAATTTGCACCATTGTCGATTGTGCCAATGGAATAACTGACGCACCAAATGCACCTTGCATGATTCGAAAGGTAACCATTTCAGTAAGACTATCAGCTTGGCCACATAAAGCTGAAGTAACGACAAAACCGATGACAGAAATAATTAATAATCTACGTACCCCAAATTTAAGCGCAAAATAACTCGCAAGGGGAATAAAAATAGCTTCAGCCATTGAGTAAGAAGTAAGTACCCATGTCACCTGTTCAGACGTAACCCCTAGTGCCCCCATCATATGCGGTAAAGCAACATTGGCAATCGTCATATCGAGCAATACCATGATCGCTGATAACATAACGGCTAAGGTGATCCATAAACGGTTAGCTGGTGTAACTGACCCACTCATTAGTTAGTCTCTGATTGAGTATCAATAGTAACATTTGCACTCGCACCAACGCGCAGTAATGGCTTATTTTTCAAATCAATAAACTTCACACGCACAGGGAAACGCTGTGGTACTTTCACCCAGTTACCCGTTGCATTTTCAGCGGGTAATAATGAGAAAGATGAACCACTGGCAGGAGAAAGAGCCTCGATTTGTCCTTGATAAGTTACATCGGGATACATATCTAATGTAACCTTTGCAGTCATACCCACTTTTAATAAGCCAATATCTTTCTCTTTGTAGTTCGCTTGT
The DNA here is from genome assembly GCF_046058925.1 of Photobacterium piscicola. NCBI lineage: Bacteria > Pseudomonadati > Pseudomonadota > Gammaproteobacteria > Vibrionales > Vibrionaceae > Photobacterium > Photobacterium piscicola. The sequence continues at coordinate 165,101 of NZ_CP175535.1, forward strand.
AGCCATGCAGTGTTATCTTCAATTAATGGCATCATCGCCAAACCAGGAGAGACAACACTACCAGGACGAACACTGACCTTACCTAGCTCACCATCATATGGCGCATAGATATTAGTATAAGAAAGGTTTAATGTTGCTTGGCTTAAGGCCGCCGCTGCTTGCTTGACTTGTGGGGCTTCATTACCTTTCGCACCTTGTTGGTTAATCAATTGCGACATTTTTGCACGCGCGGCTTCAAGTGAGGTTTGAGCACCCGCCAACTTGGCTTTTATATCATCACCTTGTTGTGCAGGTAATACTTTACGATTCACTAAATCCATTACACGATGATAGCTTTTTTGAATATCAACCAAGTTCGCATCAGCTGCACGTACATTAGCACTTGCCGCTAAAATTGCATCATCAGTGGCTTTATTTTGTTGTGTTGCCACTTCATAAGCAGCTTTCGCTTGTTCTAGCTCAATTTCATAAGGAGCAGGATCAATCTTAACCAGTAAGTCCCCTTCAGTAACATGCTGATAGTTTTCAACATTAACATTAAGAACTTTGCCGCTGATTTGTGGTGCAACATAAAGAATGTTGGCATGAATATAAGCATCATCAGTACTTGGATATAATTTTTGATGACGGATATAAAAATATCCTGCGGTACCTAAACCGGCAGCAATAACAATAAAAATAATAATATTTCGAAACTTATTTGTTTTTTTTGTTGCGTTTGATTGTTCTACTTGAGCCGTATCTGTCGTTGCCATGGATTTATCCTATTTAGCTAAAAGTTAGCTAAATTTGAGTCTAGATGATAGGAATTATTTTCGCTTAAAATGTTTCTTATATTCATCATGCATACATACTGATTGTCTTAATATAACTACCAGTATCGCGCTAAAAATAAGTACTATTTATAAGCTATAAAATAATAAGCTTGCACACCAAGGCTTTCAAGTGCAGAAAACAGTGAACCACAGCACAAACAACCACAATGATACTGATTTTTACGGCTTATTTAATATGATTTAGAGTAAATGCATTAAAATAGTGATTTTACTTCGCTAAATAGCCTTAATAATAGAGATTTTAATTATCGAAAGAAGGTGACTTTAAATATAAAAACTTAATAACCACTTTTATTTATGGTTGTTTTTTAAACATTTTGACACTAATCTCTGCCATTAAAATGAAATATTATCTATCTCGATATATTTTGAACAAATTTAAAAACAAAAACCCTAAAAAAATAGGGCTTTATTATCAATTATGTTTGAATATTTTCACACCAATAAACCATACAGTATTTAACGTAAGCGACTTACTTTATCCACTAAATATAAAATGGAACGATATTCAATACCACTGTGCTCTGATAGTCCAATTTCACAAGTTCGACTATTTGAATACCCTTCACTACATCCTTGTGGTACCTGTGCCTTTAACGGTGCAAGAGCACTTGCATTAAGTTCAGGTTTAGTAAAACCTTTGTCTCCAGCAAAACCACAACAACTAATATCATCGGGAATAATAACATTTAATGCACATGCTTTAGTCACTTGTTCAATCAGAGGCGCTAGACCTTGACGTCGAGAAGTACAGGTAATATGTAACATTACAGGCTCTGGCTGCGGTATGATTTTTAATCTTGGTAAAACAAATTCAGCAACAAACTTAAACGGTTCATAAATAATCAATTCTTTACGTAAATGTTGTTTACTGGCGCAGGCACATGGACTGGTATCCATCAAAATTGGATATTGGCCTTGTTCTGAAGCTGCCCACAGCGCTTGCTCCAGTTGTTGCGCTTTAAGGTGTGCTGTTTCGGGAAAGCCTTTACTTGTATAAGGCATGCCACAACATTGATTATTTAAATTAGCTGGAAAAATAACCTCATAACCTGCTTTTTCCAATAACGATATCGTAACTTCAGCTAATGGACGTTTATCCTTTGCTTGTGCTTCAACCCCCATATTTCGAGCTGCACAACTTGGGAAATACACTATCCGCTCTTTGGTGATACCACTAATAATTGGAGCAACTATTTTTGTAGCTGGCAACGGTAAATGTACGGTCCATTGTGGAATTTTATGGCCTGATAGTTGATAAACCTTTTGCGTGAGCTTATGCATTCTATTGGTACCTAATAGGGTATGCATCTTATTCGCAACAGTTAATCCAGCCTTCGCTGACGCTGTTACCGTTGCAAAATGGTTTCCTGTCCACGATGCTATTTTCTTTGCTTTTTCCGTATGGTTCTGACGTAATTTTCGAACCAAATCACCCGTATTAATACCAACAGGACAACGCTCTGCACACAATCCTGTCGCAGCACACGTATCGAGACCATAGTAACGGTAGGTTTTTTCCATCGCCGCTAAACGAGCAGGATCCTCATCACTACGCCGTAAGCGTGATATTTCACGAAACACAGTATTACGCTGACGTGGTGTTAATGATAAATTACGCGAAGGGCACACAGGCTCACAAAAACCACATTCCACGCATTTATCAATAAGTTCATCAGCAACGGGCATGGCTTTCAAATTTTTAATATGTGATTTTTTATCCGCGTTAATGATCACGCCAGGATTTAAAATACCCTGCGTATCAAAAATACCTTTAATTGCGAGCATTAACTGATAACCGTCATTTCCCCATTCAAGTTCAATAAAAGGCGCCATATTACGGCCAGTACCATGTTCTGCTTTTAATGAACCTTGGTAATCAACAGCAACCAATTGAGCCACAGCATCCATAAAAGCGCTGTAACGTTCAATTTCAGCCTGTGTATCAAATGACTGCGTGAAAACAAAATGCAAATTACCCGCTAAAGCATGACCAAAAATAATGGCTTCATGATATTCAAATTGTACGAACAGTGTTTGTAAATCACGTACAGCGGGTGCCAATTGAGCAATAGGAAAGGCAACATCTTCAATTATTACTGTAGTACCACTTTCTCGTACAGCGCCAACAGCAGGAAACAGCTCTTTACGAATACCCCATAATTGCTCACAAACTTTAGTATCACGACTAAAATTCACTTGTTCAATTGGCGAAAATGCGTTGATTATCTGTTGTATTCCATCACTTTGAAGACCTAAATCTTGTTCATCTTCAGCATGCAACTCAATTAATAGCGCCGCCGCTTCAGTGTTGCCATCAAGACCCAGTTGAGCAATAAAGCGTGGCATACCGGGTTTTTCTGCCACAGATGCCAATGAACGATTATCCATTAGCTCTACCGCTGCGACACGGGTTTTACTCAATTGGCTTACAGCAAGGCATGTTTGTTCGATGTCAGCAAAGACAAACAAACCTGATGCTTTAAAAGCATGGTTTACTACTGTGTTGTAAGTGACATCCGCAATAAAACCTAATGTCCCTTCGGAGCCAACAAATAAATGCTGTAACACATCAATGGGATCATCAAAATCCACCAGCGCATTTAAACTGTAACCCGTGGTATTTTTTAAGCGGTATTTATGGCGGATCTTATCAGCTAAAACACGGTTAGCCTGACATTCACTCACCAATAACATTAATTCTGAGATCATCTCAGCATGGCTTTTTTTAAATGCAGCAATACTATTGAGATCTAACGTATTAAGTAACGTACCATCAGCCAATACCACCGTCATTCCAGCAACCGTACGGTAACTATTTTGTGAAGTACCACAGCACATTCCAGATGCATTATTGGCAACAATACCACCGATTTTACAACTATTAATAGAGCCAGGATCCGGGCCAATTTTACGTCCAAATGGCGCTAAAATAGTATTTGCCTCAGCACCAATAATTCCCGGTTGCAACCAGATTTGAGCCCCATCATTCAGTACTTTATAATCACGCCACCGACGCGTTAATGTAATTAACACCGAATCTGATTGAGCTTGACCGGAAAGGCTCGTACCGGCAGCACGAAAAGTAACAGCAATTTTACGTTCATAACACGTTTTAACGACAAAAATAACTTCATCAAGCGTATCAAGCTGTAGAACTAATTGCGGTAACAAACGGTAAAAACTGGCATCAGTACCATAAGCAAACAGTAATGTTGGATCGGTAATAATTCTTTTTTCATCAATTTGCTGGCGTAATTGTTCTATCAAATCCGTATAAACAGGCTGCATCATTGCTCCATGTAATTATTGTTAAGCATATCTATCATGCTTACTATTTTAATAAAGGATGAATAATTTTACTGCTATAGGTATAGTTGATATATATTGATTAATTCACATCTGTGTTGCAAAAACTATACTAATGCAAACCACTAAAAATTTATTACTGTTCTATCATCTGATTGAAACTGGATCATTTTGTAAAGCGGCAGATCACATCGGTTTAACTAAGTCCGTCGTCAGTAAGCGTATAACAGGGTTAGAAACTGCGTTAGGTGTACAGCTCATTTACCGTACCACCCGTAAATTGACACTAACAGAAGCTGGTGAAGTGTTTTATCACCATGCCAGAGAAGTGTATAACGCCGTTCAAAATGCCAATGATGCTATGAATGGTTTGGGTGAAAGTTTAACGGGTACTATTCGATTAACGGTTCCTACTATCTCTGGTGAACTTATTTTGCCAGAGGCGATAGCCGCTTTTAGTGAGAAATATCCCGATATTCATATTGAAATGGATCTTGATAATCGTTTTGTTGACTTGGTACAAGAAGGGTTTGATTTAGCTATTCGTACAGGCGCAATGCCTGATTCTAGCTTTATTGCACGCCAATTAGTTGAAGCGCGTTGGGTTATATGTGGTGCACCATGTTACCTTGCTCGACGAGGAACCCCCACCAATACAGAACAATTAAGTCATCATAATTGCTTAGGCTATAGCTTCCAAGAAACAGGGGCAAATGCTTGGCTCGTCAACGACAATTTAGGTCCCCATACCATCCATGTTCATGGCAATTTTATCACCAATAACGCTTCGGCATTGCGCGGAGCGGCATTACATGGTCAAGGCTTAGTTTACGTGCCAAAAGTATTAGTGGCTCAAGATTTAGCTCAAGGCACATTAGTTGAAGTATTGGCACCTTATGTTGCTAAATCATTAGGCATTTATGCGGTATATCCTTATACCAAACAACAACCAACGAAAGTGAAGTTATTCATTGAGCATTTATATTATTATTATCAACGTCAGCGTGATCAGTTCCACTAAATATTGATAACACTATTTAATACTGATCACATCAAACCATATGACGTTATTACTTATATGGATATCAACTTCTTCATCGATATTACGTCCAAGTAATGCTTCACCAAAGGGTGATGTAGGTGTAACAATAATCACATTTTGTCCATCAATCGTAAACTTTAACCCACCAGCCGCAGGGCCTAAAAATACGTGTTTCACATTACCGTCATAGTCTTCTAAAGTAACTAAATGGCCAACGACGACAGTATCTTGTTGTATAGGCATTGAGGCAAATAAGTGCTGGTACGCACTAATATCATCTTTGCATTCAGCCACCCGCAGTGCCTGACCATGAGCAAGATACGAGGCTTCTAATGCAAAGGTATCATATTTATTTTCAGCTACATTTTCATCATCTGTAGCAGTATTGTAAGCTCGCATTGCAGCTTCAGTCGCTATTTGTAATGTCTGTTCTAACTGTTGCTGAATACGCTCGAGTAATACAACTTTATTCATCACAGATCCCTCTATATAACCAAATGGGCGCTGATTATACATTGAATAGAGAGACAAACAAAAACGGCAATAACCGATTGGCATCAGTGCAGCTTCACATTAAAGAATTCCACTTAGGTGCCGATATGTTTTGGTATTTATTATTACAAAGCCTAGGTTTATTTATATGTATATTGTTAAACGATTTTTATGTGTGCTATGTCTGGTGATAACACAACCAACAATGGCATTGACGCAGATCCATTTACTCAATTATAAAGATAGCTATGGCAATATTTCATTAAAAGACAGTGGCAATATTCGCTTACCCGATCCTTTAACCGTTAATGGTAACCTTAATCTCGAGAATAGCCGCATTAACATGTTGCCTTTACGTCTTATTGTAAAAGGGAATCTTAATTTAGCTTATAGCAATATTGAGCACTTACCTTTAGCCCTCAATGTTGATGGCTATATCAATCTTGCTTATTCTAAAATTAAAGAACTTAACTTTGGTTTACGAGTACTCGGCGATCTTAGTGTTGCTCATACCCAATTGAAAAAATTACCAGATAACCTTTATGTAAAAGGTGATTTATTGCTTCAAAATAGCAAAATTCTAACATTGCCGAATAAGTTGGTCGTCGACGGTAATATTTATATTGGCAATATGCCACTCCAAGATCTTCCAAGCGATATTATTATTGGCGGATCGTTATATAGATAACAATAAAAATTGCATATATATGAGTAAGAACAATTTACTTAATGCCAAAGCAATCGATTGCTTTGGTATGGGAAATTTAATATCAGCATTAATATTTAAAGAAGTATAAGTTAGCCAGAAATGTTGTAATGTAAATCTGTATTTCTGGCCACTTTGGCCGTTGATATTTGTTATGAACAATCTTCAACAAACACTTAATTAGAGGATAATTAAGTGTATTCATTCCTTTATCACCTATAAAGAAATGTTTGTTTCAAACCTAAGCTTTAATAGCTTTAGTTGTTTGATTTTTATGGTAAAACCACTGTCTACGACTGCGTGTTTTCATTATAAACCTCTCATTTTTTCCCAATGAGCAAGGTTGATATCACTATATATTAATACCGTTCTTACTCGACTATTCGTGTTCTACTTAACCAATATTATATGACGTTATAATGACACATTAATTGAATTATTATGAACAACATCATTTGCGTATCTATTTATGACAACAACTTCTAAGAACAAGTTCCATTGTGAATAAATATTACTGTGATAAGACTTCGTGGAGGGTAATTTAAGAAAGAATATAAACTAAGACTTTCTGATTTTTAAAATAACTTTCACCTAACGATCTATATCAACACAGTTAATATAATTATATTTTTACTTTTTGACAACTCTTCTCATCTGTTTTTTTGTGAGATATCTCTTTCTTTTATTAATTATATGATTGAATAAAGGCTAACACCTTGCTAAACAAGGTAAAAATAACCTACTTTTATTTTTACTTTATCTAACAATTCTTTTTTTAAGATTGAATATTTCCCCCCTCTTTACTTAAAAACTGCCTACAACACTTATTTTTCGGTTTTTAAGCATTATTAGAATGCAAATATCATTCAAACATCTATGCTTAATAGTGCGAAAAGGTTTCAGGTTTGGGAAAGCATAATGACAATACACAGTATCTCTATTGAACTTACAGCTAATGCGCCTAAAAATGTATTGTTTGCCTTACTTTCAGATCATGAGCAACTGCACCGTTTTTTTAATGCTAATTACATCTTACTACGTGCAGGTAAACCGCATAACAATGGCATTGGTGCTATTCGTGAAGTAAACAACGGCTTTTTTACTTATCAAGAGCAGATTATTGACTTTAAAGAAAATGAACATCTTCATTATAAAATTATCACTGGTGCCCCTATTGCTGAACATGGCAGCTGGATTAAATTTATCAGTATCAATACAGAGCAAACTAAAATTCAATACCACATGACCTTCTCACCTAAATTTATTGGTACAGGGTGGCTGATCAAGCAACATATTCATCGCTTCATTAAATTAGCATTGGTAAAGTTAATTCATTTTAGTGAAACCAATCCTCAACTGATCAATCAAGCTATCGCTAAAGATCCTTCAACTAATGTTAACCCAAAGATCTAACTCTTGATAATAATGCGGTGTGACTCCACAGATCTTACTTTTTAAACCAGTTACCCACTCAATAATTGATCCTAGCCCTATAAATTAATATGTATTTATTGATTAATAGTCATATCTAGCCATGTTTGTGAGTATATTCTATGACTAAAAATCAACCACTACTAACGACTGAGCGCTTAATTCTACGTCCTTTAGAATTATCTGACGCGACCAAGATCCAACTACTAGCCGGCAATGTTGATATCGCTAATGGTACAATTAGTGTCCCACATCCTTATTCTGATGGTATGGCAGGAAAGTGGATAGGTAAACATTTAGCAGGTTGGCATAGTCACCAGTCCGCTATTTTTGCTATCACTCTAAAAAGTAATCACCAACTTATCGGTTGTGCAGGATTAGAAAATATTAGCCAGCATAGCGCACAGCTAGGTTATTGGATTGGTGTCCCTTTCTGGGGAAATGGCTATTGTACAGAAGCAGTTGAGCGCATAAAAGAATTTGGGTTTAATAAACTCAATTTACAACATCTTTATGGCCGACATTTAAAAACAGTATCAGGCCCTGAAAATGTCATGATCAAAATTGGCATGAAACATGTTCCCTCTCTTACTATTCCTAGTCATCATATCTCACAAGATAATATTGCGATCTATGAGGTACTAAAACAAGCAGCGTCATAACAAAGAGAATAATATGAAGAGCCATTCACGGGATGATCATTAGGGTGAAAGTAGCATTTACAGTTATTAATCGTTAGCATACTCATAACTGAATGTTACTTATTACTGAGTTTTAATCGTGAAATCACCTTGTGTCGCTAAATGTAAAAATAATGCTGGTATTTGCAGTGGCTGCTTACGGACAATGACAGAAATCAGCCACTGGATAGCTTATCCAGAACCTCAACAACTAGCAATCATGGCACAAATAAAAGCCATAACACCAACCCATCAGTGCCCACAATGCCAACAGCCCACACAATGCGATATTCAAGCAGGAAAAGCGACCTGCTGGTGCTTTGAAATTGAACCTCGCCAAACACTCACTGATACAGCCAATGCTTGCCTATGTCGCCAGTGTCTATCCTTATTACCAACCTTATGATATTTCACTATTGGCATATAAAAATAACCTCGATATCATTAATAATGCCAACCCGTTACAATGATTAGTGCATTATAAGATAATACAACGCCTATACGTGCTCGATACTATCTGGAACCGATATGGACATTAAAGTTAATAAGCGTCAAGGACAACTGCTTAGTGAAACGATAGCTCAATGGCAGCAACAGCACCTAATTGATGATCAACAGGCGCAGCAATTGCGCCAAAGTTACCACGTTATTACTTTTGATTGGAAACTCCTCGCGGTCTATTCCTTTTGGATTGCTATTGCCTGCTTTATTCTTTCGGTGATCTTATTGGTGGCCGATGATTATCTGATTGCCTTAATCTCACGTATCATCAACACACCAGCAAGTGTATTAACGCTACTGAGTACAATACTTGCTGGACTATTATTTTTCTTTGGCGTTAGACGTCGCCAACGTCATCCAGAAAAAACAGTCAGTAATGAAGCCATGTTCTTTTTTGGCGTACTTATAACGGCAGTCACGAGTGGATTTCTTAGTCACACCACTTTAGCGCTACATTGGCGTGAAAGTATTTTTATACTCATCCCTACGATAGCTTATACGGTAATCGGGCTTCAACTTCGTTCTGTTTTAGTGTGGCTATTTGCTTTATTCGGGGTTGGATTATGGGTGCTAACTGAAACATCTTATCTTGCACAAGATCACTTCCTCTTTTGGGGAATGAACATTCCATTACGGTTTATTTTTGTGGGAATATTAATTGTCGGATTAAGTACGATTTTTAAGCCTCATAGCCGATTTTACTTTGCAAAAGAAGCCACACTATTTGTTGGGTTAATTTATTTCTTTACTGCACTATGGATGCTAACTATTTTTGGTAACTATGACAGTTTACGAGCTTGGTCTCATGTGAAACAGATCGAGCTCTGGGGCTGGAGTGTAGCAATGCTTTTTATCACTATAGGCGCCATTTTTTACGGAATTAAAAACAACAATGCTTTAATACGCGCGTTTGGCATTATTTTTTTGTTACTGTGTCTCTATAGCCGTTATTTTGAATACTTCTGGGATACATTACACAAAGCACTCTTTTTTGCGATATTAGCATTAAGTTTTTGGGGAATAGGTAGCCGTGCCGAAAAAATTTGGCAATTAGGATCCAAAAATTAATAAAGAGCCGCTGTGATTATAATAATAAACCAGCGGCATAATGATGAATTTATCGAATCGAACAGAAGACTAGCAAATAGAAGTATCTCTTATTTAACTGCGTGTTGTTCTAAATTGTATAATCGAATTTCATGTAACACCCGCTCAGTTAACATATCATTCATTGTGTTTCGCATTGATTCCTGCATATTCGAAATAACAGGAAACACATTTTGATTCATTTCATCTAAGCAATTTTTAGATACTTTCATTTTCAAATCAAACTCAAACGAAGCAAGCGCTAAAAATTTTTCCATTCGCTCGATAATAATGTCGACCATGTAACTATCTGCACCTAAATCTAACAATTCCTGTTCAACAATTAATTCTAACGGCGTACGATCGCGAGGCTGTTCTTTTACTGGAAACGCAAGAATATTTGACATCATATCCTCCTCATAATCAGTAATAATCATCCGTTGATAATTATTATAATAACAATATTGCTACATTCATCCTATGTGTAATTTTAGCAATTGAAAAGACTATTTTTAATAAAAGTTATCATTAAAGTAACATTTCTGATTTTAGCGCATAAGAAAAAAAGTATAATAACAGATAATTATCATATACTTAAATCACAAACAACCTTACTCATAAATTTATGATATTTATTTTCACTACGCTTTGCCGAGACTGATCTGTTGATGACAAACATGTTTTTTGAAAAGTGTATAATGAAAAGGATCAAAATTTCGCGTATAACTTAGCGTAATAATAACAAATTAAAATTTTAAGTGAGATTATTCATTTAACAGGGAGTCTGTATGAAAAAATTTTTAATAGCCGCAAGTTCTCTTGCTGTCGCATTAACACTAAGTGGATGCTCGGATAATGAAGTTGGCGATGTTTCTTTAGGAATGTTTACTACTAAAGACATTAAATTAAATACATTAGTCGACCCAATAGTTCCTGGCGTTACATGTCATATAGCAAGTATTGAAGCAGATTTAAGTCTAGCTGATCCTTCTGATTCTTCTATTTCATGCCGCCAAACAGGTGAGATAACACCTGAAATGATCGCCAATATTGATAAATCAAAATCAGGTGAAGTGGTATTTAAAAAATCTAAAAGTATCTTTTTTAAATCAATGAAAATACGTCGAATTTATGATCCTCAATCAGAAACATTGATGTATTTATCATATTCAACCAAAACAACAACCGGTAGTTATAAACACAGTTTGTCAACAGTGCCATTGTGGGGAACTAAAGCTTACGTTGATCATACGCCGGCGTCGGCAACCAATATTCAATAATATTGCATTATCGCTTCTTATCTATCTGATTTGGAAGCGATATATTGCACCCACCCTTCAGTTTTAAACATATAAAAAACCAATAACAATACCCAGAAAACGTTAATTTAATAACCATATCCAACATAACAGTAACACTTCCCCCACAAATAAAATTATCATTATTGAAAAGTGTGATTCCGATTCCGATAATAACCCTTCTCTATTAGTCTTTTTTTGGCATAGTCCACACAACAATAATACATATTAACTATGTTTAATTATTTAACATTCTACGGATGAATAATTATGCTAACAAATACTAAAAAATCAATTACTTTCAAGATGCCTTCCCAATCAATCAACCTATTAGCGAAAATTTGCTTACTAACATTGACAACTTTACCTTTAGCTAATGTAGCTGTTGCAGAAGAAGTTACAATAAGAACAACACCTATAGCTATTAACAAAATACTTATTAATCCCGATATTGGTATTACTGATTACCATTCATTTGATATTAAAAATGATCCATGGTGGAATGAACCAACTCATCCAGAAACGTCTGTTGTTTATTTCCGCTGGTATTGGGAAGAATTAGAACCCCAACAAGGCCAATATAATTTTAAGCTTATTGATGACACCATCAACCAAGCCGCAGCATTAGGGAAAAAAACAGTTATTCGTTTTATGACAATGGCAGGCAAAAACGATGAGCATTATAACCCCTCTCCCAATGCAGGCAAAAAAATACTGGGTATTCCTTGCTGGCTAAAAACTCAGATAGATGACAATACAGTAAGTGATGTATGCGCTAATGATAATAGCTACATTATTGATTATAAAAATCCCCTCTTCAAAAAATATCTACAGCGCTTTTTAATGGCGATGGGAAACCGTTATAACAATAATGCGAATCTTCTTCGCTTAGATGTCGGGCTTGTTGGCTCATGGGGAGAATGGAATCTAGCCACTCATAAAGAATTTCATTCAACACTAGGTTACCATGGTTATACTGATAAAGATCTACGTGTATATCCCGAAATGCTAGCTAAAGCTTTCCCCAATAAAACCTTAACGATGGTTATTGGATCAGTTGATGAAAATATTTTAGGTTATACAACAAAAAGAAATTATGGCTGGAGAGCGGACTGTTTAGGTGATTGGGAGCCAAACTGGAACCATATGGAGAACAGCTATCCTGATACGATCAAACATACCTTAGGTTTAGGTAATATATTAAATACTTACCCTGATAAAAATTTTCTTTCTCGTTGGAAAAAAGCACCTGTTGATTTTGAGATTTGTTACACAATGGAAGATTGGGCCAAGAGACCCGATATTTACACTGAAGAAAAAGTTAAACAAACCTTTGATGAAGCTCTTAATATGCATACATCATTACTTAATCTTAAATCAGGTTTTATTCCTCCACAATATCAGCCGCTATTAAATGATTTTTTAAAAAAAGTAGGTTACCGATTTGAATTAAGCATGGTTGAAATTACCAGTGACTTAATAGCAGGATCGCCAATTTTAATCAACTCTCGTTGGAAAAATACGGGGGTCGCCCCAAGTTATAATAATTACCCTGTTGTATGGCGACTAAGAGATCAAGACAATAATGTTGTTGCTTACTTCGAAACAAACAATGATATTCGTAATTGGCTTCCTGCAAATAATCAAAATGAAACCATACCGAGCTATAAGCTACAAAATACATTCACATTGCCTAATAACATTAATGCTGGCAATTATTTCCTTGATGTCGCATTAGTTACACCCAACACTCATAATGCAGTTATTAAATTAGGCATTGAAGGCATGAAGCAAGATAAATGGTATCAAATAAAGTCAATTTATTTAAATTGCAAGTAATAATCCCTTTATTAAAGATCAATATTATATTGATCTTTAATTTCTGCGTTAGTAAATAATTTAAATATATTATTTTACACTTTATTGATATCTCCCAATAAACATCAATTATACTTAAATATTATTATTTATTGGTATTTTAAAATGACGTGTAATCACCTTTTAGTATTTAGTCTTGTATGCCTAGGTGCAACAGCGCCAATCTATGCAGCTCCGCTCTCCCTCAATTATACCCCTACTACTAATAATAATATCCTTATTAATCCCGATATTGGTATCACAGATTATCAGACCATCAATCGTCATGATAACCCCTATTGGTCAGAGCCTTCTGCACCAAAAACAAGTGTCGTTTATTACCGTTGGTATTGGGAACAATTAGAGCCACAACAAGGAAGCTATAACTACAAGCTGATAGACGACACGATAAATGCAGCCAAAGCACAAAATAAAAAGATCGTAATTCGATTTATGACATTAGCAGGGCTAAATGAAACCTATTATAAAGGGTCTCTTCGAGCAGGAAAGAAAATATTAGGCATTCCTTGCTGGTTAAAAAAACAAATTGATCCTAAAACACATAACATCTGCAAAAATGATAATAGTTTTGTCGTTAACTATAAAAATAAAGTTTTTAAACACGATCTACAACAATTTATTGATGCGATGGGAAAACGTTACGATCATAACCCTACTATTTTGCGTTTAGATGTTGGCTTAGTAGGCACATGGGGAGAATGGCATTTATCGACTCATGCTAATCGCAATCGCCCAACTTTAGGGTCACATGGCTATAAAGACAAAGATCTGATTCCCTATATTACAATGATGCAAAAAGCATTCCCTAATAAAACATTATCTATGACAATTGGTACCCCTGATGAAAACACAACCAGTTATGCAACTCAGCATGGATTAGGATGGCGAGCGGATTGTATTGGTGATTGGACACCAAGTTGGAACCACATGCAAAATGGTTATCCACAAACAATCAAACATATAATCGGTAATGGGGTCATTAAAAACGATCAAGCAGATAAAGATTTTCTTAACCGTTGGGAAAAAGCACCTGTAGATTTTGAGGTTTGTGACGATCTAGAATATTGGTATAACCATCAAAAAATTTATACTCTCCCAAAAGTACAAAAAACATTTAACACAGCTCTCGCGCTACATGCCTCATTATTTAATCTAAAGTCAACTAAAGTTCCAGAACAATACCAACCAATACTAAATAATTTCATTAAAAAATTAGGCTATCGATTTAACCTTAAACATATTACAGTAACCAGTAGTTTTACAGCAAATAGCCCAATTACTTTTCATTCCCAATGGCAAAATGTTGGTGTTGCACCTAGCTATAATAATTACCCTGTTGTATGGCGATTAAGGAGTATCGACAATAAGTATAATTATTATTTTGATACTAATAATATTATTTCACAGTGGCAGCCAGCTTCAACACTTACAGGAAAAGCTCCCATCTATCATCAAAATAATAATTATACTTTACCTAAAAATATAGTTAGAGGTCACTATTATCTTGATGTTGCAATGGTAAAACCAAACACTCATCAACCACAAATATTATTAGGTATTAATGGGAAAATTAAAAAAAGATGGTTCCAATTAATACCAATAACTATTAAATAATAAAAAGCGTCAAATATAATTATTTGACGCTTTTTTATTACATATTATTTATTTAATTGAACCATAACGGCATTAGATGCCCAATTATCAGCACTACACGTTTCATTACCAGGAAAACGAACAATAATTTTTTTATTGTGAAGTAATGCATTTTCTAATAAAGACTGAAATTGTGAGCTTTCCATTTCAGTTTTAAAACGTAAATTATGTTGTTCCTGTTGTTGCTGTAGTTGTAGTTGTAGTTGTTGAGCAGTTGACAGATTTGAATGAGAAAACAACTGCATCGGTTTAGCCATATAATCATCATTTGCTTTATTTAACGCTATACGCTTCCATGCTTTCCAATGCTTTGATGAGTTATTTAAAAATGCAAAAATTGCACCATGTTCCACACGAATAGCTTCTACTTTTACAGGACCACAATCTTGCCAATCACCATTATCGCTACCTATACTTGAATCAGCAAAAGCTGAAGTAGATAATGATGCAGTCACTAAACAAAGAGCAATATATAATTTTTTCATGACTTAACTATTTTCTATTAGTTTAATTAGATATGCGGAATTTACTACTAATTATTCTAATAGTCCACTACATTCATATGCGAAATAGGAACATACAAACATATGCATATTATTTTATAAATGTATTTCGAAAGGCATCCCAAACACCAAAAGAAAAATGTTTAAAAATATCAATCCCTAATGCAGACTTAATTAAATACATTGTTAATATTGCAAACATAAATAAACCAATACAGCCAAATAAAATAAGCAATGACTTAACTAATAGAGATAATGACGCTCTCTTTCGTGTCTGATAACGACGATCTTTACCAACAATAAAAACAGTATAATAACGCCACTTACCAAAACCAATAACAGGTCTTAAATCTATACAGTGATCACTACCTGAAGTATTTTTAACAATTGATTTTTCTATTTCTTGTTTCTGCTCTAATGTAAAAGATGATAGAACATCATCAGACATTGAATTAAAAAACCGATCTTTTATAGAACTTTCTTGTTGAGCGTAGCTAGTATTACAATTCATATACAATTCTTACTTTTTCATTATTGCTTGTTGATACACATCAAACGTTTGTTCTGAAATTAAATTCCAATCGTAGTATTTTAAATACTCAGCATACGATACAAGAGACTGATTAATTCCAGCAATAAGCATATTCGCTAAGTCTTGGCTATCACCACATTTAAAATAACATTGCTCAGGTAAATGAACAGCCTTATTAGCAGGAATATCACTAACAATAGCGGGTAATGAAAAAGACATAGCTTCTAATAAAGCAATAGGTAGCCCTTCACTAAATGAAGGAAGCACAAAAGTATCAGCTTGTGAAAAAATACTATGCAATTCCTCTCCGGATAAGAATCCCGTCAATATAACGTTATCCATCTCCCTTGCTGTATTCTTTAGTTTATAGTGTAGTGGTCAACAAATACTGGCCACAGTTTTAGAGGTTAACCAATATAATCGTTCAGATTCATTAGGGGTTAATCCGCCATTATATTGGTGAGGCCTTAATTGGCTGTAATAGCCAATAATATATCGAGTGATTTCGTGTTTTGCTTCAGCAAAACTACGATAGCCAACATTTGGAACCCATTCTGTTTTTAAACTTCTAAAGAAACGTTCCATTGGTGCGTTATCCCAACAATTTCCCCGACGAGATAAACTTTGTTTAATCTGGCATCGCCATAATAATTGTCGATAGTAGCGACTTGTATAATGACTACCTTGATCGCTGTGGAACATAACCTCTTTAGGTTTATCTCGTGATTCATAAGCCATCAGAAGTGCTTTACCTGTTAATCGACTATCAGGCGATAGAGACATCGCCCAACCAACAGGTTTTCTCGAAAATAGATCGATAACTACAGCAAGATACATCCAACGATTTCCAGTCCAAACATAGGTCACATCACCGACCCAAACTTGATTTGGTGATGTAACCGCAAATTGACGATCAAGGTGATTAGGAATCGCAATATGTTCCTGTTTTACTTTACGGTATCGATGTTTCGGCGATTGGCAACTAACAAGATTAAGGCCTTTCATTAGCTTAGATGCACGATATCGGCTCAAGGCGATGCCTTGAGCAGTAACCATACCGGCAATACTTCTAGCCCCAGCAGAACCATTGCTAGCTGCATGTACCTCTTTGATTAAACAACGAAGTTTAATCAATTCAATAGAAATAAACTTTGGCCGTCTCTGCCAATATTTATAGCTACTGCGATGAACACCTAATACTTTGCATAACGTTGTTATGCTGTGGCTCTTCTTGAGTTTCTCGATTAACGAGAATTGTTCAATGAGTCTGACATCAAGAGAGCGGTGGCTTTTTTTAATATTTCATTATGCTCTTCAAGTGTCGCTAACTTCTTTTTTAATTCTCGTATTTCAATTTGTTCAGGCGTCATTGGTGATGCTTTGGGAGCTTTTCCTTGGCGCTCCTCTTTAAGCTGTCGAACCCACTTATCCATCGTAGATTTACCCACGTTCATTGCTTGGGCTGCTTCTGTTACTGAGTAATTTTGTTCTAGAACTAATTGTGCTGCTTCAAGCTTAAATTCAGCACTAAATAATCGTCTTGTACGCTTTGTCATAATGTCACCTATCCATGTTATGAGGTGATGATATCACCTCTGAGTAGGTGGCCAAATTTAATGTACCACTACACCCATACCTTCAAATGGAGAACTAAACACACTAAATGTTTGCACATTACCAACAGTACTTATTTGGCTTACACTTAAATCATAAGTATATAAGTCAGGCACAATATAGGTTTCTGCCATCGTGTCAGACAATAGGTGTAAGCACTCTTGAATACGGCCTTTAGCAACCATAGGTAAAGCAATATACACTTCATCAATATCGCCTTGTTTAGCTAACTTGATAAGTTTTTTTATATTTCCACACAATGGTGTTTTAGATAAATACCCAAAGCGGTCTTCATTGCGATCGTCATAATAAGCAATATTAAACTTTTGATAACGAATGTTTTTTCTCAATGCATTTTCAATAGCTAAGCCACCTGGCGTCATACCGATAATAGCAATTTTTCGTGTTTTTTTATTGTTTTTTAAAAATTTACGAATGGTATAAATGACACTTAATTTAAAAGCAATAAGTATCAATAATGATAGAGATAACCACAAGATAATCAGATCAGAATTCAAGTGTGAATCATTCACACCTTTTAAAGTATCAACTTGTTCACATAAAACATACCAAACGAAAGCAGACAATAATAAGGCAATTAATGTTTTAAGTACCGTGTGGTAGTAATCCCCACGAACATATTTTTTATAGAGGTGACTATATTCACCCACTAATAAGAATATAACCGAAAACAGCACACTTGCTGCTAAGCCAATCGCTGTTTCACTTTCGCCACGTAAAGAAATAATAAAAGTTAATACGAGGTTAATTAACAAAAAGTCACTTACTTTTATTAAAACTGTATAACCATCATCCGCTATTTTTATAGCTTCTCTTCTCATAGCTTGTACTAGCCTCTAACTAAACAGGTTATATTACAGAACGATACAATAGCTATAGTATCGCTCTAATCATTCATATATTAAAGTATTTAATATTTAAGTATACCTTAAAAAATGCAACGAACGTCAAATTTTTGTCGCAACCACCAAGAGCATCCACTTATAAATAACATTAGCACACACATGCATATGTTAAATTAAAATATAATTATATCAATAAATTACCAACAGCAACTCTACTTTTACAATGCTTTTTATGAGTAGCAATTAATCAATGCAATCTTATAAATTATTTTTAAATCTATTTAATTTTACTTTTATGCTCAATAAGCATACAAAAAAACCAATAATAATGGCCTATTAATCAAACTTTAATTAAGCAGAGATAAATACATGTATATAAACACATCTGTCAGATTGAAATAAATCATATTCAAAAATTGATTATTAATAGTAATGCTACATCATAGCTACAAATCAGAATAAAAAATGTATCTATCTCGTCACGAAAACATCTCACGATTATTATTATTAATATTATATGATGTGCTGACGATAAAAATAAGCAACTAAACTATTTATCATCAATAAAAAAATATAGTTATTTAGATTAAGAAGAAGATAGAATAATACTGATATTATAAGAGTGCTACAGTTGTGCAACACTCTCATTTTTATTTATCATAAGGTTATATTGACTTCAGTATTTCATGAGTAATGAACCAAAAGTCGTCATACTAATACCGCTTATTAACACTATAATATTTTTATGGCGTTCTTCCGCTATTGTATTTTCAAGATAATATGCACTATACACATCAGAGCCAAAAGCATTCATCACTGAACTAATTTCAGTTAGTACATATTTTTGTTCTATCATTCCACACAATGCTCCGCCTCCCCATAAAAGAGAAACAACACCTATAGATATTGAAATAAAACCCCAACTTTTGTTAATAACCATCAACACTCAGATCTATAATAAGAAGACATAGTATTTGTCAAATATATTATATAGGTGATATAAAAACAAATTTCAGCGACATAAATAAGATCAAGATTCCAATTTAATTTCAGTTATTCCACATAAGCATCAATTTAATGTAATAAATATTAATAAACAATAAGATACAAAAAAGCCGATCAACAATGATCGGCTTATAACTAACATAATACTAACTAATAATCAGATAATTATTCATCTTTCGGTAATATTGTATAGCTTGGTTTTTCTTTAGGATCTTTAATTGGAGTAAGAAGGCCTCTAATTATGCCCGCAGAAAAAGACGATAAGTTTAAAATACTCATAAATCCATCTTGCATCGATTTATTTTTTAATGACTTTAAAGCCCAAAAAGCAACAAGAGGTAAAAGTGAGATTAACAAATCACTAAAGCCACCGAAAACTAAAACCAACAATACCAACATAACGTAAGCTGTAAAAACTAATTCGCTCTTAATCAATTTCACCGCACGCATAAAATACGGCTTACCATATGCTGACTTTAGTAACTCACCATGAGAAAAAAGATAGCCATTGTTCCAACGGTGCTTTAATAACTCTAATGTTGATAGCTCATATGAGGTATGTTTAAAATATGGAATATCAAGACGATGCAACTTATAACCCGCACTCGTTAAACGCAAACCAAGTTCACCTTCTTCTAATGCGTGTAAATTTCTATTGGTTAAATAACCGATTTCATCGATAGCAGATGAGCGATATAAGCCACCACCACCTAAATGATTAACATCACCAAATGGATAAATAATCGCTATTTTTTGTTTTCTTGCTTTGAACTCATAATTAGATGAATCATCCATTTCAACAGCACCCGCAACTGCTGCATAGTTTTGATTATCATCTAAAAATTTAATAGCACTTTCAATAAATCCGGCCTCTAATTGCATATCACCATCAAGTAATAATAGATACTTTCCCTCACTTACAAGGTAACCGAGTTGGTGACCAACACCACAGCATCTTTCATCTGCATTATTGAGTGTTACGACCTTAACACCACGATCAAGAGCTATTTGTTGTGTTGCATCTAACGATAAGCTATCAGCCACAATAATTTCATAATTGATATCGTGAATATTACTTCGAATGCTATCAATTGTTGCGCCGATATTTGCTTCTTCATTAAAGGTTTTAATTATAACGGATAATTCATATTTATATTTACAACTAAGTGACATATTTACCTTCTTCTTATGTATATATCCGATATTCTTTATTATAGATTATAGCTATTAATTTACTATTGCCTATATTATTGTATCAAAGAATAGATATTTTATAATTAAAGTATCATTAAAAGAGGAATAAATATATTTCTGGTATTCATAAAAAACGGCATAAACATGCCGTTTTATTAATTATAAAATATTTTTTATTTTATTTTAGGGCGAAATGGCTTAATCACGTCTTCATTACACGTTAAAAATGGACCATTCATTAAATCAATACAATAAGGAATAGCAGGAAAAACAGCATCTAAGCACTCACGAATAGACTTTGGCTTACCTGGTAAGTTAACAATTAAGCTATCACCACGTAATCCAGCCGTCTGGCGTGATAAAATTGCCGTAGGGACAAATTTTAATGATTCGGCTCGCATTAATTCACCAAAACCAGGCATCATTCGATCACAAACAGCTTCTGTTGCCTCAGGTGTAACATCACGTTTTGCAGGTCCGGTACCACCAGTAGTCACAACTAGACTACATTGCGCTATATCTGTCATCTCAATTAACGTTGCTTCGATGATATCTTGTTCATCAGGAATGACTTTATAAACAGCTTCCCACTCCGAAGTAAGATAATCATTTAATGTATCGATGATAGCTTGCCCTGAAATATCGTCATAGATACCCGCACTTGCGCGATCACTTACCGTTACAATACCAATTTTTGCTTTACTCATGTGTCGCCTCTTCACTTAAAATCAATTTTACATTGAATAGTAACATTTCCATCACTATCAATGGATACTGCATATTTAAAAATCAATAAGATGGAAAATCGGGCCTCAAAACCATCGTCGAACTTGGCGACAATACTGAGCATATTCCTCACCAAATAAAGTTAATAATACTTTTTCTTCTGGTTTAATTTGATAGTGATTAATCACTACAATAAAGAAAACTATACCCATTATTGTTGAGACTTCACCATAAATAAAGATGGCAGCCGTCAGCAATAACAATAAACTGGCATACATTGGGTTACGGCTATATTGATATATACCACAAGTGACTAATCGAGCAGTTTGCTGCGGTATAAAAGGACTGATCGTTGTATCCGCCTTTGTCAAAGCTAAGACTGATAAAAAACCACTCACCACCGCAATAAGAATCAATGGGATAGCGATGATCCAACGTGGTTTAAATTGCCACCATGGCAGTAAATAGTAACATCCAGACATGATAATTAACGCAATTAACATAAAAATTGGAGGGGGTATTTTTAAAGCCACAGTCATCATCCTTATTACTGATCAATATATATCTTAATGTGATTATCTCAATTTTACGTTGGTATTATCAAATAATAAGGTTGCTTCAACAAAGACCACCTTATAGCATAAGGCTTTTGGTTTAGAGTCATATCGGTCATGCAACAACTCAAATATCTCCAAGGTTATCCAACTCATCTCGTAGATCAAGTTCAGCAATTAATTGATAAGGACCAACTCAAAACATTGTTACTTAACCGTTATCCAATCCCCCATACCATTAAAACAGAAAAAGCACTTTATGATTATGTAATCGAATTAAAAAATCAGTATTTAAAAAAATCAGCCCCCATAAGCAAAGTCGCTTATGACAATAAAATTAATGTCATTAATCATGCATTAGGCTTACATACCTTTATCTCGCGCGTACATGGCAATAAAATTAAAGCGAAACATGAAATTAGAATAGCGACGGTATTTAAAGAAGCACCATTACCCTTCTTACGTATGATAGTTGTTCATGAACTCGCGCATTTAAGAGAAAAAGAACATAACAAAGCTTTCTATCAACTTTGTTGTCATATGGAACCCCAATACCATCAACTTGAATTTGATATGCGAATGTACTTAACGCAAGTTGAACATTTTGGTTCTATTTACAATTAAGGTTATGATACTCAGCATAGTGTAATTATGAGATAACATCATGCAACAAGATGAATTTGAAATACTAGTAAAAGAATTAGCACAGCTTGATTCTGTATCTGCAATCCTTGAAAAGCTAGCAAGTAATGAGGAGCCAGAAGTAGCAGAAGCTGCAACCGCATTAATTGGCCACTTTAGTCTCGCGGAAATCGAGGGTGAAAAACGTATTTACCATGTTTTTAGTCAAGAAAATGAACAAGGTGAACTTGAAGAATTTGCAGAATGGGTAATGAATGATGGCGATGAGATGTTACGTTTTATTGCTTGGTTCTTCTACACTACCTTTGAAATTACAGATAAAGAAACATATTTAGCGGCTGGTTGCACTTACAAACCCGTTAAACGCAGCTAATCATACAATCTTTGCCAACGATAATAGTTTATCGTTGGCTTTGTTCTCTATAGACATAAACAATATTAATAAAAAACGGCAGCATCACTAACAGCTAATCCGTTTTTAGCCTACAATAACGACCAAAATATTATGATTCAGGTATAAACATGAAAATTTGTTCAGTTGAACTACGTAGCAACGAAGCTATTATTTGCCTACTCACTTTAGAGGGCGGAATGATCGGTATTCCAGAATGCCGTACTCAAAAGTTCATTATGGATAATTCTCTTGATAACCAAAAAATGAGAGATTTCCAATTTGCATTTAAAAAACTACTTGATGACTATAAAGTAGAGAAAGTTGTGATTCGTACACGCGAAACACGCGGAAAATTTGCAGGAAGTTCTGTCGGCTTTAAGCTTGAATCTGCTATTCAGTTAATTGAAGATCTTGATGTTAACTTTATGTCTAATGCAGATATCAAAGAAAAACTAAAGCGTAACCCTATGGCTATTGATTTCCGTGCAACAGGTTTACGTCAGTTCCAAGAAGCGGCATTTACCACAGGTTATGCCTTTCTTGGTCGCTAACAGCAACAAACAGTAACCAATAAAAAAGGCAGGACTATATCAATAGTGCTGCCTTTTCTCTAATCGCATCTTATTTTTTAGCCACCAATTGTTGATAGCCACCATCGAGATTAATAAGTTTACACAACCCAAGTAATTTTAATACTGATATTGCAATCACAGAACGATAGCCGCTTCCACAATGGACAATATATTGTTTATCTTGCTTTGGAAACTGGCCTTGAAGAATCTCAGATAAAGGTAATTTCTCCGCATTAGCTACAGAGCCTTGTGAATACTCATCCACTTCTCTAACATCAAGCACAGCAGAATCATTATTCTGTTTTATTTCTTTAAATTCATCCGTTGAAATATGATCCAACATACTATCTGCAGAATGTAGCTCCATTAATTTAGCGTTACTATAACCAAGCTCATTAACTGTCGCCATAACCTTTTTAGCATCTGTAACCGTAGCAATAACCTCAATATCTGCATTTTTGTCGGGTAATAATAATTCTAACCAATGCTTAAAATTGCCCCCACTAAATCCAACAAAGACACTACCTTCTATATGATGATCTAAGAATTCATCAGATGATCGAGTATCAATAATAATATGCTTACGGTCTGTAAATATATGCATGCTTACTACCCTAAATTTAGTGAATTAATTTATAAAAACCTAAGCTATTTAATAGTTTAGGTTTTATATAATACTATAAACTGGCATGATCACATATTAAATGACATTTATCATTGTTATTTCATTCCAACGACCAATATTATTCTGCTGTTCAATATATGGTTTACTATGCTTATCAATAGACATGTCATACATATCAGCATATTGTAATAATTGCGTTTTAATATGGCTCTTAGCATATAACGCATTATTATAACCTACAGTCTTTTTATAAGAATCAGGATTATATTGGCCACTGTTATCCGCTATATATTGTCCTCGATTATCAGGCACATATTGACCTCGATTATCGGGTACATATTGACCATCATCACTTGGTACATATTGTTGAAAATGTGAATTGTTATTTTCTTTATCGGCCTCATAATATTGACCATTATCATCGGTAAGTTTGGTATCAATCGCTAAACTTATCTTTGCCTGATGGCTATTTTCTTCCACCAAACCAACATCAAGAAAATACTTTCCTTGAGGAATATTGGTTATTTTAAACTTCTCATTCACAATATAAGTCGGACTTTTATTATCATCATTATCGGCAGGAAGCCAATTAACAATATTCGCCTTGGAAGTATAATAAGCAACAATATTACCATTTGCAGATCGTAAACGCCAAGTTACAGGGTAATTGGTATAACTAGGAGCAACCCCTAAATTTTGCCATGTTGACTTTAATTGTAAATAATCATCAATATGGACAATGTTATTTACTTCTAAGTGGTTTAATTGGTATCTATAACCTAATTTATTTAAGAATCGTTTAACCAATGGTTGATATTCATCAGGAATAGCTGCCGATTTTGCGTTAATTAATGATGCGTGCTGTTTTAAAGCAAAATCAAATGTTTTTTGCACCTGGTTATATGTAAGGTGTTGAGGATTATTGATATTGTACCAATCCTGCAATGATCCTTGGCAGATTTCAAAATCAACCGCAGCTTTTTTCCAACGTTGATTAAAATAGACGTCAGGATGACTATTGGTTGACGTATCAGTCATATGAGAAATCATCGTTGGATAACCATTTTCCATGTGATTCCAACCTTTACTCCAGTCACCTAAACAATCTACGCGCCAGCCCATTCCATTACTCGTTGCATAGCTAAGATAATCACCTTTATTAGTGCCTAGCATCACTTTAGGTGTCTTTGGAAAAGCTTTTATCACTGCATCAATATAAGGCTTTAGATTCTGAAACTTATACCCATTATCATCAAGTCCCACACTTAAACTATTCTTTGATGCATATCCAGATAAATTCCACTCCCCCCATGTACCTACCATCCCTACATCAATACGTAGTAATGTTTTATTATTATCATAGCTCTTGCCTAATGCAGATAAAAATTCTTGGGCTCGATGAATAAACCAAGGATTTTTAAACATATTTACCGCTTCTTTATCGGATAAATGACAGCTAGTACCATTTAAACCATGGCCGTATAACTCTTGAACTAACCAGCAAGGTATACCACTGCTATCTTTATTTACATCAGCGTCATAAATAGGATCACCTTTACCTCGCAGTGCCATAAAACGAATAACAACTTTCTTATTTACTGAAGCTGCTATTTGTAACACATTATCAATCTTTCTTTGAAGCATTGCTTCATTGAGATTCGGGTTATCTGAGGTAGTTAACTGATCCCAATACCAACGGTAATAAACAGTACTCGTATCTGGATATGATAAAATAGGTGTATCACCATAAAATGGATTAGTTGACTCATTACTGACGATTCTTTGAAGCTCAGTAAAACCAATACCTGGATTTGTTAATATTGCATCACTTTGCTTAGGGTAAACATTGATAATATTTTTTTTATTTACAACATTATTAATATCGTTATGAGATGAAGAATTAATAGTTGGATTAAGAAAAGAAGACGCAAGAAGAAATGAGAATAATGTAGAATTCATTAGATACCCTGTGATTAAATGAACACAAAAATAGACACCATGTATAATATCTTAGATATTATATTAAAATACAAAATTCTCTAAGCTTTATATAATAATATATTATAAATTGGCATTATTTATAGTAAATTAAAATGAAAAACAGTTTTTAAAAATCTCTTTTATGTGATTATTAATTAAAGAATTAACAGAAAATATTTCTTCCATATTACAGATAACTATAATAAACTACAAGCATAAACAACTATACGCATAATATTTTGTGAATTTAAAAGATTTACAAAAAATTTAATTATTGAATTCAAACGCCAACATATGAGAACGTATTTATATTAATAATTAACATAATAAATATCACGGAATTGATATGGATATAATGACTGAAATATTTACAACTTTATTAGCCAACAAAGTCGTCTTTAGTATACTCATAATTACAATAATTCTTATTATTCGCCGAATTATTTTATCACAAGTACGCGGTGATGAGTTTTTTGTTACTGAAACTCAACGTAAATGGATGTCACGTACTAAAAACGGCACATTTATTTTAACATTAGTGGTTTTATTCATCTTATGGCGCTCAGAAATAAATGAATTTGCACTATCTGTTACAGCAATTGCTGTTGCTATTGTTGTCGCGTCTAAAGAAATAATATTGTGTTTTACAGGATCTATTCAGCGAGCGAGCTCTCGTTCATTTCGCATTGGTGATTGGATAGAGGTAGGGAAAATTTGTGGAGAAGTCATTGAGCACAACATGATGGCAACGGTTATTCAAGAAATAGATCTTCATCATGGCCAGTATCATTACACAGGCAAAACAGCCACTCTACCAAACAGCATGTTTTTCACTTATCCCGTAAAAAACCTCAACTTTATGAAACGCTATGTTTATCATAACTTTTCAATTGTAGTGAAAGACTTCGTTAATCTTTATCCGTTATTACCCATAATTATCGCTAAAATCGATCATCACAGTGAAGATTTTATTGATGTGGCTCGCCGTTATAATAGTGTCATAGAAAAACATGCAGGTGTCGACCTACCTGGGTCTGAGCCTCATATACATATCAGCAGCTCAACCACAGGCGAACAAATTGTACATTTTATGTTGTTTTGCCCAACAGAACGCGCAACCCACCTTGAACAAGATATTCGTCGCGATTTTATGGAAGAATATGCACGTGCTTTTCCATAACCAATGACATTATCACTAAATGGTAATTCAACGTTGAATTACCATTTAGACGATTTCATCATTTATTCTCTAACGCTACTGTTGCTTCTAGTCCATCATACAATGCAATAAACTGTTGAGTTAATTTATGCTTAGGATCAAAATGTAACATTGGACATTGCTGGTAGTGTGACTCTTTCATTTTTATGGATTGAGGTAAATATGGTTCTAAAATAGGAAAGCCCAACATTTTAATCTCTTCAATAATTTGGCGGGGAAACTTTGCCTGTGCATTGAACATATTCACGATAATACCTTCTAACACTAAATCACGATTATGATCATCACGTAATTCTGCTAGATTATCCATGACCTTAATTAAAGCTTGCTGAGAGAAATTATCACAATCAAAAGGAATTAATAACTTATTTGCTGCAATTAAACCTGACTTGGTATAGAAATTTAAATTCGGTGGAGTATCAATATATATACGATCAAAATCATCGGCCAATGCATCAAGTACTTCGCGCAACTTATAAATCTTATAACGTCGTTCAAGTTCCACTTCTAATTTATCAAGTTTAGGACTCGATGGAATAATAAATAAGTTTTCATATGCAGTTGCTTGAGGATAATCACGAGCAGGTGTCGACATCGCGAACCAAGATGCTGTTTGATTTAATAATTCAGCAATCGTTTTATCGTTAGGATGGTTTATATCAACCCCTAAATAGGCACTACTATTACCTTGTACATCAAGATCTATTACTAATGTTTTATATCCCTTAGCTGCACTAATTGCAGCTAAATTAACAGTAATACTTGATTTACCTACTCCACCTTTCTGATTAAAAATAATCCTACGCATCTATTTCATCCCTGATCATCGATAACTATTAACAACTATACACACTCATGCATATAGTTGTTAGTTAAAGATGTCATTAATATTAATATCGATACACAATGATTTATTCACGAGTATGTTTATTAGATTTGATACAACTCTAGCGGCAAGCCATCAGGATCATTAAAAAAAGTGAATGCTTTATTGGTTAATTCATCAATACGAATAGGTTCAACATCAACCCCGTTCGTCTGCAAATAATGTACGGTCGCGGTGATATCATCAACAGCAAATGCTAAATGACGTAACCCTTGCGCTTCAGGGTAACTCGGACGTTGCGGAGCACCATTAAATGAAAATAATTCTATTTGACTATTATCGGGTAACTTTAAATCTAATTTATATGAATCCCGCTCTTCACGATACGTTTCACAGATAATTTCTAGTTGTAATAATTGTGAATAAAATACTTTTGAGCGCGCATAATCACTACAAATGATTGCGACATGATGAATTGCTTTTAACATTATTATTCTGCCATTATTGTCGGCCCATTGGGCACATTGATAGTATTAAAGGGAGCAAGTAAACGAGGATTATGGCTAATATCAACATCATTAACCAACGTTTGATCATAATTTAAGTACATGAGTAATGGATTATCACTCACATCTATTGTTTTTAAATGATTAAAACTAACATTAACAATTTTTAATTGAGGATTATCCGTCAAATTCAAATGGCTCAATTTATTATGTTCACACTCAATAGTTGTAATTGATGATTATGGCTAACATCAAGATAAGTCAATTGATTTGATGATAAATCCAAGCTATTTAGATCCGTTAAATAACGTATTTCTCGCGCGTCTCGTATATTGAAATGGCTACATCTTAAAGAAGTGATCTGTTGAATATTTTCTTTGCCTTGCGCAATAATACAGCGCTTAAAATTAGGATCAAGAAATGTTAATGAGCTAACTGTTTTAGGTTGTGCGCACCCTGAGAGTACAGCACTAATAATAGCTGTGATTACAATATTATGAACATGACGATGACTACATTCCAACACCTGACTAAACCTGCCTTAAAGGACGAATAACAGATTCTAATCCTTCTATTTTAAATTCAAGTGCCAATGCCATTAGTGTACCCAACTGCCCTTCGGGGAACCCCTGCTTTTGAAACCACAACAAATATTCATCCGGTAAATCAATTAATACTCGACCTGCATATTTACCAAAAGGCATTTTCATATTAGCCAATTGCACAAGATGTTGTTTTTGAAACATAAAGCCCCCGATAATGACATAAATAACTAAAATAACAGTAACTAAAAAGAAAATAGCCCCTAAAAATACTCGCAACAGATAATCTACCATATTAAAAATAATAAATACCATGTAGATATTTACTCGATTATTATCCTATTATTTAACAGCTGAACATTTACATTTTTAGCGATCTTTGTCACACTTAACATCCGTTTTTTTCATTGATAGCAAACGGATATAACAAACAACAGATAATCACCACACTTTTTTCCTCTATACGCTGATTATCAATATAGAAAACAAATAAAATCTCAATACCTTACGGTACACCTCGTCAATAAGATTAAGAGAATCTCCATGAAAAAAACGTTACTAACAACGCTATTTATCACAACCCTATTAACAGGTTGTGCGAATTCACCTAAAACGACAACTGATCTTATCAATACTTGGGCTGTAAGTTCTATTGATGGTTATACTCAACCTATCGATGCATTAACAACTAAGCCACAGCTAATTATTAATAAAAATCTTAATGTTAGCTATTCTGGCTGTAATACATTAACAGGTAAAATACGCGTAACGGCTCAGGATATTACGACCAAAAATTTAGTTTCAACTCAAAAAATGTGTATTCAAACAGAGCAAGCAACCGTTGATGGTTTTGTAAAGCAAATGCTAACAGGCCCATCTAATTTTTTAGTTAATAATAATACCCTGATTTTAAGCTCAGATAATCACACTGTGACTTTTAAGCGTGTTGAAAACAAATAAGTTTATATTTAGGCCCACAACAAAAAAACAATGATTGTGGGTCTTGCTAACTATTAGATTATTGATACAGATAACAATTCAGCAACAATACGTTTTAATAAAAATGTTTCGCGCTCAATTGACATCCCCTTTTTATCAGAAAACTGCATGGTGTGTTCATTATGAGCAATGGCATCAAAAATATTAATCCATATCGGTCTCATACCATTTTTCTGCTCATAATCTTCTAATTGTGTTTTACCTAATTGTTCATCAATCGAGCAGGTATAACAAAATGATTCCATATGAACAATATCATATTCAGCTTTATGCCAAGGTCTAAACTCTTCATATAACCCAAACGGCTTAATATTGCGCACATTCATCGCACCCGTTTCTTCAGCTAATTCTCGACTTAATCCTTGAATCTGATCTTCCCCAGCATCAATGCCACCTCCGGGTAGCGTGTAATCATGATAACGTGCGGTGTATAACATCAAAATATTATCACCATTGAGTACAATCGCACGTGTTGCTTGGCGATGATATATTCTCAACGTAGGTGATTGAAGATCAAGCTTGGTTAAATCAGTGTGTATTGACGATTTTAAAAAGCGCATCACGGTTACTCATTTTATATTGCAAGCGAACATTCTACCGAATCAATCGTTAAAACACGAACCCTCTATATATGAAAAAGCCTCCATAACTGGAGGCTTATTGGTAGTAAGTACTAATTACCAGTTAAACAAATTATTGAAAAAACCTTCAACTTTATGTTTTACTTTTTCAACTTGGCAATTTTGTTTAAGATCACCATGTGGGTCCCAAATAGGCATTCGTGTTTTACCTGCACAACTTGGAATATACTCACCATCAGCGGCAATATTATATTTTTCAGCTTCAATATTTGCAGGTTGACGCAACAATAATGGCTCAGGCTTACGGTGTTGAATATAGTTAGTATAGAGACGTAAGGCACCACTCGCCCCCGTTAAATGGGTACTCTTATTATCATCGCGTCCCATCCAAACAGTAACGACTTCACGGCCATCAATACCCACATACCAGCTATCACGGCCATTATTTGTGGTACCCGTCTTACCCGCTAAATGAGTATTTGGAAACAGTTTATTCAATGAATGAGCCGTGCCAAACTTAACGGTATCTTGTAGTGCAAACATCGTTAGCCATGCCGCTTGTGGCGGAACAACTTCAGCCGCTTTTGGCCAGTTTTGATATAGCACCTTACCCGATTCATCGACTACCGCATTTAACGCCGTTAATGGTGCTAAATAGCCTTCATTACCAATACCTTGGTACATTTGTGCAACGTCTAACGGTGACAAACTAATAGAACCAAGGAATAAAGAAGGCACTTGAGGGATATCTTCTCGTGGAATACCTAATTTGGTTAACGTATCAGTTACTTTATCAACACCAACTGCCATACCCAGATTTACAGTGGGCACATTGTACGATTTCGCCAACGCAACAAATAATGGCACTTCACCACGGTATTTACGATCGTAGTTACGTGGACTCCAAGTGGCACCATCATGCATTTTGATCGATAGCGGTTGATCTTTTAAGGACGTTGCAAGGCTAAACTGCGCTGGATTTTCCAACGCACTGAGATACAAAGCAGGTTTAATAACGGATCCCACTTGGCGCTGAGCATTTATTGCGCGATTATAACCTGCAAATCCAGGTTTATCTCCACCGATCATCGCACGAATTTCACCCGTAGTACGATCAACAATAACCACTGCGGTTTGTAAGTCTTTACCTGCGCGTTTTTGCACTTCAGGCATAACTTTAGCAACAGCTTCTTCCGCTAATTTTTGTGATTGAGGATCAAGCGAGGTAAAGATCCGTAATCCTTTACCGGCTTCAAACGCTGTTCCTGCTTTTTGCTCAAGTTCCGTTTTAATTTGATCAAAATAAGCAGGTTGACGTTTAGCCAGTTGGCCTTTTTTCTGAATATCAAGCGGCAGCTTAATCGAAGCTTGATATACTTTATCACTGATTTCGCCATCTTTGTTCATCAGGCCCAAGACAATATTACGACGTTCTTTAGCGCGCTCTGGATGACGCCAAGGGTTATAATAAGTTGGCCCTTTTACCATGCCAATTAATAGAGCAAGTTGATCAACCCGTAACTCAGATAATGGTCGGTCAAAATAATAACGTGATGCTAAAGCAAAACCATGAATACCATGACCACCAAACTGAGCCAGATATACTTGGTTCATATAGGCATCAAGGACTTCTTGTTTGCCATAGCGAGTATCAATAATGATCGCCATGTAAGCTTCTTTGAACTTACGCCAAAATGAACGCTGACTGCTTAAAAACATATTTTTAGCTAATTGCTGCGTTAGCGTACTACCACCTTGAACAGTGTGACCCGCTTTAATATTGGCAACAAAGGCGCGTGCGATACCCACTAATGAAATACCATCATGTTCATAGAAATGACGATCTTCTGTATCAATCAATCCTGCGACCAACAATTTAGGCATTTTATCTTCAGGTAAATAAATACGCTGTTCATCTGAATGGGCTTCTAGCATCCCTAACATTTTAGGATCTATGTGCAAAAAGCCTAATTCACGATTAGAATCTAAATCCATGATGCGAGTAATGCTGTCATTATTAAACGACACCGAAACATGACGCGCCCCTTCCGGCCCTTCTTTAAAATTGAATGGTCGACGGACAAAATCAACTTTCCAACCGTTAGCTGCGTATTCACCACTTTGATCTGGGTGCGCAACCTTTTGATATCCTAATACTTTAAGTTCATTTACCAAGGTATTGTATGTTATCGGCGCACCAGGCTGTAATGCCATTTCACGCGCATAAACAACAGAAGGCAATTGCCATAATTGACCTGCAAACTTAGCGCTAATTTGTTGGTTTAAGTTATAACCTAAATAAGCCATACCAGCAGTACCAATTAATGCAGCACCAATTAAGGTTCGCACAACAACACTGCGTTTTTTCTTTGTTTGAGGCACTTGAGAAGGTGCTTGTTGATTATTTGACGTCATAAGCCTGTTCAATGTAATAAGTTCGTCATTACCACCTTATAATTCACGGTGGCAGCCAACGTATATTGGTAAAGCATTCGCTAAATGATACCAGTGTCTGCACACTGATTTTAAATGAAATTATTATAACTTAATGTGTAAATTTGGTTGTCATCACGTTGTCAGATATTTCGGCGCTAATCTATCAGCTTGGGTTTTATTAGCCTTTTAGACATAAATACTCCAAAATACGCTTCTTTATTTATTCGCCCATGATCAATCCTGATCGGCGTCGTGGTATCTGCGAGAAATTATATGCAACGTGATTATACTTTAAACTGCCTTTTAACCATGCCGCGACATGAATTAGAAGAATTTAGCCTTCGCGTAATCGGTCGTATGGTACCAGAAGATGTAATGCAGGAAATATTTACCTTTGATCAAGAAGAAATCGACAGTGACGAGCGTTTAAAATCAACCCAGTTTGATGCGATGTTACGAATGACCGCAATTGCCTTGGGAGAAGTGAATGTTGCATTTTCTGATTCTGATAATGCTAAACAAAATAGTGAGCGCATGATCCGTTTATTATTATGGCATTTTTATGCGATATCTTTTCAGCTAGAAGAAGCGATAACATTAGAACAACACTGTGCTGAAGTAGAAAAAATCTTAGTCAATGCACCAGATAATGCGTTTGGTTGGGTCAGTGTATTAACTGAATTGCTGCACCGTTATGCTACGTTAAGTGAGCAAAAAAGCACATCATAACTGCTAGTCATTATAGTTATCACAACAGTATATAATTTGTGACACTATTACATAACAAAAAGGCGTACCCTTCTAGGTACGCCTTTTTTAATGCTTAATTGCCGATCTTTTATCGTGAATTACACATCACTATTAATAATCGAAATCGCTGTACTCCGGACTATCGAAACGCGAACGAGTCACACGACGTTTCTTCTTACCACGAGATTGCAGATCTAAATCCTGAAAATCATCTGCAAATTCAGAATTGAATTTTGATTTGCTGCCTTTGTGAAATTTTTGGTTTAACTTAGCCATTTGCGTTTCCTGAACTACATCCAGAGTAGATAATTATTAAAATAGAACACTGGCAATTGTAATGTTCTATTGTGACAAAACAGTGCTAAGTTGATGCAAAAAACATGACAGACAATCCGGTCCATAGTTCATTGTTTCTTACCCTAGCAGTATTTTTTCTTAGACTAATTCAGGAAATCGCTCCCGTACAACAAGTTATTTTACTGGTAATGACAAATAATTCAAATCAAATGCTTTCGATCACATTCTGAAACGGAACATCGACAATTGCATTAATTAATGCTTCTTTTTCACTACCTTCGCGCCATACTAAATAAAGACTCTGCTCCATAATTGGTGCGTCTTCAACAACATACAATTTACCCAAATCAGCGTTACTTGAGACAATAAGCGAAGGAAAATATCCAACCCCGCCATTTGCCAAAAGATAATCGAGTGCCATTTTGCATGAATGGGTATGCAGTACAGGCGTACGCTGTAATTCAGGTATGCGACTGTGTTCCACCGAAAAACGCGTTCCCCAATCAAGATAGATTAAAGGCATGTCACGCACACTATGCATATTACAATTAGGTTGGTGAGTCACTAACTGTAATTGATAGTCACGTACTTTTTGAACATGTAAGTTTTCAATTTTAGGTGGTTCACTGGTAATGAACAAATCAATACTTTTATCAAACAATCGTTTTGCCATACCTTCTCGTTTTACAGACTCTAAACGTAAAGCAAGGCCGGGTACGGTGGCATAAATACGATTAATCCAAACTGAGATACCATCAAATTCCCAAAATAAAGGCGAGGCACCAATCGCCAACTGGGTATTTAGACTATCAGTTAACGCTACATCTTGTTTCGCTCGCCCCCACGTTTGCAAAATTGCTTCTGCATAAGGCTGTAAACGCTCACCAGCAGCAGTAAGATGCACATTTCCACGCTGACGAGAAAATAGTGGGTTACCTAATTGTGACTCAAGCTGGCGGATACGAAAGCTAACTGCAGATTGGGTCAAATATAAGTTATCTGCAGCACGACCAAAGTGACGTGTTTTGGTAACTTCCAAGAACGTTTTAAGTAATTCAGTATCCACGGAAAAATTCTCAATAATAAGAGTAGGTTAAATAAAAAAGAAACGGTATAAATCGCGCATTATATAGCGAATAAATTCAATGTTAATACCTAATAGAATAGTACAACCTATTATCGCTGAATATTAATCAAATATTTTCATCATAACAATAAAAAATAATTGATTTACAACTTTGCAAGTCTGGATAAATATCAGCGCAAATCACATCAAGGACTTTATGAATGAGAAGTGAAGGTAAATTTTACGACGATAAAAATTTCCCACGCGGCTTTAACCGCTCGGGTGTTTTTACTATTAGTGAAGCCAGCGTATTAGAAAACTATGGACGTTCTATGCGAGCGCTATTTGATGGCACTACCCAACCTATTGATGAGTCTGAAGTTCAGTTTTTAGCTGAAGTTCAAGGCCAACAACAAGCAGTGTCTGAATTTGGTAAATGTTGGCTCAAATACCTAAACCACACCAGTCATAAAACACGTAGTTATACATTATGTGTTTCACAACGAGCACATACGACAGGCTCTTTCGGTGAAGATGATGATAGCGATAGTGGCACTGATAACGATCTCGATTATTAAGTAATACTTTTAGAAACGGATTTTCAAGACAATCGCCAACAAAATGAAGCCATCCCACTCTGTGTGATGGCTTATTTCTTTATATTAGCCTGTGCAATAATTTAACAGGCCACTTTTTGGTATAGCTATGAAAATTTGTTTTGTTATGTATCCGTGGGAACGCGTTGAAGCAGAAAACGACTCTACTTTACGTTTGATTCACGAAGCCGCAAGCCGCGGTCACACGGTTGCAATTACAACACCGAGTAACTTAACCATGCGCGACAGTATGGCAATTGCTTTCTGTAACGTATTAAAAAAAGGTGAAGTCTCAAACAATATTCCAAGCTTCTACCGCAAAGCTGAATTTAATAACGCCGAACTACCGTTAGCAGGCTTTGACGTTATTTTTATGCGTGCTAACCCACCGTTAGACACCATGGCACTGAACTTCCTTGATTCAGTGCGCGACCACACCTTTATCGTTAACGATATTGATGGCCTACGTGTAGCTAATAACAAACTTTATACCGCTTCATTACCCGATCCAAACAAAGAATTTATTCCTGTTACTCACGTGTCTAAAAACCGTGATTACCTTGAACGTGTTCTTGATGAATCACCACAAGAACGCATGATTCTTAAACCGTTAAATGGTTACGGCGGTAAAGGCGTTATCTTGATTGAAAAGAGCGCTAAATCAAGCGTTAAATCACTATTAGATTTCTACATTGGTGATGATCAAAACTACGTTATTCTGCAAGACTACATTGAAGGCGCTGAGCAAGGCGACGTACGTATCATGCTACTTAATGGTGAACCTATCGGTGCTATGCGTCGTATCCCTGCAGAAGGCGATGTACGCTCAAATATTCATGCCGGTGGTCGCGAAGTAAAACACGTATTAACCAAGCAAGAACTTGCCCTTTGTAAGCACATTGGTCCTAAGTTAGTACGTGATGGCCTTTACTTCGTTGGTTTAGACGTAATTAACGGCAAATTAGTTGAAGTTAATGTATTAAGCCCTGGCGGCATTACCCGTATTAATCGCTTAAACCGTGTGAAATTACAGCGTAATGTGCTCGATTTTGTAGAAAGCGTAGTAATGGCAAAAGAGGTTGGCATCACTCGCAAAAACGATTTTCGGAAGGTAATTGCAGATGCAGCTTACTGAGTTAGAAATTTTAGAAAAAATCCGCACTCTTACGCCATTTGAAGCCCATCTCGATGATGGTAGCTTAATGATTCGCATCAGTGAGTATCAGCCTTATATCGCAACAGCGATCCATAACGGTCATAAACTACGTCAGTCATTGCAATCACAGTGTGCATTGACTGAAGAAGAACGCTATTTTGAAGAAGATCCCTTTACTGGTGATTTTATTTCTTCATTACCGATTGTATTGCAAGGTGAAGATTCACGATATGAGTATGATCTCAATCGTGCACCTGAAAGTTGCATCTATGATGACGCATGGGGTAAAAATGTTTGGCTAGCGCCTCTTAGTGATGCTGAACGCGAAATAACCTTGGCTAAACACCAAAGTTACTACCGTATTCTACAGTGTTTAGTAGAGACGTTAGAGCTGCAATTTGGACTATGCCTAATTTATGATATTCATTCGTACAATTATCAACGCATTGATACTGCAACACCGACATTTAATGTGGGCACGATGCAGGTTAACCGTCGTCGCTGGCGTAAAGAAATTGATGTTCTATTAGAAGGGCTTAACAATGTTGAGCTACCTAATATTGATGTCAATGCACTTGAGAATGATATTTTTAAAGGTTTAGGCTACCAAGCCGCTTTTATTAAGCAACACTTCAAAAACACCTTAATTATGCCGATTGAAGTGAAAAAGATTTTCATGAACGAAGAAGGAGGCGAAGCCTACCCACTCGTGATTGAAAAATTGAATGAATCGATGAAGACAGTGATCACTGAACATGCAGCGTTCACTATCACTAAACGCACTAAAGCTAAAGGGCTTACTGGTAGTGATGTATTAGCATCTAACCTTTCAAAAGAAGTGCTAAACCTTGACCGTCAGCTGTATAAAATAGCAAGAGGTATCAATACTTTAAGCTATATTAACCCAACTAACCTAAAGCAAGAAAAAAGACGTTTTTTAAATAAGCCATACAGTT
Organism: Photobacterium piscicola; assembly: GCF_046058925.1. Lineage (NCBI taxonomy): Bacteria > Pseudomonadati > Pseudomonadota > Gammaproteobacteria > Vibrionales > Vibrionaceae > Photobacterium > Photobacterium piscicola. The sequence goes on from NZ_CP175535.1 coordinate 203,150, forward strand.
ATCAGCCACAGTTTACTTACCGTCAACTAGATTTGGATCCGTATAAATTCCGTGAGCAGCTTTATCGCTTACCCGTTGAAACTATTCGTGATGCTGACGTACAAAAAATGTACCGTAAAGTTATCGATCAGTTAGCTGTACGTATTGATTTGCTATGCAGCATTGGTACTGATGAATTTTTATACAATTCATTGCGCTATTACGGGCAACCTGATGAGCGTGATATTGCTAATGCGAAATTTATTCTTCATGCATGTGAATATAAAGATCAACAACCTGCAAACATCAGTGCTAAAGAAGCAATCGAAGCCTTTAAAATCGCGGCTGCTGAATATGACATCCCTTGCAAAGTAGTATCATCAAAGCAATTAATTGCCCGTGCAATGGTAAGTGGCAAAGTGATTAAAGTTAATCCAAATAGTCGCTTTACCCAAGATGATTTAGATGCGTTGATCCACCATGAATTAGGTGTTCACCTTGTTACTTCAGTTAATGCTGAAAGACAACCACTTAAAATTTTACAACTAGGCTTACCAGGTAATACCCATACTCAAGAAGGCCTAGCGATTTTATGTGAGCATTTATCTGGCAACTTTCCACTTCATCGTCTAAAAACATTGGCGTTACGTGTGGTTGCAGTTGAAATGATGGTTAATGGCGACAGTTTTAACGATTGTTTTAATAGTTTACGTCATGATTATGATGTATGTGATGATGAAGCCTTTACCATTACAGCTCGTGCTTATCGTGGTGGTGGTTTTACAAAAGACTTCCTTTACTTACGTGGCTTAAAAGATGCCATTCATGCGTACCAAACAGAAGACCTAACCTCATTATTTATTGGTAAAACAGGGTTTGAATTTAAACCGTTACTTGATGAACTGATTGAGCGTGGTATTTTAAATACGCCAAGCTTTATGCCAAAAGCATTGGATATCGATGCCGATATAGATCCTGTAATGGATTTTATGTTGAACTCTATTCGATAATCTGCAGTATAAATTTTTCATCATTTATTATTACTAATATCGAGATACAAAAAAAGCGACCATGATGGTCGCTTTTTTATTACCCATAAAATCAAAAGATTACATAGGTAGACGTTTACTATCAACGCGGATAATAACGCAAATTAACACAACTAATGTCACTGCAATAACCGCTAACAATGTAAACACGCCATTCCATGAGTAAGCTGTTTCAATCATTGCAATCGGCGCACCAGCAAGCGCTGCACCAATATAAGTTACACCACCTTTAAGACCCGTTGCCGCACCAGCACCATCGGCATGTGACGCTTCAATAATACCTAAAGCAAATAGCATCTGTGGCGCATAAATACCAGCACCAATAATGAAGAAGCATAGCGCTACAAGTAAGTAACTCATATGGATAGTTAGAGCAACACCTACCATACCGCCAATCAACACAAAGCTATAAATTAAAATTGTTTTCCAACGATCGGCACCAAAGAATTTATCGGAGATGATACCAGAGGTTAAGCCACCAACAATACCGCCGACTTCAAACCAAGCCACTAAAGAATTAGACTTAACCAAATCCCAATGCAGCACATCAACGAAGTAAACACTTACCCAGTCACTTGAAACAGTACGAATAACGTAGATACATAAATCACCACCAATCGCTAACCAAATAATTGGGTTAGTTAAAATGTAGCGTTGAAACATTACCCACATTGATAATCCAGCTTCAGAACGCTCATTTATTTCTAGTTGTTTCGCATCATTACGCCATACACCAACGTTAGGTAAACCATAATTTTCAGGCTTACCGCGCATCAAGATAGCGGCAATCAAAGCTTGTACGGCAGTAATAGCCGCTGGTACATAAAACGCATAACGCCAGTTACCTGTGTAAGCAATCACAGCAGAGGCAATTAATGGTGCTAATGCGCCGCCAACATTATGCGAAGTATTCCAAAGTGAATACCAACCACCACGTTCAGATTTTGAATACCATTGGCTGATCGCTTTCGCAATAGGTGGAAAACCACAACCTTGAACAATAGCCGTAGAACAGTACAACACTAACAGCATAGTGACACTGTTCGTCATACCAATACCAACGTTAATAATGGCAATAACAACAAGTACTGGAGCTAAAAATAAACGAGGGTTAATTCTATCGGCAAGAAGGCCTGAACTAAATTTTGAAAGACCGTATAGAATATAATAAATCGATGAGGCTAAACCAAACTGAACTACGGTCATGCCAAGATCTTTCATTAACAACGGTGCCGCAGCAGCAAACGCTTTTCTTGAAATATACATCACTGTATAGGTTAAGAAAGTCGTGATAATTATTTGCCAACGAAGGCGTTTATAAGTCGCATCGAGCTTAGGATTATTCATTAAATATGTATCGTTCAAAGAGGTTTTTTAGAGAGCGCACAGCCTACTCTTCGACACAATTAGTTACAATTTAATTATTCGTTCATTATTTAGTCTTTGGAATATTCATTTGCAACATTAATACATAAACTTATCAGACCAGATAAAAACCTAATAAATTTAAATTTTATAGAATATAAAATCAAATATATGAAAACAACAGCAACTCATGAAGACCAAATCATGACTGACAGCATAATAATTTGCTAAAAACGACTTTTTTTAGTTAAAAAAAGACTAATTTAACGATCATAAATCAACATGAAACACTAACTAGAGCAACATTCTCGCCAGCAGAATAACAAACCACAAGATCTAAAATAATATTATTAAATAATAGCCAATAAAAAAGGCAGTCTTCACTGCCTTTTTATTAATCATGCGGTCAAATTAATTGGCAGGAACAACTCGTGTTGTACGCCCTTGCTGATAAAGATCGACGCGTTGTCCAACTTTAAAGATCATATTAGGATCAACTTGTTGCACAACAGCAACAGTACGTCCACTATCAAGTTTGATGACAATATTGACACCTTGGCGTTTACCAATCGCATCACCAGCGCTACTACCTAACGCACCACCAGCAAGTGCACCACCAATGGCTGCAATATCAGAGCCTGAACCACCACCAATTTTAGATCCTAAAATACCGCCGACAGCAGCACCGGCAAGTGTACCAATCGTGCTTTCACCATCAGAATTCATTGTGACGGCATCTAGTTTGGTAATTGTTCCAGTCGAAACCGTTTGCATAGTGCGAGCTTCATCAACATTATAAGCATCGCCATAAGGGTTTTGAGCACAGCCTACAACACCGAATGACAATACCATTGCCACAGCGACCATTACTTTTTTATTCGTCATCGATTTATGACTCAAGACAACCTCCTACTATTAAAGTCTCGTTCTGCTTACTAAGTGTGGCTGTAAATTTAACATTTGCCACATCTTATTTACGCAACTAGCGCCAATATAAAACAGCGTACATTTAAATGCAAAAAAAAGAGCACCTAAATGCTCTTTTTTATTATTTAATTATTCACCGTGAACGTCGCATCAGCCAATAGCTGATCCCTGCAAAACTAATAAACTGTAGCCATAACTGGCCCCAGCGATCGATTTCTTGAGCAAACGTCGCGCCAAGTTGATTAAGTCCAAGGAAACCATTGATTGCCGCCGTAGAAGGCGCTAATTGCGCAATATAGTTAATCGCTGTAGGTATCGCTGACGGTGGCCAAATAAATCCAGCACTAAATACCAGTGGTAACGAGCTCAGAAGTACAACTAATGTGACTAATTCACAACGTGGCAATAATTGGCCCAATACCATACCAAGCATGATAACGGCTAATAAAAATGGGATCGTCATCATGATCAAGTCACCTATTGATGCCAACCGATTCACACCGTAATAAACATAACTAAAACCAAAGTAATACATCACTAAAGGTAAATAAATCAAACAAAATAAACATGCGCGTACCGTCATTACCATCCAAATAGGATAGTGCGCCCAATATCCTGTTTTACCCGCAGCGCGCGCTTCATTCTCTGTTGCTCCCATCATTCCAACACCAATTAATAAGGTTTGATGTAGAATCAACACAAAAACGGCAGGTACAACATAATTGATGTAGCCCATGGTGACATTAAATACTGGCCGCATATTAAGCTTCATGGCTGTCACATGCTGAGTTGCCTCAACTGCACCATCTCCGGTCAACATCATACGGTTTATTTTGGCTTTAATGGCTAAGCCATTGCCGGCATCATTTAAGCCTTCAACTACCGTACCATAAACTAAGAATAAGGCAGCATTACCAGCATAAGCCAATATTGGGCTGGTTCCCATCATCACATCACGATAAAAATGTTCAGGGATCACCAAAATACCATCCACTTGCCGATCTTCTAGCGCAACTGTCGCAGCATGAATACTGCCAAGATGTTGTGTAATATGAACTTGTGGCGTGGCATTCGCCATTCTAATTAACTCACGACTCATTTGGCTATGATCAAGATTAACCACTGCCACCCGTTGTTCTCGTGGTAATTCATTTATATAAGGTAAAGGATATAAAAATGAATAAAAAACAACCCCACCAAAGACAGTAAATACCAATGAAAAATTACTGAAAATAGCTTTTAATTCATGTTTAAATAAATCACCCCAACTCATGATGATCTCCCACGACAGTGCCGATGGTCGCCAATGCTTTTTTACGGCGAACTAACATTAATCCCATCGCTAAAAATAAAGCACAAATAAAGCTACTTAATATCGCCAATTGATGGAAAGCTTGATACCAACCACTACCATAATCAACTTGCTGTAATTGCACTTCAATATAATGGCTAACGGGTAGCAATCCACGCCACATTTTAGCAATAATCGGCATATCAGTAGCGGGAAAGGTAATGCCCATAAAAGCAAATGCAGGTGCCGTATAAGCGGCAACAAAGCTCATTGCGCGTGGCGCTTCCATTGCTACAAAATAAATCAAGCTCCCCATACTTTGACAAGCAAACACCATAAATAGCTGCGCGACAATCAATATTCCCCATTGACCATGCATTGGCCAATCAAGCGCAACATACATCCACCATAAAAACAGCACACCTTGAATTAAAAACAAACCAGAATAAGCAAGTAACTTACCTAATAATTTTTGACACGGAGTATGTGCTAACCAACGCCATAATCCTTGGCCACGAGCCTCATGTACTAATGCCAACACAGTCGTCGCTACAATTAGAATTTGCCAAATAGACGGAATAATCGCTGAAACTAAAAATTGACCATAATGGCTATTACTATTAAATAAGGGGGTTATCTGAGCACGAATAGGCACCGCTTGACCTAATGCTTGTAATGGCACTGACGCGCCAGAACTCATGTTCCTCATTGCCTCAACACCAGCATTATAGGTGCCTTCAACTTGCAGCATTGCCGAGCTAATAACTTTACCAATTAAGATAAATTGACCATTATAAAAAGTGGTAATTTGGGGAGCTTGTCCCAACTTAACGTCTTTTTCATAGTTATCTGGGATCACCACCATCGCATAAATGTCATTAGCCCGCATTGCAGCACTGGCTGTGTGATCATCGGTAAACTGGCGTGTCACGGCCATACTTGGGCTGGCATCAATATAACGCGTTAACTGGCGTGACATTTGGCTATGATCAAGATCCACAATACCAACAGGTAAATTACGTGCTATACCCGTCGCAAAAATCGCCCACATCGTCAAAAATAACAATCCAGGAAGCCAAATAACTAACGCTCGCAACCATTTATCTTGCCAAATAGTATGCCACTCGTTCTTTATTGCTGAATAGACAACCATATCATTACTCAACAATCACACTCATACCAACTCGTAACCCTTGAATAGGTTGAGTTGGACGAGCTTCAACTTCAAACGTTCGCATATCAAAACCTTTCGCGGTGTCGGTTGCACGCCACGTCGCAAAGTCACCCATAACCGCTACATGGGTCACTTTCAGTTGATAGCTTTTATCTCCTAGTGCAGGAATAGTCACGTTAAAGGTTTTACCTTGTTGGTAATCTTTTAATTTATCTTCACGAACATTAAATACAGCCCAAGCATCGCTAATATCAATAATATTAACCACGGGGAAACCTTGTGGTGCTAATTCTCCATCATGTAATAGTACTTGTGATACTTCACCTTTATGCCAGCTACTTACTTTTGTATCAGCAACATAAGCTTGAACTTCAGCAACAGCGCCTGCTGCCATTTTTACTTTTTCTTGAGCTGCTCGTTTAGTTTCAACACGCGCGCCTTCTTTAGCCATTTGATACATCTGGAAAGCAGCACTTTCTGTATATTGAGCCGCTTGCCATTGGGTATACACTTCGTCACGCTTTTGTTCTGCTAATACACCATCTTTATATAGGTTATTTATACGAACATAAGTTTTTTGCATCAGTGCCGCCGCCGCTTTTGCTTTACCCCACTGATCTTTTGCCGCCGCAATTTGTTGAATACGAGCGCCATTTTCTGCTTCTTGAGCTAATGCTCCCGCAGCTTGTTCACCCGCTTGTGCTTGTTCTAATTTAGCATCAATTTCAGGGCTTAAAATAGTAAAAATCAACTGTCCAGGTTGTACTTCATCACCCTTACGTACTAAAACTTTGTCAATACGCCCCGGTACTTTAGAGGCGATATTATATTGCTGGGCTTCAATTTGACCTTGCATACGTTCGGGTTGAGGTTGGTAAGCATGCCAGAAGGTATAACCGAGCCATCCAACCACTGCGATAACAGGCACCGCCACTGCAATTGCTTTTAACTTACTCATTATAATTTAACCTCGATCCCTTGATATTGCTGATAATTTTTGAATGTATTCATCTCGCCACTGATAGCAAGTAAGCGCGTTAGACTCGCGACATATTGATAAGCTGCCGCTAACCGTTGCGTTTTAATACTGGCAACAAATAACTCGGCATCGACGACATCTAATGACGTTGATAATCCTTGGCCAAACGCTTTTTCTCGCAATACACTATTTTCATTCGCCAGTGCTAAGCTAGATGCAAGACCGTTATATTCTTCTAATGCTTGTTTCGCTTCACGGTACGTTTTTTCAACTAATACCGTTAGATCTTGCTGTGCTTGCGCTTGTAAGTGATTAACTTGTGTCACCATTGAATGCGCTGCACTTAATTTCCCTGAACGACCAGAGTTATCAATCAGTGGCACACTCACCCCAACCCCTACAGCCCAATCAGGAGCCAGTGTTGCGGCTAAACTACCACTGTCATGCAAGTTATAATCACCATATAAATACACTTCAGGGTAATATTTGCCTTGTTCAACATCTATCAAGCCTCCCGCTTGCTTACGTTTAGCATCCAAAATATGTAAGCCGGGATACGTCGCTAAGGTTTTATCAACAAAAGCAGATATCGGTGGTAATGAATGATTAATAAACAACCCGGTTGATGGCATTACAGGCGTAGTTTGTTTTAATAGCTGCGTTAGCGCTACTTGTGCGATTTCTAAATCACGTAAAGACTTCTGTTGTTCGACTTTAGCTTTATCATAAGCGGCTTGCGCTTGTAACCGTTCAACTCGCGCAATTTGACCTTGCTGTTCCAACTTTATGGCATCTTCATAATGACGTTGTAAGCCACTCGCTACTTCAGTACGGGTTTGTAATACATTTTTTGCTAATACTACCCCAAAATAAAACCGGGATAAGTCTTCAAACTTTGCTTGTTGCTGCATGGCTAACATGTATTTTGCTTGGTCTGTTTTTCCTTCAGCAATATCTTGCGCCGCATTAATTCGACCACCAGTAAATATTGGCCAGATAGCGCGAATCGAACTGGTAAATACATCGCGATCAGAAATATTAGATGTCAACGCCGAGTTTAATTGTGAATTAGATATAATATTATTGATCACTTGACCAATTTCAGTCTGTGAAGCTGAGGTACTACCAAAAAGATCGGATGGCGACAATTTAATATCATGATCTAAACGAGTATAATTAGCCCCTATGGTAACCTTAGGTAAATACATATCTCGAGCTGCATCTTGCATATATTGTGCTTGTTCAACACTGGCTCGATCAGCCGCTAAGCCATCATTTGTCGTAACAACAGTATGCCATGCATCATTAAAACTAACGGGGGCAGCGTGTACCGTTGGGACGATAGCTAATAATACAATCGTGAGTTGCTTCACCATCAATGGCCTAATCTTCATGTATTAACCTTTAACCTCTTTCCAGCCAATGCGCAAATATAGAGTACATACTCTAAAATGATAAATTTTAACAGATAATGAAATGATTACGTTATTTTAACGTATCTATCTATTCAGCACAAATAATAATGTCCGTTTTAACTACAAATAAAATAGCCCACAAAAAGTGGGCTATTAATATTTAGTCAAATAATCACAGTTATTCAATAAGCAATAATTAACGTGCTAAACGAATTAATGAGCGTCCTAATAAACACTCTAGTTCACCAATACTTTCTTTGCCGTAACGTTGCTCACAAAGCATAAACAAACGTTCAATGCCACGATGAGCAAATTCATGAGATGTTTCAGCAGAGGAGATATGATGGAACAATAATCGTAAAATAGCGCGAAAACTTTCATCATCTAATGCAGCAGACCAACTTGTTGCAAATGCCTGCAAATCCCCAGTTAAATCCAACTTATCAACAAAGAGATGGTAGATGCGACTATCAAGTGCATGAGCAAAATCTTGCTTCTTAGGAAAGTGATGACTAATGCCTGTTCTTGATATACCCGTTTGGTTACTCAAGGTGGTATACGACATTTTATCGTAACCTAAGGTCAATATTTGCTCAATCACAGCATCCATGATGGTCTGAATAGTGATCTCTGTGTCTTCTTTACTACGCTTGGGCATAATGCGTTGGCTCTGTTCTAATCATTTTATGCAACGATAATACCCTTAACACGATATAATCATGTCAAGAATATTGGTTCGCTGTAGTATTACAAAATGTTTTTCGCTTAACTAGGGCAAAGCGGCATAATTAACGATTAAATTTTCTCGCGTGTTGTTCAATATCACGATATAAAATTTTAGTCCAATATGGTTGCGTGTTTGCAGCGAGCAATTTACCTTTTCGAGGATCGTGTGGGCTTATCAGTACTTCGATATTATTAATACCCGTCCTTTCAGCTAATAAAAACAATTCTTCAATCGCGTAATCTCCCATAGCCAAGCAACCTATAGAGGATTCTTTACCGTGAATAAAAATATTACTCCCCGGTGCAGTACGTCCTTCTAGTTGCGCATACTTTCGATCAAATGCGTTAGGATAATTGAGCTTCATTGATAAATGATAACGGCTATTAGGGTTAAGTAATGACACTTGATAAACGCCTTCAGGTACTTGTTTATCGCCTTCACGCATTTTCGGCCCCATATGACCACTCATTTTTTGTATATCATAATGTTTTACGTAAGACCATTTACCCTTTTCTTTCGCCCACAGCTCAACGCTTTGCTCTTGTTTCATCGCAAATAAAGCAATGTTTTGCGGCGGATAAGTTAACCCAACATTATCAAAATACCGTTTCAGTCGTGGCTCAACAAAAGGCGAATAACGGTTCATAACATCACTAACAGTACGACTGCCTGTTGGTGGATATAATGAATAAGTTGATGATGGAATATATAACGGCTCTGCGCGTGCGCAACTGATTGATGTTAACACTAGCATTACTGGACAAATAACGTTCTTTAGCACACTACCCTCAATGATAATTTTTCTACACGCATAACATTGCGGTAATTTACCGATAACTAACCATGCTCTATGGCTGAATAGTATCAGTTTACTCGAATTACTGCTTAAACAACCATCAATTTATACGTCAATTTTCATGATTTCGTAAACTTATACAGTAGTCGTGATCTAACCCTTTAAAATCTTTACAATAGCATTATAAATTATACCTATTTAAAAATGAGACGATTTTGCAGACTTTAGAACAATTACGCTCAGGCCAACTTGAAGGTGTCACTCATTTAGCTTTAAGCGAACAACTGACTCACTTTCCTGAAGAGATTCTCACGCTTGCAAACAGCTTAGAAGTGTTAGATCTAACCAACAATCAATTAAGCCATTTACCTGATAGTTTCAGCCAGCTAACTAAATTACGCATTATTTTTATTTCTAATAACTGCTTTACAGCATTACCCACGATTTTAGGCTCTTGTTCTAATTTAGAAATGATCGGCTTTAAATCAAATCAGATCACTACTGTTGAAGCAAGTGCACTTCCTAAAAAATTACGCTGGCTAATCTTAACCGATAATAAAATCACAGCCTTACCTGAAGCACTCGGCGATTGTATCCATTTACAAAAACTAGCACTTGCAGGTAACGCTCTAACAGCGCTACCACTCTCAATGAAGCGATTAGTTAACTTACAATTAATTCGATTATCCGCAAATGCATTAACCGCCTTTCCAGATCAACTATTAGATTTACCCAAATTAGCATGGCTTGCTTTTTCTGGTAATCATTTCAATCGTTATCAACAGGTTACTAATTCACTGCCTGATGTTGCCTCAAATGATTACCAACTAGAAAAAGTATTAGGACAAGGGGCTTCTGGAGTTATCTCTTTAGCTCAATGGCGATCTAACCCACATCAACTAGATAACGACATTGCGGTTAAAGTATTTAAAGGCCAAGTCACTTCAGATGGTTACCCGCAAGATGAATTAAATGCATGTTTAAAAACGGGCTCACACCCCAATTTAGTGGCATCATTAGCTCAAGTTAGCGAACCCGATTATCTCGCATTGATAATGGCATTAATTCCAGCCCATTATCATAATCTTGGATTACCACCTACTTTAACTACATGCACTCGCGATACATTTCCAACTGAATTTACACTGTCAATTGAAGCAATCATGAAAATTATTGTACAAATGGTCGATGTAATTAGCCATATGCAGACACAAGGCGTGGCTCATGGTGATATTTACGCACATAACGTATTAGTTGACGATAATGCTAATATTTTAGTGGGTGATTTTGGGGCTGCATCTATTTATGATGATTTATCCTCAGAACAACAACAAAAAATTGCCGCTATTGAGTGGCGAGCTGTTGGCTATTTTATTGAGGATTTATTATCTATTTATCATACTCAAGATAAGAATACAGCGTTATATCAACAATTATATACCCAAGCCCAAGGTTATATTTCCGCTTAATTACCATTGTTCTCTTCTTAATATCCTTACTCAATTTATCCATGTCACATAAGACACCTAAATTGAGTAAGTCTAATGCCCAGTTATTTATACATTCACTCAAAAAATAAAGCATTATTATTCATAACCTTAGCTTTAATCTCTCTTCTTACAAGGCTATATAATACTAATTAACTAGTATATACACTCTTGACTATAGTAAATATACCAGCTTAAATTTAACATTATGGAAACACGGTGAATTTCGGTCTATTTATCAATCGGAGTGCTTATGGCTCAATTGCAAACACCTGCTGATATGATCATCAAATGGGCCAATGAGCGTCCTGACGATATTTATTTAAAGCAAATTATTAATCGTAAATTTGTAAATTACACTTACGCAAGTGTTGCTGATAAAGCACTACGGCTTGTTACTGCATTTCAGCAACTGGGCATTCAGCCCGGTGATCGTATTGCGCTGATTTCTAAAAATTGTGCCGAGTGGTTTATTTGTGATCTAGCCATGATGTTAGGTGGTTATGTTAGTGTCCCTATCTTTCCTACCGCGGGGGCTGACACCATTACTCATTGTATTGATCATAGTGATGCAGCGTTAGTCATTATAGGAAAATTAGACAGCCCAACCGTTATCAATAACGTCATAACTAACCACGCTAGCCTACCAACAATTGCCTTTTCTTACCCTGGCACACCGACATGTCAGTATCAATTCGATGACCTTATTGAACAATATTCACCAACGACTGAACGTCGAACACATCATGATACAGATTTAATGTCGATTGTTTACACTTCAGGCACATCAGGCATGCCTAAAGGTGCAATGTTAACTTATGGTGCATTTGTATGGTCATCACACAAAATTATTGAACATATTGGCTTAGAAAGTAATGAACGCCTATTTTCTTACTTGCCACTAGCACACATAACCGAACGTGTGTATATCTTTGGCTCTTCAATTATGTCAGGGTTACAGGTCGCATTTCCTGAATCTCTCGATACATTTATCGACGATGTAAAAATGCACAAACCGACTATATTTGTATCTGTACCTCGTTTATGGACCTTATTCCAACAACGGATCCAAGATAAACTGCCACAACCTAAATTAAATATTCTACTTAAAATCCCATTCATCTCGACATTCATTAAACGTAAATTAGCGCAAGGATTAGGACTCGATCAAGCACGGGTGCTCGGTTGTGGTTCTGCTCCCGTATCTGCTGGCTTATTATCTTGGTATGAAAGTATTGGACTTAATATTACCGAAGCATGGGGAATGACCGAATCATTTGCTTATAGCACCCTTAATCATCCTTATCGTAGTGATAAAATTGGTACTGTCGGTCGTGCAGGTCCCGGTATTGAATTAAAAATTGCAGCAGATAAAGAGATTTTAGTTCGTAGTAAAGGCTTATTTAGTGGTTACTATAACAATCCACAAGCAACCCAAGAAAGTTTTGACAATGACGGCTGGTTATATACTGGTGATATCGGCGATGTAGACAGCGATGGTTATTTAACGATTCAAGGTCGTAAAAAAGACACATTTAAAACAGCGAAAGGCAAATTTGTTTCACCGGTCCCTATTGAAAAACGTTTAATGGATTTAGGTAATTTTGAGATGGTCTGTTTAATTGGATCGGGAATGGCCGCACCTATTTTATTAGCTATCGCCCACAATTATACTCAATTTGATCAATCGCGTTATGAGAAAAAACTCCAATCGATTATTGAAAAAATTAATACTGAGCTTGAATCACATCAAAAAATAAAAGGTGTATTGATGATCAAAGAACCATGGAGTATTGATAATGGTATTTTAACACCAACATTAAAAATAAAGCGTCATGTATTAGAACAACACTATGCAACACTTGATAATAATTGGAATAATAAACAACTAATAAAATGGCAATAATAAATAGTATTTTTAAATTTAAGTACTAAATCTAATAATAGATTTAGTACTTATTATATATTATGTTATTTTTCACCAGCTTTAACACTTCCCGTATTAAGCCATTCAACCATATTAAAGTATTTTTCAAAAGTACGATACATAGCAAAAAGAGGTGTTGTAATTTCACCTTTTTCATCATAACAATAAATAAAGTTATTCGCATTTGAACGGTTTTGTGCTGAGAAGAAAATTGCACGATCTTTATCTATTATTCAAAAAAGCATCAACATCGCTCTCATCGCATAGATCACGATCAGACATAGTAAAGAATAAGTTATCAAAGTTAACACGTTGCTTACGGCGATCCCACTTTTCTTTTGCTAATGAAAAATCTTGATCATGGATAAAGTGAATTTCAATATCATCTAGATGCGCAACAACATAGTTACATTTACCCGCATACTTTGATTCAGGAACCTCAACAAGTTCTTGTGAAAAATAGTATTTTAGATTCTGGCAAAATTTAATATAACAGCTAGAATAAAAGAAACAATCAACAGTAGGTGAGTTAAATGGTTGATCTAAATCGCTACAAGTAATACCACCAATACAGTTATTGGAAATAATACTAAAATTTTCATTCGTTAGCTTTTTCTTATGTTTATCATTTACATAAGAACGATAAACTCTAAATAAGGTTCTCTTATAAACGTATGCTATAACTCGTTGAATCATTGATTATCCTTGGGGATTTTTAAAATATAAAAATTGACTATAATTTATTATATAAATTATACCAAGATAAAACAAACAAATAATATAATTCAATTTTATATGTTTAACTTAATAATAAGTAATTCTTTCATATATAACAAAAAAATTAATTGTTTATATAATTGTTATTAATATAATAAAACTACTATATTACTCTTATTCATGAAAACATAGAATAATTTTCACTTATCACAGCAACTCAGATAAGTTATACAATATTAATTCAATTAAAAATTATAGTCTTATAATATAATTCATCTAACTGTGTATTAATTCAAATACAAACAACATCTCTTATTATATTATTTTTTTATCAATATATTATATAAATAAATTAAATATTAGAAGAGCAAGATAACCGTAACAGAGACAGATCTACTGTAAATATAAAAAATAAGCAATTTGTATCATTGCCTAAAATCTGATTATTCTACATACAAAAATCCTCACATTTCTGACGAGGATTCGTTGTGTTGTGAAGCGGACGTGAACTTGCCATTCCGAAAATCAGCGCGCCCCCCTAGCGTGACGGGTCGCAATCATAAGCAAAGGGATATTACGTTCTATTGATTAGAATTTAGATACATCAGATGCAAAAAATCCTCACATTTCTAACGAGGATTCGTTGTGTTGTGCAGCGGACGTGAACTTGCCATTCCGAAAATCAGCGCACCCCCCTAGCGTGACGGGTCGCAATCATAAGCAAAGGGATATTACGTTCTATTGATTAGAATTTAAATACATTAGATGCAAAAAATCCCCGTCATTTCTGACGAGGATTCGTTGTGTTGGCGGAGCGGACGGGACTCGAACCCGCGACCCCCGGCGTGACAGGCCGGTATTCTAACCAACTGAACTACCGCTCCAATTCTGTATGAAATTCGATTAAATCAAATTTCTAGAATATGGCGGAGAGATAGGGATTTGAACCCTAGATACGCTATAAACGTATGCTGGTTTTCAAGACCAGTGCTTTCAACCGCTCAGCCATCTCTCCAATGCCGCGCATGATAACGAGGTTAATGAATGGTGTAAAGCTAAAGTTTAATTTAAAAGATCAACCGAATGTTTTTTATACTAAAATGGCTCTTTATCATTTATTTACACATAAAAAAAGGTCGACACACTGTCGACCTTAATAAATATAACTCAGTGTGATTTTATTTTTCAGCTGCAATCACAGAGATTTCAACTAATAAAACATCACGTGCCATGCTTGCTTCAACACATGCACGAGCAGGAGCATAGCCGGCAGGTACCCAATTGTCCCACACCGCATTCATCTCAGCGAACAAACTCATATCTTTAATATAAATAGTCGCTGATAACATATGCTCTTTATCACTGCCCGCTTGTTCAAGCAACACTTCCACTTTATCAAGCATCGTCTGTGTCTGCTCGGTAATGTCTTTAGTTGCATCAGCACAAACCTGACCACAAAGGTAAATAGTACCATTGTGCTTAACAACACGACTCATACGGGCTTTTGTTTCTTGACGCTCGATCATAAAACTCTCTCTGATTGGTTTAAATAAGCAAATAATTTACTATTAACCGCACCAAGATAGCAAATAAACTTACTTTTTTGTATTTTATTGCAACTAAATTTTAATCATTTACCCAGTGAGTCTTCTAATCGTGCTTTCCAGATAGCCATTGCTAGTGCCGGTTTGCGTAAAACTTCTGGGGTTGGAATCCAACCATGTTTAATTTTAGCGAACACATCAAAGCGCTCAGCAGTACCTACCATTGCTTCAGCAACAACCTTACCTGCAATATTAGTTAACCCTACACCGTGACCAGTATAGCCATGAGCAACATAGATATCATTGCCTAGATGATCGATTTGCGGCATATAAGAACGAGTAACTGCAAACAATCCGCCCCAATGGTATTCCATTTTTACATCAGCAAGTTGTGGGAATACCGTGATCATACGCTGGCGTAAACGCTCACTTGAATCACTGTACTCGCCGTTGAATGGATGATTGATACCACCAAACAAAATACGACCATCCGGTGTTGGGCGGTAATAATCAAGGCTGTTATTTAAATCTGACATTGCCATCATATTACTGATAGGTTGACGATCGCCCAATTGCTCTGTCACACCAATGTAAGATACAACAGGCAGTACAACGCTTTGTGCTTTACGATGTAATCCTTCAAGATACGCATTACAAGCTAATAAAACTTGTTTGGCTTTAACCTGACCTTTTGGCGTATGGATAATATGCGGATTGCCTTTGTCCAATTTTATTGCTGGCGTATTCTCAAAAATAGTCGCACCTAAGCTTAACGCTGCTTGTGCTAAACCTAAGGTGTAATTCAATGGGTGCATATGAGCACTGTTTGAATCATATAGGCCACCTAAATAACGCTCAGTGTGTGCCACTTGATTGACTTTATCTTTGTCCCACCAGCTAGCACTTGGATAATCATAACGGCTCTGTTTTAAGTCATACCAAGATTTTAGTTCTGTTTCTTGGCTTTTCTTCAACGCCAGTTCGATATAACCCTGTTGAAAATCACAATCAATATTAAATTTCTCGATGCGATCACGAGCAATATCAACCGCTTCACAAGAGAGATCCCACAGTTGTTTACCCCACTCAGGTCCGTATGTTTCATCAACTTCACGTAACCCTAGGCAATAACCCACTAAACACTGACCTCCATTACGCCCAGACCCTCCCCATGCTAAGCGTTGTGATTCAAGCACCACAACAGAGAATCCTTTCTGACGTAATTCAATCGCGGCGTTTAATCCTGTCATACCACCACCAATAATACATACATCAGCTTCAATTGCTTGATCTAGTAGGGGTTGTTCAGGTAACGCATTAACGGTTGCTTGGTAGTAACTATCGATATATTGACTGTTGATTGACATTCCAATTGCCCACAAAAAAAATACAGGTTAAAAATCGCGCGGATAATGTCACGAGTCTTGATGCTTCACAAGCAATTTATTACTGTGACTTAGTTCATAATTTAGCTTGATTGTTTTTGACACAAACAAACTTCTGTCTAATATCCGCGCTCAGATCTGACTTACCTGGTCAATTAGGAATTAATAACATGAAGAAAATATTCAAAGGGGTGACCACACTAGCATTCGCACTTTCAGCATTTAATGTTTCGGCAGCAAATGATGTGCTTAACGTTTACAACTGGGCTGAGTATATGCCAACAGATGTAATCAAAGCCTTTGAAAAAGAATATGATGTCACCGTCAATTACTCTACGTTTGATAATAATGAATCGATGTATACCAAGCTCAAGCTACTTGATAGTAAAGGCTATGATGTTGCATTTGCTTCAACGTATTTTATTGAAAAAATGGCCCGTGAAGGCATGCTTGCAAAAATAGATAAAAGCAAAATGCATCACTTAAATGACATCTATTCTGGTCTAATGAAACAACCATTTGATCCCAACAATGATTACTCTTTACCTTATGTATGGGGTGTCACGGGGATTAGCTACAATGCAGAAGTAATCACATCCGATCAGGTAACGAGCTGGAAAGATTTATGGAACACCAATTTCAAACCACAAGTGATGTTACTTGATGATGTTCGAGATGTGTTCGGTATGGCACTGCGGGCACAAGGTCATAGTATTAATAGCACCAATGAAGCAGAAATTAAGCAAGCTTACGAGAAATTACGTCAATTACGCTCAAACGTTGTCGTTTATAATTCTGATGCTCCTCATGTTCCTTATGTTACCGGGGAAGCAATGGTAGGAATGCAATGGAACGGTAATGCTTTTATGGCACAAAAAGAAATGCCAGAGCTTAAATTTGTTTATCCAACCGAAGGCGCTATTTTATGGATGGATAACTTTATCGTCCCTAAAGGTAGTCAGCATAAAGATCTCGCATTTAAATTTATCGACTTCTTTATGCGTCCTGAAAATCAGGCAAAAATTGTTGAAGAGCTAGGCTTCCCTGCCCCAAATAAACAAGCCAAACAGTTTTTACCGACTGAATTACAAAATGACCCGATGATTTTCCCAACTGACGCACAAGTTGACCACGGTGAGTTCACTGATGATGTAGGTGACGCTGTTAATATTTACCAAAAATATTGGCAGATGCTAAAAAGCTAATCACAAAAAAGGCTACAGTTAATAGTTAACTGTAGCCTCTCTAGTGTTATATCACTACTCAGTGACATTAGTTCATATCTAAACCAGCAGCATTCAATTGTGGTAATAGATCAGCAACAGCAAGTGGTGTATTCCAATCAATATGAATTAACGTCGTTCCCATCTTACGACATGCTTGTGGTAATACAGCATCATGAAATGCATCAATATCACTAATATAACCAATATCTAATCCCATTTCCTCTGCACGTCCACGCTGACGCATACGGCTATAAGCCACTTCAGGATCGGTTTTTAAATAAATACAATAATCAATGGTTGGGTATTGATTGATTTGACTGATCAAATGCTGATAGCACGCCATATGCTTAGCAATATCTTCAGGCGTGCTGTTGTAATTAGCAATACAAGCATGAGTAAAGACTAAATCACTAAGTAAAGAACGCTCAATAATATAGACACCTTGAGGATCTAAATTATTCAAAAGTTCAGCACGTTGAGCCGTGATGTAGCACTGAAAATTACTGCGAGCCTCGACGTTAAATGGATCACAAGTAAATTCACCTAATAAATGTTGAAATTCAGGATCAGAATCTACTGGTTCTAAAATGGCAGTTGCATTTAAGGCGACAGCTAATTGAGGGAGTAAGGTCGATTTACCAGCACCAATATTACCTTCTACACATATAATTTTAGGCTTATCCAAGAACTTTTCCCTCTGAAGACTTATAGACAGAGAACCACGCAGTGATACTCTTAAGATTTGCTAATGCAATAAGCTCGACATTCTGAAACTAATCGCCCCAAAAAACCATGCTTTATGTGTTGTTTGACTATTAAAAAAGCAAAAAACAGCATTTTAATAATAATGATGAGATTAAAAATAAGAATTATTATCGTAGCACAGCATTTTAAAATAAATAAAAAACAATAAACACAATGACTTAATTATGTTTTTCATTGTAACTATTAATGTGTAAAAATTTAAAGGCAAAACATTGTTTGCATGATAGCATTCGAAAAAAGCGCATTTACAAGGATGATATGATGTCACTAGAAGCTGCAATTGCCTTCTTTTTTGCTATTTTTATTTTTGCTATTACTCCCGGGCCTGGTGTATTTGCTATTCTCGCCAAAGCAATGGTCGAAGGTCCTCGTCAATGCATCATGATGGCATTAGGGATGGTAGCAAGTGACCTGCTTTATTTACAATTAGCCTGCTTTGGTTTAGCGACTATCGCTGACAATTGGTCAGAAGTGTTTGTGATTATTCGTTATTTAGGCGCAGGTTATTTAATTTACCTCGGCTATAAAATGTTGACGGCTTTATCACAAAACCAACAATCAGATACTGAGCAACAGCCACAGCAAGCACCTTTAGCCAGTTTTGGTCATGGCTTTTTGATTTCAGCCTCTAATCCAAAAGTTATTTTGTTCTATGTGTCTTTTTTACCGACGTTTATTGATTTAACCCGTTTAAACAGCACTGATATCATTCTAATTTCTGTTTTGTCATCCATTGCCTTGATGTCAGCCATTATGTTAGTTGCTTATGGCGCTTCACGATTAGCTAAAGTGATTAAGACACCCATCGCACAGCAACGGTTAAATAAAACAGCGGGTAGCATTATGATCGCGGCAGGCGCGTATTTAGCGGTGAATAAGTAGTTTATCTCGATGTCGAAAACTATTTTCCATATTAATAAAGATCTCAAGTTAAAATGACCACATTTATAATCAAATATCTAGCATTAATGATTTATATGGAGGCTTGTGATTCTGCTTATTGTTAGGATAGATACCTAGCTTACTTGTATGAACAGTTATCTCTTGTTAAAAATCTACACGCGCTTTAAAATCGAATTTTTATATTCATATCATTATGACTCTCATGCTAGCTCGTCGTTATAACGAGCTAGCTCATTGTAGTTAGGCAGACTGCTGAATTTTAATAATCAAATTTCCAAGTTCTTTTTCCAATTCACTTAATTCTGTAAGCTGCTGGCTAACTTGAAGGTTACCTGTTGTAATTTCATCTAGCGTAGATTGAATTTGTTGAATCTCTTCACAATGTATACCGTTAACTGTATTCAAAATACCCGCTTGGAATTGTAGCTCCAAATCTTTGGCAATTTTACGAAACTCTCTGCGGATGTTCGCTCGTGCATCACGCATAGTAGTTCGTTGTTTTTCCTGTTTGATATCATCATAGATTTGCAAACCAACCCCAAGAATTGCCAGTACTGGCCCAAGAAAACGGGCTACATTGCCAATATTTTTAGCAATGTTAACTGCTTGCCATGGCTTAAATTTCACGCCAAAAAATTCACCTACGATCTTAACGCCATTGTGTAGGGAACTACCAGACACACCTGCGGCATTACCTAAGTTATTAGCCGTAGCATTCACGCCTTTCGCGCTATCACTGGTAAAATTCAATCCTTTTTGCGCCCAGCCTGAAAGTTTGGCATAGCGCTCGTTAGCACCACCCTCATAATCAGAAATCTTTATTTGATCGCCAATATGACTAATGCTATCAGCACCATTACTGGATGAGATTTGTTCAATTGCATCGTTTAAGGCTTTCGCTAACTGACTTTTCTCTAATTGTTCCAGTTCTGAAGTAACTTGCTTGACATGAGAACGGACTGTACTAACAAAATTTTCTGACAATTTGCCGACAACAACCTTACAGCGCTTCTCAGCTTCATCTGATTTCGCTTTTACCGATTCTTCGGTACTGCTTTCACAGATCATTTCAGCTAAATCATCACCGCAACCTGAAACCTCATAAAGAGTACTATTCAGCATCTCGGTCATCTTGCGCTTTAGACGTAACTCTCCTTCCCTTAAAATCGAAAGCCTGCGGTGAAGTAGTTCTATCAACAGTTTTTCTTCAGGGTTGGTAACCGATTTTTCTTCCCTAAGCTTGCGTACTGTTGATTGCATACCACTTAACGGTGTAGTTAATTGACCTAATAAACCTTTCTGTTCCACAAAACCGTTAATCGATGTCACGAGAGTTTCAAAATTGCTCTCTTCAAAAAGATCATCACGGTCTTCTTTATCATCTTCATCTAAGGCATCTAAATAACACTCTGCATCAATGAAAGTCGTATTGAAGTCTTCAGGTAGCATCGGTTCCAATACCGGAAGTAGAGACGACATTTTAGTTTCTGCTGTACCACTGTCTCGAGCCATTTTATTGACTACAAGCAAGATTTCTTTCGCCTTGTATCGCTCAAACGCAAGCTGTCGGAAATGCTTTCCGATCACATCATCAAATAACTCATTTGTTATAACAAAAATTAAAAGGTCAGCTTCATCGATAGCAGTATAAGTTGTCTGATCATGATCGGAGCGACCTGCATGTACTCCAGGGGTATCGAGAATCTGTATGTGATTCCAGTTGTAAGCTGTGACTTCATCAGTACAAATATTTGAGTCAACTTTGATCTCATCGTCACCTGTAAGAGCTTTTAAAATACTCGATTTACCTGCATTATACTGGCCGACAAAAGCTAATTTAAGTACCACTTCCTTACCATCAAACATGCCTGTGATTTGCTCGGTATAAGATGGTTCAATACTTTGTACAACGTTCAAAACCTTCTTGTGTATACGAGAGGTTTCATTCTGGAATGAAGATAAATTAATCATATTCAGATCCTTTTCCTTAATTTGATGCCACTACATTAATGCGAAGGTTTAATAAGGCTGTTACCAACTTGATCCGCCATCCAGCTCGTCCAATAACTTTACCAATTGATATTTTTGGTGCATAAACAGTAACCTGATTATCGATAATCTCCACTTTAGAATTAGCTATATGGTTAATACCTAACGCATGTGAAATCATATTTTCAGGTGTTCCGTCATAAACAACAGTAATAAATTCATTCAGAGATTGTCCAACCTGCTTCAGAAGTGCAGGGTTTCTAAAATAACCATTGACTGTGAAGAAGCAGCCTTCTCCAGGAATTCGAACAATTTTATTAATATCTGGAGCTTGTTGGTCACTTACAGCCAGGGTGCTTTGTTGAATAAGTCGGCGGTTAACACTGCATAACAGCATGTTACATTGCTGTGAACCTTGATCTAGTGAGTGGCATAATTGATTCAGACCATAAACAAGCTCTCTTGTGTCTTTCAGCAGTCCCTGAATGACTCGGCTGCGGATGTTTTTATTAAACCAGCTAATGATCTCTTTTTTGGAAGCCTTCTTCTGTTTATCAATACTCGCTCGAATATCTTTAGCCACTTTCGTTTTCTGGTTTCTTAATTTCTTTTCACGAGAATCTGAAAATAAATTAAAAATACCAAAGACGGTTGCTACCGCAGCAAATACCCAACCAACTGGATTCCATGAGTTAAAAAAAGCGATAGAGGCAATACCCGTTGCTATCGCCCCTCCCCAGCCAGTTAAACGTTTATAGTCCAATGGATCGTATGTATTTTGACTTTTAAAATTAAATTTACGTGAAAATTCAATGTCTTGCTTAACTTCACGATTAAACTGCTCAACCTTGTTCTTCACGTCATCCTGGAGATCCGCCATTATTTTTTGCAAACCGGACTCAATTCCCGAACTCTCAAGATGACATTTCCAACGCTGATCAAAGTCTTTGCGCTCAATATTATCATCAACAAAAGAGCCAATAGTCTGCTTAAATGATGAAAAAATACCATCAACCTTTCGATCTACTAAGTTCAGAAGTTCTTTTTGATAATCATTGAACCATGAATCAAATTGTGTTCTTTTTTCATCAACGGTATTGGTATATATCTTAAGCTGTTTTTTGTTTTCAATAAGATGCTGGTCCAAAAAATCGAGATGACTATATGCACCATCCAGTAATGACTGAATACGACGCACTGGGCCATTCGTTGAGATTTCGGTGCTTAATAAATCAAAAAGATCCGGTAATCGGCTCGCTTTATATAATCGCTCTGCTTCAGCTGGATCGTTTTCCTGCCCTGCTAAATAAGCTGCTTGAGCGTGTAACGGTACAATTTTAAGACGATTAGCTCTGATACCTAATTCATCCCTTGCTAGCTCTTCTAGACGTTGAACGTGCCCCCCGATTTTCTCTTCAGAAAAGAAGCCTTCAGGATCTTTTAAAAAGCGTTTACGGTGAACTCTTTTTGTCAGATCTTGCTTAACATTAAGCACGAAGATTACGGGTTTGTTTTTGGCGCTCAGCCCCTTCATCTCTTGGATTGTTGAAAGTTGCACACTATCAGAGCTTAATAAGAACAGAATAAGATCACTTTCTTCAACAATTGAATGTGCTATAGCTGTATCTTCTTCACCTCCCCAAGCACCAAATCCTGGCGTATCTACAACTCGAAGATTTTGCCATTCATATTCTTTGATGTCTCGGGTTGTCCTTTGTGCACCTTGCCCTATCGTAGAACCATCACCACCAGTTATCGCTTCACGAATTGTGCTTTTTCCAGCCATTGTTCGACCAAAAAGCATAACTGTAAACTTTTCCAGTTTCTTGGCTCGTTGAATAATGGACTGGTTATGTTTAAGCATTGCTGAATCTAATTCATGATTTAGACTTCGTGATATTTCATGCAACTTAATGGTCGACGAATCTTTATTCCCAAATAAGCTTTCACTCTGATTTACAACTCTCGATATTTGTTGCTTGAGTCCAGTAACAAGATCATCCGTATTTGTTAGATTTCCTTTAACAAAACGGTATTCTTCCTGTGCCGCGACCTTACTTTTTGTAAGAGCATCAAGATAATGTTGATTCATTTATTCATCCTTACACAACCGCCAAATAGCGCTACCATTGACAATATCTAATGCATTATTTCGAATTGATATTATTGCTCTACATTGAGCCTATCTAAATCTATTTTCAATGAGATACTTGTAAAATCCATTGAAAACCTCACTGAATAAACCACTTTTGAGACTCCACTTGTTACCAATAGGAAAAGAACTTACTCAGTAAATTAATATTTTCAACGCTTTCCGGTCACGCTGTACATAAAGAAAGCTATTGCGCTTTCTTAATTAACAAAATATTCACTTAGATAAAATTTAGAAGATATTATTAAATAACAGATAGTTAAAATTTATTCTCTTTCTTATTTCCCACTAAAAAAGGGATTTAAACACAGTATCAATAAGCGATTACTATCAACCAACATCAGATGTAAAAAATCCTCACATTTCTGACGAGGATTCGTTGTGTTGTGAAGCGGACGGGACTTGCCATTCCGAAAATCAGCGCGCCCTCCAGCGTGACAGGCCGATATTGACACTTATGCCGTCATTTATCGCATCTAACATTTATTATCTAGATTTTGAAACTCCAGATGCAAAAAATCCTCACATTTCTGACGAGGATTCGTTGTGTTGTGAAGCGGACGGGACCTGTCATTCCGAAAATCAGCGCGCCCCCCAGCGTGACAGGCCGATATTGACACTTATGCCGTCATTTATCGCATCTAACATTTATTATCTAGATTTTGAAACTCCAGATGCAAAAAATCCTCACATTTCTGACGAGGATTCGTTGTGTTGTGAAGCGGACGGGACTTGCCATTCCGAAAATCAGCGCGCCCTCCAGCGTGACAGGCCGATATTGACACTTATGCCGTCATTTATCGCATCTAACATTTATTATCTAGATTTTGAAACTCCAGATGCAAAAAATCCCCGTCATTTCTGACGAGGATTCGTTGTGTTGGCGGAGCGGACGGGACTCGAACCCGCGACCCCCGGCGTGACAGGCCGGTATTCTAACCAACTGAACTACCGCTCCAATTCTGTATGAAACTCGATTAAATCAAATTTCTAGAATGTGGCGGAGAGATAGGGATTTGAACCCTAGATACGCTATAAACGTATGCTGGTTTTCAAGACCAGTGCTTTCAACCGCTCAGCCATCTCTCCAATGCCGCGAATAATACCTATCATCACGGTGGCTGTAAAGGCTTTTTTTATAAAAACATTATAATTAATGACTTTTGTATTACTATTCAACCAAAACCATCAAAAGAGCATCTTTATGATCATAAAATCATCATTTTCATGCTGTTACTCATATATAAAAATGCGTTAAACAAAATGAACAATGGTTTGAATCAGTTTAGTCGCCAATTTTGCAGTCTGATTATCGTAATCATATTCTGGATTCAACTCTGCAATATCAACAATTTTCACTTTGCCACTTGCCATAATATGTTTAATCGCCCATTCAACCATTGATAAGCTAACACCATGCATACGCGTCATATTCGCACCAGGAGCAATCGAGGAAGAAAATACATCAAGATCGATACTCAATTGAATACAATCAACACTATCAATAAAGCTATCTAATTGTGCTTGAACATGTTTTTTATTACGCGTCGTCATTTGATTATCAAGTAGCCACTGACAACCGAGATCTTCTGCCAATTTAAACATTGCTTGTGAATTAGCATGATCACAAATACCAAGACCAAGAAAATCAAAACTGCGCTGTTGTTCTTTGCTATAACACCATGCAGCATGAAACGCAGATCCCGCCCGTAACGATAATGATGGTCTTAGTTCAAAATGCGCATCAAAATTAATCACGCCCACTCGTTGCGGTAACAATTGTGGTTGCTGATCTTCAGTAATCATCACGGGGGCTGATTTTACTTCGGTACTGAAATCAGACAGTGCTTGATAACTAGCAATAGAGATTTCATGCCCACCACCGAGCACAACAGGAAAATGACCATCACGTAAGCAACGCAATAATAATTGGTGCTGTCGTTGGCTAACGGCAGCAAAACTATGATCATTATTGTTTTGTTCTATATCACCCGCATCATAAAAAGGTAATTTTGTTTGAGCATGGGTGTAAGGCAATATCCGTCGAATACTTGCAGGACCTTCTTTCGCGCCTTGTAAGCCACGTCCCCAATCAAGACTCAGATCAGAAATGACACCAACAAGCATAATACCGGGCTGGTATTGCTGGACATAAGGGCTGATGAGCGTATGTTTACGATGGTATGCCATCGGTTTTTGAGGCTCATTTTTAAATAACTTTTTTAATTGATCAACTAACATACGCCAATCTTCCCTCTCTTTCATTGCACAAACAACACAGGCTAGTGTTGTGGTGGTAATGCTCTTGCTGCTTGTAATACACTCATTACAATTTTATTTTTACGGCTATTTATACGCTCTGCTGGCGCCATAACACTAACCGCACCGACAACTTTATTACCAACAAATACCGGTGCACTCACACCAGAAACACCCGCATCAATTTCGGATGTACTGATTGCAAAACCATCTTGTTTAATAAGATCTAATTCAGCAATCCACGTATCTATCTGTGTTTGTTCGGTAATATCATAATGCTCTAAAATCGTTAATTGGCGAGCTAACGGTAAGTAAGCCAAAATAACTTTAGCTGATGCACCACGAATCAATGGCTGGCTTTGGCCTTTTTCATAACTACAACGCAACGCATAAGGACTATCGATACTATCAACACAGAGTGCATTAAAACCTACGGCAACCATATACGCTGACATCTCACCAGTTTGCTGCTGTAATCGTTTTAAAATCGGTCTTACACCATCAGGTAATGGTGAATTCATTTCAAAATTACGTTGCAGTTGTAACGCAGCAGGACCCGCACTATAAGTATTACGCCCATGATTCTCTTCAATTAAATTCCAATCACGAAGCAACGCTAAATAGCGATATAAACTACTTATCGGCATTTCCATTTCGGTACTGAGTTGCTGTGCTTGAAGCGGTACATTTGACGCCGCAATATGAACCAGCACTTGTAACAATTTTTCATTAGCGCTTAGTGAATGAGTCACAGGTAAGTTATCTCTAATTTGTGTGATGATTATTTGTAACCAATTATAGCGCGAACAACAAGAGGAATTCTTATATTGTAAGAAAATATAGGATTTATTTGCTTTGTTTTATTACCTTACGAGAAATTAAACTATATTTGAAATCTTTAGCTCCAAAAATAAGTATTCCGATTACTCTTTTTTAAGTTGGTTTAATATTTCAACGTAAAAATAAAAAAAACGTCTTTACTTAGCATAAATACAGATCTAACTAGCCAGAATAAAGGGGTGCTGGTAAAATATTTGCATAATTGACCGTTTAAAACAGTAAAAGAGAGTGATTCCTCATGGGAAGAAAGTTCGAAGTACGCAAATTGTCTATGGCAAAAACCCAAGGCGCTAAGATCAAGGTTTACTCAAAGTATGGTAAAGAGATCTACGTTTGTGCTAAGAACGGTAGTCCGGATCCTGATAGTAACCTAGCGCTTCGTCGTCTTATCGAAAAAGCGAAAAAAGATCAGGTACCAAGCCACGTTATTGAAAAAGCAATTGATAAAGCAAAAGGCGGCGGCGGTGAAGATTACTCAACTGCACGTTACGAAGGTTTTGGCCCAGGCAACTGCATGGTTATCGTTGACTGTCTAACAGACAACAACAACCGTACTTTCATGGACGTTCGTCAAGCATTCGTTAAAAACAATGCAAAAATCGGTAGCCCAGGCACTGTTGGCCACATGTTTGAACACCAAGCTGTGTTTGAATTTAAAGGTACTGACGAAGAAGTTGTTCTTGAAAATCTAATGATGGAAGACGTAGACGTTACTGACATCACTTGTGAAGATGGCGAGATCACTGTTTACGCTCCACACACTGAATTCTTTAAAGTGAAAAACGCACTTGCTGCAACAATGGCTGACGTTATCATTGATTCAGAAGAAATTGCTTTCGTACCACAGACAATGACTGAATTGGCTGGTGACGACATTGCAATGTTTGAAAAATTCCTTGATGCACTAAACGATTGTGATGACGTACAAAACGTTTACCACAATGCGGAAATGGCTGACTAATTATAGTCTTTCATTTCTTCACAAAAAGGTCACTTTAGTGGCCTTTTTGTTTATCCCCTTAATAATATCTACGATTAAAAACATTGACTGCACTACAATTATAATAATGCTAATGTTCAAGCCATTATTTATTATTTTTCCTTAGATATAATATTGATAAAAAGAGTAATTATTACGCTTGTGAGCCACATTATTTAAGCCTATAACTAATACAGGCATTAAATTATGTATTTTTAATCTCAATGATTAAACGAGGGCTTAAACTAATATGAATATCTTAATCGTATTAACATCTCATCAAAATTTAGGTACAACCACAGCAAAAACAGGCCTATGGTTAGATGAATTTACCGTCCCTTTTTATCTATTTAAAGATAATAGCGATACAGTGACTCTTGCCTCGCCTTTAGGTGGACAAGTGCCTATCGATCCCAAAAGTGATACCGCAGAGATGCAAACAGAATCAGTTATTAGATTTAAAAATGATTCAAATGCAATCAAACAGTTAGCCAACACCTTACTCTTATCAACTATCGATCCAACTGATTATGACGCTGTATTTTATCCTGGTGGACATGGACCATTATGGGATTTATCGCAAAATGCTGCATCAAAACATATTATTGAATCAAGTTATCAACACCACAAACCAACAGGCCTTGTTTGTCATGGCCCCGCAGCATTAAAAGCACCTAAAAATGCTGATGGCAGCCCACTTATCGCGGGTAAAAATGTCACAGGTTTTAGTAATAGTGAAGAAGACGCGGTTGGATTAAGTACTGTGGTGCCTTTTTTGCTGGAAGATATGTTAACTGACCAAGGGGCACATTATAGCCAGGGCCCTGATTGGCAGAGCTATATTGTGGTCGATGGCAATCTTATCACAGGCCAAAATCCAGCATCAGCACAGGCTGTTGCGACAGAGATAATTCGTCAATTAAAAGCACATTAATATATGTCCCTTCAATTGTGATCTATCTTTAATAAATTTATTATCAGATGGTTATTTAAAAAGTTTCCGCTAAATATATAAAAGCCTAGTTATTTAACTTAACTAGGCTTACTACTTTCTCTCTATAATTATCACTATAGCACTATGCGTTATTTAACGGCCAGTGATCAAAATAAATATGGTTTGCTTGCCAATCAACTTTTTCATGGTTATCAGCTAATAAATAACGTGCCACTGTAAAGGCAAATTCAAAACTCACCCCCAAACCACGCCCAGTAATAAACTGCCCATCAACAACCACTTTCTGTTTAATAAACTCACCATCATCAAACTTTTCCGCCAACTTATCACCGGTAGTATATGTACGACCTTGTAATAAATGATGCGCAGCAAGTACTTTGGCGCCAGATGAGCATAATGCACAAATATACTTATTGGCTTCAATATGACGCTTTAAAAAAGCAATAACATTGGCGTTAGCGGATAAATTATCAGTTCCTTGTGGTCCACCAGGCATCATAACCGCATCATAAGTCTTATCAAATTTATCTGTTAACACATAATCGGCGCTGATTTTAGTTTCAAAGTAAGTATTAAGCGCTGTGGTTTTCATGCAAGATAATACATCCACTTTAATATCCAAACGGCGCATAATATCGATAAAAACCACCGCTTCGCCTTCTTCAAAACCATCAGCAAGCAGTACTGCCACGTGTTTTACTTCTGCCATCATCAATCCCTATGCCTTCAGCTGAGCAATCATTGCACACACTTCACGTACATTACCGGCAATCAGCTCCCAGTCATGATTAGTAATTGCCTTGGTTGGTGCAATCCATGTTCCACCACAAGCGATTACTTGTGGAATAGCTAAATACTCACCCAAATTAAGCGGTGTCACACCACCCGTTGGCATTAACTGAACCTGACTATAAGGCCCAACTAATGATTTAAGCATGTTCACACCACCAGAAGCTTCAGCAGGAAAGAACTTCAGTGCGCTCACACCTAATTCTAATGCTTGCTCAACCAAGCTTGGATTATTCACCCCAGGGATAATTTTGATATTATTGGCTAGGCAATATTTCACCGTGGTTGGATTAAACCCAGGGCTAATAACAAAATCAGCCCCCGCCTCAATAGCTGCATTAACTTGTTCAACCGTTAAAACAGTGCCTGCACATAACACTATCTCAGGATAAGCAGTGCGAATTAAGCGAATAGATTCCGCGGCAGCTGCGGTACGAAAGGTAATTTCAGCAGCAGGCAGACCATTTTCAACTAATATTTTAGCAAGAGGCACAGCATCTGCTGCATGTTCAATTTGAATGACAGGCATAACTCGCAATGCACGCAAACGATCAATCCATTCATTTGTCATCATAATTACTACTCATTAAATCCGTTAAATATTGGGTACATTGCAGAGGAATAACGGCACCGCGATGCTGAATTACTTGAGCGGCAAGATTATTTCCCCACTGACAGCAAACAATCATTGGCATACCTTTGGCCCATGCCGCTAAATAAGCAGCATTAAAAGAATCCCCTGCGGCTGTTGTATCAATGACAGCATCAATTTTATTACCATCAACCAAGCCTTTTTGACCTGCTTGTGACCACATCGCGCCTTTACTGCCTAACTTCACTACCACTTGGCTAACCCCTAAACGGTGCAAGCGATCAGCAATAATGTCTGCGGGAGTATCCAGTTCGCCTCGTAATAAATCTTCATCATCAGCGGTAACTAACGCAATATCAGCCAAGCGATACAATTCTGATAACCATGTTTTTGCATGGGTCACACCATTCCATAATCGTGGCCGATAATTTGAATCAACCGCAATTTTACAACCTGAAGCTTTTAATTTTTCAAGGGCTTCAACGAGCTTAATTTTGCCATGTTCAGGCAAAATAGCCAAAGAGATCCCTGAGAGGTAGATCAAATCATAGTCTTTTAATTGTGCCATAATCTGCGAAAACTGAGCATGTTCACACATATAGCGTGCAGCGGAATCATTGCGCCAATAATGAAAGCTACGCTCTCCTTCGGCATCAATTTCAATAGCGTACATGCCGGGTAATTTATCGCGCTCACGCATCACAAAACGGCAATCAATGCCTTCATGCTGCCATGCATCAATCATAGCGTTACTATAATTATCAATGCCTAATGCGGTGACATAACTAGGGGAACTTTGAGGAAGCAATCGAGAAAGATAAATCGCAGTATTAAGCGTATCGCCACCGAAACTTTGTTGCTGAGTTGCAAAAGGCGCACCACTCAGCTCAATCATGCACTCACCTAAAATGGCAATATTGCGCTTTATTGCTGAAGTTGGAAATGTCATTTTTCCTCACCTATTAACCATTATTCGCTATCAGAAAAAAGGCCATGACGATGAGATATGAAAATCAATCATGGCCAAAAAACATCATCACTCAAAGTTATAAATGTAATGCCAAATAAAGCTGATCAGCTTAAGGGGGAAATGGCATTACATTGTGTCATCCCTGGCGAGAGGTTATAGTCTGTGGCTAATTACGCTTTTCCTTCGCTACCACATACGCGAATTTTATCTTGAATAATTTTCTTCATTGCTGCTTTACCCGGAATAATATAATGACGTGGGTCATTCGCTTCAGGGTGCTCAATAAAGTATTGTTTTACAGCATCAGCAAAGGCGATTTTAAGTTCAGTCGCAACATTCACCTTCGTAATACCGAGTTCGATACAACGACGTACATCAGCATCTGGCACACCTGAAGCGCCATGAAGCACTAATGGTGTATCCGTTTTACTACGAATAATGCCAAGACGATCAAAATCTAATCGCGGTTGCTCTTTATACATACCGTGAGCAGTACCAATAGCAATCGCTAATGAATCAATGCCTGTCGCATTAATAAATTCAACCGCAGCATCAGGATCGGTGTAAAGTGCATCTTTATCTTCAACAATAAGATCATCTTCCTGGCCACCTAAACGACCTAGCTCTGCTTCAACAGAACAATCCCAACCATGACAAAATTGCACGACTTTACGGGTGAGATCAATATTGCCTTCAAAGCTATGATGCGAACCATCAATCATCGCTGATTTAATACCTGCTTCTACTTTAGTACGAATATCACTGAACGACTCATGATGATCCATATGTAGCGCAATTGGCGTTTGATAAATATTTGCCGCTTTAAGACAAATACCCACCAAATAATCAGTGCCCGCGTAAGAATAAGTTCCAGGCGTGCCAGCAAGAATAACGGGAGAACGCATCTCAGCCGCTGTTTCAAGTACAACTTGAATTGTCTCAAGATTATGAATATTAAAAGCAGGAACGGCATAACCGCCTAGCTGCGCTTTCAACAGCATTTCACGCGAAGAAACCAAAAACATAAAAACCCCAAACCTTCCGTTAACTTTCGATTTAGATAATATTCGAAAACAAAAACAAATAAAAAGATCTGAATCACATAAACACTTTCAAATCGAAAATAAATAACAAAATGAAATCAAAAGAAATGAGACATTTTGGATGAATAACAGGTAATGCCTTTACGCAATAAGTTATTCTTCGGCCTTTCCGCTCGTCCTAAAATAGTTTCTAGCCAGTAAGAACGGGCTGATTGGGTCTCTAAACGACGAGATAATGGATTTTGTTCGGTGATATAATCATTTTTAAATATCACTACCACCTCTTTCGTTTCGAAAACGCCAATGACTTGTGCATTAATCGCCTTAAATTCCACATTAAAATTACTTTGTTCAATGGGTAATGGTTGTGGATCTGCTTGCCACAAGCCACATCGATCTCCACAAAATAATGCAATATTCAATGCTCGCAATGACCAGAAACTGCTTGCTGGGCCACTGTAGTTATCAACTAATCGAGTATCATCATCAAACAGCCCTTGTGTTGGCGCGCCATGTTGCATTGCACCATGGCCAATAAAATATTCCAAACTAGTAGCAAAGGCGCGTTGAGCTTCACCAGCAGTAATAGCTTCACTGTGTTGATCTATAGCCATAATCAGAGGTGCGGTGGCGGCAAGACGATAACAGGCACTACGGCCAAAAAAAGGCAGGCCTTCTGCGGTAAATAAATAGCGATATTGACTGACAAAATCCGCAAGAGCTTGATGAATAAATCCGCTATCAAAACTTGAATCTATTTGATCGAGCCAATAGAGTGAGTAATGAAATCCCCACGCGTTGTAATAATCATAATTCCCTTTCGCACCATCACGGAACCAGCCATCACCCACATGAAACGCTTTAATGCGTTGGTATTTATCCTGTGCAATAGTGTCTTCACCCGTTAATGCCTTAATGACAAATTGCACCGTCAACGGAAAAAGGTGCCAATTATTATCAACCGTTTGACAATGGTTAACTTGTTTAAACCACGTAATAATTTGGGTCTGCTCAGCCGTGTTCATTGGTTGCCAAACATGGTCACGACTCAACCATAGCGCTAACGCTAAATCAGCACTTTCACAAATACGCTGATCATAGTCATGCAATTCCCCCCAATATCCCGCATGCTGAGGGTCGGTTCCTGCTAAAAAAGCATTACGTAACATTGCAACAAGGTCTAATGGCTGACCATTTAGCCCCTCTAGCGGCTGCGAACCATGCTGGCTGACCCATGCAGCTATTGTAGGTAACACTCGACTCGTGCCTTCCATCGCATCGGTACGTGCACTTTGCTGGCTAGGGCGCCCCGGATAATAAGCATGGCTATAGTCCCATACCGCATAATGATCAAACGCTTGTGCAACATAACGCACCAAATATTGGCATTTGTTCTCAATACTCAGCGCATCATTAGTAAAACAGGCCGCCACTGCAGCATCATGATCAGAGTAAGTCGCCGCTTTCATTTTTAAACGCACAAGTCGCTGTTTAAATAACGTCAAATACATTGCCGGTGTTGGATGCTCATAAGGAATAATGGGGCGTTCAGTTGCTTGAATTTGTTTTGCTACATAAGGTAATGGTTCTGTAACATCGGCGGGGGTATTTAACGCCGATTCAGAAAGTGAAATAGCCGCTTGAGTATCATGTATCATTGTTATCCTCCATGAACAATAACGCACTACAGCCATGTTGATATAACATCAACATAATTGCAGTGCGATAGTGGGTGATGCGTGATTAACCTTTTGCTGATTCCGTTAGCACTTGGTAACGATCTTGTCCCCATGCAACTGGTTTTGGCTTATCTTTGATCCACTCATAAAAAGCTTGTTTCATTTGCTTCACTTTTTGTGGATATTGCTGAGCAAGATCTTTTGATTCACTTGGATCAAGCTTGTCATTGAATAATTTCACTTTATTGGAGCCATCATCATAGAAATACAATGCCCATTCTTGATCACGAATTGCCCATGAACCTTTTGATAGCTTCTCTAGATTTGGATTGCTAGGAATGTCATTTGACTCATAAGTGATCCACTTCCAGTAACCATGCCAAAATGCATCATTTTCTTCACTGTAATGTTTCGCGCCAGGGCCTGCCCAGTAAATGTATTGGTGTGGAGACTGTGTTGTTTTTCCTTCAAGTACAGGCAAAATATTTTTACCGTCAACCTTCATCTCTTCTGGAATCGCAATCCCAGCAGCACTTAGAGCCGTTGGCAGAATATCTAACGCTGAAATTAAGGTATTATTGGTGCCACCCGCTGGAATATGCTTTGGCCAATAGGCCACAAACGGTACACGCACGCCACCGTTATACATCTGGCCTTTATAGCCACGATCCATACCATTCATTGGCATCGGTGATTCATGTACCGCGCCATTATCAGATAAGAAGAAAATCAATGTATTGTCTAATTCACCCTTCTTCTTCAGCAATTCAACAATTTGTCCAAGCCCTTCATCAGCAGCATTGATCGCCGCAAAATATTTATCCGCTTCAACATTACCGGTATTAAAACGCTCCATATATTTCGCGGGTGACGCTTCTTCTAATGGAATATGCGGCACACTAAAGGCAAGGTTAATAAAGAATGGCTTATCACCACTTTGTTCAATAAATTGCAGTGCTTCATTGGTCAGATTATGGGTTAAATAACCCGGTGCTGGAATATTTTTACCATTTTGATAAATCGCAGGTGAGTTCCATAATGCGGCACCAGAGGCGTAAAAACTGTAGGAATAATCAAAACCGCGATTCTCAGGTGAATATTCTGTTGGTGTTACAGGGATCTGATTATCGTGATAGTCACGAGTTTTATTATTATCGGCAACGGCATTTTTACTGCTTATTTTTGAATTATGCCACTTACCAATATTGGCAGTATTGTAGCCATTTTCTTGAAATAGAGCGGGAAGTAATTTGATATCTAATGGCAAACCTTGAAGTGCATCATCATTACTATAAGTGCCAAAGCTAGTTGGGTAACGACCGGTAAAAATACCCGCGCGCGAAGGACCACAAACAGGATGAGCCACAAAAGCATTGGTCATTTTTACGCCTTGTTGCGCTAAACTCGCCACCGTTGGCATCGCACGTTTAGCGGCATCGACCATCTTATCAAAATCACCTTGATAGCGAACTGGCACAGGCCGTTCAGCTAAGGTTTTTTTATTCAAACTGTCTAATGCAAAATCTAATTGACCTGTCCCCAAATCATCCATAACCACTAATAATACATTGGGTTGTTTTGCTGTGGCTGTTGTTGGGGCTGCATTTGCTACAGCAGAAGAGGCCATGCAAGCCGCGGCCACAAAACTCGCAATTACCGTCTTCTTCGTCGAGGACAGATTCATTGTATACTCCTTGTAATATACTGCTGTAATACACAGCAATACGTCTTAAAATTCAATTTAATAATCAATGTTATGCTGAGCGTAATTGTGCTAAGTAAGGCAAAGCATCTGCTGCCGTTCCACCTTGTTGAATCGCCTGACTCATCATGTGCATTGCAGGTGCGGTATGGCGGAAAATCTGCTTATAAGAACCACATAAATAATTTTGTTTATGTTTTTCACCCGTGACACTGACTAAGCGGTGTTTTGGGCAACCGCCATAACACAACCCATGAACCTCACATTGCTGACATTGTTGAGTCAACTTTTGCGATTTAGCACTCCCAAAACGCTGTTGTTGTTTACTGGTAGCTAACTTAACCAGTTCGGTGGTGGCAATATTGCCTAGTTTATTCGCGGGATATACATAGTGATCACATGAATAAATATCACCATTGGCTTCTATTACCATTGCTTGACCACATTCTTTTGATTGCACACAAACAGAGGCAGGATACCCAAGCCATGTCGCTAAAATACTGTCAAACATACGTACAAACACAGTGCCAACATCATGCTGTAACCACTCATCAAACACTTCACTCATAAACTGACCATAACCCTCAGCAGGCACAGAGAAATGAGTTAATGGTGCGTCTTTTTGGGGTGAATAATGACCGCTGCTATTGGCTTGATATTGTGTCTGTACTTCAACAATAGGAATGAACTGTAAGTGGCGGGCGCCTAATGAAGTTAAAAAGCGGTAAGTCTCACGGCCTTTATTCCAATTTTGATCATTGATAACCGTAAGAATATTAAATTCAACTTTATATTCTAAAAGTAATTCAATGGCTTTTTTAACTCGCTCAAAAGTTGGTTTACCGTTGACTGAAATACGATATTTATCATGTACTTCTGGTGTGCCATCAACGGAGACACCAATCAGAAACTTATGTTTGGCAAAAAATTGCGCCCACTGACGATTAATAGCAACCGCATTAGTTTGAAAACTATTGGTAATATTCTTATCAACGCCATATTGGGCTTGGTATTTAACCACGTTACGGTAAAAATCCAATCCAGCGAGCGTGGGTTCACCACCCTGCCATGAAAAGTCAATATCAGTACTATTTTGGCTCGCAATATAATGTCTAACATAACGTTTTAGCGTGGCATCTGACATTTGATCGCTACTTGAAATCGTCGAGCTTGAATCTGGAGCACTTACAGCAGAACCACAACGATTATCATTGACATTACCCACAACCGTTTCTTTTTCTAAATAGAAGCAATAATCACATTTTAAGTTACAACGGTAACTGGTTGGCTTAGCCATCATATGGAAACGTGCTTGTTGAGAATGAAATGAAGACAGCGCCATAGTTAACCTTTTTAAATGCTTTCGAAATACTGATAACCCATGATACGAAAGAAAACGAAAGATTAAAGAGGTAAAGATCACATATAGATAAAAATGAAAGAAGACGAAAGTAAAAAATCATTATTTAAAATGAAATAAAATGTGATACTTATTCACAAATGAAAAATCAAAAGAAAATGAAAGTAAATTTACTTATAGAAAATGATGGGGATCAATTTTTTGCTACGCCTATTTAATTACGCTGGCGTACAAAATATAACCAATAGAGGCCTTGCTTAATGAATACCTTTTCATTTTCTAATAACAAAAAACACTTAATTACACTAAGTATTATATTGGCATTATCTGGCTGTAATAATGAAAATATAAACACCACTCACGATAGCCTTAATGGTAAAGGCGCACAGCTTGAACCTGGTGGATATATGTACTTCTTTGAAGACAAAGTACCTGCCGCGATTACGACGGATGCTACTCAACCATTAACAATTTCTAATCTTCATTTTAAAGATGGTAAACACGCATTAAAATGGCAGTATTCCTCAGGTAATAACCTTACTTTTCATCAAGATATTGGTTATTCACCAGAAAAAGAAAATGATATAAATCCACAAACATTTATGGCGTGGATATATAACGAAAAACCATCAAATAAAGTGCTTATATTTAAATTTGGAAATGAAAACAGCATTAAAGCTCATTTTAAATATGGCTTAAATTTTAGTGGTTGGCGTGGAATTGCCGTTCCTTTCCGTGATATGGAGGGAGCAGCAACAGCAAGTATGGATCGATTACAAATATTAGCCCCAGATCATAATGGCACAGTGTATTTAGACCAAATAATGGTTTCAGTCCCTGTTGATAATCGTTGGCCAACAGCTGATATCCAACAACCTTATGTTAATTCTGGGGTAGTTAATATGGCGAGTAAAAACTGGACCGCATTATTAATGTATGACCAAATGCTAAAACAACACCAGCCAACCTTTACCTATAATGTACAATTTAATGATACTACGGGTGACACAGCTAATTTATATCAACAATTTGATCACCATTTAAATATCAAAGCTACCGATTCTATACCTCAAACAAAAATTGATGACAATCTTGCTAAATACTCACCTTTTTTAATCAACAAAAACCAAGATGGTAGCTGGCAAGGAAAACCATTAGATCATCCTAAACGCCAAAATTTCTTAAAAACAGGGATCGTTAGTAGCCCAACATTAGCCCCCTTAACAGATACAGCAAATATCCGTGATTTAGGTAAAGCAATGTTGGAAACAGCGAAATATTTACGAACAGACTCGCTGTCAGATATTAACCGTCAACAACTTGAAGATCAGTTTATACAAGCACTACAGTACGCATTAGATCAAGGATGGCAAGGCGGTTCAGGGCAGCAAATAATCACCCATGTTGGTTACCAAACGAAGGAATTTTTTGATGCATTATTTATTAGCCGTCATTTATTAGCTAAGCATCAATTATTGCAACCAGCACAACAAGCAATGATGTGGTTTAATGCTACTGGCCGTATTTATGAACAAGATAAAGAGATCACGGCCTCTAATGTTGACATACTCAATACACAACTTCAGTGGATGATAAAAAGCTTTTTATTGCTGCCAGATCAAAATGAACGTCATCTCATGCTAGAACAGCTTCAACAATGGCTAAGTAAAACACTATTGGCTTCAGATGGCCTAGGTGGTGGCTTTAAAGTTGATGGCAGTATTTTCCATCATTCACAACATTATCCAGCATATGGTAAAGATGCTTTTGGTGGATTAGCTGCCGCTATTTATGGTTTAAGTGCTAGCCCTTATCAAATAACAACCGCAGCCCATCAACGTATTAAAGATGCACTATTAAAAATGCGTATTTATACTAAAAATAGTTATATTCCAATCGTATTAAGTGGACGTCATCCTGATGGCAAACAAAAAATCACCTCAATTCCTTTTAAATGGTTAGCATTAGCGGGATCGCCAGATAAAACTAAACCGATAGATAAAGAATTAGCAGCTGCGTATGCCAATCTTATCAATAAGCCTACATTTGAAGGGATTAAGGCTGAAGTTGAACCCACAGGAACATGGGCTATGAACTATGCTTCAATGGCGGTAATGCGAGGAAAAAATACCAAGACACCTCAAAGCTCTTGGTTACTGACAGCGCGTGGTTTTAGCCGCTACCTCGTTGGTAATGAAACCTATGCAGCCAACAATTTATATGGTCGCTATCTGCAATATGGTCAACTTGAAATCACACCATCAGATATTAAGAAGCGAGCATTTAGTCATGATGGCTGGAATTGGAATCGTTATCCAGGAACAACAACAGTACAATTAGACAATACCGAACTACAAGCCAGCTTAACGCAGCTGCCCGGAGCTGGAATTGAAGAAATGTTGTTATCAACACAAACCTATTCTGGCGCAAATCGCCTCAACGATCATACGGCGATGTTTGCGGTTAAATTACAAGGCCATAAGAAATACAATCAACAAAATTTCATCGCCAATAAATCATACTTTATGTTCGATAATACGGTAATTGCGTTAGGCTCTAATATTAACAATGATGATATTAATAATCCTGTCCAAACTACGTTATTCCAACATAATATTAGTGATTTATCTCCTGTTGAAGTTAACGGTTCTAGCATTAATCAATTGGAAAACACTCAATCATTCGATGGCGATATTACCTTACAAGATCCCGCAGGTAACCGTTACTATATAACGACCACAGCCGCACAACCGTTATTATTTAGTTATGACAAGCAAATATCTAACGATGAAGATGACGCAAAAGAAACCCACGGTCAATTTGCAACTGCAGTCATCAATCACGGTATAACACCGATAAATCAAAGCTATGAATACGCAATAGTAATTGAAGCAAAAACAAAAGATAAACCACAATATCGTGTTATTCAAAAAGATAACTCAGTGCATGCAGTTGAAAGTACAAATGGTATTGAAGCCTATGCATTCTTTGAGCCGACAACAATTAAAACAGCAAAACACCTCTTATCTGCCGCTACAGCATCACAAATTATATTACAAGAACATTCAAATGGGCATCGACTAAACCTCAGTGTCGTTAATCCTGATTTAGCGCTGTATAAAGGCCAAGACCCTGAACAAATAGATGCTAATGGCGAACAAATTGAAGTCAGTATTTATGATCGAGATTGGCGCTATAGTCTTTCACAGCCCGTCATAACAAAATTTACATTGAAGGATAAATGGCAATTAGCGACACCAAATAACGCCGTAAACATCACATATAATGACGACAATACTGAAATTACCACTACAACAGTCGATGCTATACCATTGCTCTTTAACCTATCAAAAATATAATTGTCATACGCTAATTTAAATAAAACTAAGCCCTAATAAGATTTGATCAAAGCTTTCTAGGGCTTTTTTGCATTCCATAATACCAAATTAAAACGTGCCGCCAGTATGCCAAAAAATACCAATCACCATTGCCATATCCATTAAAAAACCCAAGCTATTCCCAACCCAAATCGGGGGGTTTTTATGGACAAAGCCATATACAGCCCATAATGCTGCTAACAGGGCATAAAGTACCCATGTGGTTAATGATAATCCCAATGCGTGTTCTGTATGAGAAAAGAACAACTTAAACAACTGCGGTAATGTTGCTAAAGGCCCTACGATACCCATTAACAACATAAACGGTTCAAATGCGCTTGCTAAACGTTTAAGATGAGGAATCATTGGCTATCCTTATGTATTTTATTGATAACCTAATAGTATTCAAAAAATACAGTTTAAAACACCCGTTGTTACTCATTAATAACAAATCGTGATTAAGATTCACAATATGCACTTTTTTACAGCAACAGCCATTGACTTACTTCGCAATCACACTATTCTGGATAAGAAGAAAATGATGAAATATAGCCAAACTATGGAAGGTGTTAGATGGATTTACTACGCGGTTTATATTTATTACTAGAGTCAATATTTGAATAATGAAGCAACTATTACCCAACCACTAAGCCGTAATTAATTCATTTATTTACGGCTTTTTATCATGCCTCTCTCTGCTGTTAGAAATTGCCCCATGACGGTATACAATTGCCGACAATGCTGTGGTACCACATTTTCTAAATTTAAAAATGCATGTACCATATCAGATACATGATAATGTTGCGCCTCAATACCTTGCTGACGTAATTTATTATAATAAGTAATGCCTTCATCCCGTAACGGACAAAACTCAGTCGTAATCACTAATGTTTCAGGGAAATTCGCACATACTGGTAGCCATAATGGTGATGCCGAGTATCGATTTTGGTTATTTTGAAAGTATTGATCGAAATACCATCGCACTTTATTTATCTGAAGAAAATAATCATTACCATTCATCATCACCGAAGGTGAAGACAATGTATAATCAAGGCTAGGATATATAAGCACTTGTTTACTAATGTGTACCTCGTCATTTTGTACGTTCGCACACACGGTTGCCGCCAGAGCGCCACCAGCAGAATCACCGCCAATAGCAAGGTAGGGAATATAATTAACCACCATATTATTAAGTCGTGAAAAAAGATGTTGTAAGCACAATCGCACATCATTAATCGCAGCGGGATAGGGATATTCGGGAGCTAGACGATAGTCAATCGCCACAATAATATACTGGCAAGCTAAGGCTAATTTACGGCAAATAGGGTCATAAACATCAAGGCTGCCCGCAACATGTCCACCACCATGTAAATACACCAATACAGGTAAGGCTACTTGAGGTTGAGGGTGGTAAACACGAATAGGAACATGTTCGATAATGTCATCAACGACCATATCTATATGTGGTATCTCAGTAATGTATGTTCGAGTTATGGTCGCTAGCCCTGCTCGTACATTGATCGTACTAAATTCAACACCCGCAATCATTGTAGCGGCTAATTCATGATTAAACGCCTGTAACCAGACTGCAAGTGAATCATCTACTTTGCGCATAGATTATCTCGCCTCTCTCAAAGTACCGCTTATTGAGTATGCTATTTTAAATCTCAGCGCTATCTAAAAAAATAGCGATAGTTAAATTATAATCTATTGAGATAACATCATGCTATGTAAGATAAAAAAAAGATGACAAGCGGGGAAACTTATCATCTAACGGTAATCTACTCACTTATTATTAGCTTGATAAAGTCGAAGCTATTACTTATTCTAATTGACTATTTTGACACTGTTTCGAGTCACTAATGTAGGCTCAATTTGAATCACTTGTGTTGCACTTGCCTGATGATCTAAACGGGTTAATAAGGTTTCAACCGCGGCCTGCCCCAAGCGATACTTTGGTTGGTGAATAGTCGTCAACGCTGGCGACATAAATTTAGCAATATGAATGTCATCATAACCAATCACAGATAAATCATCAGGAACACGAATATCACACTCATTAGCCGCATTCATCACCCCTAATGCCATCATGTCATTAGAGACAAAAATAGCACTTGGTAGCACACCATGTTGCTTCATTTTCATAAAGGCATCATAGCCACCTTCACATTCAAAATCGGATTCAATGATCCACTCAGCATGAAAGGTTAAACCCGCCTCATTCATCGCTCGTTTATAACCTTCATAACGCATTTGAGCTTGATGTCTAATCAATGGTCCGGTTATACAACCAATATCAACATGACCTGATTCAATCAAATATTGGGTTGCCATATAGCCGCCCCGTAGAGAATTATCTTGAATCTTGTCGCTAATAAACAACATCGGTCCCCAATCCATGACTACAACGGGAATATCAGGATATTGTTCAAAGACATCAATACGTTCACCTTCTAATGATGAACACATTAAGATCAACCCATCAACCCGCTTTTGTAATAAGGTATTGATAGATTCACGCATCCGTTGGTGATCACCTTCGGTATTACACAAAATAAGGCTATACCCATTTTGATAACAACTACGCTCAACACCTTTGACGACTTCACCAAAAAATGGATTAGTTGATGTTGTCACCAACATGCCAAATGTTTTAGTGCGATTAACTTTAAAACTACGCGCCAACACTGATGGCCCGTTATAATGCAGTTCTTTTGCCGCGTTATTAACCCGCTCTGATATTTCATCACTAACAAAGCGGGTTTTATTAATAACATGGCTCACCGTGGATGTAGAAACCCCAGCTAATTTTGCGATATCTTTCATCGTAGCCATGTTGTT
This sequence comes from Photobacterium piscicola, assembly GCF_046058925.1. Lineage (NCBI taxonomy): Bacteria > Pseudomonadati > Pseudomonadota > Gammaproteobacteria > Vibrionales > Vibrionaceae > Photobacterium > Photobacterium piscicola. The sequence continues at coordinate 246,333 of NZ_CP175535.1, forward strand.
GATCCTTGGTGAATAATTACGTTTATTTATTGCTGTGCAAGAAAATCTTCAACCTCTTTACGGGTTGGAATTGATGTTTGAGCACCAAAACGCGTCACGGAAATAGCCGCCGCCGCATGAGCAAATTTGATTGCTGATTCTAAAGCTAAACCATCTAACAAACCAGTCACGAATGCACCGTTAAACGTATCACCCGCCGCCGTTGTATCAGTCACTTCAACGTTAAAGCCTGCAATAATATCTCCACGTCCATCCTGACTTAGCCATACACCTTTAGCGCCAAGGGTAATCATTACCGTTTTAATTCCCTTTGCATGCAGAATATTCGCCGCTTGTTGTGCACTTTCAGCATCAATAACCGTTACCCCAGTCAACACTTCAGCTTCGGTTTCATTGGGGGTGATCATATCCACACATGCTAATAATTCATCAGACAATACGCGCGCTGGTGCCGGATTTAAGATCACAATAGTATTTGCGTCTTTAGCAACTTGCGCCGCTTTTTCAATGCCACATAACGGCGTTTCTAATTGCATCAATAAATAATCAGCATCACGAATATGATCTAAATCAGCTTCAATTGCACTAGCTGTTAACTTTGCGTTCGCTTCAGCAGAAAGACAAATACTGTTCTCACCACAATCAGAGACTTGAATCATTGCAATACCAGTGGGGCAATTCGGCTCCATTTTTACGGCCGTAATATCAATGCCATCCATGCGGAAGTTTTCACGAATATTGATTCCAAATGAATCATCTCCTACACAAGCAATAAAGCCGATATCTGCATGTAAACGCGCAGCAGCCACCGCTTGGTTAGCCCCTTTTCCCCCAGGAATAACTTGATAATTACGACCGTGAAGCGTCTCGCCTGGGCGTGGAAAAGAAGGGACTTGCAGAACATGGTCAGCGTTAACACTACCTAATACCACTAACTTATTCATAGGATTTTCCTCGACTCTTTATGAGCCTTTCTAGTAGAACATAACAAAAATGGATGATTTTAATTTTTAGTTAAATAAACTATTAAAATAAAAAATCAAAAGCATCCATTTTACTCTCTCCTATCATCGTTAAATAACATTTAGGAGAGAGTAAACTCTCATTGATAACGATTTAGAACGATTGGCAAATACCCGTACGTACGCTAAAACAACGCTCTTCATTCGGTTGAAGATAAATCAAAGTACCCTTCTCTTTAGCGGCTAAGAAACCTTCAGGTCGACACGTTGCAGGCAATACAAATGCCGCAACTTGTTGATCACCACTGCACAATAACCATCGCGTCGCACAATTAAAGTCGTGGGTATCAAACTCAGTTTGCAGGTACTTATCAGCATCAATCTGCATCTTAAATACGGCTTTATCAACATAACGAGCAATATCATCCATGCAATACACCACTTCAGGATCATGCATTTCTGGTTGATCTAATATTGAAATCGGTGCTGATGTTTTCAAACCTTCGTTATATGCCAACCACTGTGATGTCGGTTGTACGTGCGCAGGTACACTTTCACGTAACATTAAAGCACTGTCTGGAATATTCTGCGTCATCACTGCATTTTCAACATATGTGGCGTTAATGTGACACATATACTGCAACGGCATATTCACAGAGGCAAGGTTTTTCACCGCCATGTTAATATCAAAAAGGCTGGCATCTTTATTCAACTGCACTGAAGGCGTCGCTAAATAGTGATCACCAAATCCCATTACATATTCATAAGAGCCTTTGATAACAACACTATCATTATCAATTTCTAACCACGCAGTATCCATTGTTGCGCAAGGCATTTCGCCATGTAATACATGATCATCTTGTGGCGATGGGCACCCCATACGAATCATGCCAGCATGAAAAGCAAAACACCCATAAGTTTCAACGACTGTTTTGGCAAACTTTGGTTCAGAGAACATATTTTTCATGCACAAATCAGTATTCAAAAACTGGGCATCCCAAATCATCTGTCCCATAAACGGTAATACGACTAAATGCCCTTTTGCATTTTTAATTTCAACAGCATGCACACCTGAATTATATAGAAAGCTATGGATCTCAAAATGTTCAGACTGAGCGATCAAGGTTCTCTGTTTCGTGAAATTTTCTTTATATAACGGTAAGGTAAACATATTTAATTCCTCCAAAAACTGACCACCCATGAGTGAGTGGTCATAACAGAACATTACGCTTTAGCAGCCACAAAATTGAATTGTTGTTTGTATTTCTTCTCATTCATGAAGTAAACAAATACCACAGCAAAACACAATGCACTTACAATGAAAGAAGACTGTAGACCAATATTATCGGCAAGTAGACCTTGAATCACAGGAATAGCCGCACCACCGATAATAGACATCACCACAAAACCACCCGCTGTTTCTGTGTAACGTGTATCAACAGATTGTAAGGTAGAAGCAAAAATTGTAGCCCAGCAAGGTGCAAACAAGGCTGACGTACCCACTGCAACCCAAACAGCGCTGAAATTAGGAATAAAGGTGACATACATCAAGCAAAGAAAGCCGATTGCTGAGTAGCCCATTAATACATTTTCTTGTGCCGTTTTAGTGAATAAGTAGTTTGCTAATAACTTACCTAAGAAGTACATAATGAAGGCATACAATAAGTAGTTAGCCGCATCATGCTCAACCATATTATGATCTAACTCTAACGCCAAACGAATGGTGAATGACCATACTGCTACCTGCATACCAACATAAGCAAACTGAGTCGCAATACCTTTAAAGAAACGTTTATTGCCCATTAAGTAAGACAATGTCTCACCAAACGATGGCTGATTATCTTTACTGTCTGTCGCTGCTTTACAGTTAGGGTATTCAGTAATCGCAATTAAGATAGCGATAGTTGCTATCACACCGACTAGCCATTTGTACGGTTCTAATGTTTGTTGTAATACTTGGTATTTAAATGCTTCAAGTTCAGGACCAGTTAACGTTGCCATCATATGACCAACATCAACACCTTCTTGGAAAATTAAATGTTTACCCAGTAATAAACCAATAATGTAGCCCATCGCATTGATCGTATGAGAAACGTTTAAACGTAATGTTGCACGCTCAGGCTCACCAATCATTGCAGAGTAGGTATTACATGATGTTTCAAGGAACGATAGTCCAATCGCAATACAAAAAATTGCGGCTAAGAACATGGTATATGTACCGGCATGAGATGCAGGGAAGAACATCAAACAGCCAAAAATATACAATGCTAAACCTAATAAAATCGCTAATTTATAAGAGGTTTTTTTCACAACCATCGAGGCTGGAATAGCCACTAAAAAGTAAGCGCCATAAAACGCTGACTGTACTAGTGCGGAAGCAAAATTAGACAGATCAAAAATTGATTTAAATTGCGTAATCAATACATCATTTAAAGCAGCAGCCGCAGACCAAAGCGCAAAAACTGATGATAATAATAAAAATTGGAATATCGGTGTTCTATTTAAAAAACCATCAGCATGTTGAATTGTATTATTCTTAATAAACATAATTTATCTTCCATAAATAATCACTCTAATCAAAGAGCATGGTATTTATTCTCTGTTGTCATAAAACAAGGCATCGATAAAAATTATTTTAGCGCTTAAAAAACGACACCGGTTTGGAAAATAACATTGGCATACGGTGTATATTCTCCTGTTCTCACAACCGCACGGCTTTGCGCTGTGCGTTGCTTAAATTCCTCATGAGATAAATATGAGATATGAATCGGTTTAGCTGTTGTTGTACTTTCTTGATCTAAAATAGCTAACAATGCTTGATGATGCTCAGGACTGACTTCAGCAAACTCAGCGGCCATAATAACCCCTTCAATTTGTGATTCAGATAGCATTACTTTCACGGTATCAAGAAAACTTGGTACGCCATGAGTTAACGCAAGATCGATGCGTTTCACATGTTGAGGTATCGGTAAGCCTGCATCACAAATAGTAATTTCATCTGTGTGTCCTAGTGTTGCCACAAGGTATGAAAGCTCTGCATTAATTAGCGTCGTTTTTTTCATTTGGTAGACCTTCTCGTTACACGTTATACCGCTCAAATTTTCTGTCTTAGAATTGATATTTTTAAGTGACAGAAAAACACATCGAAACGTTTCGATGTGAATAATAAACGGCCTCAGTAATTTCACCAGTGCGAAATAGATAAGGTGTGAGAATGATCGCTTTCAACGCAAATAAAAGACCCAAAATATCTATTTGGCTCACAGTTTCACCATCGAAACGTTTCGATAAAATAATAAAGCCATGAGATATAACAACGGATAAGTCCCAAATAACATAAAAACACTAATATAATGATTTATAAAATAAAAAAGCCATATCCAATCATGAATATGGCTTTCTTTATCTGAATATTTTATAAAATAACGTGCTTATACGCGTCGATAAGGTAAGTATACCGGTTCCCACATATGCTCAGATAATGCTTGCTTCAAATCTTTATCTCGTAAATGGCAACAAGCATCCGTTGCTTGCATCTGAGTTAAAATTGAATGAGCCACATGAACAGACACTGCTTTCAACGCACTAATACGAGGGTAAATACAACCTCTAGCAATATCTTCATCACTCACACACTCAGCAAGTGCATAAGATGCCGTAGTAAACATATCTTGAGTGATTTTTTCCGTTTGCGACACAATCGACGCTAATCCGACCCCAGGGAAAATAAATACATTATTGCCTTGTCCAATACGGTATTGATGGCCATTATATTCAACATCAGAGAACGGGCTGCCCGTTGCAACGATCGCTTGTCCATCACTCCAATGATAAATCGCTTCAGGGATAGCCTCACAATTAGCAGTAGGATTAGAGAGTGGGAATATAATCGGTCGTGGTGTGTATTCCATCATCTTTTGAATATGTTCCGCCATAAACGCGCCACCAATACCACTTGCACCTAATAATACCGTGACAGGATGATTATTAATAAGCTCGGTTAAACTTATTTTACCCAACTCAGCGGCATGCCACCCAGCAGAAATTGAACGTGATTTAGCATAACGACGTTTATAATCATCTAAACCATCACGATCATCAAACACCACACCTTGAGAGTCGAGAATAAAAATTTTCGCTCGCGCAGAATGATGAGTACAGCCTTCTTTTAGTAGCCCAGCATAAATCTGATCAGCAACCCCCACGCCACCAGCGCCAGCTCCATAGATCACATAAGTTTGATCCACTAAGCGCTCTTGCTTTATCTTACATGCCCCTAAAATACCCGCTAATACAACTGAGCCCGTACCTTGAATATCATCATTAAACGACGGCAAGCTGTCTTCATAATCACTCAGATTATCAAACGCATTGGCTTTACTAAAATCTTCCCATTGCAATACTGCTTTTGGAAAATGGCGTTTAACTTGTTGTACGAATGTTTTAATAAAGCGTTTATAGGCATCACCACGAAGACGTTTACGTGAAATACCCAAATACATAGGATCATCAAGCAACTCTTGGTTATCAGTACCGACATCTAATACTATCGGTAAACAATGTGCGGGGTGGATCCCTGCCCCTAAAGTATAAAGTGATAACTTACCAATCGGGATCCCCATACCGCCAACCCCCTGATCGCCAATACCTAAAATACCTTGGCTATCAGTTACAACAATAATTTTGATATCTTTGCCCATAAAATGACGAGACATCTCACCCATTGCACTTACGTTTTCTTCGGTAATATATAGCCCACGCGCTTTTTGATAGCGATGGCTAAATTCTTGGCAAGCTTTACCTACCGTTGGGGTATAAATGATGGGGGTCATTTCTTCTACATGACGTGAGAGTAACGCATAAAAAAGGGTTTCATTACGATCTTGAAGTGAGCGTAAAAAGAGGTATTTTTCAATATCAGTGGAAGCACTGCTAAAGCCGTCATAGACACGGTTAAGTTGATCATCAAACGTTTGTACTCGCGGGGGTAATAATCCCGTCAATTGAAAAGCATCGCGCTCTTCTTGAGTAAAAGCCGTACTTTTATTTAAAGTGCGATCATTGAGTAACTCGGTGCCCGTTAATGACACAGGACGAAACACTTTCCCTTGCGAATCTTTCCATCTGAGGTACTTACCGATAGTCATATTCTATCTCCGTGTATAACAACAATAGCCCACACACTTTATGATCACAGATAACCATAACGACTGTTATTCGTAATGATAAAGCCATAATATAAAATTAAGTGTATATCCAACCACTTTATAAAAATGTGAACAGCCGCATTTTTAACCATATTGATAGTTAAAAAACGTGAAAATGATATGTTTGTTATACAAAGAAACTAATCAATAAGATATCACTTGAATTTGTTGATCAATCACGATGATTACTTTTATTCAGTATTAAAGATTTTCGCGCCTAATCGCGACTTTATCACAACAAAAAGGCGTAATTTTTAGATTATCACGTGCCTGTAGATCGGCATCACTATAAAGTTGATATTTTAAACGCTGAAAAAAACCATTCTTATAATTAACATCAACAATACTGAGAATGGTCAATATCTGCTGAAATTCAATATATCTAAAATCATAAATCAACTGCAATTTATGTGATGAACTCACTTTCGCAGATCGAATATATTGGTTGGCCTTCAATATGGCTAACATCGCTTCAATACTCGCATTGGAGCCTGTGATATAACAACAACGATGATGAGGCTGTATAACGATTGAAGGTTTCATTCGTTTGACCTTATTGCCAATAAGATGCAATTAACAACAATACAAAAATCGCAGCAATAAACTTCAATAATAACCCCAAGCTTGCCCCGCCTTTTGGGGCTTTATTACAACAGCTCATCTTGACCTCTATTCACTATTAACGATGCTTGAGTTGCATCATAAAGGTTACATCGAGGGGAAGGTCAAGCTGGTAAAATTAAGAGCGTTACATCGCTACTGCGCAACCTAAATCACTGCCCCATGTACGCAACTTCTTAGTACCAAACAATAAAATAAAAATCACAGCAACGATCAGTAACTTACCAATACTAATTTCACTCATTTTAATTAATCTCTTGTTGTTCATTTTTAGATAGGTAACGTTCTTTAGCAGCAGCAATAACAAAAACAGCGGCAAAAAAGATACCAATCAACCATTTAGCTTCCATAAATTCAGGGAAATAATGGGTAATAGATAATTCAAGTAAAAGTAGCACTGAAAATATCTGTAAACCAACAATGGTCAATTGTAACCACGTCGCTTTGTTGTAAAGACTACGGGTTAACATCCATACAAAAAAAACCACAGCAAGAGCAATTTTCACTTCAATAAACACATTATTATCCTCAATTAGTCGGGCTAATTTGATGGTATAAATTTTAATCTAATGTTTATGTAAGGATTATTAGGGTAAATATAAAATTTTTATAAATAAAATACTGTTAGTGTTATTTAACCCACTTAATCATCATTAATAAGGCGATAACCGACCCCATTTTCAGTAATTATATATTGTGGTTGCGCGGGTGACGCTTCTATTTTATGGCGTAATTGCGCTATATGAATTCGAACATAATGCGCATGTTCAGTATAATTACCGCCCCACACTTCTTTTAGTATTTGCTTATGGGTTAACACCTTACCCATGTTCTTAGCTAACAAGGTTAGTATCTTATATTCCTTGGGCGTTAACTTAATTGATTCATCAAACCGTGTCACCGTTTGCATGGCAACATTCAAGATAACGTCACCGAACTGATATTGAATCACCTCTTCGCAGCTGGTGTTGGCGCTCATCCGTAATGCAACTCGTATTCGCGCCAGTAACTCTTCACTACCAAATGGCTTAGTTAAATAATCATTCGCACCAGCATCTAAAGCGAGTACTTTATCCGCTTCTTTATCACGGGCAGAAATAACAATAATCGGTATTTCAGTCCATAAACGCAATTCTTTAGTAAAGTCGAGCCCATCAGCGTCTGGCAACCCAAGATCTAATAATAGTAGATGTGGATTCCAAGTCGTGATTTGTTTCAGACCTTCCTGCGCTGTCTCAACCGTTTTAACCTGATAACCATGTCCTGTGGTTAAAATATCAAGAAATCGACGAATAGGTGCTTCATCTTCAATGATTAAAATCTTACTATCATTACTCATAAATATCCGTTAACTCATATTTTTCACAAGGAATTTTAACCACAAAGAGGCTACCACCACCCGATCGTGATAATACGCTAATCTCGCCATTATGAGCGGCAACAATTAACTGACAAATAGCCAAGCCTAAACCTGTCCCTTTTACTTTGACTTGCTCGGAGCGATAAAAGCGTTCAAAAATACGTAGTCGATCTACAGGAGCAACACCACACCCACGATCCGCAATTTCAATAATAAAATGCCCTCGCCGATAATCGGTTTTAATATCAATTATACTTCCAGCAGGGCTATATTTTGCCGCATTTTCAATAAGATTAGCAATAATCTGCTCAATTAAGGTGTAATCAAGTGAGACTAAAATAGTATCGCCACTTAATTTAATAGAATGTGATTTGATGACCTGTTCAACACGCTTAATTGCACTACCAATCACTTCTTCAGGCTCCACCCAGTCACACTTAGGGATTAATGTTTTAATACTATAACGACTAATATCAAGCAGCTTAGTTAAACTGCGATTTAAGCTATAACCCTCTTCTGCGATCGATTGTAAAAGCTCGTGTTGGGTTTGTTGGGGTAAATGCAATGTTGTATCGCTTAATGTCGTAGCAGAACCAATGATAGCCCCTAATGGGGTTTTTAAATCATGAGATACCGCCGCGAGTAATGTATTGCGCATTTGCTCTAACTGTGTGGCTTCTTTCGCTACAGTTAACGCCGCATTTGCTTCTGATCTGGCTAGCGACAAACTGATCAATGTACTCAAAATAGGATTAAAGACTTGCTCTGATAATGACTCAATCACTAACACGCCAAACATGCCAGATTGATCATCTAATGGATGTAGACTCAAGGTAGGAGAAATATATTCAACGTGTTGTTGTTGGCGACTCATAAAACGTTCAACTAAGGGTTGATAGAATATGTCACTGAGCTTTTCATGTGTGGTTAAGCAGTGTAGTTGCGGTGAGAATAACCATATCTGAGCCCGCATATGTAAATGCTGTTCGAGATGAATAATCGATGCCTTAGCAATAGCATGACTTTCATTTAATGCCGCAAGTACAGAGGCTAAATTATAATTACTGTTCAGCTCAGCACGTAAAATTTTATTTTCTCGTATTTTTTGTTGCTGCGACTGTGTTATTCGAACTGCAAATACACCACTAAATGCCATCACCGAAAAAGTAATAATATGTTGGTAGTTTTGAAACTTAAATGAATTATGTTCCGGTAACACAAAGAAATGAAAAGCAACAATACTCGCCGCGGTAATGACATATGCCATTCGCTTTCGAAGCAAAAAACCACTGATAATATTTAATAATAGCAATAACATTGCAGTATCAGTTTCAATAATAACATCGCGAAACGCGACCCCAAAATACGTCACTAATATATACAATAATAATAAAACACTGGCTTTTGCTACATCAAACCATGACAACGTGTTATTCATTTATTTCTCATTATTTCACAATCTCAATTCAATCTTATATGACACACAACAAAACGCTTATCTTTATTAATCAATTATAAAGATAAGCGTTATTATTCTTTACATAACTAAATTTCCACATGAACACCAATTTCAATCAATCTATCAGACGGTACATGTAATCGCTCTGACGTACGTAACGCATTACGACTTAACAAAATAAATAACCGCGCTTTTGTATCATGCCACCATGAAGTTGGTTTTACTTTTATTCGCTCTGATGACATAAAAAATAATGTATCCGTCGAATGTAACGTAAAACCATTACTACGAGAAACCGTATAAATTTGTTCAATATCCGGTGATTCTTGATACCCAACATAGACAATCATTTGCCAGAAAGTTGCCGATAACTGTGTCACTTCCATCCGTTTTAAAGGATGCACTCGTGGTTGATCTGGATATTTAAATGTTAATAACACATTCCGTTGGTGTAAAACCTCATTATATTTCAGATTATTGATTAATGATGACGGAACCTGAGCTTCATTTCGTGAAAAATAAACCGCCGTTCCTGAAGCTCGTGTCCACGGCTTTTGCTCAAGTTCACTTACCATTGCTTCTGCTGATAATGGCTGTTTTAAAAGTGATCCCAACCGCTGCCGTTCTAAATACCAAATCACCATCAATATAAACACCATTGAACCAATCGTTAATGGTAGCCAGCCGCCATCCATAAACTTTAATGATGTCGCTATAAATAATAAAGCATCATAAGTCAGCATCAATAATCCATATTGTAGTGTCATCAACCGCGACCACTGCCACAAATGACGCGCAACAACTAACGTAAATATCGATGAAATCAACATGGTTGCAGTTACAGCAATACCATAAGCTGCGGCTAAGCGTTCAGAACTACCAAAGGCCAATACCACTGTAATAACAAGAATAAACAATAATAAATTAGCTAATGGTACGTAAATCTGTCCCTGTGCTTGATGTGAAGTATGGTAAATTCGCATTGGAGGCAAATAACCTAAATGTACCGCTTGGCGAGTCAAAGAATAAATCCCGGAAATCACAGCTTGAGAAGCGATTACTGTTGCGAACGTCGCTAATATAATTAACGGTAGACGTAGTATTGTTGGCGCAAGTAAAAAGAAAGGATTTGAAGCAGTACTCGCATTCGCCAGCACTAATGCCCCTTGGCCAAAGTAATTTAACACTAGACACGGCATCACAATAAAAAACCAAGCAAGACGAATAGACTTAATCCCAAAATGCCCCATATCAGCATAAAGCGCCTCAACTCCAGTAACTGCCAGCACGACCACACCTAAAGTAAAAAGTGTCTTGATACCATGGTTAATCACAAACGTTAATGCATACCATGGATTTAATGCTAATAGAATTTGAGGATGAGCAACAATGCTGATAAATCCAAGTATACCTATACAGCTAAACCATAACAGCATGACAGGCGCAAACAAACGTCCAATACTGCCGGAGCCATATTTTTGAATCGCAAATAGAGCACAGATAATAGTAATGGTAATCGGAATGATCAGCGGTTGTAAATCATGATTAATAACGGTAATTCCCTCAACCGCAGAGAGCACCGACATCGCAGGTGTAATGATGGCTTCACCAAAGAAAAAACCAGCGGCAAGCATGCCTAAAAAGATAATGATTTTTTTACTATACTCAGGGGCTGCACTATGTGCTAATGCCGTTAACGTTAACACTCCCCCTTCACCACGCTTAGACGCTCGCGTAACAACAGCCAAATATTTGATAGAGACAGTAATAACAAACGTCCAAAAGACAAGCGATAGCACACCAAACACATTGGCAGAATCAATAATTAGCGCATGTGAGCCACTAAACATCGCTTTAAATGCATATAATGGACTAGTACCAATATCACCATATACAATCCCAACAGATAAGCACGTAAGTACTAATAATGACTGTTTTTGATTTTGCATAACATGTTACATATATGCATGCTTTTTATAACAGCAATACATAAAGCCTTGTTTCATTTAATAAGGCGAGCAGATTAACAAGGGTAATATAAAGTTAGGGTATATTTTCAAGCACAGAATATAAATAAAATATAAAGATTGATGGTTATTCATACAGCTTGTAGTAACCATCAACAATGTATAAATATAAAAAAAGCACCAGCCATTGGCTGATGCTTTAAAATAAATAGGATGATATCAGTGTTTACATACTTTCAATATTTCTGCCTGATGTTTCAAAACGGTACTTATGTGTTACCCATGCGCCAAGCAATGACGTGACCACTAAACACAATAAGAGCGTAAACACACCAATTCCATGTAATAGAATCGGAAATAAGAAAGCCGTTAAAATAGCACCAAATTTAGCAATTGATGCAGCAAAACCGGCCCCTTTAGCTCTGATTTTTACTGGAAAAACTTCACCCGATATCAAATAGGTTTGTGCATTAGGACCTAAATTATTCATGAAATTAAATAACATAAAACCTAAAAACAACATGTACATTTGATAATCACCATGCAATTTCACTGAAATTGCTGCACACAACAAACCAATAGCGCAACCAATAAAACCATAAATCTGAAGCTTCATGCGGCCAACAGATTCAGAAAAAATAATCGCACAGATAACGCCAACAATTAACAAGCAGTCAATAACAGCAGTACCTTTTGCTAAATAAATTGTATTAGCAATCGTGTTATGTAGTGCATCGCCCCCAGTTGCTTTATGAGGATCAAGCACTGACGCAAGAATCACTGGCGTAAAAATACCAATACCATAGGTACCAAGATCTTGAATAAACCAAGGGACCGATGCCAAAATTGTTTTGGCGCGATATTTTTCTTTAAATAACCGTTTGTATCCATGTAACCAAGAGGTTAATTCAACCTCGTCACACGGTGTATCTACAATTGGCATTGACGACTGTTGCGAACGATGTAATAACCGCTTAAGTGATGTTTCAGCGTCAGCTTTACGATTTTTAGACAAAAGCCAATGCGCACTTTCAGGAATAAAGAAACGTGCAATCGTAATCGCTAATGATGGAATCAAAGCAATAATATACATTAAACGCCATGCATTGATATCGTTAACATACGTCAATACAAAAATACCGGTTAAAATACCAAACAAAACACCAATAGACTGAAACGCAAACGCACCCAAAACCAACTTACCACGATTTTTGGATGGAATACTTTCAGATATCATTAAGTGCGCCGTAGGATAGTCACATCCTAAAGCCAAGCCAATGCCAAAGTTAAATACTAAAAGACTTAAATAAGAGTGACTTGTCGCCATACCTATCAAGCAGATAGAGAGTAAAGCCATCTCAATAATGAACATTTTCTTACGTCCATAAAGATCAGATAGCCCACCCAGAGCACTTGCTCCAATTAAAATACCAAACAGAATCGAGGAACTAATTATACCTTTCTGTAGCTCTGTTAAATGAAATTGTAGGGTTAATAATGGTAGGGTTAACCCCATCATAAAAACGATCATACCCTCAAAAAACTTACCAAATGTTGCTAATAACCAAATTCGCCATTGCACACGTGTCATTGACATTGAATATTTACTAGTAACTAAGTTACTTGTTGATATTTCATCAATATAACTCTGGATCGTATTTTGCGGTTGAATCTCTATTTTTTGATTCATGTTAAAATCAACAATGCTTATTGTCTTAATTCAGACGAATATCAGTATTAAAGTTGGCAGTATATAAACATATATCACAACCAAAAATGAAATTTATTTTCTAGGTGTAATTAATCGTTATTATGCACCAAGGGCTGAATTGTTTCTTCTTCGAAGGTAAAACAAATTAAAAAACACCAGTATTTACCTTTTAAATCATCACATTAAACAAAAACAAAAAATAATGAAAATAGCTTTTTCATGCAAATATTTAGATTTATTTTATATGTAAAGATCAAAAATAAAATATAAAATACTATTTATTATGGGTGCATTAACTAATAATTAAGCAATATTTGTTATTTTTTAATGCAAATTAATTTAAATAACCTCTCATTTATCATTTTGATTGATAAAAAAACAATCATCAAGTGTGAAAATAACCCTCTTTTTTGTTAATAAAAAATACAATCTATTTATATAATTATAATGAAAAGACAATACCTCACCTAGTAACCATTATTATAAGTAATAACCATTACTTTAGCGGATATCTTATTCAAAGACGCTAATCGTAACTAAATGTTTTTAATCGAAAAAAATTAAACACAAATTATCCATTAATTCTTATAATTACGATGAAGAATGATGTTAGTTAAAGACCAATTAGCACCGACAGACGCACCAAATCATGTTGGAATCATAATAAGATGTTAATCCAACAGTGATACTCTCATTAACTCTAAATTTAGTCCCCATAACCGTTACTGCTTGTTCGCCATATGAACTCATGCCGATACTAATATTGTATTCATCGTCATTTAATAGTGCCGCTATTTGTATTATCACTATTGCAAAAAAAACATATATAACATTAATAATAAAAATAAACGCATAACCTGAATGAATAGACCGTCTATTTAGAATAAATAATAGTGTTCATACGAGATTTATTCCGTTGGTACAACAAATAACCTCAACTGTAATGACACAATAATGACATACCATTGCTATGATATTGGTTATTAAGCACCGTATTAACAATGATAACCAAAGGCAACAATGAGTAGACAACAACCATCACAACTCTCAATAATTTGTGACACTATACTTCAACAAATTGATCGCGGTTTATTTGCAACCCAATCAAAACGATTACCATCAGAGCGAGAGTTAAGTGATATTTTTAATGCCAGCCGATTAACTGTAAAGCAGGCACTATTACAATTAGAATCTCAAGGTATTATCTACCGCAAAGAGCGCCGAGGCTGGTTTTTAATGTGATCCTAAAACTACGAGCAAAGGAATGCCAACAGACACATTAAAATAAATAGAACTCATCGATAAAGTCATAACCATCAACTATCAGTCTGCTCCATAACAAAAATATCTTTATATAGAGAACCATTGTTAGCCATTCATTACGTTCAACAACCAAATAAGTTAGATTTACAATCAATAAAAAACGTCATTTATTTATCCAGTGAAACCACTTGTTTCATTTGCTTTATTTTGATACGTTCATTGCATGAAAAAGATAACACGTACTATCTCACCCCTTTTCTTTTGGTGGCGCTCTTCATAGAGCGGCGCTGATATAGAGTTATCTTTTTATTTCTATTTCATTTTGTCGCCGGAAGGTTGCAAATGAATACGCCTAATCTTATCCGTATTTCCTCACCTCTCCGGCCCCACACTTTTTCGGAGAAACATATGAACACTCAGGCATCCATCACACCAGATCAACATCAACCGATTATTCTTACAGGTGACCGTGCAACAGGTCAACTTCACCTTGGCCATTACGTTGGATCATTACAACAACGCGTTCAATTACAGCATCAATATCAACAAAATATTTTAGTGGCAGATATGCAAGGTCTTACTGACAACGGCCATAATCCACAAAAGGTCGCAGACAATATTCTTAATGTTGTCGCTGATTATTTAGCGGTTGGCATTGATCCTAAACTTACCACTATTTGTCTACAATCAGCGATTCCTGCTCTCGCTGAATTAACCATGTATTACTCCAACATTGTTTCGATTGCACGTTTAGAACGTAACCCTACCGTTAAAAGTGAAATTCAGTCTAAAGCCTTCGGCCGTTCTATTCCTGCTGGATTTTTAACTTACCCAATATCTCAAGCAGCTGATATTACAGCATTTCGCGCAAGCTTAATCCCTGTCGGTGATGACCAATTACCAATGCTTGAACAAACCAATGAAATTGTTAGAAAAATAAATACTATTGCAGGTAAGAATATTTTAGTGGAATGTCAACCGCTATTAAGCAAAGTCGCTCGCTTACCAAGTACTGACGGTAAAAATAAAATGTCTAAATCAATGGGTAATACCATCACATTAGGTGCTGATAGTAAGACGATTTCACAAGCAGTAAAATCAATGTATACCGATCCTAATCATCTCCGTGTTGAAGATTCTGGCTGCGTTGAGGGTAATATTGTGTTTACTTACCTTGATGCTTTCCACCCAGATGGGGCTTATGTTGAAACGTTAAAGCAGCAATATCGCCAAGGAGGTTTAGGTGATGGAACAACCAAGAAAATCTTAGAACAATGTTTACAAGATCTAATATCACCAATACGCAAACGTCGTAGTGATTATTTAAATAACCAAGATTATCTCATTGAAGTCCTAAAAGCAGGAACCGAACATGCTAATCAACAAACGCAACAAGTCTTAACCGATATTAAAACAGCCTTTGGTCTAAATTTGTTTTAATTTTCTTTATAATCCTGCCTATTAATTAGGCAGGGTTATTGATAAAATTTTAACTTCATCAATAAGAATGATACTACTTTAATAGATCTCGATTATTAACAATATATGATTTGATCTTTTTTAAACCCAATATAATAAAGAAGCTATAAGGGAAAATAGCCATTCCTAATAGTTCATACTGGCTATCATTTATTCTTTTAAACCAATAAAAAAAACCCAATAAAATATTAATAATGAATATACTAATCAGAGCGCTATACATGTATATATTTTTTGTCGTTAAATTATATATTAAGTATGGCTCGTTCAGATTAAAAATACCATTATAAATTTTAAAAAAAACCTTTCCAATAACATGCAAATATAATGCTTAGGAAAAGCATCCATCGTATAAATCCACTTCACTTAAATAAATCAATTAAATTTAAATCATAAGATTATCATATGTAATATCGAAAAGAATTTGCCATTAATTAAATATAATTAACCACTCAATTATAACAGTATATAATAATACTTTTTAGGATAGCTCACTCCTACTTTACATTATTTTTTATTAGGTATAAAAAAGGCTGAATATTTTATATTCAGCCTTTTAATTCTTCTTATATTTTTAACCGTTTTTTGGTGGTGTAAAAGCTGTTAATGTTGGAGCAACACCTGTGAATTTTTCAATTTTGACCACACCAGAGTTACCGCAGTTACCATTACCTAAACGTGATGTTGGAATATCCATCGTTAATACGTTTGGTCCACCATTTTTACACATACCCGTCTTAGGATCTAAATCAGGCCATGCACCTTCGTGGATACATACGCTGCCTTTTTTAATACCATCAGAAACAAAAGCACCAACCAAAACTTGGCCGCGTTGGTTGTAGGCGCGCACTAAGTCGCCATCTTTAATACCACGGGCTTTTGCATCTTCCGGATGGATCGTAATAGGTTCACGGTTCTGTACCGCATATTGTTTACGAAGATCAGCATAGTTAAATTGGCTATGTAAGCGATGTGCTGAGTGTGATGTCATTAACTGCAATTCACCATCATTGTAATTAAACATCCACTCGGTTGGCTCCATCCATACTGGGTGTGGAGGACAATCATCTAACTTAAAGCTTTCAATCGTTTTAGAGAAGATCTCAATTTTACCACTTGGTGTGCCTAGTGGGTTCATGATGGGATCTTTACGGAAATCACCAAACCGTACAAACTCAGCGTTCTTCGCGTTCCACTTCATTTCAATAAGCTTATTCGCTTCCCAAAACTTCGAGAAATTCATCATTGGAATACGTGCGTTACGGCCACCTTTTTGAGCAGTTTTATAGAAATCACGCAGCCATTCCATCTCCGTTTTGTTTTCCATATACACATTTCGACCGCCGGGCTTTAGGTGTTCTGCCATATCAGCAAATACATCTAAATCACTACGCGCTTCGTTTTGTGGCTCAACCACTTGCTTCATCGGCACAAGATGCTGATTAGAGTAATCACCTGTCATCGTCAGATCATTACGTTCAAATGAAGTCGTAATAGGTAGCACGATATCCGCGTGTTTAGCTGCCGCTGTCCAGTATGGTTCTGAAATAACGATCAATTCAGGTTTTTGCCATGCTTTAATCAACCGGTTGGTATCTTGGTGATGAGTAAAGTTTGCACCGCCCGCCCACCAGATCATCTTTAATTCAGGGAACGTTAGAGTATGGCCATTATGTTGGTACTCTGTACCCGGCTTTTCCAAACACTCAACAATACGCGCGACAGGGAAAGCTGTAACCGAACCTTGAACAGCCCAATCATTACCACCTGCAGAACTTGTTCCTAGAGATGGCGACATTGCAGGTAATACACCAGCGTCACGGGTTGGATTACCACCATTAGAATAATGGTATGAATAACCAAAACCACCGCCAGGTAAGCCAACTTGACCAAGCATAGAAGCAAGTACCGTTAGCATCCAATGACGTTGCTCACCGTGTTGCTGGCGTTGCATACCCCAGCCAGCCATAAGCATGGTGCGGTTTTCTTTGAAAATTTTAGCCAGAAGCTCCATTTGTTTTGCAGGAACGCCACAAATAGCTTCAGCCCATTGTGGTGTTTTCTCGATGCCGTCTTCTTTACCCATGAGGTAGGCTTCAAATTGCTCAAAGCCTACGGTGTATTTAGCAAGGAATTCAGTATCGTGTTGTTGTGTTTTGATCAACTGATAAGCAATACCCATCATCATTGCCACATCTGATTGCGGGTTAGGTGCAATCCATTGGGCTTTATCACCAAAAAATTCAGCGGTTTCTGAACGCATTGGGTCAATGATAATAACAGTTTTGCCTGATTTCTTAAGTTGATGGAAAAATTCAAGACCTTGACCATCACTTGAAGACCATGCAATTTTTAACGTATTGATAGGATTCAAACCCCACAATACAACCACTTTACTGTTTTCTAGAATTACAGGGTAAGTGGTTTGTTGTTCATAAACTTCAATCGAGCCAACAACGTGCGGCATAATAACTTGAGCCGCACCCGTAGAATAGTCGCCTAAGTGACCCGCATAACCACCCGACATACTCATATAACGCTGAAGTAATGTTTGCGCTTTGTGCAAGACACCACTTGAACGCCAACCATAAGAACCAGCAAAGATAGACTCAGGGCCATAAGCTTTACGAATACGCATATGTTGCTCATGGATCAGCTTATAAGCCTCATCCCATGATACTTGCACAAATTCATCGCTACCGCGTACACCTTGAGGAGCACTTGGGTTTGCTAAATAGCCTTTACGCACCATTGGGTACTTAACACGCGCTTTAGTATAAACCTGAGAAGGCCCCGTTTGTTGCAAGCTGTTGGGCACTGTTTGTGCTAATCCATTTTTAGTCGATACCAATTGGCCATCTTTAACTTCACAAAGCAAAGGCCCCATACGACCAGCAGTTAGCACCAATGAATCAGTACGGCCAAGCGTAGTAGCATTAACCGATAATGGAGCTATAGAGGTGATCGCTAATGCACCAGCAGATGCACTTGCGCCTTTTAAAAAGCCGCGACGAGTAATAGTAGTCATAGTCACCACTCCCTTATTGATGAGTTGCCACGTCTTTCGCGTGGTTTTGGAAGAATTTAGTTAAGATCTCAAGGTTTAGTTCAGAGATATCTGTACGTGCACCCATGCTTTTTGCAACAGGGCCCCAAGAGTTAACAGTGAAGTGATTCGCAGGAATTTTAGCGTGGCAAGTTGCACAGTAAACGTTATCCAATTCTTCTGCGTAATCCCATAACGGTTGATTAGAAGCAAGAACAGGAGCATCAATTGTGCCCGTTAGTTCAGCACTACGCCATTGATTACCGTAAGCGTCAGTTTTAGCCTCACCTAATTTTAATGCTTTAATACCCGCATCCGTTAAGGTCGCGATAATTGAACGTTGACCCTCACCCATGTAGATAACAGATTCTGCACCTTTCATTTGGTAACCAGAAACCATAACCGTACGCTGGTTATCTTTATGCGCGACAGTGGTTAATTCAACGGTTGGATTAATCGTCGCAAGATCAGCCATTTTAATGGTTTCAATTGGATAAACTTTTACTGCGTCTGCTTTAGTATTTTTAGCCATGTCAAAAAGGTGATCAAAAGCGGAGGTATCTAACGTAGCTTGCGGTGCAAAGTGGGCAACACCTTTATGACAGTCAATACAGGTTTGATTATTTTCTTTACCATATAAATGCATTTTCTGTGCACTTGCTGATTGGTCATAGGTTTCCATCGCATCAAGACTATGACAAGAACGACAAGTAGCTGAATCGTTTTCACGCATTTGTCCCCATACTGTTTCAGCCATTGCTAAGCGATGATCTTCATATTTGGCATCTGTATCAATTTTACCGGTAACAAATTCATGATAGATGTCTTTAGAAGCTCGAACCTTGGTAATTAAATAATCAATAGGATCTTTAGGAATATGACAGTCTGCACATTCTGCACGAATGCCTTTTTGATTACTGAAGTGAACGGAACCTTGATATTCAGCGAGTGGTTTTTGCATCGTATGGCACGACACACAAAATTCAGTGCTAGAGGTTGCATGAAGTACAGCTTGTGTACCCCCTAAGGTTACCCAACCAATAATAATGCCGATAACAGCAATTAGAGCAATATAGCGTTTTTTCATAAGTATGATCCTTTAGTTAGCCTTGTTATATGTGTGGCTATTTAAAGGATTTTACCGACTAATGTTACATATATACTCATAAACTATCTTTTATCATTCATAACTGTGATTTAGCCCTCACAATTGATGATTTTATTAATAGCAAATTACTTTTATTGACTTATTTGTAAACAATAGCCTTAATGCATTGTGTCGCGAGGTATTTTAAAATTTAACTCTATAAAATTAATATATATTTTCCAATAAATAACCAAGCCACAATAGGCGATATATTGCCTATTGTGGCTTGGTTGTTCACAACTATTACCATCAGCTATTTGATGCTTTCTTATAGATTGCAATATTTAGTTGTTGAGGTAATAATTTAATATGTATCCTATTTTCTTCATATTGCTTAAAAGCATATATTTTCTTAGGCTTTATAGTATTTTTTTGCTTTCTTTTTTTCTGTAAATTTGAATTAATAATAGAACATAACGATAAATACCCATGCGTATCATAGGCCGCTTGGAATCTTTTATTTACCCGCTTTCTTAATTGATGCTTTTTTATTGACACACCGTTACCTAAAAGTTATTCATTTGAAAGTATTAACTATAAATAATTCATAGAGAACAATATCTACTAGTCGTATTTAAATAAAAATAAACTTAATTATATATCTAACCCAAAAGTAAATGTAAAATTACCATAATATCGTCCAAGGGCCACATCTTGCCTTTCTTTTTTTATTTTAACTAAAATTGGTAATTTAACTTTAGAGCCGCTAACTTTAATTTTAATCGTTGATACTTGCTCTTTACCATCTTTTACTAGCTCTTGAACATCACATTTAGGACAAACAATATTTAATGGAATATCTGCAGCACCTAACTTTCCGTTAATATGCTTTAAATTAAAATCATTACCCGTAGGTATATTTAAGACTAACCCAGTAGAAAAAGACCCCGTTGCAATAACATTAAACATTGCAATCCCTTCGAGAAAAGCACTGTCTGTTTTACTAATATCAAAATCAAACTTGTGTATACCAGGCTTTTCTAATCGAACATCCATCAAATAGCCCGGTTTGTAATTTATATTAATCACTAAGTTTTTAAATTTATTTTGCCACGTCTGGACTCCAGATAAAGGCATAACAAAACCATAAGGATATGTAAATCCAAAATTAAAACTATATATACCTTCTCGTCTATCTGCTGTAGGTAAATTATCAAAAGCATCAATTATTTTCGTTTTATCGATAGATAATATAGGCCGAATAAAATGATAAGGCATTGCATTATTACTTTTTAAAACAGAACCAGAACATACAGTAGAACCCGTTGAATTAACAACAAAAGTAGTACTACCACTAATTCCAAACGAATCACATTTAGTTATTGGTGATTTTAAAGTGTCCTCCTTTAATGTATTGCTTGCTTTATATTCAAGGCCAACAATCGTAATTGCATCACTGATATTGACTTTTACACCACTAGGCCCTACCAAGCTGATATTTTTACTCTCGTATTTAAACCCCGGTGACCAAGAAGTTGCTGGTAATAAGTTAGTTTCAGGCTCCCAGCTAGCTAATGTTTTATAACTAGCAGAGGAAACACTAGAAACCACATTTTTAAATTTAAGATCGCTACCTGTCAGTTCACCATCGAGAATAAAAGAAAAACAATTTGAAGAATACATCGCTATTAATAATAAAAGTTTTTTATTATTTAATAACTTTATTAAAAATAACTTTCTTATCATTTGCAACAACCTCTTTTTTATAAAAAGTATCATCAATTGATGAAATAAATACATCAATCATGCCTTTTCTTGCATTTTTAGGTAATAATAGTTTTCTTATTTTCCCTGGAAGCATAATAACTTTAGTACTGCAATCTGCTTTAAACATAGCAGAACATTGATTAAAAAATACTTCTAAAGTTGTATTACTTGTGTTTTTAAGTAGCGCATATTCATTCTTTTTTTCAATTGAATATGATATTTTTTTATTCTTAGCAGGAATAACAAATATGCTTTCATAGCCATAACTTATAGCAACACCTTTCATTTTCCCATTTTTAGAATAAGGTGTCGGTGTAAATTGAACAGCAAAAACAGTATCGTGATCAGGATTACAGCCTTCAGCACATAATGCTCTCACACCTACTTTTTTCGCCATTAATGGGTCAAGGATAAATTTATTTTGAGTTAATGTTGCATCCCACTCTAATAAATTAGATTTAGTATAAGGTGTCTTAACCACCTTGCCACTTTTAACTTCAACCTTAGACAACTTAACATTAACAAATGCAGGATCAGCTTGATTATTTGTAACTGTATAAACGCCTGCACCATGTTCATCAGAAACTTTTAGCATCGTATCAATAGCAATTGCATGTGATATTGAAGGAAATAATAACACTAATAATATCAATTTTTTCATTTCTAATTCCAATCCTGGTTTAATAATAATACATAATTCGAAATTGTATCTTTCGGTACGTCAGCCGTTAACATGATGTCTGATAATTTTTCTTTTATATCATTACTTACTATTTGTTCCTGATCATAAGATACATAAACTAAGTTCTTATCATCTCCAAATTTCTTCTCAATAATATTGTATTGATTATCCTTATCTAAAGATGCATATCGCCATTTATTTTTAGTTTCAAATATACCTAAATAAACATAACGCATGTCTTTTCCAGTTAGAGGATCATTTATAACTAACAGTTGATCATTATCCTCTGGAATACAGTAATTCATACCTATATTTAATACACTAATATCGCGAACTTGAGGTGTTAAACAAGTTAATACTTTTTCTTTATTCTTTAAAACAAAAGGCTGTCCAGATCTAACTGCAATTTTAAAAATGTTACCGTCAATATTTTCAACATCAACACAACCCTCACCAACACATTCAACGTCTAAAATATCTTTATCAATAATATCTTTAAAACCACTAACAAAAGAAACAATTTTAGTTAAATTCATATTAGTCGTCATTACACTACCAGGATGAATAAAAAAGCTGGATCTATTCTTACCTGTATTTTCTAAAGATGATGATTCAGTATCAATTTTATTGTCATATTGAGAATATGACTTTAGCGGTACGATTTTATTATTCTGATTAATCTTAACATCATATTTACGACGATTATCTTGCTCAATAGTAAGAATACCATATGTGTCATTATCTTTAATATCATCTGATTTTTTAATATCTAACTTAAGATAAGCTTCTGATCGTTCTCTTGTAAAATCAATACCATCAGAATTAATTACCTGAGTATTATTAAATGCAATATTTTGCTGAATAGTTCCTGTTGTTGATATAGAGCCATAATAATTCGCATCAAAATTATTATTTTGATAATCACCCATAATATCTAAAGATGTATCATTAGTTTGATCTCTATCTTTTACAAATGCAGTCCTAGCTAATGCTGAAAAAGAAATATTATCGTCAGGTAATAAATCTCCAGTATCAAATTCAGAAGTAAAATCATTAAATTGATCTTCTTGTGCACTAGTATTAAAAGACAATTGGCTATTATTATCAAAATTTATTGTATATCTGAAATTAAATTGAAATTCATCATCAAATTGGTTATATCTACTAACTCTACCATCATTTTTGTTATACGTTATATCAAAATCAAAATTATTAGATGAATTATAATTATAATTATAGTTATTAGTTATAGATGTATTGCTACCTTCTTCATATTTATAATAATTATAGTACAATCCTGTCGATAAAGAACCAGTTAACAACATGGACTTATTTATATTAATATTGGTTCGAGAGCTACAACTTTCAGTAAAACAAGCAAGTTTATCATCTTCATCAAAATGATATTCCTCATAACCTATATTAATCCATGATGAATATAAATTAACAGAATTTAAATTAGATCCCTCACTATAAATTTTATTATTATAGGTAACTTGAGAACCATTAATGAACGTATAATCAACCGCAGACTGAAATATAACATCATTCTTTTCTGATAACGTGATAGCTCCAGATAGAATCAAACCATCAGATAATCCGTATGCTAGTTTAGCTGATGAATAAATAGAGTCATTATAATCATCATCGTATTCATCATTATGAGAATCATAATCATTGTTGTACCCTTCATTATTCTCTCCATTAGCTAACATACCAACCTGAACACGATAATCAAAATCGCCTTTTGATAACATTGCTGACTTTATATTATATATATTATATGTTTTATCAAAGAATGTATTACTCCCTGATTTAACTGTAACTCTAATTTCATAAACACCAGAGGGTAAATCGTTATATGAAATTTCTTGCTGGCCTGCTTTTACCGCATACTGTTTAATATACGTACCGTTTTTTTGTATGGATAATAACCCAGCAGAAGGCACATAAATATTAACTTTCTTATATGCTTGATTCGATTTTATAAGCAGATTTCGTGATGAGCCAAAAGAAATATCAACAGTATCAGAATCTGTAAATGACTCTATTACATCTGTTGCATTCATTGAATTATTATCTGAAAAATATCCAGCTTTTAATTCAGTATTATCTTTATTTACACTATAAGATAATTCATTGAGATCAAATACATCATCATTATTAGTATTGATATTAAAATCAGAACGTAAATATCCATATTTAAATCCTTGAACAAAATTATCTGATATATTTAAAGATGTATCATCATCATACTGATTAATAAAAACAGAAGAACTATTAATCAATGCATTATTATTATTTATATTTGATGCATATACTACTTTTGATTTTTTTTCTTTAAGTATATTTTCAGAAAGAAACACTCTTAATATATTAGAGTCAATATTATAGAAAAAAGCATAGCTATCTGTAGATACAATACAAGAACTTGGTATTCCTTGACACTCATTTGTGTTCATTATCCCTTCGTTAGATAGCAAATCAGATAATATCTTACTTACATATTTTTCTTTAATATTATTATTTTTCAATAGCTTTTTGAAATTATCAATTGCTAACTTATCGTTTTTATTCAACCGTACTTTGTTATATGAACTAATTAACGCTTGTTTTCCAAAATCACCAGAAGGAAAAACAACTTTTACAACTTTGTTCTCCTCATTAAACATTTCCTTAAATTCATCAGGGATGTTGTCATATTTCAAATCATCAGAATATGCCACAGATGAGTATAGGCATAAAAAAAAGACAGTTAATACTAGATGACTTTCTCTCATATCGATAGCCCAACCATTAGCGTCATTTTACCTTCACAATATTTATAATTATTAATAAAATCAGTGACAGGTATTTTTGAAAAGGAAAGATTAATTTTTTTTACACTAGCTTGTGTTCCAGACACAACATCATCAAACTCTTGCCATAATAACGGGTTGCGACTATTCACTTCGACGAGATCCCCCACATTATTAGTCATAGCTAATACTGGCGGTTCATAATAAATAGTTTTCCCATTATGTAGTAAACAAGAAGCATTGTTTTCCACAAGATTAATATCATAATAAAAACTTTCAAGTCGACTTGAAGGTATATCAGTATTAACAGTTAATGTAGAATTAATATCGTGGAAACGTTCATGACTTTCATCATAAATAACAGTAAAATTATTTGGCGATATCACAACTGATTTAATTTTAAACCCTGCGGCAGATGGTGTTACATCAGCTTGGAGTAGAAAATCAACAGGAAATTCAGTCTTAGCAAAACAATTACTAGCAAAAAAAGTGCACATTAACACTATTAACATTTCTTTAGACAAAAGACACTCCTGAAAATCATTAACCAGCTGGATAAAATAAAAGATTAGGCATCTATGATGCCTAATCTTAATATTATATTATGCTACTGTAGCTAGAACATTAGCGTTTACAACTAGAGGCTCAAGCAAGTTCAGAGGCGTAGCTGAAGTTACAGGCGATACACTGTTTACACTTAGAGTAACAGTTGAAACTCCGTTAGCACCAGCTTTAGACGTTAGCTCTGTACCTGATGCAATATCAGTCATTTTAATATCCATACCTGCTGTAGAGTTCGCACCCCAAGTAGCAGTGATACCATCAGCATCCACTGTCCAGTTTGTAGCGAATAAATCGCCAGCCGTTTTAGAACCTGAACCTTGATCCCAGTACAAACGAGACTCTAGAATGATAGGTGTTTTTGTCTCAAACGTACCATCGCCTTTAACAGTTAGAACACCGTCTTCAACAGCACCAGAACGAGCACCAGTAATTACGATGTCGTTACCAGGAATAACCTTAGCAAAACCGCTCCACTCAAGAAAAGCAGATGAAACATCACCAGCTCCTGGTGTAGGTGCTGTTGCTGCTGCTGCTGGAATAGTAGCTGGTACAGCCGCTTGAGATACTGCAGAGAAACCAAATGTCGCTGCCAACACTGTTGCTAATAATAATTTATTCATTGAGACTAACTCCGTTAAACGTCTTATATTATTAAACGTTTTAATTATTCAGTTACACCATGTAACCGATGAATCACATATTAATATCAATAAGAAACAGAATTAATAGCATTTAAAAAAATAGGGATTAAAAATTGCTATTAATAAGGATCGATAGGTTTAATTATAATCGCGCCAGCATCTATTTAATGTTTCGTTAACCATGATGATATTTAATGTATAAATAATAATTTAAGACTTATTTATACTAACGGGAACAGATTTCCGTTCACTCTTTTTTGAATCAGCTTTATTTATAAGTGAGGCTACATGTTTAATATAAAAAAGTGCTTAATTTTTATTTTATTACCACTATTCCTTATAGGGTGTGGTGGTGAAAATGAAGAACAATTGCCACAAGAAATTGTCGCAATAAATGCTCAGGACTTACTAACTTTTGCTCCAATAAAAAATACACAAGTTGTAGATCTTAGAAACAAAGTAACGGCAGAAAATAACCAAAGTTTAATAATAGAAAGTGTTGAAAGCATTGATAATAAGTGTTCTTTCAATGAAAATGATATAGAAGGTTTAACATTTAAGGTCACCACAACTGATAGCGAAAATGTTTGTCGCTTTAAATATAATGTGAAACCAGCATCATCACAATATAAAGGAACAAGCGAAGCTATCGTTCAGGTTGTTGTAACAAAAGATTATACTCGAGGAGACTTTCTTCCTCCCGTTTCACGTACTGTAATAGAAGGTGGTTTATTAACTTTAAATAGTAAAGATTTATTAATTGAATCTGGTTTTGAGATTGATCCAACATCTGTCTATTTAATTGGTGATACAGGCTCTTCAGATATAGGTATGATTGCAGGTGTAGATGCATCATCAATAAAATATCAAGCTCCTGCGGCAACAACTGGTACGGTAAGAATTTTCTACACTGAAATTGATTCGATTAAAAACATAGCAAGACCAGGTATTATTTATATCGCCATAGGTCAAGAAAGTAACCATAGTCCAATAGCACTAGATCAAAGAATAGATGCTTTAGATAGAAGAGAAGTTGATATTCCTATTGATATATCGTCTTATATATCTGATCCTGATGGAGATGATATTCAACTAATTGACACAAAATCAATAACAGGAAGAGTAATTATTGATTCTCCTCACTCTTTCCTCTATACACCAGGTTCATCAGGAAAAGAAGTTATTACTTATATAGTTTCAGATCATAATGGTGGGTATGGCATTGGTCTATTAACATTTGATGTTAATGAATATAAATCAATAGTTGATAGTGTTCAGAACCTTACTTTCACTCCCCCATTAACTTTCAACCAATTATCAGTAATTGATGGCGTTTATACTGATTCCTATAAAGAGCTAGGATTTACTGGTTACACTGGTTTATATCCAACTTTCAGCAAAGATTTGGCAGAAGCTTACTGTAAAACAAAAGGAATGAAATTAGCATCACTTGCTGAATTAAAGGCGATGCGAACCAATGTATTAGCGGATATGCCAATATTCCAAACTGATTATCGTTGGCATAGTGGCATCAAATACTTAACCCATGATGCTAATGCAATAAGCCTTGAAACAGGCAGTACAGCATCTGTTTCTGACGGTTATTTTTCATGTACGAATGATCTTACTGCTCATGGATGGGAATTTTTGGACCCTTACTATAGTGGATTATTTAACACACCAACAAAAATTTATATTACGTCAAAAACAGCAGGTGATTCCATTTTCCTTCCAGCCGATGATTATAATCTGACGTACAAATTTGAAGCTTTAAGTGTTGATGGTATATTAATTGATACCGCCTTAGCTTCAACATATTTATCAGTATCAATTAGCGGTAATACCATTACTGTAACAAAAAAAAGTAATGCACATGCTATTGCTGCAACACTAGAGATATCAGATATAATTGCACCAAGCACTAAAACTAAACTTATTTTAGGAGTTTCGCTATGCCCTCTAACCGTTACCCCACCAGTAGCCGATGAATTAAGTTGTATTTTAATCTTACACCCAAAGAAGGGGTATGATGCTAGTGGTACTGAAGCATTCTCAACTGCATTATCGAATAATATGTTAACCATATTAGGTATGAAAAAAGAAAAGATACACTCCCTTGGAAGCAAGCAGGTTGGAAAAGGAATAACTAAATTTCAAACAATAAGATGGGGTGACAAGAATACAACGTATAGTCATAGAAAAAATTGGTTAGAAAAATTGCAGCTTGCTTGTGATGCCATGTCGAAGCTTAAAGTTGATGGAAGAGATAATTGGGTAGTTGGTGCTAATAATATCAAACCACAGCGTGGAACTGCAACTCGTACAGCATTCTTAATACCATCGGCTGAATATCGTCCTGCAAAAGATTTTGTTGAATGGATGTGGAAACAGGATGGTAGAACCGAATATGTAGGAAACTACGGATTAGGGTATGCAAATGCAGATCCAAAGGTTACAACATATGTAAATCAATCAACTACTACGACTACTTTTCTTCAACAATCAGCGTATGTTCCAGAAACGTATACTTTTCCTTCATGTTGGTCAAAAAACTAACTTAAAAGCCAAGAGTGATATTATCTCGTTTTACTTAAAATAAAATAACACCATAATCTATTGAAATATATATTTTATATGCCGTTCACTTAAGGTGAACGGCTTTTTTATTTATAGAAAAATTTAAATAAAAAACCAAGGAAATAAAAATATGATACCAATGAACTGCCATTAAAACTAAATCCTAACACTTGATAACTAATAAATTATAAATGAGACCGACGATTACTATGCATGGCAGATGATTAATTTAGTATTCGTACTGATGACTGGTGTTAGTTAGTTAGTTAGTTAGTTAGTTAGTTAGTTAGTTAGTTAGTTAAATTCATTTTTTGAACAAAATTAGTCAAGTAGACTTAGTTCAGAGACTCCACTAATAAAAGATTCCATTGAATCTTTCAAACTAAGAGCAGCAACTCATTCAAAGTCCACATCACTGCTAACATTCATAGCATTTTTAAATTAACCACAATTTTTCATCAGCTCAGCTGTCATAGCTCTTGAACGTGCCGAATTATTCATATCATATCTATTTGTAATATATCATTGCTCGACCCATCACCCCTCTCATCGTTATATTCAGTTAAGATGCGTAAACGTCACCCATTAACTCTAAAAGTAATAAATCAGACGGTATTTCAGTCATTAATAATATTAAATATATCCATAAAAAAATCCGAGAATATAAATATTCTCGGATTTTTCTTTAGATGACTATTTATTAGTTTAATTATTCATTTCGCAACTTAATTGCATTACCTTTATAGTATTTATATTAAGTGGTAATATCCATCGTCACAAACGATAATATATTATTATCATTTTAATAACATCTATTGTGTTGCAATATCTATCTCTTTATTTCTATAAATTTCAACAATATAATAAATCAATACCATTACAAGCCTGAATTTGCTCATGCTTTTCCATTACCATATACAGCTATAATTCATGACCATAATATCATTGGATAAATATATAGTACATATTTATCTAATGTGACAACAAATATACTCAACGATAAAAATTTCGGATACTAATTATTCAATAAGTTCATTTAAAGTATAATTTATTAATAATGATGCCTTTGGCACACATAATAATTAACCTCAAAGAAATCACCCCATAAATCCTTATCTTCATTTATATATTAATCTACTATTATAAAACCATACAGATAAGATACATATTATATACTACATTATTTTTATAAACATAATTCAACTCTTATTAAAAAACACTCAGTACATTGATAAAAAACAAAGAAATCAACAACAAACAAAATTCTTTTTTATTTTCTCAAAAAACAAGCCCTATAGTAATAGCATATTAAAACACATCAAATAACTGATGCTATTATTAATTAGATAAAAATAAAAATCACATTACATTATATAGATAAAAAATATCCAATCGAAAATATTAAATAATATTATCTAATAAAACATTTGCTTTTTATATGCACTCATAGCATCCTAAGCGCCTTTTTAATCATCTTAAGATATAGTCGGGTATGAAAGATAATTTTAAAAGTTTACTTAAACAATATAGAATTGATAATAATTTATCTCAAAATGATTTTGTCGATATGTTTATTTCATCTAATAATTTTTTACTAAAATTAGATACGGTTACATTAAGCCGCTGGGAAAATGGTAAAACCGTACCATCGATTGAAAAAAAAATGAATATTATGAGAACACTTAACCTGCTCACTCAATATATAGATAGTATACGTGGATTTGACAAAACTACTAAGATAGATGCATCACTTAACATCCATTTTGGAATTGAATATGAGCGATATAAAAAACTCAACGGAATCGATACAACACAGAATATACAATTTGAGCACATTTCAGATAAGAAAAACTTACATGCGCATATAGAAAAATATTTAATGCCTGAAACTATAGAAATTATCAACATAGATCCTTCCCCAACATTAAGTATTGGACACTGGTTTTTAAATAAGAAAACAGAAGCATTTTTCATTCATGCATTTGTTAACGAAAACATATATAACAATTACAATTACAATTACAATAATATAAATTCAATCATTCTTCTTGAGCAGGTAACTTCAACGAAAATTTTTTACAAATTATGCTTATTAAGTGCATTCAATACACTTTTAAATAACAACCATATTGACTATGTATTTGCATTTGCAAATACTAAGTGTTATTTAAAGTTATTTTTAGCTATTGGCGGGGATATAATTACTACCATGGGTGATTTATCAGCCCCCCCCCCTGCAATGAAGTTATTTTAAAGCACACAACAGTAATTAAAATAGATGCCATTAAGTTATTATCAAATAAAGACTTCTTGTTCTTTTGCTTACAAAGTCGCACTGAATTGAAAATTACAACCCCTCAGTTATTAGCTCAGATAGACGACTTCAAATGTTAAATTAACTAACAATTAAAATATTAACCATACATAATAAGCCATTTTCAAAAATGGTTGTCATTTGAATTACATACGTTGTGGTAAATATGATAGAAACTATAAAAAAGTGCTAAGTATTATATACTTAGCACTTTTTATTTTTCATTTGTCATTAACTTTTAGATTAGATATATTATAAAAACAACAACAGAGCAATACCTCCCCTCATCTAAAATGAGATAAAAGTTACACTGTTTTACATTTACTAATTTTAATAAATGTTATGGCTTAATGAACTTGTACACCTAAATAAGATAAAATACTCTTAAAATTAAAATGGCGTACATAATGAAAAAAACCATGATGTAAGCTATTTGAAATACCTCGTAGTAGAGGCTCTGCGGGTGCAAGGACAATAGCTAACCAGCTAATCCAAGAGGGTATTATAAAGCTACTAGCTTAATGAAAGAGCCCAGTATTATAAGTAACCAGCCGAATAAATATAAAATATCTGATGACGTCTCTAAAATAGCCCCGAACTTATTAAATAGAAAATTTAATGTTAAAGCGGCAAATCAAGTTTGGTATGGCGATGTGACGTACGTTTGGGCGGGTAATAAATGGCTATATTTAACCGCTGTTATGGATCTATTTGCTCGAATAATGTGGGTTAAGCATAACTCAGATAGCCCAAACAGTGATTTCTCTTCAAATGGCTTATGAAAGCCGTGGCCGACTATAAAATGTGATATTTCATTCAGATCAAGGTTGTCATTACACCAGCCTTCAATTCAAGTAAACATTGTGGAAATACCAATTAACTCAAAATATGAGTCGACGAGGAAATTGTTGGGATAATGCCCCAATGGAACGATTTTTGAGAAGTTTCAAAACAGAGTAGATGCCCAAATAATTATGCAGAAGCAGAAAGGGACATGCTCAAATATATTGCAGTATCAAGCGGAGTCATAGTTATAACAACTACTTATTGCCAGTAATGATGGAAGCAGCAGCTTAATGTAAACACCTATAAAGGTGTACAGTTTTACTTGGCAACTTAAAAACGACTTAAAGCTAAAAGTCTAACTCTGTTTTGTTTTTCAATTGAGCATTGAAATATAGCTAGATTGATACATTTAAAATATCATCTATAGCCATTGGTTTATGAAAGAAATAACCCTGGCATAAATTTACACCCAACTCTTTAACTATGCGATAGGTTTCTAAATTTTCTATACCTTCAGCAACCGTTTGTAACCCCATGCTTTGTGTTAAATCAACTAAATGCTCTATTATTTTTCTATCTGAATAATTTGTAGTAATGTTTTCAATAAACATTTTATCTATTTTCAGCTCAGTGAATGGTATGGCTCTTAACCGAGACAAAGAAGAATATCCAGTACCAAAATCATCTATAGATAGGCCGAAGCCGAGAAAATTTAATTTTTCAATATTTTCTAATGATGTTTTTGTTTCAATATATTCAACATTTTCTGTTATTTCTAACGTTATATTTTTGTTTGGAATACAATTTTCTTTACATTTATTATCTAACCACTGGTATAGGTAAGGAACATTTAATGTACTTGGAGAAATATTAATAGATATTTTTTTTAGCCTATTGTTATAGGTTAAATCCTTTATCGCTTGATTAGCGGAAAAGAAAAAAAGTTCACTAATTAAATTATCTCGTTCTGCACTTGCGATAAAAATATCAGGGCTGACATCCCCTAAACATGGGCTTTTATATCTTAATAAAACTTCAACACCATTCAGTGAGTTATCCTCTACATTATAAATTGGTTGATAATTATTAGTGAAAAAATTATTACTCAGACCATCAATTATAGTATCTTTTGTTATTACAATTTTTTGACTACACATATAAAATCAACCATTAGAGTTAGTAAACACACCTTACCCTTATGCATATCGCATCGTAATAGCATCCTTAATTTAAGAGATAATTTAATGCTATAAATTATAACTAAAACATTTGATTTTCACATGTAATTAGCATTAATATTACTTATGTTAATACTATGCTTATCTTATGTTAGAGGTAAAAAGTGCAAGATAATTTTATTACGCTTATAAAAAAACACAGAAATGACAATGAGTTATCTCAAAATGATCTTGTTGACATACTAACGTTAAATGATGATTTTTTATCTAAATTAGATGTGGTTACTTTAAGTCGTTGGGAGAATGAAAAAACCTCACCTTCGTTGGAAAAAAAAGTAAGAATTATGCGAAAGCTAAAGCTACTTGTACCCTATATATATTCAATTAATGATTTTAATATAAAGACCAAAATAGAAAAATCAATGAACATTAGATTTGGAATAGAACTTAATAGATATAAGGAAATAAATAGTTTAAATAACTCAAAAAAAATATCTTTTGATTTTTCAAATAAAAAACATAATCTTGGTAAAAATATAACTGATTTTTTAGAAAAACAAGACATTGGGTATCTTTCTCTAATCGATAAATGGCCAATCAATATAGGAACTTGGTATTTAGATAATCAAGTGCAAGCTTTTTTTATACATTTATATACAAATAACGAAATATTTACTTATGGTCATTATGATAGCTGGAGCCAATTATATAAAAAAAACATTGATGGTGAAATAAATAGCATTTTATTATTAGAACAAATATCATCAACTAGAGATTTTTATAGACTATGTTCCTTATGCTTATTTGATACTCTTATTAAAAATGACAGCCTAAAATATGTCTTTTCTTATGTTCGTACTGACTATTTTTTAAAATTAGCACTCTCCCTTGGCTTTGAAGCAGTAGCAACAATTACTGAGCCTGATTCGGTGTTAAATGAACATATGGATTTGAAATTCTTATGTGTAATAAAAATTGACGCTATAAAATTATTAACGAATAAAGATTTTTTATTCTTTTGTCTAAAATGTTATTACGATTTAGAAAAAAATAATCCTCTACTATTAAACAAGATCTATGAAACATCAATTCACGCTCAAACATTAAAAAACACAAAAAAAGCCCCTGCTCTCGGTACAGAGCAGGGGCTTTAGATAGTGACGGTAAACTTACGTTCACCAATAATAAATAACATCCTGTATATCTATTACTTTGTCCCTTGGTATTAGGCTGGAGACCTATAGAGACGGGAACCAGTAAGCATAAGACAATAACCACATGTTATCGCTATGGTGATTTAGCCATAACACACGGTTAGCGTTTTATTCCAACTGATTTAACGACGCATCTGTTTCTGGGTCAATTCAACTGCACGTAATTGTGCCATTGCTTTTGCCAGATCCATTTCCGCCATTGCGAAGTTAACATCATCAGCATGCCTGTTGATGTTTTCTTCAGCGGCG
Source organism: Photobacterium piscicola (assembly GCF_046058925.1). Taxonomy (NCBI): domain Bacteria; kingdom Pseudomonadati; phylum Pseudomonadota; class Gammaproteobacteria; order Vibrionales; family Vibrionaceae; genus Photobacterium; species Photobacterium piscicola. Next base: position 281,265 of record NZ_CP175535.1, read on the forward strand.
CGACGAGCTTCATCAGCGCGGGCTTGATCGATGTCCTTCCCATGCATTGCCGTATCGGCAAGTACAGTTACTACGTTGGGCTGAACTTCAACTATACCGCCAGAAATATAAAGGATTTCTTCAGGATCCTTCAGATTTGTGACAAAGCTTGCTACACCAGGTTTTAGTCGGCTCAATAAAGGAGAGTGACCAGGGCGAATACCCAACTCACCATCGGAGCCTGAAACTGCCAGCGCGTGAGCTGGACCAGAGAACAACGGTCCTTCAGCACTTACGATATTAAGCTGGAACGTGTTCTCGGTAACGCCAATAGCCATAATGCCTCCTCAAGCCTTATAAGGTTTTCGCTTTTTCAAGTACATTTTCAATGCCACCACAGTACAAGAATGCTTGTTCTGGAATATCATCATACTCGCCGCTTAATAAACCTTTAAAGCCTGCGATAGTCTCTTTAAGAGAAACGAAAATACCTTTTTGACCGGTAAATACTTCCGCTACGTGGTAAGGCTGCGTTAAGAAACGTTCAATCTTACGTGCACGCGATACGGTTTGCTTATCTTCTTCAGATAGCTCATCCATACCAAGGATAGCGATAATATCTTTTAATTCTTTATAACGCTGAAGTACTGTCTGCACACCACGAGCAACATCATAGTGCTCCTGACCAACAACCAATGGATCAAGCTGACGTGAAGTTGAATCCAATGGGTCAATCGCAGGGTATAGACCTAATGCAGCGATATTACGAGACAGTACAACGGTTGCATCTAAGTGAGCAAAGGTTGTTGCTGGTGATGGGTCAGTCAAGTCATCGGCTGGTACATATACCGCTTGAATAGAGGTGATAGAACCTGTTTTAGTTGAGGTAATACGCTCTTGTAGTACACCCATTTCTTCAGCCAATGTTGGTTGGTAACCTACCGCTGATGGCATACGGCCTAACAATGCAGATACTTCCGTTCCCGCAAGTGTGTAACGGTAGATGTTATCGATAAATAAAAGAACATCACGGCCTTCATCACGGAAACTTTCTGCGATAGTTAAACCAGTTAGCGCTACACGTAGACGGTTACCTGGGGGCTCATTCATCTGACCGTAAACCATGGCAACTTTATCAAGCACTCCGGCTTCTTTCATCTCGAAGTAGAAGTCATTACCTTCACGAGTACGTTCGCCGACACCGGTAAATACTGATAGACCTGAGTGTGCTTTGGCGATGTTGTTGATAAGCTCCATCATGTTAACGGTCTTACCTACACCCGCACCACCAAACAAACCCACTTTACCGCCTTTCGCAAACGGACAAATAAGGTCAATTACCTTAACGCCAGTTTCTAGTAATTCAGAGCTGTTTGATTGATCTTCATATGAAGGTGCAGCACGGTGAATAGCATATTTTTTCTTTTCACCGATTTCACCACACTCATCGATTGGGGTACCCAATACGTTCATGATACGGCCGAGGGTCTCTTCACCTACCGGTACAGAAATTGGCGCATTAGTATTAACCACTTCTAAACCACGACGAAGACCGTCTGATGAACCCATTGCAATACAACGAACAACACCGCTACCAATTTGCTGCTGCACTTCTAATACTAATGCTGCATGCTCACTATCACTTAAGGTAAGCGCATCATATACTCGAGGCACGCTATCTTGATCAAATTCAACGTCAACGACAGCGCCGATGACTTTGACAATCTTACCAATACTCATTTGATGTCCTTAAAATTCTGTTTAAACGGCTTGTGCCCCAGCTACGATTTCACTTAGCTCTTGGGTAATTGCTGCTTGACGGGCTTTGTTATATACAAGCTGAAGATCATTAATCAGCTCACCCGCATTATCTGTTGCAGCTTTCATTGCAACCATTCGTGCTGCTTGTTCACAAGCGATACTCTCAACGGTGCCTTGGTAGACTTGTGATTCGATATAACGAAGCATCAATTCATTGAGGATCGGTTTAGGATCAGGTTCATAGATATAATCCCAGCGACTTGCTTTATTCGCATCTTCAGATGCAGTCTCTTCAAGTTCCGGGTTAGGTAACAGCTGGGTTACCTTTGGCATTTGCACCATGGTGTTTACAAATTGGTTGTAAACCAGGAACAAGCGGTCAATTTTGCCTTCGTCGAAAAACTCCAACATGGCATTAACCGGGCCTAAAATATCTTCTAATTTTGGCTCATCACCAATACCTGATGTTTGTGCAATTACGTTGCCGAAGCGATGAAAAAACGAAATTGCTTTTGAACCGATCAAGGTGGTATCTACATCAACCCCTTGATCTCGCCATTGGCGCATATCGGCCATGGCTTTCTTGAACAAATTAATGTTCAAACCACCACATAATCCTCGGTCTGAGGAAATGATGATGTAAGCGACTCGTTTTACTTCACGCTCTTCAAGATAGGGATGCTTATATTCCAACGAACCGGAAGTTAAGTGTCCGATCACCTTACGCATATTCTCTGCGTAAGGGCGGGTAGCTTCCATGTTATGTTGAACTTTACGCATCTTACTTGCGGCAACCATTTGCATTGCACTAGTGATCTTTTGCGTATTTTGTACGCTAGCGATTTTAGTGCGGATCTCTTTTGCATTTGCCATGGTTAGCTCCTATCTACATTCATACTGCGTCGTTTGGACGGAAAGTATTCTCGTTACTTAGTACGACTGCGTATCAACGAATGTTTTTAGAAGCTGATGCAGACTTGCTTCGATATCATCGTTGTAATTACCTGATTCATTAATTGATGCAAGCAACTCAGCATGTTGGCTCTTAGCAAACGCCATTAATGCCTCTTCAAACACACCAATTTGAGATAACTCAACGTTGTTTAAATACCCTTTCTCAGCAGAGAAAATAGCAAGTGCTTGCTCCGCAACTGACATCGGTGCATATTGCTTTTGCTTCATCAATTCCGTTACTTTTTCACCATGATCAAGCTGCTTACGTGTTGCATCATCAAGATCAGATGAGAACTGAGCAAATGCTGCCAATTCACGGTACTGTGCTAGCGCGGTACGAATACCACCTGACAGCTTCTTGATGATTTTAGTCTGAGCTGCACCACCTACACGCGATACTGAAATACCAGGATCTACCGCTGGACGTAAACCTGCATTAAACAGGTTAGTCTGAAGGAAAATTTGACCGTCAGTAATTGAAATTACGTTAGTGGGTACGAAAGCTGATACGTCACCTGCTTGAGTTTCGATAATTGGCAGCGCAGTTAATGAACCAGTTTTACCTGTTACTTCACCATTAGTGAAACGCTCAACATAGTTAGCATTTACACGTGATGCACGCTCTAGTAGACGTGAGTGAAGGTAGAAAACATCACCAGGAAAGGCTTCACGGCCTGGTGGACGCTTAAGCAATAGTGAAATTTGGCGGTAAGCTACTGCTTGTTTTGACAAATCATCATAGACAATTAGTGCATCTTCACCGCGGTCGCGGAAATATTCACCCATCGTACAACCAGCATACGGTGCTAGGTACTGTAGTGCTGCAGCTTCTGAAGCAGAAGCAACCACGATGATAGTATTTTGTAGGGCGCCATTTTCTTCTAATTTACGTACTACGTTCGCAATAGTTGACGCTTTTTGACCAATCGCAACATAAACAGAATAAATACCAGAATCTTTCTGGTTGATAATGGCATCAATCGCCATCGCTGTTTTACCTGTTTGACGGTCACCGATAATAAGTTCACGTTGACCACGGCCGATTGGTACCATTGCATCAACTGCTTTGTAGCCTGTTTGAATAGGCTGATCAACCGATTTACGGTCAATAACACCTGGAGCAATGATTTCTACCGGTGCGAAACCGTCATTATCAATAGCGCCTTTACCATCAATAGGTTGGCCAAGGGTATTAACTACACGCCCTAATAAACCTTTACCTACAGGAACTTCAAGAATACGACCTGTACCTGTTACTTTCATGCCTTCTGCAAGGTCAGCATAAGGGCCCATCACTACCGCACCTACAGAGTGACGCTCTAAGTTAAGTGCTAACGCATAACGGTTGCCAGGAAGTTCAATCATCTCACCTTGCATAACATCAGCAAGACCATTGATATTAATAATACCGTCGCTTACAGAGACGATAGTCCCTTCGTTACGTGCTTGACTTGTCACGTTGAAGGTTGCGATTCGTTGTCTAATTAAATCGCTAATTTCGTTCGAGTTTAGTTGCATATCTATTACCTATTACGCCTGAAGGCTCGTTGCGAGTCGGTTGATAGAGCTTTTAAGCGTGCCGTCAATCACCAGTTCTCCAGCGTTGATCAGTATGCCGCCTATTAGCGTTTCATCGATGTGGCAATCAAGCTCAACACTACGATTTAATTTTTTCTGCAGCGCCTGTACTAAATTGGCTTGTTGTTGAATGCTTAATGGCTCAGTTGTGGTGACATGCGCAGTAACCATGCGTTCATAATCATCTTTAAGCTCACGAAACAATTCAACAACCTGAACGATCACATTTAGACGTCCATTCTCAGCCATTACTTTGATCAGATTCTGGCCATGTTCATCCAGTAGACCTTCACAAACGCCCAAGAACATGTCAGTAAACGCTGCTGAATCGTTAGCACCAAACTGTTCACTGTCTTCAATCTGTTGAGCAATGATTGGTTGACTAGCAACCGTTGCTGCGATGGTCAACATTTGCTCCCATTGTTCCAATGCCTGATTAGCAACTGCATAATCAAATGCAGCTTTGGCATAGGGCTGAGCAATGGTTAGTGGATCTGACATAATGTGCTCTCCGCTTACATATCCGTGATAAGTTTATTAACGAGATCGCGGTTAGCATCAGTATCCAAATTGCGATTAATCAGTTTCTCTGCTGTTTCAATGACCATATCGGACATTTCAGCACGTAGTTCCTGACGAATGCGATTACGTTCGCTTTCTAACTCTGCTTGACCTTGCGCTACAAGACGGGCTTTCTCTTTCTCGCCTTCTGCATGGGCATCTTCGATAATTTGTGCTCGACGCTTATTACCTTGCTCAACTAACTCACTCGCACTTTTCTTCGCATCTTCAAGAACTTTGGCACCATTCGCTTTTGCGATATCAAGTTCTTTCGCTGCGTTTTCAGTATGAATAAGCCCATCTGCAATATCACGCTGGCGTTGTTCTATTAGCGCAGTAAGCGGCGGCCAGACATATTTCATACATAACCAAACAAAAATCACAAAGGAGATTGCTTGACCAAGCATGGTTGCATTTAAATTCATACCATCCTCACTATTTAAATAACGTTATGATAAATAACGGTAGTTTTAGCTATTAAGCCACAGCAAAGATGATGTAAAGACCAATACCAACACCAATCATAGGAACCGCATCGACAAGACCCATCATGATAAAGAACTGCGTACGTAACATCGGCATAAGATCAGGTTGACGTGCAACACCTTCAAGATATTTACCTGCTAAGTTACCAATACCAGCCGCCGCACCTGCAGCGCCCAAACCAATCAGTAGTGCACCAGCAACATAAAGAACTGCACTTACAATATCCATGAATGACTCCAAAATTATTAAATAGTTAAAACGTAAATCGAACTTAGTTTATTAATGTTCTTCTGTTGCCATCGCAAGGTACACAACGGTTAGTACCATGAAGATAAAGGCTTGAAGGAACACAATAAGAATGTGGAATAATGCCCATGGAACGCTAAGTGCCCACTGCATCCACCACGGCATCAATGCTATTAGGATGAAAATCATTTCACCTGCGTACATGTTGCCGAACAACCGAAGACCGAGAGAAATTGGTTTTGATATTAATGTCACTAACTCCAAAACTAAATTCACAGGGTAAAGCCATGGACTTTCAAAAGGTTGTGTAGTGAGTTCTTTAATAAAGCCACTAAGTCCTTTTGCTTTTAGTGTATAAATTATGATTAACATAAATACACCAAGCGCCATCGACATCGGCACATTGACGTCCGCTGAAGGTAATTCACGGAAATGCTCAAAACCAAGTAGACGAGCAAGTGCTGGAATAAAATCAACCGGTAGTAAGTCAATGGTATTCATTAAGAAAACCCAAACAAAAATAGTTAAAGCCAATGGCCCTATTAACTTATCTTTAGTTTGAAAAATTTCCTTAACAAGGTCATTTACAAATTCATAAGTGATCTCAATGAAACATTGCAACTTACCCGGAACACCACTGGTTCCTCGTGAAGCAACATATCGAAAGACACCGATAAACAGTAAACCTAACAACCAAACCATGAGCATGGAGTCAATGTTAATGCTCCAAAAACCCTTACCCACAGTGAAGAATGTTAGATGGTGCTCAATATAATCGTGAGCGGTAGTTACTGATTCCACCTTACGTCATCCTAAATTGAGGTTTGTTAAGTATCGGAGTTAAAAAGCACCCTAAAAATGTAACGCTATACGCCAATAGCATAATTTTGTTATCGACGGGTATAAAACGAACCACAGCGAGTATCATTAACGCGGTATAAACCCATTTAACTAATGAGTTAAGCTTGGCTAAATATCTGATACTAATGTCTCTATTCATCTTCAATTTATATGCCGCACTACCAAGTCCGAGCAATGAAGGAATAATCGCAATCGCCACACCTATAATTGCAGATTTCACACCAAACGTATTTTTTGTAATACAAATTAATATTATAAATAAAAATCCAAGTATTAACTGTCCGAGTAATATGCTTTTTGCTGCAGAAATAATATCGTTACAACCTGAGTCTGCTTTCATATTTAAATCCTCTACACCGACTGTATCGTAATTATTATGACTCCTTAGTTTTGCAATGTTTATTACAGAAAATATAAAATCATTAATTATTTTCTGTTTATATCAGGCTACACATTGAGCCTGTATAAAAACTGAATATATATTTCAAATATTTTCATATCACAATAAAATATTAATTTTGCACTTCCTTAAATATATAAAACCAAGTTATATATAATAAGTATTTTCACTAATAGGCTTATTTTTCAATACGTTTAGGCCTACCGAATGTGTTATGAAATCTACGTGAACAATTTTGCGATAGCCATTAAAATAAATGCAAACAATGATTACCATTTTTGGTGGTTGATGTTGCAACCTAACATTTACATTATAATGTGCAAAATCAGCATAATTAACCATTAATAATCTTTAACTTATTTTTACAGATAGGAATATTAGTTAACTAACATAGCTGATTGAAAATTACGTTGTTTTCTCTGCCATTACATAATTACTTATTTAAATTAGAAAAAGTAACCACTATTTAAAAAATCATTTTAGTAACAAAAAACAATCAAAAAAATACCATTTAGAAACTAAAATATAATGAAAAACAAGAATATTATTTTTATTGAAAAAGCAAAAAAACGCCACCAGCAACGGTATAGTTATGCTTTTTTTGATTATATAAACGCCAAAACGAAAAGTATTATTACTTGCCCTATCCATGGGAGTTTTGAACAAAGGCCGGATGTTCATCTTGCAGGGCATGGCTGTCCTGCTTGTTCTGGTAAGTTAAAAATGGACATTCAAACCTTTATTAGCCGATCTACGGTACTTCATGGTGGCAAATATACCTATGAGGAATTTATATATAGTGGAACTTTACAGAAGGGGATCATTCACTGTCGTATTCATGGTAACTTTACACAAAGTCCTAATGCACATCTTGCAGGAAAAGGATGTCCTAAATGTGTTTCGTCGTATCATTACTCACAAGCTGTCTACATTGAAAAAGCCAATGCTATTCACCTTCATCGTTATCAATATTCAAATATAAACTATACCAGCGCACTTCAAAAAATAGACATAACTTGTCTTATTCATGGTATTTTCACTCAACGTGCAGATGCACATTTACGCGGAAGTGGCTGTCCAAAATGTGCAAAAAACAGCCATAAAAAAACCACAAAACAATTTATCGTTGATGCAAAAAAAATTCATGGTAATCGGTATAACTATTCATTGTTTGAATATCAAAACATGCGAACGAAAGGCATTATTATTTGCAGTATTCATGGCCAATTTTGTCAATTACCAACCAACCATTTGGCAGGCAGCGGCTGCCAAAAATGTGCTCTACAAAGAAGAAAAAAAATCAATGGCATAAATAAACATCCGCCAATTAAATTATTACAATCTTATTAAATCACTTAAGTTGACGCTTTATTTTGCCACCAATGGCGGAGTACAAAATATTGCTCCCACTGTATAATAAGCACCATATTAAAAGACGAACCCATACTCTTTTAAATATAAGCTGGCGTTATTTGGGTATTTACAATTAATAATGCGATTGAATAAGACTGGTTATTAATAAAAATATTTTGATTCACTTAAAGACAGTATTAGCACACTTGCTCTATATTGAAGTTACCATCCTTTCGTTTCGCCAGCACCAAAGACTCTTAAAACGACGCTGGGTGATCAGGCCATTGTCAGTTACACTAACAGCGAATAACTCAATATTTTAAATTAGTCACTCAGACGGCATATACCATGACACAAAAAAATAACCCACTACACGGCATTACCTTAGAAAAAGTATTGATAGAGCTTGTCGAGCATTATGGATGGAATGAACTAGGAGCTCGAATTAACATTCGTTGCTTTAATGATGATCCAAGTATCAAATCAAGCCTCAAATTCTTACGTAAAACTGAGTGGGCACGTACTAAAGTTGAAAACCTGTATCTTGATATGGTTCGCTAATAAACACAGATAAAAAGCCGCTACATTGACCTTTAAAAACTGACATGTAGCGGCTTGTAACACTATTTAATATTATCAGCACATATAGCAGCAACAACCGCTAATCTACGCTGTGATTGCGCAACAAAAGGATTATGAGTATCCCAAGCATAGCCCGCTAAAATGGCACAAATCATTTGCTTAATTTTAGGGTCAGGGTTGGGATGAAAAATAACGGTTTGTAACTCACCTGAATACCACCCTTCAACGTAAGTTCTAAATGTATCAACGCCTAACATCAAAGGCTCGGCATAATCACGTTGCCAATCGATATTCTCGCCAGCAAAAGCACGTCCCAACACCCCAGCCGCTAATTGCGCTGATTTCATCGCAATAGTCACGCCAGAAGAAAAGACCGGATCTAAAAACTCCCCAGCATTGCCTAATAAGGCATAATTTGACGTAGCCAATTGCGTCACATTAGCAGAATAACCACCAATAGTAGAAGCCACTTGAGGATATTCAGCATGTGCTAACACATTCGCAAGCCCTGGCTCTTCAATGACTAACTGCTTTAATACCATAAGTGGATCACCACCGTATTTTGCTAACCAATGCGGTGGAGCAACGACCCCTAATGAACAAGTGCCATTACTAAAGGGGATCAACCAATACCAAACATCAGCCGAGTGAGGGTGCACTGAAATTAAAATCTTGTTGCGGTCATATTCAACCAAGCAGAGGTCAGCATCAATATGATCGGTTATATGACAAAATATCGCCTGCCTTGAGGGTAAATGTGAAGGCTTTTCCAATCCCAACAATCGCGGTAGTACACGCCCAAAACCACTGGCATCTAATACAAAATCAGCATCTATTGTGTATTTTTGTTGCTGCTCATCCACGATAGTAAGCACTGACTTATTAGCTAAACATTCAATGGCGTCCACAGTATGTTGATAGCGAATTTCAACACCTTGAACAACAGCTTCATCAGCTAAAACCTTATCAAAATCCCCACGCTGGACTTGATAGGTTGTCCCAATACCAGACGTGAATTTATCGTTAAAATTAAATGCGGTATAGCGATCTTGATAACGAAATGCAGCCCCATCTTTATATTGAAATCCTGCGGCAGTAACAGCATCCAACATTTTTGCTTGTTCAATCACATCCATACAGGCAGGTAATAAACTTTCACCAATTGAAAACCGAGGAAAAGTACTTTTTTCTACAACAATGACATCAATATTTTGCTGATGTAATAACGCTGCAGCAACTGAACCTGAAGGGCCAGCACCAATAATAACCACTTGCGTACGCTGTTTCTGCTTCACAATTGCTACCCTTACCTTTCGCTAAATTTGTCCTGCTTGTAGCGTGAGCAACGTATGACCTAAGCCAATATCATCTTCACGTTCAACAACGATAAAGCCGGCTTCTGTCACTAACTCTAGAAAATCTTCACTACGATAAAATCGACTATTACCATTCGCTAAACAAGTAAAATATAACGAAGTGGCATTTAAGCAATAAGATGCAGCCTCATAGCGTTGCGCATCCCAGAATAATTCAAGAATATAAACTTTGGCATCATGACTCATTGCTTGTCTTACTCGACGTAAAATACTTAAAATTTCCATCGGGGAGAAACAATCTAAAAATTGACTCATCCACCACACATCAGCACCTTGTGGTAATGCTTGAGTGCGATCAAGCATATCAACAGGATATCCCTTAATACGATCGGAAAATCCAGCCTGTTTAGCATTTTCAAGAGCGACAGCAATCTGCTGAGGCAAATCAATGATCGTCATTTCTACATCTTTATTGTACTGGCAACACTGCAATGCCCATTTGCCAGTATTACCACCAATATCAAAGATTCGCTTTGGTGGGTGAGTAAATACTTTGTCGAGTAACAACGGAAATGAACGATCAGAATAAAAATGATCAAATGCAAACCAACTTTGTTTGGCTTGTTCAGGCAATTGCGATAATCCTTGATAGATAGTTGACCAATCCCCTAATTCTTTAAGCCCTGCTGGTTTTCCTTGTTGAATAGAATCTGTTAGGTGCATCATTGCGGCATAACAAACATCAGCGGTAAAATCCATATTGGCATTGGTCATGCCATCATGTAATAGAAAATAGCCAAGGTTAGCTAAGTAGTATTTATTCTGTTGCCAAATCACAATATGAGCACTAAGCGCCATATCTAATAATACTTTTACACCATATTCAGAGACTTGTGTTGCTGCTGCAATTTGTAGGGCATTTAGCCCATCTTTGCCTGCATTATCCAATACCTGTAGTATATTTAAATCGCGTAACGTACGTGCGGTATGAAAAACAATCGGCGAAAAAGCCAATTTTTGAGCTTCCGTTTTTGCAGCTAATGCATTATATGGATCTTTAGTAAAGTGACTCACGCGACACCTGTAATTAAGGAGAAGGAAATTCAACGGTTATTCTAACTAGCCGCTTTTGATAGACACTGTTTTAAAACAAACAATATTAATAATTACACATATATCAGTAACCTAAGAAAAACGACTAATATAAATATCAATAAATTCTAAAATATTAAATATGTGATCATAAAATACACAGTTATCTGATTGATTTAATGATAAACTTTATCAATAGTTATCTTTATTTATACTCATCATTCTGATTGTTTTGTTGTTTATGTGGAGCTTATGAATACAATTCACTTCAATATTGACCACTGGATTGCACTTACTCCTGGTTTAGTCTTACAAGAAGACGAACAAGCATGGGCTAACCACCCTCAATTATTACATGCTCAACCACCAGCAGCAGATAAAATCCCGCCAATGATACGTCGACGTATGAGCCCTATAAGTAAATTAGCGCTTCAAGCAGCAATGACGATCACTGAGAAAACGACGGTTGATTATATTGTTTTTTCCAGCCGTCATGGGGAATTACACCGCACCGTTAATTTAATTAAAGACATTATCAACGGTGATGATGCATCACCGATTGCTTTCTCACAGTCGGTACATAATACCGCGGCAGGCTTATATACTATTGCGACCAAACAACCTCTTGCCGTTACATCACTTACCGGTGGTGAAAATACTCTTCATATGGCATTGATTGAAGTTGCATGTTACCTCAATGAGCATCCAGATCATCGTGTTCTGGTGGTTGATTATGATCAACCTCTACCAAATGAATACCAACAATTTGAACAATATCAATACCCACTTTTTGCATTAGCAATGGTGATATCTTACGGCAACAATAGCCAACTATGCTGGCAACCAATGTCACCCGCTATCTGTGAACATCATCATGGTGTCGATTGTTATCCGCAGACACTCACCGTTATCAAACATCTTGCTAATAAAGATAGCCAATGGTTTATTAATGCGCAAAAACAACAGTGGCAATGGCAGCATCAATAATGAAAACACTCTCAATACCACAACGACTCAATAAGAGCTGGCGTATTATTGCAACTGCTGGATGTTTCAGCTTATTCGGATTAGGTGCTCTGGTACTGACTTTTATCGTCTTTCCGGTCATTACTTTACTAACACCGCAACAACAACGAGAGATCAAAGTACAAACGACAATTCAACGTACCTTTAATTTTTTCTGTCGTACGATGCGTTTTTTAGGTGTTATTGATTATCGCTTTGAAAATTTAGCAGCACTTCAAGCAGATAAACAATGTTTAATCGTTGCTAACCACCCCAGCCTGATTGACTATGTTTTATTAGCATCACAATTACCCCAGTGTGATTGCTTAGTGAAGGCAACAATCTGGCATAACCCTTTTATTAAAGGTATTGTTAAAGCTGCGGGGTATATTCCCAATAAAGATCCAGAATTATTGTTAGAGACATGTAATCAGCGCTTACAGCAAGGGAATGTGTTATTGGTCTTTCCTGAAGGCACACGCACTACGCCCTTAATAACGCCAAAGTTACAGCGTGGAGCAGCACAAATAGCCATTCGCAGTCAGGTTAATATTCGGGTTGTGCACATTACTGTTACACCCAGTTTTTTAACTAAGCAGCAAAAATGGTATCAAGTACCGAATCATAAGCCATTATTTTTAATTGAAATAAAAGACGAAATTAATACAGCGTCATTTTTAAACCAAAACCGATCGTCAACAGCAGCAGCTCGGCAATTAAATCAATATTTAACCCGTGCTATTTTTCCAACTCATGTGTGACAACTATTTATGCTGTCGTTAACCATTAATAACAAGCAGGTAATATGGAACAACTATATACAGAATTAAAAACATTGATTATCGATGTATTAAATTTAGAAGATATTAGCGTTGATGACATCGACACCAATGCACCACTTTTTAATGATGGACTTGGCCTCGATTCTATCGATGCTTTAGAGCTTGGGCTGGCAATTAAGAAAACATACAATATTGTTATTGATGCAGATGACACCAATACGCGCCAACATTTCGCGTCAGTGGCTAACCTTGCTCATTACATCTCACAGAACAAAGCGTAATCATTATGACTCAAATCAATAACGACCAGATTTTTATCCAAATCCAAGACCTTTTAGTTGAACTATTTGAACTTGATGCCAATGACATTCAACCACAATCAAACCTTTACCAAGATCTAGATCTCGATAGTATTGATGCGGTTGACCTTGTTGTTCGCTTACAAAACCTCACAGGTAAGAAAATCCAACCTGATGAATTTAAAAATGTTCGTACTGTCAATGATGTCGTTATAGCGGTTGCTGATTTACTCAAGGCTGAATAATGGTGATGCGTCTGCTAACTATACTGTCAGCCTTAGCCCTAATAGCTTATCCCATGGCTGTTTATTACGGTATTAACCGTTGGGGAATAACCACGGTTGGCGCTTTACTGGCGGTATTTTTTATTGTTCGCATTATTGCAGCCAAGCAGACGCAACTCAAAGAGCTAAAATATATTGGCTGGTTAAGTGGTGGCGTTGGTATTACGTTGATCCTGTTAGGGACATTATTTCGCCAGCAAGGACTATTGCTCTATTACCCTGTTATCGTCAATATATTGATGCTAGGACTGTTCAGCAGTAGCTTGTGGCAACAGCAAAGCTTAATTGAGCGATTAGCACGCCTGCAAGAACCTAACCTACCACCAAGTGGCGTACGCTATACTCGCAATGTCACTAAAATCTGGTGTGTGTTTTTTATTATCAATGGAGCAATTGCATTCATAACCTGTTTTATGCCATTACATATCTGGACATTTTATAATGGCTTTATTAGCTATATTTTTGCTGGCAGTTTGTTTGGAATCGAATGGCTATGTCGGCAATGGTTTAGACAAAAACACCAACAGTAAGTAAGCACAAACTTTCATTAATAGCACACGAGAACGGCTATGCATACAGCAATAACACCCTCGACGTTAACATCATTATCGACCTTAATGCAGCGCCCTACTCATCATCTCACTCACGTGGCATTTAATGGCACAAAACAATATTCATGGCCTCAATTTCGAGCCCATGTTTTTAGTTTAAGCCAACAATTAGCCATAATTGAACAGCCGCGTTTTGCACTTTGTTGCCACGACAGCTATTTGTTTGCAGTTGCATTTATGGCGGTAATTTATGCTAAAAAACAACTTATTTTACCCAGTAATCATCAGCCCGCAGCACTGGCTGAATTAAATACTCATTTTGATATCTTGCTACATGATGAGGAACTACACATTCCTTCATCAGTGACTACCATCAATATTGGCTCCTTGCTCAATACTCAAGAACAAATATCATTATCTCACATGGTCTTTCCACCATTAGCCCTTGCTGATACCGAACTGACATTGTTTACTTCCGGTTCAAGTGGCATACCCAAAGCTATTGTCAAAACGTTAGATTTACTGGATAACGAAATTGCACAACTTGAGGCTATTTGGGGTGCGCAATTACAACAGAGCCACATTTGTAGCACCGTCTCTCATCAACATATTTATGGTCTACTATTTCGAGTGTTATGGCCGTTATGCCGTGGTCGTAGTTTTGATTGTTTTAATCTCGACTATCCAGAGCAAGTGGTGGCACAAGCAGCACCCAATAAAGTCTTAATCAGTAGCCCTGCATTATTAAAGCGCTTACATACTGATGTAACCTCAGCTCCCTATAACGCTATTTTTTCTTCGGGGGGACCATTAGCATTAGCAGCGGCTCAACATTGCCAACAATTACTTGGCAAACTTCCTTTTGAAGTATTCGGCAGTACCGAAACAGGAGGCATTGGTTATCGCCAACAACAACAATCAACAACACCATGGCAACGATTTACGGTAGTTAATATCGCTCTAAATGCAGAACAGTGTTTAAAAATATGCTCTCCTTTTGTTGATCCTCTGCACTGGTATCAAACCTGTGATCACTGCGTACTCATTGACAATGATCACTTTGAACTTAAAGGCCGAACAGACCGCATAATCAAAATAGAAGAAAAACGCATATCATTAACTGAAATTGAACAACGTTTATGCCAGTTGCCATGGATTGATGAAGCCGCCGTATTCCCGCTAGAGCAACAACAACGATTACATATCGCCGCGGTGATCACACTTACAACTTCGGGTATGGAACAGCTTAATCAGATTGGGAAAGGGAAATTTTGGTTACTATTACGCCAACAATTACGCCAATGGATAGAACCGATAGCGATTCCCCGCCGTTTTCGTCCCATTGCAGAGATTCCATTAAATAGCCAAGGTAAACGTCTTATTCGCGACCTTGAACACCTATTTAATGACCATAACTAATAAGTAATAATGACTAATGAACAGAAAAGCACCAACCTTACTTAGCAGCCATATTGTTGATCATCATGCGGTTATTACCTTATGTGTCGATCATGATTTAGATGATTTTAAAGGCCATTTTTCAACATTTGCGCTATTACCGGGAGTCAGTCAAATTGATTGGGCAGTTCACTTTGCAAGCCATTATTTCAGTGATATGCCGACTGAATTTAAAGGCATGGATGTCATTAAATTCCAACAACCTATTTTACCCAATACAACGATCACTCTGACATTAGAGTGGGTTGCTGATAAACAAAAATTACACTTTAACTTTAGCTCGCTCACTCCGGAGAATGAAACCATCATTCACTCTTCAGGTAAAATAACCATGGGGATAGCCGCATGAGTTGGTTCCATCCATGTTTTATTATTCCTTGTTATAATCATGGTCACACTGTGCCAGCTATCATTGATGCATTACAAACTTTTGCTTATCCCATTATTGTGGTTGATGATGGCAGTGATGCTATAACTAAAGATATTCTAACGCAGCTATCACAAAATCCCTTAGTTGAAGTCATCACCTTACCCCACAACAAGGGCAAAGGTTATGCAGTAATGGCTGCTATTAAACATGCGGCAAAACAAAATTATAGCCATGCCATTCAAATAGATGCAGATGGCCAGCATGACTTAACCGCTGTTAATAAATTATTGGTTACAGCACATCAGTATTCAACGGCACTTATTTCTGGCAAGCCGATTTACGATGATTCAGTTCCTAAATCACGCTTATATGGACGTTATATTACTCATTTTTGGGTCTGGATCGAAACCCTATCATTTACTATCAAAGACAGTATGTGTGGTTTTCGTTGCTACCCCATAGATCCCATTATACAAGTCTTAAACCACTATAATTTCAGCCATCGAATGGCGTTTGATACTGAAATCATGGTGCGATTCTATTGGAATAACGGCGATATTAAGTTTATTGATACAAAAGTTATCTATCCTGAAGGCGGTATTTCACATTTTGATGCCCTGTGGGATAACATCAAAATTAGTTGGATGCACACCAAATTATTTTTAGGAATGCTGCCACGTATTCCTCGATTATTAAAACGGCATCAATCTCACTCACAGCACTGGTCAAGCCGAGGTGAGCGCGGCACCGTATTAGGAATCAAACTGTTATTGGCTATCTATCGTTTATTAGGGCGCAAAGTCGTTAATCAGTTATTAAAACCGGTAATTGGTTATTATTATTTAACCAGTAAGACAGCCCGTCAGGCATCCTCACAGTATTTACAGCAACTACAACATTTTGCCGCACAGCAACAATTGTCATTACCTGAAAATCTAACCCCCTATCAGCACTTATTGTCGTTTGGACACACAACACTCGATAAGTTAGCCGCTTGGAAAGGCGATTATAATGCTGATAACCTCACCATTCATGGTCAACATCACTTTGATAATATTGTTGCCAGTAATCAAGGCGTGGTGATCCTTGGCGCGCATTTGGGTAATTTAGAATTATGTCGAGCACTCAGTCAACGGCATAAAAATATTAAAATTAATGCATTAGTATTTACTGAGCACGCGGCACATTTTAATAGTGTTCTTAAAGCCGTTAATCCAGACTCAAATCTCAATCTAATTCATGTTAATCAACTCGGCGCCGATACTGCAATCATGCTTCAGCAAAAAGTTGAACGTGGTGAATGGGTAGTTATCGTTGGCGATCGCAC
The DNA here is from genome assembly GCF_046058925.1 of Photobacterium piscicola. Classification (NCBI taxonomy): domain Bacteria; kingdom Pseudomonadati; phylum Pseudomonadota; class Gammaproteobacteria; order Vibrionales; family Vibrionaceae; genus Photobacterium; species Photobacterium piscicola. Next base: position 298,510 of record NZ_CP175535.1, read on the forward strand.
CTCCGTTGCTAATGAAACACGAGTCAGTTGGGCAAATTTTCTTGGGGAAAAAGCACCGTTTCCACAAGGTCCTTTTATACTAGCATCTGTACTTAAAACCCCTGTTTACCTATTATTTGGGTTACGTGATGACAGCCAAGCCACCCCTCATTTTAATGTATATTTTGAACTGTTCAGTGAGCAAATAACTTTGCCACGCGCCACTCGTAATGCCGATTTACAAACGGTTGTTGAGCACTATGCTATCCGCCTTGAGCACTACACCTTACAAGCACCATTACAGTGGTATAACTTTTTTAACTTTTGGCAGCTTAGTGGAAAAAAAGATGACAAATAATTCGCAGACAACACCGCAACAAACCATTCGCTTTGGTGCAGACAGACTCACTATTGAAGATGTGGTCGCCATTAGCCAAGGTGCCACTGCTGAAATGAACACAGAGAGTGCCTTTACTAGCAAAATAGATCGAGGCGTTGCCTTTCTAGAACGACTATTAAAAGAAGAAGGGGTTATTTACGGTGTAACCACAGGCTATGGTGACTCTTGCACGGTGGCGATTCCAACTCACCTTGTCGATGATCTTCCCCTAAATCTTACCCGTTTTCATGGTTGTGGTTTAGGCGAAGATCTTGATCGTCAACAAGCACGTGCCGTGCTGGCAACCCGATTATGTTCACTATCCCAAGGGGTATCAGGTGTTGGTCATCCATTACTCAACCAAATTGTGACTCTCATCAATCATGATATTAGCCCTCGAATTCCTCAAGAAGGTTCAGTGGGTGCCAGTGGGGATTTAACGCCATTATCATACCTTGCCGCAGCATTAATTGGTGAGCGTGAAGTTATTTATCAAGGAAAAATATGCCCTACTGCCGATGTATTTAAAGAGCTAGGCATCACACCTATTAAACTCAAGCCGAAAGAAGGTTTAGCGTTGATGAATGGTACTTCAGTGATGACAGCGTTGGCTTGTATTGCTTATAAACGTGCAGAATATTTAGCGCAATTGGCGACCAAAATTACTGCAATGGTCTCGGTTGGTATTCAAGGTAATGGTTTCCATTTCGATGAAGCTTTATTTGCCGTCAAACCCCATCCAGGCCAACAACAAATTGCAAGTTGGTTACGCTCAGATCTGCAAGCGGAGCGTCCACCACGTAACAGTGATCGCTTACAAGATCGTTACTCTCTACGTTGTGCACCTCATGTGATTGGGGTTTTGCAAGACAGTTTGCCATGGCTACGCCAGATGATTGAAAATGAACTTAATAGCGCCAATGATAATCCTATTATTGATGGTGATAACGAACGTGTCCTTCACGGTGGGCATTTTTACGGGGGTCATATTGCAATGGCTATGGATACGCTAAAAACAGCGGTGGCTAATATTGCTGATTTACTTGATCGCCAAATGGCACAATTAATGGATTACAAGTTCAATAATGGACTGCCGTTTAACCTAACCGGAGCAACCGGCGAGCGTAAACCGATAAATCATGGCTTTAAAGCGGTTCAAATTGGTATTTCAGCCTGGACAGCAGAAGCACTAAAACACACCATGCCAGCTAGTGTGTTCTCTCGCTCAACAGAATGTCATAACCAAGACAAAGTCAGTATGGGAACAATTGCTTCTCGTGATTGTTTACGAGTATTACAACTGACAGAACAAGTAACAGCGGCATCCTTATTGGCGGCAACCCAAGCAATTGAATTACGTAAGCGCGATCAACAACTAACAGATACCAACATCAGCCCAGCACTACAAGCAATGCAACAAGCGGTATTGGCTGAATTTAAATTTGTAACTGAAGACCGTCCGTTAGAGCACGACTTGCGTCTTTTTATCAGCCGCATCCAACAACAACATTGGTCATTATATTGATCGCTAACGATCTGTTAACTCAGATTTGATCATCAGAGGCCTTGAGCACTGTTTAAGGCCTCTGGTTTATCATTGTACTCATACGGATGACATCATTTATGCGTCAAGATACTTCACCGGCATTATTAACCGCAGAACTTACCTTAACCACGGCTTTTCAAGATGCCGATCCAATGGGGGTTATCTATCACGGTAACTACTTCCGTTTTTTTGAAGAAGTTCGATGTTTATTAATGGAGAAAATTGATTATAGCTATCACCAAATGCAAGCTTCTGGTTATCTGTGGCCGATTATTGATACGCGGGTAAAATACGTTAAGCCGGTGCCTTTTGATCATCGTATTCGTATTACAGCCACCCTTACTGAATGGGAAAACCGACTTCGGGTTGATTATGTTATTTATGATGCACAAACCAATGCTCGAATGACAAAAGCATACACAATGCAAGTGGCTGTTAGCATAGAAACAGGAGAAATGCGCTTAGCCTCTCCTTCTATTTTTACTGATAAAATAAAGGCTTGGCATGATGAGCACTAATTTATTAATATTCACTCGTTTAAAAAAACATACTCAAGGTACGATATTGTGTCTGTTATTAGCTCTAACCAGTTTATCAGCACAAGCCATGACATTAAGCGATCTTCAACAAACCCTTTCTACCACCAAAATTGTTCGTGGTGATTTTAATCAAAGTCGAACCATGGCGATGTTTAACCAACCACTAATATCTAATGGTACGTTTATTATTGCCGCTAACCACGGCTTATGGTGGCATCAAACAGCCCCAATGGCAGTATCATTAGTGCTAACCCAAGATAAACTCAGTCAACAATTTGATGATCAACCTCCGCAGGTTATGACTGCGGATAAAAATCCCATGGTATTTTATTTTAGCCATATATTTCTGGCACTGTTTAACGGTGATACGTCAGCATTAGATCAACAATTTAATTTAGCCATGACGACCTTAACACCAACAACGGATCAGAAGAATAAGTGGCAATTGGTATTAACCCCCAAGCAGGTTCCTTTAAATAAAGTCTTCTCCACCATCACACTACAAGGGGGGAAATTTATCAATCAACTTACTTTGGCTGAAATTCGTGGTGATAAAACTGTGATTACATTTAGTCATCAACGTACAACACCATCAACATTAACCACAGAAGAACAACGTGTTTTCCAATTCTAAACTTAGCCGTTTATGGTTATTCATTATGCTGTTGTTAGTTGTTAGCTTCGGTTATCAATTAACAGCGCATAAGCAGTTGCCAATCGAAACGAATATTTTGGCTTTGTTACCACAAAATGACCAAGATCCAGCAGCACAACAAGCTTTTGATCATATCGCCACCAGCATGAGCAATAAGGTGGTATTTTTAGTGGGTAGCTCAAGTCGCGATACCATGCTGACAGCAGCACAACAATTTAGTCACCAGCTAACTCAACTAGGCTTGTTTACAACTATTAATGCAAAAATGAGTCATAGCCAACAACAAGCATGGGCGCAATTTTATTACCCCAAACGGTTTCAGCTGTTAACGCCACAACAACAACAACGGTTAACACAGCAGCCTCAACAACAAATAACCCAAGTATTACAGGCACTGTATAATCCGTTTTCTGGCGTTACTGGTGCAGAGCTTGAACATGATCCTTTTTTATTATTTCGTGATTATTTAACTCAATTAAGCGCTCAAAGTGGTCATTTCAATCTTGATCACGGTTTTTTAACTACAAAATATCAGCAGCGTCATTACGCATTGATCACGGCTGAACTCGCAGGCTCGCCGTACAGTATTAAATTGCAACACCAATTACCCGCACTTAACCAATTACAACAGCAGATCATTAACGACTATTCTACCGCAACAAATAAAGTAGATATCTTGCATACTGGCGTTATTTTTTATGCGGCGCATGGCACACAAAGCGCTGAAAAAGAAATCAGTACTATCGGCTTAGGGTCGTTGTTAGGGATCATTATTTTATTAGTAGTCATCTACCGAAGCCCATTACCTTTAGTGTTAGCATTATTGTCAATCAGCTGTGGTTTGGTTGCGGCATTTGTCGGTACTGTCGCCATTTTTGGTAAAGTACACTTATTTAGTTTAGTGTTTGGTGCTAGCCTGATTGGAGTCTCGATTGACTATGCTTTTCACTATCTCACTGATAGATTAGCCGCAGCAAATGATTGGGATCCACACCAAGGGCTCAAACATATTTTTGTAGCGATTAGTTTAGGGCTAATCACCAGCTTGATTGGTTATCTCGGCATGTTAGTTGCACCTTTCCCTGGGTTACAACAATTGTCACTATTTTCAGCAATTGGGCTTACTGCCGCTTATGCAACCGTCGTGTGTTGGTATCCCACTTTAGCCGCAAAACCGTGTTCACCACGACCTTTACCTTGTCGGCAATTACTCAATGCATGGTTACAACTGTGGCAACAACCGTTTGTGCGCTGGTGCATACCATCAATATTGGCTGTCGTTTCTATTCTAGGACTATTTCATATTCGCTATGATGATGATATTCGCCAGCTTCAAGCACTACCAGCACAACTCAAGCAACAAGAAACAACCATTAAAGCGATCACGGGAGTTAGCAGTGGCCAACAAATGCTATTAGTTAAAGCTAAAACAGCACAAGATCTATTAACTAAATTAGCGATTGTCGACCAGCAACTCAATACCTTAGTAACGACTCACAAACTTGATAGCTACCAAAGTATCGGGCATTACTTACCGTCAATTGCAACTCAACAACACAATTTTGAGTTAGTGAAACACTTATATCAACAGCAAGGTCCAGAGCTAGATAAAAAAATCAAATTAAGTCACCCACCACAATTTAGCGCCACCTTTCAGCCGTTAACGATTGCTGAATATTTAGCATCACCAGTATCTAAACCACTACGCTTTACTTGGCTTGGTCAGATTCAATCAGCACAATCGTCTGTATACGGTGCGGTTATTTTGCTTTCTGGTGTCAATCAACTTGATGTCATCAAACAATTGGTCGCGCAAGATAGCCAACTTAGCTACCTCAATAAAGCCGATGAAGTATCACATCTTTTTGGACAATACCGACAACGAGTCACTGAGCTATTAATTGCAGCAACCATCGCAATTTTCTTATTATTAGGATGGCGCTATGGGCTCAAAAAAGGGCTACAAATGATCACGCCATCATTGATAGCAGCATGTGCAGGTATTGCAATCACTAGTATTAGTGGAACACCATTAAACTTGTTTAATTTACTGGCACTGATCTTAATTTTGGGGATAGGAATTGATTACAGTCTCTTTTTTGCAGAATTAAAATCCACTGACAACAATCACCATCGTCGTTCAACCTTATTGGCTATCACATTATCGGCATTAACCACGGTACTCTCGTTTGGACTATTAGCATTAAGTGCCACTCAAGCTATTCATAGTTTTGGTATTACCGTTCTCACAGGGATTATTATTGCATGGTTATTAGCCCCATTAGCTATGACACCAGCATCCTCAGCCATATCAAACACAACATCACATAGAGGAGCCAAATAACATGCAACATTACTGCCTTCATCGTCTTAGTTATCACGGGCTAATAGGGTTACTGAGCGTATTATTAGTCTCAGGGTGTACAACCATACAGGTGCCACAACCAAATCAAGTCAATATTGCGCCCAATACCTTAGTGACCTTACCAACCCCAGCGCAATTAGGCTATTCGCTCACCGCTAGTCAATTGATCACTGCAACATGGCAACAAACCAGCCATCAGTTACCCGTGCAATTACAAGTTACGCCACAAGCATTAGCTCTTGCCGGGTTTTCATCATGGGGCTCACGGATTCTGAGTTTAGATTATACTGACCAACATATTACAACGTATGTGATGCCAGGCTTAGGCTCTACTCTACCCGATCCTAAACAAGTATTGTTCAATATGATGATCACCTTATGGCCACTTGATGCATGGCAACAACCGTTACAACACATAGGCTGGCAATTAAAACAAACCTCACACCAACGTCAACTTATCAACAATAAGGGTGTCGTAGTGGCTGAAATTAATTATCAAAACATCCATCAATTAACGGGAACGATTACGTTTACCCATTACCAGCCTAATTACACCATCACCATAAAAACATTACACTATCAGCGTCAATAACCTCGGTATGAGATTTTATGAAAAATAATCAAACCACAACCCCAGTCTATATTCGCGGCTGTGGTTTTCATTCTGCACTCGGGGCAACAGCTGAACAAATCCAGCACAGTTTAGTGCAAGGATCTAGCCCAGACATGCGCACAATTTCTGGTTGGCTTAATGATGACAGTGAAACGGTTATTGGCCAAGTAACAGCCCCATTAGCTGCCATAAATGAGCAACAATATCCACATCAAAATACGGCTAACAATCGTCTTGCACTGTCAGCATTACAACAAATAAGCTCCCAAATACAGCAAGCGATTATCCAATATGGCGCTGATCGTATCGCCGTGATCATTGGTACAACAACCTCAGGGATCAGTGATGGCGAACACGCATTAGAACAATTAGCAGCACAAGGTCACTTGCCTGAGGATTATCATTATCATCAACAAGAACCAGCGAATACGGGGCAATTCATTGCTGATTATTTTGGTTTAACCGGATTGGTTTACACCATATCAACCGCTTGTTCTTCCAGTGGCCGTAGCTTTTTATCGGCTAAACGCCTCCTCAAATCTGGACTAGCCGATGCCGTCATTGTTGGTGGTGCAGATACCTTATGCCGCCTAACACTTAATGGTTTTCATGGTTTAGATGCGCTCTCTTCTAAACGTTGTAATCCTTTTAGTATGAATCGAGATGGGATTAATATTGGTGAAGCCGCAGCTTTTATGTTGTTAGCACTCACACCTGCTAAAGAGGATAAAAAACAGCAATCATCAATCAAAAAACAATCAAATATTGCTTTTCTAGGCGGCGGCGATAGCTCTGATGCATATCATATTTCAGCCCCACACCCAGATGGTCATGGCGCAGAAATCGCAATGCAAAATGCATTAACAGATGCAGGGTTAACACCAAATGATATTGGTTATATTAATGCTCATGGCACCGCAACACCGTTGAATGATGCTATGGAAGCAAAAGCCATTGCGCGAGTATTTGGTCACCACGTTATGGTCAGTTCAACCAAACCTTTAACGGGACATACACTTGGTGCAGCCAGTGCTGTAGAAGCAGCTATTTGTTGGTATATTCTGGCTTACCAGTTACCGTTACCTGTACAAATCAATGATGATTGCCAAGATCCACAACTGCCGATTACACTCGTAAAACGATCTCAACCTCTAATAACATCGGCAGTCCTCAGTAACTCCTTTGCTTTTGGTGGCAATAACATCAGTTTAATTTTTGGATACGTTAATGACTAATACTCCTCCATTGGCACAATTACTGCCTCATGATACTCCAATGATATTAATTAATGATTTAATCAGTGTTGGGGTAGAAAATGTGCATTGCCAAGTCACAATCAAATCAGATCATCTCTTTTTTGATAACCAGCGCCAAGGTGTTGCGGGTTATGTGGGTATTGAATTAATGGCCCAAACTATTGCAGCTTGGGCGGGTTATCATGCATGGCAACAAGGCAAACCCGCCCCGATTGGATTTTTATTAGGTTGCCGCCGTTATCACAGTGAGTGGCCACAATTTGATAAAGGCTGTGTGCTTGATATTTATGCAGAACGCTTAATTCAAGATGATAATATGGCTGTTTTTAGTTGTACTATCGTCAATCAACAGCAAACCATTGCCAGCAGTCAACTCAATGCGTATCTTCCCTCCCCAGAAAAGATAACAACCCTGCTTACCACTAAATAAATAGGAGTAACTCATGACCCGACAAGTACTGGTAACGGGAGCAAGTAAAGGTATTGGGCGTGCTATCGCCATCCAACTTGCACAAGATGGATTTACTATTGCTGTACATTATATGCGTGATCAAGCAGGTGCAGAATCAACCCTTACAAGCATTATTAATGCCGGTGGTCAGGGGCGAATCATTCAGTTTGATATCAGTGATCGCCAACAATGCCGTCTACATCTTGAACAAGATATAGCACTTCATGGTGCATACTATGGTGTGGTCAGTAATGCAGGCATTACCCACGATACGGCTTTCCCAGCCATGACAGAACAAGAATGGGATGGCGTTATTCATACTAATCTTGATAGTTTTTATAATGTGCTTCATCCATGTGTGATGCCAATGGTACAACTGCGCCAAGGTGGTCGCATTGTAACGCTGTCTTCAGTATCAGGAATGACGGGTAATCGTGGACAAACCAATTACAGTGCGGCTAAAGCTGGTATTATTGGTGCTTCAAAATCACTCGCGCTTGAACTTGCTAAACGTAAAATCACTGTTAACTGTGTTGCTCCAGGCTTAATAGACACCGGCATGGTTGCAGAAGAAGTCAAACAGCATGCATTACCACAAGTGCCTTTACGTCGTATGGGCGATCCACAAGAAGTCGCAGGATTAGTCAGTTATTTAATGTCTGATATTGCGGCTTATGTTACCCGCCAAGTTATTTCTATTAATGGAGGTTTAGTATGAACCGTCGCGTTGTTATCACCGGAATGGCAGGCATCACTGCACTGGGACACGATTGGTTAACCATCGAGAAAAAATTGCGTGAAGGTCAAAATGCAGTGATCTATATGGATGATTACGCTGACTATGATGGCTTAAATACTAAACTTGCTGCTCCAATTGCCGATTTTGAGGTGCCTAAGCATTATACCCGCAAACAACTACGAGCAATGGGCCGAGTATCAAAACTAGCAACAGTCGCCAGTGAAAATGCCCTCATTCAATCTGGTTTAATTGGTGATTCGATTCTCACCAATGGCAGTACAGGTATTGCATACGGATCATCCATTGGTAGCACTCCTGCTATTGGTGCATTTGGCACGATGCTTAACGAAAAAACCACCAAAGAGATCACTGCAACCACTTATGTTCAAATGATGCCACACACGACAGCAGTGAATGTGGGCTTATTTTTTGAATTACGAGGACGTGTGATTCCGACCAGTAGTGCCTGTACTTCTGGCAGTCAAGCGATTGGTTATGCTTATGAAGCGATCAAACATGGCTATCAAACCGTGATGGTTGCGGGTGGTGCAGAAGAATTATGTCCAACAGAATCAGCCGTGTTTGATACCCTCTTTGCAACCAGCCTTAAAAATGAGGCTCCTAAAATGACCCCTCGTCCATACGATGCTGATCGTGATGGATTAGTCATTGGTGAAGGGGCCGGCTCTCTCGTATTAGAAGAATACCAACATGCAGTCAATCGAGGTGCCACAATTTTTGCTGAAGTGGTTGGATTTGCAACCAATTGTGATGCAACCCATATAACCCAGCCACAACAACAAACCATGCAACAATGTATGGCAATGGCCTTAGAGCAAGCACAACTACAACCACAAGATATCGGTTATATTTCAGCGCATGGCACAGCAACAGAAAAAGGTGACATTGCAGAAAGCCAAGCAACAGCCAATATATTTAGCAATAAAACCCCGATCAGTAGCTTAAAAAGTTATTTTGGTCATACACTTGGTGCCTGTGGTGCAATTGAAGCATGGCTAAGCATAGAAATGATGAACAATGGCTGGTTTAATCCAACCCTCAACCTAGACACTCCAGATCCACGCTGTGGTGAGCTTGATTATATTCAAGGTCAAGGTAGAAATATTGATTGTCGCTATATCATGAGTAATAACTTTGCCTTTGGTGGCATTAATACTTCATTGATTTTTAAACGTTTATAACAAGATCCCTTGGTACTGTCATAAGTGTTTTGACTACTGATACCAAGGGGGATTTTTAGTTACATAAGATTTATTGTAACTGCAAGAACGTGATCGCTTGTGGTTTTTCAGCAAAAGTAAAGTATTGAATGTCGATATCACTAAATAGTGCATCTTCAACCTTAACCACTTTTTCAATCCAACTCGCATCAGCAACCACAGCAACTTGCTTAATATGTTTCATGCCGGCATGAACAAGATATTTCAATTCCTCGACAATTGCTGCTAACTCAATTCCAGAAAAGCTTTCAATTTCTTCATAGATCACAATTCCACCATGATCGACTGTTTTCGCCTCTGCATCCATTAACACACGTTTCATATCATCTTCTGTTACTTTACCTGATAACGTAAAAGCAACCGCATTATCAATGCCAATATCAATCATCGTTAACATCTAAAATTCCTTATTCAATATTACGTCAATTAGCACACGACTGTTTAGTTACTATGCACTTTTATTGCCGCCGCTTCAGCTACTAAGGCCAGATCTTTACTCAATATGACATTGCAACAATAACAGTCATGATTAACTAACATAAAATAGTTACCCACTTTTTTTGTGGATAACATTAATTTATATTTAAATATCAATACCATAATATTTTCAACAATAAACGACAGAAAATAAAAAAGCCGCACTATACAAGTGCGGCTGGGATGTTGCACTTAATGTACTTACACAGCACATCAAGTTTGTTACGCTTCGTCACTCATTACGTTGAGCTTGGCGTGTCCGATAACTATGTATGGACCGATATTTTGACGAAGAAGCAAGATTTTTACGGTATTACTATCCAAATTGTTAACAACTAAGAGTGTTACCTTAGAAGCTTTTACGTATTTCACTTACTGTTACGCGTTGCAACTTGATTGCTATTAATAACGGGTTGAATAGGTCTACTAATAACAACCGGAACCTGAATCCCTAAGTTAGATGAAAACAGCTTCTTTCCTCCGTAAGCTCGATAATATATCTCAGTTCAGGTTAATTAAACTATGGTAGATAAATCGAAAATAGGCAAATTTAAAGATGTGATCTTTATCAAAGATCACTAACAATAAGCGCTCTCTTTTTATATTTACAAAGACAATCAATACCCTAGTATTTTAAAAAAAATAACAACCAACCATCCTCTACTATAAATTGAATTTTCATTTAAATTATTGATAATTTTATTTGCACTGTGTTTTTAATTTTATTATCAATATTATTTTTCTAGTTTAAAATAGAAAAGAAGAAAAATAATTCAGTTACAATCTAATTAACTATAATTATTTTACCCCATACTATTTTCAATAAATTAATATTATTTTATTGATTTCTATAAAAACACAATCATAATGAAAGAGTTAAATAACCCTTCATTGCCACACCAAAAATGCAACCAAAGATTTCACTGTAAATATCAAAAAACGTGATCTAACTTTGAGATTTAAAATTCCATAAAAAAACTAGGAAAAATTCTTAATCCATTTAAGTGTATCATCGGTATGGTCTCGCCATAGTGATTTGTCTTATTCAGTACAAATCTGATTTAAGCCCTAACGAGATTCAACCGATGGAATTATCAATACTTCAACGAGTCCGCAAACCCACGCTTGACCTATCGCCAAAAGAACGTCGTAAACTCTGGTTTTCTCCTTTTCTAAAGTCCTATTTAGTAGTTTTCGTTAGTTATATGGCCATGTATTTGGTCCGTAAAAACTTCAATATTGCCCAGAATGATATGATTTCTGACTACGGCATGAGTTTAACTCAGCTTGGTACTATCGGCCTTGGATTTTCAATCACTTATGGTGTTGGTAAAACAGTTTTAAACTATTGGTCTGGCGGTAAGAATGCAAAAAACATTCTTCCTTTAGGTCTCCTATTATCAGGTTTTTGTATTCTGGGTATGGGCTTAGTCATGGGACCAAGTTCTAGCCAATTTATTATGATGACCATCCTTTATGCGGCATCAGGCTTTTTCCAGTCAGGTGGTGGTTCAAACTCAGTAGTGACTATTACTAACTGGACTCCACGTAATCGTCGTGGTCTAGGTGTTGGCTTCTGGAACATCTCACATAACGCAGGTGGTGCATTAGCAGCCGCTGTAGCTATGTTTGGTGCTGATTACTTTTTTGGTGGCGATGTAAAAGGGATGTTCATCTTCCCTGCCGTTATCGCTATCATTATTGCGATCATCGGCTTCTTTATGGGCAACGATAGCCCAGAAGCTTATGGTTTAGGTACTGTAGAAGAAATTTTCGAAGAACCAATTTCAGAAGAAGATAATGCAGTTAAAGAAAACAAATTAACTAAAATGGAAATTTTTAAGAAATATGTTCTCTTTAATAAAGTTATCTGGATCCTTTGTTTTGCAAACGTCTTCCTTTATATCGTACGTAGCGGTATCGACCAATGGTCAACAGTTTACGCACACCAAATTTTAGGTTTCTCTAAAGATGTTGCAAACTCCGGCTTTACCATGTTTGAAATTGGAGCATTAGTCGGTACCTGTTTATGGGGCTTACTGTCAGACTTATTTAATGGTCGTCGTGGCGCTGTATCTTGTGTTGCTTTGATCGGTATTGTATTTACTCTAGGTTACTACCAACACGCAGACTCTATTTTTGCTTATAAAGCATCACTATTTGCTTTAGGTTTCTTAGTATTTGCACCTCAACTTCTTATTGGTGTTGCAGCAATCGGTTTTGTACCAAAACAAGGCCTAGCGGCAGCTGACGGGGTTAAAGGTACGTTTGCTTACCTAATTGGTGACTCATTTGCAAAAATTGGTCTTGGTTATATTGCTGAAGGTAACCCTTTCTTTGGCCTTGATGGTTGGACTGGTACCTTTGCGGCAATTAAAGCTGCTGCAATTGCTTGTTGTGTATTAATGGCACTTGTTGCTTTATTTGAAGAAATTAAAATAAGAAAACTAGCACAGCAACCTGCTGCACATTAATAATATTAATGACATTAAAAAACCCTTATAATTAAATAAATTATGAGGGTTTTTTATTATTCATAAAAAGACAAATAGAGCTATTATTCTAATTAATAATTTAGTTAATAAGGAGCTAATATAAAAAAAACCCTTTTGCATAAGCATTAGAGCACCTACCTAAAATATAAATAAAAAATGATCAACAGCACTAATTTTAAGATCTACTTATAGTAACCATTAATATCCGCCCATATATTAGTACAAAAAGTCAGTTATATGTCAGCATTTAAAGGCATCCATTCCTTAGTGAAATATATATAGTATTATCATCTCGAAAGAATCCATATACTTCACTAATAAGATTGATACAAAATAAGTATCAACTGGAATAATTATGACAGACACTAGAATATACAGCGCAGACCGCCGTCAATGCGCAAAATTTCTTTATCGTGGTTCGTTCGGACCTAAAAAAGGACAAATAGATCAACTCCAAAAAAATGGCTTTGATGCTTGGTTTGATGACCAATTTTCAATACCGCCTACTTATCATTTACCAAAACTGAAAGCCCTTTTTAACACGACAAGTTACAGTCATCCACAAGACGACATGCGCCAAGGTATATGGTGGCAATGTACAGTTACAGGTGAAGATCAACTTCGTCAACGTATGGCTTATGCATTAAGTCAATTATTTGTTGTCTCTTCCCATGGGGTTGGATCGGTAAATGATGGCTTAGCGAATTATTACGATATGCTGGTTACACATGCATTTGGTAATTTTCGTGATTTATTTAAAGCCGTTACAATTAGCCCAATGATGGGTCGATATTTAACATTATCAGGCAGTAAAAAACACGATCCCAAAAACAATACTTTTCCTGATGAAAATTTTCCACGTGAATGCATGCAATTATTCACCATAGGATTATGGCAGCTTAATAATTATGGTGAGCCGATTCTTGATGATAATGGCAATAAAATTCCCACTTATGATCAAGATGATGTTGAAAACATGTCACGTCTACTTTGTGGCTGGTATATCAATTATCCTCATTGGCAACATGACTGGATCAATCCAATGTTGGCAGATAATAGCCAACATGATATGGATGAAAAAATCGTTATGGGCACACATTTCCCTGCAGGACAAGATATCCATCAAGATCTTGATGCGGTAGTTGATATGCTGTTTAACCACAATAATACCCCTGTATTTATTGCGACACACCTGATTAAACGATTTGTAACCAGTAACCCCAATCGTAATTATATAAAGCGTATAGCTGAAGTCTTTATTGATAATGGCAACGGCATTCGTGGCGATTTACAAGCAACAATTAAAGCAGTATTAACCGATCCTGACGTTTTTGCTGGCTTAGCCAATGCTGCTGGACAGGGAACCCAAGGTGAACATCAACATTTTGGCTTACTAAAAGAACCCTTAATTGTGGTTGCGAACCAATTACGTGCGCTTAACATGCAGGCTGCAGGAGATCATTGGTGGGACACCCAATGGGCTGAAGTAACTTATGGTCAAGCAGCATTGAGTGCTGAAACGGTGTTTAATTTTTATAAACCAACAGATGCCCCTCAAGGTGAAATTGCTGACTTAGGTCTTACCGCTCCTGAGTTTACCATTATAACCGCTGACATTATGCGCAAAACGCATAATAGAATATGGTACAACCTCTTAAAATGGAACAAAACTGACTATAAAGAATGGCACTGGGATCGAACTGATTTTCATGACATTTCAATGGGCACCACTGAATATGTTGCACTAATTAATGAACGTTTTTTCGGCGGTCTAATGTCAAAAAGCCTTCAAAACTATATGTATAAAACGTTATCAAGCCACTCTGCGCCTTACCAGCTCAGAACCCGTTATCTTAATGCTATATACATTGCAACAACGGCTCCTGAATTCTTTTGTGAAGGTTAATTAAAATGAAATTATCACGTCGACATTTTTTAAAAACCACGGCCGTTGTTAGTGCAACTACTTTATCCACATCAGCACTGGCATCATCAATAATACCAACAAACAATAGTCAATCATCAGAGAATACGAATAAAGCATTAGTTTGTGTCTTTCTCTTGGGTGGTAATGATGCCTATAATATGATCGTACCAACGCCTGGATGTGCTGCTTATCAGGATTACCAAGCTGCTCGACCAAAAATGAAGTTAAATAAAGATCAGTTAAGTGATCTAAATCTAACCACGACTAATGGTATACCACTAAGTATTAATAATAATATGACGTCGTTATTACCATTATTTGCATCAGGTAATGCAGCGGCCATTATTAACTCTGGTCAGTTAGTTCAACCAACAACTCGCGATGATATAAGTAATCGCCGTGTCACATTGCCACAATTTTTGATGGCACATAACCAACAACAAGATCTATGGCAATTGGGTGCTGAAAACCTAGGTGATGCTTATGGTTGGGCTGGAAAAATGATGGATATGCTTGGTGCTACTGGCAGTTTATCCCCCCTAATTTCAGTAAACCAAGGTCAAAAATTACTACGAAACAAAAAATCGCAACAAACAGTTATTAATGGTAAAGGTGCAGGAACATACTCAGGCTGGAATGAAGAACAGCGCCTTGACGGGTATTTCTCTCACTTCACACAACGTCAATATGACAACATTTATATGCGCAACTATGCGAGTGCAATGTCTCGTAATGTTTCTGAAAATGAAGCCATTAAAACGATTCTATCCAAACACCCTAATAGCGAAACTTACCCTGAATCTGATTTAGCTCAACAACTCAGTATGGTAAGTCGTCTGATTAAAGCACGTGACGATATGCACCAACAACAGCAAGTGTTCTTTGTTGGTCTAAATGGCTTTGATACTCATCAATTCCAACAACGGGATCATCCTAAACTGCTGAAACAAGTCAGTGATGCATTAAGTGCTTTTAACACTGATATGATAGATTCTGGCCTTAATGATCAAGTGACGTGTGTCACCATGTCTGATTTTGGTCGCCGTTTACAAGCAAATGCCAGTGGTACTGATCATGGTTGGGCGGGACATCAAATCGTAACGGGAGGTGCCGTGCGTGGTAAAGCTGTTTATGGTGAATGGCCGCAATTAACCGCCGATAGCCAGCATAATTATAATAATGGTCGTATTATTCCAACAATTGCAGCAGACCAAGTCAATGCTTCATTATGCCGTTGGCTTGGTTTATCTGAAGCACAAATACTATCAATATTCCCTAATTTAACTAACTTTAACTCACCTTATATCGAATTCATTTAACGATATAAAAATAATACTAAATGTCGAGCCGAATTATCGGCTCGGCTTTTTTATGCTTTAATTGCCTTAACATGCACAGGAATACCACGCGCAGTATTAAGTTAAAATATTAACCCCCTTTTATATAAAAGCGTCAACACTAATAATGATACCCACAATACAATTAATAATTATTAACATAGCACTGTAATATTTAAGCACTGACAATTAACATAGATAGAAGAAGAATAACTAATTCAATCTAAATACATTGTAACAAACCAGTTACTGAGTATAAAAAGAGAGATAATTTCGACCGATATAAATATACAATCAACACAATAGAGCAAAAAATTATATATACAGCCATAAATATCTTATGGCTGATTTTAGTGATAAAAAATTAAACATTAGATGATTCAATACTCATCTGAAGTACATCTTCACCAGCAACAGCAAAATGTAGCTCAATACCACCTTTTGACGTTATGTTTTTTATTAACTTAATATCATGTTGACTATATTGCTTTAAAACAAGTTCGTGAAGTTCAGAAATTAATTTTTCTTTATCCACAACAGCTGCTTTTTTCTTGCTTTCAAACCACATATAAACATTTCACATACTGATTATAAACACAGTGATAATAAACCAGAACTCTCGTTTTCAGTAGCATATAACCGCTACTAAATATTAATCAGATCACAAAGATAATGATAAAAAATAACATTTGAGTCATTTATTGGCCATTTATCTTAAAGAGTGATTTTCTGAAGTCATAAGACTTATCTTAAAGGCGAGTCATCATGACATTTCAATAATGTAATTTTAGGTTACCATTTCCATTTACAACAGCCTTAAA
Source organism: Photobacterium piscicola (assembly GCF_046058925.1). Classification (NCBI taxonomy): domain Bacteria; kingdom Pseudomonadati; phylum Pseudomonadota; class Gammaproteobacteria; order Vibrionales; family Vibrionaceae; genus Photobacterium; species Photobacterium piscicola. The sequence continues at coordinate 315,330 of NZ_CP175535.1, forward strand.
TATCAACAGATAAATATTCTAACTATCGATATAATTACACTTACTTGTTATTAAGAAGCATATAGTTTCTCGTACTAACAATAAAATATCATTAAAATAAACTTATGATTAATATATAAAAGTTAACACTATTGTTAAATGGTAATAATTAAAATTACAGACTTACTCACTAATAAAAAATAATATTTGACGATAGCTATCAAGCCCGATATAAATGTAATTGATTTTTATTTACATTTATAATTCATTATAAAATTAATAACATTAATATACTTTTAATCTCACATTTAATTAGTGATTTCTTTCTATTATCATATTCTGTTCGGAGAAATAATAATGGCAAATAGTATTGCCTTATTGGGAAACCCAAACTGCGGTAAAACCACATTATTTAACATTTTAACTGGTTCAAGACAACGTACAGGTAATTGGGCGGGTGTAACCGTTGATAAAAAAGAAGGTGTTTATCACTACCACAACCAAACTATCACGGTGATAGATTTACCGGGTATTTATTCTATGAGTTCCTTTGATGAACAAGGATCACTTGATGAACAAATTGGGTGTGAATATATTTTAAGTGGTGAAGCAGATCTTGTGGTTAATATTGTTGATGCCGCTAATATTGAGCGAAACCTTTATCTGACATTACAATTACTTGAAATGAATGTGCCCTGTCTGGTTGTACTTAATATGCTAGACATTGCCCGTCAAAAAAATATTCTTATTGATAGTGAAAAATTATCCGCTCAACTTGGTTGCCCTGTAGTTAGTTTAATTGCCAATAAAAATAAAGGTATCGAGCCATTAAAAGCAGCAATAGAAAAACAACTTATTACGCCTCAGTTATCTCAATTTAAAACAAAGTTTCCAGCACCGTTACATCAAGCTATCACACAATTAGCAGCCGATATCCCTGATACATTAATTGCAGATAACAATAAAGAATGGTTGGCATTAAGATTACTAGAATCAGATATTTCAGCACAACATCATGTAATTAATACGAATATTCCAAATCGTGTAACACACTACCAACATACACTTTATCAAACATACCATGAACATGCTGATTTATTAATTGCCGACTCTCGCTATCAAACTGTCGCTACTCTCGTCAATCAATGTGCTTCCCATGAACAAGCGACTCAACACAAATTAACTCAATGGATCGATTCAATAGTGTTGAATCGTTATTTAGGGTTACCGATCTTTTTGTTCGTCATGTATTTAATGTTTTGGTTTGCAATTAATATAGGTGGTGGGCTCCAACCTATTTTTGATCAAGGTTCAGCTGCAATCTTCATTCACGGTACAGCGTGGCTATGCCAATATCTCGGTTTGCCTATTTGGCTAACAGCCATTTTATCACAGGGACTTGGCGGCGGTATCAATACTGTAATGCCTTTTATCCCTCAAATAGGGTTAATGTTCTTATATCTTTCTGTATTAGAAGACAGTGGATATATGGCGCGAGCGGCTTTTGTTATCGACCGTTTGATGCAGTCAATAGGCTTACCCGGTAAATCATTTGTGCCACTCATTGTTGGCTTTGGTTGTAATATTCCATCAATCATGGCTTCGCGTACGCTTGAAACACCAAGAGACCGTATTCTCACCTCAATGATGGCGCCTTTTATGTCTTGTGGTGCTCGACTGGCTATTTTTGGCGTTTTTTCTGCTGCTTTTTTTCAAGGTATGGGCAGCTTGATCGTGTTCTCACTCTACTTGTTAGGTATTTTAGTGGCAGTACTAACGGGTTTTATATTAAAGAAAACGTTATTAACCGGCGAACCATCACCTTTTATCATGGAATTACCAACGTACCATGTGCCTAGTGTTAAAACGACCTTAATCCATAGCTGGAGCCGTCTTCGTGGCTTTTTAGTCAAAGCATGTCGACTAATTATTCCCATTTGTATGATTGTGATGGCACTCAATAGCATTACATTTTCTGGTCGAGTTATTGAACCTGGACAACAGCAACAATCTGCATTATCAGATATTGGTCGTTGGGTCACACCCGTGTTATCGCCACTTGGTGTCAACCAACAAAATTGGCCTGCAAGTGTTGGCTTATTAACAGGCTTCTTAGCTAAAGAAGTCGTTGTTGGTACACTTAACACCCTTTATAGCGCTGAATTAGCCAATAAGCAGCTTATTAACGGTTCCCAATCTTTCAATTTATCCGCAGAATTAAAAACCGCATGGCAAGATACTATTAATGGTGTCGTGAATAGTTTTTCATTAACCACATTGAAAAACCCGATCAAAGCCAGTGAAGCTGATGGCACGATGAATACAACAGCTATGGGGCAAATGCAGCATCAATTTGGATCTATGGTCGGTGCGTACGCATATTTAATCTTTGTTTTATTATATGTACCTTGCGTATCAACCATCGGGGTTATTGCTAAAGAAATTGGACGCAACTGGGCTTGGTTTTCTACTTTCTGGGGAATCGCAGTGGCTTATGCATTAGCTATCAGTTTTTACCAAAGCGCGACCTTTATGGCACATCCAACCGCCACCATCGGTTGGGTAGTTTTTGCAATATTACTCGTCACTAGCTTCATTATTGGGATTCGTTATTTAAGTCACAAAGTTGACTGGCAAATGTCAATTCCAACCACAGTCCCACAACATAAAAGTGGAGGCTGTCACTAATGGTATCCTTAATTGCAATAAGAAATGCCGTGCGAACAGCAAGGATTATTTCACTGACTCAACTCAGCCAGCAATTTGACAGTGAACCACAATGGCTATTAATTTTACTTGATGATTTAATTAAAAGAGGAAAAATAGAACGTTGTGAAGTGATGAAAACCTGTAGTCAAGAATGCCAAGGGTGCCAAACAACAACGCTCGACATAACTTATCGCTGGTGTGATGAGCAAATCGCGATTGCTAATATTTAACGGCCTATTTAGACGTTAACATTAACCTAAAAGACCACTTCATTATGAATGACAGTGGTCTTTTAAATTATGTCTCTGTGTTTATTACGCCCCAGAAAAATTATATAACTTATCCGTTTCAATCGTTAATAACGTAAACAATTCATTGGTTAATTCTTCTGTCAATGCTAGCGCTAATGCTAATATTTCATGTTCAAAAGTATTAATACGTTCAATTGCTTGTTGAGGATGAAGAACATACAACGCTAGATATTCAGCTTCCATCTGCTGCTGTTTATGGGCTGTTTGTTGCTCGAAATCATGGTAAGCCAGCTGCACAACAGGGGCAAACTTATTCCAATCCATCATTGCTAATGTTTGTAGTTTACGGAACTTCCAATATGCAGAATGGCTATCTGCTGTATTTTCACCAATCGTGAGTACTTCAGGTACAGATGTCATGCCTTGATAAAAAGGTAAATACACACTAAGTGCCGTCATTCCATAAGCTATATATTGTACCTCACCAATCGCAATGGGTAACTGGGGCCGAACGTGTAATACGTGAGAATGCTCAGTACGAAAAACAGCTATCGGACGGTAAGAATCATTAGGATTACAATGAGCATAAGCGTCATGATCCGTCGCCTGATAGTGGTTACGTAAACCTAGCATGACATCATATACACTCAGTTTATACTTAGGTGTTAAATAAACAGGAAACGTTGCGCCTTGATCTATTTTAGTTGTTAGACCATCAGTATAGAGGTGTTGTAATGTCCATACCCGTGGGTAATTATATGTTTTATCATGCTCAATATCTTGAGAATAAGCACAATGAAAATTAAAGACACCACGATTTTCAGCCGACGGTAATTGGTGTTTTTTAGCGAATTCAACTAACCCAGCAGAAGCCATAAAATCGGGATGATCGGCAATATAATCAACTAATCGACCTTGATTAGCAGAAACAAAATATTTATCTGCTGGAATTTTAGCCGCCATCCAATGATGCCCACTACCGGTTTCTAAATACCAAATACCCTCTTTATCAACAAACGCAACGCCAAACCCCTCAGCAGTACCTTGCGTTTCAATAATATGACCAAGTAAAGCTACACCTTCTTGCGCACTATGTACTCGCGGCAAGATAACATTCACAATCGCATCTTCACCAATACCGGTGGCAATAACATAGGGATCAATGGCTAACACTTGTGCATTATTAAACACCGTTTCCGTTGCTGTCATACCAACGCCAGCAGAATTAAATCCAGCCGCACCAAAACTAGTACCATTGGTATCAAAATCAGAGTTTGAAGTATATTGCAGCGCATTTTTAGCTGCTGGATAGGTGAAATTATTCCCCATAGATCCGATGGAATGGAAATCTTGACGTTGTAAGGCTTCAGCTGGATGAAAATTAAAGAGTTTAGCGTTGATCGCTTCATGATCCTCATTACGAGCAATAATAAAAGATCCATCGATGGTGACTTGATTACCCACTAAAATTGTAGTGCAAGCACTTGTCGCTGATGTTGTTGTGTCTTTGTTATTAGGATATGTTGAAGAAGATTGTTTCATTAGCAGCTATCCAACGCATAAAATATTCCCTCACTGTATACGATGAAAACCCGTCATGTTTGTGATCATAGTCACAATTGATCTTTCTTTTATTTGTTTCTCTTTTTACATTTATGGATTAAAAACTAGAGCATGAATATGCTTATTACAAGGTAAAACGGCTTTGAGCATATGCCCAAAGCCGTTTTCCTGTTCACTATATTCTGCGTTCCACTTCAGAATATCACCTTAGCGTTCCGTCTAAGGTGGTTTGCAACTACTTATGCTTCAGCATTTAGCAGTGCTAGCGATTGCTGTGCAATCACAAACTCTTCATTGGTCGGAATCACCATTGCTAATGGTGTATTTTCCTGACTAATAATACCTTCAGCGCCAAAACGTGCAGCTTCATTACCAGCAACGTCTTCACGGTATCCAAAAATTTTCAATAAACGCATAATTTCACGGCGTACAGGTAAAGAGTTTTCACCAATACCACCAGTAAAGATAATGCCGTCTAATTCATCTAATGCAACCATGTATGAAGCAATGTATTTTGCCGCACGGTAACAGAAAACTTCAAACGCAAGTTTAGCGTCATGATTACCCGCTTCCATCGCTTCAATAATGCCACGACAATCGCTGGTTAAACCTGAAACCCCTAAGAAACCAGAGTTACTCACTAGTTCTTCATGTAAACGCTCTTGCGTCCAACCTTTCTTCAATAAATACTCAAGAATACTTGGATCAATATCACCACAACGCGTTCCCATCATAAGACCAGCAAGCGGGGTGAAACCCATTGAAGTATCAATACTCTCACCATTTTTAACCACACATACAGATGCGCCATTACCAAGGTGAACTGAAATAAAGCTTGATGCTTCAACAGGTTTATTTATGCGTTTTGCCGCTTCACGAGTAACGTAATAGTGGCTTGTACCATGTGCACCATAACGACGAATATTATATTGCTGACACACTTCTTTAGAAATTGCATAGGTGTATGCTTTTTCTGGCATCGTCTGGTGGAAAGCGGTATCAAACACTGCAAACTGTGACAATGTTGGAAAAGCTTTTGCTGCTGCTCGCATACCTAATACATGGGCAGGATTATGTAACGGAGCTAAATCGCTCAACGCTTCAATATCAGCCATGACTTGATCATCAACATGAACAGTACAATTGAATTTAGTTCCACCATGTACCACACGGTGACCAATTGTTACGATGTCGTCTTTCATACCAAGTTCATCAACTAAAGCAACAATACGATCAATTGCTTGTTGATGATGCCCGTTAAGGCCATTAAGTTTGAATTCTTGCTTTTCACCGTTCACTTTCCAACTAACAACGGCTTCAGGAAGATTAAAACACTCACCAAGACCACTTAACGTAGCTTCACCGGTTACCGTATCAATCAATGCAAATTTAAGTGAAGAACTACCAGAATTGATTACAAGAACTAAAGAATTGCTCATGGTTATCTCATCAGAATATTTAAGGGCGAATTTCGGATTTATTAACAACATCCAGTTTTATATTTACTCAGTTCAATGCGCGTAATAATCATTCAACTCAGTAAGTATGTTATAACCCATACTACTCAATTTTTTTTTAATGTCTCAACTTTTGTTTCAAAAACCACTTAAAAATTTAAATTTTACTGGTTTAGATCAATTTAAAGACTAAAAATCGATTTAATTCGCATAAATCCGCACCATTTAATCAAATTAAGTTGAATGTCACATGTGAATTTTTTCATATTCCAAGCTTTCACTAGGAGTAATATGTGACATATCAATCAAAAAGTTCAAATAAGCATCATATTAAGCAACATTATTTCAATTGGAAGAGAGTATAGACTTAATGAAAATAATGTTATCAGTTATGCATTCTCGCAGCGAATACTAAATAGTAAGAAAACATTACCGGTCACAAACAAATTCGCTTTTTTAATAATGAATAACAAATTATTCATCTATTGACGGGTTATCCATTGTTATATAATAATCGTAAAGACGATCGATATCAGCACTACACATTATCGCCATTGCTGCTTTCAATTGTGTTTGTGACCAATACCACCACTGCATTTCAAGTAGTTGCTTGATGTGTGATGAGGTGAATCGTTTTTTAACGCACCGTCCTGGATTACCAACAACAATCGAATATGGTTCGACATCTTTAGTAATCACTGCTCGTGTTCCAATCACGGCCCCATCACCAATAGTAACACCCGGCATAATCACGCATTCAGCGCCAAGCCAAACATCATTACCAATAACAGTATTCCCCGCTCGTTCAAAGCCACTTTTTACCCCATCACCAAATTCTGCAAAATCAAATGGAAATGATGAGATCCAATCATGTCGATGACCTTGATTCCCAGCCATCATAATAACAACCCCACTGGCAATTGAACAAAAACGGCCAATAATAAGCTTATCGACTTCACCAAAAATACCCGATTGCCATACTTCATTACTTGATTTATCCCCTAGCAAATAATGAACGCATTGATCTTCAAAATGATGTTGATGGTAGTAACCTGAATAGTAACTATAATCACCCACTTCTATATTAGGATTAGTAATATGTTGCTTAATTTCATAACCGCCAATCCAAGATGGAAAAATACTCAACGCCATATCTCATCTCCTTGATACTCAACATTCACCACAAAACAGCATATTATAGATAAAATTCTCATCATAATGGATTAACTATGACACTTAATCAGTTACACAATGCTTACTTAGGTGAGCTTTATGGTATTAGTTTTTTTACCACATTTATTGAACAGTATAGTGACCCTCGCCATAACAACAAATGGCAGGCTTTATTAGAGGTTGAAATTATAACAGCTAAAGAACTGAAACTTGCATTAATACCTTTAGGGATAACATGTCCAGATTACGATCAAAAGATGGCACAACAAGGTATAGAGGATGCTAATAAATGGATTCACCTGCCATGGACGGCACTCATTGATACGATGGTTGTTTGGGTTGCCCCTTACCAGCAACGCTATCAACAGCAATCTGATAATGCTCAACAATACCACGAATTATTTAATTTAATTGCTGACCATGAAAATGCTATTTATGATTTTTTAGTTGCAGAACAAGCCCATTCACCGAATAGCCTACAAATATTACAGCACTTTATTGATAATCATACGCTATAACGAGAACATAATTTGCTATACGGTAAATAACAGAGGCTCAATTATTTAATCGTTACTTGATAGCTGACATGAGCCGTAACACCAGCCTCAAGCTTGCCAGATAATTGCCAAATAATGCCGCCTTGATATCCATAATCATTAACACCATCAGGCGTCGAGATTTGGCAACTTAGCGCAGACGGTAAATTGCCATCATTGCAATCAATAGCAGTAGCTAAAGTGGTAAAATGAGGGACAGAAGCAGAAATATTAATATTAGAAATAGCACTATAGGTACTGTTAGCGACATAAATATTGTATTCAATTACATCACCAGGCTTGGCATCAATCAATGTTGATGCTTCACTCTGCTGCGTAATATTGGTAACGGTTTTTGTTAAAACCACATCATGAGAAATTGATGCTAAAACAGTATAACTGGTTATATTTAATATAAAAAAAACAGAAAAATCACGTAGATACTTCAACATAATTTTGCCTCTTATTTCTTAAATAACAACTTTATTACTTATGATTTTATTGTCTCATTAGTCATTCATTGTCTTATTTTTAAGAAAAAGCTCATAACCTCAGCAACAGAACGATGATCAAGATGGGATTTTTTACGGAGAATGTTACTTCAATTAAAATAACCCGTTCAATATATGATTAGCACATTGTAAAATAGTCATTTATTGACACTAGTGCCACATAAACATAATAATAAATCTTTAATAAACAATACGTTAAAAAAAACAAACACAATCTTCCTTCAAAACACTTATCAAAGCCTTGATCATCGTTCCATTCACGGAGAAGAAGGATTATTGCCCTCTGGTGAAATAAACGATAAAGTCAATTATGTATAATTATTCATTTTTATTAGTGTAAATAAATTAAAAAATATTTCTTTTTCCTAATATTTTAATTTAATCAATAGGCCGAGGTATATAGTGAATGAAACCAAACATATATGTGATTTTATAAAAAATAATTATTTATTAACGCTATGCACAAATAGTCCGTCTGACTTATGGTGTGCTCATTGTTATTATATTTTTGATTCAAATAAAATGTCTCTATTTATTATGACAAGTGAAGAAAGCCATCACAGTCAATTAATGATACTAAATAAGAATATCGTTGGCACAATAGCACCTCAGCCAAAGAATATAATTGATATAAAAGGTATCCAATTTAAAGGTTATATAGAAAAACTAACAAATAAAGAAGAAAAGCGAGCAAAGAATCTTTATTACAATATTTTTCCTACAGCAAAATTTATTTCAGCACCAATTTGGGAAATAAAATTGACGATGCTGAAGATGACTGACAATAGTTTAGGCTTTGGTAAAAAGCTCATTTGGCCCCCTCAAATGACTTAAATAACATACAATCACGGACGCATATCAATACAATTAACAAATGTCAACGGGTGATTTCCCCCCTATTTTGTTATCAACGGCTTAGATATAGTTGCTACATTAATATTTCACCCAGCACTGGGGAGATATTAATAATTATCCGTAAGGATAAAATCGATAAGGGTTGTAATATGTGATATCAAATTACAACACTTATTGATTATCTCTTCTACACGTCGTACAGGATTATACTCTTAGGAGTCAACGTCTTGTTTTTGCCGATCTCTATGATCGGCTTTTTTTTATTCAATAAATTTTCGCTTATAAATTGAGCATTACATACTATATAGATTTACCCAATGTAATAAACTCATTACAATTAACGAAAATTACTATTAATAATAGACATAAAGCTCATAAGAAATGGACACTCACAGTACTCACCCCTCATTAGATATATTAAACCAATTACCTGGTTGTTGGGGTTGTAAAGATATAAATTCAGTTTTTGTTTATGTAAATGAGGAATACTCCAAAATCATAGGATTTAAAAACCCACTTGATTGTATTGGCTTCACGGATTTTGATATCCCCCATTTAAGCGCTAAATATGCATATATCTTTCAGCAACAAGACTTGCAAGTAATGACGACCGAAAAACGGTTACGCATTCTTGATATACATCCTTATGCGGATGGGTCTTGGCGAGCACATTTATTTACAAAAACGGCATGGCGAGACAATAATAATAAAATTATTGGTACCATTTTCTCAGGCATAGAACTAAAAGATACATCTCTACTTGAAATTGGACATTGGCTCTGTCGAACTGACGCGATTAAGCAGCAAGAAAAAAGTCATCATTTCAATCATCATCCCGTAAATATTTTATTGAATACCCGCGAATCAGAAGTGTTATTTTTACTGCTGTACGGTAAGAAACCACAATATATATCTAAAACATTACAATTAGCCGTAAAAACAGTAGAAAACTATGTTGTTCGCCTACGAGATAAATTCAATGCTAATTCAAAAGGTGAGTTAATTGAATTAGCGCTTGATGCTGGCTTTGGTTCTCATATTCCAGAAAGTATGTTGAAGACACAACAATCTATCATATTACGTGAATATTAATAAAATTAGCAGAGTATAGATTACTCTGCTAATTCATTAGCTTATGGCGCTAAACGTTCAATATTCCAATCATTATCTTGATGACGGGAATATATGAAACGGTCATGTAAACGATGTTTACCACCTTGCCAAAATTCAATCGTTTGGAATTTAACTCTATATCCGCCCCAGAAACTAGGAAGAGGAACTTCCCCCGCCGAAAACTTCTGCTTTAATTCAAAAAACTTACCTTCTAAAGCCTGACGTGCAGACAAACGAGAGCTTTGTTTACTCGCCCAAGCGGCTATTTGACTTTCTTTTGGACGACTTGAAAAATACTTCATTACTTCAAGTGTTGATAGTTGCTCTACATAGCCAGTAACGTGGACTTGGCGCTCAAGTATATGCCAGGGAAAATGTAAACTGATTCTATTATTTAGATGCAATTGTTCAGCCTTACGGCTACTTAAATTTGTATAGAATATGAAACCTTCATTATCGACATCTTTTAATAAAACAATCCGTTGAAATGGTTGACCGTCAGCATTTACCGTCGCAATCGTCATTGCAGTCGGATCAGGTAAGTTGGCAGCAACAGCTTGTTGAAGCCACTTATTAAATAAATCGAGGGGGTCAGTTGGTAAATCATCGCGACGTAAACCACCTTTGGTATATTCTCGGCGAATATCACTTAAGTCCATTTTCTCTCTCCTACTTTAAAATACTTAATAATAAATCGTTACGTCATCATAAATAATTGAACAAAAAACACTTCTAGATTGCAAACGGATATTTATTGCATAAAGAAATAGACACATTTAGCGAAAAAGAACTTTAGTTGACAAACAATCAACTGCATATCGATTAGTTTTGATAAATTATATCAAATAGATATCTTCTTATTCAGCATCTCTTTATCAACTGTTTACTCGCTGAGTGCTGCACTTAACTTTTTTTTGGTGCTCAAATTATGACACTTTTCAAACGACAAGTTATTAGCCTAACCGTGTTAGTTTGCTCAGTTGTTAGCGCAGTGACTGCACAACAACTTTATTCAAGCTATTCCACATTAAAACATCAACATATCGTCGCATCACAAACAGATATTAATAGAGCCTTAGTTATACTACCTCAAGCTCTTACAAAGCTAAATGTTCCAATGATGTCAAATACTCAAGAGAAAAAATTATTAGCCATTGTTAATCATCTGTTTTCAAATGATAGCTATAGCCAAATAAACCTGACATCTGCCGATGCGCGCCAACTTATCCGTCAAGATAACGTTATATCGCCGATTCATTCACCAGCTTGGTTTCAATATATTTTTACGATTCCATCCCATACGGAACAACGAATAATTGAACATGAAAAGCAATCGCTTGGTTTATTAACAATAACAGTACAACCCATACTTAATTACCAACAATTATGGCAAATAAGCACGCGAACCGTACTATCAAATATACTGATTGCGCTTATCTCAAGTTTGTTAGTTTATGTTATTTGTTTAAAGAACTTCTCAGCATTAGCTCGGTTAACTGCCCGCGCTAAAACAATAGATAATTTAAATCAAGCACCACTATCAATACCGAATGAATCAGATTTAGCCATTATTGTGCGATCTTTTAATAAAATTTGTTATCAATTAGACACAAACTTTAAAAACCAAGCAGATGAAGCAATGAAATTAAGGCAACAAGCTTATCTTGATACTATTTCAGGGCTTGGGAACCGTAGTTTCTTTATTCATCAACTCAGTTCATGGCTGAATGAATCACATAAAGGTGGTTTAGGATTAATTCAAACAGATTTAATTAATGAGTGCTATCAGAATGAAGGTTTCAAACAAGGTGATGAATTAGTCAAAACAATAGCAACACGATTAAATGAAGTTTTAATCTTTAACGATGCAACACTTGCTCGCTTATCTAAAGATGAATTTGCAGTTCTTATCCCTAATATATCCATTGAAAAACTTACGCTTTATAGTAAATCATTAATAAACGTCTTTAATGACTTAAGTACTAACACCATTAATGACAATGTTGCTATTGGTTTAGTCTTCAATAACAACAAAAGTACGCCAAGTCAGATATTAACCCAGCTAGATAATGCATTAACTCAAGCCAAAATAATGCCTCATGAATCAGTGGCAATAATCAAAGATATAAATAATCAAACCACACTAGGTAAGCAACAATGGAAAGCATTACTTGAAGAAGCCATCAGTGAAGACTTATTTACTTACAAATATCAACCAGCCACCCTATCAAATGGTATCAATTATCATTATGAAGTATTTACCGCCATTAAGAAAAACAATAACTACTATTCAGCAGGTATGTTCTTAGGTGCGATAGAAGACTTAAAAATAGGTAGTTGGTTTGACAGACACGTTATTGTTACGATCATAAATAAATTAAATGCCGATAGGACAAGTGGTCCTTTCGCCATAAATATCACCAACAGCTGTATTAACGATCCAAGCTTTATTAGGTGGTTAGATAATTTATTACAAAAAAACACATTACTCAGCTCTCGGTTATTTTTTGAAATTCAAGAAATAAGCTGTATCAGGCATACAGATGCGGCTGGTATTTTATGCTCTATTATTCGTAAATACGGGTTTGGGTTTGGTATTGATAACTACGGTCGTAATTTTCAATCTTTAACTTACCTAAAAGAGTTACAACCTAATTACGTAAAAATCGATTACGTCTACACCCACCAACTGAATGATCAAACTAAATCAACTGTATTATCTTCAATTTGTAGAACTGCACACAGTCTTAATATTAAAGTGATCGCAACACGAGTAGAAACAGAAACTCAATTAGAGCGGCTATCTGAATTATTTGTTGGAGGCTATCAAGGATTTATCACGGATAAACACACTCAACCTGCATAAATCATTTACACTGTAAATTCAAACCACAGATGAAGTCTATTTACACTGTAAATAGACTTTTCCTTTTATCACTTTACAGTGTAAATTCCAATTTCACCTCAGACACGAAACTATCCTCCTGGTGTATTTACAGTGTAAATGATTATCCCCCCAACGCACCAATAAGCAATTTGCTGCATAGTATATTTTTCTATATACTTTTTATTTATTATCCCAACTCCCCTTCTTGTTAGCTATGGTCGTTAGCTATGGTTGTTAGCTATGGTTGTTAGCTATGGTTGTTGGCTGTGGTTGTTGGCTGTAGTTGTTGGCTGTAGTTGTTGGCTGTAGTTGTTGGCTGTAGTTGTTGGCTGTAGTTGTTGGCTGTAGTTGTTGGCTGTAGTTGTTGGCTGTAGTTGTTGGCTGTAGTTGTTGGCTGTAGTTGTTGGCTGTAGTTGTTGGCTGTAGTTGTTGGCTGTAGTTGTTAGCTGTGGTTGTTAGCTGTGGTTGTTAGCTGTGGTTGTTAGCTGTGGTTGTTAGCTGTGGTTGTTAGCTGTGGTTGTTAGCTGTGGTTGTTAGCTGTGGTTGTTAGCTGTGGTTGTTAGCTGTGGTTGTTAGCTGTGGTTGTTAGCTGTGGTTGTTAGCTGTGGTTGTTAGCTGTGGTTGTTAGCTGTGGTTGTTAGCTGTGGTTGTTGGCTGTGGTTGTTAGCTGTGGTTGTTAGCTGTGGTTGTTAGCTGTGATTGTTGGCTGTGGCTGTAATTGTTGGCTGTAATTGTTGGCTGTAATTGTTGGCTGTAATTGTTGGCTGTAATTGTTGGCTGTAATTGTTGGCTGTAATTGTTGGCTGTAATTGTTGGCTGTAATTGTTGGCTGTAATTGTTGGCTGTAATTGTTGGCTGTAGTTGTTGGCTGTAGTTGTTGGCTGTAGTTGTTGGCTGTAGTTGTTGGCTGTAGTTGTTGGCTGTAGTTGTTGGCTAGAATTATAATATTTACAGTGTAAATTAATATGACGATTTACACTGTAAATATAATTAAGTCTCAGTTTACACTGTAAACCAAAACATTATCTGATCACCATTTATGATTTTCATATTGTTCAGCAACAGACTTTCCACGCTCAGTTAAGAATGCTAAGAATGTTTCAGGGCATTGAGTCACAATTAATTCCTGCGGAAAATCAACATGTGCTAACAAAGTCTTAATGCTTGAGAAGTTACCAACATCCGCCGCAAAATGAGCATCAGACCCTGTCGTAATTCGAGCCCCAAGTTCTTTTGCTAGTGCAGCAATATCTTCACATCGAGGTGCACTACCAACACGAGAGCGGCCCAATGATGAGTTATTGATTTCAACTAACACATTATTCTTAGCGGCAATACGAATGACGGCTTCAAAATCGAAATCATAATTAGGATTTCCAGGGTGACCGATCGCATCAACCACGCCTGACTGTATTGCATTAATCAATGCTTCAGTATGATCACTTTTCGTCATCGGTTTAAAAACGGGCTCATGCAAACTCGCTATCACCCAATCTAATTTCGCTAAAACGGTATTATCAAGATCGACCTCACCCGCAGTATTCTTGATATTTGCCTCAACACCACGTAAAACAGCGACACCTTCAAGAAATCGAGGAAGGACACGTTGATTCGCAAAATACCAGAAATGAGGAGCACCAGGCATTAAAGAAGCATGGTCAGTATTACAAAACATTTTTAATCCCTTTGCCGCAGCAGCTTGGGCATTTTCAATGATTGTACTATAAGCATGACCACTGGATAATGTATGTGTATGTGTATCAACTTGAATTTGCATAATGAAAAACCTCTAATAAACTTGAGAAGATAAAGAATAATAACGAGCAACTATATTTCGTAAATGCTGCTGAGCAACTTTACGACTGGCTAAATGATATCGCTCCCCCACCGCTGACCAAGTTTGTTTTTGCAAAATCTTAGCTACCGCAAAGCCGACATCATCATTCCAAGCACAATCATCTTGCAACAAATACTGTGAGAGCCAACTTTCAAGACTAGCAACCACGACATCATAACCAAGTCCACCTTGAATAAAGGTTTGTAGCTGATGTTCAATCTGTATCTGTGATAAGCCATAATTCAATGGTTGCTGAACATTTTGAGAATATAATTTAAAAAACAATTGGCTATCAAGCTGACTAAATTGTTCAACTCGCTGGCAAATAAAAGATGCACTGAACAAAGCAACCGCCTCATCAAACCATAATAACGCAGCGCTTGATAACGGTTTAACAAACAATAAAGAATGGAGACCACTCGCTGCATCTTTAGTGATTCCTAACCGCAACGGCCGTAATGAACAATGACACCAAAAATCCACAAGCTCATTAGCCGCACCAAAGCTTGTACCGATATAGTCAATGTTTTCATTCTGTGCTTGTTGTAAAACAGCGTCCACCAAATGGGTACCAATACCTTGTTGTTGAAAACTATCAGCAACAGCAATACGTAATATACGATAACAACGCTGCTCGGCCGCAATCGCATAACCTAAATGAGCCGCTAAGGATTGAGCCAATAAATGCCCTTGTGGACGACGTTTACCTTGCATCACTAATTGTGCAAGTTCAGCATCAAATCCACCTTCTTTAGACACAACACAACAACCAATAATTGTCTTCGCTTGTAACGCAACAATCAGTGATAGTTCAGGATCATCTAGCAGTTGTTGAATATCATTGGGCGAGGTTTGGTAATGGGCGTTAATCAATAAACCAAACAGTTGGTTTAATAAGTTTTCATTAGCCGCTAATTCAGAGGTCGGTAACACAGAATATTCAATCGCAGCGACATCAGAACCAACATCAAGCGCAGTACAATTCGGGGCTTCGGCGGATAATAACAACGCTTTAAAAATCCAAGCTTCAAGCGGATCGCCTACAGCCCAGCGAATAGGTTGTTCTAAATGATAACTGCGCCACTGTGGCATTTTAATTGTTAATTGTTGTTTGAATTTAATTTCAAACCCACGCCCAGTGCCTTCATAACCATGAATAGTCGTCGCAAAAATTAATCGATTATGATGAGAAAGTAACGCCATTAAGATAGATGCTGGAATAGCGGCAGCTTCATCCACCATAATAAAATCAAATTCTGATGCGCGGTTAACTATTTCATCAGCGGCTACAAATTCTAACTGGCTAGCGCCAAAATGTAATTGATGTCGATGTGGTTGTAGCGCCGTTGCTAAGCGTAATTTAGCAAGTTTAAATACCGTATCCGCACAAGCAAAAGAAGGAGCCGTAACAGCGATTTTAATTGTTCGTGTTTGTAATAATTCAGCAGCAGCAATACCAAGCGCCGCCGATTTACCTCGACCACGATCAGCAGACAACACTAATGGACGTTTACTATGGCCGGTCACAACTTTAATAATCGCATCCACTGCGTCTACTTGGCCTGCAGTTAAACACCCTCGTTGAACATTAGCATCCGTAAATATTTGAGAAGAAGATAAGTCATCAGGTATCACAGCTAAAGATAAGAACTCGACAGGTTGTGACTGCTGAATAAGCATAACCTCAGGCTCTAAAAACAAACGACCTAAACGATGATAAAAATGAGAGCTAATATTAGCAAGTCGCCATGTTGGTGGCGTAATAATAACAAGAATACCCCCACCTTTAACGGTGCCAGAAAGTGCACCGAGTGTATTTGCATTCAATCCATCTAATGCGTTGATAGCCACCATATCAAATTCTTGCCCAAGCCATTGCTTTGACTGTTTAAGAGATGAAGGCACAAATGACATTGGCGCATTATCCCCAGCCCATAATCGTTGTGAAAAGTGCTTACCAATAACAGTTGCCATTGTCGTTGCCCATTCGCAATCGCCTTCTAAGACAATTAACTGACGACAAAAATGGTGTGATAATTGTTGCTGAAGTTGAGCGAAGAAAATATCTAACTGCGCCGACATAAATAGATCCATAAATAAATGACCTACAGATCATAACACAGCCACAACAGGCATAAAAAAACCACGCATAATTGCGTGGCTTTTATTAAGTAAAATAAACGTTACTTTAGATAATCATTTAAATAAGCCAGTACATCATTGATTTGACGATCACTCATCTTTTTCAATTTAAGCTGTAACTTATCACCATCACGCATATAAGAGACTTTACCCTTAATTAAATCTTGCGATGTTGGCTTCTCAATCACTGTCTTAGGATGTAATTGCTCACCTAATTGTTCTAATTTACCTGTTACTTCACGCGTAATACGGCTAATGCCTTGTGCGTTAATCGTCTTCCACAATGCTGCATTATCACCGCTCAAATCAGCAATCATGTGTTGCTGTTGTTCGTGATTTAAACCAAAGAAAATACGGTGAAGTTTAACAATAGTAGGACGACCAAGTTCACCCACACTAGGATAAGCCATCAATAATTCCATCGGTAAACTTGCAGCTTTTAGTGCACCACTCACTAATGCTTCACTGCACTGTAAATACTTAGCCAGTTCTTTTTGATCAGCAACTTTGCCAGTATCTAACAGCGACTGCATTTCTTTACCACGTTCAAATAAAGATAATGGCTTATGCGCGTTCGCAACATCGGACAAAAATTTAGCATGCTCAGTATTGATGCCTTTAGCGACATAAATTAGAAAATCTTTATGAGCAATAATACAAGACATACGACGGCGGCTACCGTCTAATACTTCAATACGACCATCATCAAGCCAACGACCAACGGCGGGATATTGCTGGCCACGATCTTTTAACGTTACTAAAATATCAGCAAGAGCATGCTCATTTAAAAAAGCTTGCTCACGCGCATTTTCAGCAAAAACGATCGTTTGTGTGCTGATATCATCTGCGTTTACTTTTACTAATTCAAAAGCAACAGTATCTTCGCCAGCAACAGCTAATTCAATCACAGCGGCTTTATCACGGGCTGCTGTTTGTGCTTCTGTAACATTGGTCGCACGACGTTTATCGGCTTTACCAAATAAACGTGCATTAAGATCTGTAGTTTTAATTGCCATCTGTCAATTACTCCTCGTTCAAGTTTGCCCAGTGGCTGTGCATAACACGTTCTAATTCAAGACCAACACGCTGAATGGCTTCTTGAGCCGTAGAAAGGGTCTTCTTACCGCCTTCAAATTCAGCCGCAGTAAGGTCAAAAACAGTGCTATAAGTGTCTGCACATGTCTCAAAAGCGCGGCTTCGTGGTACTGTCGCCATCATTACTTGCTCACGTAACAAGTAATTCATTTCGGTTAATACTGAAACTTGCTTTTTATTATCGTCTTCAAACATCGTTGGCATCAGACGAATGAATTCTAATCCGTGCCAATCTTCTGGAAACATCTCATAAACAGTGGGTAAATGCTGAAAGAAGTTAACGGTTGATGCCCAGTCTAAACGTTTAGCAGCACAAGGAATGATCAACGCATTTGATGCATACATTGCATTCCAAACTAATGGATCAATATGAGGACCCGTATCAATCATGATGATATCGAACTCATCAGCAATCGGATCAATCACTTTTTCTTTAAGTAAACGCACG
Source organism: Photobacterium piscicola (assembly GCF_046058925.1). Classification (NCBI taxonomy): domain Bacteria; kingdom Pseudomonadati; phylum Pseudomonadota; class Gammaproteobacteria; order Vibrionales; family Vibrionaceae; genus Photobacterium; species Photobacterium piscicola. The sequence goes on from NZ_CP175535.1 coordinate 333,887, forward strand.
ATATCAAGATCTTGATTTACAGCCAAATCTTGCCATGCATCAGCATTGAACATCGCATCTTCAGGGAAAGCTGCAATGGTTTTAAGATTCGGATATTGGGTTGGCATTACCACATTATCCATTACAAAATGCTTATCCGTTAACACACCTTCCGGCACGTTATCTAACATTACGTCCACTGCTGAATAAATAGTCTCTTGTTTACCTATACTAATCAATGGATTAAGAAATAAACGTAACGATCCTTGAGGATCAAGGTCAATAAGACAAATTCTGTAACGCTTATCTAAATCTAAGGCTAAACAAGCAGCGATGTGCACCGCTGTCATCGATTTTCCAGTACCACCTTTCTGATTCTGGACATTCACCACCCAAGGTTTACGTCCAGCGCCTTCTCGTTGATAAAAAGCAGGCTTTTTTGCTGACTCCATCAACTGATGTGCTTCTTCAAGGGTAATTGAATAGTGATTTGCTTTATTTTTTGTAAATTGATGCCCAGTCGCTTCCATACGTGAAATTGCATCATCTAACTTGCGACGAGTTAAACCTGAGCGCGTTTCCATTAATGCTTTTGACATTGGTGGAAAAACTTCCTCGCGACGCTCTTCTAAAACAATTTCAATACGATCCGCTTGTACTTGTTTAGTTTGCTCTGCAATATTGAGCAAATTTTGTATCGTCTGTTCCCTATTCATTAGTACTCTTCGCCATGATAATAGACTGCCTCTATTGTACAATAAAACACACTGTAAACAATAAAAAGCTGAACAAAAACATGTGATACCAATCTCAACTAAAAAACATCGATTAATGCAAAAAGCATAAAAAAATAAGGTTTTTAGACTTCAATCTACTCAAAAATCCAACCTAATCTACCTCATTAAACCCATTTCGCAAAACTGTTACAGTGTCACAAGTTTACAATGTAAATTCAACTCATCTGCATTATTAACGGAACAATGAAAAAATAGTGATAATTTACGGATAATGTCATTTCAATATAAAAAAGAGTCGATGAAAGATTTTATTCTATTTGCTAGTGAAATCACCCAATTTCATTAGTAAAAAGTAAAAAAAAGCAAAATAACACTAAAAACAACCTGAAATCATATTCAGTGAATTCATAAAAGCTCATGATTACTTGATCATTGTTCCAACAAAGAAGAACAAAAGATGAAACGATGATCAAGCAAAGATAATTGCTAATATAGACCTGTAAACCGTACTTTTAGACTCACTTAATAGCGGAAAAATGATCAAGATAAAGTTCAATGATCACAATTATTGAGTTAACAACACGGAAGCATGTAAAATTGAAGATAAACTACGGGGAACGCTGATTCAATAAGGGTTGGGGCTTCATAGCTGTCATTTAAAATCTACTAAACAACCGCTTAATTTCTTCAATATGGAGAATTGAAATACACCAAATACACGATGATCATTGATCCAATGGCGGATACATGACAAATCCACATTGGTTTACGTTGAATGTCATCTCAATTAAGTGTCAATTCAACTTAAAAAAGCATTTGCGAGAAGCAATACAAGCATAAATATGCCCCAAAAACTTGAAAACACACCAACATGATCATCTTTCCAGTAAAAAAAGGCTATCGATAACACTGAAAATAACAATCAACACCAATAAATACGTACTCTCACATCTTAGTTGTGGATAACTTTGTGGAAAAGGTGATAATCAATGATGATCATGCTTTCATTATTATTATGATCATGTTTTCAGCTTTATAATGATCATCTTTCCAGTGCTATGATGATCATGCTTTCTAGCGCTATATGATCATGTTTCTGTACTTCTGTTGATCATCGTTCCAACTGCCTGTAAAATAATAATTATTATAAACATACAGTTACAACGAATTTTCTCACCTGATCATTAGATCATATAATCAATAAGATCAGATTTAATCATAAAGATCAGTTTTAAAATCTTTAAATAAAAAACTTTATTTATTGATCTTTTTCTATTAATCTCTACGGAAAGATGATGCTTCTACGGCTAATGACAAATGAATTCCGTTCGAAATACTAAAAAAAATCCGATTGATAAGATATTGATCGAAGCGCCAAGATCACACAAAGATGGTCATTTATTTGTGATCCCTGCAAATTTGGTTGATTGGTTACCCCAATACCAGCATTTTAAAGGTGTAACCAAAAGTATTATCGAACTGTTGAATTTAATTTCATTACGTGGCTTATCAAGCCAAGATGGTATGGTTTCAACAACTGAACTTATTGAAGCAACAGAAGGCCAGTTAACCCGCGCTGCTATTCAGCAACGTTTACGGGCAGCTGTCAGTGTTGGGCTATTTAATCAACAGCCAGTGCGATTTGAAGAAGGCCTTGCTGGTAAAACTATGCTGCATCACTTTATTAATCCAGCACTACTCATCTCTCAGCTTGGTACTGGTAGTTTACTATCAGATCAATTTAAGCAACGTGAAAAACAAAAGCGGTCTAAGGCATTAGCCCAAAATCATGTTAACCGTCGCTTATTGACTGAATATGGTTTAGGTACTCCACCATCGATGCCAGATGAAGCTGATCAAATTGTGGTATCGCCAACAAGTTGGGCTGGTATTATTGATCAAGCTTTAGCGCCACCACGAACAAAGAAAAGTTATCAAAAAGCAATGGTTGCGATCAGTGGCACTAAAGCGATCATTGAAACACGATCTTCAAAATCGATCATGACTGTTGATGATCTTATGACGTTATTTGCATTGTTTACGCTAACCGTACAATATCACGATCATCATCTTGCGGATTATGAGATCCAACTCCGCTCAATGGCAAATAAAACCCCTGTTTATATCACTGATATTTTAGCTTTACGTGGTAAAAAAGACAGTGGCCCTGCTCGTGATTCTATTCGCGAAAGTATTGATCGTATCGAATTTACAGATTTTCAGTTGCATGAATTAACCGGTCGTTGGCTGAGTGAAAATATGCCAGAAGGTTTTAAAAGTGATCGGTTTAGATTTATTGCTCGTACGATCACAGCATCAGAAGAAGCGCCTCAAGAAGGTGACGATGGTGAGATTCGCATCAAACCTAACTTGTATATTTTAGTGTGGGAACCTTCCTTTTTTGATGAATTACTCACCCGTGATTATTTCTTCTTGTTCCCACCAGAGATTTTACGTCAACATACTTTAGTGTTTCAACTGTACACGTTTTTTAGAAGCCGCATGTCACGTCGTGTTGTTGATTCAATGCTATTAAGTGAATTGAATCAAAAACTTGCTAGAAATATTGAATGGCGTCGTTTTTCTTCAGATATTATTCGTGAATTAAAAAAACTGGCAGAAGGTAAAGTGACAGAGACGATGTTTGCGGTTAATTTATGGGGTTATCATTTAACGATTTCGGCTGATGATGTTGATAAACGTTATACAGATTATCGAATAGATATTAAATCTGATGCTGAAGAAGTTATTCGTTATTCTCGTGCGAAAACCACTAATGAAGGCAAACGTAATATGGCACCAACGATGCCAAATCCATTACGTAATGAGATTATGCCTAAACAAGCACTAGATCAGTTATCCGCGATTATTGATGGCGAATTTGAACCAATCCAACGTAAAGAACCTCGACCTCGAGGGCGGTTAGGACGTCGTATTAAGCTGCGTAAGCATTTAGTTGAAATAAATGCAGATGAACTTACTATCGTTTTATCTAAATATACCTCTTCTGAGGCGCTACAACGTAGTATTACGGCGTTGTCTGCAATGACTGGTCATCCAGCTACTACGATTACAGAAGAGTGTCAGGGGTATTTAGAGAAGCTTGATTGGCTTCATGTCGCAGGGGAGCGTGTTAGTTATGAAACGCTCAGTAAAACGGTTGAGCTGTACAATAGCCGTCAAGATGAACGCCATTTATCCATTGAACGCTTAATTTCAGGTTTAGCCGTTCGTCGAAAAGTATGTAAATTGGTTCATGAAGGTCATATAACCGATCAAGTATTAACAGCCTTAGATGATGTCGCAAAAGGAATTTAAAACATAAATAGTGATAGCTGAATAGAGAAAGAGCGTGTTTATCGACGCTCTTTTTGTTTTAATACTGCTAAAGGGTTAACACGTAATACTTTGATGTGTATTACGTTATACTAAGTATTATTGTTAGCGGAGTTAGACGATGTTGTTTAGTAAAAAGAATTTTAGCAGTATTTTATGTTGTATTTTTGTGAGTACATCAACTGTTAATGTCTATGCTGCAACAGCAGATCGTCCTGTTATTGAGCGTCCTAAAATTGGTGTAGTGCTTAGTGGCGGTGGTGCAAAGGGTGCGGCCCATATTGGCGTACTGGAAGTTCTTGAAGAAAATCGTATTCCAGTTGATATTGTGACTGGTACGAGTATGGGAGCCTATGTCGGTGGCATGTATGCCATGGGGCTGTCTGCTCACGAAGTTAAACAACGAACATTTGATATTAACTGGAATACGGGTTATATCGATAGGGCTAGTCGTAATGATCTATCGTTACGAAGAAAGAAACAAGGCGATACTTATCAGTTACATACTGATTTAGGTTTGGATATTAATGGTGAGTTTAAATCTCGCCCTGGTGCATTTCAAGGCCAAGGGCTCGCTGTTATTTTACGCCAACTTACCGTTAATTTACCGGCATTAAAAACCTTTGATCAACTCGCTATTCCATACCGCAGTGTTGCGACGGATATAACGAAGGTAACCCCTGTTATTATTGACTCTGGTAATTTAGCCACTGCAATGCAAGCATCAATGACGGTGCCTGGCGCATTAAAACCCGTTCACCTCGATGGTAAGTTACTTGTTGATGGTGGGGTCGTTAATAATATGCCTGTTGATGTGGCAAAGCAGCTTGGCGCTGAGGTTATTATTGCGGTGGATTTACGTGATAGTTTAATGCCTAAAAAAGATTTAGATAGCGCTTTAAATATTGTGTCACAGTTAACGACCTTTATGACTAATGCCAGTGCTGACTATCAGAAAAGCTTAATGAAGCCGAATGATATTTATTTACAACCCAATGTTTCTTTTATGACTGCAGCTGATTTTGATAAATTAGATCAGGCTTATCAAGCGGGACGGAAAATAGCCCAAGCATCACTTCCTCGTTTATTACGCTATCAATTATCAACTTCTGATTATGCTAAATATAATAAAGAAAAAAATATGAGACGAGTGAAATTATCTGCACATGACTCATATTTTATTGATGATATTGAAATCATCAATAATACTAATTTACCGGATAAAACATTATTAGCACAACTAGAATTAAAAACAGGTAAAGTGATTTCTAATAATGAATTAGAACAATCTGTGAAACGCTTACAGAGTGAAGATATCTATGGTCGAATTAATTATTCAATAAAGCAAAAAGATAATAAAAATATTTTAGTGATGGATATTAATGAAAAATCTTGGGGGCCTGGATACTTAAACTTTACACTGGCGTTTGAAGATGATTTTGAAAGCCGATCTGATTTTTCTTTTGGCGCACAATATATTTATACTGATCTTACCGATAAAGGTGGAGAGTGGTTACTTGAGTGGAAACTGGGGAGTTGGAAGGATATTTCAACTGAACTATATTTTCCGATAGATTATCAACAACATTTCTTTACTGCTTTTGGCGCTGCAACGAGTAATGAAATTCGTCGATTTGATAATTTTAATGCTTATAATTTAAATACAGAAGATCTAAAAAATATTGATGCGAAATATAATCAAACTAATGCTTACGCTGAAATGGGATGGAATATAAGACCATGGGCAGCATTAACATTAGGGTATAAAGGTCAAACAGGTAGTATTGCGGTATCAGCATTGGATAGTAAAGAAAACTATGATTTATATGGACCATATTTAGATCTTACTTATGATGATTTAGATAGCTTCTTCTTTCCATCTTATGGTTCTTATTTAAATGGTGAGATTGGCTATAGTAATACCTTACGTCGACCAACGTCAGGTGAATCAGAGTCTGGTGACACGGTATATTATAATTTATCGATAATTAAACCATTCACATACGATAAACATACAATGGTATTTTCAATAAAAACTGCTGGTTCAGATGCTGATAATTTATTACCTATCTACGCTCAAGATCTTGGAGGATTATTTAATTTATCGGGCTATCATCGTTATGAGTTAAATGGTCGTTATAGTGCTTTAACCAGTTTAATATACCGTTATCGTGTTATTGATAATAATTTTGGAGCATTTAAGTTTCCGGTATATGTTGGCGGTTCACTTGAAAAAGGTGGCGTATGGGATCGCACATCAGCCATGAGTTGGCACAGTGCGATTACTGCTGGCAGTGTGTATGTTGCCGTAGATTCCATTTTAGGGCCTGTTTATTTAAGTTATGGTCAGACATCCACGGGTGAAAGCTCATTCTACCTTTCACTCGGAGGGACATTGTAAATATAAATGTATTAATGTTTATTTATTAACGATGGATATTCAATTGTGAATATCCATTTAATACTTTACATATATTTGACAAATTAAAGTGAATTTAGTTGATAATCGTTAGCGATACACTTTTTGCTTTTATTTATTTATTCTCTGTTTATATGGATATAAATAGATTAACAATAAAATATTTAAAAGTATTATATGATTTTTTCGAGTCTCTTGAGGCTCGTTTTTTTTTGTTATTAATTTGATTGAATACACGCACAAAAACGCCCCTTAATAATAGTAATTAATAAAGGGCGAATAATAGGATGATTATTTAGTATTCCCAATGCTCAATATTATGTGAACCACTAAACTGATTAGGGAAATAATCCTCACACTTACCTTCACGCCATACATCAGCCGTTGCACAGTGTAAACCACCACCAAAAGCATACGCATCACGTAAATCAACCGGAATAACGTTAAAGCCGAGTTTATCAAATTGCTCCATTTGTGCTTTTTCGCTGGCTTCAACACACACTGTTTTATGGTCAATGATCAATGTATTCATTGATAGCCACGTACTTGAATAACAAAGTGGTGGTGGGTTATCCCATGCAGGTTTAACGGCTTCAACAATTTGCCAATCATTCTTTTCAAAAATTTCACGTTGGCCGGCAAATAATGGCCGATGTGGATTAAGCAACATTAGACCTGGGCGTAAAGGACAGAATGTAGCATCAATATGAATTGGGTGATTATCTGCAAAACTTAATGTATGGATACGGTATCCCATTGGCTCATATTTACGCTTGATCCAGTGAATACCGGCTAAGTTAGTGGTTAAGCCATGTTGAACAAAGATATCTTTACCTAAGCGCATGACATCTGCGGCATCAAATAAAATATCTGTTTCTTTGGTGCTGTATTCTTTATTTAATGAACGCGCCATTGTTTCTTCATCAGATAAATATTCATAAGCAGCAACATAATCCATACGGAAACTATCGTCAGATAAACGTGGGCGTGGTGCTTGTTCGATCATACATTTTTGATCTGATTCAAAATATTCACGAAGAAGATCAGTGTATGCCAAATATTCAAAATAACGGCTTCTAAAGCTCATGGGTGCCATTAGAATACTTTTACCCATAGTAAGCAAGCAATCACGAGGAGGCATGCAACCAAAGCCTGAGCTGATTGAAAAATCGGGAGTATTGATACGATCATGCCAGTCAACGGCGCCTGGACGGTCAACAATGATGCCACGGTTTTCAAGGATCTGCGCAAAACCATTTAAACATTCGTTTGCACGATCAATGGACTCTTGAGTACGGCGACCTGCTTTACTACCACGCATTGGTGAATCAGCAGGGATCTTTTCATTACTAGCGGGGCAAGCTTCTGGAATATGTTGGTTATCAGCAATACCAACAATAACATGACGAAGAGGATCAAAATCGTTATAAGACTCGACATGTAATCCCGGTCTAACATAAGGCACACCTGATTCTTTGCGCTCAAGCGGTAAAGAAGCATTTGGATAAAAATCGTTTGAAATACTCATTGCAAATTCTCCATGAGAACGAATAGTTGTATTGAAACAGTGTGTATTGGCACATTGTTAGTTTTACTTACGATAACGAATATTTATTCTTCTATTTAACAATGTGTTATGTCGCTGCCTCTCGCTGTTGAAGATCATGAGTTGTGCTCTTCAATGGTTTTATAATGCGCCTTTAAAACTGATTTTATAGCGAAGTTATGCCGATAAATGTCGATTATATGCTGATGATGGTATTTATAGCGGTTGTTATCACTTTTTAGTGGGGATAACACATAACAATGGCTCTGACCGATTTTTATGGCACTCTGAATATGCTCATTTCAGTTATTACTTAAAAAGCTCGATGGAATATCACATAATTTAAAAAAGACTATATCGTGCCAGTGAATAGCCGCTCACTTTGGACTAAAGCATCTAGCTCTATAGCATAAAATTGTAATAATGGAGTGATTCAAGGAGGGTAGGTTATGTATCAAAGGGTCATTGCAAATACACCTAAATTTTTAATGTTCGATTTACAGCCATTGATTGAGAATAAACAGTTTATTTTTGGAGCTGATTATATATTGATTCGCCCCCAAAAAAATGGTGGCACTCTTTATTTGTCCTCCACTGATATACCATTAGTTGTTGGACAGCTAGTCTTAATCGCACCATTCAATCCATTTAAAATAAGTGGTGAAGCGCTAAATAATAATGACAGTGCGGGAGACGTACTGCATTTTCGTTTAAATGCTTTAGGGCAAACTTTTATTGATAGTATTCAATTTACCAATATAAAAAACATGCTGGATAATGCGAAACAAGGTTTGTTATTTGATAGTGGGGGGTTAGAAACTGTATTTGAAATTATGGATAATATAGAAAACTCCTTTGATTTTAAGCAGCTACTGAATATATTAATGCTACTGGATCAGTTAACGAAAACACCATCGCAGCAATGCTTAGAAAGCCACCCGATTACTTTTTCTACCACCAAAAGAACCGAAAATCGGGTTGATATTGTATTGCAATATATTGCGACAAATCTTGCTGAGCCATTAACTGTTACTATTGTCGCCCAGCAATTACACATGGCGGAAAGTACGTTTTCACGTTTTTTCCATACTCATCTAGGGGTGACGTTTCGACAATACTTAATTGAACAGCGGGTGAAACAAGCAGCAAGATATTTAGTCTCAACAGATTGGACTATTGCACATATTGGTGCTGAAGTCGGATTTTCATCATTATCAAATTTTAATGAAAAGTTTAAAACGTTATTACATGTAACACCGCGGCATTATCGAGTGAATCATTTATCATTACGGGAAAATATCGATACATCTCAATCAATACAAGGGCAATTACAAAAGCAATTACATCATTGGCAAACCAGTGCTTCGATTGCGCCCTAATAACAAGAGAATAACGGGGAAATTATTCTCTTGTTGCTTCGTTATAGGTGTCGAAGATGATTGGCTATGAATTGATATTGGCAGCATTTAGCCACCAGCGCATAACTACAACAAGCTAAAAATGAAGCATAAAGCGGTGCCTCAACCCAGCCAAAATGAAATTCAACAAACAGTAGGCAGCCACTAAAAAAACCAATCACTAATGCGCTCAATGCGGCGTAAATATTACCAGGTAACCAATGGGCTAATAACGTTGGTGCAACTAATGCTGCCATTAATGTTCCTGATCCTAAAATTGCTAACATAGAAAGCATAAACGGGGGCGCAAACAGCATGATAATAAATCCGAGAGTGCCAAGTCCGAGTACTGCACTACGATTGAGTAGTAACAACTGTTTTGCTGTTAGTGATGATTGGGGCCACAATGCTTGACGTAAATCATGAGAAACTGCACCAGATATTGCATGTAATACTGAGTTCGCGGTTGATTTCATGGCAAATAAAATGAACAAAGTCACCACTGCTGATAATGAAGGTGATAGAAATTGAGTAAGAAAAACGGGCATAGCATCGTCAGGCGTTGTTAGGGTTGGTACTTTTACGCGAATGTAGCAGCCAACGATAGGAACCAGGCTAAGTAAACACGCCATCGGAGTCATATAAGCTGCAACATGGTGTAATTTAGTGGTATTAGCAAAAGCCATAAACCGTACTGACATATAGGGCAGAGTTGCACTATAGATAAACGCATACGGTAGTACCATTAATACATGCCAGCGGCTACTTCCATAAGGACCTGAATCTTGTGGCGCTAATAAATTTTTATCGATGGCGTTTAGTTGCTCGATTAACATAGAGGGTGGCAGATCAGTAAAAATGGTCACCATAATAATAATGGCTGATAAACACATACCTAACACCATAAACGTATCAGTAAAAGCAACTGCAGCAAGCCCGCCAATTGATGTGTAGATAATAATAATCGCCACCATAATTAATGAGGCGGTGGTATGGCTAATACCCAGCCATGGTCCTGCTAAAAGCCCTAATGCTTTTATTTGGCCGACAAGGAAAATCAGTAACAGTACGATAGTGATAATGGCACAGAAAGCTTGGGTTACTCGCTTGATACTTTGAGGGCCATCATGACTGGCTGCAATATATTCCGCAATCGTCAAGGTCCCCATGGTTTGGGCCTTTTGGTGTAAAAAGCGCGCACAAAATAGTACCGCTAAAATCATCGCGGGGGCAAAGAAGAAATTGCCCAATAATTCAATCGCACCATATTTATACGCAACCCCAGGAGAGCCCATGAATCCCCAACCAGAGAATGCAGTCGCAACAATGGTTGAGGCACCAATAAAAGGGCCTAAGCAATTTGCGGCGAGTAAAAAACCACCTTCCCCCTTGCTGCTGTGCATGACTTTATTACTGTACAGAGCTAAAGCAACCATAATTGTTACGGTTACTAGGAGTAGCCCCCAATTGAGTGAAGTGTGCATAGCATCACCTTATGATTGTGGTAGCGGTTTATGAGATAACGCCCGTTTCTTGATGATATTAATCACTATCTCTCCCATACCACCACCAATCACCAATACGCCACCAATGGCTTGTAAAACCGTTAATGATTCACTAAAGACTAAAATCCCCAGTCCTGCACCGACAACCGTTTCTAAATAAGATATACAGGCTAATTCCGCTGCTTTTAAATGTTTAGCGGCAATGGTTAATAATGATAGTGCGCCAAAACCAATAAAGAACCCCATTGATAGTAGCCATAGCCATGAGGTGCCATCCATTGCTGCTAATGATGGGGGATTAATGATAAAGCAAATCGCAATGGCTATCGCACCAAATGAAAAGTTAAATAATGAACGCGAGTCTGAACCAATATCGGTACGGTAACGACTAAAGAATAAATACAAGCCATAGCCGATACCTGACATTAATCCCAGAATATCCCCGATCATATTTTCTTTAGAAAACGACAGCGATAACGTCAACCCAGTGTGAGGGTTATAACTGATAATGCCGATAATAAACAAACAGCCAATAAATACTGCGGTTAACATCGATGCAGTCAGGGCTGAAATTTTTTCTTTTAAGAATATCGCAGCGAGGATAGTTGAAAAAACAGGGCCGGTATAAATTAAAAATACCGCATTGGCTAAGGTTGTATATTGGGTGGCGGAGACATATGCGGCTAAGCATAATCCTAAACAGACGCCACTGGTTATGACGGCAGGGGTCAGGGTTATGTTTTTTAATTGTTGCGCTTTACCTTGGTAGAGCATAATGGCAAAAATACAGATAGCACCGACGATCATCCGTGTAAATGCAATGACATCACCACTGGTATTAATATTACGTGAGAACAAGCCAACACAACCCATAAGGGTGGCAGAAACAATCATCGTGGTATATCCAAGCGTTTTAGGGTTCATTTTCTACTCCTTGAATGGGTACTATTTGATTGGTTTACCAATGATCCACCACCGGAATGTTGTTGATAGATAAAAATACCTGTCACCGTGATCCAGAGGATAATATTGGCAATAATAAAAGCATCAATTGCCCAATAACCTGTTTGCATTACTCTTTCCTTATATTTAGGCGGGGGGAGTAATTAAGGGAAATGCTAATTATTTATTAATGACAATAATTGATGATTTTGAGCGAATGAACTAGCTAAAAGCTGCTATAAAATAACCAATAAACGCTCTCTATGTTTAAATGAGATCTTGGTCATTTTTAGGTATTAAGCGGAAAGAACAGGGGAGTTGATAATTTGAATCGAGGTTTAAAATGACAAAGCCCCTCAAGAGAGGAGCTTTATATTGATAAGCTTACGTTTAAATTATAAGCCAATCTGTTCAGTAATAATGGCAATAATGGCTTCAGGTGATTCAGCCTGACGTAAACTGTCACGGAAACTTTCATGAATAAGTTTACGTGCAAGCCCGGCAAAGATACGCATGTGTTGATCACCTTGGTCTTTGTTTAGGGTTAGCATGATAACAAAATCAACTTCACCAGAATCTGACATCCAATCAATCGGTTTATCGAGATGCGCAATACTGATACTAGAATGATGAATATGGTCAGACTTCGTATGTGGAATTGCAAATCCATGTCCTAAACCAGTAGAGAATACGGCTTCACGTGCCCAAATATCTTCCTCAAGCTTATACACTTCATCTGTACGGCCTTGAATACCCAAGTTACCAACTAGCGCTTGGATCACTTCTTCTTTGTTAGCAAAATCGGCGGCTTTAAATACACATTGCTGAACTAATATTGGTTTAACTTGTGCTTGAGCATGACGTTGTTCAAGTAATGCTTCAACTTCTTCAATGGTGGCGCACTCACATGCTTCTGCAAATAAGGTTTGGCTATCTGCAAAATTAATTTCGGTCAACTGTGCTTTGGTCGCCGCAATTTTGGGGGCACTCATGCTTATTTCATCAAGACCTGCACCGACTAATAATGGTAATACTTTACTGTCTGCGCCAAGTTCACCACATAAGCCTACCCATTTACCATGAGTATGCGCAGTAGTAACTACTTGCTTCAATAAGCGTAGGAAAGCAGGGGCTAAGCTGTTATACAGTTTTGATACGCTGGCGTTATCACGATCAACCGCTAATAAATATTGGGTCATATCGTTTGAACCGATACTGAAGAAATCGACTTCTTTACAGAATAAATCAACAATAAATGCCACTGATGGGATTTCAACCATGATGCCCAGTTGCAGATCAGCATCAAAAGCAATATTTTGTGCTGTCAGTTGTTGCTTAACGATTTCTAGTTGTTGCTTAACCCAACGGATCTCTTCAATGCTTTGAATCATCGGGATCATGATTTTGGCTTTGCCATGCACTGATGCACGTAAAATCGCGGTTAATTGGGTATGGAACAGTGCCAAGAACTGCGGGTAAATACGTACCGCGCGGTAACCTAAGAACGGGTTATTTTCATGGGGTAGGGCGAGGTAATCAATGGGCTTATCGCCACCAATATCCATGGTACGAATGATCACTGGTTTACCATTGGCGGCGGTTAATACTTCACGGTAATGATTAAATTGCTCTTCTTCATCGGGTGCTTGCTGGCGATCCATAAACAGCATTTCAGTGCGGAACAGACCAATTCCTTCAGCCCCTTGTGCAAACGCATTATCCGCTTCGACTGAACAGGCAATATTAGCAGCGACCTCAATCGTGTGACCATCTTGAGTGGCTGCTTGCTGGTGGGCATACTGACTTTGCTGTTGTTTAAGTGTATTCGCCAATGTGATGGCACGATCGAAGTAACCACTAACTTCATTGCTAGGCTCGATAGCCAGTACCCCTAACTGAGCATCAACATAAACATGATGATTTAATGCCGCCGCACAGTCTTTAATTTCAATCCCTGACAAGGTTGGAATATTAAATGCACGTGCCAAAATTACGGTGTGTGAAGTGCTACCAGCATGGGTTAACACCAAGCCTTGCAGTAACGCTTTATCAAGCCCTAAAAATTGACTTGGGGTTAAATCGTTGGCGATCACAATACTTGGTAGCTGGAGTGAAAATTCAGCTTGGTTATCAAGTACTGTTGGGTAAGCGGCGGTTAATAGTTGAATTGATACATCTTTGATATCCAGTACGCGTTCACGTAAGTAACTACTTGCTGACTGTTCAAGTTGATGACACAGTTTTTCCATCACTGCCAAAATAGCATTAGCCGTTGAATGGGTTGCTAGCAGTGTTGTTACGCCATCAATGAAGCTTGAGTCGTTAATGATGGCTAAATGCGCACTAGTGATTTCTTGTTCATGGTGTGAACCATTAGCAATGGTGTTATTTAAGTGAGTACTAACTTGTGCTCGTGCTTGCTCAAAACGTTGGGCTTCATTGTTATCGTGGGTTGTTGTCGCAAATTGCTGTGGATCAATTTGGCTCATTGCAACGAGTACACCACAACCAATACCTGGGGCAAGACGTTTACCGGTGATCAAATGGGGCTGGTGGCGTAATAATGATTGCGGTAACACGATTTCGCTCTCATCCGATAACGTTTCTAATGCTTCATCACAATGTGGAAATTGTTGTTCAATGTAAGTTTGAAGGGTCTGACATGCTTGTTCACTGTCTGCACCATCAAAGCTTAAGGTACAGTTATCGTTTAATAGCGTATCTGTACCCACTAATGCCAAAACACTTTTTGCATCACCTGAATTGTTAGTGCGGTGATTGGTTAGCGTAATTTGACACTCAAACTGACGGCACTGTTGTTCTAAATGGTTTGCTGGACGCGCATGAATGCCATTAGGTAATACACATTGAAACTGAAATTGGTGAGTCATAAATAATACGCCTTAAATTTATTTAATGTTATTGGTGAGCTAACAACAGTTGCTGACATTGAGAAAAAATACGTCGTGGATGCTGCAATGCATCTTGAATAGAAACTTCTAGACAGCGATGTTTTGTAAAACGGTCACTTTGCTCGACATTAATATCGGCTGCGAGGATAACAATATCAGCACGCTCAACATCCTGGTCGGTGAGGCGATTTTCTACTCCCATTGCTCCTTGGGTTTCGACTTTTATTGTGATCCCGAGTTTTTTCGCTGTCTCAGTGAGCTTGTCGGCTGCCATGTAGGTATGTGCAATCCCTGTTGGACATGCGGTAATCGCGACAACTCTCATATGTCTCTCCTGCTGTTAGATAATGTAATGCTAGGGTAATGGCATAAATATAAGCAGTTAATAGAGAGCAAGATAGAAGAGAAACGACGCTTTTATAGGACATTTGTAACCGTAATAACCAACCGTGATAAGGATCTCATTGCATTTTTGGTGAATGTTCTCAGTAATGATTAGCATTTTTGTGCGTTGGGTGTTGAAAGGTAATAGTACGTTGATGCTGGTTGGCTGCATTTATTAAGGGAAGAATGACAGCATTATTATTAATTGATAGTGCTTAGAATGTGGTGTTAAGAAGAAAAGATGAATAAATACAAGAGCGGTTGTCATCACGTAATAATAAAAAGGCAGCATGAGCGGGGGACTACATGCTGCTAAAGGTCATTGTTCGGGAAAATAATGACAATATTTTATATTTTAAACGCTGGGTTAATTATTACTTAAATTAAAAATATAAATAGTGGATAAATATCACTTTAATAGCACTATTCTATCTAATCGTTTTTTATGTGATATCACGCAGTCTTCTTTAAATAATAATGATGATGTTTGATAATATATAAATTAAATATGGTCATTAATTATATTTAAACAAAAATAGCAAACTGTGATATTGAGTCAAAATATCGCAATATAACAATGAGAGCCTACTCACAGCGATTAGGTGTTGTTACAAATATACAGTGAATGCGTAATTTATCCTATATCGCCATAATTCTTTATTTTTAATAATGCGAGTCAATAACTAAGTTAAATGACACTGAGTAAATAAAACGAATAGTGATTTTATTTAATCTTATTGATCCAATTGTTTTAATAATATCAACCTTGCTCAGTAAGAGTGTGGTGCAATTAAAAAATAGGGATAGAAAACCATGTTTAAACTGTCAATCGTCGCAGCAGCAATTGCTCTTTCTGTTGGTCTTGTCGGCTGTAATAATGATAATTCAACCCAATCATCAACGGATAAAAACGATAATCTGCCAACATTAGCGGTACTTAACTATGTTGATCCTTTGATTGGCACGGATGGTTTAGGCAATGTTAATCCTAGCCCTGTAACCCCTGAAGGTATGATCCAACCAAGCCCTGATAACTGGAATCCGACGAATTGGGAAGGGAAAGGATCACCATCTGATTATCATCACTATTTAAATCAATTATCAGGATTTAGCACCACCCATATTTCGGGTGCAGGTAAAGGGGATCTTAATGATTTTGCATTCTTACCTTATACCGGTTTTCACTCAACCGCTGTTACGATGGATAAGCAAACTGAAATATCAAAAGTGGGTTATTACGCGGTTGATCTTATTGAAACAAAAGTTAAAGCTGAATTAACAGCAACGGATCGAGTTGCTTTTCAGCGCTATAGTTTTCCAGCGGGTGCCGATCGTAAAGTAAAGATCGATTTACAACATGAGTTACTCGAACAATACGGTAATCACTCTCGCAGTATTTATTATAAAAAAGTGGCAGATAATGCTATTGCGGGGGCGCGTACCAGTAATGAATGGGGTCAGTGGCAAACGGTATATTTTTATGCTGAGTTTTCAGAACCGTTTAGTGGTCACATGGCGTATGTTGAAGGTAAGCAAACTGCTGCAACAGAAGTTGGATTAGCCGATTATCAAGGTTACGGCGATAAACGTGATCGAGTACGTGATGTGGTGACCCACCTTAACTTTGGTGACGGTGATCAGCCTATCACGGTTAAGATTGCCATCTCTGGTACCAGTATTGATGGTGCGATGGCCAACTTACAAGCTGACGACAACGGTTATGATTTTGATGAGGTTGTGGCTGACAACCAACAGCAATGGGCGAAGGTGTTAAATAAATTCACCATTAAAGGGGGAACCCAAGCCGATAAGACCATGTTCTATACTTCGCTTTACCGTACTTATGTCGCGCCGTTTGTGTATCAAGACGTTGATGGTAAATACCGTGGTATGGATGGCAAAGTCCATCAAGCTGATGCCGATTTTACTAACTATTCAGTGTATTCTATGTGGGATACATTCCGCGCTGCTCATCCACTTAAAACCATTATAGATAAAGAACGTGCAATTGAATACGCCCATGATTTGATGAATAAATTTAAAACTGGCGGTGTATTACCTAAGTGGGAATTGCATTCTGATTACACCGGTGAAATGGTCGGTTACCCTGCGGTTTCTGTGATTGCCGATGTAATGGTGAAATACCCTGATGCTTTTACTCAACAAGATTTTGAATTAGCACTTAAAGCGGCAGATGTGTCAGCTAACTTTGATTTAACTATTACACAAAATTGGGTGCCTTATAAAGATGCGTGGAATGGTGATAAACGTTTTACGGTCATGACCCGTCATGGTGAATATGCTGAGCAACACGGGTATGTGCCAGCGGACGCTAAGAAAAAACCTCAAGATGGTGGTATCGCCCAAGATAAATACGATGAATTAGTCAATGAATCGGTGTCATACGGATTAGAAAATGCTTACTACGATTGGTGTATTGCCCAAATCGCTAAGTTAGCAGGTGATGATGCTCAATATCAACGTTATATAGAACGTTCACAAGCTTATAAGCCTTACTTTGATCTCAATAAGGCTGAATATGCTAAATACGGTGCAACTGGATTTATGCGCCCTAAAAATCATGATGGTTCATGGGTAAATAACTATCCATCATGTGCCATTGACGGTCAAGGCGATCCAATTACGCCGTTACCTGAGGGTTGTGATATTAATGATGCTAAATCATTTGATATTTTCTGGCCTTACCGTGCCGAGCATCGTGGTCAAGATTTCACGGAAGGGAATACATGGCAATGGAGTTGGTTTGCACCGCATGATATCGCTGGTTTAAAACAAACCATGGGCGGTGAGGCAGGTTTCTTACAGAACTTAGATGCGTTATTTACTGCAAATGATAAAGCTGATACCTCTCAAGGGGATATGACAGGTTATATCGGTCAATTTATCATGGGTAATGAACCTGATCATCACGTGCCATACTTGTATAACTGGACGGCAGAGCCTTGGAAAACCCAAGAATATGTCGATCAGGCAATGAAAGAATTTTTCCATCCAACCAAAGCGGGTTTAATTGGTAACGAAGATGTAGGTCAAATGTCAGCTTGGTACATTATGGGCGCATTAGGTTTCTATCAAGTTAATCCTGGCGCACCGATTTATACTATTGGACGACCACTGTTTGATGAAGTGAAATTTGATATTAATGACGGTCAATTTACGATAACGGCTGAAAATAATAGCCCTGATAATATCTATGTTGAATCGGTCACTATTAATGGAAAGCCCTTGGGTAATCATTATACTTTTGCTCATAGTGAAATTATGGCTGGTGGCGAATTACACTTTGTGATGACCAATAAAAAGCCAACAATTAAATAAATTAATATTAGTTATATTTGAAGCAGACAAAGTTGATTATATTTGTCTGCCTCTTAATACTGTTCGTTTCTTTATATCATTCATTGTTTAATCATCATTGATATTTACGTTTCAATATTAATTAAACGGTGGGTTTAAATTACATTGTTTTATTTATTTCTTAAATACTGTCTATTTCAGCGTGGTCGCTAATGGTTTTTTATTAATGACTATTAATAACAGTGTTAAAAAATAATATATAAATTAGAAAAGGATTTGAAATGAAATTCAAACGTACCCTACTTTCAATGGCTGTTATTGCTGCTACATTGGGTTTAACGGCTTGTGATGACGACACGCATAATATTGATGTTAATGTTACTGTCCCTGATGGTGATGGCACTCTTCCTCCTGTTGACGAAGGGGATAAGCCCGTTTGTCCACCGACTGGGGACGGTGATTGTGATGATAAACCAAGTACAGAAAACCCAGTTATTGATATGGGGGTTCATATTCCGGTTGATTTATCGGGCATGGATGTCACCCGCTACGTTAATCCATTTATAGGGACTGGTAATTTAGGTAATACTTACCCTGGTGCAACTACCCCTAATGGCATGGTGCAATTGTCCCCGAATAATGGCTCTAATGGCTGGGAGTATATTTCTGGCTATTATTATCATGACGCTCGTACCAGTGGTTTTTCTCATACTCATTTATCTGGCGCGGGGGCTGGGGACTTAAATGACATTCTGGTAATGCCAATTAACTCCCGTTCAGACTTTATGATCAATGAAGGTTCAGCGACCCTCAATTTAGAAGCATCCCATTTTAAACATAAAGATGAGCAGGCGACCGCGGGTTACTACAAGGTTGAGTTGCTTGACTATGACATTACTGCTGAACTGACAGCGTCTGATCGTGTTGGTGTGCACCGTTATACGTTCCCACGCGATACAAAATCTGAAATTATCGTTAATACCGGATTTAAGCTTAACTGGGATTACACTTCTGATTCTTTTATTCGTTGGGATAAAGAAAATAACCGTTTGATTGGCCACCGTTTATCTGATGGTTGGGCAGCCTCTCAGAAAGAATATTTTGTGATGGAGTTTGATCAACCGATCAAAAATGTCCGTTTTGCTTATTATGATAAAGAGACCAAACAATACGTTAATGCGCCAGCTGACTTTACTGAAATAGGGTCAATTAAAGGCTCTCAAACCTATGATGCGGTTAATGATCGTGATGTGTTTGGTAAATATCAATATGCTCGCGCTTATGTTGAATTTGATACTGAAAAACAAGGATTAGCCGTTGAAGCAAAATTGGCGTTATCAAGTACTGCGATTGGTAATGATGGCACCAATAAAGCGCCATTAACGGGAGCGTTCTTGAATCTAACTGAAGTTGATAATAAAAACTTTGATGATGTACGTTTAGAAGCCACCAATGAGTGGGAAGCATTACTGGGTAAAGTAAAAGTTGAAGGTGATGAAACCTACAAGCAAACTTTCTATACTGCGATGTACCATGCTTTCCTAGGTCAAACAACGCACTCAGATATTGATGGTAAATATTACCGTGCATTCCAAGGTCGTAATGCTTATCCAAATGGTCGTCCATCTTGGGGTAAAGAAGCGCCATTAGTGGATGATGTTCGTTTAGCCGATGCCAACAATGATGGTAAAGCTGACTTTACTCGTTATGACACATTCTCACTGTGGGATACTTACCGTAATGTACAACCACTAGCATCAATCTTTACCCCTAATGCATTAGCGGATGTTGTGTTATCAATGCTTTCTTATGCAGAAGAAGAATTTACGCCTCTTGATGCGGCGGGTACTGCGAGCGAATCTCGTAAAGGCCGTTTACCTGAATGGACATTTAAAGGTAATGAAACCGGCATGATGATGGGGATGCACTCAACCCCGGTTATTTATGATGTATTGGCAAAAGGCATCCTTGATGCGCGAATGACAGAACTTGGTTTTAGTCAGGCAGATCAAAATGATATTAAAGCGCGCTTAATTACCGCCATGGTAACGGATGCACGCGGGAAAACGAGCCAAGGTGTGTCATGGATTAAAGAATATGAAAAAAATGGTTGGGTGCCAGCACAGCTCCATGATACAGAAACGGACTCATACGGTAAGCACTCACCTTTTAAAGATTCATGGACAGCGTCATATTCCCTTGAATATTCAATGAATGATTGGATGATTGCAAAATCCATTGCCTTGGTGTTTGGCGAAGATGATCCACGTTATACCGAATTTGCTAATCGCTCAAATAACTGGCAAGCACAGTTCGATTTTGGTGGCGAAGCAAATACACCGTGGAAAGGGTGGTTTAAAGCGCGTGATAATAATGGCCAATTTATTGATAAGAACTGGACAGATCCTGTAACAGGTGGAAATGCTGGTAAAGATTGGCGTCCTGACATGTTTAACTGGGCATTCTCAGAGTCAAACGGTTGGCAATACTTCTTTAGTGTACAACATGATATTCATGGTCTAAAAGATCTGATGACTCAAGCGGATCGTAAGTTTAACCCTAAAGCAAAAGAGGGCGAATTATTTGCGGCACGTTTAGATGAGTATTGGTCAACATATCCAGATCGTAATGCGGGTGATAACCAGTTCCCTGTCTTTAATACTGGTAACGTAGGTCAACACGTACAAGGTAATGAACCTGATCTGCATGTGTCTTATTTGTATAACTACGTGGGTCAGCCGTGGAAGACTCAAGCGGCGATTGCAGCCTCAACTAATGTTTGTTACGACAACACTGCTGATGGTATTTGTGGTAATGATGACTTTGGTACGCTTTCTTCATGGTTTGTGTTCCGTGCGCTAGGTTTCTATCCAGTGAATGCAGGCAGTATTTATGAAATTGGTACACCGATGTTTGAAACTGCTTCCATTGATGTGGGCAACGGACAGTCGTTTAATGTGGTCGCAAAGAACGTGAGTCGTGAAAATATCTTTATTCAAAACGCAACGTTTAATGGTAAGACGTTTAATCGTACCTATCTTACTCATGATGAGATTATGTACGGTGGTGACCTAGTGTTTACGATGGGTGATACACCAAATAAACAGTGGGGTGCTGCCGCTGACTCTACACCACCAGATACTGGAATTGGTGAGTTCTTACACGAGAAATCACTACCTGTTGGTGCTCGATAAAGAGTTATGCTTTTTTAGCATAAAAATTATTTATAGTTATTGTTCTTCAAATCCTACGGTTAACTACCGTGGGATTTTTTTATTCCTCTTTTTAATATTCAAATCATAATCAATATCAAAAATTGTATTGATTATGAATCCATTTATAGAATCAGTGTTTGTTATTTTAAGATTTATTTTAAATTGAAATAAAGCGTAGTATTCATGATATATCCACATATATAAATAAAATAATAAAGCTATTAAAAATATTTGATAGATTATGCATTGTTAATAAGTATGATTGACGGCAAGTAATTTATTGTCATTAATAAGTATTGAGTTCAATGCGTTTAATGTCATTATTTTCAAGGCGCTTAGAATATAAATGGCAATTGGAGATATTATGCCTATTTCTCGTCGTAACTTTCTAAAATCAGCTATCGCCACGGCTATTGCAGCAAATGGTTTAACACTATTCCCCGCTAACTTTGCATTTGCTGATGATACAATTTTAATTCCTAGTGCAAGCCACTGGGGACCTTTCTATGGTGTAGTAAAAGACGGTAAATTAGTTGGTATTCAACCTCGTAAAGAAATTGATCCACTGCCAACTGAAATGTTATTAGAAGGTTTATTAAGCCGAACTTACAATAAAACACGTATCCAATATCCAATGGTGCGTAAATCATATTTAGAAAATTTAGGTGGTGACACAAAACCTGAATTACGCGGTAAAGAACCGTTTGTTAGAGTAAGTTGGGACACTGCATTACAATTAACAGCCAGTGCTATTCTGCACACAATTGAAAACAAAGGTAACCAAGGTATTTTTGACTCATCTTATGATGGTTGGTCAAATACAGGCTTATTACGCCCACCTGTTGTTCAAGGTCGTTTCTTTAATTTAATTGGTGGTTGTAGCACCACTATCGGTGACTATTCTGCGGGTGCTTCAACCGTTATTTTGCCGCACATTGTCGGTGATATGGAAGTATATTCACCACAAACAGCTTGGCCTGTTATTGAAGAAAACACTGAAGTATTTGTGTTAGTGGGTAGTGATCCTTGGAAAACCAACCGTGTTGAATTCCGTGTTGCTGATCATCAAATGCAAAGCCATTGGCTTAAATGGAAACAAAAAGGGATTAAGTTTATTTCCATTAACCCTAAACGTACCACGACCGATCATAATTTAGACAGTGAATGGGTATCAATTATTCCAGGTACTGACACTGCACTATTTAATGCGATGGCTTTCCATTTACAAGATCAAAAATTAGCAGATCTTGAATATTTGAAAAAATATACTGTAGGTTATGAGCAATATCTTGATTACTTATTAGGTAAACAAGATGGCGTAGCTAAAACACCTGAGTGGGCAGCTAAAATTACGGGTATTCCCGCTGATGAAATTAAAAAGTTAGCCGTATTATTTAAATCTAAAAAAACCCAAATTGCAGCAGGTTGGGCCGTTCAACGAGCTGATCACGGTGAGATGATCCACTGGTCGATTATTAACTTTGCAGCAATGGCGGGTAAAATTGGTAAACCTGGCGAAGGTTTTGGTTTTAGCTGGCACTATGGTAACGGCGGTATGCCACAATCAGGTGCATCATTACCTGTAACATTAGGTCAAGGCTTTAATCCTATTTCTGCAGGTTGTCCGGTTGTACTTCAGTCTGAAATGTTACGTAATCCTGGTAAGTCATTTACTTATAATGGTCAAACTTTAAAATTCCCTGATATATCAATGGTATACAACTCAGGTAATAACCTGTTCTCACACCAACAAAATCTTAATGCTTTAATCAAAGCAATGAATGACAAAGTTGAGACTTATGTTTGTCAAGATACATGGTGGTGTGCGTCAGCGCGATTTGCTGATATTGTTTTACCAGCAACCAGTGCTTTAGAGCGGGTCGATATTACTTCTGGTGGCACATACAGTAATAATAAAGTTTATGCTATGCAGCAAGTGATTGAACCTTATGGTGAAAGTCTAGATGACTATGAGATTTTCCGCCGTTTAGCGAAGATTTTCCACGTAGAAGATAAATATACTACGGGTAAAGATATGATGACGTTGCTGAAAACAGCTTATGAGTCATCAACTGCTGCGAAAATTAAACCGTTTGATGAATTCTGGAAAGATGGCGTTACTGTTATGCCAACCCCAGAAAAAGCAGATTACTGGCAACGTCATGGTGCATTCTATGATGATCCAGAGAAACACCCATTACATACGCCATCAGGTAAAATCGAACTATACAGTGAATCTATCGCTAAAATGAAGTTGGATGACTGCCCACCAGTACCGACTTATATGCAACCGTTCGAGTTTTTAGGTAATGCTAAAGAAGGGCAATTGCATATTTTGAGCCCACATCCTTGGATGCGTTTACACTCACAAATGGCAAACGCAGATACCAATAGTTATGAGTGTGTTGATGGACGTCAGTACTTATTGATTAACGATCAAGATGCGCATGCTCAAGGCATTAAAGACGGTGATTTGGTTGAGTTACACAATGATCGTGGTGCATTACTGTGTGGTGCTAAATTATCAAAAGAAGTTCGTCGAGGCGTAGCATGTCTACATGAAGGCGCATGGATGCAACTTGATAAATTAGGTCGTTGTAATAGTGGTCAGATTAATATTATTACATCGGATCAATCATGTGGCGGACTAAGCCAAGGTACAAGTGCGAATACTTGTTTAGCATATTATAAAAAATGTACCGATCCATGTTCACCAAATAAAGCCTATGAACCACCAATGATCGAACAACCAACAGGACCAAATGATGGTTCTATTTTACCTATGGTTGATCTTAATATCGATGGTCGTATTGCATTACTTCATAAAGCAAATGCAGGTAAAAAAGCACCAA
Organism: Photobacterium piscicola; assembly: GCF_046058925.1. Taxonomy (NCBI): domain Bacteria; kingdom Pseudomonadati; phylum Pseudomonadota; class Gammaproteobacteria; order Vibrionales; family Vibrionaceae; genus Photobacterium; species Photobacterium piscicola. Next base: position 358,429 of record NZ_CP175535.1, read on the forward strand.
AGATCAGTCGTGGTCAAGAAATTTTCTATGCAAGTTGTACTATGTGTCATGCGGCACCTAATCCATCAGCACATACTCGTGCACAGTGGGAAGGGATCACACAAAGTATGTTCCCTCGTGCGGGTTTAAATGCAGCTGATCGTAAACTTGTCTTAGAATATTTAGATAAACACGCTGCAAAAGCGTAATAAATTTAGATTAGATATTGATTTTATATGATTAAAATCCGAACAACTCAATGGAGTGTTCGGATTTTTTTTATAAAAAAACGTAGATTATGAGGCCAATGCCACAAAATAAAACAACCGATATTGTTAAGCCTTATGATTCATAATAAATTTGTTTGGCTACGAAAATCTTGTGCCTCGTTAAGTTAATCCTGAACAATTAGCTTACGAGGCAGTCCTTCTCTTCGATTTCATTTCCCGTTTCTCTTCTTAAAATAACAGCGTTTATTAACGCTCATTCTAGTGACTATCTGGTTTTTTTTATCAGTTAATATTCAAATTATCAGAACTATCTTATTGAATTAAATAATTTTAAGCTATGGGGTTATTAGTAATTCTGCCATATTATTATTTCGCCTTTTTTGTGGCGTATTTGCCATCAAATATTCGCTGGTGGATGATGTAATTCTTACTGTTAGTGCTAACGATACGAATGTGCCCCCAGTGTTTAAATGTATAAAATTATGCGATTGAAATTCGTTAAATGTTCATTCCTCTAGTGAATAAATATCCTTTTAAAGAATAAAAAAAGGCGAACAAAATTTGACAACTATTATTAAATGATTATTATTCTCATTCTCTTTTACCGAAAGGTAACATCAAATGATGCTTAATTGACTGAGGTGATTTTTGATTAATAACAATAAACTTGCTCTGGGGTTGTTATGTCTGGCAACAGCAAGTGGCACCATAAATGCGGCAACTATTTATAAAACAGACGATTCAAAATTAAATATTGGTGGTCGAATTGAAGCGCGATCTGAAAATGCAGATCATGATATTAGCGATTTAAGTCGAGCGAGAGTTAAGATTTCGGGTGAGACGAAACTAACAGATACTATTAACGGTATTGGTGTTTTTGAACAAGAATTTAAAGCTGAATCAGAAAAAACACGTCACTTATATGTTGGTATTAAAGCCGCTTTAGATAATGGCTATGCAACTCTTGTATATGGTAAGACAGATGGTGCTATGAGTGTTGTTACAGATATTACCGATATTCAAGCGTTCTATGGTGCGATTGCCGCTGACAAATTTAAAGTTGGTAAGCGTATCGCTAACAGTATTGCTACTACTTATACCAACGACTTCGGAACCACTTTAAGCGCAAACTATGCTGGAGCTGAAGGTAAAGTAAAAGGTGATTTTGATCATGGTTTCTCTGTCGCCGGATCTCAAACAATCGGCGATACTGGATTCACTACTGCGATCGGTTTTGCCAAGCAAACTAAAGTTCAACGGCAATCAAAACAACAATTTGATATTGGATTAGGTTATCAATTAAATAAATTATATCTTGGTACTTTGTATACTAAACAGAAGGTTAAGGGTGAAACGGGTAACGGTTATGATGTTGTCGCTGCGTATAAATTCAGTTCAATATATACCGCGACTATCGGATTTGGTGAATTGAATTTTGAGAATGCGAATGACACTCGTGCGGCCAATGTTGATATTACCGCAAGGTGGAATCGTCAGTTTAGAACCTATGCCGCCATTAATGTCGACACTATAAAGAACGACGTACAAGAAATGATTGGTATTCGTTACGACTTCTAACTCTCAAAAGGTTTTATTATGAAAACTCGCTTAAAGACGTTAACTATAGCTCTTGGCGCTATTGTTTCTTGCTCTACCTTTGCCGCAGATTATCCAATGACGGTCACCGATATTACTGGTCGCGCGATTACGTTAGATCATCAACCTGAGTATATTGCACTGGGCACAGCCCGTAACTTTCCATTATTAGAAATCGTTTACGGTAAAGACGCTGGTAAGCATTTAGTCGCAATGCGTGATGATATGAAAAATTCAGCCCCTAGCATGTATGATCTTTACCTTAAACGTTATCCGTCGTTAGCGAAGGCACATAGCATTGGTAAAATCAGTAAAGGGCAATTTGATGCTGAAGCCTTTATTAACATGAAACCTAAACCTGATGTGCTGATTATTGGTTTAGATAGTGCTAAAAAAGCCCAGTCAACGGGATTGATTAACAAGCTAGATGCGGCAGGTATTCAGGTGATCACTGCTGATTTCCGTGAAAAAACTATTGCCAATACTTTAAACTCAGTGACCACTGTTGCAACTGCATTAGGCCAGCAGCAACGAGGTCAAGCCTTCTCTGATTATTACCTTAAACACTTAAACCATATTAAGGATGTAATTGCACAACATCCTGAAATTAAATCAAAAAATGTCTTTCTTGAAACGGCAGCAGGCTATACCTTTGAATCTTGCTGTGATACCTATTCTGGTGGCAATATGAGTGATTTTATTACTCTATTAAAAGCTGAAAATATTGCAACAAAGCCATTAAAAGGGGCACATAAAGGAGTAATGTCACCGGAAACAATCATTACCGCCAATACGGATGTTTATATTATGCAGTCAGCAGGGTGGATTGAGAAGAAAACAGGTAAAGCGACCCATGGCATTCCATTAGGTTATGCAATGAACACTCAGGCTATAACAGATCAAACTAAATTGCTGATGTCTCGTGATTGGTTAAAAGCAACCAAAGCATTCCAAACTAAGGATGTTTACGCTGTCTATAAACCGTTTTACAACTCGCCTTATAATCTTGTTGCTCTTGAATATTTCGCTAAATGGATTCGCCCTGAATTATTTAACGATCTCAATCCTGAGCGTACCTTTGAGGAAATGAATAAACAGCTTGGTGATCATGATGTGAAAGGTATTTTTGGGATCAGTAATTTTGAAGTAATGACACAGTAGTTTCTGTTTAGTTAAATAAATATTGAGTATTAATATTAGAAGACTTAAAGCCTGTTGATACTAAAATTAGTAGGCTTTTTTTATTAAATAAATACAAGTTAATATTCTTATATAGTAATTAATTTATATAATCTGAATAAATATTTATTAGGTTAAACGGTTTATAATAAGATTGTTTACAACTAAGCGTTAGTTATTATATTTAAAATAGCCCCTATAGTAGAGGCTTTAAATCAATCTTATGATTTGTTAATCGCTTTTATATACATAATTAAAACCATACCTAGACCTAATAATTGCCATAGATACTGGCCATCAGATGATCCCGCAATGGTTTGACTAAAGAGTAAAACACTGGTTACGAATAGTGATGTAGTCGCTGCTCGTTTTGTGAAGTCATTATTTTCATTATGCATAAACTCACATTTTAGTATAGCAATTATAATCATAACAGCAGGTAAACATTGAAGAAAAATTATGACTGGAAATAAAATGTCATATGCAGGAGTAAACAGTGTGTGTGCTACCTCTGATTTATTCCAGCCTCCTGTTATATATGATTCCCACCCAGCCCATGAGTCGCCTTTATTGGACTCTGTTGGGTTGAATGCTGCAATGGTTACACCAAAAAACTTATCAATAAATCCATTTTTAAACCAAAAGGCGAAAAGAAAAATTTGAACAGGAATTATTTGGAAGTTTATTTTTTTTAAAGTATTCATCGTGAAAATATCCTTATAAAATACAAAATATAATTATATGAAACTGGATGTGGATTTTTTTATAATTGTTTTTAAACCTTTATTTATTCTATATATAACAATGTTACAATTTATTTGTAAGCGTTGGTATGGTTATTTGTTTACTATTAATTAAATGTTTGTTTTCAATTTTATTAAAAATGATGGCTGGCGATTTGAAATGAAATATTAAATATATTACTTTTAAAAAATAATATATTTAATATTTGTATGTTTTTGGTTGGTGTTATTTTTTTTGGCGTGTATGTGAGGGAAATATACTTCTAATTTATAAAGGATAACAATATGTAAGGTATTAGCTTGGGAAAATAATCATTTAAGAAAATTAATAATATAAAAAGACCACTAATCATAAATCAGTGGTCTTTTGTTTATTAAAGCCTGTAATCACTGATAGTCAGAATAATTACATCCGTGCTTTAAAGATATTAACGATTTCTTCTTGGCTAGCTTTGCGCGGGTTAGTTAAAGAACATGCATCGTTTAGGGCGTTTTGTGCCATAAATGCGAGCTTATCTTCTGTAACACCAAGATCTGCTAAACGTTGTTTAGTACCAACTGCTGCTGATAAACCATCAATTGCTTCAAGGGCTGCGTTAACCGCTTGCTCTTGTGTCATCGTTGCCGTATCAATCCCCATTGCTTTGGCGATATCAACAAAACGCTCAGGTACTTGTTTAGCATTAAAGCGTGACACTTCAGCAAGTAGAATAGCGTTACATAGGCCGTGTGACAGGTCGTAAACACCACCTAATTGGTGCGCCATTGAGTGCACGTAACCGAGAGAAGCATTTGAGAATGCCATTCCCGCTAAGTACTCACCGTACTGCATTGCATCACGAGCTGCACGGTCTTGACCGTTACTTACTACTGTTTCTAAGTTATTAACAATCAACTCAATCGCTTTGATGGCTGATGCATCCGTGATTGGTGTTGCAGCGGTTGAAACATAGGCTTCAACAGCGTGAGTTAATGCGTCCATACCTGTGGTTGCGGTTAGGAACTTAGGCATTGCGACCATTAGTTCTGAATCGTTAACGGCAATAATAGGGGTGAAGTGCTTATCAACTACTGGGTATTTAGTTTGATCTTGTTGGTTAGTGATGATCGCAAATACTGTCATTTCTGATGCCGTACCCGCTGTTGTATTCACTGTTACCAATGGCAGTTGTGGTTTTTTCGATAAGTGAACACCTTTAGAGTAATCACGAATATGACCCCCGTTAGCTGCAACTAACGCAATACCTTTTGCTGTATCGTGTGATGAACCACCACCAAATGAAATCACGAAGTCTGCTTTGCTTTCAGCCAATAGGGCAAGACCATCTTCGATATTTTTCTCTGTTGGATTAGGTTGCACACCATCATAGATAACGTAATCAAGGTTATGTGTTGTTAGCTCATCTGTTAGCTTACTAACCAGACCCACTTCAACTAACACACCATCAGTAACGATAAGTGCTTTTTTCAATTCTTTTGACGCTAATTCAGCACCTAGAGATTGAATTGCATTAGGACCCATTAAGGTGACAGGTGGCATGTAAAATACATTGCTCATAGTAAAGCTCCGATAATTATTGATTAATTTATAATGACTTACCGCGATAGCCATAAGTCTGAATTTATTTGATGTCATGTTATAAACGACTGATGATGTAATATGCCATATCGAACTTAGTGGTTATGATTGGTGTCGATATGATTATTTTACACCTTGTTATTTTGGTAACAATAAATATAAAACCAAAACACTTTTACTTATAAGTAATAATAGAATTGTACGTGAAGTGTAATTTCCTACTGCAAAACTATTACTTATCCGCTGCAGAGAGTAGTTTTTCTGCAAACGTCATCTGAGTGTTTTTGTTTGTGATGACAATACCTGAATGTGATTTGTCAGTAGTACCATTTACCGCATAATGTCTTGCAACCACAGTGTTATTAGCTTTGTTGTTGAAACTAACATTACCTGTGAATGCGCCATCACGTGCAGATGCAGTGTAAGAAGTAGCGATAATTGCTTTAATAACTGTTTTCATGAGTCGTATAACCTTATATTTATAATTGTTTGTCAACGCTGTTTGCGTTTCGATGGAGGTATATTAACAATTACCAAAAACAAAACAATAACGTTAAAATGAAAAAGATTATTACTATTTTGTAATGATTGACGTGGTAAAAGGAGATGGTCGGTAGTTTGTTGGAATATAGATAAAATCCCAATAAGCGTTAATAATTTTTTAAGTATGAAGTGAGCTTCTGGTTATTTTTATATTCTAATGATCATGTGAGGTGACTAATCATGAAGGTAAATTAAATTTCTGCTTTTATAGTGATTTTTCTGGTGGGTATATTTTTGAATTTTACGCGATGAATTGAGGTTAAAGGCAGTAGCTCCGATTTCATATAATAGTTATTACATGAAATCGGGAGAAGGATAATAATAGATGTATTTCTTAATTTTATATTACTTAATCTTCATAATATAATTATTCTAAATTCAAGCCAGATAATTTAACTCTTAGTAAATCCATCGCATTTGGATTATCCCAATCAACTTCGATTAATGTCGTTCCCATTTTATGACAAGCTTGAGGTAATACGGCGTCATGAAATGCACTCAGATCAGTCAAATAACGTAATGATAAGGTCATTTCTTCAGGGCGAGCTCTTTTTCGCATTCGTTGATAAGCAATTTCAGGTTTGGTTTTTAAATAAATACAATAATCGATTGTTGGGTAGTCGTGGATTTTAGCAATTAAATGTTTATAGCAATCCATATGTTTGGCGGCATCTTCAACGGTATTTTCGTAGTTTGACATGCAAGCATGAGTAAATACGAGATCACTTAATAAAGATCGTTCAATAACGTAACGTTTATTAGGATTTAAGTTTTTTAATAAATTAGATCGTTGCGTTGTTATGTAATACTGAAAGTTATTGCGAGCATTAACATTTGATGGATCACAGCTAAATAATCCTAGTAATCGTTGAAATTCTGGATCTGTATCTACGGGCTCTAAAATAGTGACGGCTTGTAGCATTGCTGCGAGTTTAGGTAATAAAGTCGATTTACCTGAGCCAATATTGCCTTCAATACATATAATGAGAGCTTTCTGCATATACTTATTTCTCTATTTTTTACCTGAAAATAAGACTTCGTTTTTCTTATCTGCATCAGACCAAAAATTAATATTAAATTGAGCATCATCCGATAATTCAATACGGTGCCAATATTGAGGTGGACTGGTGGCAAATTGACCTGCATTTATTTCTACACGCACTTCTGGTTCTGTTGCGGTGCTATTAGCAAAGCCGTAATAAACCACTTGCCCTTCCATTACACAGAGTTGACCAAAGACATCTTTAGCCGTGTTGTGATGTGACAAGAGTACTGGCGGTACATTGTCCTTAGTAAAAAATGCTGTTGACCGTTGAATTGTCCAATTTTTAGGAATTCTTAAATGGCTCATAAGTACGCTCCGCTAACGCTTTAAAAGATGTATAAATAATACACCTTTGGTGGTTGATTTCAAGCTAAATGATAATCATTGTCATCTTGTTTGTTCTTTTCTGTATTAAGTTATTGTTTTTATATGATAAATAAATCGAGATATTTTTGATTATGATAGTGAAGCGGTATTTTGAAGTGAAAATATCTAAGTTGAGAGAAATTCTATTATTAGGTTTAGATAAGAGGCCATTAAAAATACGGCCTCTTATTTTTAATTTAATAGGTTAAATTGGTTGATCAAGTTTATCGTAACTGCGTAGCTTATAATTAATAATAGACAGTATCCAACAGCCAATAAATATCGCAATGACTCCAATACCGACGATACCAAAATGATCGGTCATGGTATTAATGCCATCCCAAAACGAGCCGCTTAATTTTAAACTTGATGCAATGGCGCTTAATGCTTCTAAGCCACCAATGATCAATGCCACGATCACAGAAATACCTGTAATGGTCATGTTGTAGTAAAGCTTACGTGATGGTTTTGAGAATGCCCAGCCATAGGCGCCAAGCATTACTAGGTTATCAAGAGTATCAATTAACGACATGCCGACAGTAAATAAGACCGGGAAGATCATAATTAACCAGATATTCATTCCTTGAGAGGCATTGGTTGCTGATAGTGCTAATAAGGTGATTTCAGTAGCGGTATCAAAGCCTAAGCCAAACAGAAAACCGATAAAATACATGTGCCAGCTTTTATTGATAAATTTGAATGAAAAATGGAAAAGTTTATTTAATGGACCGGTTAATTGAATATTTAAATCCGCATCTGTTGGGCGAATACCTTGTTTATAAGCATTGAATTTTTTATAGACTGAAAGAAAAATTCTAAGGTTGATATAGGCCATAATTAATAAAAATAAAATAGAAACGCTAGTACCTATAATGCCGCCAATATCGCTGATAAAAGGGATTTTTGACTTAAATGTACCAACGGTTAACGCAATGGCTGCCGCGGCTAGCATTACAATAGTTGAATGGCCTAGCGAGAAAAAAGTACCAATGGTGATGGGTTTTTTACCTTGTTCCATCATTTTTCGAGTGGTGGTATCAATTGCTGCGATATGATCAGCATCTACAGCATGGCGTAAACCTAAGGACCATGCTAATAGCGACATACCAAGCATTGCAGGGTGTTGATAGAAGGCAAGTACAGCAATTACCCACACTATTATATTGATCAAAATAAGGCTCGATACCAGCCATATCGCGTTTTTTTTCGTATTATCGCTGATTTTCATTATATTTAGTCTCTAGTCTTTATTGATTATGTTTAGAACGTTACGCTAAGAGGATGAGTGAAAATTAATGTTTATTAACAGCGTAAACTAAATATAATATTTCTGTTTTAATAATAGTTATCATTCTCTTTACTTTTGATAGTTATCTTTGTCCATGTATTGAATTTATAATATTTTCTTGTTTTTTATCATTGAGTTATCTTTTTGTTATTAACAATAAAGCCACTTTTTATTTGTGGGTTATACGTTATCCGTCATTATAAACATCCCTTTGACGTATGTATTTAATTTTTAATGGTTGTTATATCGATAAAAGTAGCACAGTATATTTTGGCTCTTTAAATACAAAAATAATTTAAAAGAATAAAAAGGTGAATGTTATGTCAGTAACTGTTGAAGGCAAAAAATTATCAGTATTAGGTCAATTCCCACAAGCAGGACAACCCGCACCAGAGTTTACACTTTGTGGTGCAGATCTTGGTGATTTGACACTGAGTTCACTTAAAGGAAAGAAGGTTGTTTTAAATATATTCCCAAGTGTTGATACGCCTATTTGTGCGATGAGTGTACGCGCGTTTAATAAAATGGCGGCGGATGTTGATAATACGGTTGTAGTTTGTATTTCAGCCGATCTTCCATTTGCTGCAAGTCGTTTCTGTGCTGCAGAAGGGCTTGAAAATGTTAAAACAGCGTCATTTTTCCGTGAGCCTCAGTTTACCCAAGCATACGGTGTAAATATTAATGAAGGGCCATTAAAAGGTTTAGCTGCGCGTGCTGTGATTATTTTAAATGAAGATGGTCAAGTGACTTACAGTGAACGCGTTGCTGAGATTAAACATGAACCTAATTATGAAGCAGCAATGATGGCTTTACGCTAAAAAAAGAATCCCTCTAGCTTATAGGTTAGAGGGTTTTTTATTTATTGATGTTATTGATTAGATATTACAACCTTCCCAAACAATACGGCGATAACGGATTGGATTGGTGTCACCTTCAGTGCTAAAGATCATAACCACAGCATCTTTATTTAAGCCCATTTTTTTAGCTTCAGTTTTTCCTGATTCTGTTGTCATTAATTGATAAAGAATACCCATTGATAATGCGCCAGATTCACCACTAACAATGCAGTTATCACCTTGTAGTGGGTTACCTAAAATACGCATACCTAAAGCAGTAATACTGTCTTCTGCTGAGATAAATGTATGACTACTATCTCGTAAAATTGGCCATGTTATTGGATTGGGCTCGCCACAAGCAAGACCTGCCATAATAGAAGATAGATCCCCTGTTACATTAACCATTTCACCCTTGTTCCCTGAACGGTAAATGCAATCAGCGGCTGATGGTTCACCAATAATCGTTTTTATATTTTCGGAGCCTAAACGATCCACTAAGTAACCTAATATTCCCCCCGCCATTGCACCAACACCGGCTTGCAGCATGACATGAGTTGGTAAGCCTTCGTTGGCATTCTCCGCCTGATCAATCGCTTCATCTGCCATTGTCATGTAACCTTGAGAAATCCAAGTGGGAATTTGTTCATAACCATCCCAAGCTGTATCTTGAACCAGCATCCAACCATTATCTTCAGCTGTTTTATTGGCTAAACGCACTGTATCGTCGTAATTAACATCTGTAACGATGCATTCAGCACCTAATCCTTGAATACGTTCAACACTTGCTTGGGGGGAGCCTTTTGGCATATAAACAACCGCTTTTTGCCCCATTTCCCTAGCGGCCCAAGCAACTCCTGTTCCATGATTTCCTGCTGTTGCAGTTGTAAATACTAATGGCTGCTTTAATTTATTAGCGACTGTTTTTAAATCAATTTCATTAATATTAATATTTAAATGTTCAGCTAAAACACGACCTAATGCATAAGATCCACCAAGTACTTTAAAAGCATTTAAACCAAAGCGTTTTGATTCATCTTTTATTAGGATCGCTTTAACACCAAGATAAGCAGCCAAGTGAGGCAATGAAACTAATGGTGTTGGACTGTAGCCTTCAATTTGTTGATGAAAAGCACGTGTTTCTTGAGCTATTTTCTGAGTAAATAAAACACTTTTATTACCGTTATAATGTCGGTTAGCTGATACGTTTAGCATGGCGTTCACTTTATAATAAATACGTAGAAGAAAGAGGCAAATGGCGGGTTCTATTTGCCTTTATAAATGCTTACTTATTAATAAAAGCAATTGCTTCTACTTCAACAAGAGCATCTTTAGGTAACCGGGCAGCTTCGATACATGAGCGAGCTGGTGCCATTTCTGTGCCAAAAAATTCAGTATAGACTTCATTGAATGCAGCAAAATTTTCCATATCAGAAAGGAAGCATGTTGTTTTTAATACGCTATCCATTGATGCACCTGATTGTTCTAAAATCGCTTTTAAATTCGTTAGAGATTGGCGAGCTTGTGCTTTAATGCCACCTTCTGCAAATGTCATTGTCGCAGGATCAAGAGGTAATTGACCTGAAGTAAACACAATGTTTTGAAATGCTAATGCTTGAGAATATGGACCAATTGCTGCAGGCGCTGAATCTGTGTGTATTTGAGTTTTCATTATTTATCTCTTTTTATGATTTAAACTCACGCAAATATTTATAAATAGCGTGTCGAGTTATACCTAATCGTTCTGAAACTATTGCTGTTGCTTCTTTTAATTCAAAGATGCCATTTTCAAACAATATTTTCGTTATCGTTTTATTCTTTGTTTTTAGATTTATAGAGGTATCGTTTTCAACATCAATAATGGCGTGTTCTAAAGCATGATCAATAACATCATTAGCACTCGCACTGAAATTTTCACTCACAGTAATATTGGGGTGATTCATATCAGGCATAAGTGTTTTTATTATTTCAGGGAAAGGAAAAGATAGGTTCATATTGATACAGAACATACCAATAGGTTTTTCATTTTCTCCCATCAACATGCATGTTGTTGATTTAAGTAAAGCGCCATCTTTACTTTGAGTAAAGTAGCTTTTTGGTGTTACTTCACCTGTTTTTTCAAATGCGCTGAGCATTCTCAATCCTAAATCTGTTAACGGCGAACCCAGTTTTCTTCCTGTATGATGACCGTTCACAATTTTAACGACTGATTTTTCAATATGTTCGAATGAATGAATAACAACCTCACTATGAGGCCCAATAAAATCAGCAATCGTATCGGCGAGTCGAAAATAAGAACATAAAATTTCTTTGTCTCTTTCACTAAATATTGTTACTTGTGAATTTGCTGTTTTTTTATTCATCATTACGCACTTTGGTTAACTTAAGTTGACTTAAGTTTGATGTAAAGAAGAGTCTATATCAACTCTAAAATCTAAATTCGTGAACTATAAGAAGCTATTTTTAGACTATAGGCAATAATTTTAATCATTAAAGTTTACAAAAGTTGACTTTTATCACCAATTTAATTCAAAAGTCAAAACTTAAGGTCACAAAAGTTAACTATGGTGGTTTGGTCACATTATTTTGCATTTAAATACGTAAACTCCTTATCAACGTCAACAATCGTTAACTTTATTGCAACTTGTATAGACAAGTTGTAATTAAAAAGACTGAATGTAATAGGGAATAAGGTAATGAACGACTATTTAATGCGTGGTTTTGAAGTCGCGGAATTTGAACAACGTACAATGAAAGCGCAGCAGATTATGCGTGAGTTGAAATTAGATGCAATGCTATTAACCACAGAGCCAAATGTTCGTTATTTTACAGGTTTTCATACTCAATTTTGGCATAGCCCAACTCGTCCTTGGTTCTTAATTATTCCTGCTGAAGGTAAGCCTACTGCTATCATTCCAGAGATAGGTGCAAGTGGTATGGCGGGGACTTGGATTGATAATATTATTACTTGGCCATCGCCTCGACCAGAAGATGATGGAATTAGCCTTGTTGCCAGCTTTTTAAATTCATTACCTTGTCGTTTTGGTCGTGTTGGTGCGACATTAGGTATTGAATCTCATCTACGTATGCCTGTTAATAATTACCTTAAGTTAACGACATTAGTGAAAAAAACATTTGTTGATGCATCATTGCCGATGCATGAAATTCGTCAAGTTAAATCTGCAGCTGAAATTGCAAAGGTAAAGGAAATTTGTCGTATTACGAATGTTGGTTTTGCCAAGGTTCCTGAATATGCTAAATCAGGAATGACAGAACGTGAAATTTGTAAACGTTTCCGTATTGATATGTTGATGGAAGGTGCTGATGAATGCCCATATATTATTGCTGGCTCAGGCCCCGATGGCTATGACAGCATTATTATGGGACCAACTGATCGTGTTATTGAAGATGGTGATGTACTGATTATTGATACTGGTGCAGTACGCGATGGTTATTTCTCTGATTTTGATCGTAACTGGGCTTTTGGTTCTGCAAGTGAGCAAACTAAAGCAGCTTATCGTGCTGTATATGATGCAACAACCAAAGGATTTGAAGCGGTTAAACCAGGCGCGACAACATCAGATATTTATAATGCAATGTGGTCAGTACTAGAAGCTAATGGTGCATTAGGTAATGACGTTGGTCGTTTAGGCCATGGTTTAGGAATGGAATTAACTGAACGTCCATCAAATACGGCAACAGACAATACATTATTAAAACCTGGAATGGTAATGACTTTAGAACCGGGGATGGTTTACGCCCCTGGTAAATCAATGGTTCATGAAGAAAATATTGTCATTACTGAAAATGGTGCGGAATGGCTTTCTGAACGTGCTGAACCTGAACTAATTATAATTAAATAAAATATAAAAATAATGTAATAAAAGGTGTTTTACATCTTTTATTTCTATTGACGTGAATGAAAAATATAAGGACGTATTATGAATATAAGTAAAAATAATATATTTCTAGGATGGGTTGCTGCTATATCTGTTGCTATTATCTGGGGGGTGACAGGTGTGGTGTCAAAACCACTTGCAATGGCTATAGATCCATTAACGCTTGTTTTTTTTAGATATGTAACCGCTGTTTTAGGTTTATCTATAATATTTTTCTTTACGTCAAAAAATAAAATGTTAAGTAAAGATTTAGGTTCAAATTTAAAAATAGAAAAGAAAGATTTTTTAAAAATAGCATTATGTGGAATTATAGGTCAGGGTTGTTTTTCATTATTTAATTTTTTATCATTATCCCATATTGGTGCCACGGAAAATGGTGTTATTCAAGGGATGCAGCCTTTCGCAACTGTATTTTTTGGAATGATGTTTATGAATTTTAAAATGAATAAAATTCAATGGGGAGCCTTTATAGTTTCTGCATTATGTATTTATGCGATGAGTGTTGGTCCTACGAATGAAGTAAAACATGGTACGCCACTTCTTGGATATGTTTTTGTTACTTGTTCAATGCTATCTCTTGCATGGACTGCACATTTAAGAGCAAGTTTATCTGAAAAATATGGTTCAGTTGTTTCAATGCTATATCAATATATATCTGTTGCTATTTTAGGGCTAATTGTATCATTAACAATGGGCTTAGATTTGTCTCAAATTACAATTATATTATCTGACTCAACATTATTATTTCTATTAGTTTTTTTAGGTATGGGAATTTCTGGTGGTAGTTATTTGATTCAGCTTTATTCTTTTAAGATTATCGGAGTAGAAAAAGCAACAATGGCTTTGAATTTAATGCCTTTGGTGGGTTATGTCGTCGCAGTATTGACATTAGGTGAAGAAATGCATTTAAGTAAATCAATTATTGTTTCTATTATTGTTGTTGCTCTTTATGTGTTTACAAAGTTTGAAACAAAAACATCGCCAGAAATATTATCAAAAAAATTAAAACCTCAAAAAGCATAATTAAATATTAACGCGCAGTCGATAATAGATAACGACTGCGCTTGTGTTACTAAAGGAATACAGTAATGACCATTAATACTAAAGTTATAGAGTGGCGCCATCATATTCATCAGCATCCAGAGTTCGGCTTTGAGGAAGAAATGACATCTGCAATGGTTGCTGAAAAGTTAGAAGAGTTTGGCTTAGAAGTACACCGTAATATTGGAAAAACAGGTGTTGTTGGTATTTTAAAATGTGGTGATAGTGAACGATCTATTGGGCTTCGTGCTGATATGGATGCATTACATATCTGTGAAAAAAATACTTTTGCTCACTGTTCTGTTCATGACGGTGTTATGCATGCTTGTGGTCATGATGGTCATACTGCAATGTTATTAGGTGCTGCGCATGAATTAGCAAAAACACGTAACTTTGATGGCACGGTGTATTTTATTTTCCAACCAGGTGAAGAGCATGGCGTTGGAGCTAAGGCTATGATTGCCGATGGTTTATTTACACGTTGGAATATTGATGCTATCTATGCAATGCATAATTTACCGGGGATCCCTGCGGGACACTTTGTTACTCGTCCGCATTCATTAATGGCAAGTGAGAGTAGTTTTGAAATAGAAGTTATTGCGACTGGTGGACATGCTGCAATGCCACATATGGGGACTGATCCTATTGTTGTGGGTTCCCAAATTGTAGTGGCATTACAAACAATTGTTTCCCGTCACCTTAGTGCTATTGATGAAACGGCTGTTATCTCTGTTACAGAATTTGCTACAAATGGTACTGTTAATGTGATTCCATCACGAGTAACTATTAAAGGAGATACTCGTAGTTTTACAGATTCTGCCTTGCATAAAATAGAAGCTGCAATTGAACGCATTGTTGCTGGTCAATGCATGTCTGCAGGAGTTGACTATCAATTTAAATTTAATAATAGTTTTTTATCTACAATTAATACGCCACAAGAAACAATTCATGCAGTTAATGCTGCTATTACTGTGGCAGGTGTTGATAAAGTGAATGGTAGTTGTCAGCCTTTTACAATTAGTGAAGATTTTTCTTTTATGCTTAGAGAAGCTAAAGGTTGCTATATTTTAGTTGGTAATGGTGTGGGGGAGTGTGGCGGCACTGCTTTGCATAATCCATATTATGATTTTAATGATAATATTCTTATGGATGGTGTTAATTTTTGGCAGACACTTGTTGAGCAACAATTAGCTAACCATTAATAAATATAACTAGTGATTAAAAACTTTTAATTTTAACGGCTTTTAATTTAGGCCGTTTTTTTATTCTTCAATAAAATCTATTACCTTAAACTTTATTAACTACTTTTTATGCAAGAAAAATAAAACTGTGATATTGAGTCCAAAGAGAGCTTTAAAGGAATATGCGTTATGTCACAGCGAATAATTGCGGTTACAAAAAGCCAGTGAATGCGTAATTAATCCTATATATCCTATCACTAAGTTTATTGATAATTCAGTTAGAATTTTTCAATCGTAGTTGTCGATATAACAATCTACAGCTAACGAAATAAGCTAGGGAATGGATATGTCGACAATGAAAATAATGCCTTTGGCACTGATGGTCGCAGCAGTATTAGCTGGGTGTAATAACGAAACGATAAATAATACGACCATTGTGCCAGATAAAGATCAACCTGCGATTGAGTTAACGGGTAACACTAAATTTGTCGACCCATTTATTGGTACTGGCTTTAATGGTCATACTTTTCCGGGGGCAGTGGTACCTGAAGGTATGATGCAGCTTTCACCCGACACTGAATTGATGGGGTGGCATTCTTCATCAGGTTATCATTACGATAAAGATACGTTATTTGGTTTCTCTCATACTCACCTAAGCGGTACTGGTATGGGGGGATTAGGCGATATTCTATTTTTACCGTTTACTGAAGATAATCAAAAATATATCGAAGATAATGATGATTACCGTAACGCTATTTCAGTGAAAATGGATAAAACAACTGAACATGCTGAAGTTGGCTATTACAGCGTAGAAATTGCAGACAATGATATTAAAGCTGAGCTAACCGCTTCTGAACGGGTTGGTTTCCATCGTTATACTTATCCTCAAGATACTGATCAGAAATTAAAAATTGATTTAAATTCTATATTAAACAGTGATTGGGGCTCTACGTCATTACGTAATCAATTAACGGTCAGTGATGATGGTTATACGATCACGGGTGAAAGAGATGCCGCACATTTTTCTGGATGGGCTAAAAATCAAAAAATATTCTTCTATGCGACCTTTGATAAAAAAATCAAGAACGTTGTTATTCTGGCTAACGGTAAGCCTGTCGATGGATTAACTGCCGAGCATGCATCAGTGTTACTTCATGATGAAACGGGTAAACCAGTGAAGCGTACTAAAGCGGACGTTACCGCTTATGTTGAATTTGAAGCTGGTGATACCCAAGTTGTAAATGCTGCGGTAGCAATCTCTGCCGTGAGTGCTGATGGTGCTAAAGCAAACCATGATGCAGAAGCTCATCAGTCATTTGATGAAGCTCGCGCCAGTGCCGTTAAAAAATGGCAACGAGCATTAAATTTTGATGTGAAAGGTGGTACGCCAGAGCAAAAAGAAATTTTCTATACTGCGCTTTACCATACAAAAATAGCCCCTCAAGTGCATCAAGATGTCAGTGGTGAATTTAGAGGTATGGGTAAAGGTTCTATTCGTAATGGCGAAGGTGAATATTCTATTGCTTATGGTCAAGCAACGTCTGAACAACCAAACTTTTCGGTGTATTCATTATGGGATACTTTCCGTGCGTTACATCCATTAAAAACCATTACTGAGCCTGAACGTGCCGTTCAATATGCCAAGAATATGGTTCAGAAATGGCGGGAAAGTGGTTTATTGCCTAAGTGGGAACATCTAGGGGATGAAACAGGCACCATGATTGGTTATCCCGCGGTTGCTGTTATTGCTGATGCAATCACCAAGTTTCCGAATGAATTTACGCAACAAGAAAAACAACAAGCACTGCAAGCTGCGGTTGAATCATCCACTTATGATAACTATGCAACATTAGCGCAAGAGTGGGATCTTGATGTATTAAAACGAGTTCTACCTGATGCCATCAAATTTTCTCAGCAACAAGGTTTTGTACCTGTCGCGAATGAAAATGCTGAAAATATTAAAGAGTCGGTATCTTACGGCTTAGAAAATGCATTTTATGATTGGGCTATTGCACAAATTGCTAAAGCTGCGGGTAATACTGACATTGAGCAACAATATTTAGCGCGATCAAAAGCATTTGAACGTTACTTTGATAACAATCCAACTGAATATGCCAAGCATGGCGTAACTGGTTTTATGCGTCCATTAACCATTGATGGTGAGTTTATTTCGCCATTTGATCCGTATAATACGGCTCATGAATCAGGTCCTTATGCAGAAGGTAATGCATGGCAATGGACTTGGTTTGTACCGCATGATATTAAAGGTCTGCAACAGGTCATGGGTGGGCAAGCTGCGTTTGCGAAAAACTTAGATGC
This sequence comes from Photobacterium piscicola, assembly GCF_046058925.1. Classification (NCBI taxonomy): domain Bacteria; kingdom Pseudomonadati; phylum Pseudomonadota; class Gammaproteobacteria; order Vibrionales; family Vibrionaceae; genus Photobacterium; species Photobacterium piscicola. The sequence goes on from NZ_CP175535.1 coordinate 376,250, forward strand.
GACCTTTACCGCCGGTAGTGAAGGTACAGAAACAGCCGATATGTCGGGAATGATTGGCCAAGTAGCCTTTGGTAATGAGCCATCGCATCATATTCCATACCTTTATAATTGGACCGCGGAACCTTGGAAAACCCAAGAAGTGGTCGATTATATTTTAGATGAAATGTACTTTGCAGAACCTGCTGGCATTATTGGTAATGAAGATGTTGGTTCTATGTCGGCATGGTATGTGATGTCTGCAATGGGTTTCTATCAAGTTAACGCAGCAGTACCTATATATACTGTTGGACGGCCATTATTTGATGAAGTACGTTTACCTGTAAAAGACGGTTTCTTTACCGTTAAAGCGATTAATAATGCCGATGATAATATGTATATAAAATCGGTATCAATTAATGGTAAGCAGTTAGATAACGGTTTGTTCTTTAATCACTCCGAATTTAAAGTAGGTGGTGAACTTAAATTTGTGATGACAGGTGATAAATCTCAGGCTATGCAAGCTTCATTCATTGAATAATTAGAGTTAATTAACTAAATAAAGAAAATAATCGGCAGTCATTTATATTTAATGGCTGCTTTTTTATATATTAATATTATTGATTATTACGTTGAAGCAATGTCACTAAAATATAAGTTGGTGATAAAAATCCAGTAAATGTTCTTTTTTGCTACTATTTAAATAGAGTGTTTATTTTTATTATTAATCGAATGTAAAGTGAGTTGATATTTATCTAACTCGTTACCCAACTATCAATAATATAGGTCGATAATAATGATAAATAAACTGAGTCCAATAGCATTTTCTATTGCATTAGCGATGGGGTTAGTTGGTTGTAATTCTGATGATACATCGGTATCTAAAGATAATATTACTCCAGTTTCAGACGTATATTTACAATATGTAAACCCTTTTATTGGTACTGGTGCTGATGGCCATACTTTTCCTGGTGCGGTATATCCATCGGGAATGGTGCAACTAAGCCCTGATACTGAAATGGATGGTTGGGGTTCGGCTGCGGGTTATTTTGATCATGGCAAGCAACAAGATATTCCAGTGTATGGTTTTTCACATACTCATTTAAGTGGTACTGGCATTACTGATTTAGGCGATATACTTGTCCTACCGTTTACTGAAAAAAATAACGCAACTTATAATACCTTTGATAAAGCGAATGAAATTGCAGAAGCGGGTTATTATTCTGTTGAATTAAATCGTGGTGATATAAAAGCGGAATTAACCACAACAGCACGTGTGGGTTATCATAAATATACCTTCGCTGAAGGGACTACTCCATTTATTAAGTTCGACTTAGATCATACTCTAAATAAGAGTTGGGGTAATCGTACCACTGTCGGTAATATTGAAATAATTGATGAATATACTATTCGAGGTCAACGTAGTTCAGATGGTTGGGCAAACAATCAACATGTCTATTTCTATGCTAAATTTAATCAACCGATTGTGAAAGCAACCGCATTAATTGATGGGGTTGAAACGAGTGTTAAATTAAATAATGATAATATTGAAGCGGTTAAAACCATTGCTTATTTAGAGTTTGCACCGACAGATCAACCATTAGAATTAAAAGTGGGTCTATCTCCTACGGGCATTGACGGCGCAGAGAAAAACCTTAGTGCAGAAGTACCTGCGTGGGGCTTTGATACTGTACTAGCCCAATCTCAACAGGCATGGCATAACGAGTTAGCCAAGGTTGAGGTTGAAGGTGGCACTGAAGATCAAAAACAGATTTTCTATACCGCGTTATACCATGCTTCTATTGCGCCAATGATTTTCCAAGATGTGGATGGTCAATATCGTGCAATGCGAACCCAAGAAATCAAAGATGCAGGGGATACACCTAACTATTCAGTGTATTCAATGTGGGATACTTTCCGTGCTTTCCATCCCCTACAAACTATCATTAATCCACAACGCGCGACAGAATATGCCAATGATTTAATTCGTAAATATAAAGATGGCGGTATGTTACCTAAGTGGGAATTACAAGGCCATTATACGGGGACGATGATTGGTTTTCCGGCCATTTCAATTATTGCTGATGCAATGGCAAAGGATTTAAAGGTGAATGCGCAAGATGCATTAGAGGCGGCAGAATTCACCGCGCGTTATCATGAGAAAAGTGAATTTCCAGATTGGACTGACGATCAAAACATTGGTGCTGCAAATGTGGTGCAAGTGAAGGTTTATGAACAAAATAAATATGTTCATCATGGCTACTGGAACTCAGCATCTTATACCTTAGAGTTTGCTTATGGTGATTGGGCAGTATCAGAAATTGCGCGTATGGCAGGTGATGTAAAACTGCAAGACGAGTTTTTAAGCCGTGCTGATAACTGGTTGCAGCATTGGGATAAAGTTAGTGGCTTCTTACGTCCGAAGAATCACCCATTAAGTGTTAGTCCGAATAAACCCGCATCACAATTTAATCAGCCTATTGATGAGTCGCGCAAAGATGAATGTGTGATGATAGATGTGGTACAAACGGATGGTAGTAGCGAAGCAATGGAGCAATGCCCGCTATTGCCATTTGATCCGTATTTTGTTGATGAATTTGCCTTTACTGAAGGTAATGCATGGCAGTGGAAGTTCCAGCCAATGCATGATTTTGAGCGTCTAAAGCAAGAAATTTATGCTGCTGATGTTGCTCAAAATAAACCGGATATGACACCTGAAAAATCATTCCGTGAAGACTTAGATGAGTTGTTTACTGCTCGCTCTTCAAATACTGGTGAAGAACTGCCCGATTTAACCGGTTATATTGGTCAATATATGCATGGTAATGAGCCATCGCACCATATTCCATACTTATATAATTTGACTGATGAGCCTTGGAAAGCACAAGAATATTTAGATCAAATAATGAATCAGTTCTATACCACTGAACCGACAGGTTTGATTGGTAATGAAGATGTCGGCCAAATGTCAGCATGGTACATCATGAGTGCTTTAGGCTTTTACCAAGTGACGCCAGCCGATCCTACTTATTCAATTGGTCGTCCATTGTTTGATAAGGTTGCGATTGATGTGAAAGGCGGTGAATTTACCATTGTGGCTGACAATAATAGCCCAGTGAATAAGTATGTGCAGTCAGTCACCATTAATGGTCAACAGCTAGGTGCTAACCTAACCTTTAAACACAGTGATATCAAAGCCGGTGGCGAATTACGTTTTGTGATGACAGGTGATAAGAAGCAAGCATTGCAGGCGATATTTTAATTAACGAAAATTAAATGAAAATATATCGTCTTAAAATAGGTTGATGATTTTTAATGAAGGCTAAGTGCATAGCACTTGGCCTTTTTTATGCTTTTGATTTGGTGTTTATATTGCTAAGCGTAAATGTGGGCGATAATTTGCTCGCTAGGCAATAGTTTGCTCGATCCTGGGCAATAACTTGCTCAGAGTATTAGTTGAATCATTATTTTTATTTTTATTTACTTATAATTCAATGTGTTATTGTTGTTTTTTGATGTGGTATGGAAGTTGCTTTAAAAGTAATGAAATTCCAATATTTTTAAGGACATTACAATGCCAACTCCATGTTATATCTCTATCCAAGGTCGTACTCAGGGCAACATCACCGCAGATGCATTCACTGCTAATTCTGTTGGTAACATTTACGTTGAAGGCCATGAAGACCAAATGCTGGTGCAAGAATTTAAGCATACCGTAACCGTGCCAACTGACCCACAGTCAGGTCAACCTGCTGGTCAACGTGTTCATAAACCTTTTAAATTTACTGTGGCATTAAACAAATCTGTTCCGTTGATGTACAACGCATTGGCATCAGGTGAAATGCTGCCAACGGTTGAACTTAAGTGGTACCGCACCTCTGTTGAAGGTAAGCAAGAGCATTACTTCACAACTACGTTAACCGATGCAACGATTGTAAATATCGACAATCAAATGCCACATTGCCAAGATTCAACCAAAGCTGATTTCACTCAACTTATTGAAATCTCAATGGCTTACCGCAAAATTAATTGGGATCACACGGTTTCTGGCACATCTGGTGCTGATGACTGGCGCGCACCGTTAGAAGCGTAAGTCTCACATAACTATTGCCCGCACTGTTATCCAGTGCGGGCTTTTGTCGTTTATGCCTGTGCTAAGGCATTCATTCATCGCTTTAGCATAGGTTTAATAGAGGTAACATCATGGCACAACAAACAGGATTACAATTTACCTTTACCGTTGAAGGACTTGATGCGTCAACATTTGCTGTGACTAAATTTGAAGGCAACGATACCTTGTCTTTACCTTTTTCTTTTACAATCGATTTAGCCAGCCGTAACTCAGGTTTAACGCCGCTTGAAACCATTGATCACAATGCAAAATTGACGGTTTGGCAGCACGGTGAATTACAACAGCAATGGCATGGTATTGTGCGCCAATTTTCTCAAGGCGATACCGGCCACAGCCATACAATCTATCAAGTTGAATTTGTGCCCCCTTTGGCTCGGTTAGCCTTGCGTCAAAATAGCCGTATTTTCCAAACACAGACGGTGTCTGAAATTATCTCTATCTTGCTGCAAGAAATGGGGATTAATGATTATAGTTTTGCGATCAGTCGCCAATTGGTACAACGTGAATATTGCGTACAATACCGTGAAAGTGATTTAGCCTTTATCGAGAGAATTGCCGCAGAAGAAGGGATTTTTTATTACTTCAATCACGACAATAAGAAAAACACTCTTATCTTTAGTGACGATACTCAACACGCTGTCAGTCTCGTTGAGCCTCTGATTTACAACAGCCGCAGTGGTGGTAGCAGTAACGTGCCTTTTATTCGAACTTTTGCGCGTAACACTCAAATTTGCTCATCATCCGCTCAGCTAAAAGACTACAGCTTTAAAAAACCAGCTTATAGTTTTTTGCAAACTTCAGTAGCCAAAGAAGCGGATTATCAACAAGCCACGTATGAGCATTTTGATTACCCTGGTCGTTATAAAGACGATGCCAGTGGTAAGCCCTTTGTGCAGTTTCGAATTGAATCACTTCGACGCGATGCCCAAACCGCGAATGCTAAAAGTAATGTGCCCACTATTCTTCCCGGCGTAAAGTTTACGCTGCAAGAGCATGATGATGACAGTTGTAACCGTGACTGGTTGATCATTGCCGTCACCCATGTTGGTACTCAACCTCAAGCATTAGAAGAAGCCGGCGGCGAAGGAGCAACAACCTATAATAATGAGTTTGTTGTCATTGCCGCTCATCGTCCTTGGCGTCCGCCGTTTAATGCCAAACCCACCGTTGATGGCCCACAAATCGCGATGGTTGTTGGGCCTGAGGGTGAAGAAATTTATTGTGATGAATTTGGGCGAGTCAAACTTCAATTTCCTTGGGATCGTTACAGTAACAACGATGATAACGCCAGCTGTTGGGTGCGAGTTTCACAAGGTTGGGCGGGTAGCCAATATGGTATGGTTGCCCTGCCTCGTGTAGGTCATGAAGTGATTGTCAGTTTTTTAGAAGGCGATCCTGATCAACCGATCATCACAGGCCGTACTTATCACGCCACTAATCAACCTCCTTATGAATTACCTGCCCATAAGACCCGCACTGTTTTACGCACTGAAACCCACCAAGGTGATGGCTATAACGAACTGCGTTTTGAAGACCAAGCAGGCAAAGAAGAAATCTACGTTCGAGCGCAAAAAGATGTCAATGTCTTAGTTGAAAATGACCGTACCGACAACATTAAACATGATTTACACCTTGATGTAGAAAATGAACGCTTTAGTCATATCAAAGTAAATGATCATTTAACGGTTGATGGTGAAAGTTGCCACCATGTTAAAGGTGATCAAACATTGATGATCGACGGCACATTACATCTTAAACAGGGTAAAGCGATATTAGTCGATGCGGGGAATGAGATTCATATTAAAGCCGGTAATAAAGTTGTGATTGAAGCTGGTGCTGAAATTACATTAAAAGCAGGCGGTAGCTTTATCAAAATAGACGCGTCGGGTGTGTCATTAGTCGGGGCAGCAGTGAATTTAAACTCCGGTGGTAGTGCAGGCAACGGCTCTGACTATGCGGGTATTTCGCCGTTATTACCCGGCGCGGTTGAAGCTGCCGTGGCATTAGCTGCAATAACACTCATAAATTGGCCGCAGCAACTTGAGGCCATGAAGGGAAAAGTACCCGTTTGTGAAGTGTGTATGGAGAATGCACAATGAGTTTTAGCCTTCAACTCCCTAAGCCGATCCTTGACTTTGACATTCTTAGTCATGAAGCGTGTTTTCTTATTCTTGATGGTAGCCAAATTGAAAAACTTGAGTTGTTATTACTGCAACAAGATTTGCAACCTCAAGCTATTTGCCCGTTACGCTTTTTACCATTAAGAGAAGTATCACCATTCATCATTAAGCTAACACCAACCGCAATGTCTTGGTTTACTCAATATAATCAGGCAAATGTGGGATATATCATTAGTAGTGATGCCAATATCGACCAGCTTGCCACCATACTATCGGACTTCTTTGAGGTTCTTTCGCCATATGGCTCTAAGGTTTTTTGTAAAGTTGGCCAACCAGAGGCAATGAATGTGATCTTAAACGATCAAGAATGTCACATATGGGCTACTATATCCAAAGCTTGGTTGCCAACCCGCGAGGGATGGATTTCTCTTTGTCATGACGAAAAAATAGACATTAGAGAGAAACCTAAGGCCTATCACTTATCAGATCAACAGTGGAAACAATTAGGTGATATCACTCGTCGTAATACCGTCGAAAAAGTACATCAACATTTGAGTACTTACTTTCCTGAGGCGCTTCAACAACACAATTATCCTTTACTTTGGATAAAGGAATGGGTGCAAAATGCCCATGATATGCAGTTTGAAACAGATACTGATGTCCTTCATTTTTTTAATATTCTCGCATTACTCGGAGAGAATGTGTTGAAGACTGATCGCTACCCTCACATCAAGCAATTATTAGAAACACCATCAGCGCAAACACCGTCAATGCGAGTAGCAAAAGCTGATGAACTCGCCCATAAGGAGGTTTCTCATGTCAAGTGATGCTTATAATGCCGCAGAAATTGGTGGATCAGCTAGCCCTAGTTCACCCGCGGGAGCCTGTCCGCTACAAGCTACAGAAGTCGGTATTATTCCGGTTCGGTATGCTATTGATGGTTCAATGGGAGAAAAACCTTCTTATTCATTACCTGACGGAACTCATTGGAAGCCGACCTTTAAACTTCATCAACACTATATGCTTCGTCAGCTTCGTGATGGTTGGTTGTATGTGTTTAGTGAAAAACTGAAAGTACTTCATACTTATAAAATTGAAGGTGAAATTTTTAAGGCTCAACATGAAGGCGGTACTTGTGCATCATGTTTAACCTATGATTCCGATGATACAATTTGGCTTAGCTACGCGCATCAAGCTTGGACTCCACGTATTGTTACGCTATTCAGTAATGAGGATGAATACCGTAATAAATGGATGCGGCCGTTAAACATCTCGGCATTTAAACGGAGAATGAATGGGCCTCATGCTGGAATGGCGAAAAATCTTGAGTCTTCAGTGGCTGATATTGGCTCTGCTAGTCAAGATATCATTAATGGTTTTTCAATCACCTCGACACCATTAGAGGCAGACACGTCTACGTCAGAGGGTGAGTTTAGTCGAACTAAAACAGCGATTGCAGCCCCGACTTATCAAGCAGCCCTTCCAAATGCTAATGTTGATGAGGGTTTATTCATTGCGCTAGAAGATCCATTGGCTGATATTACCGACATTGCGTTGAAATTAGGCACATTTCAAGCACAGAAAGAATACATCTTTGGTAGTGATACAGATAAACACAAACTGCTGATGTCAGAGTTTACCCGTTCTATTGCACGTGTACCTTATGACCCAAAAACTGCGCCAATGGCATTGAAAAATAAACTAAAAGACAGTCCATTGGAGACATTAAAGTTTGAGGCTGCTTTAAATGAGTACTTACGCTATCAATTCCCACTGAGTCAAACACAATATGGGAGTGAAGCTTTTGCTGCTAATGCCTTATCTTCTGAGACGGTACGTAGCGCTGCACTAAATACACTCCAAAATACTTATAGTTACACTCCAACAGATAAAGATATTGAACACTTCAAAAGTAGAGAAAAAAATATTGGTGAAATCAACTGGGGGCTAATGTCTACGTTCCTCACCAATAAGTATAACGACCTAGATAAACTAGAAGGTGAAGCAGCACCGTTAATTGAAGATCTCGACAATGCGTTAATATCATTGGGAGAAGATGCATTACGCGTCGGTATTGATATTGAAAGTGAACAGGGACAAAGCTTCCTTAATCAATTGTTCTCACAATTATTTCCTTTAATGACTGCTGTATCAGAGGATTGGAAAGCCGCCCAAAAACAGTCACTACTGGCACTGGCGCCTTATTATTACAGCCCTGAATTTCAATCTGTGATCCATAAGAAAATATCGTATGATGCGGTCTCACTTTCAAGTTCAAGTGATGTTACCAATATGGTATCTCGTCTTGGTGAAAGCTACGGATGGCTTGTTGATGGACGTATTCCTGACACCGATGATGCGATAAAGGCAACACTCGTTGCTGCAATAAGCGCATTTTCAAAGGCAAGCCGTTCAGCTTGGGAAGGACTGATGGATAGTCTGTTTCCATACCATTTTTCAAGTAAAAATGGGGTGGATTCTGGACTACAGCTTATTGTCGCTCGAAGTTTAGTGAGCAAAGAGAATAAAATTCAAATTTCTTCAGATTATAGTACGCAATTGGCGAAGTTTAATAAGACGTTAACCCCCTTTCTTCAACAAGCAGAGCGTCAATCTGGTCAGTTACATTCCCAGAATACAACCGCAATGCGTAATGCACTGGCGAAGACAAAACAACAAATCGCAAATCATATCGCACAAGAAATGCCACTATTGATCACGTTTGAAACAGAGGCCATGAATACTGCGGTGCGTGAGAAACTGACTGCGTCAATTGTAGGGCTTCGTTCTCGTATTGGCCAATCAATGGAAAGTATTAACGGTGCAGGCACTGTTATTGGTGGATTCGCAGCAATTTGCAACCTTTGGAATTTATCGGTTGTGTCTAAGCAAGTGGTCTCTAAACTTAATAGTGCGAGTTCTACCCAAGAGCAAGCCGATGTGTATATCGAATTGGCATCAACGATATCGTGGACCCTCTCTGCATTTACAGGAGTGGTGCGTGATGCACAAGTAATTGCTAATGAACTTGTTACATTGTCAGTGAAAAATGCTTTCGCTGAATCCTCCAGTAAGCACCTTAATCAACAAGTAGTGATAAAACGCTTTGCGGCCGCGGCGAAAGTAACCGCTATCTTTGGTTTGTTTGCAGCCAGTTCTGAAGCTTATTTAACCGTAAAGCAAATTCAAAAATCGGATGATTTTTTTGAACAAACGCTATTAGTTGGTAAGGGACTTGCTTTAGTCGCTCAAGGTACTGTTTCCGTTGCTCAATTAATATATCTTGCCACAGATATTGCAATTGGTGGAATTGTTGCAGCTTGGATGGTCAGTACTTTATTTTATGCAGGTATTGCCTACCTAATCTTCTCGGGTTTGTATAATTATTTTCACCGCGATGAAATGCAAGAATGGTTACAAGGTTCAACTTGGGGCAAATCACCAAAAATACAAACACTAGAACAAGAGTTAATGGGGCTAGAAAATATCATCTGGAAGCCTAAGATCGAATTGACTAAGGACAGTGTCGATATATATTTGCCCTCTTATCTCTTCGATGATGAGAAGCAACATTACGATTTAAAAATCGTTGTACAGAAAAAGTCTAAAAATATAAATTTGAGTTATGCGCCTCCTCACGTCATCCAAGAAGAAATGAATAAACCGCGGAAAGTGATGATTGATGTCACTCAAGCTAAACGGAAGAAAACGGCGAACGGTGTCTTTTATATTGCAGTTCCTGTGACCCATGATGAAGGTGATACTGTTGTTATTGCGATAAACTACGACAGAGCATGGACACATAATTGCCAAAGTTACGTAGGGCGTTTAAACAAAACGGGAACGTTTGATTTAGAAAAAACCGACGACGTAATTATTGACCTTAACGGCGTAGCCGGTATCAAACTTCCAACAACAGGATAAAATAATGGAAACACTTGATAAAGCACAGCAAATTGAACGTCTCTATGCCATCCCTCCTATCTACGAATGGGAATTGATTGTTAATTCTGATAGTAATCGCACTAAAGTAGCATATGGTTTTTTTTGGGGTTTAAACCTTATTGGTTGGATTACGCTGTTTTTCTTACAAGATAATACTGGTTTAATTGTTGCAGGAATGTTTACTTTTATGGCTGTAATTATGAGCCTTTGGTATCGCTATTTAGTAAGTGCCGATAAACGCCACTATTACGCGATAAATCAGTACGGGATGTACTCAACAAGTGAGCAGATAATTCCTGAGATTGCTTATACCATAGTAAGACGCTCGGCATGGGTTGGCTGCGCTATTTGTGTGTTTGCGGCAATATTCATTGGACCGATGGCATTTGTGGGGGCTGGCGGCGCAGCATTGATGTCATTTACGATGACAAACTTTCGTTCTATACCACATAAAAGTCAGTGTTTGTTTGATACATCTGCCATATTAAAAAACTATCGTGCAAATGATTATCTTCTAAGAACAGAACATTCATTGATTTCGTTAATTATTCCAGAAAGTAAATTAACGCCAATTATTGAAGTCATCAAGCAATATAACGACACCTTTGAAGAAGAGTTTGTTGATTTATATAAAGACTCTAAATTCCAAGCTCGGCCTGTTATTCTGGAAATAGTGCGTTAAAAGAGCGCATACAAATATCAATAACCGCTTATTATTTATAAGCGGTTTTTATTAGGTTCTGTCGCTCGATAGAGAAAGAAAGTGACGATGTAAGCATTTCGAGAAGGTCATGGATTTCATCAGCCACCAATACCCTTCTGTATAATTATTTTCATCGCGATGAAATGCAAAAGTGGTTAAAAGGTTCAACTTGGGGTAAATCACCAAAAATACAAACACCAGAACAAGAGTTAATGGGGCTCGAAAATATCATCTGGAAGCCCAAGATCGAATTGACTAAAAACAGTGTCGATATATATTTGCCCTCTTATCTCTTCGATGATGAGAAGCAACATTACGATTTAAAAATCGTTGTACAGAAAAAGTCTAAAAATATAAATTTGAGTTATGCGCCTCCTCACGTCATTCAAGAAGAAATGAATAAACCGCGGAAAGTGATGATTGATGTCTCTCAAGCTAAACGCAAGAAAACGGCAAACGGTGTCTCTTATATTGCAGTTCCTGTGACCCATGATGAAGGTGATACTGTTGTTATTGCCATAAACTATGACAGAGCATGGACACATAATTGCCAAAGTTACGTAGGGAATATAAACAAAACGGGAACGTTTGATTTAGAAAAATCCGAAGACGCAATAAGCAACTCTAACGGCGTCGTCGGTATCAAACTGTCTATAGTAGGATTAAAGTAATGGAACCACTTGATAAAGAACAACAATTTGAACGCCTCTATGTGACTCCTTCTGTCTACGAATGGGAGCTAATTGTTAATCCAAATAGTAAACGAATCGGAGGAGCATTTATCTTATTTCTAGTTTCAGCTCTTGGAGGTGCATTATTATTTTGGTCTGATCCTAGTTGGATTGCATTAGTTCCAGTCATTGTTGGGGTTTTTATGACTCCTTGGTATCGATATTTAGTAAGTGCAGACGAGCGTTATTATTACGTGATAAATCAGTATGGGATGTACTCAACAAGTGAGCAGATAATTCCTGAGATTGCTTACACCATTGTAAGGCGCTCGGCATGGGTTGGCTGCGCTATTTGTGTGTTTGCGGTAATATTCATTGGACCGATAGCATTTGTGGGGGCTGGCGGCGCAGCATTGATGTCATTTACGATGACAAACTTTCGTTCTGTACCATATAAGAATCAGTGCTTGTTTGATGGTTACGCTAAATTAGACAATATTGATGGAATTGTATACGAATTATTTACAGCGAATTACCATTATGGATTTGATTTAATGATTCCAGAAAGTAAATTAAAGTCAATTATTGATGTCATCAAACAATATAACGACACCTTTGAAGAAGAGTTTGTTGATTTATATAAAGACTCTAAATTCCAAGCTCGGCCTGTTATTCTGGAAATAGTGCGTTAAAAGAGCGCATACAAATATCAATAACCGCTTGTTATTTATGAGCGGTTTTTATTGGGTTCTGTCGCTCGATAGAGAAAGAAAGTGACGATGTAAGCATTTCGAGAATGTCATGGATTTCATCAGCCACCAATACCTTTCTGTATAATTATTTTCACCGCGATGAAATGCAAAAGTGGTTAAAAGGTTCAACTTGGGGTAAATCACCAAAAATACAAACACCAGAACAAGAGTTAATGGAGCTAGAAAATATCATCTGGAAGCCTAAGATCGAATTGACTAAAAAGAATGTCGATATATATTTGCCCTCTTATCTCTTCGATGATGAGAAGCAACATTACGATTTAAAAATCGTTGTACAGAAAAAGTCTAAAAATATAAATTTGAGTTATGCGCCTCCTCACGTTATCCAAGAAGAAATGAATAAACCGCGGAAAGTGATGATTGATGTCACTCAAGCTAAACGGAAGAAAACGGCGAACGGTGTCTTTTATATTGCAGTTCCTGTGACCCATGATGAAGGTGATACTGTTGTTGTTGCGATAAACTACGACAGAGCATGGACACATAATTGCCAAAGTTACGTAGGGCGTTTAAACAAAACGGGAACGTTTGATTTAGAAAAAACCGAAGACGTGATTATCAATCCTAACGGTATCGCTGGCCTTAAACTCCCTACAACAGGATTAAAGTAATGGAAATACTTGATAAAGAACAACAAATTGAACGCCTCTACGCCACAACTCCTGTCTATGAGTGGGAGCTGATAATTAATCCTGATCATAGCCGAACTAAAACAACTTATGGTATTTTTTTAGTTTTAGTCCTTATCGGTTGGATTACTTTGTTTTTTTTACGTGATAGCACTGGATTAATAGTGGCAGGGATATTTACCTTGAATGCTATTATTCTGAGCCCTTGGTATCGCTATTTACTTAATGCAGACAAACGCCACTATTATGCGATAAATCAGTACGGGATGTACTCAACAGAAGAACAAATCATTCCAGAAATTGCTTATACCATAGTAAGACGCTCGGCATGGGTTGGCTGCGCTATTTGTGTGTTTGCGGCAATATTCATTGGACCGATGGCATTTGTGGGGGCTGGCGGCGCAGCATTGATGTCATTTACGATGACAAACTTTCGTTCTATACCACATAAAAGTCAGTGTTTGTTTGATGGTTACGCCAAACTAGATCATATTGATGGAATTGTATACGAATTATGCACGACGAATTACCATTATGGATTTGATTTAATGATTCCAGAAAGTAAATTAACGTCAATTATTGATGTCATCAAACAATATAACGACACCTTTGAAGAAGAGTTTGTTGATTTATATAAAGACTCTAAATTCCAAGCTCGGCCTGTTATTCTGGAAATAGTGCGTTAAAAGAGCGCATACAAATATCAATAACCGCTTGTTATTTATGAGCGGTTTTTATTGGGTTCTGTCGCTCGATAGAGAAAGAAAGTGACGATGTAAGCATTTCGAGAATGTCATGGATTTCATCAGCCACCAATACCTTTCTGTATAATTATTTTCACCGCGATGAAATGCAAAAGTGGTTAAAAGGTTCAACTTGGGGTAAATCACCAAAAATACAAACACCAGAACAAGAGTTAATGGAGCTAGAAAATATCATCTGGAAGCCTAAGATCGAATTGACTAAAAAGAATGTCGATATATATTTGCCTTCTTATCTCTTCGATGATGAGAAGCAACATTGCGATTTACAAGTCGTGGTAAATAAAAAGAAGAGTACTTCTTATGCTGACATTGCAACAGAAATGAAAAAACCATCGAAGGTGATGGTTGATGTTACTCAAGCAAAAGTAATGAAAACAGCAACGAATGTTACGTATATTTCGGTTCCTGTTAAGTATGATCAGGGAGATACAGTCGCTATTGCCATAAACTACAACAGAGCATGGACACATAATAGCCAAAGTTACGTAGGGAATATAAACAAAACGGGAACGTTTGATTTAGAAAAACCCGAAAACGCAATAAGCAACTCTAACGGCGCCGTCGGTATCAAACTGTCTATAGTAGGATTAAAGTAATGGAACCACTTGATAAAGAACAACAATTTGAACGCCTCTATACCACTCCTCCTGTCTACGAATGGGAGCTAATTGTTAATCCAATATCTTTTCGAACACAAATGACATATTTCTTTCTTTTGTTTTCTATTTTACTTAGTGTGATATTTTTTTTGACAGACTCTGGTGCATTTTCAGTTGTACCAATATTAGGAGCTGCTTTTTTATGTCCATGGTTTCGCTATTTAGTAAATGCAGACAAACGCCACTATTATGCGATAAATCAGTACGGGATGTACTCAACAGAAGAACAAATCATCCCAGAAATTGCTTATACCATAGTAAGACGCTCGGCATGGGTTGGCTGCGCTATTTGTGTGTTTGCGGCAATATTCATTGGACCGATGGCATTTGTGGGGGCTGGCGGTGCAGCATTGATGTCATTTACGATGACAAACTTTCGTTCTGTACCCCATAAAAGTCAGTGTTTGTTTGATGGTTACGCCAAACTAGATCATATTGATGGAATTGTATACGAATTATGCACGACGAATTACCATTATGGATTTGATTTAATGATTCCAGAAAGTAAATTAACGTCAATTATTGATGTCATCAAACAATATAACGACACCTTTGAAGAAGAGTTTGTTGATTTATATAAAGACTCTAAATTCCAAGCTCGGCCTGTTATTCTGGAAATAGTGCGTTAAAAGAGCGCATACAAATATCAATAACCGCTTGTTATTTATGAGCGGTTTTTATTGGGTTCTGTCGCTCGATAGAGAAAGAAAGTGACGATGTAAGCATTTCGAGAATGTCATGGATTTCATCAGCCACCAATACCTTTCTGTATAATTATTTTCACCGCGATGAAATGCAAAAGTGGTTAAAAGGTTCAACTTGGGGTAAATCACCAAAAATACAAACACCAGAACAAGAGTTAATGGAGCTAGAAAATATCATCTGGAAGCCTAAGATCGAATTGACTAAAAAGAATGTCGATATATATTTGCCCTCTTATCTCTTCGATGATGAGAATGTAGTGGTCAACAAATACTGGCCACAGTTTTAGAGGTTAACCAATATAATCGTTCAGATTCATTAGGGGTTAATCCGCCATTATATTGGTGAGGCCTTAATTGGCTGTAATAGCCAATAATATATCGAGTGATTTCGTGTTTTGCTTCAGCAAAACTACGATAGCCAACATTTGGAACCCATTCTGTTTTTAAACTTCTAAAGAAACGTTCCATTGGTGCGTTATCCCAACAATTTCCCCGACGAGATAAACTTTGTTTAATCTGGCATCGCCATAATAATTGTCGATAGTAGCGACTTGTATAATGACTACCTTGATCGCTGTGGAACATAACCTCTTTAGGTTTATCTCGTGATTCATAAGCCATCAGAAGTGCTTTACCTGTTAATCGACTATCAGGCGATAGAGACATCGCCCAACCAACAGGTTTTCTCGAAAATAGATCGATAACTACAGCAAGATACATCCAACGATTTCCAGTCCAAACATAGGTCACATCACCGACCCAAACTTGATTTGGTGATGTAACCGCAAATTGACGATCAAGGTGATTAGGAATCGCAATATGTTCCTGTTTTACTTTACGGTATCGATGTTTCGGCGATTGGCAACTAACAAGATTAAGGCCTTTCATTAGCTTAGATGCACGATATCGGCTCAAGGCGATGCCTTGAGCAGTAACCATACCGGCAATACTTCTAGCCCCAGCAGAACCATTGCTAGCTGCATGTACCTCTTTGATTAAACAACGAAGTTTAATCAATTCAATAGAAATAAACTTTGGCCGTCTCTGCCAATATTTATAGCTACTGCGATGAACACCTAATACTTTGCATAACGTTGTTATGCTGTGGCTCTTCTTGAGTTTCTCGATTAACGAGAATTGTTCAATGAGTCTGACATCAAGAGAGCGGTGGCTTTTTTTAATATTTCATTATGCTCTTCAAGTGTCGCTAACTTCTTTTTTAATTCTCGTATTTCAATTTGTTCAGGCGTCATTGGTGATGCTTTGGGAGCTTTTCCTTGGCGCTCCTCTTTAAGCTGTCGAACCCACTTATCCATCGTAGATTTACCCACGTTCATTGCTTGGGCTGCTTCTGTTACTGAGTAATTTTGTTCTAGAACTAATTGTGCTGCTTCAAGCTTAAATTCAGCACTAAATAATCGTCTTGTACGCTTTGTCATAATGTCACCTATCCATGTTATGAGGTGATGATATCACCTCTGAGTAGGTGGCCAAATTTAATGTACCACTACAGAAGCAACATTACGATTTAAAAATCGTTGTACAGAAAAAGTCTAAAAATATAAATTTGAGTTATGCGCCTCCTCACGTTATCCAAGAAGAAATGAATAAACCGCGGAAAGTGATGATTGATGTCACTCAAGCTAAACGGAAGAAAACGGCGAACGGTGTCTTTTATATTGCAGTTCCTGTGACCCATGATGAAGGTGATACTGTTGTTGTTGCGATAAACTACGACAGAGCATGGACACATAATTGCCAAAGTTACGTAGGGCGTTTAAACAAAACGGGAACGTTTGATTTAGAAAAAACCGAAGACGTGATTATCAATCCTAACGGTATCGCTGGCCTTAAACTCCCTACAACAGGATTAAAGTAATGGAAATACTTGATAAAGAACAACAAATTGAACGCCTCTACGCCACAACTCCTGTCTATGAGTGGGAGCTGATAATTAATCCTGATCATAGCCGAACTAAAACAACTTATGGTATTTTTTTAGTTTTAGTCCTTATCGGTTGGATTACTTTGTTTTTTTTACGTGATAGCACTGGATTAATAGTGGCAGGGATATTTACCTTGAATGCTATTATTCTGAGCCCTTGGTATCGCTATTTACTTAATGCAGACAAACGCCACTATTATGCGATAAATCAGTACGGGATGTACTCAACAGAAGAACAAATCATTCCAGAAATTGCTTATACCATAGTAAGACGCTCGGCATGGGTTGGCTGCGCTATTTGTGTGTTTGCGGCAATATTCATTGGACCGATGGCATTTGTGGGGGCTGGCGGCGCAGCATTGATGTCATTTACGATGACAAACTTTCGTTCTATACCACATAAAAGTCAGTGTTTGTTTGATGGCTATGTGAATTTTGAATATTACAAAAGTTGTAAATCTTTTATTAATACGAAAGAAAAGTTTTTTGCTTGTATTATCCCTGAAGAGAAAATTGCGGCTATTGAAAGTATATTAATACAGTTGAATGAAACTTTTGAAAAAGAGTATATCGATGATTTTGAAGATGCTCCTAAATTTCAAGCTTTCCCTGTTATTCTGGAAATAGTGCGTTAACTTACCTTTAAGAATAACAAAACCCGCGCCCTTTATTGGGGGCGGGGTTTGTTTTATTGGCACAGATATGGAGAATGATCTTAAGGGAAAAGTGTTTCCATTTGAATTCAGGATTAGTCAGTTGCCAGATTAAACCCGCTATGATTGCCTTATTTTTAATAATACTTCGTTGTTTATTCTTTGATGATAGCCTTTGTTACAACTTCCTATCTTTCATACAAATTGAAACATATTGCTGATATTTAAAAGAAACAAGAGCGAGTATATTTTATTTAAATTTCTTTATTATATTTCCATTTTCACGGTTGTTGAGTATCTCAATCGTTTCAAGGACAGCAATAATGACAAGGTTTAAGTTGAAGATCACTCATGGCTTATCTCATCATCCTGATATTATAAAAGTGACGACGGATCCTCGCCAAGCTTTACGTTTTCTTGAACGTGAAGTGTCGCCTTATACGCGTGGTTTTACGAAAATTGTCACTACCGATAATAAGCAGTATGTAAAAAGTATTGCAGAAGATGATAGTAAAGCCTTTCGCTATGATTATGTACCTTATAATCAACTTGATGTGATATGGCAAAAGCTGTGGGGATTTGTACTTAATAAATGTAAATAATGAAATGACCATTGCTATATAACAACACCCTATAAGTATGATCTTAGCAGGGTGTTGTTGATCTTAGTGTCACTGTGTTCTCTTTTCTGTGAGAATAATTACTTAGTCATGATCACTTCAGCTTGGCGCTCTTCTGGCTTATCCATGCCCGTTTGCCACAACCAATAAGTAATATTACCCGGACAATTTAAACTCACCACTTTGTGATTACCGTGGCAATCTATCGCATGAATAGTAACGCCTTCAGTATAGCCATCTTTTAGATAATCAAGATCGCGAATTGCTTCATACACAGCGTCATCAAGGGTCATGCCCATTTTCATATATAACACTACCGCATGAGCCGTTGAACAACGAATACTCATTTCCCCGGTGTGAGTACACGCACAAGCCCCGTAACGACTGTCAGCATAAGAGCCAGCACCAATAATTGGGCTATCACCTAACCGACCAGGGTATTTCCATGCCCAACCAGAAGTAGACGTGGCTGCAGTAATTTTGTTATTAATATCACTGCTTAAAAAGACGGTAGTGTCACGTACCCGTTCAGGATCGGTGGCATTATTTGATAATGGCGCAAGAGGCACATTAGGAAATGCCGCTTGTTGCTCAGGTGTCATGGCTTGCTCTAGCTTTTCCCACCACACTTGCTTTGAATCTTCGATAAGATTGTTACCAGCAACCGCATTAATTTCATTGGCAAAAATAGCCGCACCTTCACCAACTAAAATTTCATGGTTGAGATCGGTCATTACCTTATAGGCGACTTCTATTGGGTGGATGTAACCTTTTAATGCACCAACAGCGCCAGTACGTAGACTGTCACCGTCCATTACCGATGCATCTAATTCCATTTCGCCTAATACGTTAGGCCAGCCGCCATAGCCCACGGTACGCACCCGTGGATCCAATTCCACCAGCTTAATGCCTTCAACTAAAGCCCGTAAGCCTTCTTCACCTGCTTGCAGGCGACGTGCTGATGCTTCAATGCCTGGGTAGGCTTCTGAGTTTGCTAATAAGATCATGTTCAACGTCCTTGTTATTGGTGCAACCGATCTTGCAAGATCAATTGTTGGCAAAGCTCGGTTAATAATAAAGTGCCGTAGCCCGTTGTGGCTTTCGGGTAAATTTTACGGTGATTCATACCCAGTGACATTGCGGCTGAATCAATATGGATCCATTTTTGATCAGGTTGAATAAAGTGTTCTAAAAAGGTAGCTGCAACACATGGGCTACCGTCAGGCTCTTCGCTACCGTGGCGCAGATCAGCAAAGTCACTTTCAAGTGCGGTGGTAAACATGCCACCCGTCGGCATCGGCCATAACGGTTCAGAACATGCTTGACCTGCTGTTTGAGCACTCGTAATGAAATTATTATCATTACCCATTAATGACGCATAGGCTTTACCAAGAGCAATGCCAGTACCACCTGTTAAGGTTGCAATATCGACTAAATAATCTGGTTGGTAGCGCTGCTGAGCATAGTGCAATACATCCGCTAGCACCATTCGTCCTTCGGCATCGGTAGTGATGATTTCAACATTGGTTTTATTAAGCATCGTTACCACATCACCAGGTTTAATGGCTTTACCTGACGGCATGTTTTCAACCAAGCCACATAAGCCAATCACTCGAATAGGTAATTGCAGTTGTGCAATAGCATTAAGTGCACCAACAACCGCCGCTGCACCGCCCATATCGACTTTCATGGTGCTCATGTATCGTGGTTGTTTAATGCTGATGCCACCGGAATCAAAGGTTACGCCTTTACCGACTAAAGCGACGGTAAACTTGGGATCTTGAGGATGATAGTCGAGGCATAACAAGCGTGCTTCGCGATCACTGCCTTGGGCGATACTCATTAAGCCGCCAAAGCCTTGTTCAAGCATCATTGCATCATCGAGATAAGATAACTTAATGTTATTAATCGCTAATGCTTCTACAGCTTCGACAAAGGATTGTGGATACAGAATATTTCCCGGTTTATTGGTTAACTCGCGTGCAATCAATTGACTGTGAGCAAGAATTTTACCATTTTCAAACGCTGTGTTATCACTAGCATCAGCATTCAATAAGGTGAAATCTGCCAGTGTTGGGGTTAATAATGAGCTGTTAGTGTGACGATAATGATAATTTGATAACGCTAAACCAAAAGAGAGCCATTTCAGCCATTGCTGACGTTCAAAACGAGCGGCAATATCGGCATCAATGCACAATTGAAGCGTGGTGGCTTGCGTAAATGTAGTCGCGATTAAATAGCCAACATCTTGAATATCAGCAACAGCAATAACGCGCTTACTGATCTCAGCATTAAAATCACTCACATCTTGGTTAACGGTTAATGTTGAATGTTTACTCAAGGTCAGATGAAGCGTTCGCGTTAATTGATCGCATTGATGCTCACGATTAAAAGTTAAAGTTAAAGTTAATGGGTTACTCTTCATTATTTGATTCCACCATCAGCGATAGGGTGAGGCATTTCGGTTTGAGTATCGATAAGGGTTGCATCACTGCGCTGTTGCCAACGACGCATGCCTTTGTGAGAACGTAACTGAGGGTTGGCAATTTCATCGACGGCAAAGTTTAATAACGATAAACCGATAGCAATAAATATAAGCGCCATACACGGTGCAAGTATTTCCCACCATGCGCCAATCAACATTGATGATGAGGTTTGAACGTTATATAACATCACACCCCAACTGATGGCATTTGGATCACCAAGACCAAGGAACGATAAGCTGGCTTCAGTCATGATCGCGAGCAATACACAGCCTATAAAACTAGCACCAACAATCGACATTAAGTTAGGCAGAATTTCAACGGCAATAATGCGCCACGGTGATTCACCTAATACTTCTGCGGCACGAATAAATTCTTTTTCACGTAAAGATAGCGTTTGAGAACGCACCACTCGCGCACCCCATGCCCATGAAGTAATGGCGATCACAATCGCTATCGTAAATGGCCCAGCCTGACCAATAAACGCAGCAATAATAAATAGCAACGGTAATTGTGGAATCACCAACATGATATTCATGGCAGCCGTTAAAATTTCATCAACTTTACCGCCAAAATATCCAGCTGAAACACCGATTAAGGTTGCCAGAAAACACACTAAAATACCTGCGCCTAAACCAACGGCCAGTGAAGTACGTGCGCCATAAATTAATTGCGACCACACATCACGCCCCATGCGGGTAGTCCCTAAAATATGATCAGCTTTTTTTGACATTAATAAGGTACGTTTATTGGTGGCTAAGTTTTTCGCTATCCAACCATCAGGATTATTCTGCGCGGCTTTTACTACAAAAGCTGGGTATTCATGAGGGTTGCCTGTTCCTCTATCTGGTGCATGGTTAGTGATCATTGGCGCAAACAGAGCCGCTAATACAAATACCACTAAAATACAGAGTCCAGTTAATGACTTAGGGTTACGAATTAATAATTGAATAATACCTTTCATGTTATCGATCTCCCTTACGTAGACGTGGGTCTAACAGCACAATTAATAGATCGGCCATAAAGTTAAAAAACAACATAAATAAGGTCATCAGTAATAATTGTCCTTGAAGCACTTGGTAATCACGGGCGTGAATAGCGTTTAATAACACAGTCCCAAGACCGGGGTAGTTAAAGATCATTTCCACAATTAACTGGCCACTGATTGCAGTACCTAAGGCCATTGATAGTGCGGTCACGCTTGGCAGCATGGCATTACGAGCGGCATAGTTAAAAATCACGCGATGTTCGCTTAATCCTTTGGCTTTTGCCATGGTGATAAAGTCTTCATTAAGCAAGTTAATCATGTTGTTACGCATGCTAATTAAAAAGCCACCAATTTGGCTGACAGTGGCACATAACAACGGCAGGGCAGCGTGATACATGACATCTTTATAAAATGCCCAGCTTGACCAATCAGGCGTAGTGCCAGAGGTGTAAGCATTGCCAATCGGGAACCATTCTAAGCCAATGGCAAAGGTGAACATCACCAGCATCGCAATAACCACTGACGGGATAGATTGCACCACCAGCGTACTTGGCGAAATAAATGTATCGTAATAGCTGCCACGACGCCAAGCGGCAAAAATACCCATTACTGAGCCAATACAAAACGATAAAACAACCGCAGTTCCGGTTAGAAATAATGACCAACCAATGGCACTACCAAGCAGATCATTAACCGATAATGGATAAAACTTAATGGAGGTTCCCCATTGTCCGGTAAATATATTGGCAAGATAAGAAAAGTATTTTTCATATAAAGGGCCATCAACAAAGCCAAGCAGTTTTTTCATGGCTTCAATACGTTCAGGGCTAACGTGTGAAGTAGCATTAGCAAACATCATCGTAACGGGATCACCAGGCATGGCGCGAGGCAATATAAAGTTTAATGTGGCTGCAAATAATAACGCGACAAAATAAAATGATAATCGACGAAAGAAAAAGCCCATCGTATTTATTCCTAATAAAGATATTTGATTTAATAAGCACTAAATATTGAAAGCGATCGTTAAATAAATAACGGTAGCTTTATATATTTGGGCTGATATCACAGCGAAATAAATACCGTTATCAAAAGATAACGGTATGGTTGGTATTACGCTTTTGGTTTTAAATCTAATACGTGTAATAAACGCTCAGGAACGCCCGCCCATGCTAAAGGACGACCTTTAGGGTTGTCTGTGCTCCACCAACCGGTATAACGACTTTCATTAAATTGGTACACATCAACGCCAGACATGACTGGAATCGTGATTTGGTTTTCGGCAATAATTTTTTGAATCTTATGGGCGATAACCATTTGCTCATCCTGATTCGCAGTTTTGTAGAAATTATCCAGTAACTGGTCTAAATCAGCATTTTTAAAGAAGTGCATTGCAAAACGTGGCATGCTCGCACCTTCTTGATAACGAGAATGATAGGCGCTGTTCCAGTAACGATAAGGGTCGGCACCGTTAAAATAGTTAGTGTAAGCCATATCATAAGTACCATTGGTCATGGCTTGGTTATAGACCGCAAAATCAGAGGTTTTGGCTTTGACATCAACGCCTGCCATTTGTAACTGCTCAACCCCAAGTTGTACGGTGTTGTTGAAATCAGTCCAGCCGGTTGGAGATTGAATTGCAATTTCTATCTTTTTACCTGTAGGCGTTTCTACATAACCGTCACCATCAATATCTTTAAAGCCTGCTTTTGCTAATAATGCTTTGGCGTTATCAATGTTGTAAGTGTTAAAGCCTTTGTATTGGTTGTAAATATCTTTATCAGCCCAGAATTCTAAGCCTTTACCTAAGCCTGATGCGTAGTCATTAACGATGCCGTTGCCATAAAAAGCGACATCAATGATTTTTTGGCGATCAATAGCCATTGATAACGCGCGACGGAAATCAAGGTTATTGATCGCTTCATTATTACCTGGGTGCGGCGTTTTAAAATTCATCATAAAAGCTTGGGTACTTGCTGCAGGATACCAGTATTTATGGTTTGGATTTCGAGCGGCATACAGTGCATCAACATCAGGAATAAAGGCACTGGTCCAGTCAAGTTCTGACTTAATGATTTTATTTAATAGCTGATCGTTATTGGCAATTTGCGGTACGCGTAAACAATCGACTTCTAGGTTATCGTTATCCCAATAATTAGGGTTACGGCATTGCACATAAAGCTGTGGTGTAAAGGTATCGATTTTAGTAAATGGGCCTGAACCTACTGGGTTTTCATTAGTAAATAATTCAGGTTTTTCAATGTCTTTCCAAATGTGCTTTGGCACAATAGGGATCGAAGCAATTTCAAATGGAAGATTAGAATTGGCTTCAGTTAATTCAAAAATAACCTTGTTATCTTGCTGATGGATGCTTTTTATCCAGCGATCCATGCTTTTCGGATCAAGCTCAGGTTTATCATGAATAAGTTGGAATGAATACACTACATCATCAGCGGTAAATGGCGTTCCATCTGACCATTTTACGCCGTCGCGAATTTCAAATGTGACTTGCATCAAATCGTCAGACATATAGTAGTTTTTCGCTAACCGCATTACCGGTTTATTGCCGTGCATTTGGTTAAAAACAACTAAAGGCTCATAAATAAAATCGGTTGTGGTACGTAAATTTGTCGCTAAGTACGGATTAAAGTTACGGATCATGGTGGGATAAAAATCAGCCACAATCGTTAATTGATTTTTTTCAGCAGCAAAAGAGTTTGAAGCACACAATGTCGCTAGTGTTATTAGCGCTAAAGTATGGGCTTTATTTCTGATCATGAAAATTCCTTATTATAAATGTGAGAAGATAAATTCCGTATAAACATGATGAAAATAGATAGTATTTATTAATAAATAACAGTCGTAACAAGATACACATATAAAAATATGCGTATCTGTTGCTGTTATTTATATTATTGTGAAAGCTTTATAAACTAATAGGTTCCTCGAAGGTGATATAAGGTTAAATGCTGTTTTAATGTATTAAGATCACAATCACCAATATAATAAAGGCGATGTTTCGTGCCTGTAATATGACTTGGTAATAAAGTAAAACTGCTATCACTAAAACGACCTTGGCATTCAAGTTGTGGTTCAACAAATAATGCCGGGCAGTCAGTGTCGAGTTCTAGCCAAATAGTATCGTTGTCTTGATGCCATTCTGTGTTAATGATTGGATTTTGTAGTTGTGCGTGTTTAAACAAGCATGGGTAATACGTATTTTCAGTCACACTGCCATCAGCGCAGGTTAAGCTTACATGGTAAAACACTTGTTTAGTTTCAGTGGCGGTTAAGATGTCTTCTGTTTGCCATACAATGTCACTGCTGTCGGTAGCTAATTGGGTGTCTAGCTGCCATGTGGCAAGGACATTCCCTTGCCAATCTGCCTTGATCACTGTTCCGCTAATTGGCATTGGTTGATGATGATCATTAACCACATGCAGTGTTAGAGGTTGTTGCGGCTGTTGAATAAATGTCGCCATCACAGGGGCAAAGAAACGTTTTGCGTGGTGATGGAGTTGTTTCCAACGCCCAGTATATTCAATGCTTGACCATGAACTCACCGGCCAGCAGTCATTGAGTTGCCAATAGAGAATACCGCGGCAATGTTGTTTATGGGCGCGCCAAAACTCAGTCGCTGTTTTAATGGCGATTGCTTGTTGTACTTGGCTTAAATACAACATGTTGGCAAAACCAACGGGAAAGCGGAAATAGCGAGTAAACATTTCGGTCATAATGCTATTACCACGACCGTTCTTTTGGTGTTGTTCAAATGTCGGCGAGGTGACATTCCAATCTTCACTGTCGGCGAAGGTTTTTACCGTTGGCAAAGATGGCCATGATTGATAACCAAATTCCGAACAAAAACGTGGTTTAACACTGTGGTAGGCATCGAACGATTTACCTGAATGCCATACATCCCAGAAATGCATATCGCCACGGTTATCGTCATGCCATGCATCGCCAAAATCGAGTTCGCCATTACACGGTGAGCTTGCCCAAAAACGACGGCTAGGATCGTACTGTTCAACTACTTGTTGCAGCATGCGGTTTAAACGGTCGTAATTCACTACGTATTTTTCACGATTGTGTTTAGATTCGTCATACCAACCAATCGCGCCAATGACTTCGTTATCACCACACCATAATGCCAGTGAAGGGTGATCTGCTAGGCGTTTTACTTGGTCAACAATTTCTAATTCAACATCAGCTAAAAACTCTGGGGTTGATGGATACAAGGCGCAAGCAAACATCAGATCTTGCCACACTAATAATCCGAGTTCGTCGCATAACTCATAAAAAATATCATGCTCATACATGCCACCGCCCCACACACGGATCATATTCATGTTAGCGGCAACTGCATCTTCTAATAGTTGACGATAACGTGCAGGAGTTTGACGGCTAGGTAGGGCATCGAGTGGAATCCAATTGGCACCTTTGGCAGTGATCGCATTGCCATTAACCACAAATGTCATTGCACTACCAATAGCATCGGTTTGTGTATCTAATGTGAGTTCACGTAGTCCAAGTTTTTTGGTGATGGTGTGATTATTAAGCGTAACCGTTAATGGGTACAATGGTTGCTCGCCATAACCTGCAGGCCACCAGCGCTGTGGATCTTTTACGATAATAGTGGTGGTAACGGTTTGAATGCCATTTTTTATATTATCTATAGCGATAGTGTGTACTTGCTTATCAAAGTTAATTTCAAGTGCTTGCTCCGCGCCGTCCTTCAGTACTTCGCAATCAACGTTAACTGTGACTTCACAATCGCCATTGGGTAGCCATGCTTGTTGGGTTCTAACATGGTGTAAGCGAGTGTCATAAACAGGGGTGAGTGTTAGCGAGTTATATACCCCTGTTGATAATAAACAAATGCCCCAATCCCAGCCAGCATGACATTGGGTTTTACGCAGAGTATTCATGTGTGGAATTTGATTATTACCGACCGCCCATGGCACGGGGAAAGGTAGTTTTTCTGCACGTCGTTGTGCTTCACTATCATTACGCGCTAATGCAATACTGATGTGATTTACACCCTGTTGTAGGTAGGGCAGAACATTAACCTGATAAAGACGGAACATGTTGCTACAGGTTAATACCTGAGTACCGTTAATGCTAACGATAGCCATGGTATCAACAAACGATAAATTCAAATCGATGGCGGTTGCAGTTAGTTGCTCGGTTGTGAGTGTGAAGTCTGTTGTTAGTTGCCACTCACTTTCACCGACCCATTGAATTAATTCTTCATTACAACCGAAATAAGGTTGTGGCAGTAAATCCGCTTGAATGAGCGCTGAGTGTACATCGCCAGGCAGTGAGCATGGAATAGAAATATGTGAATGCTGTGGGGAAGTGAGTAGCCACTGACCATCTAATGAAATATGCGACACGTGAGACTCCTGTCAACTGCGCGAATAAAGTAAGAGTGTATTACGCTCGTTAAAAAATTAGCAGTGGACAAAAGGCGTTGTAACTGGACTTATGTACCCAATTGATGGATATGTGACCGTGTTAAATACTCTGTGATAGGTTGAGGATATAGTTGGCGGGGATGATTTGTCATTATGTTTGATGAACAAATGACATCGAGATTTATTGATTTCAATGTCATTTGTTTTAAGTGGCTATAAACTTTAATTCAAAGTGATTTTTAGCGTGTAGTTTTGGCTTGAGTTACGTTCACTGATGGCGTGATATTCACCGATACTAAGATGATATTGACCAGTAAAAGGTAAAGTATAAGTATCGCGCTGATTAGGGTTAGTTGAAATAGCTGAAATGTCGACCGCTTGTTTCATCTGTGGATGCTTAATTGTCACCCATAATTTCGCGCTATCAGTTGTTACTAAGGTAGTGATTTTCTGGCCTTGATGACCATAGAAACTGAAGTCATTAGTAACATCGTTATTAACGACGCCAGAATATTGATAGCTATGGATCTGCTGAGAAAATGGAATTGATAATGGTGATTCCATGGCCGATGTTGTATTAGCAAAAGCAGAGAAGCTAATGTTACATGCGCAAAGAACGATCAAGGCTTGCAGTGATTTTTTCATTGATGTAATAAACCATTAAAGCGGATAATTTTATGCTTATTCGCTTTAATAGAAATAGGCAAATATAGAATATAAATATTCAGTTGTTTGCCTTATTTTTTAATGCACTCGGTATTCTGTTGGTGTCTTGCCTGTTTTACGTTTAAAAACACGACAAAAGTAATTGGAATCATGATAACCACACCGATTTGCCACCTCTTCTAAACGGAAGTTGTAGCGTTTTAGCATGAATTTAGCCCGTTCTAAACGTACCCAAGCGATATAATCGGCAAACCGCATATGGCCTTCTTGGCGAAATAAGCGCGAGAGGTGATTGGGTGAGATATTAAACCTTTCAGCAACCGTATTACGGTTAATATTACGGTGAAAATTTTCTTGGACGTAAATACAGATGCCTTTAAATAAATCTTGGCTACGACGGGTACAGTCAGCCGTTGGCATTTCAAGCATGTCTTTGCAATAACACAGCAAAGCTATTAATAGAAATTTATCAGCAGGTTGTTTTTTCTTTTCATGGGTTAAGCTTGATAAGGCATTGAGAATATGATCGATAGCATGGCTACTGCGTTGCGGTACGCTGTATTTTTGCACATCATAAAATCCGTCTTCATTTTCTCGCTTACTGACCAAGCTAAAGCCAAGTTGACTCTTGCCAAACAATAAACTTAATACTGAGCACTCGTGTTGCCAATCTGGTTTATTCCATGCATTGGCAGGAATGAATAATGCTTCGCCAACGCCAAGAGTGATATCTGCTACATTTGATTGTTGATTATCAAAGGTATTGGCATAACGGCCTTTAAATACCAGTTCAAGTCGTGGAAAGTTAACTTGATAACTTGATTCTAGCGGTGGTAACGAGTCACCAGCAAACCAAATGTTATTTAAAGATTCAAAATCAGAAATGGCACTATCAAGCAAATCAATAAAAATATTATGCATGTCTTGCGTCTACTTATTGTTATTCAGTATGGACGTGGACTGATGAATGACTAAAGACCACTAAAAAAGCACTATATGTATGAATATGAGTATTATCAGTTAGCTGGTGGTTGATTGCGATATAATGCTCTTGAATTTGTTATCTTGATGCCAGTTTATTTTGATGATGAGGCTGTTTTAGCTGTTATATAAAAAGCCACCTTAAATAACGTGATCTAAGGTGGCTTTATTTGAGGGGTAAATCATAAGGCACACATTTAATTGTGCCTTATCGCATGATTAAGCTTGAGCTAAATGCGCTTCAATTTTATCCATGATTTGTGGTGCTTTCTTTACTGCATCAGCCACGCCTACACGGACAATTTTCTTACCTGCGAAACGCTCTTCGTTTTTAATGGCGATATCTTTAGTCAGAATAATAATATCAGCGTCAGCGACTTCACTCATGGTGATTTCGTTTTCGATACCGATAGAGCCTTGTGTTTCAACTTTAACATCCCAGCCTTTTGCTTTTGCGGCAACTTCTAGTGCTTCAGCAGCCATGTATGTATGTGCAACACCAGATGGGCAAGAAGTGATAGCTAATAATTTCATGTGAATCTCCAAATTTGTTATTTAATGCGATTAACGCGTTGATAAATGAATGCGATGTTATTAATCAAAACTTAGGTCTAGGTCATCAGATGCAGCAGCTTGTGCTTTATCTTCTTCACGGTCTGCAATTGGCTTTTTAAGGAAGTTAACCATGAGTGCCGTCGTTACAGAGCCCGCAATGATAGCCACGATATAGAAGATACGACCATCAACAACCGGAAGAACAATCAGACCACCCCAAGGAGCGTGGTTTAGGACACCGAACAAGAATGCAGTAACGTTACCAACGATACCACCGACAACGATTGACGGGATTACACGTACTGGGTCAGCAGCAGCGAACGGGATTGCACCTTCAGTGATACCGATACAGCCCATGATGCCAGCCGCTTTGCCTGCTTCGCGCTCTTCATCAGAGTAACGCTTAGGTGATAATAGAGTTGCAAGGAACATACCTAGTGGTGGTACACAGATAGCAACACCCACACCACCCATTAACCATGGTTGAGTACCAACTTGTGTTTGAGCAAATAGAGTAGCAACTTTGTTGATTGGACCACCCATATCAAAGGCTGTCATACCACCAAGAATGGCACCTAAGAAAGCTTTAGAGGTGCCAGCCATGCCTTGTAGCCAAGTGTTCATGCCTTCCATTGCCATTGCAATCGGAGCACCGATAACCCAGATAACTAGACCTGAAACAATGAACGTACCACCGATAGGAAGAATGAAATAGGTTGAGATGGCTTTTAGTTTGTTAGATAGCGGAATACGTTTTAGTTGTAGTACGACGTAACCTGCAATGAAACCAACAATGATTGCCCCGATGAAACCGGCGTTAACTTGGTTTGCAAGGTAAGCACCAATCATACCTGGAGCAAGTGCTGGACGGTCAGCGATAGAGTAAGCAATGTAGCCACCTAGCACTGGTACGAATAATGTGAAACCTGCGATACCCATGTCCCAAAGGCCTTCAAGGAAAACACCTTGAGGTACAGCACCTTTACCACCTAGCATTACTGATAAGGCAAGTAATACACCACCCGCAACAACGAAAGGTAGCATGTGACTAGTACCAGTTAAGAGGTGCCGCTTTAATTGCGATAATTGGTTTTTCATAAGAATAACTCCATTTCGTTATGACGATGTTGGCCACGGATAAGGACAAGAACATAACAGGTTTAAGATGGCAGTAAGCCGTTTTGTTGGAGCTATTATGGGTGGCAGAAGCTATTCTCGATATGGGATAAAGCGCGCATTTACTGGACATTTGTAACCAGCCAAATGAGATGTGATTTAACTCTCAGGTTGAAGGTCAAGATAAGGAGATCTAGCGCACAGAACAGGCGCTGATAGTGTTTATTTTTGGTTGCAGTAACAAGAAAAGCGCTTTATGCAGGGAATTATAGGGGACTTAAGTGCTATAAGCGTTTGATGAAGGTGGATTAATCTAACCGTAATCGATATTGATCTGGCGTGGCACCTGCATATTTTTTAAATAAGGTAATAAAGGGGGAGGCTTGGTGATAGCCTAATGTTAACGCCGTTTCGTTGACTGACATGCCTTGGCGCAGTAAATGTAATGCATAGATAAATTTACGTCGCTGTCGCCATTCAGTAAAACTGATGCCTAATTTATTTTTATAATGACGTGCCAATGTACGCTCTGTGGTATGTAACTGTTGTGCCCACTGGGTGAGTGATAAATTATTGGTTGGGTTATGCTCTAACTCAATAAGGATCGGTTGTAATAGTTTATCTTCGCTGGTGGGCAGAAATTGGTCGTGTTCTTTACACAATAGCACCTGATCAAATAATACTGTGATTAAGCGTTTATCTTGCTCGGTTGTTGCAACCATAATCTGACGTTGGCGCAGATCTTCAATAATAGCGGTTATTACATCAGTGACTTCAAGTAAGCATGGATAAGCCGGAAGTTGATCGGATAACGGTGAACACACATTCATTGAACAATAATTAAGGCTACGACGAATGTAACTTTTATGTTCAATCATAGCTGGTATCCACAATGCATAACGAGGCGGTGCTAAAAAACGATTATTGTGAGTACTCAGTTCAATAATACCATTAGTAACAAGATGTAGTTGACCCCAGTAATGACTATGGTAGAGGGTACTGGTGTCAGGTTCAAAAACTTCATGAACAAAAAATATATCATCAGGTGGATTATTATTGTCAATAATTGGGTTATAAATAATGGTCATTATGAATCCAAATGATGTTATTAAGTATTAAGTATATCAGCCACTAAGAGAGAGAAGAAAGAAACAATTTGAGATAAGTAATTGCTTTTATGATGCGGTTTATTTCTTAGTTATATCAATATCCCTCCTAAAGAGCATAACCCATGAGCACCTTTAGTGCTGATGTTATATTTTATACATATGCATGTTGTTTGTTTGAGCTTTAAATATTGTTAGTAATTGTCAAATTTGTTGTTTTTATGACATTAAAATTAAGGTTATCGTTTATTTTCTTGTTCTTCATTTTTCAGCGTCATCAATATGTTAGCTGTATAGGAATATTATGAAATTTAGAGCCGATATTAATGGCTTACGTGCCCTTGCAGTTATTGCGGTAGTGCTTTATCACTTCAATCCACCATGGATCCGCATTCCCGGTGGTTTTGCTGGGGTTGATGTGTTTTTTGTTATTTCTGGTTTTCTAATGACCAGTATTATCTTTCGAGGGATAGATAATAACAAATTTTCTATTATTCAATTTTATATTGCACGTGCGAATCGTATCATTCCACCATTAATGGTGGTGTGCAGCGTTTTATTAATATTAGGTTGGTTTTACTTAACCCCTGTAGATTATCGAATATTGGGTAAGCACATTGCAGGCAGTAGTGGCTTTATCTCCAATATTTTTTATTTTAAAGAGTCTGGATATTTTGATGCAACATCTCATGAAAAATGGTTATTGCATACCTGGTCGCTTTCTGTTGAATGGCAATTTTATATTATTTATCCAATTTTATTGGTTATTCTAAAAAAAATATTAAATTTCAATAGCATAAAAAGAGTATTGTTAATTGTTACGGGCTGTGGCTTTTTATTTAATGTGTATGTGAGCTACCAAAACCCAACGTATTCTTATTTTTTATTGCCAGCGCGTGGTTGGGAGATGCTATTAGGCGGTTTAGCCTATTTATATCCGATTCAGCTCAATGAAAAGAATCAGAAGTATTGCCAGTGGTTAGGCGTCATGCTGATTATTGCTGCTTATAGTACGATGAGCGAAAAAGACATGTGGCCGGGGTACTTGTCTTTGATGCCTGTTGAAGGTGCCTTTCTTATTATTGTGGCTAATTATCAAGGTGGTTTCTTTAATAACGCTATTTTTCAGCGCCTAGGTACATGGTCATATTCAATCTATTTATGGCATTGGCCAATTGTTGTGGTGGGCTATTATTTATCAATACCTTTTTTTGAATTTATAGGGATACCTGTATCAATAGTCTTGGGTTATTTGAGTTATACCTATATTGAAAATCGCAAAGTAGCGCTTAAATCGCCATCATTATTACGTCAGTTAACCATGAGTAAACCTTTATGGCTAATTGTTATTGTGGGGGGAGCTGCTGCGATAGTATTTAAAAATAATGGTTTTGCTGTTGATAGATTTCCAGTTAGTGTAAATAACATCGTAAAAGATATTAAATCGACGCCTAATCGAGTGAATTGTCATATTTATGATTATCAAGATCCAACTAAAGCATGTGAGTATTATGGGCATGATATTAACTGGGCTGTGCTTGGCGATAGCCATGCGATCAGTATTAGTTATGCGTTAGCCCAACGTTTAAAAGCAACAGATCAAGGTGTTAAACATTTTAGTTTCGCAGGGTGTATTCCTTCTTATGGAAAAGGTAATGATTTTAGCCCTTGCTCTCGTTGGTATAATGAAGCGGCTGACTATATTTTACAAAATAAGCAGATCCAAAATGTGGTTTTGATTCATCGTTATTCAGCGGGTTTATATGGTGAAAATGGAGGAATATACCCTCGGTTATCACATAAAAAAATGTCGGAATATGCAGGAATATTAACATCGTTTGATGCGTTAGTATTGAAATTAGCTAAAACCAAAAAAAATGTGTACGTGATAAAACCTAAGCCTGAAATGGGGCGTAGTATTAGTAAATTATTTTATGAAAATTATTGGGTTAGTAATACGGTTAATGATGTAAAATCTGTTTCCCTTGCATATTATCAGCAGCGAAATAAGGATATTTTACGGCATTTCCAGCAGGCTCACTATCCAAGCAATGTGCATTTTATTGATCCTACAAAAGAATTTTGTGATGATCGTAATTGTTATGCGATTCAAGACTCACAACCGTTATACTATGATGCTCATCATGCGACGCAGCAAGGGGCTGATAAAATTGTATCGCAGATAGTGATGTAATATTGAAGATAATAATCTGGGGTTCAAGGATGAACCTGAAGTGACAAAATGGTATTATCTGCGCCCGTTTTACCCCGTAACTCTTGGATAGCTTAATGAATTTTGATCGTATTGTCTGTTTTGACCTCGAAATGTGTTGTTGGAATGATGGCCGCACATCGCGTACTGGTGAAATCATCGAAATTGGGGTGGCGGAACTGGATCTAAATACGGGCCGTATTGTGCGACGAGCACAGCATTATGTAAAACCTGAACATGATGAAGTTTCACCATTTTGCACCGAATTAACTGGGATTAAACCTGAGCTAATTGAAAAAAATGGTAAGCCATTAGCGACTATTTTACGTTCGATTGAACAAAAATTTGGTGGTCGGCATAAGATTTATGGTGCTTGGGGTCATGATGACCGTATTTTAAAGAAAGAGTGCGCTGCAAAAGAATTGAAAGAGCCTTTTCGTGAGTATTTAAATTTAGCAACATTATTTAAATTACAACGTCATGTTACCAATAAGCGTTTAGGGCAACGTGCTGCAATGGAGATTGCCGGTGTGGCTTGGGAAGGACGTCAACATTCAGGCTATGTTGATGCTTACAATCTTGCGCGATTAGCAGCAACTATGTTCTGTGAAAAAGAGTCATTGCCGAGTGATAAATAATCAGTCGCTAACTCACATATAGTCTTCAATTTAAAACCCTAAGCATATTACTTGTGACAACAGAGTAAGGTGGTTAGGGTTTTATCATTTTCATTAATAAATGTCCGACTAAGCATTTTCTATGTCTGGTTGCGAATATATATTTCTTATAGGAAGTGACAAAATAGCGTTGTTCTCTATTTCAATGTCTCTCTTTGAAATAACTGTTTTATCTAAGGCTGAAGATGTTCTATTTATTACCTTTTTTTACTGTGGCGATTTGGGCCGGAAATGCGATTGTCAACAAAATGGCATTTAGTGTTATCGATCCCGGTGCTATATCGTTTTATCGTTGGTTTTTTGCTTTAGTTGCGCTGACCCCTTTTTTAGCTAAGTCTGTTTGGCGTGAACGAGCTATTATTAAACCGTATTTAAGCAAGTTAGCTTTTTTAGCTTTACTTGGTATGGTATTGAATCAGTCGTTAGGGTATTTTGCTGCTGCAACGACGAGTGCGACAAATATTGCATTAATTATTTCACTCGTCCCATTAGTGAGTATGTTTTTAAGTGTGCCATTACTTGGCCAACGTTTATCACCATTTGCGCTTATTGGTGCCGTGTTATCACTGAGTGGGTTGGTTTTGATGTTAAGCCATGGTCATATTACTAATTTGATCAGTCAGGGAATTAAGCAAGGTGATGGACTAATGTTGCTTGCAGCGGTGGTGTACGCGTTATATTGCGTGTTACTAAAACGCTGGAAAATGCCGATTTCAAACTGGCACTCAGTGTATGTTCAATGCCTGTTTGCAGTGATGATGCTAACTCCTTTGTTATTGAGCAGCCATCGTATGGCTATTACAGCAAGCGCTGCGCCTTTAATTTTGTATGCGGCATTATTGGCATCAGTATTGGCGCCTTGGTTGTGGATGCAAAGTATCGAGCGTTTAGGGGCAGATAGAACCGCAATGTTCATGAACTTATTACCTATCATGGCGGCAGGTATTGCGAGCGTCATGTTAGGAGAGCAACTACATAGCTATCATTATATCGGTGGCATTATGGTGTTATCAGGTGTGGCAATGGCACAAAAACGCGCTAAAATAAAAAAATCTGTCGAAGCGGTTACGGCATAATTACAAACAATTGCATCTCAAATATATAAATAAAAATGCCGCAGTGAATACTGCGGCATTTTTTTAGCGTCACGTTTTTATAAGGATGTGACGATTTAGATAAACACTAATAGCGGCGAGATACAGAGCAAGATACCAGTGATGATAATAAGGTTTGTTGCTGTGCCTTTATATTGATGCAAATGTGGTACTTGATACACTAAATAGGCAGGAATTAAACAACCTACAATACCGAATATTGGAGAGCAGATTGATGTAAACGATAGAATCGGTAAGTTTAAAGCAACCGCACCCCACGCAATCAAAATAATAAATACAGTGGTAAGCTTATTCACCAAATTGGTATTAATACTGCTTGGGTCAAATTTACGTTCAAGTAGGTTCATGGCTAAACCGCGACAGGCTTCTTTAAAGGCAAGAAAAACACCAAAGAATGAAGTCACAACGGCAAAGATATTGATCACGATACCAACAATGGTTGCAGAGCTACCAGGGAAGTAATGTGCAATCATTGCGAGGGCTGAAATGTTTAATTCCATCGCATGTTTAGCTTCTGTCTGACTGATGGCAAAAGTAAACGATACTGCAAAGAAAAACACGATTACAAAGAGAATAGTAAATGCAATTTTCATTGCACGAGTGGCTTTATAACGTGCAACTTCAATGGATTTTTCATGTGAACGGTAAGAAATAACCATTGGGCTCAATGACTGAATAAACAGAATTGATGTGAGGGTAAATGGCAATGTAATAATGGCATTTTTCAACATTAAGCCCCAATTTTCAACGGGAGTAATATTGGCGAGGCTCCATTGAGGGACTAATAATACCCCCATAACGGCGACTAACAGTAAGACGGTGACGGCCATAAAACCGGATATTTTAAATAAGATTTTTTCACTTTTTGAACCGATATAACTGAGTAAGCTAATCAGTGCTAATCCATAAAAAATATTATTATTAAGATGGGTTTTCGTTACACCAAAAGAATGTAGATATGAGGCACTATCATTGGTCACGGTTAATGCATAGACCAAGACCCAAATCACTAACATTAAGAAATAAAGAATACCTAACGCAATTCCCCAATTTTTACCTAAATAACCAGAAATAACACCAGGATAATCAGTACATTTTTTTGATTCAGCTAAAGTATTGATAAAGAGCTTTTGGAATAAGTACATGGCTGGATAACCAATTACAGCTGAAAGTAAAAATACCCATAATCCCATAACCCCTACTTGGACAGGTAAAAATACAATACCTGCACCAACGGCCATGCCGATACTCATTACAATCCAACCGATGTCGACATTGTCAAATTTAATTGCTTGTTGCCATTGTTCTTGTGTCATATTGGCACGAATATGCAGAGGCGTATTCGCTGTAGAAGGGGAATTATTGACTGTTTGGTTCATATTAATATCAGCCTTGAATGATTAACCTAAACACAGTGTTTGGCTTATTATTTTGGTGGCAGGATCGCCAATCTAGTTCGCGTCTTTCTAGCAATATAAAGCAACTAAATTATAACGAAAGAGAAGCTAAAAAGAGTGCTTATGGCTCATGCATTTGGCTTTAACTTTATGTTATTTAAATATTTTAGAACCACTTATCAGAATAATCTGATAGATAAAACGCACTCAATGTCGTTATGACAAAGGTAGGATAGGGCGATTTATTTACGTCAATAAAGTGGTTTGCCTAATAGTGTTTACGCTGTTTATGGAGGGAATTATCACGCTATTATAGTGGCTTTTAAATAACCAGAAGTAATATTTTATAACTAAAAAGAATATCAAGAGGTGGGAAAATGCTATTTTTACTGTTTTTTTCTTATGATCTAGTAAATAAGAAAATATAGTCCTCTAGATTATAATAAAAAAGCAACTGAGTTATCTGGCTTTATCTATATATCTAGAGGATTTATCCACAAGTTAGCGGTATGTATGGTTATTTATTAATCATGATATCAAGGATCTGAACATCAGTTTGTGTCATTGAACCATTCGCTAACGCTGAAAGGTTACGAATAGTACTATCAACGTCGTTTGCAACAATACCTTCATTACCTGTAACACTAAAGCCATCAAGTGCCATTAATGCAGATTTTATGGCAGAGCCTGCAGATGACGATACTTTCATTGCACAACTGGTTTTTGCACCATCGCAGATCATGCCTGCGATATCACCAATCATACTGTTGATTGCTGCGCTAATTTGTTGAATATTGCCACCGAGTAGCCATGTCATACCAGCAACAGCACCCATTGATGCCGTTGTTGCACCACATAAAGCAGATAATTTGTTTTGATGGCTTTTAATATAAATCGCCATTAAATGTGACAGCATTAAAGCACGAATCAATTGTTCGTTAGTCGCCTTGATAAATTCAGCGACGACTACCACTGGCATAGTCGCAGCAATACCTTGATTGCCTGAACCTGAATTACTCATCGCCGGTTTCATGGCGCCACCCATTCGAGCATCAGAAGCTGCTGCAGTACGTAGTAATACGTCTGTTAATAGCCCTGATGATAGCAAGCCGCGATCAATATTACGCTGAAAAGTTGCGCCCACTTGAAGGCCATAGTTACCCGCTAAGCCTTCAATCGAAAGTGCATTGTTGAGTTGGTAAGCTTGCTCAATAAAGCTAATATCTGCTAATGGTGCTTGTGTTGCGAAGTCAAAAATATCTTGAGCACAAGCATCAGTGAAAGGATTGGTATTAACTTTTTCTTTGGCCAAGTGAGTCGTATTTTTTGGATCAGCAATGTAAGTTGTTATTCCGTCTTCTTCTATTGCAAGTATATGAGTGTGAGTATCTGCAATGATGACGCTTGCAGAGCGATCGCCACTAAAGACGGTGACTTTGGAATACAGAATATTACTGACATTCGCAACACTAACGGTTACTAATTTCTTATCAAGCATCGCTTTTGCAATAGCAACATCTTCAGGAGTAAGGTTTTTGAGAACTTCTAATTGCGCCTGACTGTCGCCTGCAATAGCACCCGTCGCTGCGGCGATTTCTAGCCCGACCATTCCAGTACCAGGTACAGTTACACCCATACCATTTTTCATTAAATTAGCCGATACGAACGCTTCAATTCCGGTAATTTGTTGATGATTAATATTAAGTTTGTTTACGGCAATTGCTGCTGCTAATGCAACGGATACGGGTTCAGTACAGCCAAGAGCTGGTACAACATCGCGTTTTACAACATCAATAAATGCAGGCCAAAGTGTATGTTTCATTGCAATCACCTAACGCTCTATATAAAGAGTCAAAAATTATGGATAAAGCAAATTGAGATATTTGCAGAGTCAATAATCAGCTAATAGTCTTTTTTTGTTCGTGCTGCTGAGTATACGTCTAGTTGTAAAGAAAAAAATTGTATAATCATTACTTATAGTAGGATTAAATAGAATTAATTACTATTAATTAGATTACTGGTGGAATATATGATGCGTAGATCACGGTTTTTTTGGTAGTATTTTTCATTAAGGCGATAAGGGATTTTTATGATAACTGTAAGTCTGTTATTTTAAATAGGCAAAAAAAAGTAGTTTCTAGTGGCGGTAGAGGTTACTTTTTAGGTATCATCCTCAGGTAGAGATCATATAAAGGTTGAAGATAATCACTTCAGCCTTTTCTTTTTTTTGAAAACGTAAACGTTTGCGTTGGCGCAGTAATAAATTATGGCCAGTGATGACGGTTTGAAACTAGAAAATTATAGGAAGACATCATGTCTGCTGACAATAGATCCAATACCCAAAGTTTACCAGCGCACGGCTTAGATCGTTATTTTCAAATATCTGAGCGTGGTAGCAGTGTTAAACAAGAAATTATCGCTGGGTTAACGACCTTTTTAGCAATGGTATATTCAGTCATTGTTGTACCAAGCATGTTAGGTGCGGCTGGTTTTAATCAAAGTGCTGTTTTTATTGCAACCTGCTTAGTTGCAGCTTTTGGTTCATTACTGATGGGACTGTGGGCGAGATTACCAATGGCCATTGGTTGTGCGATATCGCTTACTGCCTTTACTGCTTTTAGCTTAGTACTTGGACAAGGGGTCAGCATTCCTGTTGCTCTTGGTGCTGTATTTTTAATGGGGGTTCTATTTACGCTGATCACTGTGACGGGTGTTCGCGGTTGGATCATGAGAAATATGCCGACAGGAATTGCACATGGTACAGGTATTGGTATTGGACTATTTTTATTATTGATTGCCGCTAATGGTGTGGGTTTGGTTATCAAGAATCCACAAGCAGGCTTACCGGTGGCTTTTGGCCATTTTATGTCATTGCCTGTGATTATGTCATTGGTAGGGTTGGCTGCAATTATAGGTCTTGAAAAACGTCGAGTACCTGGCGGTATTTTGCTCGTCATTATTGCTATTTCAGTTTTTGGTCTCATTTTCGATCCTAATGTGAAATACCATGGCTTGTTTGCACTGCCTACATTTGGTGGTGAAGGCTCTTTAGTTGGTTCTTTAGATATTATGGGTGCGCTTAACCCCGTGATCTTACCGACAGTGCTTGCGTTAGTGATGACGGCTATTTTTGATGCGACAGGTACGATTCGAGCGGTGGCAGGCCAAGCTAATTTATTGAATGAACGTGGCAATATCATTAGTGGCGGTAAAGCGTTAACTGCCGATTCAGTAAGTAGTATTTTTGCTGGTTTTGTTGGAGGCTCTCCAGCAGCTGTTTATATTGAATCTGCTGCGGGTACTGCTGCCGGTGGTAAAACAGGTCTAACGGCAACAACGGTTGGACTCTTGTTTGTTCTCATGCTGTTTTTAGCGCCTTTAAGCTATTTAGTTCCCGCTTACGCAACTGCGCCAGCTTTAATGTATGTAGGCTTATTGATGCTAAGTAATGTGAGCAAGCTAGATATGAACGACTCTGTTGATGCGTTATCTGGGTTGTTATGTGCCGTCTTTATTGTGCTAACAGGCAATATTGTTACAGGTATTATGCTTGGTTTTGTGAGTTTGGTTATTGGTCGCGTTGTGTCTGGTGATTTTAAACGATTAAATATTGGTACGGTTATTATCGCAATCGCATTAGTGGTGTTCTACGCTGGCGGTTGGGCTATTTAAGCGAATAAAATTATATTGTTATCATTAACCCGCGTACTAAACGCGGGTTTTTTTATTGAATAAAATAGCTAACTTCCAATTTTGGTCTGTTGTATTGATCAAAAATGAAAACTTGCTTTACATGATCTGTGGTTATCATTGTTGCTCAGTACATTGATAGGTTATCAATGCTGAGTTTAAATAATATCGGATCGTATTTATAATGCGAATTTAAATATATATTATTTAAATTCAATATGTTATTGCTATTTTGTTGTTGGTGACTAAGCATAAAAAGAAACGCTAACGCATTTTAGAAGGTAATTAACGAAGAATGGTTTTTCATGCTCTCTATTTGTGTATCTAACGTTGCAATTTACATGGGATGACAATTAATTTAATACTGGTAGATTTAAAAAAAATGAGTTGCCTTAGGGTTTTTTCATTATTCTATTTTTATTAAACGTTGAGGTTAACCATGAAAGTCGTTATTGA
Source organism: Photobacterium piscicola (assembly GCF_046058925.1). Classification (NCBI taxonomy): domain Bacteria; kingdom Pseudomonadati; phylum Pseudomonadota; class Gammaproteobacteria; order Vibrionales; family Vibrionaceae; genus Photobacterium; species Photobacterium piscicola. The sequence goes on from NZ_CP175535.1 coordinate 417,400, forward strand.
AATTTTAGAGTCAGGTACATACCGCGATCAAGCTTGGGAAGGAACTTTCTTATCAACGAAAGGTGAATTACGTGCAGTTACACCGTCTTATGCAGCACAGTTGATCAGTCAAGAGAAAGCGGCACTTTATCTTGATAATAATGGAGAAATGAAGTTTGCATAAATACCAATATGGTAGTGAAATTTAGAAATGGCGTTTCTATTAACTTAATAGAAACGCCATTTTTTTAACTTTAATTTATGCTTATTTACAATGTAAATTTAATATTAATCAATTGGTTATGATTTATTATTGATGTTGACGAGAAATCACCGAAATAGCTCAAGTAAATTGTGAATAAAGGTGAGTAAACTTCCTAAAAAATTCATCCATTCTATAAACAAAGCAGGCATAAGATAATTATCTTTGATTCAAAAAAGTAAAAAGGGGCGTAGAAAACGCCCCTGTGATGGTATGACTTACTTTGTTATGCAGTAACTGGTTTATTTTTGATCTTTGTTTTTAAGAAGCGGTCAATTGGCATTTCTATAAATTTATAGCATAAGAAACCAGCAATGGCGCTACCAACGACTAATGCTGTTACATAAAGTGGGCCAATATTGATCAGGCCTAGCTTACGCATTACGATCGTAACACCAGAAATAATAAATGGGTGTACTAGATATAGTGCATATGATGACATGCCTAATTGATATAGTAGGTTAATTTTTGGCATTTTTGATTCTAAAGAAACGAACCCAATAAATAATAGGAACATTGGAATACCATAGGTAATAACACGACCTAATGAGGTAGGTAAAAGTGAACAATCAAAATTATGAGCAATCAGTAATATCAATGCCACTATTGTTGCTATAGCTGCCATTTTCATTGAAATCATTTTATTAGTTATGATTTTATATGCAACGATGCCTAGTACAAATTCGATTAAAACTGGATTTGTAATAAATGTGGCTGGGTTTAAAACCCATTTTGGATGTGCAGGTGGGAATATAAGACCTACAATCACTAAAATAATTAAAGCAATCGATGTAAATAATTTTTGTTTGTCTTTAGAAAATAAGAAGGAAGCAAAGATTAAATAGAAAAAGAATTCATAGCTTAATGTCCATGCATTATTGATTAAATATGGATGTCCATTAGGGATTAAAGTAAAAGAAGAGAATATAGACGTTGAATGTGAAGACGATGAATTGACTAAGGCCGGATTAATTAAGTAAATGGTTAAAGCGACACAAGTTAAAATCCAATATAAAGGTGCAATACGTATTACACGGGATTTCATAAATGAAGTAAAGGATTGTCGATTTCTATCTACAGTTAAACACATGATAAAACCTGAGATAATGAAGAACAGATCAACCCCGCCTCCGCCAATTTTGACGAAATTCAGAAGATCGATGTTGTAAATCATTGCCTTATGGTTTGAATGAGCAATAACCACCATTATTGCTGCTAAAGCCCGTAAGTATTGTATAGATAGGTACACTGTAAATCTCTTTATATTGAGTTGATAGTAATCTTTAAAATATGTTAACACTCGACGATATAAAGACAACCCAGATACAAGTTTTGTTTATGAAATACACTTAAAAACATAACTAATATTAATTAATTGGGTTTTTATATTCGCATGATAAATGATTTATGTGGGGTTATTCTTTTAATATCGATTGACATATTTAAGGCTTTATTGATCAACATAAAAAATTATAAATGACAAAAATTAGTATTATATAGGCTAATAGTTCCACTATTTATATATTTGCGAGCTGTGTACGAGTAATAATTAACGTTGCCTTTGGTTAACATTTGAATGAAATTACAATTGTATGTGATAAAAAAACGTATCTGATTGTACTTAGCGATGATTATAATTATCAATATGACGTTATAAACGTAAAAAACAGGCTATTACAATCAGTGAAATGTTTTTATTTTAGACTTTACGGTTAAAATTTGTTTGATTGGAACTTTTTTGTGTTTTTTCGCTTTACAGATACAGCAGATGACTATAATATTTACCGCACTTACGGAGAGATGGCTGAGCGGTTGAAAGCACTGGTCTTGAAAACCAGCATACGTTTATAGCGTATCTAGGGTTCAAATCCCTATCTCTCCGCCATATTTAGTTATCAAGTTTCGACTTGGTAGTAAAAAAAGAAATTAGTGTGCCGACTTAGCTCAGTAGGTAGAGCAACTGACTTGTAATCAGTAGGTCACCAGTTCGACTCCGGTAGTCGGCACCATTAAATTTCGGTGGGATTCCCGAGTGGCCAAAGGGAGCAGATTGTAAATCTGCCGGCACTGCCTTCGAAGGTTCGAATCCTTCTCCCACCACCATAATTTGTAAAGATACATCGCAGGTATCGTATAATGGCTATTACTCCAGCCTTCCAAGCTTGAGATGCGGGTTCGATTCCCGCTACCTGCTCCAAACAATTCCCTCTTAGTTCAGTTGGTAGAACGCCGGACTGTTAATCCGTATGTCACTGGTTCAAGTCCAGTAGAGGGAGCCAAATAGAGAAGCCCGCAAGAAATTGCGGGCTTTTTTACGTCTGGAGAAAATAACAGGTGATGTGGGTTCGCTTCCCGTTGCTTGCTCCAAATAATTCCCTCTTAGCTCAGTTGGTTGCTTTTTATTAGACGCTTGGCGGACTGTTAATCCGTGTATCACTGGTTCAAGTCCAGTAGAGTGAAGCCAAATAGAGAAGCCCGCAAGCAATTGCGGGCTTTCTTACGTCTGGAGAAAATAATAGGTGATGTGGGTTAGCTTCCCGTTGCTTGCTCCAAACAATTCCCTCTTAGCTTAGTTGGTTGCTTTTTATTAGACGCTTGGCGGACTGTTAATCCGAGTATCACTGGTTCAAGTTCAGTAGAGTGAAGCCAAATATAGAAGCCCGCAAGCAATTGCGGGCTTTTTTACGTCTGGACTAAACATAGGACAGCCATATCTTTACTTTAAAAACTCAACACACTGTGGGTAGATTTCTTATCATCATCACCCGCATTCTTTTTTGGAATGACACTATCTAAGTAAAAAGTTATGGGTGTCCAGTATTTCTGTATTTATCCCTAGTTCAAGTCCCATTTAGTCACAACAAGTATTACCTCAAATTAACGAACTAATTTTAATCTGCAGTTATAGTAGCGGTATAATAATGTCTAAAAATAGATAAATGGGCTAAATTTAAATATGTGATATTGAATACCGTTAGGAGAGTTTAAGATGAATGAAAGAACTTTAGCCGTTGATGCAATCCCTGATAAATTAATTCCTCAGTTTTTAAAGCAAGCGAAAAAAATAGATAATTTTTGGTTTGATATGTTTCTACTTTGTGTCACTTTTGGCTTGAGAAATATAGAATGTAGGGAGTTAAAATTTTCACAGATCAATTTAAAAGAGAAAAGAATAACATTATCAAATACAAAAGCCGACAAAGCGAAATTAACCAGAAAAGTTAACCAGCACCTTGATAAACAATGGAATATAAAAGGGAGGCAATGGCTACGAAAACACATGGTCGACCTAAACGCATCGTTGATTATCAGGTTGGCAACTTCGCTAGATGAGTTGGGTTTTATAGCAGAAGAATATCAATTGGGTGTTGCTTATGAAAAAGCAAAACAGCATTACTACGATAAAGAAAAACCTCAAATTTACAATTCTTTAAGAAGAACCTTGCCATCCCACTCTCGGCAAATCGATTTTTCATCATTTAAAGCTATAGAACAAATGCTTTCTCGACGATTAAAAAAACACAAAGGGCGTACATATTTATTTCCTCGAGATGAACTCATTCGTAATAAATCAATCACAAACAAAGATAAGCCTTTATCCAGACAAAGTGTTTACAACGTAATAAAAAAAATAAGTTATTCATTAAAAAATAAATTAAAAGATATTAAATTAGGATTGCATTCTTGCCGAAAATCAGCGGTTCAGAAAGTTGCAACCTTAATGAATGATGTTTTTGCAGCATCCATTTGGATTGGTCATGGCCATGGCAAAGGCAATTTATCAATGACAGAGCGGTATTTAAATCGTTCAAAACATCGATTCCAAGAAATAAACCTAAAGTTATCTAAAACTTGTCATTATGACCATTGCGTCAAGTTATCGAAGTCCTCTTGTTGTTAACCCAGTAACAACACTGCCTACGAATCTACCATCTATTCCTTCTTTATTGTTGTTATTTAATATAAAAAGAGATGAAACATGATTATTTTCTTATTTAACATGTAGTTAATCAACATTGACACAATGGTCATTATGACAAGGTCATTGCGAAAGTGCCGAGAATAGCGTAACGATTAATTCGCTCGCTAAGGTATTTTTCGTGATTAAAAAATGAAAGAAAGGAAATGGAGATGATAGAGAAAATACTGGCAATGAAAAAAGTGCAGCTTGAAGGATCGATATTATTACAAGTATCAGATGGATTTGAAACCACTGTTACAGGGCTAAATGCTAACGGGGAATATTCATTAAACACTTTTTGTATAACATCTTTTACAATGGATATAACAACACAATTGCTATCTGTTGTTGTTTCTCGACGTTTTCCCATTATTCCAGTACAACAAAAAGGTTGGCTTTGTGCTAATGGTTGTGAATTTGAGTATGAGCAAGTGGAATTAACCTGTAATTATTGCTTGATTTATAATCACGTCGTTAGTGTTGATGTACAAGTTGATTCAGGTAAGAGACTTAAAGTAATTTCACTTTCATCACCTTATCTTGAGCTAGATAATAATGTTATTTTCTAAGTGTTATTGAATAAAGATAACAACATAAGATAGAAATGGCTTAATTTATTTGCAGCCATAGTGAGCAACATTTATTGATTCCAGTTCATAGAAAAGCCTATGATTTGAAAATAGTTCAATATGGCATTTCTAAATTTAGTAGATGTAACAGATATTATATTGAATCAATAGGGATGTTCGTCGATATGGTTGTTGTGGGATCGCTTGTATACATCAAGCGACTCTTATTTCTAGGGTAACTTTCAAAATCCAAACAGAAAATGATCAATGTTTCTAACTGTGATAATTTTGCTTTGTATTGGACAGAACTGAGCGTTGTACAACGAATTTGATTAACGTGCTATTTTGCATATTAAAACTATAGATGGATATAAAAAGTTACACATATTACCTGATTATGCTCGTTCATCCTTGGTCGACTCCATAACCACATGAGTTGTAATCATTGCAATGTGAGGGAGCATTCCAAGGGTGTTAGAATGAAATTCTTTGTAACTTTTTAAATCTGTAGTTTCTATACGTAATAGGTATTCAAATCTCCCCGTTACATTATGACATTCCACGACTTCTTGTGATAGCGAAATGGCTTTTTCAAAACTTTTCTGTGCCTCACTTGTATGTGTAGAAAGACCGACTGTAACGTACGCAACAAAGCCGCGACCAAGTGCTTTGTAATCAAGTATTACACGATACCCTTTAATGATTCCTTTACTCTCTAATTCTTGAACGCGGCGCAAGCATGCAGATGCAGATAAGCCTATCTTTTGTGCTAGTTCTGCATTTGTGATTTTTCCATTCGTAGTTAACTCTTGCAAGATTCTTTCGTTATAACTATCCATACGTCACTTTTATTGTGTTATTTGTTTAATCACCACAATATGCGCAAGCACATTTCGTGTAAAGCTATATATAGTATATATAACAATTAGATGAGCCATACTTTAACTAATAAGGTCAATCAATGAATAATCTATCAGATGAAACGGAAAAACGATTTGTTGCGATTCTAAATAAAAAATGGATGTTGGGCGTGCAGCCAATGTTCTTGGTCACATTAGCGTCGGCTTGTCGAACTTGCTGACGCCCGATGATGCGGTCTATGTTGACTATACGGATCTGGATAACAACCTACATAGTAGTGTATCTCATTACCCATTTATCGTTTTGAAAGCAGACAACTCAAATAAAATTAGGAAGGTAAGAGAAGGAGCTATTGCTCGAGGAATTAAATTCACCGTTTTTACCCACACCATGATTGAAGGTGGTTCAACAGTGCAGCAGTCCAAGACAAAGGAAACACCAGAATTAGAAATGAATTACTTAGGAATATGCCTATTTGGCGAAACAGAAGTAATTCGAGAGGTAACCAAGAAATTTAGTTTGTATAGATAGGCTAACTATTACGATATATCCCCTAAAATCATTTATATAAATTTGGGTGCTCCTTTTGCTAAGAATTTTGTGCATATATCATATCAACTTAATGTTCGATATATATTGATATAAATGATTTTGTTTAATGAATAGTAAGAACTAAAAAATTAAGAGGAAATAAGTTTGGAGTATGTACTATCTGTTGCATTATTTGCTATCTCTTCTTCGGTAACTCCTGGTCCTAATAATATAATGGTTATGACATCCGGTCTTAACTTTGGTGTGCGAAAAAGTTTGCCTTTATTAATAGGGATTAGTCTTGGTTTTACGATAATGCTCTTACTAGTCGGATTAGGGTTTAGTCAATTATTTGATCTATTTCCTCATCTAACGTTGACCATAAAAATTGCTGGTACAGCTTATTTGCTTTATTTGGCTGGGCTAATAGCTAGAAGCAGTAGAATTGAGGTGGTCAACAAGCAAACAAAACAGTTTGGGTTTATGAAGGGGATGTTATTTCAATGGGTGAATGCTAAAGCATGGGTTGTTGCTATTGGGGCAATCTCAGCATTTACCACTGTAGGTGAGCACTATATATCCCAAAATTTGATAATCGCGGCTACATTTTTTTTTATATTGTTTCCTTGCGTTGGTGTCTGGTTATTGTTTAGTTCACTTCTTCGCTGTTATCTCGAAAAACCTATTTATTTACGTTGGTTTAACATATCGATGTCATTATTATTGATGGTATCAACATTACCTGTTATTCATGATATTTGGCAGCAGTTTTAACTACGTAGATTAACGTAATATAAGGGCTGTCGGTATAAAATATATAACTATTAAATTTAGATGCACAAATTAAAATGTTATTTTTTGATTATTTTAAAGGATATCAGCACCGCTGATTAACAGGTCAGCTATTAGGCAGACCCCAAAAAAATAGCTCTCTCATCCTGTATTACATCATTTACAAAACTAATTTATGATGAACCATCATGGTAATCATCATTTCCAATAGCAGGAGGATGCACATTATTTATCCTAAGAAAGTCACCTCAAATAAATTTTAATATGACGTTGTTATTTTATTAATGATGTTACTCAATCCTAAATTATCACGCTGGACACAATTTGCGAGATAATCAAAAAACAAGGTTATTCAGCAATTTATAAATTTGGTAGATATAACAGATGTTATGTTAAGTTGGTGATTAAATACGTCGATCTAACTAGATATTTATAAACAAGTTAATAACAGTGATTTATATCGTGTACTGAATTTATTACCAACTTTTTGCTAATCTAATACCGTAGTGACACGTTAAATTTAACCAGAAACTATCATCATCTCTTAACATGCTCGGTGAGATAGTTACCGCCTCACAGAAAGCTGCAAGGCGATAAGCCATTATTAATGAAGTTGCTCTACAGTATAATTCTTCGATGTATATATCTTATTTACCTTGTTCCAAGGGATAGGGACTAGTATTGCATTGGCTTTTTTAGCTCTGTTTAAAACAGAGTTTCTAGTCTGGTTATGATCAGAATAAGTACTCCCATTATAATCAGTATTAGGTGTCGCGATGGGAGATAACTCTGTGACATAAGTATATTTACCACACCCCTCTAACCATACTTTTACTTGGCCATTAGGTAGAAAACCAAAATCAAACTGACTTTGATAACAAGAACGATTTATTCCATCAGACTCAATTCGGTTTTGTTTTTTATACATCAGCGCTTTCATTTTTGGCGTGACATTTAGTTCTGTGATATAAAATTTGGCATCAAACAAGGATGTCCAATAAAGTACAAGTTTATCCGGTAAGTGATTGGTGTACCTTACTTGTTCATAGTAGGCGATTGTAGAAAAACTTCTTAATGGCATTCCATAACCATCATAATTGGGTAGAAACTCTTTCACGCGTTTAAGGCCACTGACCGTCATAAACTGACTATGAGTATGTAAAATAGAAGTCCAGTCTTCTGTTTTATTAATACCATAGGCTTTTGTGACCCTCACTGGATAAAATGATGGCATGGTATAAGCTACTGTCCAATCAGGAACCTCATCAGGTACTCGCTCTTTATTTATCACGCCACATCCACCCAGTAAAAGGCAAAGTAACCCTGCTGATATGATAATTTTCATTTACTGTCCTTGTTTACATTCGAAAACTTCACGAAGAGCGATACTGCCATCGTCCTTATAAAATTGATGATGGGCTACCCCACCGTCTGCTGAATAAGGTCGTTATCCATAAAGCTTTTTAAGCACTTTTCATTACACCGTAAATCAATCATTTGAAACGTCGTTATTATTCTAAGCATTGCCATCTGCGACTTATGGGCTTGTTGCAAAAGATTAAAACAAAGAAAAAAGCTTTACTCGTAAGCAAAGCTAAAATAAGGGGTCATTATTTATTTTTCAGGGGCTCTAATGGCGTACTACGATAATCATTACCCGCTAAAATATCGTAGTGAATTGCGGTATCATCTTTGAATTTTGAAAAGTCAAAAAATACAGTGTTATAACCGATATTTTCTCGTTTTGTTAAATTAACGTTATCTGCAAAGATTACGCAGGTGATATAGTCTTCCCACGTACCATCTTTGTAATTATTCCTAACGACATTGCATCTTTTGGCCTTAATTTTAGAATCAAGCTTGATTGGCTTATCATCATAATCATTACCCGCTTGATAAATTCGTAACTTAGCAAAACCATCTGTATCGAGTGGATTTTTTGCTTCAACCGTTATATCCCCTAAAGTTACATCACAGTCAAAAGAATCATGGTATTGCTGAAAGGGAATACGCAACTCATACTGTTCTGGGTTAGTCGAGAAATTATGTGTGATATGCCATTTTACATTGGCACCATCAGACCAACCAGAAGCGGCACTCCACGTTTTTGCTTTGCAATTTTTACCACTGGCTCCAAAAATCGCCCAAGCATCCACTTTGGCATCGGCAGGTTTTATTCCCTTTATAGTGATATATGATTCATTATTCTCATCGCCCCAAACTTGAGGTTGAGAGTCTTGATAATACCAATAACCAACAATCACTAAACCAATAGCTAAACCAATAGCTAAGATGCTTTTTTTTCTTACATTCCTCATTGAAGTTGCTCCTTGATATCGTCCGGTAATACTTGGCTTGCTAGTAATAACCTACTCAATGGTAAACGTTCGGGGTTATTCATAATATTGGTTAATTCTTGTTTTACGCGACGATAATTGTTCAGTAACTTGTTATGTAACGCTATTTCTTGTTTTAGAGCGTAGTCGCCTAATGAATTGGTGTTTCTCATATTGTATAACGCATGCTCTACTTTCAAGTATGCTTGTTGTTGAGTATTTATTTTATCTGTTAAATAATTAATCGCATCTTGGTAATTATCATATAGTGACTCTTGACTAAGTGCTTTTAGTTGCTTGTGTAAGTTTGGAATATAATGTCCTAAAAAATGCTCTACAATAGATGCATCTCCTAAACCTGCAATAAAGGAAACAGAATCATTAGTTGCAAGCTTGGCCATATCGAGCATAGTAATTTGGGTTTGCCTTGGCGTCAGCAGCACTTGATTAGGTGTATCATATGTAAATAATTGAGATAATTTACCGTGATGAAGGTAATTGTCATTATCGTCATCCTTCAACATCCTTTGGCCTAGCGTGACACCACTACTAAAAATATCAGATGCTCCAAAGCCCTCTGTAATATCTGTATTTGCCCATACCATCGGTACTTGTGGCACTAAGTCATGATTATTTACATGGCGATAGTGCAGAATATCTTTATACCGTTCGACGAATGTTCTTGTTCCTGCTCTTGGCATACCATAGGTATACAGACGCAAATTTTCGTATATAAACGTATCTTTAAAGCGAGCACTTAAAAGTAACGCAGCCGCCCCACCTAAACTATGGCCACATACATACAGTTTTTTGTGTTCTATTAGATTTTCATTATCTTTTAGTGGCTTTATTAACGCCATTGCATATTGGTAGAAACCGCGATGAACAGAAGTCCCTCCAAACTCAGCTGGAGCAATTTGTGCTGCATCTAAATCGCTAAGCAAACCATCTTGAATAGCCGGAGAGTTGAGTATGGCATCAATGCCATTTTTAATTTTATTAATGGATAGCGTATTTTTATCTGAGGGGCCCCCTGCCTGAGCCTCCCAAGAAGCTTCCGTTCCTCTTACTCCCACGATAGCAATATCATCGTTATATAAAAGATACCCTTGCGCACCAATATTGGTATTGGTGTAATATTTATATTTTAATGCTTGGCTATAAGGGACCTCTTGTAATATCCAATCAACTTTTTGTACGCTCGATTGCGAAGGCCTTTGTCTTAGTTTTAATTGTTTAATTACTATATTTAAGCATCCTGCTACGTCTGTACTTGATGGTTTATCTTCACTTTTTTTATCACTGGCATAAGCTAGCTGTGATAATAATGCGAAGGTATAGCTATTCACTAAATTAAAATCATCAGTGTCGACAATCATGGGAATATAGCTGCGAAGAGCTTTAATTTCTAATACAAATGTTGTGTTGTGATATGCCCTAAAACCTTTGGTGCTATCATCATAATTGTTCATGATTGGCGCATGATTTTCGATTAAAAATTCATCTTCTGGTGGTGATTGCCATAAGTCACCAATACTTACTACGCTATATTTTTTTGAGTTCTTATGCGCGGCTCCTAGCTCTTTATCGGCTCTTTTTTTGACTGGCGATATTTCTTCTTTACGACTAGAGTATTGCTCGACAATATCAAGTAGATTGTCGGTTTCAACACTAATCACCCATTCTCCAGCGGCAATATTACCAAACAAACAATATCCATTATTAGTTATCATTTTATGTGTTTGGAGTGTACTAGGATTAGTAATGGTAACTTTTAACTTGTTAATAGGTTCGTCATTTTCACTACGAAATTCCACTTCTAACCAGTTTTCTTCCGGATTACATAATACGCAGTAGTTATACATTTCAATTGCCATTATGCGAGTCCTTGTAATTGATTAAATACAGTTTTTAGCCCAAATAACAGCTCATCATCTTTAAGCTCAGTGATGCTTTTTTTGATTTTAGGTGTTATTTGTTCACTGCTGTTATAGGCTGTCACCACACTTGCCATTAGCGTTTGTTCTTGTATGGTCATTGCTTTATCTAGAGATAAAGCAATGGGTTTTAATGCGGTGAAATTTGTTTGAAATGCGGCTTTAAAACGAGGCATTCCTTGCTCTACTCTAGATTGCATGAGAGAAGGATGATTTTGCCACAACCAACTTTCTACATTCTGTGTTAGCAAAAGAATATTAGGTGTCATATCAAGATGATGTTCTTTTATTACCCACCAAGGCTCACTAATTTCTGGTTTGAAAGGTTGAGCTTGAGTAAAAATACATTCTGATTCCCAATTTTCCCATTGTCCATTTTGTCGAAGTAAGACATTAGTATCTCTGAGAAACAAAGTTATTTCCTCTGATTCCAAGCGCGGTAATATTGCTGCGATATAACTTGGTTTATAGAAAGGAAAAAAAACACTTTCGCCCAACATTATTGCTTGAAATAAGCTGGCAAAGTGTGCTCGAAGATCTTCATGATGAGAATTAGTAGAAATCAAGATACCACTATCTCCATGTTCATTTTGTTGCCACCAATCTAAAAATTTCGCGTTAACGGGCAATAACCAAGGGCCATCTTCTGGATTGGTCAGCTCTTTTGGATTCATGAGTGGCTCGCCGTCTATGCCTCCAGATTGACAAAATACTATATGGGGTTTATCGATTGATTGAGGATCAGCGATAGCATAAATCTTATTTTTAAGCTGGTTTTGTTCTTGCAACCATTGGTCAAAGATCATTAACTTCATTGTGTTATTCCTTTTTACATGGTTTAAGCATGAAGTTCTGTTGAAGCATTGCTGTATAGGTTGGTAATGTCGTAGGCTTTAGTGGTATTGCAGGTTCAATACCATTAGGAAGCATAGGCATATTGCCACTGGCAACGCTACCATTTCCAGCGCTGCCACCTGAATTGAGGTTAATTGCAGCTCCTGATATTGACACTCCAGATGCATCAATTTTGATAAAGCTACCGCCAGCTTTAAGGGTTAACTCCGCACCAGCTTCAATAACAATTTTACTGCCTGCTTTTAAGTGCACTTCATTACCCGCATCGAGTAACAAGGCTTTACCTTGTTTCATGTGTAGGTTGCCATCAACGGTGAGGGTAGAGTCACCTTTAACATGCTGACGACTTTCACCATCAACCGTTAAATGATCATTTACTTTGATATGACTAAAGCGTTCATTTTCTACATCAAGGTGTAAATCATGTTTAATGTTGTCGGTACGGTCATTTTCAACTAAGACATTGACATCTTTTTGCGCTCGAACGTAGATTTCTTCTTTGCCTGCTTGGTCTTCAAAACGCAGTTCGTTATAGCCATCACCTTGGTGGGTTTCAGTGCGTAAAACAGTGCGGGTCTTATGGGCAGGTAACTCATAAGGGGGCTGATTAGTGGCGTGATAAGTACGGCCAGTGATGATCGGTTGATCAGGATCACCTTCTAAAAAACTGACAATCACTTCATGGCCTACACGAGGCAGGGCAACCATACCATATTGGCTACCTGCCCAACCTTGTGAAACTCGCACCCAACAACTGGCGTTATCATCACTGTTACTGTAACGATCCCAAGGAAATTGAAGTTTGACTCGTCCAAATTCATCACAATAAATTTCTTCACCTTCAGGCCCAACAACCATCGCGATCTGTGGGCCATCAACGGTGGGTTTGGCATTAAACGGCGGGCGCCAAGGACGATGAGCGGGAATGACAACAAACTCATTATTATAGGTTGTTGCGCCTTCGCCACCGGCTTCTTCTAATGCTTGGGGTTGAGTACCAACATGGGTGACGGCAATGATCAACCAGTCACGGTTACAACTGTCATCATCATGCTCTTGCAGCGTAAATTTTACGCTGGGAAGAATAGTGGGCACATTACTTTTGGCATTCGCGGTTTGGGCATCGCGTCGAAGTGATTCAATTCGAAACTGCACAAAAGGTTTACCACTTGCATCGTCTTTATAGCGACCTGGGTAATCATAGTGCTCATACGTGGTTTGTTGATAAGCCGCTTCTTTAGCTGCTGATGTTTGCAAGAAACTATAAGCCGGTTTTTTAAAGCTGTAATCTTTTAGCTGGGCTGATGATGAACGAATTTGAGTATTACGCGCAAAGGTTCGAATAAACGGTATGTTACTGCTACCACCATTGCGGCTGTTGTACACCAGAGGCTCAGCGAGGCTGACAGCATGTTGAGTATCATCACTAAAAATAAGGGTGTTTTTCTTATTGTCGTGATTGAAGTAATAAAAAATCCCTTCTTCTGCGGCAATTCTATCGATAAAGGCTAAATCACTTTCACGGTATTGCACGCAATATTCACGTTGTACTAATTGGCGACTGATCGCAAAACTATAATCATTAATCCCCATTTCTTGCAGCAAGATAGAGATAATTTCAGGCACCGTTTGCGTTTGAAAAATACGGCTATTTTGACGCAGCGCTAACCGAGCCAAAGGGGGCACAAATTCAACTTGATAGATTGTATGGCTGTGGCCGGTATCGCCTTGAGAAAATTGGCGCACAATACCATGCCATTGCTGTTGTAATTCACCGTGCTGCCAAACCGTCAGAGCGGCATTGTGATCAATGGTTTCAAGCGGCGTTAAACCTGAGTTACGGCTGGCTAAATCGATTGTAAAAGAAAAAGGCAAAGACAAGGTATCGTTGCCTTCAAATTTAGTCACAGCAAATGTTGACGCATCAAGTCCTTCAACGGTAAAGGTAAATTGTAATCCTGTTTGTTGTGCCATGATGTTACCTCTATTAAACCTATGCTAAAGCGATGAATGAATGCCTTAGCACAGGCATAAACGACAAAAGCCCGCACTGGATGGCAGTGCGGGCAATAATTATTTGATACTTACGCTTCTAACGGTGCACGCCAGTCATCAGCACCTGATGTGCCAGAAACTGTGTGATCCCAATTAATTTTGCGGTAAGCCATTGAGATTTCAATCAGCTGAGTAAAATCAGCTTTGGTTGAGTCTTGGCAATGTGGCATTTGATTGTCGATATTCACAATCGTTGCATCAGTTAATGTGGTTGTGAAGTAATGCTCTTGCTTACCTTCAACAGAAGTGCGGTACCACTTAAGCTCAACCGTTGGCAGCATTTCACCAGAAGCCAATGAGTTATACATTAGCGGTACGGCTTTGTTCAATGCCACGGTGAATTTGAAAGGCTTATGAACACGTTGACCAGCAGGTTGACCTGACTGTGGGTCAGTTGGCACGGTTACAGTATGCTTAAATTCTTGTACCAGCATTTGGTCTTCGTGGCCTTCAACGTAAATATTGCCCACAGAATCAGCAGTAAATGCACCCGCAGTGATGTTGCCCTGAGTTTGACCTTGGATAGAGATATAACATGGAGTTGGCATTGTAATGTCCTAGTTTAATTAGAAAAACGTAGAGATAACTACGAAAACACACTAATTAAGCACATATCATGCCAAAACTTAAGTTACTGATATTAATGCATTTAAAAAAACAGCATCAGAATCAAGCAAGTTATTGCCTAAATCAAGCAAGTTATTGCCCGCCGAGCAAGATCTTGCCCATGCATATATTCATTGAACACTAAATAATATAAATGATGATGGATGCTAGCTGTCATTTTAGGTATACCCCAGCGAAACCAGTCTACATTACCCCTCAACTCGCGTTGTAGTATTTAAGAAACCATCTATAACAAACCAATCAACGTAACCAACTTAAATTGAACCAAGAGGTGATAACAATGCATTCTCTATCCCCATCACTTACACGAAGCTATGTCTAACAAAAGTACTTTAAAACGTCATAATTATGTCATTTTATTTTCATTTAATTACAAGAAGATAAGTTAACTTATTTAATGGATATGTAATTACTCATGAAAAATCACATTGCGTTTATTAGTCTGCTACTTAGTTGTTCATCAGCGTTTGCTGACTCAAACTTTTCAAAAGTTGATACTTATACAATTAAAGCCGATCAAGATTATTTGTCAGCAACGCCCGCGAAAAATAACAATGGAACAATTAATGCCATCATTGAAATTCCTACTGGAAGCAATGAAAAATGGGAAGTGAGTAAAGTTGTCAGTGATTAATTGGGAGTTTAAAAATGGCCAACCACGGATTGTGCATTATCTTGGTTACCCAAGTAACTATGGCACGATTCCTAATACAGCATTACCTAAATCTTTAGGTGGCGATGGTGATCCTTTAGATGTGTTAGTGCTTGGCTCGGCAATGGTGCAAGGAAGTGTCGCACAAGTTCGCTTAATTGGTGGTCTTAAAATGCTAGATGGCGGTGAACAAGATGATAAATTAATTGCGGTTCCTGTAACTGAGCAATCACCATTTAAGAATGTTCATTCTATAAAGCAATTACAGCAGCAATATCCTGGCGTATTAACAATCATTGATACATGGTTCTCTAATTATAAAGGTGCTGGTGCAAAGGTTGATATTCAAGGTGTACTATCTAAGCAACAGGCATTAGATGTGCTTGATAAAGCAGCTAAATATTATAAAGAAATTTAGAATAGGAAAGATGACTTTTTGATTTAAAAACGATTGTCAGCGCAGCCTTATTTTAACTATTTTTGCTGACTGTAATATTGTGATTATAGAGTGTGGAGCTTGCATTATTTCTTGGTGAATTTAAATGAAGAAATGATTCCCATATGTGATGGGAATCATTTTTTATTATGGGGCTAATAGGCGATTAAGAGTATTGAATAACCGCCATGATTAACACAACCACCATACTGCTTAACATCGGAACACTGGTACGCTTAATAACATCAATCGGTGTTAGGCCAGCCATGCCTGAAACGGTAATAATGACCCCAGCAACTGGTGACATTGTTCTGCCAATGCCCGCTGCAAATAAAATAGGCAGTAATGGAAGTAGGGGATTAACACCAAAGTTAGTTGCAATTTGAGGTACGATAGGAATAAAAGCCATTACAGGGGCATTGCCTGAACCGGTAATAAATGCGGTTAATAAAATAAAGCCAGAAAAGACAATAACAATACCGCTTGGACCAAGATCAAATGATTTTGCGGTATCAATGAGTGTGTTGATAGCGCCAATATTAGTTAAACCCGCAGAGAAATATTCAGCCGCAATCATTAACGTTAATACGCTCGCAAATATCATTCCGGTGCCTTTTAGCCACGCTTCAAAATTATCAAAGGCACGTTGAATTGAACGAAATCTTATTGCTTCTATTACGATACAAATACTGATTGTTGACATCATCGCAATTGGAATTGTCATGGTAATAGATTGCATTACCATACTTGAGAATCCAAATAAAAAGATAAAAGGCAAGACGGGAAGCAATGCGTAAAATTTAGGTACTATATCATTGTCATCATGTTGTTTTTCTAGCGTTTCTAAATATTTACCTCTATCTTCTGATGGGTTATAACCGTCAATACGATCACAATGACGTTGCCATACAATGTTAACCAAAGGAATTAAAATAAGTAGCATTGCTTGAAATATGGTTTGATGGTTTACCACAAAATCCATGATTTCAACATTGATTGTATTGGCACCAATAACCGCATTAATTTGCCCTGGGCCATATTCCCATGCTGTTGGAATAACGATAGTAGCAACGGCTGTTTTCGCACTAATACCCGCATTACGTAATACTGGGTAAAGTGTGCCCATTAAGAGTAATGATAACGATGTTGCACCAGTAATAAATACGTACATTAGAGATACAAATATTAAAACGAGTATCAACAGGATATAAGGATTTTTTACCGCCATAACTGGGCGAGATGTGGCTTTCACCAATGCCTGAGATGCGCCAATGTGGTTTAGATAGGTTGAAACACCAGCAATAGAGACAAGTGTTAGACCGACACTGCCTAAACGGGTATTGGTGATTTCTGTAAAACGTTGCCAGAGGTCAAAAAATAGTGCGCCTTGCGTCTTCCCATCGGCAAGTACAGGTGCAATTCCTGATATGGATGCGTAAGCCAGCAACAATAAGCCTGCGGTAATTAATGTTGCTTGGGGATTGAATTTTTTTAACATTGAGTAGGCGACAAGCCCAACTATACATAGTGTAAAAATATATTCCATATTGTTCTCATTGATAAAGACAGATGGAATAATTATTTATTAATTGAAGTAAAAAAACGCTGATGATTATCTTATAAATAACTAACAAAAATTACTTTAATAATAAGTTAGATCTTAATCGCATTGTTGTATTTTAAATGTTATTTGATTGTTTATCAGTAACCATTAATAGTTGTTATTATGTTAACTGTTTGAAATAAAAAGATGCCGTGAATATCAATTTATTATGTTATATCTATTTTGAGACTTATATTGATGATGATGAAATCGAGATAATTAAAAACATAGCTTCATTATTTATAGAATATGTGATTACACGATGTAAATAAAAGAGACGCGTTACCTTTGCCGCCATATTATTGATATATATAGCAGGAATATGTCATCTCTTTTATGTGTTTTTTAGCGCATCACAAATAATTCTTCGTGGTAATTTTTCTCAATATCAAAGGAGCGTGCACCGAGCTCTTTTTTTAATGTTTTTGAAAAGATTTCTGGCCCGCAAAAGTAAAAATCATAATCATTTACGTTATCGCATTGAGTTGCGATGTCGTCGATATTTAATCGTGGTGAATGGAGGGTATCTATTACGTTTAACCTTACGCCAGCTTGCTGTGTCAGAGAGTACAACTCATTAGCTAAGTTATTATCAACACCTCGACAACAATAAAATAAATCTATTTGAGGATTGTTCGTTTTTCCTTTAAGTGTTTCTAAGGTAGCGAAAAAAGCAGCGATACCAACACCACCAGCAATCCATATTTGTGGCTTGCTAAGGTCGAAATTAACACGGCCATAGGGACCTTCAACCATTACTGCATCACCTATTTTTACCCGTTCGTACAATCCCGTAGTGAAGTCCCCCAAGGCTTTAATTAAAAAACGTATTTCAGGGTCGGTAGTGCCTGAAACAATGGTAAATGGATGTGGATCTTCATTACCAAACCGTAAATATGCAAACTGTCCTGCTGTATGTCCTTGCCAAGCACTCTTTGGTTTTAATATTAATTCCATTGTTTCAGCTTGTGGAAAATAACGCGTCGAGACAATAACAGCAGCGTGGCGGTTACTGCGTCCGACAAAACCCAATAAACTATATATTGCCGCAATAGAGCCAATAAAAGCAAAGCCGAATGTGAGGTAATAAATAGGTTCTCCCCAATAAGCATGCTTGAGTAGTAATACTGAGTGAACAACGATAAGTAAATAGGCAACTGACATTAGGCGGTGTGATAATTTAAAGGGTTTATATTTTACCGTGGCCCATAGTGAGATCATCAGTAAGGCCAATAGTAAATAAAATCCCCACTCCCCAATATTTTCAGCAAAGCCATGTAAATTATTGACCCACGCATTCCAACTAAACTCAGTTGCCGCTGGTTTTGAATTATGCTGACGAACCGGTCTTGTTAATACGCCAGACATTACCAGCCATTTAGGAACTTGGCACCATAACCAGTGTGAGATACCGAGTGCGATGCTACTGATACCCAACCATTTGTGTACTCGATAAGCTTTATCCATGCCATTAAGCCAGTTCTCAACCATAGATAAACGCATGGCTAATATCATAGTGATGGACATTAATATCAAAGATAAAATGCCGGAGTATTGAATAATGGAAGATCGCCATTCAAAGAGATTGGTTGAAGTAAATAATTGCGGTTCCATCGCAAACCAAAAGGCTGATATTGTGGCAATCATTGCCCAGATAAAATTGCGAGTTGTTGTCATGACTTTGTGCCTATATAAACGATAGCTTTATGTTACCTATTGCGATGTAAAGCGACGTCAATATACGTATATCTATGCAAAGTTTGATTGTTTTTATTTTACTTATTTTAAAGGAGCCATTATGACGCCTTTAAAATAGTATTATGGTCATTGATATTAATAAATAGATTACTCTTTGATAACCCCTCCGTTAATAACATGCTTTATTTGGAATGATTAGCTGTTTCCTGATTACGTCGCTGAATTTCATCTTGGAAACGTGTGATTGTAAAATCAATAAATGCACGTAACCGTCGAGGCATTAAATCGCGTTCTGGATAAATAAAACTGATGGGAATAGGAACTTGTGAGGCATAAAGGCTGGGTAAAATATGGACCAATTTTCCTTCAGTAATAAGATTACGGCACAAAAATTCTGGAATGTAGGTAATTCCAAAACCATCTAAACAGAGATCTAATGCGGCGCTTAGTGTATTGACCTTAAAACGATAAGGTAGGCCTTCTAATACATTTTTATTCCCCGTACGAACACTACTGATCATTTTAATTTGTTGATGAGGCGCTTTTAAATCGGCCAAGCTTTGGGGTAAGTCGTACTGTGCTATGTATTGAGGGCTTGCTACTAAGACTCGTGTTGAATGATGGAACGTTCTGACGATCAATGATGAATCTTCAATTTCGCCAACTTGTATCATAACGTCAAAGCCTTCTTTAATAAGGTCAACTTTACGGTTTGATAATTCAAGATGTATTTTTAAGTTAGGATGTAAAGCCATAAATGCTTTTATACAATCGCCAAAAAAGCCTTTTCCTACCTCTACGGGCATGACCATTTTTAAGGTGCCGCAGACTAGGTCGTGACTCGCGGTGACTTCAAGTTCAGATTGTTCTAAGACGTCTAGAATCTGTGAACAAGAACGGTAAAAAGTATCTCCCTCCGCTGTTAACACTAATTGGCGTGTTGAGCGAGTTAATAATCTAATTCCTAAATAACGTTCTAATTCTGCAATTTTTCGGCTTACTGTTGATTTTGTTAATTCTAATTCAGTCGCCGCTAGCGTAAAACTTTGGCGTTCAACTACGCGTGCGAATATTGCGATCGTGTTTAAATCAAAGCCAATTTTATTGTTTTTTGTCTGCAACAGTCTTTTCCTTTGTAGTGTATATAACAACAATCGATTCCACTTTATACTTTATACCATAAAGTAATTTAGGACGAAAAATGAAAGCATTTTATATCACTCGCACCGCATCTTCTTTGGCGGCGGTGTTGCTATTATCGGCATGTAGTATGATTCCACCCTCTGAACCACAACATCATTCACTACTAACCGCCCAACAAGTTCATTTATATCAGCGTGATCTTAGCGACATAAAAACGGATTGGTGGACTCAATTTAATGATCCGCAATTAAACCAATTAATTACATTAGGGTTAACGAATAACTTAACCTTACAGCAAGCCCAACAGCGTATTGAATTAGCCACTCAGCAGGTTGCTTTAGCTCAAGCGGGTGATAAACCAAGCGTAAATCTCAATATTAGTGGTGGGGCAATAGGGGCAAATTTAGATTCTTTATCCCCTCATAATGCAGAATATTCAGCATTAGGAATGTTGCTGCCTTCTTTTTCTTACCAATTTGATTTTTGGGGTAAAAATAAGGCAATCATTGCTGCTGCAACCAATCAAAAATTATCATTAGAAGCGCAAGCGGTACAAGCGAAGTTACTGTTGTCTGCGGCTATTAGCAGTAGTTATTTTACTTTACAGAATAATTATCGCTTAGAGCAAAATCTTCAGCTGTTGTTGCGTGAAACGAATAAGCAAAAAGCCGTTATTAGCGATCAAATTAAACGTGGTCTCGCAAGCAAAGCTGAATTATTTCAACAGCAAGGCGATCTTGATAAGTTATCAGCACAGCTTTCAATGACGGTTACTCAACAGCAATTAGCAAAAAACCAATTAGCGTTATATTTAGCTAAAACGCCAGAGCAACTGGGAACGCTATTAACGCCAAATGCACACCCAATAAATCAATTGAATACCATGACGACGATTCCAATGAATTTATTGGGGCGTCGCGCGGATATTATTGCGAATAAATGGTTGGTTGAAGCGAATCAACAAGGAATAAAACAAGCTAAAGCAGCTTATTATCCTGATATGAATTTAATGGTCATGGGCGTTTTTCAAAAATTATCTTCGATGAACCCAGCCGATCTGTTTTTAAGTGGTGCAACCATTGCCACGACCTTACCGCTCTATGACGGTGGCGTACGTGATGCTAATTATGCGTCGGCAAATATTCATTATGATCAAGCAGTGACGGTTTATAACCAATCTGTTCTTACGGCTGTAAAACAAGCTTCTGATGCGATTGTTAATTTACAAGAAGCATTACAACAACAAGCGCTTACCGTGGCATCAACCACGCAATATCAGCAAGCCTATATGATTTTTAAGCATCGCTATCAACGTGGATTAGCCAGCTTTTCAGAAATGAATAATGCACAAATAAAATGGCATCAGCAGGTTATTCAAACCACGAATGCTGATAACGCCACGTTACAAAATCAATTACAACTTATTGTTGCCCTCGGTGGTGGTTATCACGCTTAACAATAAACTACCGTCACCTAGCACAATAAATAAGATGAGATTCAATATGACAAATCAACCGCTTAATTCTACTTCTAAAAAAAAGCGCAATACTATTATGAGTGTTTTTGTGCTTATTGTTATTGCAGCCGCAGGCGCTGCGTATTTATTAATGCCGACTACCTCACAAAGTACAGATGATGCTTATGTTGCAGGCCAGCGAATAATGATCACGGCACAAGAGGCTGGCACGGTTAATGCCATCAACGTTGATGATACTCAACAAGTTAAGCAAGGTGCGCAGCTTGTCACCTTGAATCGTAA
Organism: Photobacterium piscicola; assembly: GCF_046058925.1. Taxonomy (NCBI): domain Bacteria; kingdom Pseudomonadati; phylum Pseudomonadota; class Gammaproteobacteria; order Vibrionales; family Vibrionaceae; genus Photobacterium; species Photobacterium piscicola. The sequence continues at coordinate 439,456 of NZ_CP175535.1, forward strand.
TCCATTGTTATTAAAGCAACAACAAGCGGAAGCTAACCTTAAAAATACGGTTCGCGATGTACAAAGTAATTATTTGAAAATAGCGCAGTTAAAAGCACAAATAGCAGCAGAAAAAGTTATGTTAGCCCAAGCGAAGCAAGATTATAAGCGTCGAATTGGGGGCGATAAAGATGGCTCAGTATTAGCTGAAGTGTTATCGCATGCTAAAAATACGGTCATGATTAAAGAGCAAAACTTAATTGCATTAAATAAACAATTACAAGCGCTACAAACATTATTGCCGCAAGAAAACATTTTAGATAATCCTCAAGTTCAAATGGCGATTGCGCAATTACGTCATGTTTACCTTGATCAACAAAATGCCACTATCTATGCGCCTAAAGGCGGTATGGTTGTTAATCGTAGTGTGCAAGTGGGTCAACAAATTCAAGCAGGCCAAGCACTAATGACTATCGTGCCATTAGATAATGTTTGGGTTGAAGCTAATTTTAAAGAAACACAGCTACATAATATGCAGCAAGGACAACCCGTTACTATTAAGTCTGATCTTTATGGTGATAAATATACCTATAGCGGTGTTGTAGCGGGTATTGGCGCTGGTACGGGTAGTGCATTTTCAGCGATTCCTGCTCAAAATGCGACAGGTAACTGGATTAAAATTATTCAACGTGTACCTGTCCGTATCTACATTGATTCACAACAAATTAAACAACATCCATTACGTGTTGGTATGTCAATGACAGTGACCGTTGACACCAAAACGACAGTGACGAAACCGTTTGATTATGCTGTGTTTACCGCCAATGAAAGTGCACAGAAGACTACGAACGAACGCTTGGCTGTTGTTGATAACAAAGTAGAGACATTTGTTAACCGCCTTATTAAAGCTTAGGTGATGTAATGAATGAATCTGTGCCACTAAAAGGCGTTAAACTGCTATTGATTACCTTAGCGACATCAATGGCAACTTTCATGATGATTTTAGATACATCAATTGCCAATGTCGCGATTCCAACTATTGCGGGTAATCTTGGTGTATCAACCGATCAAGGTATTTGGGTGATCACCGCGTTTGGTGCTGCAAATGCGATATCAATGCCAATGACGGGGTTTTTAAGTCGTCGTTTTGGTGAAGTAAAATTATTTATCTTTGCCACTATGGGGTTTGTTATTGCATCGATGCTATGTGGCATGTCGAGCAGTATTGAAATGTTGATTTTTTTCCGCGTGATTCAAGGGGCTATTTCTGGGTCGATAGCACCGTTATCACAAAGTATTTTATTGCGAAATTTCCCCAGAGAAAAACACGGTTTAGCGATGTCGTTATGGTCAATGACGGTTGTTGTTGCGCCTATTATGGGGCCAATTTTAGGTGGTGTGCTAACTGATAATTACTCGTGGTCATGGATATTTTTCATTAATGCCCCCATCGGTATTATTGCGAGTGCGTTAGTGTTTTTTCTACTCAAAGGTAAAGAAACAAAAATCCAACGTGAAAGCGTCGATTATATGGGAATTGGGCTATTAGTGGTGGCGGCGGGTAGCCTACAAATGATGCTTGATTTAGGTAAAGATCATGACTGGTTCCAATCTAATTTAATTCTAGGATTAACATTTGTCGCTGTTCTCTCTTGGGGCTGTATGATCATTTGGGAATGGTATCATGATAACCCGGTGGTAAATTTTCGCTTCTTTACCCAACGAAATTTCACGATTGCGGTCATTGTGATGAGCTTAGGGTATATGGTTTACTTTGGCTCTACAGTATTGTTACCGCTGTGGTTACAAGGGGTGATGGGATATACCGCGTCATGGTCAGGTTATGCGACAGCACCCGTCGGTATTTTAGCGGTTGTGAGTGCGCCTATTATTGGTAAATTAGTTCAAAAAATAGATATTCGTTATATTTTAACTTATGCATTTTTGATTTTTTCTGTGGTTGGATTTTGGCGAAGTACTTATAATTTAGCGGCTTCATTTGATTATATTATGATGCCACAATTGATTCAGGGTGCGGCAACGTTGGCTTTTTTTGTGCCACTGCAAAATTTAATTGTAAATAGTGTTAAACCTGATCAAATAGCTAATGCGGTCGCGTTATCAACATTCTTCCGGACTTTATTTGGTAGTTTTTCATCATCAATTGTTACTACGATGTGGGATCAACGAATGGAATTTCACCATTCACGTATTGCAGAAGGATTTACGGTTGCTAATCATCAAGTCAGTCAGTTTATTCATTCAATGGGCAATAACCTTGATGCGGTGAATAATGTCATTACTCGGCAATCCTATATGATGTCAACGGTCGATTTATTTTGGTTGTCAGGGATCTTATGTTTATTACTGATTCCATTAGTATGGCTAGCAAAACCGGTGCGTCATTAATTATTTAGGGTAACCGTTATACGAAGATCCTATAAAAAAGAGTAATCATTTATTATGGTTACTCTTTTTATTGTTGGCGTTTATACATTTTATAATGATAAAAAACATCGCAATATAGATCTATTTTTGGTGATAAACCTCTAGTTGTGTTAAAAACAAACAGATTGAATAAAAATAGAACCAGAAAGAATATTTATACTGATAATCGGGTTTATTTGTGAATATATTGGCATTGATAACAATAATATTTTTAAAATTCAATTAATTAACAAAACATAATATAGATACAATTATTATTTTTAGTATTAAAATTTTGCTTATTACTAAATTTTAAAGCTATTTTATAGTGCGTTTTATAGAATATATGTTTGCATATCTTTTTTTGCTAGAATTATGAGCGTAATATTTTTTTACTCTCAAATATTTCAATGTGTAAATACCAATGAATATCAAAAAAATAGCAACAGTTAGTATTCTTAGCGCTCTAACATTACTTGTTACAGGTTGTTCACCATCAGCTGATTCATCGCATTCATTTACATTTGATATTGCGAATTCAACCATTAATCATAATCTTTCTTCAGGTTCTGGCATGGTTGTGAATAATGGTAAAATCATGGTTGTAGGTGATGATTCACCTTGGCTATTTAGTGTTAATAACGATTTTAAAATTAATAACAAAACATTGATTGAGCATTTTCCTGTTAATGAACAAAATCGTATTAATTACAAAATAAAGCCTGATTTTGAATCAATGACAATGGTTAATTACCTTAATAAGCCTTATTACTTAGTGATGGGTTCTGGTAGTAAAGCCGTATTACGTGAGCAAGCTTATTTGATGCCTGTCAATGGCGGTGAAAATCAAAAACTGTCACTGTCTAACTTATATGCTCAACTGCATAAAGCAGCAAACTTTACTCAACAAGAAAAAATCAATATTGAAGGTATTGCGAGCACTGGTAATGAAATCTTTATCTTTAATAGAGGTAATGAGGGTAAAAATGCCATTTTCACAATGGATAAAAATGAATTAATGTCTTATTTAGAAGGTAAAACTCAAGCATTGCCTTCTTTAAAAGTATATCAAGTTCAATTGCCTAAAATTAATGGTGTACAGGCTTGCTTCTCTGGTGCCGATTATTGGAAAGATGCTGATAGCATGCTGTTTACTGCATCCGTTGAAGGTAATAATAATAGCAGCATCAGCGATGGCGCGATTCAGGGGAGTTTTGTTGGTGTATTACCATTGAAAGCCTTAGCAAATAAATCATCAATTGATTTAACTGGCTATACTAAAGAGCTAAAAAATAACGGTAAAGCGATTATTACAAAAGCGGAATCTATTGCGATTGAAACCCAAACAAATAAAAAAGCGAGTGGTTACATCGTGAGTGACAATGATAATGGCACCAGTCAATTCTTTACTTTTACTATTGATAAATAAGCCATTGATGGATTAAATAAAAAAGCAGTAATAGTTTATTATTACTGCTTTTTATTTAAGAGGTTGTCTGATTAATTCGTTGATAGCGGAAGACATTTCACTGAGTCCCGATCAATAATAGTAGGCTCAAAAGCAGCACATATGCGGGTTGGATTAATTAATAATTTTGTTGCCATGGTTGCCATTTCTGCAATAGGAAAATGAAGGCTGGTTAATTTGGGTGAAACAAATGCTGCTCGTTCGCCACTGTCATAGCAAATTAATGAAATATCATCAGGAATGCGTAACCCATATTCAGATATCGCCAATAATGCCCCCAACGCCATTTCTTCGTTACAACAATAAATCGCACTTGGCCGCTGAGGCTGTTGAAGCAATTGATTGCACGCATCATAGCCACTAGGTAAATCATATTGACCGGAAATACAGGCGATAGGTGTTAGTTTTGCAGCCGCCATAGTATCGATAAATCCTTGATAGCGTAATCGACTGGAGGTGCGAGTTTGTGATCCACTAATGCAAGCAATATGACGATGGCCATGTTGGATAAGAAATTGGGTAGCGAGTGTGCTAGCTAAGTGATGATCAAAGCTAATACAGCGAGCTTCTAGGCCCATTACGAGTCGATCTAATAAAATAAAAGCATGTGTTTGCGATAAATCGATAAGTTGCTGATCAGTCATACAGCGCACATGTAATATTAAACCATCACAGCGCATGTTATATAATTTAGTGATCGCTTTGAGCTCATTGGCTGCGGTTCCTCCCCCTTGTGTGACAAGTAATTGTTTATGGCTTTTATCGGCTTCTGTTTGGACATTATTCATTAACATGCCAAAGAAACCACCAAGATAGGAGGTAGTGACTAAGCCTAAGGTTTGGCTTTGACTGGATGCTAACGCACGAGCGGCAGGGTTAGGGCTGTAGCCAAGATCGCTAATTGCTTGTTCTATTCGTTGGCGAGTAGCAAGTTTAACGTTACTGTCACCATTTACTACTCGCGATACTGTTGCGCGAGAAACGCCTGCATGGGCTGCAACATTTTCTAATGTAACCATAAATTATCTTTTTTAAATAGGAATGACTCATAATAAGCCATTCCTATACATATCGTTAGTGAGAAAATTGAGGTAGGTATTGAGCATTAATGCGAAGTATGTCGTCTAAGATAGGTTGTGCTAATTGCGCATCGCCAATCAAAGGGTTGGTGACTAATGCTAATAATGCCGCTTCTTTATTGCCATGAACGGCGGCTTCAATAGTTAACCGTTCAAACGCTTTTATTTGTTGGGTTAATCCATGCATTGAATCAGGTAAATGTCCAAAGGCTAAGGGATGAGCGCCTTGGCTATCGATAATACAATCTGTTTCGATGGCGGCGTCATCAGGTAAGCCGATAATTGCACCATTATTGGTGGTATTTACCACTAATCGTGTGCCTAAGTTATTGTGGATAGCACAAACAAGTTCAATCGCAACTTCTGAATAAAATGAACCACCACGGAAGCTTAGTTGCTCTGGTTTATGATCAAGATTAGGATCTTGATATAACTCAAATAGCTCTTGTTCCACTTTCATGACTTGCTCTGCTCGAGTACCTTCATTAGCTGCTTGTTTTATTTCATCTTGTAACATAGTTTGTGTTTGATAAAAATAACGATGGTAAGGGCATGGAATTGCTCCTAATGCGCGTAAAAACTCAGGCGACCAAGGTTCTTCTTTAATATTATTCATTGTTAGAGCTGCACCATCACAAAGCATCTCAATTACTTTACTCGTTACATTTTCGCCATTTAACATCACTTCGTGTGCCCAGACCATATGGTTAAGACCTGCAAAACGCAGCTGTACATCGTTATAATCAGCGTTCAGCATGGTCGCAATCATATGGTGCATAGTGACGGGAACATTACACAATCCAATAATTTTTGCATTGCTATAACGTGAGACTGCTTCGGTAACAATACCTGCTGGATTAGTAAAATTAATGATCCATGCATTTGGCGCGAGTAGTTCCACTTTTTTCGCAATATCAAGCATAACCGGAATAGTACGTAAGGCTTTAGCAAAGCCGCCGACGCCTGTAGTCTCTTGTCCTAGTAATCCATATTTCAGCCCTAACCGTTCGTCAGCGGCACGTGCAGGTAGTTGACCGACTCTAAATTGGGTTAGAACATAATCAGCACCTTTGATGGCTTCATCTGGGGAAAAATGCACGCTGACGGTAACATCTGAGAGCCCATTATGATCTAACATTCGACGTGTTAATGCGGCAATGATCTCTACTTTATTGTGGCCTTTTTCAACATCAACTAATGCGATCTCATGCAATGGGATTTGTTGCCAACGTTGAATAATACCTTCAATAAGTTCAGGTGAATAACTGCTGCCGCCACCAATAATGGCAATTTTTGCTGTGTTCATGTTGTTATTCCTTATCTTATAAAGCAGAAGTACGACGGTACAATTCAATAAAATCTTGTGCTAAATCTTGAATCACCATGGCATTCATTAAATGATCCTGAGCATGGACGACGATTAAGGTCACTTTTAATTTGCCTTCGCCTTCATCAAGACCAATTAAATTTGTTTGAATTTTATGGGCTTGATTAATGGCTGCTTTGGCTTCATCGATGAAATGTTGTGCTTGTTCAAAATCATTTTTTCTTGCGGCTTGAATGGCCATTAATGATGCACTTCGAGCACTGCCTGCTGTGACCAATAATTCCATAATAGTTTGTTCGATATCCATGATATTTCCTTTAATAACAATGTAATACTTAGGCATTAGCCATAGCAGGCGTCGTGTCGATTTCTTGTTCAACTAATTGTTTTTCATATGCTTTGAAGAATGGATACCAAATAACGGTATCAATCACCATCAGTACAATAACTAAGATAAATGCGCGGTAATCCCAAGCAGCTGAAATCATTGCGCCAATAGGAGCAGGCGTTGTCCATGGTGCCATTGCAATCATTTTTTGAACGAGATTTAAATGCAGAGCAAAATAAGCCAAAGTTGCATTGATCATCGGAACAATAATTAATGGGAAGAAAAGTAATGGGTTCATTACTACTGGGGAACCAAAAATTAGCGGTTCATTGATATTAAAGATGGCAGGGATAACACTAAGTTTACCAATGGTACGTAAATGAATGGAGCGGCTACGAAGATAAAGGAATGCTAAGACTAATGTTGAACCAGACCCGCCAACACAAATATAAAATGACCAATAAGGGGCGGTTAGTATTTGCGTGGTATCCATGCCTTTTGACATTAAAGCAGCATTAGTGGCAAGGTTTGCCATAAAAATAGGGTTAAGAAGGCCGGTTACAATATTGTCACCGTGAATCCCTGCAAACCATAATAAGTTAGCAATTAATAAAGCGATTAAGATTGCGGGTAGGGTGTCACCGAGGGCGACTAACGGTTGGAACAGTTGCATGATTGCCGCTGGAAGTAATAACCCATATTGGCTTTGTAAGAATAAGCTAATAGGGTACACCGTGATCATAATACCAATAACGGGATACAATAATTCAAATGAACGTGCAATCGCTGGTGGTACTTGCTCTGGCATTTTGATAGTGATGTTGTATTTTTTTAATAAATGAATTAACTCAACAGACCATAATGCACAAATTATTGCGGTAAATACCCCTTCACCACCAAGAAAGTCCATCGACATTTTATTTTGAATTTGTGGTGCGGCAGCCAATAAGAAAGCGGTTAATGATAACATCGCTGCGGTTAGGCCATCTAATTTATATGATTTAGCTAAACTATATGCGGTCCCTAAACTGACAAAAATGCCCATGAGCCCCATTGTCATAAAATAGGGCATAGTAATTATGTCCCAATTACTTTTTGCGAAATGGAGCCACCATTGACCAAAAGATGATTGAGTATCAGCATCAAAAGGTGGGTTAGCAACAATTAACATAATGCTGCCAATAATTAAAAAAGGCATGGCTGAAATAAAACCATCACGAATGGCTATAATATGACGTTGACCGCCAATTTTAGCTGCAATGGGTGCTATTTTATTTTCAACGATGTTCATCATCGAAACATAAAGGCCCATAGTGAACTCCTTTCAATAATAAATCCTACAAGCACGGTATAAGCCGTGCTGTATTGATACTAAAATAATAAAAATAAAGAAGAGGTATAAATTAACCAATTAAAGCTAAGGCTGTATCTAATACTTTATCGCCCCGCATGGTGCCGTAATCCATCATATTAATAACAGCAACGGGTGTATTTAATGGTGTTGCAAGTTCTGTAATTCGAGCCAGTTCATATTTAACTTGAGGGCCAAGTAATACCACATCATATTGTGGTAAATGATCTTCAATATCAGCAATCGAAATAGCATTAATCATCGTTGCTAATGAACGTTCTTCTGCAGCTTGTTGCATTTTCTTAACTAACATGCTGGTTGACATACCTGCTGCACAACAAAGTAAAATCTTTTTCATTTCAATGCCTTTTGTGATTTGATTGGTTATGAGAGCGCTCTCATTTGCGATTACAATAAGGTTTATAAGGAATACGTTTTGTGATTAAAATCACCATTTTATAAATAAATACCTTTTGGGTATTTATTTGTGTGATAAAGGTTTAATTTTGATGTTGGTGAATTTTAAATAAGATAGCTTATATTTAATCTATTAATTAACGGTGGTAAAAAGCATGAGATTAGATAACTCATTGGCCTTGAATGAGTATTTGTGAGCGTCAGGGAATAATATGTATTATCAAAACACATATTATTTAGGATTTTAAATAGTCATATTTTTGATACACCTCTAATTTTATAGTGAATGCATGTTGAAAGTGACATTAGTGTATTTTTTACTTATAACTATTGGTCACTAAAGTTAATATTATTATAAATTTAACTATGGTGATGAGTATGATGACATCTAAAATATCAACGTCGCAGTTAGCAAAAGCAAAGGGGTTGGTTGCTAAGAATTTATTTAGTGAGTTAGCTGAAGCTGGTTATATTATTCGTGATAATAAAGAATGGTTGTTAACAGATATTGGTAAAGCCGCACAAGGGGAATATAAACAATCATCTCAGTTTGGACAGTATATCGTTTGGCTTGAAGCATTAGAAATTATTACTACGCCATTGTTTGATGGGAAAAAACTATCAGCAACTCAAATAAGTACCCATTTTAAATTATCATCACAGAAGATAAACTAAATACTTGATGAATTAGGCTGGATCAATAAAGCGGTAAAAGGTTGGAAAGTCAGTCAATCTGGCTCTCGATTAGGTGGTGTTCAAAAAGAAGACTCACGTACGGGTATCCCCTATGTAATATGGGATGAAACAGTACTAAAAAATAGCAGTTTACTGCATTCTGTTAATGAAATTACAGGCATAAATGCAGAGGTTAAAAGTACCGATAATTCCGTATCTAACTTTAGACAAAAATTTGAAGCGAAACACCGTGCCGCTGATGGTCATTATGTTCGCTCTAAAGCTGAAATGCTGATTGATAATTGGCTATATATGGCGGGTATAGTACATGCCTATGAGCGAAAATTACCGATTGAAGAAGATTTATATTGTGATTTTTATCTTCCAACTGGCAAGGTATATATCGAATTTTGGGGATTAGAAGATGATCCTAAATATGCTAGTCGTAAGAAAATAAAACAAGATCTGTATACAAAGTATGGATTCAATCTCATTGAATTAAATGATAATGATGTGCAAAACCTTGATGATGTGTTACCTCGAATGCTATTAAAATTTGATATAAAAGCTTATTAAAGGAAAGAGTAAAAGAGAATAACCGTTATAATATTAATTGTTATCGTTTTACTCAATAGCTGATTAATCACTTAATTTCGTTAGGTGATTAATCAGATATTTATTGTCTATCTAAGCGAAGGTTTGGCTAAGAAATAAAAACACACTAATGATAGTTGGTATTGCTGTGTACTTACCTACTTGTTTTAGTGTTAATTTTGTTAGCCTTGGTGCAAGGATATTAACTAATATACTGATATTACAAAAAATGAAAACACCATAGGTTTTTATATCAATTTCGTGGTCTTTGAGTAATTTTATTTGAGCAAGAATTAGAATGACATTAAATGTAATACTCAGTACTCGAGCAATTTGAAATTGGGGAGTATTAAATTCATTTTGTAAGTTATTTTCACTTGCTTTGATGAGGTCATTGTCTTGTTGACTCATAAAGGTTAATTCCTGCTGTAAAGGGGATCACAGCTGCTCTACCCATCAATAATAATAGACGTTGGTAGAGTAGCGATATCTCAAATCGATAATATTATGATCGCACAGCAACGTAGGTTGTGCAATTTTTCACGTAGTGAACTTAACTTGCATTAACTGAGGTTAATCTTGGCCTCGTTGTTCTTTTTTTCGAGCCAACTTTTCTGTACGTCGAAGTGTTTTATGGTAGCTACTTTCAGCACCAATATGTTGCTCACCGCGTGCTATTGCTAAAGCGATCTGTTTTTCACGTTCTCTAAATCGTGCCAGTTGTTGCAAAGAGTGGTGGCCATGGCATTTAGGACAGCTTACACCTTGTTCATATAAATTCGATTGTTTGTCTGCGACGGTAATAGGTAATCGACACGCGTTACAAATATCATAATCAGCTTGTTCTAATTGATGATTTACAGCGACGCGGCCATCAAATACATAGCAGTCACCTTGCCATAAGCTATCTTGTGGTGAAACTTCTTCAAGGTATTTTAAAATGCCACCTTCAAGGTGGTAAACGTCCTCAAAGCCTTGTTGTTTCATATATGCAGTGGATTTTTCACAACGGATCCCCCCAGTACAAAACATCGCGACTTTTTTATGTTTAGTCGGATCCATGTTTTTTTTAACATAATCAGGAAATTCTCTGAATGTGTTGGTATTGGGGTTAACTGCGCCTTTAAATGTTCCGATTTTAACTTCATAATCATTACGAGTATCTACAACCAATACATTAGGATCGGCAATAAGATCATTCCATGCGCTGGGTTTTACGTAAGTGCCTACAACATGGCGAGGATCAATCCCTTCAATGCCTAGCGTTACGATCTCTTTTTTGATCTTTACTTTAGAACGATTAAACGGCTGAGAATTCGAAAGTGACTCTTTATAAACAATACCTGCGAGGGAGGCATCAGCATTTAACCATGCTAATAATGTATCAATGCCTTTACGATCAGCGGCAACAGTACCGTTAATGCCTTCACTTGCCAGTAATAAGGTGCCTCGAATGTGATGCTTTTCCATCAGATCCTGCATGGGTTGACGCAATGTAAGATAATGCTTTAGATCGACAAATTTATACAGAGCACAAACAACATACTGACTCATGATATTTCCTTGTTTTTATTGGGCGTAATAATCGATAACGTTTATGAAAAACAGCATACCCGACTAAATTGGTCGGGTATATATGAGCCGCGATTTTATAATACGTAACAGGGATAACGTCAGCCAAGAAAGGGGGATTATTGATGGGTTGCCAGTGCTAATTAGGACTGCTGTGGTAGCATTTTCAAAAATAAATTATGTTTGCTAAAATAAGCGTGTTTATTTATAGCATTGTCAGCGTAGTCATTAGCTGTTAGTGTCGCAGCCCTTATGCATGTGTTATAGCGTGCAACCTTATATTAAACAGCATATCGACACCTCTTTTTACGGTGAGATGGGTATGTTGACGTTTACAGGACATCATTTTGAGTCAGACGGCATTTTCTACCTTAAATCTTCATTCTGATCTATTGAGTAACTTAGACTCTTTAGGTTATGAAGCAATGACACCTATTCAAGCTCAGAGTCTTCCACTTATTATTGATGGCAAGGATGTCATTGCTCAAGGTAAAACAGGATCAGGTAAAACCGCAGCGTTTGGCTTAGGATTATTAAATAACCTTAATGTAAAACGTTTCCGTGTACAGACGTTAGTATTATGTCCAACACGTGAACTTGCCGATCAAGTGGCTAAAGAGATTCGTCGTTTAGCGCGTGCTATTCATAACATTAAAGTGCTGACTTTATGTGGTGGTATGCCATTTGGACCTCAAATTGGTTCATTAGAACACGGTGCGCACATTATTGTGGGTACGCCTGGTCGTATTGAAGAGCATGTTCAAAAAGGTTTCTTATGCCTTGATGAGCTAAACACGTTAGTGCTTGATGAAGCTGACCGTATGCTAGAAATGGGTTTTCAAGACTCATTAGACGTGATTATTGATGCCGCTCCAAGTGATCGCCAAACATTGTTATTCAGTGCAACTTACCCAGATCAAATTGCTTCTATTGCAAAGCGCATCATGAAAAACCCAGTGCAAGTAAAAGTAGAATCTAGCCATGACGATAGCAGTATCTCACAGCACTTTTACAAAGTAAGTGGTAATGAAGCGCGTTTAGATGCTGTGCGTTTATTATTGAATCAGCATCGTCCAGAATCATGTGTGATCTTCTGTAACACCAAACGTGAAGCACAAGAGATGTCTGATGACTTAGAAGACTTTGGCTTCAGTTCTATTGCATTGCATGGTGACTTAGAACAACGTGAGCGTGACCGTACTTTAGTTCTGTTCTCTAATAAAAGTAAATCAATCCTAGTGGCGACTGACGTTGCAGCTCGTGGCTTAGATATTGATAATCTTGATATGGTAATTAATTACCATTTAGCACGTGATACAGAAGTGCACGTTCACCGTATTGGCCGTACTGGTCGTGCGGGTAGTAAAGGTATTGCATGTTCATTATTTAGCGATAAAGAGCATTACAAAGTTAAATTACTTGAAGATTATCTTGATCGTGACATTGAAGGCGAAGCTTTACCTGCCGGTAATTTATTAGATCAACCGACTTTCCGTCCTGAAATGATCACGTTAATGATCGATGGCGGTAAGAAGCAAAAAGTACGTCCGGGTGATATTTTAGGCGCATTAACGGGTGATAAAGGTATTGCGGGCGCAGCTGTGGGTAAGATCAATGTATTTGATCACTGTGCTTATGTTGCAGTTAAACGTGAGGTCGCTCGTGAGGCTTTACAAAAATTAGAAAAAGGTCGTATTAAAGGTCGTAACTTCCGTTCACGTCAACTACGTTAACTGACATACCAGCCCTTATAACCATTATAATTATGCCGATGTTGTGCTTTGTAAATAAAGCCACCATCGGCTTTTTTGTTATTGTAAAACAGAATAATCATAATGGTTGCTAGTTTATTGTATCTGTATTGTGATTTAATTGTAGCGTATGTGCATACATTGTCTCTAAATTAGCATTCTCAAGCTAATGATTTAAGGGGATGACATCGTGCTGCTATTTGTGTTGTATTTTTTAAAGAGTATCCATTTATGCATCAAGAAATGATTGGATTGACGATTGCAGGCCTTGGGGTACTAGGGCTTGGATGTCAATGGCTTGCATGGCGTATGAAATTACCCGCGATTTTATTATTGCTTATTGCTGGTTTATTAATTGGCCCTGTGACAGGCATATTTAACCCTAATATTCTGTTTGGTGATTTACTGTTTCCACTGATTTCATTAGCCGTGGCCGTAATTTTGTTTGAGGGGAGCCTAACCTTAAACTTTGCTGAAATAAAAACGGTGCGAAAAAACGTAAAAAGTATTGTTACTATTGGTGCGATTATTACATGGGTTATTACCAGTATTGCAACGCACTATTTATTAGATTTCAGTTGGTCATTGGCGTTCTTGTTTGGCTCTATGACTGTTGTAACGGGGCCAACAGTGATAGTGCCTTTATTACGGACAGTAAGACCACAAGCTAAACTTGCCAATATTTTACGTTGGGAAGGAATATTGATTGACCCTATTGGGGCGATCTTTGTGGTGATCGTATACGAGTTTATTGTTTCTAGTAGCCAAATGCACAGCCTTGAAGTCTTTGGTTTAATGCTGTTGGTTGGACTCGTCATTGGTGCTGTAGCGGGGTGGTTTATCGCTTATGTGCTGCGTAATCATCTTTTACCAGAATATTTACAACCGTTTGCTGTATTGGCCGTTGTGTTGGGCGTGTTTGCTGGCGCGAATGTGCTTGAATCTGAAGCTGGATTATTAGCTGTTACCGTTATGGGTATGTGGCTTGCTAATGCAAAAGATGTTGATATTCGCCATATTCTTCACTTTAAAGAAAACCTGACTATTTTATTAATCTCAGGGTTATTTTTAATTCTAGCATCCCGTATTCAATTGGCTGATTTCCATGCATTAGGTTGGGGGGCTATTACGTTATTTGTGGTGATTCAATTAGTTGCAAGACCTGCGTCTATTTTTATTTCGACAATGTTTAGTCAGTTAGCATTTAAAGAAAAATTATTTTTAGCTTGGGTTGCACCTAGAGGTATTGTTGCCGCAGCAATTTCAGCTTTATTTGCATTGAAATTAATCGATGATGGTGTTGCTGGAGCTCAACTGTTAGTACCACTGACTTTCATGGTGATTATCGGCACGGTGGTACTACAAAGTTTAACTGCTCGTCCTATTGCTCGTTTATTAGGGGTTGCTGAACCATCACCAAAGGGCTTCTTAATTGTTGGCGCTAATGATGTTGCGCGAGAAATTGGATTAGCGCTTAAAAAATACGATTGTCGAGTGGTGATGACTGATTCTAACTGGGATTATATTCGCGCAGCTCGAATGGCCGGTTTAGAAACCTATTATGGTAATGCGGTCTCTAGTCATGCTGATGAATATTTGGATTTAATTGGGGTGGGCCATTTGTTAGCACTTACTCCAGATAAACACTTTAATGCAGTTGCCGCCAGCCATTATGAAACAGATTTTGGACAACGTAATATTTTTCGTTTAAATGGTCGTCGGCATAATAGTGGCCTAGAGAAGCACTCTGCGACTCAAGCTCACAGCGGATCGGTTCTATTTGGCGATGATATCAGTTATAAAAAATTGGCGAGTTTAATTAACCAAGGTGGAGAAATTAAACACACTAAATTAAGTGATAACTTTACACTGGAAGATTATTTTCAGCAGTATAAAGGTTCATCACTTATTCCATTGTTTGCGATTGATTTAAAGCAAAATCTTGTTCCGTTTACCGTCACTTCAACGCAAGAAGCAAAAGCGGGATGGACGATTGTCGCTTTAGTTAAAGAGTCGGCATAGCAGTTATTTTTTACGATAAAATAAAAAAAGCACCGAAATGGTGCTTTTTTATTGTTTGTAATTAACTACTTAATGTTTAATTTTTCCATTTGTTGTTGCAGCTTATCTAATTGCTGCATTTTCGCTTTTAATCCAAGTGACTCAGCGTTGATGGCAGCAGGATTCATTTGGGTACTTACCTGCATTGGGTAATTAGGCAGGGTCTCAAAGAATTGGCTTAATACGTCTTGCATGGGTACGAATAACCACATGTTGTCAGCCATCCAACGTAGATACATTCCAGATTCATGAGGCGCTTTTTCAAATGGGTCTGCACGTAGATGGATAATCTGAGGCCAGTTTGGTGATTGACGAACGGCATTTGAGATATTGCCATCCATTACGGCGAAATTCAGTTTCCAATCTTTCCAGCGCACAGCATTTAACTCACCATTAGCCGTGAAATAAAGCAGTGATTCACGTGGTCCTTTATCTACTTTGCCTTCAAATAGTGGTTTGAAATCGTAACCATCAATATGAACTTTAAATTCTTTGCCATTGGCTTTATAGCCTTTAGCCAGTTTTTCTTTTACATCTGGAACACCAGCAGCATCAAGTAAGGTTGGAAGCCAATCTTGGTGTGCCATCATTTCATTAATTTTAGTTCCAGGTTTGATTGTGCCCGGCCAACGTACTAACTGAGGCACACGCATACCGCCTTCCCATGTTGTGCCTTTTTCGCCATAAAATGGTGTAGCACCGCCATCAGGCCACGTTACTGTTTCAGCGCCATTATCGGTGGAATAAATAACGATAGTATTATCAGTAATGCCGAGCTCATCAAGTTTATCCAATAAAATACCCACTTGATCATCATGTTCCATCATGCCATCTGCATAAATGCTGACACCTGATGCGCCACGGTATTTTTCTTGCAATCGTGTCCAAACGTGCATACGTGTAGTGTTATGCCAGATAAAGAATGGTTTATTAGCTTTAACGGCTTTTTCCATAAAGGCCAAAGAAGAACTTAGGAATTCTTCATCGGCATGCTCCATACGTTTACGTGTCATTGGTCCGGTATCTTCGATTTTACCGTCAGCATAGGATTTGATTACACCACGAGGGCCATAGTTTTTATGAAATTCTGGATCTTTAGGGTAGTAATAGGTCTCAGGTTCTTCCTCGGCATTTAAGTGATAAAGATTACCAAAAAATTCGTCAAAGCCATGGTTGGTTGGTAAATGTTTATCTTGATCGCCTAAATGGTTTTTACCAAATTGTGCCGTCATATAACCCTGATCTTTTAATAGATCAGCGATAGTTGGTGCCCAATCAGGAATGCCATGCTCCGATCCAGGCATACCGATAGTTAACAAACCGGTACGGAAAGGTTCTTGACCTGTAATAAAGGCGGCACGTCCAGCGGTACAAGATTGTTGTCCATAGTGATCGGTAAACAGTGCCCCTTCATTAGCTATTCTGTCAATATTGGGGGTTTTATATCCCATCATGCCTTGGTTATAAGCACTGATATTCCAATAACCGACATCATCACCAAAAATGGCAAGTATATTCGGTTGAGATGCAGCCATTGTTGATCCTGACGCGGCAAGTAGTCCAATACTAAGTGCAATTTTATTAAGGTGATTCGCCATGCATAAGTCCCATTAGTTGCGATTAATTTTAGGTACTCTAAGTGAGTAATAAAAATGCGTCGCTTTATAGGCGTTATAACCAAAAGTTATTATTTCTATTAACATATTGATTTTTATTAGTTTTATATGTTTTTACGATGAGCATGATATTGCTGAAAAGTGAGAGCTTTATCTCATGTTTTGGTGATATAAGTTTATTTTTAATAGGTACTTAGGATATTGCTAATCTATTTTGTTGATATTAATAAGATTGTCAGTAACGGCGTTATTTGTTGCATTTTTTCGCTGTTAAATGTGACCTGTGTGTTAATTCATGTTAGCTAAAATGTACTCTCTGAGCTATACATTTAAAGGTGTTTTTTACTCGTGTATACAGGAGTTTATATGACAGTTAGAAAGGGAACTCAACGCCGATTAAGTATTTTAGCGGCCGTTTTGATGGGCGCTTCTGGCTATTCTGTTGCAGCAGAAAAGCCAAATATATTAGTTATTTGGGGCGATGATATTGGGCAATCTAATATTAGTGCTTATACCTTTGGTCTGATGGGATATAAAACGCCTAATATTGATAGTATTGCCAAAGAAGGAATGATGTTTACCGATTATTATGGTGAGCAATCGTGTACCGCTGGACGTTCTACATTTATTACTGGGCAAGGGGTGCTTCGTACTGGATTAAGTAAAGTCGGATTACCTGGCGCTGATATTGGTTTACAAGCCGAAGATGCAACCATTGCTGAAGTACTTAAACCTCAAGGTTACATGACGGGGCAATTTGGTAAAAATCACCTCGGTGATAAAGATGAAATGCTACCTACAAACCATGGTTTTGACGAATTTTTTGGTAATCTTTATCACTTAAATGCAGAGGAAGAACCTGAAAATATTGATTACCCTAAAGATCCAGAATTTCGCAAAAAATTTGGCCCTCGTGGTGTCATCCATTCTTATGCTGACGGTAAGATCGAAGATACCGGCCCATTAACCCGTAAGCGTATGGAAACGGTTGATGATGAAACGGCGGCTGCCGCGATTGATTTCATGGGACGGGCAGTGAAAGCGGATAAACCTTTCTTTGTGTGGTGGAATGCAACTCGTATGCACTTTAGAACCCACGTGAAGCCTGAGCTTCAAGGTTCAACCGGTATCAGTAATTATGCTGATGGTATGGTTGAGCACGATAACCATGTTGGTGAATTATTAAAAGCGGTAGATAAGCTAGGCATTAAAGATAATACCATTGTCTTTTATTCAACTGATAATGGCCCTCATATGAACTCATGGCCAGATGCGGGTACAACACCGTTCCGTAGTGAGAAAAATACCAACTGGGAAGGCGCATACCGTGTTCCTGCAATGGTTCGTTGGCCGGGTAAGATTCAGCCTGGTGTTGTATCCAATGAAATTATGCACCACATGGATTGGCTACCAACATTTGCAGCCGCAGCAGGTAATGACAAGATTAAAGAAGAGCTAAAAGATGGCACTAAACTCGGTAATAAGAGTTTTAAAAACCATCTTGATGGTTATAACTTCTTACCTTATTTAACAGGAAAAGAAGACAAAGGACGTCGTGATGAAATCTTCTACTTTACCGATGATGGTGATTTAGCGGCGCTGCGTTATAACAAATGGAAAGCCGTGTTCATGGAGCAACGCGCGAAAGGTACTCTTCAAATCTGGGCTGAACCTTTTGTGACCTTACGTGTGCCTAAACTATTTAATTTACGTATGGACCCATATGAAGTGGCTGATGTGACGTCAAATACTTACTATGATTGGTTATTAGATCACGCGTATATGTTTGTTCCGGCACAAGCGTATGTAGGCAAATATCTAGAAACCTTTAAAGAGTTTCCACCACGTCAAAAAGCGGCAAGTTTTAGTTTGGATCAAGTAATGGAAAAACTTCAACAACCGCATAATAAGTAATTAAGCATTGACTAATATTTGGGCTCTTCGGGGCCCATTTTCATTCTAGAATAAGCCGCTTTTATTCACATAAAGACTAATGTAAATGGAAAATTCATCCGATATAAGCTATATCTGAAGTATCGCTATAATATATTTTAAATACAAAGGGTTAGTTAATATCAATACAAGGATGTATATGATTGATAAAACAGTATTCGCTATTTTTTGCCAAGTATGGATAAGTCTAATGATGTTGACATCAACGGCTTTTGCTGCGGATTTTGTAGGTAGTGATCAGTGTATTGATTGTCATAACGATCAAGTTAAGGCATGGCAAGGGTCTGATCATGACATGGCGATGAAACACGCTGATAAAAACAGTGTGTTGGGTGATTTTAATGATGTAACGTTTACATTTAAAGGCAAAGTGAATCGTTTTTTTACTAAAGGCGATCAATATTGGGTCAATATTGAAGGGCCTGATAACCAGTTTCATGATTATAAAATTAGTTATACTTTTGGCTTTGAACCACTACAGCAATATATGGTGGAATTTGACGATGGACGTATTCAATTGATTCCATTTGCTTGGGATGCTAGAGCGCAAGAGCAAGGAGGACAGCGTTGGTATCATCTTTATCCTGAAATGGAAAATACAGACGCGTTTTATTGGACTAACACTGGCCAGAATTGGAACTTCATGTGTGCAGATTGTCATTCTACCGATGTTAAGAAAAATTATGATGCTAAAACGAATACTTATAACACCCAATGGTTTGAAATAAACGTTGGTTGTGAAGCTTGTCATGGGCCTGCCAGTGATCATATTTCATGGGCTAAAAGTGAGCAAAAAAACACTACGGCTCATTATGGTTTTGAACGTGATTTAAGTAAGTCTGTCAAAGAATGGGTGTTTAAAGAAGGGCATTCAACTTTGCAGCCCAAAGAAATTCAACTTACAGATCAAATAACGGTGTGTGCGCAATGTCATAGTCGTCGAGTGCAATTAAATGAAGACCAAGCCCACGTTAAAGGTTCACTGCTAGACAGTTATTTGCCGAGCTTAATTACGTCTGAGTTATACCATAATGATGGTCAGATTTATGATGAAGATTATGTTTATGGTTCTTTCATGCAGTCAAAAATGGCTGAAAAAGGGGTAACTTGTACCAACTGTCACAATCCGCATTCAACCAAATTAGAGATTCCTGAGCAGGCCGTCTGTAGTCAATGCCATATAGCATCTGAATATACGCCCGAAAAACATACTTTTCATAAAGCAAACACGGAAGCGTCACAATGTACCACTTGCCATATGCCTGAAACGACGTATATGGGAGTGGACGCACGGCGTGATCATAGTTGGCAAATTCCCCGTCCTGATTTAAGTAAAAATATTGGTACCCCCAATGTCTGTACTCAATGTCATCAACAACAAGATGATGCTTGGGCAGATAAACACGTTGGTCAATGGTTCCCTGATTCACCTTATCGAAATCAACAACATTTTGCGGTCGCATTTTATGCCGCAGATATTAATTATCGAGGCGCAGGTGATGCACTGTCTTACACCGCTCAAGATATAAAACAAGCGGGGATCATTCGTGGTTCAGCATTACAGCGCTTAGGTGCTTTTCCAAGTAAGAATACGGTCGTAGCTTTGGGGCGGGCGATAAAACATGACGATCCATTAATACGTTTAGGCGCAATTCAAGGCTCCGCTGGATATTCAGCTTACGATCGGTGGCAGATATTATCGCCGTTATTAACCGATAAGGTACTTGGCGTGCGAACGGAAGCGGCAGGAGCATTAGCGGCATATTGGCCAGAGTGGAACCCATTACAGCGAGAACAGTTATCTCCAGCATTAGATGAGTACATTGAAATTCAATTATTTAATGCCGACAGAGGCTTTGGAATGACGAACTTAGGCAATGTTTATCGTGCTCAGGGAGAATTTAAAAAGGCAGAACAGGCATATTTAAAGGCAATAAAAGTTGAGCCTTATTTTGTTAATAGCTATGTCAATCTTGCTGATTTATATCGAGCGCAAGGCAATGAAGTTAAAGGTATTGAATTAATGCAACAAGGGATCACCGCGCAACCTAAATCTGGGGTATTACGCTATAGCACAGGTCTTGCATTACTACGCCTAAACGACAAAGCACAAGCATCCACTTATTTTGAACAAGCGACAGCCGTTGATCCTCAAAATGCGCAATATTGGTATGTTTATGGTCTTTCTCTAGAACAGAGTAATACCAATCAAGCAGCAACTGCATTAGCAACAGCGTTCAGTTTAAGTGCAAATCCGCAACATTTATTTGCCCAGTGTGATCTGTTGTTAAAAGCGAAATCATCACAAGCAAAAGTCTGTATTACTCAGTTGGAACAATACGCCCCTAAAAATGTCATTGATGCACTCAAAAAACGGCTTTATTGATGAGGTCTATAACCAATAGTTATGGCGGATTTGATTAAGATAATACGTAGTCAATCATCAGGTAAGTGGGCATAAGGAGAAAACATGAATCAAACTCAACAGGCTATTACAACGCTTATCTCTCAAGTCGAGGCATCGGTGATTGGTCAATCCGATGTGGTTCGTGCACTTGTTATTGGGTTATTAACGCAGGGACACGTTTTACTTGAAGGATTACCCGGCACGGCAAAAACACGCTCAGTTAAGTCATTGGCGGATAATTTGCAGACCTCATTTGGACGAATTCAATTTACGCCTGATTTACTGCCTTCCGATGTAACAGGAACTGAAGTCTATCAAGAATTAAATGGTAAACCGCAATTGCATTTTCAAGCAGGACCTATTTTTAATAGTATTGTGCTTGCTGATGAAATTAACCGCGCACCCGCAAAAGTTCAAGCGGCGTTATTGGAAGCGATGGCAGAAAGAACAATAACCGTCGGTGATAAAACGCACGTATTACCAGAACTTTTTATGGTGTTAGCAACGCAAAACCCCGTAGAACAAGAAGGAACGTATCCACTACCCGAAGCGCAAATGGATCGATTTATAATGAAGGTCAGCGTTGATTACCCTGATGATGACGCTGAACTTGAGATTATTCGTCTTGTGCGCGGTGAAGAAACCGATCCTAAGTTAACCGCTGAGATTACAAAAAATCATACTAATACCAATATTCAATTAGATCCCTCCATTGTGATGCAAGCACGAGCTGAGCTTGCGCTGGTGGAAATATCTGAAATTAGCGAACGTTATATTGTGGCGTTAGTGATGGCAACGCGCAAACCTGAACGTTATTTAGCATCGTCACTTTCTCGTTGGATAGAGGTGGGAGCAAGTCCTCGCGCTTCAATTGCATTAGACAAATGTGCCCGTGCTTATGCATGGCTACAAGCGAGAGATTATGTTGAACCTGATGATATTCGAGCAATGGCGCACGCGGTATTAGGACATCGGATTACGTTGAGCTATGACGCATTAGCTGATGGTGTGACTCAACAACAAGTGATAGATGAATTGTTGGATTATGTTGTTATTGGGTAGGGCTTTTTATGAGTAAAAAAAGCACAGATAGCCGTATTCATTGTGAATATAGCCAACTAATTAAATTACAATCTCAAGCGGGATTTTTCAGTTTATTACCCAATTTAAAAGCAGGTACAGCGTTGTCGGGTCGCCATTCGTCTATTTTTCGAGGACGGGGGTTAAATTTTGAAGAGTTACGACATTACCAATTAGGGGATGACATTCGTAATCTTGATTGGAAGGTGACGCTGCGAACGGGAAAACCCCATGTTCGCTCATATACCGAAGAGAAAGATCGTAATTTTATTATTTGTGTCGATCAACGCAGTAGTATGTTCTTTTCATCCATTGATACCATGAAATCTGTGGTTGCCGCAGAATTAGCGGCATTGACCGCATGGCGTATTCTTAAAGACAGCGATCGCGTTGGTTTTATTATTAATACCCCTCATCAAATACATTGGTTAAAGCCAAAGCGATCTCAAGCTGATCTGCTGCATCGATTACAGCTATTGTCTGATGTGAATCAATCGCTTGATGTCAGCAGTAATGATAACTATGAGGTTGGATTTACTCAATTTGTTACGTTATTAGGTCGTTTGAAACTCAAAGAAGCCACCATCATTATTTTAAGTGATTGGCATGGAGCCACGGTTGATGAAATTACCCATCTGAAACATCTACAAAAACATAATGATGTATTAGGGGTATTAATTTCTGATCCTTTTGAATCTCAGTTTCCATCGCAATACAGCCATTGGGTGGTGGGGGATGGATCGTATCAACTTAATTTAAGTGATGCTAAGCGGTTTGACTTAGCCAATAAAGGCTTAGGTAAACATCAAGATTTAAAGAAAGAGCAATTAATTCAACTGATGGCGACAAAAGGGATGCCATTGATTGAAGCAGATACGTCGGGTCATCATCTTGAACAATTTAAACGTGCAATTGGAGGCCGATAATGAGCATTCATGCGCCACCTAGTAATTACATGTTAAGAAATATGAGTGAGGTGACAATACCTGATCATGTGAGCTGGTTTCCTCAAACTATTGGCTGGAAAATTGTTGCGGCTATTTTGATTGTTGTTGCTTTATATTATGTTATTCAATCGATTAGGTTGTGGTGGAATAACCGTTACCGCCGAGAAGCAATGGCTCTGATGAGCGTCATGCAAGCCTCAATAAATAGCACCAGTATGCCATTATCATGGCCTTTAGATGTATTTGAAGTGATGAAGGCGGTATTAATTTATCTTAACCCTCAAAAAAACAATACTTTTGGTGACCAATTCCTCAATGATTTAGATGAGTATCGCTCACCACAAACTACACTCTTTAATGATGATCTTGGTCAGAAGTGGATGCGGTCTTTGGTGCAAAAACAGTGTCTATTATCCAAGCAAGAATTATCAGCACTAATGACATTATGCCAGCAATGGTTAGTCGAACATGGTGAACTTCATTTAAAGAAAAATGGAGGCCAAAATGTTGTTTAGTCAATTGGAGTTAGTGAATCCATATTGGTTATGGCTATTACCATTACCGATTATTATTTATTGGTTTATTCCCGCTTATCGCACCCGTCAATCAGCGATAAAAGTGCCTTTTTTTGATGTGCTAGTCCAAGCGTTAGATGAAGTACCGTCTGAGGGGGCAGGTCAGTTAAGAGCCAGTTATTGGCAAAAAGCCTTGCTTATTATTTCATGGTGCTTATTAATTTTTGCATTAACTAAGCCGACTATTTTAGGACCACCACAAACACGAGAAAGTCTAGGGCGAGATGTGATGGTGGTTGTAGACTTATCCGGTTCAATGGCTGAGCGAGATTTTGTCTCAAAAACAGCATCTGATAATGGCGGTATTCAAAAAATATCGCGCTTAGATGCAGCGAAAGAAGTATTAGCTGATTTTGCAACAACGCGTCAAGGAGATCGCTTAGGGCTGATTTTATTTGGTGACGCAGCATTTGTACAAACACCGTTTACAGCCGATCAAAAAGCATGGTTAGCACTCTTAAATCAAACTGATGTGGCAATGGCTGGTCAAAGTACCCATTTGGGTGATGCAATCGGGCTCGCGATTAAAGTGTTTGAACAAAGTGCATCTGCTGAACTTTCTACTTCAACTGACTCCCAACACCAAAATGAGAAACCCCGAGAGAAAGTCGCGATTGTATTAACTGATGGTAATGATACTGGTAGCTATGTTGAGCCGATTGATGCCGCTAAAGTTGCTGCGGCTAAAAATGTTCGTATTCATATGATTGCTATGGGGGATCCTACAACAGTTGGTGAGAAAGCATTAGATATGGATGTGATTAATCGGGTTGCGGAAGTATCTGGAGGGCAAGCATTTCAAGCCATTAATCGAAATGAGTTAGAACAAGCTTATGCGGCAATTGGTAAATTAGAGCCACAGTTATATGAAAGCACCACATATCGACCTAAAAAGTCGGTTCATCAATATCCAATTATGTTAATTGTGGTGATGTATCTGTTTGGATTTGGGGTTGCAACGATGAGGCGACAGTTGACACCATCGTTAAATAAAACCACGCTACACTCAGGAGAAAAACATGTTTAATTCCCTGATGTGGCAACAAATTGTCGATAATTTTCATTTTATTCGCCCATGGTGGTTATTGCTCTTGGTTCCTTTGTCCATTGTGATTTATTTACGCTGGAAACAAGATTCAAACAATGAATGGCAGCAACAACTACCGCAACATTTGCGTCAAGTTTTAACCATTGGTGATAGTGGTTGGAAAAAACAATTACCGCTGAAGTTGTTAAGTGTATCCATGCTGGTGGCCATTATTGTGTGTGCGGGTCCAACATGGGAACGTGAAGCTTCACCTTTTGGGGAAGATAAAGCCGCTTTATTGATTGTGCTTGATAACAGTGAATCTATGTTACAAAAAGATCTTGCCCCTAATCGCTTAGAACGTGCGAAACAAAAGATTCGAGATTTAATTGCATTACGTCAGGGGGGGAAAACTGGATTAGTCGTTTTTGCAGGTTCAGCGCATTTAGCGATGCCATTAACCAAAGATGATGCTGTTTTTGCGCCTTTTTTAGCGGCGATTCAGCCTGATATTATGCCAGTAAAAGGCAAGAGCGCCGAAACAGCGCTAGCGTTAATTGAACCGCAACTAAGTACTGAAAATGTAGGTACGGTATTGCTCATTACTGACGCCGTTAATTCGGTAACAATTGAAGCGTTTAAAGATTATTTTGCCGTCAGTCCTCATCAATTATTGGTGTTAGCGGCGGGCAATAAAGACCGCATCAGTAATGAACCTCTTGATTTGGCATCACTTAAGTCCCTCGCAAAAAACACGCAAGGGAGCGTAGTGGAAGTGACCATTGATGATAGTGATATCAAGGCACTTAACCGTAATATTGAACGCCATATGCAGTTAAATAATGAATCTGCAATGCCATGGAAAGACATGGGGTATTTTTTGCTGTTTCCCGTGATGTTATTGATGTTGTTATGGTTTAGAAAAGGGTGGTTAGTCAAGTGGTGTTTAGTGGCCGCTATTGTGTTTCCAAGTTTTTATTCAACGATCACTTATGCGGAAACCGTAAGCCTAAAAGCGGTTACAAATGAGCCGATAGCCGATGTGACGATGTGGGATAAAACAGTACATTGGTGGATGAATATTTGGTTGACGCCGGATCAACAAGGGCAATGGTATTTTAATCAATTTGATTATTTAACCGCAGCAAAGCGTTATCAAGATCCTCTTAAAAAAGGCATCGCTTATTATTATGCGGGTGAATATAAATTATCTCACAGTACTTTTTTACAAGTAAAAACACCCCAAAGTCTTTTTAATGCTGCGAATGCCCTCGCAAGGCAAAGAGAATATGTTGCTGCGCGTGATCTTTATCAGTTATTGCTTGATAGCGGTGAACTTGAAACGGAATTAAAAGCACAGGTCGAGAACAATTTAGCCATTATGCAAGGCATCGTTGATGAAGTAAATCGTATCAGTGAAAGCCAAAAAGGCAGCACTGATGGTCCTGAAGAGTCGTTTGAATTAGGTGATGATAAGCCTAAAACAGGGGATGGCGCTGATGAAAAAGTGGATGCTGCAATGATGGCAAAAGAGACGCTTAATGCGAACGAAATATTAGGTAGTCAAGCACTGGCTGATAAATGGTTACGTCGCGTAGAAGCTGATCCTAAGTATTTTTTACGTGCTAAATTTCAATTGCAGCTTCGTTCGCAATCAGTGGATATAAAAGATGTGCCTAATGAGGAGATTAAATAATGCCCCCCTATAATGCTCCCCATTATTTTCAGCGCTACGTTGTCTATATTTTGGTTATGCTTACATTGCTGTCGATAAGTGTTAATGCACAAGCAAGCACGGCCAATATGCTTGATAAATCAGATCAAGTGACAATAAAAACATGGTTAAGTGATACAGAGAATATTCACAAAACAAAAGACAGTAAGACGCCAACCTATGCCGTTAATCAACAGATTATTCTCTATATCGAAGTGATTACACCGCGATGGTTTACTGGTGGAACGCGAATCGCACCGATTGAAATACCCAATGTGGTGGCTAAACAGCGCAATCAATTAGCGATGAATTTTACCGAAAAAAAAGAGGGGATTACCTGGACCCATCAACGTTGGGAAATAACATTATATCCTCAAGTTGAGGGACATTTTGTGGTGCCCTCAACGGCTGTAACGGTACAAGTGTCACGTCCTAATTCAACCAATGCCACAGGGGTTTTATATACCGAACCACAGGCGTTCTCCGCTATTATTCCATCAGGATTATTAAGTGATCAATCGGTATGGGTTTCAGGGCGAGATTTCTCGGTTGAGCAGCAATGGAGTCAATCTAACCCTGAATTAAAAGCAGGAGATGCGATCACGCGTACCTTGATTGTAAAAGGGTCAAATACCTTAGCAATGCTGATTCCAAAACTGATTCAACCAATAGCGACTGCGGATTATCAAATATATCCTCAACCCAATCAATTAAGTGATTCACAAACCCGTGGTGATTATTTTTCTGAACGAAAAGAATCGACTGTTTATGTACTTCAAAATGGGGGGCAAGTAAGCTTTCCTGCTACTCATTTAACGTGGTGGGATACTGAGACTCAAACTTTAAAAACTATTAAGCTTGAAGGGCAATCTTTTCATGTATCTCATACAGTCAGTTCATGGTTGCA
The DNA here is from genome assembly GCF_046058925.1 of Photobacterium piscicola. NCBI lineage: Bacteria > Pseudomonadati > Pseudomonadota > Gammaproteobacteria > Vibrionales > Vibrionaceae > Photobacterium > Photobacterium piscicola. The sequence continues at coordinate 466,711 of NZ_CP175535.1, forward strand.
TCAATATTGGCATTGGTTGGTCACATTAGTAACAGCTATTGTGGCGATAGTGATGATAGCGTTTAAAACCGTCGCCTATTATAAAACACACCCGTTACCGGCTTGGTTTATCTATGCAAAAGCAATAAAGCATCAACGGTGGGGCCAAGTGAGAGTGTTACTTTACCGTGCATTAAGACGTCATAACGATCAGTTACAATTAAAGCAATACTGTGACACTGTCGATTGGCAACAAGATGCAACTCAGTTTCAATCGCACGGTATTACAAAAAAGTTATCACTGTTTTTATGGCAACAGATTACTCAATCAGGGCGAGGTTTGAATGCTATTCGTGCAAAGTGTAAGCCCAAGCCTGTTTTCCCTCATTTGAACAAACAACGTACAAAATATAAGAAAAATAAAGAGCATTAACACAGAAATGAGATGGAGCTGTTGTCTCTTCTTGGCTGCGTTATACAGTAATATTAATTAGATTAGTAATATCAATCCTTATGAAAAGTACAGAGCTTAACCTTATACCTATTTTTGTGGCTATTTATGAAGAGAAGAATCTATCTAAAGCCGCATCACGAATGAATGTTAGCCAACCCGCGGTCAGTAAAGCACTTAAAAGGTTACGTGAAATTTATAATGATCCTTTATTTCATCGTAATACCACAGGCGTAGAACCGACAGTCTTTGCTACTGATATTTACCCTGCAATGTCGACTGCATTAAAAAATTTCACATCGACTTTGTCTGCATCGAGAGAATTTGATCCTAAAATATCGAATCGTATTTTCTCTATCGCGGTTGTGTCGACCGTGAGTTATTCATTAATACCTAAGTTAATGCAACAAATTCGGTTATGTGCGCCTAATATTGCGTTAGAAGTTCATCCTCAATTTACTGAAGATCTTGAATCTGATTTACGCTTACAGCGCTATGACTTAGTCATTGATTTAGCCCTTCGTGGACGTACAGTTTTAAAGTCTGAAGTTATTTATACCGAAAGGTTACGGGTTGTTTGTCGTGAAAATCATCCTCGTATTGGTGATTCTATTTCATTAGCTGAATTTTTAAGTGAAGAGCATGTTGCAGCCTCACGGTGGCATAGTCGTAGTAGTTTGTTGAATGCGGATGATATTGGTGAACTTGAGGCAAGAAATATTGTTATAAGAGCGGCTGGTGCATTTGAAATGATGCCTATTATTGGCTCAACAGATATGATTGGTATGTTGCCACAATCTGCGATTGATGATTTAGGTGCGTATTATAAATTGAAAGCGCTTGATTTACCGTTTGATGGTCAACAACATGATTTATGTACGATTTGGCATCCAAGTCGTACTGCTGATAGTGGTCATCGATGGTTAAGACAACAAATAAAAAAAGCAGCATTAACTGAATAATGCTGCTTTGTTATTTAAAGCGTTTTATTGTTATTTACGAGGTTGATATAACTTCAGAAGTTAGTTTTTGATCACTTCCGTTAATATCTGTCCTGTTGCGCCGCTAGGTTGTGTAATGCCTAAGATACTTGATAGTGTCGGGGCAATATCATAGGGCGTGATCTCACGGCTAATCTGTTTATCATCAATATTGTATCCCGCGAAGATCACCGGTACATAGGTGTCATAACGCCACGGTGAACCATGAGTAGAGGCGATAGTTAAGCCATCCATGTCATTGATAAAGTTTCGTGGCTGGTAGACGATATAGACATCATCTGAACGTGCTGGGTGATAGTTATTTTTAACCAACTGCATAGTATGCGTATTCGGTACTTGGTTTTTCTCTATATCAGTACTGGTAACGGCGTATGCAATTCCGTTTATTTTTAACAGTTCTTCTGCAACCACCATCTGAACTTTTTCAAGCGAGACGCCTTTCTTTTTTATGACGTTATGGTTTAGGTAAATATAAGGCTGAGCATACAAACGAATGGCATCCTTTCCTAAACTAAATTCAGTTTTTAAACGTGTCAGTAATTGAGGGGAGATTAATTGTTTTTGATCAAAGGTGGCTGGTTGGTGGCCCCCTAATGCATTAACAACCGCTGGTGCTTCTGATGCACCGTGATCGGCAGATAAAACAATCAGGGTATTTTCTAATCCAACCTGTTGATCAATATTCTTTAAAAGCTTGGCAATGGTTTTATCCAATCGAATTAAGTTATCTTCTGTTTCTAAGCTCGTCGGGCCGTACATGTGAATGACATAATCGTTAGATGAAAAGCTTACCGATAAATAATCAGGAAACGTCCCTTTGCCTAAGTTTTCTTGTTTTAATAATGTGCTCGCAAAGTTCTCGGTGAGTTCATCACCCGCAGGGCTTACTGTTAGCGTGGTGCTGTAATATTTATTGTCGACTGAGCTATATGGGTGAGGGAAAGTGCGTTTAAACCCATCGAGGTCAACTTTATAGTCTGGATTGCTCTCTTTAACCGTGTATTTCTCTGGGGGAAGAGAGAGCTCCCAACGTGTATTTGAATATTGATCAGCCAGTTTTTGTTGATTCCAATCTGTTACCCATTGTGGGTATTTATCGTAATAATAATTGCTGGTAACAAATTCTGATTGTGCTTTTGAGAACCAAAAGGCTTTGCCTAGGTGGCCTCCCAATGAAATAGCGCCTCTATCTTTTACTGATACTGAAAATATTTTCGATACGCCATTATTTGAAATTGCTAATTCATCACTAAACGTTGTCGCCAGAATTGGATCTGGTGATCGTCCATCTTTGGTGGCTATTTTTTGGGTAGGATCTATTTCTGTTGCTTTATTGACGCCAGCACCGGCGTTTAACATTTGGTAATTGCCGTCTTCGACATTATAAACCAAGCGTTCTTTATTACGGTCGTACCAAACATTACCCACCATGCCATGAACACTCGGGGGAGCACCCGTAGCGAGAGATACGTGGCCGACAATGGTTTCAGTATTGCCGTGTTGATAATATGCATTGGTATAATAAGTGCCATTATCCATTAAATAACGAAAACCATCGTTACCAAAATTGGCTTTATAGCGTTCAAGTAAATCACCTCTTAGTGCATCAACCGTAATTTGTACTACCAATTTAGGTTTTGGCGGGGCTGCGAGAGAGGTTATTGGAATAAGTAACGCACTTGTGAGCGTTATATAACATAATATTTTATATTTCATGATGGATTCCTTGCCAATATACGCGGGGAGCGTGTTATTTTTTTACGTCTTTTACTAAACGTAGTCCTATATCTGACATGATGATAGATTGGCTTGCAAAATCACGACGGTAGTTTTCAGACTCTTTGGCGTTATAAGAAAAACTGCTACCACGGACTGATTTATGGGCTAACCCACTGGCTTCTTGACGCGAATTTGTTGGGTTAGTTTGTGGAGAATAACGATAAAAATTATCATCATAAGCATCACTTACAAATTCTCCGACATTGCCTGTCATGTCGTATAACCCTAGTTCATTGGGCTGTTTCATTCCAACTTGATGAGCCTTATTTTTTGCATTTTTTGAATACCACGCCACATCTTCAATATTATTAGATCCACTGTAAATATAACCTCGGCTTAATTGACCCCCGCGCGCGGCATATTCCCATTCAGCTTCCGTTGGTAATCGGTATGTTTCACCTGTGATTTGGTTGAGTTTTTTAATGAAATAATTGGCTTGTTGCCAACTTAAATTGTTCACCGGAATATTGGGGGATTGGAAATAGCTTAAAGATGACCCCATGATCGATTCAAATAATTGTTGGGTGACTTCAAACTTAGCAATATAGAAATCATTGAGAGTAACAGCATGCGTCGGCTTTTCTGATTTTTTAGCTTGGTTTGAATCTGATCCCATTAAAAAGCTACCGCCACTGACATAAACCATATTGTGATCTATCGCTTGAGCAATTGGGTGCGGTGGCGCTTCAGCACAACCTATTAGCTGTGAGCTTAGTAACATTGTCATTAATGATATTTTGATAGTGGGCAAAAAAGAAGTGCTAAACATGATGTTCTCAACAGTAATGATTGACCATTTATCATACAGTGAAAGAACTTTCTAAATTGGAATAATACATATAACTAATTTGTATGTTCTTTTTGTTTATTATGATGTTAGAACTTGTTTTGTTATTTAAATTGATAAAAATATTAGACGAGTTTGTATTATTAAATTTGTTATAAGATAGGAATTAGAATGATTATTACTCAAGGTCCTCAGTACAAAGGTAAAGCCTCGAAGCGATTACATGTTATGGCCAAACCCATTGGGGCTGTGTGTAATATTGATTGTACTTACTGTTATTATCTGAGCAAAGAAGACTTACTTGACTACAAAAAAGGGTGTTCTCCACAAATGGATGATGCCACGCTAGAAACCTATATTCAGCAGTATATTGAAGGTCAAAACACCCCTGAAATTATTTTTTCATGGCAAGGTGGTGAGCCGACATTGCTAGGTTTGGATTATTTTAAAAAGATTGTGGTATTACAGCAAAAATATCAACCTGAAGGCGTTATTATTTCCAATGACCTTCAAACCAATGGCACATTATTAACCCCACAATGGTGTGAGTTTTTGGTGGAAAATAATTTCTTGGTCGGACTGAGTATTGATGGTCCTGAGTTATTACATAATGCGTATCGTACCAATAAAGCTGGTCGTGGCACATTTAAGCAAGTGATGAAAGCGGTAGATTTATTGCATCAATATGGTGTGAAATTTGCCACATTAACGTGTGTTAATAATCTCACTAGCCGCAACCCTCTTGACGTGTACCGTTTCTTACGCGATGTGGTTAAATCACCTCAAATGCAGTTTATTCCAATTGTTGAACAAAAAAGTTTTCGAACTGTTGCGCCTCAAACGGAACAGACTAGTGCTCAATTGTGTCAAGGTGATAAACGTTTAATACCCGGTAATAAGCAATCAATAATGGAACCTTGGTGCGTGTCAGATCAAGCATGGGGTGATTTTTTAATTGCTGTGTTTGATGAATGGACGAAGAACGATGTAGGTAAAGTGTTTGTTCAATATTTTGAGGCCAGTGTGGAGACATGGATGGGGAGAAAAAACCCATTGTGTACGCTAGGTGAAATTTGTGGCAAAGGTTTGGCAATGGAACACAATGGTGATGTGTTCTCTTGTGATCACTACGTTTATCCTGAATATAAAATTGGCAATATTCACCATCAGAAATTAGATGAATTGGCTTATAGCCGTAAGCAACAACAATTTGGGTTTGCAAAAGCGAAAACGCTGACAACACAGTGCCAACAGTGTGAGTATAAGTTTGCTTGTCATGGTGAGTGTCCTAAAAATCGATTCATAAAGACCAAAGACGGTGAGCCGGGGTTAAATTATTTATGTGCGGGTTGGCAAAAATTCTTTGCTCATGCAGATAAATCAATTGCTTATATATTGAATATGTTAGGACATTCGGTGCAGCAAGGTAAATACAGTGATGCCAAGCGATTACAAGCACAACGTGCGGCTGTTTATCATACTAAATTTTAATATTTTTCTCTGCTTAATAGCGGTAGATCAAGACGGTTATAGTATGGAGTGTTATCAGTGACTAATACGATAAAAAAATATGCAGTGATAGGATTAATGGGAGTGTTGAGCTTTTCTATTCCGTCCTATGCTGCCATCGATGCGACAGCTGCAAATCAAGTTCAGAATATGCCAATAGAACAACAACTTGCATATATTGCTCAAAATAAAAATGAAACGATTGAAAAACGCGCTGAAGCACTGCGCCAATTAGCTCAATATCCTAATCAAAACAGTTTAGTTGCTGTTGCTCGTGCTTTGAAAGAACCGAGCCCTGTTCTTCGTCAAGCCGCAATTACAGGGGCAAACTTATATAAATTTGAACATCGGTGGCGTCTGCTTGCACCACTTTTAAATGATCCAGAGTTAAGTGTTCGTCGGGCTGCTACGGTAAATTTGTTACGTAATTACTCGGCGATGAGTACCGATCAGAAACATAAAATGGAAGCGCCATATCAGAATCTTGTCGCGTATTTGCAGCATCAACCGGAGCAGCAGTTGTTAATGGCTGATGCCTATCGTTGGCATGGTGACTGGAAAAAAGCAGACGTTATTTATCAACAATTAGTCATACGTGATCCGCAAAATAGCCAAATTTGGCTGAATTTATCTGATAATTATCGTGCTCAAGATCAAGATGAAGAGGCTTTGGTTGTTTTAAATAAAGCCACTAAGCAATTATCAAAAGATGCGAGTCTATATTATGCAAAAGCATTGACTCAAGTGCGTTTAAAGCAAAAAAAATCAGCGGCTGAATCAATGACAATAGCCACTTCGTTGGCGAATAATAATAGCTATTATTGGTATCTTAATGGTGTGTTACATCAAGATATTGATGTAACTGTAGCGATCGCATCATTTGAAAAAGCCTATTTGATTTCTGGTGCACCAGAACAACTGTATGCTTTGTGTGATATTTATATTAGACATGGTAATGAAAAAGCGAATGCATGTATCGTGGAGCTAGCAAAAGTAGCACCGAAGTCAGTAATTGAAGAACTAAACAAACGTCGTAATTTATGATGTTGATATCAATGAAATTTACTAAATAGATAGACATCATTATGTTTTTATCTTAAAGCCGAGTATTAGTAAAATACTCGGCATTTATTTTTTATATAGCATGTATTTCAATAAAAACGGTCACAGAGATAACTAATATATAAAATAAACGTAATAGTTGTACGTTGGTGATCATTTTTGCCAGTGATGAACTTCACATTTTCATTAAAAAAATGATTGTTTAACTGTTACGTTATTTACTAAAAATGGTTACAAAAGTTACATAAAGTGCTTTTGGGGGGTGTTATTATTTTTTTGGATAGAGGATCGCATTCATCTTCTTTATTGAACTGATTTTTTGTATCAGCATCACATGATTTTCAGGATAAATAATAGCCTCACGCTTATTTTATAAGCTTATTAATAATTGAATTTTTTATTCCTTTTAGGTCTTATTTTTATAGTGTGATATTCCTTCCTATATAAGCTCTTTTTTTAATAAAAAGTGTTACAAAATGTTTCTGTCATTTTTTTGTGCTCTATTTTAGTAAAATAATAAACGTGATTTACCTCAATTTTAGTTGTTTTTTTTACCTTTATTATCCACCGTAATTGCAGAGTACGGGTTGTATTCTGCCCATAAAAAAATAGCTGTACGAATAATTATAAGATGCAGCTCATCATTAAATCTCGGGGGATTTTAAATGATTAAACAATCGACGGTAGCAAAAAAAACCTTATTAGCAGCGGCTGTGAGTTCGTTAATGTTTACTGCTGGGTGTAATACTGATGATAATGTAAATTCAATCAGTGAAGAGAAAGACAAACCACAGATAGCATTGAAATTTAAGAATATTCTTGATCGAACTGGGACACCTCAACATTTAGCTGAAGTGGGTGTCGGTGGTCATATGGCGTATACACCACTGCATGATGACGGTGCATGGCATGGGCATTTATTACCGGATTTAAAAGCACACCCTGAAAATAAAGGTGGCTTTGGTGCGACAGCTATTACTGAAGAATATAATACCTCTGTCGCCGAATACTTTGATAAGTTATCAATATTAAAAGCAGGTCAGCCAGTAGATTTTAGCGCGGAGGCTCATAGTATTCCGGGCGCATTAATTCAAACAATGACAGCCGACGGTATTAAAGTTGAAATGAAGTTACAGTTTGTATCTTCACGCTCATCGATTGTTGAAACGATTATTACTAATACGACGGGTGAAAATTTAGAACTCGTGTGGGACGGTAAACTGGTTGACGGTTATTATGCCAAAGATGGTAAACCTGATCCTAAATACAAGTCTACGGTTGCTGAACAATTACCTAATTTGACCCGTGTAATGACATCGAATGATAGCGGTGACATTGATATTGCTTTTGGTAAAGAACGTGATTCATGGATGGTGCGTACCAGTGGATCTTCTGCGTTTAATATTCAGCGTAACATCACCGCAGACACCCATATTAATGGTTTAGAGTACCAATCAGTGGCTAATATTGGTGCTGTTGCTAATAAAACTATTTATACCGTATTTAGTCATACGCTGACCGCAGCAGAATGGCAAAAAGAACAGCCAATTGTTAAAGATATTTTGTCTAACCCAGTCCATTACATCAACGCAAGCACTACCCGTTGGGAAAACTATCTAACTAATGGTCTTGTTAATAAAAATGCGACCTCAGAACAAGAGCGCGTTGCTGTTAAAGCGATAGAAACCTTAACGGGTAACTGGCGTAGCCCTGCTGGTTTTGTTAGCTACGATACGGTGACACCATCAGTAACTGCACGTTGGTTCTCTGGTAACTTAACATGGCCGTGGGATACCTGGAAACAAGCGTATGCGATGGCACATTTTAACCCTGATTTAGCGATGAATAACATTCGTACTGTGTTTGAACATCAAGTAAAAGCCGATGATATATTACGTCCTTATGATAAAGGCTATCTACTGGATGTGGTTGGTATGAACATGTCTAAAGAGCGTGGTGATGCGCTTGGTTTAACTGAAATGAATGATTCGCAGTCATGGAATGAACGTAATACTAAACCATCATTAGCGTCATGGGCGGTGTGGGAAGTTTATACAACCTTAAAAGATAAATATAACCGCGCTGATGATGCTCAAGCGTGGTTGGAAGAGATGTACCCTAAATTAGTTGATTACCATAATTGGTGGTTAACAGCACGTGACACCAATAATAACGGTATTCCTGAGTATGGTGCTGCGGTTGATCCTGCACATACAACCGAAGATGGTCAGTTAATCTATGAATATAAAACGGCGGCTGATCCTGATAACTGGATTCAAGCTAAAGGCATTACTGAATATAATAAATTATTAGAATCATTTAATTATATTGATATCCATAGTCCTGCACAAACAGCGGCATCATGGGAGTCTGGGCGAGATGATGCTGCAGTGTTTGGTTTTATTGACACGATTGCTGATGCTCAAGGTTTAACAGACCTTAATGAAATTGCACTTGTTGATCAACTCGGTCGCTATGCTCATAAACAGCATGGGTTTGATAATTCGTACCTTGTGGATGGTGAAAAAGTAACGTACGCCAATACGACGGACGATAATACGGCTAAATTAAACCAAGCGAAGAAAGATTGGCAGGTTAAGTTTAGTGAAAACCGTGATGATAGTGGTCAGTTAGTGGGTTATTCACTGATGCAAGAATCTGTTGACCAAGCGTCATATTGGTACAGTGATAATAAATTCTTAGCACAAATTGCGACTGCATTAGGCCGTAATGAGGCTGCGGCTGATTTTACTGCAAAAGCAGTGGAAACGAAAAACTACATTAATCAGTGTATGTTTGATAGTCGCACTGGTTTTTACTATGACATTAATATAAATCCTACTGAAGCGGCGCAATTAAATAATGGTTGTGCGGGTAACCCGATTGTTGCGCGTGGCATGGGGGCTGAAGGTTGGTCACCATTGTTTAATGGTGCGGCTGATGATATGACTGCCGCTGCTGTTGTGAACAATATGATGGATACCACGAAATTTAATACTAAAGTGCCATTAGGTACAGCAGCAAAAGATAACCCGGCTTATGGGGCAGATATTTATTGGCGTGGTCGTGTATGGGTTGATCAATTCTACTTTGGTGTAAAAGGTATGACGAACTATGGTTATACTGATCAAGCGAATGAAATGGTTAATAAGTTATTTAAAAATGCAGAAGGGCTTACTCTAGATCGACCAATTCAAGAGAACTACAACCCAGAAACGGGAGCCGTACAAGGTGCAAATAATTTCTCTTGGAGTTCAGCGCATTTATACATGCTTTACAATGATTTTCTAAAATAAGGCAATCAAGCTTTATTGAGTAGAAGCAGGGTACTTTTCCCCTTGTATCCTTTAAATCACGCCAATACATATTTGTGTATTGGCGTTTTTTATATAGATGATTTCATCATGACCAATAGCGGAATTTGGCGGATATTAATCGATTAAATCTTGTGCTTTCAAATATGCGAGGATCATTAATGTTGCACTTGAACTAATGTCGGTATTATTAGTATTGATCCATCGAATTTCTTCAATTTCAGAGGCTGGTAATAGATCGCCGTTATATTCAGCATAGTAGCAAGTCATGTTAACCATTATACCTTGTGCTTTACCGTGGGCTTGCGCTTGGAAGCTATTGGCATAACATAGCGATTCTGGCACGAGATCAACCGATAGCTCTTCTTGTATCTCTCGTATTAATGCTTGAGCATCCGTTTCACCAGGATCACGTTTTCCGCCAGGAATATAATAGAGTGCTTTTCCATATGAACGTACAGCCAGTAATTTTCGTTGGTCAATATGAAGCCAAGCAAGTTTATCAATAGGTTGAGGTGTATTCACAGTATTCTCCTTTACTGCTTTTAGTGTAACAGTTTTCATAAATATAAAAAAATGAGCTACTATTATATCAATCTATGTTTTCATTAATGCTTCAAACCATATTGTTTAGATGCATGTCTATTAGTTATCTTTATAGGCATAATCATCGCTCTTAAATGGAACAATGATAGCCACGGTTGGCTTTATGCTTACCAGCGGTTTTTCACCACAAATGTGCTGGTAGTTTATGTGATCGTTATGAAATATTAGGAATACTCCATAATGAAATTTCGTTTAACCAGCATCAAATATATATTACTCGTTGCTGTCTTTTTTGCTGCGATACAAAACATTGCTTTATGGAAACATTTAAGTGAATTATTTCTAAAAAGCAGCACTAATGATGTGGTTTTTATTGCGACCATTCCACTGTTTATTATTGCAGCATTAAACATTATTTTTAATCTATTATTATGGCCATGGATACAACGACCATTACTCGTAATAATGATTTTCTTTTCAAGCTTAGCGACATATGCCATGTACAACTATGGGGCGTATTTTGACTATGGCATGATTGTTAATGTATTTGAAACAAACTCAGCCGAAGCGAACAGTTATTTTTCTATGGCTGGTTTTGCATGGATTGTTGTTATTGCTCTTTTTCCTATAATTATATTATGTCGAATTAAGGTTATTTATCGTTCTGTAGTAAAAGAATTAATTGCTCGTAGTTTAAGTATTATTATTTCGTTATTAGTTATTGTTGTTATTGCCGCGGGTTATTATAAAGATTATGCGTCATTAGTACGCAACCACTCTGAAATTAAAGCGCTGATTAATCCAACCAATTATATTTCAGCCACTTTCCGTTACACTAAATACCAGCTCATTGAAGCTAAAATGCCATTTACTCAGATTGGATTAGATGCTCAAAATACCCATCAAGGTGATAAACATAATGTTGTTGTAATGGTCGTTGGGGAGGCTTCTCGTTCAATGAATTATTCATTAAATGGGTATGCTAGAGAGACTAACCCAGGTTTATCTCAACGTAATGTTATTAGTTTTTTAAATGTAAAATCGTGTGGTACGGCAACTGCAGTATCATTACCTTGTATGTTTTCTGTGATGAATAAAGCCAATTACGATGCTATCACTGCACGTCATCAAGATACCGCCATGGATATTTTACAACGTGCAGGTATTGATGTGTCTTGGAAAGACAATGATAGTGGTTGTAAAGGGGTGTGCGATAGGGTGAAGCATGTTGTTATTAATGCAGATGTTGATCCTAAGCTTTGCCATGATGATACTTGTTATGATGCGGTTTTACTTAAAAATTTGCAGGCACAAATTGATGATGCCAAACAAGATACATTTATTGTTTTGCATATTATTGGTAGTCATGGTCCAACATATGATGACCGTTATCCACCTGAATTTAAAATATTTAAACCAACGTGTAATACCAGTAATTTGCAAGAGTGTAGTCGTCAGCAAGTGACAAATACCTACGATAATACGATTTTATATACCGATCATATTTTAAGCAGTGTGATTGATATACTTAAACAAGATGACAGTAAAGCCAATACTGCCATGATTTATATGGCAGATCATGGTGAATCATTAGGTGAAGATGGGGTCTATTTACATGGGTTGCCGTATTCCATTGCGCCAAAAGAACAAACGACGGTGCCATTAATTTTATGGTTGTCACCTGCTTATCAACACAGCCAGCATATAAATCGTCAATGTTTACAACGTGAAGCAACGGCTGGTGGTTTTTCACAGGATAACTTGTTCCATTCATTATTGGGGATGATGGATGTTAAAACAAAAGTTTACGATGCTAAATTAGATATATTTGCTCAGTGTCGGCAATAGGGCTTTTTGACGAAATAATAAGTAAAAAGTGCAGTAAGACTATTTTTGCTTTTATTTCATTGCTCAAAGGGTATTATTTACCGCAAGTGAGTTATTTACTTATAATAAAAAATAAAGAGAGTTAACGATGAAACCTGGTGCTACGGGCTTAAAACGTATCATTGATGCGACGGGATATTCGATACAAGGTTTAAAGGCGGCATGGATTAATGAAGCAGCTTTTCGACAAGAAAGTATTTTATTAGTTGTGATGACTGTTATTTCATTTTTTATGCCAGTAACAAAAATTGAACGATTAATGATGATTAGCTCGTTATTTATTGTTGTTATTGCTGAATTGATTAACTCAGCGATTGAAGCCGTAGTGGATCGTATTGGGCCTGAACGTCATGAATTAAGTGGTCGAGCAAAAGATATTGGCTCGGCTGCGGTCTTTGTTGCGTTAGTGCTGGTGGCTATTATTTGGGGCAGTATTTTGTTTTTATAGCCACTCTTAATCGAGTTATAAATTAACGCCAGTATTTTTAATCATCAAAATACTGGCATTTTTTTATGTTATTACGTAGCTACCCTATTACGTGACTATCATATTGCATGATTTATTGTTTCTGTGTCGCCCAAAGATGCAATAAGTCCGTGGCAATAGTTGCGGCTGCTAATGCTGTAATATCGGCATGATCGTATGCAGGTGATACTTCAACCACATCCATACCAATCAAATTAATGCCTTGTAAACTACGAATGATTTTTAGCGCTTTATCTGATGTTATTCCACCGCAAACAGGCGTACCTGTACCTGGTGCGTAAGCCGGATCTAAGCAATCAATATCGAACGTTAAGTAAACTGGCATATTACCAACGGTCACTTTTATCTCTTCAACAATCTGCGCCACACTCCAATCGTTGGCGGTGTCGGCTGAGATAACATTAAAACCTAGTTTGTCACTGTGTTCGGTACGAATACCAATTTGCACCGAATGTGTCGGATCAATTAATCCTTCGTTAGGTGCATGATAGAACATCGTGCCATGATCAAATTTACTGCCTTGATCGTAAGTATCGGTATGGGCATCAAAGTGAATTAATGCCATTTTGCCAAAGTGTTTAGCATGAGCACGCAATAACGGCAGAGTAATGAAATGATCACCACCAAAAGTAAGCAGTGTTTTTCCTTGTTCTAATAAGCCGCTTGCGTGAGCTTCTAAGCGCTCACACATTTGACCAGCATCACCACAATCAAATACTAAATCACCACAATCGGCAATTTTAATTGATTTTAAAAGGCTAAAATTCCACGGCCAACGTTTACCTTCCCATGCGAGGTTGGTTGAAATTTGGCGTATTGCACCCGGTCCCATACGACTACCAGAACGACCCGTGGTTGCCATATCAAACGGTACACCAGTAATAATAACGTCAGCATCAGAGGACATTGGCGAAAAATCTAATGGTTGACGTAAAAAGCCAAAAGCGTTGGCGTATAAAGAATAATCTGGGTAATTAGCGAGTGTTGCCATGGTTTTCTCCAACAACAATATAGGGCGGAAGGCCCACTAAAAGCCCTATTACTACCTTTATAGTAATAGGGTGTTCTAAAATAGGGCGACTAAGTTTTTAGTCTTAAATAGCGCGAACATCTTCTAGATAGGTATATCCTTCAAGCCCATCGGCCAGTTCTTTAAGAATTGCTTCACGTTCATTTTCAGCAAGATGTTGCTCTGCCATTAGCTGATATTGACGTAAGAATTCATTAGCATCTAAGTGTACATAACGTAATACATCACCGACATTATCGCCACGATCTATTTTCTCAATATTATAGTGACCATCTGCAGTACAACGCACAACAGCAGTATCGGTGTCCCCAAATAAATTATGCATATCGCCTAAAATTTCTTGATATGCGCCAACCATAAAGAAACCGATACGGTAAGGCTGTTCATCACTCCATGTTGGTACGGGTAGGGTGCTTTCTATGCCTTGGTTTTCAACATATTGATCAATTGTGCCATCGGAATCACAGGTGATATCAAGAATAATGGCACGGCGTTCAGGGGCTTTATTCAAATTACTTAATGGCAAAATAGGGAATACTTGCTCAATGCCCCATGCATCTGGTAATGATTGAAATAGAGAAAAGTTTACAAAAAACTTATCTGCTAAACGTTCATGTAATTCATCCAACAGTGGTCGATGAGCACGGTTTTGGGTTGACAGTGTTTGAGCTAATTCATGACATAAACGTAAACTGACTTGTTCAGCCCATGCTCTATCAATAAAACTGATCATGCCAACGGCAAAGAGAGAGTGAACTTCAGCTAAATCACTTTGGTTATCATGATAAAGCTCAACCAATGAACGGTGATCGGTATGTTCGGTTAATTCTTTCCAAGAACGCCACATATTATGCAAAATATGCGGAGCATCCTCAGCGGGGGGATTGATCGATTCTACTTTGTAACTTTCAATACCCACTACATCGGTAATTAAAACCGCATGATGAGCGGTTAGATTACGGCCTGATTCGGAAATAATACGCGGCATAGGCATATTGTATTCTTTACAAATATCACCTAAAACATAGACTACATTGTTTGCATATTCATTGATGCTGTAGTTCATTGAACAGCTACTTTGACTACGTGTTCCTTCATAATCAACCGCTAAACCGCCACCCACATCAACGGTAGAAATGCCAGCACCTAATTTTTTAAGTTCAGCATAAACACGACCAGCTTCGCCAACACCATTGCGTACATCACGGATATTGGCGATTTGTGAGCCTAAATGAAAGTGCAATAGCTGCAAGCAATTAAGCATGTCACGTTGACGTAGAGCGTCAACAACAGTTAATACTTGTGATGCAGATAAACCAAATTTAGATTTTTCACCACCGCTAGCTTGCCATTTGCCTTTACCTTGAGAGGCAAGACGAGCACGAATACCTAAGCGAGGTGTTACACCAAGCTCAGCTGCTTCTTGTAAGATGATGTTTAGTTCAGAGAGCTTTTCTAGCACGATATAAACTTCGTGACCTAGCTTTTCACCGATTAAAGCTAATCGAATGTATTCTCTATCTTTGTAGCCATTACACACGATCACCGAACTTGCTTCTTGTGCCATGGCAAGCACAGCCATAAGCTCTGGCTTACTGCCTGCTTCTAAACCTAATTGACGTTGTTGTTTGGCATATTGGCTTTTTAAAATCTCGCTAACCACTTCTTGCTGTTGGTTAACTTTGATTGGATAAACCGCAAGGTAATCACCTTGATAGCCATAATTTTCAATGGCTTGATTAAAAACACCGCAGAGGCTGTCAACGCGATGATGAAGAATGTCGGGAAAACGAACTAACACTGGCAATGACGCGCCTGCCGCAATTAATTCATCAGCAAGTTGTGATAGCCCAATAGTATTGGTTGGGTTATTAACATCGGGACGGGCGATAACAGAACCGTCTTGCGCTATATCAAAGTAACCTTGACCCCAGTAAGGTGTATTGTAAACATTACGGGCATTATTAATTGTCCAATCACTCATTGTTTAATCTCTTCCTGAGCGAAAATACGCCAGCCATAAAGTACAGATGATAAACATCCCTGCGTGGCTGCAGTAAATATCGAAATAGTGTGATGCCTGACGCGATAATGGTCAGAATAAAAGTATGTTGTTATTGAAATCTAATGACGCCACAAAGAGCGTATAGCATTTTCAATTACAAGCTTCTGGGACTACCTGAGCTGGAATCATCATTGCAAGTCATGAACAAGCGGGATGTTCTTCTTGATTGATTAGGTTTGGCGTTAGTTATTGCGTTATCGCATACTTTATTGAGGCTAAAAAAAGCCCTCGAGTATAATGCTGCGAGAGTTTTCATTGTCATTACCCTTAAAGGTAGTGCTGTTACAACAAGCACAGTATGACAGGGAATAAGAATGCCCGATGCAATCTCAGTCTACACCTCAAACCAATGATGGGTGCGTTGCGATTAGACAATTGAATCGTTTTTAGCGCAAACAAAAAAGATTTATCGTTATCATGAAAGATGATTATTGCGATTAAATACCCATATTGGGAAAGGCCGCTTGAGATATAAATAGCGTATTAAATAACGGTTATGATTAATTTATTAACAATTTGTCGATGTAAATTATTGATGTAATGACAAGCCGTTTTTATTAAAAAGTAACAGAAATAAATAGTATATAATTGTAAGCATTAGTTATAAATAATGCATTTAACATGTTTGTTATATTTATACCTATAAAATTATTAATAATAGAATCGAGTGGATTCTGAGAAAGGAGTATGCAGTGGCTGGCGCAAGTTTATTAACATTACTTGATGATATCGCAACCGTTCTTGATGACGTTGCATTAATGACTAAAGTGGCTGCACGTAAAACCGCTGGCGTATTAGGTGATGATTTGGCGCTCAATGCCCAACAAGTATCTGGTGTCCGCGCTGAGCGAGAGTTACCTGTGGTTTGGGGCGTTGCTAAAGGCTCATTTAAAAATAAATTAATATTAGTCCCTGCGGCATTATTAATTAGCGTTATTGCACCATGGTTAATTATGCCAATGTTATTACTTGGCGGTTTATTTCTATGTTTTGAAGGCGTAGAAAAAATTGCAGAGAAATTATTTTCTCATGGTGATGAAGAAACACAACAAGCGCAGGAACAAGTAGTAACCGAAGAGATTGATTTGGTCGCTTATGAACAAGACAAAATAAAAGGTGCAATAAGAACTGATTTTGTTTTGTCGGCTGAAATTATTGTGATTGCACTTGGAACTGTACAAAATCACCCGTTTTTAACCCAAGCTATAGTGGTGAGTTTAATTGCGTTTGTAATGACTGCGGGTGTTTATGGTGTAGTTGCTGGCATTGTAAAGCTGGATGACGCAGGACTGTATCTGGTTAATCACAGCAAAGGCGCAGGCTTACAGCGTAGCTTTGGTTCGCTATTAGTGAATGTTGCACCTTACCTTATGAAAACATTAGCGATTGTTGGTACTATTGCGATGTTTTTAGTGGGAGGGGGGATTGTGGTTCATAGCATTCCACAAATACACACAGTGGTAGAACATGTAGCACAATTGGTTGTTTTTCCTGGTTCTCATAGTATTATGACACCGTTATTGAATGGCGTTGTGGGTGTGATTGCGGGTACTATCGTGGTGATTGTTGTCACTATCGTGAATAAGATCCGTGGAAAATCAACTCATTAATTTATAGCAGTTAAAAACCTAAACCCTATAAAATAAAAATGCCAGTGATGATAAGTCACTGGCATTTTTTGTTTGTTATTAGTTTAGATTATTACCATGTGTATTTAATACCCATACGGTAACGAGTTTGACGATTGTCTGTTACTCGACTTTGGCTAACATTACCCACTTCTACGAATGGACGCCACATTGTGCCTTCTACTGTTTTGTAGGTGTACATTAAACGGAAATTATGTAGGTAGTTGGTGTCTTTATTATCAAATTGTGGTTGAGCTGCGCTTTCCATTTCTTTCCAAATTTGAAATTCATATTGGAAATCCCAATTATTGGTGTTGTAGCCTAACCATAGATCAACTTCTTGAATTTTTGATACGTAAGACTCACCCGCCGCATTATTCATGCTGTAGTCCCACAATTTCCACTTATAACGACCCTGAACACGAATACCGTTATCAAAGCGGTAGTTTAAACGTGCGTAAGGAACATAGACCAGACCATCAGGTGTAAAATCAAGTGAAAGACCACCAATACCAACGATATTATCACTGAGCTTTTTGTAGTAAAACGCTGAAAACTCAGAGCCATTCATTGTCATGCCGTCAAACATGGTATTTTGCTGGTCATTGTTATAACGCGCGTCTAATTCAAAACCAATATTCTTACCCGTATCTAAAAATGCTTTAATACGATCGCCATGACGGTTGGTACCATCACGGTACTCATGACGATACTCAATCGTTGTTTTGTAATCATTGGCATAACTAAAACTGGTTGCGGAAAAAAGGGTAGTCGCAAGGATTACTTTAGTGATGGTATTCATAGATTGTCCTTAATTAGTATGAGTTTTGTTGCGCTTTCTCTATTAAATAGAGAAAGCGTAAAATTAATAATAAAAAGTGGTATTACGCGTTGTTATTACTACTGCTATAAATAAGCATTCGCACTGTGTGCAGGTACGGTTGTTGGTCGCCATGGATCGCCAGTGTGCTCAAGCCATGGCATTAATTCTTCAGTAATTAACTTGTCGATAAGCATTGGGTTGGTGGCTGCAATATTATCCATTTGGTATGGATCTACTTGGTTGTCGTGCAGCACATAAGTCAGTGGTTTACCAATTTTTCTATCAATCATTAAGGTATAGCGCTGCGAGCGAATGCCGCGACGTCCATATGATTGACCGCCATAAGGCATGAATGTATAAAATTGAGAGGTCGGTTTACTATCACCCTCAACGCCACGCAATGTATTGGCGAAGTTAGTGCCTTCAACGGTATCAGGGATCAAATCTTCCATTCCCATTAAACCAAGCATGGTTGGGTAAATATCTGGTGCTGAAAATAACAGATCATTTTGCTGTGGATTAAGCTTACCCGGCCAACGGAAAATCATTGGAATACGCATTGCTTCGTCATAATGAACATTTTTGGTTGGGTTACCATTTGAACCCATACAACAGCCGTGATCAGAGAAGAACACTACTAAAGTATCTTCAGTAAGATTGAGGCGATCTAACTCATCAATAATGCGCCCGAATTGCTCATCAACCCCATTGACCATCGCCATATATTCTTTGAAAAATTGTGGGCCATAACCTTCTTGGTAGGCTTTATCCCATTGCACATTAGGACGAGTATTTAATTGCTGAGATGTTTTTCCATTAAAGCGATCTAAATATTTTTGTGGAACTTGATCGTAAGGTGAGTGTGGTGGATTCATCGAAACCACAAGCGTAAACGGTTGATCTTGTTTACGGTATTGACCATTTTCATTACGTAGATATTTAATTGCGATATCAGCTTCGTGTTCAGGGCTCCACTGGTTGATTCGTAGAGGTTTATCGCGGGTCGTATCATTGGTCCAATACATTGGTGTCATGTGTTTATCATAGGTGCCATAGGCATACCAGAAATCAAAACCATGGCGACGATCTGGAGCTGTCCAATCATTCCAATAACGTCCTTCAGCAGGGTTATTGTAGCTAGGGATAAACGGAGCTTGTGGCGCATCTAAGTGCCATTTACCAATATAACCCATGCTATAGCCTTGTCTTTTAAGCACATCAGACCATGTAAGGGTATTTTTCTTCAGTTCGATACCAAAATCTTTACCGCCAAATTGACCTTCAACACCGGTGTGGCTATTACCTTGAATACCATTGCGATAAGGGTATTGTCCGGTCATTAACATGCCACGAAATGGCGTACAGAGTGGAAAATTAGAGACTGCTTGACGTAATACTGCACTTTGACGCGCAAATTTATCAATGTTGGGGGTCATTGATGGATCTTGCTGCATAAAACCTAATGCTTGAGCTCGAAACTCATCAGGAAAAATAATGACTAAATTGGGCTTTTTTAATGACTTCTTCGAGCTTAACGTTGGTGCAGTTGCAGCTTGGGTATAGCCGGCTGATAAGGTTGCAGCAACAGCGCCACTGGCTGCCATACCTTTCAGTAATCCTCTACGTGAGATAGACATCAACGAATCCTTATTAATAGTAAATATAAACGATTGGATTATGTGTTTTTGATTTGCTTCGTATCGTAAGCTAACGAAAGCTTGGTGACTGTGTAATCGATCACATAAAAAGCAAGTGAAAGTAAAATAATGTAATTACTTGTTTTATTGCAGTAAATATTATGGAGTTTCAGCTCTATTTTATAAATTGAAAGGATGAATGGTTGGTTTATTGACTTTCGTTCTATATGATAGAAACACTTACGCAAGTATGCATAAGTTCCAATGAAAGATAACGAAAGAATGTGAAAGAGATCAAAAGTTTTGTCTTAGTGCATTGTGGCTTTATTTTTTAGGTGTAAGCTTATTTCGAAATCAAGTGAAAGTAATTTTGGTTGATTTCACAAGGAGACAAAAGTGAAAAGTGCAATTGAAAGGCGAATGGAAATCGTCAACGTGGTGAATCTAGAAGGAAAAGCCCGTGTCGAGGATCTCGCTGAAAAATTTAATGTATCCAGTGTCACTATTCGCAGTGATCTGAGCTTCTTGGAAAAGAATGGTTATGTTGTGCGCTCTCATGGTGCAGCAATTCCTAACTCAGGTGTGATTGCTGAATTAACTATTCATGAAAAGCGTCGGCATAATGCGGGAGTTAAATCTCTCCTTGGCCAAGCTGCTGCCAAGCTTATTCATCATGGTGACACTGTGATTTTAGATTCAGGGACAACAACGCGTGAAATCGCAGCCAGCTTAAAAAGCATGGAAAATGTTGTTGTCATGACTAATGGTCTGGATGTGGCTATGGAGTTGGCTTCAGCACCCGGTGTTGAAGTGTTAATGTCAGGTGGCGTACTTCGTAAAGAAGCGTTATCTTTTTCGGGCTCACTAGCAGAAGCCGGCCTTAAGAACTTTCGTTTTGATAAAGTTTTTCTAGGGGTCGATGGCTTTGACTTGCGAGCTGGTATCACTACGCACAGTGAACAAGAGGCAAGCCTCAATCGTTTAATGTGTGAAATTTCTGAACAAGTGATTGCGGTAGCTGATTCAACCAAATTTGGTAAACGTAGCTGTCACATGATTCGTGAATTTGGAAATATTGATATCTTAGTAACAGATGCAGATATTCCTGAAGATTATTTAGCTGGTCTTCGTGAAATGAAAGTAGAAGTTATTATTGTCGAAAAAGAGCACTGACTGACTTAACTCCATGATCACATCACAGATGATGATTGTGGAGTTAATGAATGAACACGCTACAAACTCTCGTTCAACGTCATAAAGCAGGCGGCAACAATGGTATTTATGCTGTTTGCTCTGCACACCCGCTGGTTATTGAAGCGGCATTTTCTCAAGCGTTGGACGACAATTCAGTTTTATTAATCGAAGCGACGTCAAATCAAGTTGATCAATTTGGTGGTTACACCGGAATGACACCCATTGATTTTCGTCACTTTGTATTAGCCATGGCTGAAAAATTCAATTTTCCTACCGAAAATCTTATTTTAGGTGGCGATCATTTAGGCCCTAATCGCTGGCAACACCTTACTGCAACTGATGCGATGGTGAATGCCGATGATTTAATTGCTGCTTATGTTGCTGCTGGTTTTAAGAAAATCCACCTCGATTGCAGCATGTCTTGTGCTGATGATCCGATGCCTCTTTCTGATGATATCGTTGCTGAACGTGCCGCTCGTTTGGGGGCTATAGCTGAAAAAACAGCGATAGCATCTTTTGGCTATAGTGATTTAGTGTATGTCATTGGTACTGAAGTTCCTGTACCTGGTGGCGCAGCTGAAACATTAAATACTGTTGAAGTTACCTCTCCGCAAGCCGCAATGAAAACAATCGAAACTCATCAACGTGCATTTACTGAGGCTGGTATTGCCGATTGTTGGGCGCGTGTGGTTGGTTTAGTGGTGCAACCTGGGGTTGAATTTGATCATACTGGTGTTATTGATTATTGCCCAGAGAAAGCGAATCAATTAAGTGGCGTGGTTGATAATTTTCCCCATATGGTATTTGAAGCGCACTCGACAGACTATCAAACTCATGCCGCTTATCGTCAATTAGTACAAGACCACTTTGCAATTTTAAAAGTGGGCCCAGCTTTAACTTTTGCTATGCGCGAAGCGTTATTTAATTTATGTGAAATAGAAGCTGAAATTATTCCTAAGGCGCATTGCTCAAATTTAAGAGAATGCATTGAAGCACAAATGTGTGAAGCGCCACAGCATTGGCAAAAATACTATCATGGTAACGAATCAGAGCAACGCTTCTCACGTTGCTTTAGCTTTAGTGATCGCATGCGTTATTACTGGCCTGATAGTGTGATTAATCAAGCCCAAGCAACCTTATTTAGAAATTTATCTCGAGTTGATATTCCGTTACCCCTTCTTAGTCAATATATGCCACAGCAATTTCAACATCTGCGTGAAGGCTTAATCTCATCAGACCCTAAAGCGTTGGTATTAGACACTATTCGTCAAGTTTTACGTGCTTACTCTCAAGCATGTACTGAAAAATTAATCGCAGAGGTTTAAACACATGGAACAATATTTAGGTTATTCAGTCGCTGAATTAGAACGTTTATCTGGTTATTGGACAGCGAAAGAAATCAATCAACAACCCGCTTGTTGGGCGCAAACAGCTGCAATTACGCGTGAGTGTGAACCACAAATTAAGCACTTTATGGACCATGTCTATAGTTACCCAAATCTGCGCATCGTTTTAACGGGAGCAGGTACGTCTGCCTTTGCCGGACGTTCATTAGCGTTAGGGTTGACTCAGCGTTTACAACGTCGCGTTGAAGCGATGTCAACCACTGATATTGTTTCTAATCCTAAGCAGTGTTTTGCCGAAAATATTCCTACGTTATTGGTGTCGTTTGCCCGCTCTGGCAATAGCCCTGAAAGTGTGGCTGCGGTTGAACTTGCCAATCAAACATTAACCGAATGTTTTCATTTAGTACTGACCTGTAATGCTGATGGAAAGTTATACAAGTGTTGCGACAATGATAAGCAATCACTTGCACTTCTGATGCCAGCCGAGACCAATGATCAATCTTTTGCCATGACATCAAGTTTTTCATCAATGATGCTGGCTGCTTTTTCGATTTTAATGTATGGCAACGATTACACGAAAGAAATCGAAAGCATTTGTAAGTGTTCTGTGGGTTTGATCAAAGATTTGAATAGCCAAATAAAGGATACTGCTGATCAGAAACTAGAGCGGGTTATTTATTTAGGCAGTGGTGGTTTACAAGGATTAGCTCAAGAGTCGGCATTGAAACTTCTTGAGTTAACCGCTGGCAAAGTTGTCGCTACATACGATTCGCCATTAGGGTTCCGCCACGGACCAAAATCGATTGTTAATCAGAACACGATGATTGTGGTGTTCATTAGTAACGATTCATATACCCGTAAATATGACCTTGATCTGTTAGCTGAAATTTGCCGCGATAATATTGCTGCGCAAGTGGTAGCGATTACAGCACAAGCGGATGAGATTGAAACACGTGCTGATGTTATTCGCGTTTCTAGCATGGAAGCCGCAACGGACATCGAATTACTTTTCCCTTATATGCTATATGCGCAAATGTATGCTTTTCATCGTGCGCTAGCGTTAGGAAATACACCTGATAACCCATGTCCTACTGGTGAAGTAAACCGTGTAGTACAAGGAGTTACTATTCACGATTTATCTAATTAATTTAAATAATTACGAAAGGTAGAACAGTCATGACAACGCCAAATATTGTATGGACACGAATTGATGAACGTTTGTTACATGGTCAAATTCGTATTACTTGGGGTAAACATTCAGGCGCTAATCTTATTTTAGTGGCTAATGACGATGCAGCAGATGGTCCTAACGCGGCTTTTATGCAAGCTGGAATGAAAGCATCAGCGGGAGGGGAATACGCAGTGCGTTTCTTCTCAATCCAAAAAACAATTGATGTCA
This sequence comes from Photobacterium piscicola, assembly GCF_046058925.1. Classification (NCBI taxonomy): domain Bacteria; kingdom Pseudomonadati; phylum Pseudomonadota; class Gammaproteobacteria; order Vibrionales; family Vibrionaceae; genus Photobacterium; species Photobacterium piscicola. Next base: position 490,635 of record NZ_CP175535.1, read on the forward strand.
TCGGTAAGGCTTCTCCTCAACAAAAGATTTTTATTTTATGTAATAACCCAACTGACGTTGCTCGGTTAGTTGAAGGTGGTGTGCCCATTGCCCATTGTAATGTCGGTAATATGCACTACCACGAAGGTAAGCGTCAGATTCATAAGACAGTTTCCGTTGATGATAAAGATATTAATGCTTTTGAACGCATGGTTGCAAAAGGGGTAACTTGTACCATTCAAAATACGCCTGATCAGAAACCAATCAATGTACTTGAACTGGCTACCAGCGCTGCTTAAATCGCGATAGTCAAACGCCAAACGTGTAAAAAGGAATAAATCATGTTTTTAGAAGCTGCGTTAGTAGCGGTGTGGGCATTTTTCTGCGGTATCGATAAATACGATGTTGCATTGAATATTCACCGTCCGCTTATTACAGGTCCAGTTGTGGGCTTGATCATGGGTGATATGCAAATTGGTTTGATTGCAGGTGCGACATTAGAACTTGCTTGGTTAGGTCTAGTGCCTAATGCGGGTGCTCAGCCACCCGATGTAACAATGGGTACGATTGCTGCGGTTGCGTTTGCAGTGATGACGGGTCAATCAGCAGAAGTGGCAATGGGCGTAGGTATGCCGATTGCAGTAATGATGCAGATGTTGGTTATCGGTTTCTTTGCAATGACATCATTCACAATGGGTAAAGCTGATAGCTTTGCAGAGCGTGGTGATTCTGCTGGTATTGATAAGCTTCTGATTACAACGATCTCATTACGTGCATTGTTGTATGCCTTCGTCGCTTTTATCACAGTTTACTTTGGTGAACATGCAGCAACTTGGATTGATGAAAATGCACCAAAAGCATTATTAGAAGGCTTAGGTATTGGTGCCAAGATGGTTCCTGCGATTGGTTTTGCGATGTTGTTGAAAATCATGTGGTCAAAAGAAGTGGCAGGGGTGTTCTTTATTGGCTTCGTTATGACAACTTACTTAAAACTACCCATTATGGCGGTTGCAATAATCGGTGCTTCAATTGCAGCACTGTACTACTTCTTTAGCGGTTCAAACAACGGCGGCTCTAACAACCAAGCAGAGGAATTTGAAGATGGCATCTGATATCACAGCGGGAACACTTCGCGATAAAAACACGCAAGAACATATCAATTTGGTTGATGATATCGATGCATATGAAGATACCACGCCACAAAAAGTGATCACCAAGAAAGACCTGTGGATGTGTGCAATCCGTGGTTTATTCATGGAAGGTAACTTCAACTTTGAACGTATGCAAGCGGGTGGTTTTGCTTACTCAATTATTCCTGCACTGAAGAAAATCCATGGTGATAATAAAGCGGATTTGGCGAAAGCATTAAAGAACCATCTGCAGTTTTTCAATGCTTCACCTAAGCTGTTTACCTTCTTATTAGGTACAGCAATTGCGATGGAAGAGAACAAAGAAAAACCATCAACCGTTAACGTAATGAAAGTGGCGGGAATGGGACCAACAGGTGGTATTGGTGATGCTATCGACCACATGACATTGATGCCATTAACGCTTGCATTAGGTGCGTCAATTGCAATGGAAGGGTCTATTGCTGGTCCATTTGTGTTCTTCTTCTTATACCAAATTGTTCACTTTGCGGTTTACTTTGGCTTGATGTTCATGGGTTACAAAGCGGGTACTGCCGCGATGGTTAACATGAGCGATTCAACCGAGAAATTGGCAAAAGCCGCCAATATTATGGGTATCTTTGTTATTGGTGCGCTTTCCGCGACCTTTATCAAGGTGCAGACCACCCTCAGCCTCGAACTGGGAGGGAAGGTGGTGGATTTACAGACCGCATTATTTGACAAAGTGATGCCGAATATTCTGCCACTGATGCTGGTGTTCTTCATGCTTAAAATGGTGAAAGGTACAGGATTCTGGGCTAAGCCTCCAGTGTTGATTTTCAGCACACTAGCGGCAGGTGTAATAGGCCATCTAATCGGTATTTTGTAGTTAATAAATTGTTTTGTATTGATATTTGTCATTATCAATAGTCTCAAGGGGGGCATCGTTCCCCCCTTATATTCAAGGAAAGAATCATGATTGGTATCGTTGTTTCAGGGCATATTAACTTTGCATCAGGTATGGAGTCGGCTGTTCGTGCTATCGCGGGTGAGCAAGAACAAATGACATATGTAGATTTTGTTGAAACCATGTCTACCGATGAGCTAGAACAGGCTTTACGCCAAGCGGCTGCGGATGTGGATAGCGGTGATGGAGTGTTGTTTTTAACTGATATTCCTGGTGGTTCTCCTGCCAATCGCGCCCTAGCTATTGTGATGGACACCCCTAATGTTGAACTTATTGGTGGTGCGAATTTACCGATGATCGCCAATGCTGCCTTTGAGCGTGATGATGCTGATCTAACCGATCTTGTTGATACCTTGCTTGATATTGGTATGTCATGCATGAAAGACATGCGTCGTGAGCTTAATAATATGATGACGCAATCAGCTGAACTTGAATGTGAAGACGGACTGTAATTATGCGTTTTGCACTTCATCCACAGCGTATATTCACCCCCACAGGGATCCGTTATAACCACTATGTTGTAGTGAATAGCGGTAAGGTTGAATGCGTTACTGATAGCCGACCTTTTGATTGTGAAGTGATTGAATTAGAAGATCAAACATTAGTCCCTGGTTTTATCGATATTCATATTCATGGCCGTGCAGGCGCTGATGTTATGGATGCAACACCACAAGCTTTACAAACCATAGCTCAAGCATTACCTGCTACAGGCGTAGTGGCATGGGTTGGAACAACCGTTACCGCACCGTGGCAGAATATTGTTTCGGCTTTACAGGTGGTGCGTAATTACTGTGAGCAGCCACAACAAGGTGCCACGTTATTAGGTAGCTTTCTTGAAGGACCTTATTTTACTGCAACTCACCGTGGTTCACACCCAACTCAATACTTAACCGCGCCAACCATTGTGGCGTTAGCAGAATTAAAAGAAGTGGCTGCAGATTCATTATTACGCGTTGCGTTAGCACCAGAGTATGACGGCGCTAATGAAGCGATTCAATGGTTAACCGATAACGGCATTAAAACTTCGATAGCACATACCAATGCCAATTTTGAACAAGTAACCCAAGCGCACCAACATGGAGCGGATTGTGGTGTGCATTTATTTAACGGTATGAGTGGCTTACATCATCGAGAACCCGGTTGTGCAGGGGCGGTGCTTTATCACGATATGCTAGTTGAACTGATTGCTGATGGTATTCATGTTCACCCGGTGATGATGCAACTTGCTTATCGTATCAAAGGCTATCAAGGCATGGCATTAATTACTGACTGTATGCGTGCTGGTGGCCTTGATGATGGCAAGTACCAACTTGGTGCGCAGATGGTTAACGTGACCAATGGTGAAGCGCGTACTGATGATGGCTCTTTGGCAGGAAGCACGTGTAGTTTAGATCAAGCCATTCGCAATATGGTTATGTTAGCCAATATTCCTGAGTGGGAAGCGATTCAGATGGCAACCGCTGTGCCTGCAAAATATTTAGGCATTGATCATCAATTAGGTGCGATAGCAACAGGCTACAACGCCAGCTTTACCGTGCTTAATACGCAATTTGAAATTCAAGCAACGTTAATTGACGGTGAGTGGTATTACCCAACATCGCATCAATAGCAATAATTCGTCAGTATTTATGCCGTATTTTGATGGTATGGATACTGAATAATGTAATGATTTAAGAGGTTTTTCATGGAAATTCGTCAACCAATTCATAGTCAGCATGCCAAGCAATTAGATACTGCGGGTATTCGTGAGCAATTCTTAATTGAAAATATGTTTCAAGCCGGTGAAATTAATCTTACTTATAGCCATATCGATCGCATTATTGTGGGTGCGGCCGTGCCGACGACTGCGGCTATTGTGTTTGAAGGTGGTAAAGAGATTGGTGTTGATTACTTTTTACAACGTCGTGAATTAGGTGTGATTAATATCGGTGCGCCAGGATTAGTGATTGTTGATGGTGAGACTTTTGAAATTGGCTCACGCGAAGCTATTTATGTTGGCATGGGCGCACAAGATATTCGTTTTGAAAGTGTCGTTGCCGATAAACCTGCACGTTTCTATTTAAATTGTGCGCCTGCTCATCACAGCTATCCAACCCGTAAAATTACCCGTGAAGATGCATCTCCAGAGCAAATTGGTAGCCAAGAAAACTGTAATGTTCGCACGATTTATAAGTATTTACATCCTTCTGTGTTACCAACCTGCCAACTATTAATGGGCATGACTGAGCTGGCTGCTGGCAGCTTGTGGAATACCATGCCATGTCATACCCATGAGCGTCGTATGGAAGTGTATTTGTACTTTGATATGAGCCAAGACAACATCGTGTTCCATTACATGGGTGAGCCTCAAGAAACGCGCCATATCGTGGTGCGTAATGAGCAAGCAGTGATCAGTCCAAGTTGGTCAATTCACTCTGGTGTGGGTACGGCGTCTTATACCTTTATTTGGGGCATGGTAGGTGAGAACCAAACCTTCCACGATATGGATCATGTCGCGATGAGCGATCTTAAATAAGCCTTAGTTTTTCACCGTTAAGCGTTAATTTATTTAGCAAGTAGTGCTGGCTATTGTTGGTGCTACTTTACAAGGATAGAACTCGATGAATATGTTTGATTTAAGCGGTAAAGTTGCGATTGTGACTGGTTGTAATACAGGTCTTGGTCAAGGTATGGCATTAGGACTTGCAAAAGCAGGGGCTGATATTGTGGGTATTGGTCATCAAGCAGCGCCTGAAACCCAAGCACAAATTGAAGCATTAGGACGTAAATTCCATTACATCACCGCCAACCTTATGCAGCAAGATAAGCTTGAAAGCATTGTTGCAGAAGCGGTAGAAGTGATGGGTCATGTTGATATTCTTATTAACAATGCTGGTATTATTCGTCGTCAAGATCTGCTGCAATTTTCTGAAAGTGATTGGGATGATGTGATTAACATTAACCAAAAGACCCTGTTCTTCTTATCCCAAGCGGTTGCTAAACGTTTTGTTGAGCAAGGCAATGGCGGCAAGATCATCAATATCGCTTCAATGTTATCTTTCCAAGGGGGTATTCGCGTACCGTCATACACCGCAAGTAAATCTGCAGTTATGGGTCTAACCCGAGCATTAGCCACTGAACTTGCTGAATACAATATTAATGTTAATGCAATTGCTCCTGGTTATATGGCAACAGATAACACCGAAGCACTTCGTGCCGATGCAGATCGCAACGCGGCAATTTTAGAGCGTATTCCTGCTAATCGTTGGGGATTACCGTCTGATCTTGAAGGACCTGCAGTCTTTTTAGCATCAAGTGCGAGTGATTACATTAATGGTTACACCATCGCGGTAGATGGTGGTTGGTTAGCACGCTAAGGAGAGCAGTTCATGGCAGCATTAGGTTCAAAAGAAACGATTTTAACGGCAATGAAGCGTGTTTATCGTTACCAAGCACAACACCAGACTCGCAGTGTGATTCGTCGCAGCGGTAAAACCCGTTTTATTAAAGATACGGATTGGGAACGTGGCGTATTTTGGTCATGTGTCTCCGCAGCGTGGCTAGCAACGGATGATAATGAATACCTTGATGGGGTAATGAATTATACTCTCCATACCGGTTTTCGTCCTGGGCCTAATGATCGTTTTGCTGATGATCATATTTGCTGCCAAGCCTACCTTGATGTTTATCCATTAATTGATCAAATTGAAGCGTTAGAGCCAACCATTAAAGCGTTAGATCTTATGGTTGAGAGCCCACAAGCGGGTCGTAAAGATTGGTGGTGGTGTGATTCATTATTTATGGCACCGCCCGCATTTGCTGCATTAACCCAACGCACAGGTGATCCTAAGTATCTTGATTACATGAATACTGCATTTTGGGATTCAGTTGAGCATCTACTCGATCCTGAAACAGGGCTATTCTACCGTGATTATCGTTATATTCCTGATGGTAATGGTGGTGAATTACGTGAAGCTAACGGTAATAAAGTATTCTGGAGCCGTGGCATTGGCTGGGTATTAGCCGCAGTGCCACGCTTATTAGCCCGTATGCCTGCCGATTACCCACAGCGTGAAAAGTATTTGGCGCTATTTACCTCACTGGCTGCTGAAGTGATTAAATATCAACAAGCGGATGGTTTTTGGCGTACAAGTTTACTCGATCCTGAAAATTTCCCTGCCTCAGAAAGCAGTGCTACAGCGCTGTTCTGTTACGGCTTAGCATGGGGTATTAAGCAAGGTCACCTTGACGCTGATATCTACATGCCAGTGGTTGAGACTTCATGGACGGCCTTACAAACCTGTATTCACGATAACGGCATGATGGGTTGGGTACAATTACCTGCGTTTAACCCACGTGATGTCGCCTTTGAACATAATATTGACTACGGTGCTGGGGCGTTTTTATTAGCAGCCACCGCTGTTGCTGATTTAGTGTCATAAATAAAAAAATAACGTCAATGTAAGTTGGTGAAAGCTAGGTAACGTCAAGCCGATTTGCTCGTCAGGTCGGCTTTTTTATACTTCATTGCGGATTAGTTGAAAAACGATAAATAAGGATATTGTAATGAATAAGTTAGTCATCATAGCTGCTGCTGTGACTGCGAGTATGACAAGCTACCATGTGGTTGCTGAAACAGTGACTCCAACAGTTGAACCTGTTGCTGCGGTATATAACATTAATTATACCAAGGTTGCCCCTGTTATTGATGGTATCGCTCATGATAATGAATGGAAATCAGCCCAAGTGTTAACTGATTTTACCTTTCCTTGGCGTGATACACCCGCACCTACAACGGAATTTAAGGCGGTGTGGAATGCAGATTCACTCTATTTTCAATACACAGTTACAGATGCAAATGTCGCTATTGGGACTGATCCTGAGCGAGCAATTTTAGATTCTGATCGGGTTGAAATTTTCTTAGCGAAAGATGCTAACTTATCCCGTTATTACACCATGGAAATTGATCCTAAAGCGCGCGTGTTTAGTGCAGAAGCAAGCTATGATATGACCAATAAAAAACGCGCATCGTTAGACAGTCATTGGACATGGAAAGGTCTAGAAACCAAAGCAAGTTTAACTGATAGCGGTTATGTTGTGGAAGGTAAATTACCACTGCAAACATTGACTGATTTAGCGCTATGGCAGGATAAACAACAAACGCAATTATTGTGTGCTTTAATGCGGGCAGAGTTCTCTCAACAAGCCGATGGCAAGTTGGATATGGGCTGGATGACATGGATCGATCCCAAAACACCTAAACCTAACTTTCACAACCCGCAAACATTTGGTCATTGTCAGTTAGTGAAATAATAGCTATTAATTTATTATAGGTTATTAAAAAATAAGGTTTATGCCGATATTTATATCATATGGCATAAGCCTTTTTTGATTCTAGGTATCTTTTTGTTTTTTTATCGTGATGTTTTCGAGGCGAATATAATGCAAATATTGGGATAAACACTAAAGTCTGTGAGATAATACTTGGCTAAGGTATAAATCTACCATCATCTGCGGCTAGGTTTATTCTCTCCGAGATATTTTTATTGCATTCCCAATCGAGTTAGTGGACTTAATGATACGTATTAATGAAGTTAAATTACCGTTAGATCATAGTGAAGTAGCTTTACATGATTTTGTCATCAACAAGTTATCGATAAATAAAGACCAACTAGTTGATATTCATGTCTTTAAACGTGGTTATGATGCCCGTAAAAAAAATGATATTTATCTGATTTACACTGTAGATATCACTTTAAAAGACGTTGATGAAGAGCAATTACTAACGACGTTTGCTAACGATCACCAAGTGAAAGCATCACCAGATACAAGCTATAAATATGTGACTCAAGCGCCTGAAAATATCACCGAGCGCCCAATTGTTATTGGTATGGGGCCATGTGGCTTATTTACTGGACTTATTTTGGCGCAGATGGGATTTAAGCCTATTATTCTAGAGCGCGGAAAATCAGTACACGAACGTGCAAAAGATACTTTCCGTTTTTGGCGTACGCGTGAACTCAACACTGAATCAAATGTACAGTTTGGTGAAGGTGGCGCAGGTACATTCTCTGACGGTAAATTATACAGTCAAGTCAAAGATCCTCGTTTTCTGGGTCTTAAAGTAAAGCAAGAATTTGTTGCAGCGGGCGCACCGGCTGAAATTATTTATCTAAGTAAGCCACATATTGGTACCTACAAATTGGTAACAATGGTTGAGAAGATGCGTCGTAAAATTATTGAACTTGGCGGTGAGATTCGTTTTGAAACTCGCGTTGAAGAAATAAATATTGAAGATAATCAAGTTATTGGCGTTACTTTATCAACTGGTGAAGTAATTCCATCTAAGCACGTTGCATTAGCGATTGGCCACAGTGCGCGTGATACCTTTAAGATGTTACATGACAAAGGTGTCCACCTTGAAGCGCAATCATTTTCAGTTGGTTTCCGTATTGAGCATAAACAAGAAACTATTGATGCTGCACGTTTTGGTAAAAATGCAGGTCATCCTTTATTAGGTGCTGCGGATTATAAATTGGTTCACCACTGTAAAAATGGCCGTTCAGTTTATAGTTTCTGTATGTGTCCTGGTGGCGTTGTGGTTGCAGCAACCTCTGAGCTTGAGTCAGTAGTAACCAACGGTATGAGCCAATACTCACGTAGTGAGCGTAATGCTAACAGTGCGATTGTTGTCGGTATTTCACCTGAAGACTTTGCTAATGATCCAATGCAAGGTATTGCTTTGCAGCGTAAGCTAGAGCGTAATGCTTATGTTCTTGGTGGCAGTAGCTATGATGCGCCAGCACAATGTGTGGGTGATTTCTTAGCGGGTAAAACAGTTAGCCAAATGGGTGATGTTGAACCGTCTTACAAGCCAAATGTTAAGTTCACTGATCTAAGCAGCAGTTTGCCTGATTATGCTATCGAAGCGATTCGTGAAGCATTGCCTGCGTTCAATAAAAAGATTAAAGGTTTCTCACATGCTGATAGCATGTTAACCGGTGTTGAAACGCGTACATCTTCTCCTGTACAAATTAAACGTGGAAAAGATTTCCAAAGCATTAATACTAAAGGTTTATATCCTGGTGGTGAAGGTGCAGGTTATGCGGGTGGTATTTTATCTGCAGGCATCGACGGTATTAAAGTTGCCGAAGCTATTGCGCTTGATATGTTAAATGCATAATTAGTTAAATCAAAGGGTGTAATAACAGTAAATCAGCATAATGTTATTGCACCTTTTATTATTTTTATTGATGATCTCTTGGTCGCTACTCTCTTAACCTCTTTTTTCTGCTTGTTGTTGTCTTATTTTTTTCTTTATTAAATAAAATAACGTCAAAATATTGCATTAATATAATGCGAACGATTAAGTTTTTTAATTCCTTGTTTTGAATGCAAAAAATAGCATCCTTCTGCCTTTTTTACTGATCATTGGTATCAAAATCCAATAATATTGGGTTAGATTTTTATTTTTATTATGTGATTTGCGTCACTAAACTGAAGTTGCTAGCTATGCTGAAATATTTGGTTACAATAGCGATTAGCAAGGGTAAATAGCCTCTTTGATTAATAGAGTGCTAAGGGTTTACTGATAGTCATAATATGGAAATATAGTCGGATATGCAGAGTAAATGTTAAATGAAAGGCGGTTCTTTTTATCATTAATGCCATATTTGTTATTGTTTATTGCTGGCACTGTTGATGCGGTTGGTTTTTTACATCTAAAGGATGGCGTGTTTGCTTCTTTTATGAGTGGTAATTCGACTCATATGGGAATGATGCTGAGTTATCATGATTGCCCTCAAGCAGCCATTTATATTGCAATCTTGGGTATTTTTATTATCGGCTCCATGTCTGGCGAATTAATTGCCTTATCTGGGCGTCGATTTTACCGAGGTGTGGTGATGGCTTCCGTTTCGGTTGTGCTGATATTTGCCATTATCATGGAGTCTTATCTGCCTTTTTTAGCGATTAATTTTATTCTGTGTTATGGCATGGGGATGCAAAATATCGCATTACGGTTAACGATAGAAAAATCAATTCCTCTTACGTATGCGACTGGATATTTAGTTAATATTGGTCGTCTATTGGCATTGGCAATTGTTGGGCAAGGTGATCGTAAACGGTTGATGCAATACCTGTGTTTATGGGGTTCTTTGATTTCAGGTGCAATGAATGGCGGGTTTATAATGCAAACAATTCCCCAATATTCATTATTTCCAGCATTGGCATTAACCTCCTTTATTGCTGTCACTTTGTTTTATATTGAATATACTCATCGCTCAACCCCAATTGATACTGAACTGTAATATTGGCCTTAATTCACACTGTAAATAAAGAAGCCAGCAATTATTTGCTGGCTTCTTTATATGAGCAAAAATAACTAAGCCACTAAAATGGCATCACGCATTTTACATATAACATCTTGTTTTTGTTCGGTTGTTAATGTGCGTAATGGAAGGCGTGGGTTACCTGCATCAATATCATGTAGCATCATTGCCGTTTTACCTGCCGCGACACCGCCGTATTCAACTAAGACACGAATAAGTGCAATCACATTGTCCATTTTATTGATCACCGTTTGATGATCACCTTGAGCAAAAGCATTAATCATGTCGTGATAAAGAGGCGCTGCATAATTGTAAGTACTGCCAACAGCACTAATTGCTCCCACCGCTAATGCGCCAGGGAAATGCTCATCAACACCCCATGGTACATCAAACTTACTATCACAAACACGTAAACAACGTTGGTATTCATATAAATTGGTGCTGTTAAATTTAACCCCATATAGATTTGGAATCACTTTATCAGCAGCAATTAAGAATTGTTCCATATCAACCGTTACGCCACTCATTTCTGAATGATAGTAGTAGAATCCTTTAGAAGGAGCAGCGTCAGCAACTGCTTTACAGTAATTAACTAAATCGGTAACGTTATTGGGTTTAAAGAAACATGGGCCGATAGCTGAAGTTGCATAGATGTCTAATTGATCGGCATGACGAGTTAACTCTAGTGTATCGGCAATACTTAACGCGCCAGTATGAATGATCAGTTTTAGTTGACCTGCACTTGCCTGTACCCACCGTTCTGCAACTGCTTTACGCTCTGCCACAGAGCAATGAATACCTTCGCCCGTCGTACCTAATACATAAGCACCCACAATATTGGTATCAATAAGATGCTTAGCAATAGCATCAATGGCGACATAGTCAATTTCACCGTTAGCTAGAAATGGCGTATGAGGGGCTGCAATTAAACCTGTTAGCTTTTCCATGTCTCAGATCCTTGTTGTGAAGTTTTACTTCTAAAATAAAAATATTATGGAGTTGCTTTATCATACGAAGTGATATTTAGGTTGGCAATAAAAAAGAAACGACTTTTAGGGCTTTTAATAGAAACTGTGATCTATTGCTATTAATTGATTTTTTAAATTTATAAAATATTTTTTATCGCTATTTTGGATTGAAATGATGATTGGATTTGATTTTGGAGTAAAACTTCATAATGATAATACAATAAAGATCGCCACCTAAGCTGAAGAATGGCAAGGATAACGTATGAATGCGGTAACAGATGCAATTCAAGTGGGTAAAATTTTAGATACGTTAGGTAGTCTACGTGATAGCTTGACACCATCGGCACGTCGAATCGCTGATTATGTTTTAGCACAACCTCAACCTGTGACTGAACTTTCAATTGCAGAACTCGCTCAGCAAGCTAACGTTGGCGAAGCCAGTATTATTCGTTTTTGTCGGGCACTCCATTTTAAAGGTTTTCAAGATCTTAAGATGAAGTTAGCGATTGAGGTTGCAACACCTCATGATACTGAGAAGCACATGCTTGATACCGAATTAACCGCAGATGATGATGCTGAACATATCGGTCGAAAGTTACAACAGACGATCAATAATGTCTTAGGTGAAACATTAAATTTATTAGATTTTTCTGAATTAGAAGCGGTGGCTCGTGCTTTACAGCAACAAAGACGGATTTATTTTTTTGGCGTGGGGTCCTCTGGCATTACTGCAGAAGATGCGAAAAATAAACTTATGCGGATTGGATTTGATGTCGATGCGTTAACCAATAATCATTTTATGTATATGAAAGCTGCATTATTAAACAGTGATGATGTTGCGATTGGTATTAGTCATTCCGGAACGTCAAAAGAAACCATTAAAGCGTTAGCATTGGCCAAAGAGTGTGGCGCAATTACTGTGGCGCTGACGCATAATCCATTATCGCCGTTGGCTGAATTGTCTGATTATGTATTAATTAATGGTAATCGTCAGGGGCAACTGCAAGGGGATTCTATTGGTACTAAAATAACGCAACTGTTTGTATTAGATATGCTTTATACATTGCTGGTTCGTGACAATCCTCAACATACACGGCAGCAGAAGTATAAAACAACCCAAGCGCTAGATTAAAACTTTACCAGAAATACTATTAAGGTCACATTCAAATGTGGCCTTTTTTTATGGGGGTAAAGCAGCCTTACTGGTTATTCATTAAACATTAATCACAACGAATTGATTATTTTTAACTGTGATTTACATCGTGATTTTGAGGTTATTTTAGGCAAAGAGTGTGCAATATATCTCTATTTAAAAAGTTCATTATTGCGTCACTCCAATGATATCGACATTATGGAGTCAAACTTCATAACGTTGATATTTTTGGAGCTAACGATCATGGTTAAGCGTTCACAAACACTTCTTGCACATATAAATAATGGTTTTATCTCTTCTTGCCAGCCTGTTGATGATAGCCCTATGGATCAGCCTCAGATTGTATCGGCAATGGCGCAATCATCGGTTTTAGGTGGTGCTGCGGGTTTACGTATTGAAGGTATTGCAAATTTACAAGCAACACGTCCACATGTGGCTGTACCTATTATTGGTATTATTAAACGAGATCTGAATAACTCAGCAGTAAGAATTACACCTTTTGTAGAAGATGTTGCTGATCTTGCTGCAGCTGGTGCTGACATTATTGCGATTGATGGTACGCAACGCCAACGTCCAGAAACAGTTGAAAATTTAATTAATGCTATTCATCAACATGGATGTTTAGCAATGGCTGATTGTGCAACGTTGGCTGATGGGGATATGTGCCATCAATTAGGTGCCGACATTATTGGTTCAACATTATCAGGTTATACCGAAGGTGAGGTGCCTGCTGAACCTGACTTAGAGCTTGTCATGGCTTTACACCAACGTGGTTATTTTGTGATGGCTGAAGGGCGTTATAACTCACCAGTATTAGCAGCTAAAGCAATGACTGCGGGAGCGAACTGCGTCACTGTTGGCTCGGCAATTACGCGTATTGAACATATCTGCGAATGGTTTAAACAAGCGGTAAATACTGCTGCAACCGCAGATCAATTACGAGTTAAGGATATTGCATGAGTGTTTGTTTAGCGGTTGATATTGGTGGCACAAAAATAGCTGCGGCACTAGTGGATTGTGCAACTAACCAGATTATAGATCGTCATCAAATAGCTACGCCTCAGTCACAACAGCCCGCGGTGTTTTCAGCAGCCTTAGTCTCTTTATTAACCCCGTTTATCGTGAATGCTGATTTTGTTGCTATTGCTTCTACGGGAATCATTAATAACGGTATTTTGACAGCGTTAAATCCCGCTAATTTAGGCGGTTTAAATCGATTTGAATTAGTTGATGATATTCAGCGTATTACAAAATTACCGACATATGCAATGAACGATGCCCAAGCCGCGGCATGGTATGAATTTATTTCGCTAACGCCTAATAACAATACTCACAACATGTTGTTTATTACTATTTCTACCGGTATCGGTGGTGGATTAGTGTTGAATCAACAATTACAAACGGGTGCTCGGGGTATTAGTGGTCATATTGGACATACGGTTGTTGATGCTAATGGCCCTGTGTGTGGTTGTGGTCGTCAAGGTTGTATAGAAAAAGTGGCCTCAGGTACCGCGATAGGTGAACTTGGTAGTGCCTTATTTAAGCGTCCATGTAATGGGCAACAGGTCTATCAACTGGCACTTGACGGTAATGAAGATGCAATAAGTATTATTCATTCTTCAGCCGCTGCAGTCGCAGAATTAATTGCCAACCTCACAATTAGCTTAGATCTCGATGCGGTGGTTATTGGCGGCAGTGTGGGTCTTGCACCTCATTATTGTGAATATATTCAACAATATCTAAATGAAAAACCAGAACTTTATCGACCTCATATCATTCCCGCTCAGGCAGGTGGTGATGCAGGTTTGTTAGGTGCAGCTCATTGGTTTGCACGACAAGAAAATCATATATAGAAATTAATTATCTTCTCTCAACCCCTAAATGGTGAGGCTTATATGGAAATTCAAGCATTTGGTACGATCAATTACATCGTATTGTTCGCGTATTTAATTGGTGTCATGTTGGTTGGTGTTTATTTTGCTCGCCGTCAGAAATCAGCAGATGATTATTTTAAAGCTGGAGGCCGAATACCAGGTTGGGCGGCGGGAATTAGTGTATTTGCAACCACATTAAGCTCGATTACTTTTATGTCTATTCCTGCCAAGGCTTACACTTCGGATTGGACTTTCCTTGTTGGCCAATATGTGGCTATTCTTATTCTGCCGTTAGTGTTCTATTTCTATATTCCCTTTTTTAGAAAACTCAATTTAACCTCAGTATATGAATATTTAGAACGTCGCTTTGATATTAAGATGCGCTTGTTTGCCAGTATGTCATTCATGTTATTTCATATTGGGCGCATTGCGATTATTACCTATTTAACCGCACTTGCATTAATGCCATTTGTACATATTGATCCTCTGACGATCGTATTTTTAATCGGTGTGTTATGTATTGTTTATACCTTCCTTGGCGGTATTGAAGGGGTTATTTGGACGGATGTGATTCAAGGTATTATGCTGTCCGTCGCTGCAGTTGTCATTTTTGTTACTATTTGTTTTCATGTTGATGGCGGTGTGACTGAGGTATTCCGTTTAAGTGCTGAACAAGATAAATATTTCCCAAGTTCAAGTTTTGAATGGAGTTGGACTGAAAGTACCTTACCTGTATTAATTATAGGTTTCTTATTTGCTAGTTTACAGCAATTTACTGCGAGCCAAGATGTAGTACAACGCTACATTGTGACTGATTCTATTGAAGAAACGAAAAAGACCTTGATCACTAATGCTAAGTTAGTTGCTTGTGTGCCTATTTTCTTCTTTGCTATTGGTTCTGCGCTATATGCTTTTTATAGTCAAAATTCACAATTGATACCTGAGAATTTTAATACAGGAGGTATTCTACCGTTTTACGTGATTTCTCAAATGCCTGCGGGTATTGCAGGGTTAATTATTGCGGCTATTTTTGCAGCTTCTCAATCAAGTATTTCAAGCAGTTTAAATAGTATTTCTGCTTGTTACACTGTAGATATCTATAACCGGTTTGGCGAAGAAAAAAATATGCAGCAGAGCTTTAACATGGCAAGAGTTGTAACGATTATTGCTGGTATTTTAGGTGTTGCTGCTTCTGTTTATTTAATTAAAAGTAATGAAAGTCAAATATGGGATGCATTTAATAGTTTAATCGGTTTAATGGGCGGTCCTATGACTGGTCTGTTTATGTTGGGCATCTTTGTTCGCCGCGCTAATGCGGGTAGTGCATTATGTGGTGTGATTGCTGCGGTTGTTGCTGTGTTAATTGTACGTGGCTTTACTGACCTGAACTTCTTCTTCTATGGTGTGATTGGTACTTTAATGGTGGTCATCGTGGGCTTTATCACGGCCCCATTATTTAAAAGTAAGTCAGCTGAAGAACTGAATATAGTGACTGAATAATAAACTTAAAACAAAGCGGAGAAGCGGATGCTTTTCCGCTTTTTATTTATAAAAGGATAAGAAAATGATTTTTGGTGAAATTAAACAGCCGTTACATGCATTGCCTGCGGCTTTTCAACAAGCGATAAATTTTATAAATACACAAGATCTAGCACAGTTAGAGAATGGCCGCTATGAGATAGATGGTGATCGTATTTTTGCTAATGTGATGAGTTTTGAAACTCAAGCTGCGGCAGCTAAACAAGGAGAGGTTCATCAACAATATATTGATTTTCAATACTTAATCAGTGGTGAAGAACGTATAGATGTGTCACTCAATTTAACTGACTGCATTCCTGCAACTGATTATGATCATGACAATGATTTTGCGTTAGTTGAAACCATGCCAAATACCAGTTCTTTATTATTAAAGCCGGGTATGTTTTTAGCCATTTTTCCACAGCAACCACATAAACCAGGGTGCGTTATTACGACCCCAATGATGATTAAAAAAGTGGTGATTAAAATTCATCAACAATGTTTGTGTGAGTAGCTACTTGATGTGATTGTATTGATGATTAGCATTGATGGGAGATGTTATGAAAAAATCATGTACTCGATTCGCAATGGTGTGTGCTTTATTGTCTTTATCTACTAGCGTTACTGCACAACAATTGTGGCCGGATTTACCGCAACCGATCAAAAATGGCATTAGTGCGCAAGCTGATAATATTGTTTATGTTGGCCTAGGCACTGCTGGTCAGTCATTTTATATGATGGACACAGCAAGTCGTCAGCCTCAGTGGCAAAAATTAGCTGATTTTATTGGCCCGATAACCGATCAAGCAACGGCGGCGGCGGTTAATGGAAAAATTTATATTTTTTCAGGCTCGGGTAAAGCTGCGGTAACCGATAAATCTCCCATTATTTTTGATAGCGTCTATGTTTACGATATTCAAAATAACACTTGGAGTAAGCAAAATACACAAACACCAGTGGGTCTGTTAGGAGCGGCGGCTTATCCTCTTAATCAAACCGAAATTGCTATTTTTGGTGGTTATAATAAGCCGCAATTTGATCAATATTTGAGTGCTATTACTGCCATTGATAAACAAGCCGAACCCCAAAAATGGCAACAAACTGTCACTGATTTTATGGATCGCGCACCTGAATCTTATCATTGGAATCAAGCTATTCAGATTTACCATACCGATAGCAATACTTGGTCGACAAAAGGCAACAGTCCGTATTTAGCAAATTGTGGGGCAGCATTGGTTGGGGATAAAGATCGCATTACTCTAATCAGTGGTGAGATTAAACCCGGTTTACGCACACCAATAGTGAAAACAGTGACCATTAAAGGGGATGACGTTAATTGGCAATCATTAGCACCTTTACCTGATGCTGCTAATGGTCAATTACAAGAAGGTGTTGCTGGCGCTTATGCAGGAATAAATCAAGGTTCATTAATTGTTGCTGGTGGCGCTAATTTTATTGGTGCAAGAGCAAAAGCTGATCAAGGTGATTGGTTTGCTCATGATGGTTTAAGTAAACATTGGAGTGAGGATATTTATACTTACCGTGGTGGTAAATGGGCGTTAGCGTCCACGAAATTGCCACAAGGGTTAGCCTATGGTGCATCTTTTTCTACTCCAGCAGGGGTCCTGATGGTGGGGGGAGAAAATGGCACGGGCAAACCACAAGCAAAAGTGTATCTGTTACGTTATGAGCAATCGAAGGTGAGTATTATTGATTGATTCGATTTTAACCTTAATCTCAAGCTACTGTTTTATTAAGTAGCTTGAGGTATAACATAAGACGTGATCATACTCGCTGAATTAAAGGTCAATAATTGCCACCAAGTGCATATGTTCATACACTGTTATTATTGCGTTATTGATGATGGAGAATGGCATGTATACCCCAATCCCTTACAATATGATCAGTGGTGTTATTTTTGATTTAGATAACACACTTGTAAGTTCAGCATTAGATTTTGATTGGTTACGCCAACAATTATGCTGCGCAGCAGATATCGATCTATTGCAATATATTGCTGATATTCCCGATGCAACTCACCGTAAGCAGCTCGAAGATAAAGTCATCGAACATGAAATTATAGATGCTCGTCAGTCATCTATTATGCCCGGCTGTCACGCTTTACTATCTTATCTTCGTCAGCAAAATATACCTACCGCAGTGGTCACACGTAACTGTATTCAAGCGGCAAAACTGAAGATAGAGCACCATCAATTGCAATTTGATCGTATTGTTTCACGTGAAGATTTTCCACCAAAACCCGCACCAGATGCCTTACTTGATATTACTCAACAGTGGCAACTTGCACCACAAAATATACTCTATGTTGGTGATTATATTTATGATTTACAAGCTGCTTTTCGCGCAAATATGCCATCATGTTTAGTGACTAATGGTGACGATTTGCCTTTTACTGATCAGGCATCAATAGTGGTTCAACGGCTAGATTCCTTGACGGAGATTTTACGTGAGCAAGCATGTATGTTACAGCGTGAGCATGTTAGGGTAGTAACGAATGTTCAGTCAGGAAATTAATGATGACGAATCCAGTGAATCCCAAAGCGTTACTTCATAGCAAATGGACGAAAGTGGTTGTAGATAATAAAGAAAAACATTTTGAGATAGTTACAGTATTATTTAATGAAAATCAGCAAGTAGAAAAATGTGTTATTCAAGCTGTAATGACAAATAAACTGTATGATATTGATTGGCATGATTTAAAAAATGACCAAACTTGGATTATCGGTTGGAATTAGGCGTGCTCTTGCTCTAAAGCCAACAGTGTTTGTTTTTTATCTAATCCACCAGCATAGCCAGTTAATGTACCGTTTTTACCAATAACGCGGTGGCATGGAATGACAATGGATAACGGGTTTTTACTGTTTGCCATTCCAACAGCTTGGCATGCTTTAATATTACCAATTGAGATAGCGAGTTGCTGGTAACTCCAGCACACACCATATGGGATTGTGCATAACGATTGCCACACACGTTGCTGAAAATCAGTGCCTTTAGGTGCCAATGGTAAATCAAATTGTTGGCGAGTCCCTGTGAAATACTGTTGTAATTGTTGTTCACATTCAACTAATAATGGGTGTTGTGGCATATAGGTTGCTGTTTCAGGTTGCGGTGTTTGATCTTGATAGAGGATAGCTGTTAACGCATGGTCAGTAGCGTACAGTGTTAAGCATCCAATGGGGGAATCCATCGTATTGAAGTAAGTGCACATAATAAAAACCTTCGCGCTACACTAAATAATCAGTATAGCGCGTTTTAGAGTGGATAAAAAAGAGCTTACGACTGGTGGTGTTTTAAATATTCAAGAGCACCAATAATGGCCGCTACTTGGGCCATATTACACTCTTGATCTGTAACACGAGGGCTATCTGGATAAACTTCAGTCGTTGAAGTATACAAAGCGTCAGTTACGCTAGCACATAAACCTAATGCTTTTAGTGGATAATTAATCACACCTTCTTGGGTAATTGGCTCTCCAATAATATTACCATCATTGTCAGCGGGGGCAATGTGAGTAACATGGCGCACTGAATCAATAATGGCTTTTTGAAAGTCATGTTGTGGGTTTTCAGTATCGCCGACGCCATAAAAACCGTCAGGTACAATATCGGCGATATATTCTTTACCATCACGTGCGGCAAGCGCTGGTCTAAATTCACTTTCATCACTATCAGTGGTTTCATGCAAATCAAGGTGAGCGAGAAAATGTGTATGCTGGGCTTGAACGAGCTTCATTAATGCGGCAGATTCTTCTGCTGGGCTATTTGCATAAAATGAGCGGTTTGGATCGACTGCATTAGGATTCCAACGATTGATCGTTTCATATCCCCATGGGCTTACACAAGGCACGACCATAATATTAAAATCAGTACTGTATTGTTGTGCTTTTTGTGCCAAGAACGTTAATGCACCATGGACACCACTAGTTTCATAACCATGAATACCCCCCGTGATTAAGAT
Source organism: Photobacterium piscicola (assembly GCF_046058925.1). Lineage (NCBI taxonomy): Bacteria > Pseudomonadati > Pseudomonadota > Gammaproteobacteria > Vibrionales > Vibrionaceae > Photobacterium > Photobacterium piscicola. Next base: position 510,487 of record NZ_CP175535.1, read on the forward strand.
CGTTGGTTTTGCGTTATCCCAATGGCGAGTCTTAATGACAAATAGTGGATATTTTTCAGGTGAGTAAGACAGTGCACCATATTGCTCAACATCGAATTTTTCACTTAAAGTATGAATGTGGGAAACAACTTGCTCAAGGTAACTACGTTTAATGGTGGTTTGTGCTAACCATGCAGCTTTTTCTGTGGCGCTCCATTTTATTCCCGGAGTACCAATTGCGTATCCAAATGAATTGTCCATTGTGTTACCTATATCATTATTATTGAGGTGTCTGTTTTTAGAGGGTAAACAGCTGGCTATATTTAAGCAAATTTTATCTAATTATCATTTCAAAAAAATAGAAATGCTTATAATTATACTGAATTAAAACTAATACTATTAATCGAGAAGAAAGTAAAATTAGGTTGCATTTATCTGCTGGTACTCACTATTGTCATACAAATCAAACAGCCTATAGTAATGATGTTCACAAAATTATTACTAAGGATAAGACGATGAGTACTACAATCTTGAATGAAGTTCAAATTGAAGATGCTAAACAACATCTCATTCGTCCTCTAGCCACACCTACAGATCTATGTGTAGACGCGACTAAAGAGATCAGTGGCGCATTAACTGCAATTTTAGCTGATGTGTTTGCGATTTATATGAAAACCAAAAACTTTCATTGGCATATGAGTGGTGCGCATTTCCGCGATTACCATTTAATGTTAGATGAGCAAAGTACTCAGTTATTTGCAATGACTGATGATATTGCTGAACGTGCACGTAAAATTGGTGGTCGTACTATTCGTTCAATTGGTGAAATTGCTCGTATGCAGCGCATTTTAGATAATGATGCTGACTATGTTGAGCCCGCAGATATGCTTGCTGAGTTGTGTGAAGATAATAAACAATTAGCCGCTGAACTTCGTGCCGCACATATTTTATGTGATGAACGTAATGATTTTTCTTCAGTGAGTATGATTGATAATTGGATTGATGAAACAGAGCGTCGTGTCTGGTTCCTTTATGAATCATACCGTCATTGATATAAAAATTAATCAATTTGTTACTAGATAAAAAAAGGATAGGTTTAATAACCTATCCTTTTTTATTATATATGGTTTGAGCGTCATAAAAATGACGATACTTTAATAGACTAACTTGATAACTTATAAATCAATATTAATTTGAAACTTGTTGTTTTTTGAATAAAGATCTCTTTACCGTTGTGAAAATAGTTTATTTATTGTCTGTTTAGCAAAAAAAATTATCGAATGTAAACCTTGTTGTTGTTTTTATGTTGTCTTTATTTAATTTAAATAAGTATTCATATTTTTGGTTTTAATTCATTGTTGTGTATATGATGCGGAAGTATAAAATACGCAATACTAGGTATATCTATTTTGCGTAAATAGTAATTTTAACTCGCTATTCTTATTTTTTGTTAATGACCATTCCATTAGTAATGGTTTAGCAGGAAATAGAATTTTAGATTTGAAATAATATAAAAATTATAACGAGAACGTTAAAGGAGTTAATCATGTCAATGGAACTTTCGCGAAGGAGTTTTATTAAACATGGTATTATTGCTGGTATCTGCGTTTATACAGTCCCCGCTTTAGCCCGATTTAATCTTAATTTAGATGGGAGTAATAGTTTAGTTGCTCCTGAATTAGCATCATCTTGGAAATCTGATTTTAAAGTACGTTTTCGAAGTGATGCTATTGCTAAAGTGACGGGTGAAAAAGTGTATGGACGTGATTTACGATCAACCGATATTGACGGTTGGCCAAGTGAGCAGTCATGGGCTTTTTATATTCGTGCCGATCGTGCTGATCGTATTTATCAAGGTGTTGATTTAAGTTTATTACCTGCAAATGCTCAGCCAAGTAATATTGTTACTGGATCAACATTAACCAAAGATAAGATTGAATTACCACAATTTTATGGCACTAATATGTTGGTTACTGAAGGTGCAATGCCTGACTATATTGGTCAAGCCGTCATGCTACTTATTTTTGATGACTTTATCACTTATCATCGCGCTAAAGGTATATTGCAGTTTAATAGTGAAATTATTAAATATGGTAAACAACAACCGTTAGTTGCCGCAGAAAAAGATCCGTGGGGCGTGTGGCGAATTACTCGTGAACAAGGTAATGCGGCAGGTATATTGCCTGACAAATACAGCGCATTAAAAAATGGTGTTAATTTCCCTAATTATGTTGATCATAAACCATTTTGGCCACAACCCAATCATCTCGGTACAGCATTAGAGCAACAAATGGCGGTTGCTGACGATATTAAAGCAAGCTTAAAAGATGATAATAATTTTGTGTTAGATCGTAATTATCAGACTCAATTTATTGATCCGATGTTCTTAGAGCCAGAATGCTTTAATGGGTGGTTTGATCCTAAAACTCAGACCATGCACACCATTCCGTCTTCGCAATCTCCAGCTAACTTCTTTGGTTTTGCAACCAAGATGCTTAACAATGGTCCTCTTGCTGGCAAAGTGAAGAACTTGGTTGTGCATTCCCCGTTTATTGGTGGTGGCTTTGGTGGTAAAGATCACTCTATCTTGCCTTATTACGGCTTACTAGCTGCGATGTACAGTAAACATCCTGTACGTATGGCAAACGATCGCTTTCAACAGTTTCAATCAGGTTTAAAACGTCATCCTTTTAAGATGCACAATCAATTAGCGATTGATAAAACAACCGGTAAATTTCAAGGGATTGTGAGTTACATGGATCTTGATGGCGGTGGACGTGAAAACTTCAGCTCTGTTGTTGCTGAAGTCGGCGCGAGTGCATTGCAGTCAATTTATTATTTCCCTAAAAATGATATTACCGCTGTTGCCAATGTGTCTGAAAACCCCGCATCAGGTTCTATGCGTGGTTTTGGTACGTTACAGACAATGTCTGCCATGGAAATGATGGTTAATGAAGCTGCACAATTGCTCAATATTGATCCGATTGATTTAAGACTTCGTAATACGATCCAAACGGGCCAATTGAATACTCAAGGTGCGGTACCAACCAGCACTGAACATTATGCTGAAATATTAAAACAAGCACAGCAGCATGAAATGTGGACTCAGCGTGAACAACGCCGTAAAACCTATGAAGCGAAATATCCAAATAAACGCTTTGGTACGGGTTTTGCCATTTGTACTAAAGATTATGGTGCGGGTGATGATGCACCTTCAACTTATATTGAAATGGATAAAAACGGTCGTTTAGTGATGGGTATTTCTGCGGTGGAAATCGGCACTGGCGTACAAACATCGCAAGCTGCTGTTTTGGCTGGTTATTTTGGTCGTCCTGCTGACGCTGTCAATCTTGCTGAAGTGCATGGTTGGGATCCGTTACAGATGATCAATACTCAATCACCATTTACGATGAGTCAAGCCTACCAAGATAAAATGCAACAAAATCCACGTTGGACACCAACGATTCCTTATGCATCGTCTGCATCAACGTCGGCTTATTTCCAATCTAAAGCAACAGAAAATGCAGCGAAAGTAATTTTTGAATACGGATTATGGCCTGCGGCAAAAGCTATTTGGACTAAGTTGTATTACAGCGGTGATCTGGCTGCGATAGATTTTGGTGCAATGGAAGATGCTGTTTGGGTTGATGGTAAGTTAAGTGCTAAAGGGATGGAGCCATTACCTCTTGATATGTTAGCACGGCATGTTCATCAGCAAGGTTTAGTGGCCGGTGCAATGGTGCATACATTTAACCGTTGGGGCTGGGTGGATGCAGATTTCACTGTTGAAGGACAGACAAAAACGTATCAATTAGATGCAATGGCAGTGAAATATGGCCATGGTGCTAATGCGAATAAGAAAAAATTAATGGCCAGTGATGGCTGGCATTTATTAGATCGTAGCAATGTTAACTATCCAGCGACTGTTTTAAATAATGCAATGGTGGTGTATTACGCCCCTTGTGCAGTCTTGGTCGAATTAGCGGTTGAAGAAGGCTCAGGTAAAGTTGAAATTGTTGCCACTCAAACTTGGCTTGATGCAGGTAAAGTGATCGTTAAAGAGTTGGTTGAAGGTCAAATTGAAGGCGGTTTGGTGATGGGGATTGGGCATGTATTGCACGAATACTTACCACCAGGTGAAGAAGGTCCAGGTAATGGTACTTGGAACCTCAATCGTTATCAGGTGCCATTAGCGACAGATGTGGGTGTATGGCAAATGAATCATACTATTTTGCCGCCATTTAATAACTCTGATCAGCGCAAAGGTATTGCTGAAGTGGTGATGATTCCAATTGTCGCGGCTGTTACTGAAGCACTTTACCAAATTACTAATAAACGTTTTTACCACTTACCTGTAACCGCAAATGATATTAAGGAAGCACTCGCATGATCACTGTAACAATGACTATTAACGGTAATGTTATCGGTCCAGTTGATGTTGACGAATCAGTGAAAATGATTGATTTTCTTCATGAATATCAAGGGTTAACTGGTACTAAGTTTGGTTGTGGTATTGGTGTTTGTCACGCCTGCTCTATCATTGTGGATGATGCCGATGGTGGCTCGCATACGGAACGTACTTGTATCAATGGTGTTGGTAATTTTAACGGCAAAAAACTGCGTACCGTCGAAGGTCACGCAAAACGTAATTTAATGGGGCAGATCACAGCATTAAGCCCAGTACAGCAAACATTTGTGGATCATTTTTCTTTTCAATGTGGTTGGTGTACTTCTGGTTTTGTTAATGAATCAACCGTATTAGTTGAGCAATTAGCCAAGCAACCTGTCGATAAAGAACAGGTTGAAGATGTGATTGAAAACGCATTAAAAAAACATATTTGCCGTTGTTCTGGTTACCATAAATACTATGTTGGTTTGCGAGATTTAGTACTGTCACAGCCGGGGTTAGTCAAATGAAACCGAGTTTAAAAATCAGTGCCATTTGTGGTTTATTATTAAGTAGCGGCGCAGTGTATGCACAAGCCGAATCAACGGATACACAAGCGCCATTATCCGAAAACATGGCACAATTGATCGCGCAAGGTAAATACTTAGCGGCTGCGGGTGATTGCAGTGGTTGTCATACTATTGATAGTGGTCAAGTTTATGGTGGTGGGCGTGCATTTGACACACCTTTTGGCACCTTATATTCAACTAATATTAGTAGTGATAAACAGCACGGTATTGGTAATTATAGTTATCAGCAATTTGTTGATGCGGTGCGTAATGGTGTTGCACCTAAAGGTAATTTATACCCTGCGATGCCTTATACGTCGTATCACCGCATTAACGATCACGATATGCACGCGTTATATGCGTATTTCATGCAAACCAAACCTGCGACTCAACCGAATAGAGAAAATGGCATTGGTTTCCCGTTCAATATTCGTATGGGATTAAAAGTCTGGAATCTTATCGCGTTTGATAAACCGACCTTTATACCTACCGCGGATAAAACGCCATTATGGAATCGTGGTAAATATCTAGTGCAAGGATTAGGCCACTGTGGTGAGTGTCATACTCCGCGTAATTTTATGATGGCAACGGAGCAACAACACGCACTAGAAGGTGCGGTAGTTAATAATCTTAATGCGCCTAATATTACCTCAAAAAATCTTGCTCAAGAACATTGGACATTTAATAATTTAGCCCAGTTCTTAAAAACAGGACAATCACCGAAAGGCACTGCGTTTAATGATATGTTCATCGTTGAGAAACATAGTCTAACTCAACTGGACGATCATGATATTACTGCAATAACCAGTTATTTATTGAATCAAACACAACCACCACAATCGGCTGTGGCACAACCTAAGTTAACGTCACTTGTTACATCACAATTTGATATTAAACTACCAGGATACCGTATTTATATGGATAAGTGTTCTGGTTGCCATGGTCAAAATGGTCAGGGGACACCAAATGTGGCCCCTGCGTTAGAAAATAATGCGACTATTGCAAACAGTAATATTTTCAATACGGTAGCTGTGTTAAATAATGGTATTGAGCGACAAAGTTACAGTCAGAATCAAACTTATTATGCTATGCCTGGATATAAAAATAGCTTAAATGACCAACAAATGGCTGATTTGATAACGTATCTGCATAAACGTTTTTCTTCACAAGTAACAACGACCACCGCAAAGCAAGTCGCGGCAGTTAAAAAGCAATTAGCTAACGATTAAGCTTAAGATTAGCCTGCATTATTGCAGGCTAACTTCGGTATTGTTGTTATAGTAAACAAAGTGATAGACGACTTATGAATGCCTTAGATAAACACGTATTATTAGATTGTCAGACATGGCTACACCAAGGGAAATCAGTGTGGTTATGTACTATTTTGTCCACTTATGGATCGGCTCCTCGTCCTGTTGGCGCTTTATTTGCTACTGATGGTGACATTCGCTCAGGATCGGTATCCGGCGGGTGTATTGAAGATGCTTTTATGAAGTTAATTCAACAACATGAGCTAGATAAACCACTACAAGTGTTTGATTATGGTACCCATTTAGCCGCAAATGGTAGCCAATATGAACTGCCGTGTGGTGGTCACATCTCTTTATTAATTGAACATTTATACCCTGATGATTGTTATTTAGTCGATAGTTGGTTAACGGCAGCGGAACAAACGCCTGCCTTTATTCGTGCTATTAATATTGAGACAGAGCAACGTAATATTGTCAGTGGTACAGATACTACGCCATATCCTTCCCCCTGGTTAACGGTGCATTACCAGCAACATTGGCAATTACTATTATTGGGTATAAGCCAAGTCAGTGAAGAGGTTGCACGGTTAGCCGTGAGAGCGGGATTTACTGTAAGATTGTGTGACATTCGTGAAAATTACAGTCAAAGTTGGCGTTGGACAGCGGCAGAAGGGGGCATTGATGTTGAATGGTGCTCTGCGGATGCTTTTGTTGAGCGTTATACCAATGTTTATACCGCAGTGTTAGCACTTGCCCATGATCCTCGTGTTGATGACATGGGATTGATGGGAGCATTAGAGTCCAATGCGTTTTATATTGGTGCATTAGGTTCACATGCGAACAGTGCTCGTCGTCGTGAACGATTAATGCGAATTGGTGAATATACACAGTCACAATTAGCACGATTACATGCGCCAATTGGGATTGCTATTGGTAGTAAGACCCCGTTTGAAATTGCCATTGCCGTGATCGCAGAAGTTATCGCAGTAAAAAACGGCATTGACTGTGATTCATGGCATTATCACCATGGTTGATTGTGTTATACCGGCTGCGGGGCTGTCATCACGAATGGGGGCATGGAAACCTATACTACCTTATCGTGACAGTACACTACTCGATATTGCTATTGAACACGCCTTGGTCTTTTGTTCAAAAGTAATAGTCGTTGCCGGTTATCGCGCCGATGAATTGGTACAGCAATACCAACATCAGCCACATATTCTTGTGGTGGTGAATCCTGATTATCAACAAGGCATGTTAAGCTCTATTCAAAAGGGAATTGCAGCGGTAACCAGTTCATGGTTTTTTATTACTCATGCCGATATGCCTTGTATCAATCCGCAGGTATTTTCGTTGTTATCGCAAATGCGTCATGCTGCCGTAGTGTTTCCTGGTAATAAGCAACAAACAGGGCATCCCGTTTTAATTGATGCTGCGTTAATTCCTCGAATTTTAGCTTTACCGACGACGGCGAAAATGAAGCAAGTATTGCAAACAGGTGAAGAGCAATATTTACAGTTAGATGCATCAAGTGGTATTTATCATGATATTGATACACCTGAAAAATATCAGCAATTACTTCGAACATGCAAATAAACAGTAAGTTACAAAATAAATACCATAAAAAAGAGAAGCTAATAATGCTTCTCTTTTTGTTTGTACTTTATTTATAGACATCTTTTAATGATAATGATGTATTAGCTGGTCATGCCCCATTTTAAATCATCATCAAGCTCTTCAATCGCATCGTAAAGATAAGACTCAACTTGCTCTTCTACTAAGCCATCAGGTTCTTCAAAAAACGCAATGTGGAAAATAGCATCACCTTCGTTCACGAGTGGTAGTGTTTGCTGACCAATGACAATGCCACCTTGTGGTGCAATCACTGTTATTTGATTGCTACCAGCAGGATCGCTGATCGTCGCAATAACTTGGTTTTTATCTACTTTTTCACCTAATGCAACGTGTGAGCGTAGTAAGCCATCAGAATCAGCACGTACCCAACGTGTCGCCTTTGGCACCATTGGCTCTACTATTTTTTTACTGCGGCTCGTACGTAACATTTCTAAGTGCTGCATTACTTTTAATACACCTTGTACACCTGAACCAACGGCATGGGCATCAAGGCGAAGTGCTTCACCTGCTTCAAAGGTGATCACGGGAATATTAAATTCTTCGGCTGCGGCACGTAATGAGCCTTCACGAAGGCTGGCGTCAACCACTACCGGAGAGCCAAATGCCATTGCCATTGCTTTTGCTTGTGGGTTATCAAGATTTGCACGAATTTGTGGTAAGTTTGTACGATAAATAGCGGCGGTATGCAAATCAACCACATGAGTAGCTCGGCGTACAACTTGATTAAAGTATTGATACGCCATACGGCCTGCGATGGAACCGCGTTCTGCGCCTGGAAAACAACGGTTTAAATCTCGGCGATCTGGAAGATAACGTGATTTATGAATAAAGCCAAACACGTTAACGACAGGTACCGCAATAATAGTGCCGTGTAGTTTTGATAAATCTATTTTTTCAATAACTTGACGTACAACTTCAATACCGTTGAGCTCATCACCATGAATAGCAGCATTGATCAGTAATACTGGGCCTGGATGTTTTCCATGCAGAATATCAACAGAGACTGATAATGGGGAGTGAGTATATAGGCGAGCAATTTCAAGTTCGCAATTGGCATGGCTTCCCGGTTCAACCATAAGATCTGCAAATTCAAACGGGATATTTTTTGTGGCCATAGATACGTCCTGTATATGGGCTATTGAGAGATAACGATTAATTAATGTTTTCGTATTGGCACTGCGTTATAACAGTCTGAGAATAATCATTAAATCCATTTTAAAACAGGAACAATATCACGTTTAATTGAATTTTAAGTAACATAAATGTATCAGAGTGTATCTAAGGTGAAAGGGATCTGTTGTAGTGATGTTTAATAAAGGCATTGCTGTGGGTCAACAATGCCTTTTATAGGGTAATTACGAATCTTTTGGTTCGTTGCTCGCGACTTGAATCTCACTCTCTTTCGGTGGCAATGGCTGCTGCATTAAACGGTTGTATTGCACCACATCAAGCTCAAAGGCTTTCTTTTGTTGATGTGAAACCGATGCGGCTAGTGGAATCTTCGCTGTTAATGGATTAACAGGTTTGCCACGTACTAACAATTCATAGTGAATATGAGGGCCAGTAACACGTCCAGTTCTACCAGATAATGCGATTTTTTGACCGCGTTTTACACGTTGACCGACTTTGACCAAGATGCGGCTATTATGCAGATAACGGGTACTGTAATTAGCACTGTGTTTGATTACCACATAACGACCAGCGTAAGGGTGATTTGTCACGCGAGTTACGACACCATCACTGGTCGCTAATACCGGTGTTCCTGTTGGGGCTGCAAAATCGACCCCGTTATGAGGTTGAATACGTCCTGTTACTGGGTGGCGACGATAAGGGTTAAACTGTGAACTAATACGGAACCGTTTCGTTGTTGGATAGCGTAAAAATGCGCGCTGTAAGCTTTCACCATTTTGATCATAGAAATTACCATCACTGCTTAAATAAGCTGAATATTGGTGTTTTTTGGTGTAAATACGAATTGCCTGAAGTTCCGTATCACCACTTGCTTGATCATTGACATATTTGGCCTTACTTACAACTTCAAAACGATCACCTGCTTTTACGTCTTGTGTAAAATTCAACTTATCTTTAAAGATAGCAATGATTTCACTGATCTCACTGTTACTTAGACCCGCTTTTCTCGCTGAAAGGCTAAAACTTCCACTAATATCACCATTGATGACTTTTTCACGCCATACTCCGGGTAAGGTCACTTCTTTAACATCAAAGTCGTTATTTTTATCTCGTGTATAGTCAATCGTATGCGCGACATTAAATTGCAGTTGGAGTTTATTTAATCGATGATCTGTGTCTGTTACCCAAAATCGTAAAATATCATTGGGACGTAGGTTATCAATCTGTAAGCTATTTAAATCTGCAGCCATGATGTTTTTGACATCTGATTGTGGCAAATTTAAACGAGAAAAAATTTCACTCAGTGTATCGCCTTGTTTTACTTCATATTCATAAGTAGGTGGCAATATAATGTTTTTGATCACTGCGGCTGGTTTTAGAGTATTTAATACAACTTGAGGATTAGTAATTAAAGGCAGTTGTATTTCATTATGGCGTGTTGATGATGTGGTGTTAATTGATAATACGGCAGCAGTAGTGATAATTGATAGCCCCAAAAGGCTAATAAGGCGATAGTTTACAAAATTAGTTAGTACTGTCGTTTTAAACGTAAACATAATACTCGTCAGTTCTTTTATTTTTAATAAGTGCCAGGCACTTGGCTTATTTGGCGAATAGGTATCAAAACATAGCTTTTCTGAACCCTAAATGAATTAATGCTGTAGGCGCTATTTTTTTACTTAATTTCTCAACAATTACAGCTAGAAAGCATATAAATGATGAGTATAAGGTATTTTACCTGTCAAAGATGCAGAAAAGGCAATTTCGCCCAGTTGATTGATGCAATATTAAGCTGGGCGAATAGAGTATTTAGAGAAAAAGACAATATTTCATTATCTTAATGATTATTTATATTAACTATGGCTTTGATAGTGACTGGTGTATTTTTTCTTAGGACGCAGTATAACTTCTCGTTGTTCTAAATGCGGATCTTTATGGGAATTGATCTGTAAGTAGTTATTAGTATTGATTGAACTTACTACGTCGGTTTGAATTTTTTCTGCAGCCGTTAGTTGATGAGTATGATCTATATACTCAATCATATGTTGAGTCGTTAACGGGGGTTGTGTGGCGGTGGTTGGCATTGATGCTAATGCTGAGAATGAATGCAGTGCTAGCGATAATGCTAACGTTATTATTAATCGTTTCATGAAAAACCTCATGTTATTCAGAACGGGTATTTAAACCTATGGCACCTGAATTGAGGGTGAGTCATTGATTCATTTATCATTCATGGCTTCAACATAACGGTTGGCCTGATTTCGGTATAGAATAGATACTCTGTGATTATTAAAGTGAAGTTGTTATGACAGATTTAGCGCAAGAAATCAGCTTTATGCAGCGTGCATTAGCATTATCACATCAAGCATTACCAGCTTGTCGTCCTAACCCACCTGTTGGGTGTGTGTTAGTGCGAGATGGGGAAATTGTGAGTGAAGGTTTTACGCAATCACCGGGGTGTCATCATGCAGAAGCGATGGCATTAGCAAATTATGCATCGCCACTTAACGATGTGACCGCTTATGTGACTTTGGAACCTTGTTCGTTTGTTGGTCGAACACCATCTTGTGCACATACTTTGGTTGAAAAAGGGATAAAGCGAGTCGTAGTTGCTACCCTTGATCCTGATCCACGAAATAGTGGTAAAGGTATTGATGTGTTAAAACAGGCAGGAATTGACGTAAGTGTTGGTTTGTGTGAGCAAGAGGTTTTTGACTTTATATCGCCGTATTTATTAAATAAAATATAAAATAAATTTTTATTTAAAAAACATTGGTATTAAAATAAAAAACAAAAGCCGATTTAAATGGATAATAAAACTATTACCACTATTAAATCGGCTTTTAAAATATCACGAATAAAAACGTAAACTTAAATAATTAATTATTTAGTTGAAGTTTTGTGATGTTCACGAGATGATTCTTTATGATCATGCTCTTTAGTTTTGTGATGACGGTGTTCGTCATGTTCATGACGGTCGCCATGAGTTTGTTCTGAGTGTTTATGACCTACAGGATCGCCACCATGTTGAGTGTGTGGGTGGCTTTTTTCATGGTCACGTACTTCATGGTGGTCACGGTCATGTTTGTGTTCTACTTCTTCACCGTAACGACGTTCCATCTTCACATGTTCAGCTTCAGCTGTATGTTGATGACCTTTTTGAGAACCTTGATGTTCTTGGCTATTATGACTCATATTCTTAATCCTTCAATAAACAGCGTTAATAATAAGTTTGTGTCTGTCTATGGGGTTTAATTTACGCTTATTTTAAATTTGAACAATATACTTTTTTATAATCAAATATTTTATTTTTGATAATTGCTGAATATTTAAAATGGGTATAAGAAGCAAAAATCATTATGTAGATATTTAATTAAACATAGAGTTTTATTATTATATTAGTATATAAAAATGGAAACATAGCTATTAATAATAATTGCTTTTTTGTGGAGTAAACAAAGCAGTTATTTGTTTTTAAAAGGTATTAACATTAAGTAATAGCTATTTATTATGATTAGTGAGATTTATAGTCAAATATTCTATCCACCCGATGAACAGGGTGAAGTAAATGTTAAATAGTCACCTATAAAATGAATGTAAAAAGTAGCACCGAGTGCTACTACTAAAGGCTCGTAATCATAGTGATAAAGAACTCAATTCTAAAAATATCATGCTTAAGAAATGAATGTCGGGTTAATTTTTGATAGTTTTTATCATACAGTAAGTAGCCTTTTGTCTTTCAACAAGGTGAAATTTATTGTGGATATTAGTTGAAATTATTTTTTGGGGAGTGGATTCCGTTTAAATAACGAGAAAATAATGACTGTTTGCGGATGATTATGAAGCAATACTTATGAAGTAACACTTAGGTCATAAAAAACAGATAAAAAAATGGCCTAACATTTGTTAGACCATTTTTAGATTCGTTATTTAAGAACAACAAATACGGTTCTTATTAACTATTAACTTATGCTAGTAGTTCTTTAGCATTGTTAACGATGTTTTCAACAGTAAAGCCGAACATTTTGAATAGCTCTTCAGCAGGCGCTGATTCACCAAATGTTGTCATACCGATGATGCGACCGTTAAGGCCTACATACTTGTACCAGAAGTCAGCAATACCTGCTTCAATAGCGATACGAGCAGTAACATCTGCAGGTAATACGCTTTCACGGTAAGCAGCATCTTGCTTATCAAATAAGTCAGTAGCAGGCATAGAAACTAGACGTACTTGACGACCAGCGGCTGTTAGCTCTGCGTATGCTTCTGCTGCGATACCCACTTCAGAACCTGTTGCAATTAAGATTAGCTCTGGCTTACCAGCACAATCTTTAAGGATGTAACCACCCTTAACAATGTTAGCTACTTGCTCTGCAGTACGATCTTGTTGAGTTAGGTTTTGACGAGAGAAGATTAAAGATGTTGGACCATCTTTGCGTTCAATCGCGTATTTCCAAGAAACAGCAGATTCAACTTGGTCACATGGGCGCCATGTGCTCATGTTTGGTGTTAGACGTAGAGATGATACTTGCTCAACTGGTTGGTGAGTTGGACCATCTTCGCCTAGACCAATTGAATCGTGTGTGTACACTTGAATGTTCTGAACTTTCATCAGAGCAGCCATGCGTAGTGCGTTACGTGCGTATTCCATGAACATTAGGAATGTTGCGCCGTAAGGAACGAAACCACCGTGTAGTGCCATACCGTTGATGATTGCAGTCATACCAAATTCACGAACACCGTAGTGAATGTAGTTGCCTGAAGCATCTGTTGGTGTGATTGACTTAGAACCAGACCACATGGTTAGGTTTGAAGGTGCTAGGTCAGCAGAACCGCCCATGAATTCAGGTAATAGTTTACCAAATGCTTCAAGTGCGTTTTGAGAGGCTTTACGTGATGCAATGTTAGCTGGGTTTGCTTGCAGATCAGCAATAACTTTGCTTGTTTCAGCTTCCCAGTTAGCAGGTAGACCACCGTTCATACGACGAGTAAACTCAGACGCTAGCTCAGGGAATGCCGCTGTGTATGCTGCAAACTTCTCGTTCCAAGATGCTTGCTTTGCTTTACCTGCTTCTTTTGCATCCCACTCAGCATAGATGTCTGCTGGAATTTCAAAAGGACCGTGGTTCCAACCAAGGAATTCACGTGCTGCTTTGATTTCTTCAGCGCCTAGTGGAGCACCGTGACAGTCGTGAGAACCTGCCTTGTTTGGTGAACCAAAACCGATGATTGTTTTACAACAGATCAAAGTAGGTTTAGCTGTTTCAGCTTTTGCTTCTTCAATAGCGGCATTGATTGCTGCTGCATCGTGGCCATCAACGCTACGAATTACGTGCCAGCCGTAAGCTTCAAAGCGCATAGCTGTATCGTCAGCGAACCAACCTTCAACTTCACCATCGATAGAGATGCCGTTGTCATCCCAGAAAGCAACTAGCTTACCAAGACCTAGCGTACCTGCTAGAGAACATGCTTCGTGAGAGATACCTTCCATCATACAACCGTCGCCCATGAAAGCGTAAGTGTTGTGGTTTACGATATCATGACCTTCACGGTTGAATTGTGCAGCCATTGCTTTTTCAGCAAGCGCCATACCAACAGCGTTAGTAATACCTTGGCCTAGAGGACCTGTGGTTGTTTCAACACCTGGTGCGTAACCGTATTCTGGGTGACCTGGTGTTTTTGAATGCAGTTGACGGAAGTTTTTAAGATCGTCAATTGATAGGTCATAACCTGTTAGGTGAAGTAGAGAGTAAATAAGCATAGAGCCGTGGCCGTTTGATAATACAAAACGGTCGCGATCTGCCCATTTAGGGTCTTGTGGGTTATGGTCCATATGACCACGCCAAAGAACTTCTGCGATATCAGCCATACCCATAGGTGCGCCTGGGTGACCTGAATTTGCTTGTTGTACGCCGTCCATGCTTAGAGCACGAATAGCGTTAGCTAACATTTTATGTTCCATAGTGTTTCCACCAAAATATTAAGTAAATTTAAATTAAGAAAGCGGCTCTAGGAGCCGCTTTTTGAAATAGTGCTTAGCGATTAAAGACGATCTGCGATCATTGTCTCTAGTTTGCCTTGGTCTACTGCGAAGTTACGAATACCTTCAGCTAGTTTCTCAACTGCCATTGCTTCTTGGTTGTGATCCCATAGGAATTCAGCGTGAGTCATAGCAGCAGGACGTGCTTTTAGCTCTGTTGCTGGAAGTAGTTTCTGCTCAACAACACCAGTTGCATCTTCAAGTTCTTGAAGAAGTTGTGGGCTGATAGTTAGACGGTCACAACCTGCTAGCTCTAGAATCTCACCAATGCTACGGAAGCTTGCGCCCATAACTACTGTATTGTAACCGTGTTCTTTGTAGTAGTTGTAGATATTAGTTACAGAGATAACGCCTGGATCTTCTTGCGCTTCAAAACTACGGCCTTCTTTCGCTTTATACCAATCCATAATACGACCAACGAATGGTGAAATTAGGAATACGCCAGCTTCAGCACATGCACGTGCTTGAGCGAAAGAGAATAGAAGTGTTAGGTTACAGTTGATGCCTTCTTTTTCAAGAATCTCAGCTGCACGAATACCTTCCCAAGTAGACGCTAGTTTAATCAAAATACGATCGTTGCTGATGCCAGCATCGTTGTAAAGTTTGATTAGGTGACGTGCTTTAATTACGCTGCCTTCAGTATCGAAAGAAAGACGTGCGTCAACTTCAGTTGAGATACGACCAGGAACAACGTTTAGGATTTCTTTACCAATGTTTACTGCAAGCATGTCGCAAGTATCTTGGATTTGCTGTGCTTTATCATTGCTTTGTGCTTTTGCATAAGCAATAGATTGGTCAATTAAAGGAGCGTATTCAGCAATTTGTGCCGCTTTTAAGATCAATGATGGATTTGTTGTAGCATCTTCAGGCTGGTATTTGCTGATATCTTTGATATCACCAGTGTCAGCAACAACAGTAGTTAGTGCGCGTAGTTGTTCTAATTTTGTGCTCATATCTATCGACCTTATGTATAGGGCTTATGTCATGATGGCATTAGTTATAGCCTTAAATGGCACCATGTTCAAAAGAATTAATACTTACTCTAAGTACATTAATGATGACCATTAACCCACAGAGTGAGCATATGGAATGCACTGGAGCATTTGATGGATTGATAATTGTCTTTTTTGGCTTTTTTGTCAATTTAAAATGGGAATAAATCATATTCAGATCGCAATAAAAGCGGTTTCAAATTTTATTTAGGCTTTTTTTATGAACTATATGTGTTTTTTTACTTTTCACGAGTCGAACATTTGATCTGGTTATTGATCATTTGCGCGTGGTGGTAATGATGTATAAGTTAATTGTTTATTAAATAAGGCGGAATAAATGTTACATAATAGCAATCAAAAAAATATGACTAACTGCATTTAAAGTCTTTTTTCACCATCCTCTACCGTGAATTTTTGAAAAGGACGATAGATGGGGTAATACGTTTTAAACCTTATTCACTTAATAATGGGTTGGTATTGGCTTTACTAATGTAGGGGGGAGTTAAGTGATAATAGTGAAGGTGGGCTAAATAGCAGATATAAAAAATGCCGGACTTAGCCTAATGCTGATCAGTTAAGCCCAAAATGATCAGTTGAACGATCCTGTAGATGTGTAAAAATCCAAGTGTATTTAATGCACTTGGATTTTTTTATGTTTTTAAGACAAGCACTTGAACAGATACATGCCTTCTCAGCTGATAAATTAAACGGCTTATCAGACTTACTTTGTCCAACACTTATTGACCAATGCCTTCTAGATACAGGTGTTACAACTATTCGAAAACGAAGATTACCAATGGAGTTAATGGTTTGGAGTGTCGTTGGTATGTCACTTTATCGACATTTGTCGATGAGCAAAGTGGTGTCTCAATTAGACATCCTATTACCAGGAAAAAAGCCATTTGTTGCCCCAAGTGCTGTGATTCATGCTCGTAAGAAATTAGGGCATGAACCAGTAGAAGCTGTCTTTAATAAAACACAACAGTTGTGGCATGAGAAAACACCTCATCCGGATTGGCATGGTCTCACATTGCATGCTGTCGATGGTGTTGTCTGGCGTACGCCAGACACAAAAGAAAATGACCAAGCATTTTCAAGAACAGGCAATAAAACAACAACATCCGATTATCCTCAAGTGCGTATGGTTTGCCATATGGAACTAACTAGCCACCTTTTAAATAGCGCTGCATTTGATTCTGTTTCTGTCAGTGAGGTTGATTTAACAGCCCAACTCATTGAAAAAGCGCCAGATCATAGCCTAACGCTGTTTGATCGTGGTTTTTACGCCTTAGGCTTACTGCATAAATGGCAAAGTACGGGGCAAGAAAGGCATTGGCTTATCCCATTACGTAAAGGCGCCCAATACAAAACGTTAAGAAAGCTAGGTAAAGGCCAAGAACTCATAGAGTTAACCTTGTCGCCACAAGCTCGAAAAAAGTGGATTGATGCGCCCGTGACAATGGAAGCACGCTTAGTGACAACCACGATCAAAGGTCGCGAAGTGAAATTATTAACGTCAATGACCGATCCCAAACGTTATATAGGCGCTGATATTGCAGAGCTTTATAGCCACCGTTGGGAGATTGAGCTGGGTTACCGAGAAATGAAACAATATATGTTACAAGGAACGATAACCTTAAGAAGCAAAACGCCAGCGCTAGTGACTCAAGAATTATGGGGAATGTTATTAGCTTATAACTTGTTACGGTTCATGATGTGCCAAATGGCATACTCATTAAAAAGTGTCATGCCGTATCAAATAGGCTTTAAGCAAGCCTCGATATTCTTAACAAGCCAACTTCAACTATTACCAGCGGTTGCAGCTGGTCGGTATCCTGAAATATTGAGATATATACTTGATATGGCAGAAAGCTTTGTACTACCAGAAAGGCAGGAAAGAAGTTATCCAAGGGCAGTAAAGAAAAGGCCTAGTCGCTATGCGACTAGGCCTTCAAGGAAGCGTAAATTATCTTAACTCACATGCATTACGGACTTAGCCAGCATTTTTTCATTTATCAAAAAAGATAAATTATAGAGCTACAACGTTTGCAGCTTGAAGACCTTTTTGGCCTTGCTCTACTTCAAAAGACACTTTTTGGCCTTCAGCAAGAGTTTTGAAACCTTCAGAAGTGATAGCACGGAAGTGAACGAATACGTCAGCACCGCCGTTGTCTTGAGTAATAAAACCAAAACCTTTCTCTTCGTTAAACCATTTTACTAAACCAGTAGATGTATTAGACATGTGATGCCCCTTATATAGATGATTAATTAACCGCTAAAATGCGATGTATTAAGTGGTTAAATTATTAATGTTACTGCCAAAACAAGGGAAACACTGAAGTACAAAACGATAACGTTGCTGTAGCTGAAGGTTTAACTGTGACTTGGTGTTGCATTTAATAACGTCCTGAACAACAAAACGAGGCTGATAATAACAGCTGTACGTTTTTTGTACAGTTATTTTTATCAATAGGAGTAAAAAAGTTCTTGCTGTGTTTTTGGTGCCAGAAATACTGATGGACAATAATAGTCTTTATTTTTCTGTTTTATGTACATTGCGAGCTTGTAGTGCATGTTAGATCAATACTGCTAAATACGGCTGTTTTAATAGCAATATAAACATTGGTTATAGTGTTTATAAATGGAAAATCAGCTTCAACGAACTAGAATCAATGTAATTAACCTCAGCAATTCATTCAACAGCGTGGTGGTGCTATGAATAAAATAACTCTCTTGTCAGTCGCGATTTTATCAAGCTTTTCTTTCTCAGCTTTTGCTAAAGATTGTGATGCTACATTGCTCCCTTCTTGGAAAGATCGTGAGAGTAAATCCGCTATTGTAGACTTTGTGGAGCAAGCCACTAAAGCCAAATCCAAGACTTTCGTCGCGGTTGAGGATCGTATCGCTGTGTTTGATAACGATGGCACGCTGTGGTCGGAAAAGCCTTATTACTTTCAATTTGCCTTTGCATTAGATCGTATAAAAGAGATGGCGTCTGAGCACCCAGAGTGGAAAACGCAAGCACCATTTAAGTTTGTACTTGAAGGAGATATTGAGAGTGTTCTTGGTAGTGGTGAAGAAGGGTTATTGAAAATCATTATGGCGACCCATTCTGGTATGACGGTTGAGCAATACCAACAAGAAGTTAAACAATGGCTGAAGGCCGCAAAAGATAAACGCTTTAACAAAGCGTATACTGCTCTTACTTATCAGCCAATGAAAGAGATGCTGACTTATCTGCAGCAACATGACTTTAAGACTTACATTGTGTCGGGTGGCGGCGTTGATTTTATGAGGGCATGGGCGCCACAAGCTTACAACATCCCTTTAGAGCAGATCATTGGTAGCGCGCTTAAATATAACTATAGCTACAACGATGGTAAACCGACGGTTACTAAAGATGCATCTATTTTGACCATTGATGATAAAGCCGGAAAGGTCACTAATATTCAGCATATTATAGGTAAGAAGCCTATTTTAGCGGTGGGTAATTCAGATGGTGATCAAGCGATGATGCAATGGGCAACGAGCCAACCAAATTCAATGGCAATGATTGTTCACCATACTGATGCTGAGCGTGAGTGGAAGTACGATCGTAAATCCCATGTTGGTAAACTCGATAAAGCATTAGATGAAGCGAATTCTAGAGGTGACTGGACATTGATCGACATGAAATCAGATTGGTGTGAAGTGTACTAACGTCTAATTGCCACTCAGTTAAAACAACAAAGGCTCGAATTTTTTAGTTCGAGCTTTTTTTTGTAAGAATGGTGGCTAAATGAAGTTTTGTGTAGACGATCTGCATCCATAGTGTTCAATTAGAAAATGTATCATTACCTGATGACACTGATGTTCCTTCTAAATATACAGCAACACTGTTACCGCAATAGCTGTTCAAGTGTCATTGGTGAAGACATTAAATCCAGCGTTTGAGCTGGGGTTATTCCGGCTTTATTTTGATGGCAAAGATTATGCCAAGCACGATAAATGTCCAATAATGGTAATAAGCTGGCGGGACGCAGTTTACGTCGTGGCTCATTAATCATATGGTTAAATTGATCATAAAAACGTTGTTGATAAGCCGTTGCTGCACGATGAGTGGCAATCGTTAACCAGCGTTGTTGATCTTTTTTATTACCACCAAGATGACAGATGCCTTTATTTCCGCTTTTATTACGACTAAATGCCCACCGATCTCGCCACCATCCCATTAATACGATATCAATTTTTTCAACCTGTTGTTCGTGTTGCCATTGCTGATCTTCAACTACATAAAGTGGGTCAATAGTATGGTTATTTATGCGGTCAATAAAAATAGATAAACACGCTGAACGTAATAACGTTTCTTGCGGCATAAACACGGCTAAGGTCGACGTATTGTGATTGAGCAATTCATGCAAGTATAAAAAGTGACTATATACAGTATATTGAGGACGAACTAGACAGCCTTTAGCTGGGTAATTAATGCTGACTTGGGCACTAAGTGGGTTCTCCATATTTTTACGGGCTAAAATATGGCGATAAGTGGTATCAATATGGGCCAGTAGACCTTGTGATAACGGTGCTGCACTTGATGGATAATGGTCGTTATGAGGGGCAATAAAACGGGTTCCATTGCAATAAGCATCATGATGAGTGACCGAGGTGGCTACGGATTGTGTTTGGTAATTGACGTGTTGGCTTATCACATAGCCTGAATTAACTTCAGCGGTTGCTACCCATAATACGCCATTATTACTTTGAGGCTGCAATGGGGTCAGATCTGTTGCTAGTTGGCGAGCTTGTGATTGTTTACCTAAACGGGCATCAAAAATGGTTAATTGATGACGACAACGTGCCGCAATATTATTCAGTTGATCATAAAACGTTTTTGGGTTCATCGCCAAACGTCGACAAATTTCCCGTACGGTATAACCCGTAAATAAATATGCCAATAATTTTTGTTGTAACTGGTGTTTGTTATTACTGCTCGACCAAGGATCGACAAAGGTGTGGTGACAGGCTCGACAGCGATAACGTTGACGTTCGCCACTAAAGCCAAAAGCATGATAATGCTGACGATAGGTGAGAACAGGTAAGCCATGATGAGGACAGTGCTTATTTGAACAAGCGGCTAAACCACTATTTTGTTCTAGTTTTAAGCGTTGTTTTTCAGCGACCACATCATAATTACTGATGACAGGCGGAAAAGCACCACATTCACGGCAGATAAGCACGGGGCGTTGGAGATTGCTGTTTTGTAGTACATATAAATTAGGATCAGTACGACTAAAATTAGCACAGGCGACAGTTTTACAATAATTTAGCTGAATATTATCGCAAGCAGGTGGCAACTGATCCAGCGTCGTGGATAGTGAGGATGAAGTCATAGAGCATTGCCTAGTTGCGGTTTAAGAAAACGTAATTATACCTAAGTGAAATAATGATATAGAGATATTGTTAGCATTATCAAATTATTGAATATTTTAAATATTAGCGGGTATAAAAAAGTGGAAAATATATTCAAAGATACGTTTTCCACTTTATATCGAATTTCTATTATAAATGGTCTATGACCACAGTAACAGATTATAGATTGATTGCCGTTTCTAGCGCTACGTTCATCATTTCATTGAATGAATGCTGACGTGCTTCTGCACTTAGTTTCTCACCACGTTTGATGTGATCAGACACTGTTAGAATAGTCAGTGCTTTAGCACCAAGCTCTGCTGCAACACCGTAGATGCCAGCCGCTTCCATGTCGACACCAAGGATACCTAGTTGTTCCATCTTATCAAATAGACCAACTTCTGGGCTGTAGAATAAATCAGCAGAGAATACGTTACCAACACGAACTGCAACATTTTGTGCGCGTGCTTGGTTTACTGCTGTTTCTAATAAATGATAGTCAGCAATAGCCGCGAAATCGTGGTTAGCGAAACGAATGCGGTTAACTTTAGAGTCAGTTGAAGCACCCATTGCAATGATAACATCCATTAACTTAACATCATCATGAACAGCGCCACAGCTACCAATACGGATGATGTTTTTAACACCAAAATCTTTGATTAGCTCGTGTACATAAATAGAACATGATGGAATGCCCATACCATGACCCATTACTGATACTGGCTTACCTTTATAAGTACCAGTGAAACCGTACATGCCGCGTACATCACATACACGCTTTACATCTTCTAGGTAAGTTTCTGCAATAAACTGTGCGCGTAGTGGATCACCAGGCATTAAAATTGTTTCTGCAAAATCGCCAACTTCGGCATTGATATGTGGAGTAGCCATGAAGAGCTCCTAGGTTTATGAGTTATCAGAAGCAGAGTTTGTGCTTCAATTTATGGTAGTAGTTTATGGAATAAAATATTCAGATCTTGAGATCTAAGTCACAAAATTAAGGCTATTTTATTATTTTAGCTCCGTTGATTACCAAATCTGTTGAAAGTGTTAAGGGTATCGTTTTCTTTTTTGTGTTTGATTAAGTGTAAAAATGTGCGTAATAATATTTAACCTTATAATAAATAATGGGTTTGTTTTTAATTGGTGGTTTTTATTCTTTACCGCTAAAAAATAGGCATTTTTTAAAATGTAATGGATTACATAAGTAAAAGTGTCAATAGATTGCTTTTAAAGCGCAAAATAGGCATAGCAATAATCAAGTTTGAAAAGGGTTCTTCTTGATTCGAATCTTGGGTAGAATTAACAAAAAAGTAGGCTGAGAATAATATGTATAATTTAACCCAATTGTCAGATAGCGAAAGAATGCGTATCGAGTTAGATAAGCAAGCGTCTTATGCGGTATGGAAAGTAAAAAATGGCAAAGTAGGGTATGAGGCTTTTGCTGAATTAACCAATAATATTGAAGACGATGACGAACGCGATTTTTGCCAGCAAGCCATTACGAAATATAAAACCCTGATGGGGGTGAATTAATTCATTGCATAGCTTTGTTAAACGTTAGGGTAGAAATGATTATTTATCGACGCTTTAGCATAATCGCGATTTTTGCTCATCAGATGATATCTGATTAATTTTTGCAGTGTAGTACTATTAGCGTACTAATATCAGCTTAAATGGAGATTATTGGCTTAATATTGCGTATTATGCGTACGGAAATTAATCAAATGGTGAATGATAGTGAAGACAACTGAATTTTCTGCTCTTGATGATGATAATGATACCAATAAACCGGAATTATCATTTTCTTTACATGCAGAAAAACGTTCTGGGCATAAAGCGCCACCGGCGAATACCCCTGATTTTAGCCAACCCGCATCGCGCTCAGATGCTGGTGATGACAACATAGCGACTGAAATTATGACAAAGTCTCGTTCTAAGCGTTTGACTGATTGCCCAGCTTGTGATGGTACGGTATCTCGTCGTGCACATTTCTGTCCTCATTGTGGTGAACCTGATCCTTCGCGCCATATGCAACGAACACAATGGGTTTCTCGCATTGTATGGACCGTAATCATTGCTACGGCAACTTGGTATGCTTATACATCTTTAGTGCCACTTATTGTTGATCGTCTGAAATAATGAAGTGGCAACATACTGATTATTAAGCAATAACCCTAATAGTTGAATAATCAATTATTGGGGTTTTTTTATGATTTTTTATTGTGTTTTTTGCATGCCACGAGTTTGATTCATAGTGCGTGATCCTGCGGTACCATAGCTATTAATGTCATAACGATTAGGGGAATAACCGATACGTGCACGGTAACGACGATCGAGTGGATATAAGTTAATGTTATAATTTTCAATAAGTTGTTTGATCACCACATTCATTTCTTTTTGTGGTGTATTTTGTTCTCTAAGATAATAATAAAGATTCTCTGCGCGTTGTTGATTCATTGTGCCCTCCAATGGGAAATATTTGCTGATAAGCAAGTAGAAATACACAGGAAAGTCGATTGAATAACAGCAACGGTATTGCTGTTATGTGGCACTGATTATAATCAATATTGAATCAATGATAATTGGATGAATACTTAAATTACTTTTACTCAATTGTAATAATTAAGCACTAAGTCAGTTAATTATTTTGAAATAATAATGTGACTTGAAATATTGTTGCTTAATGGTGTTTTTTAATTAACAATAAAACACCGTTCAAATGTGAGGTGCATATGTTAAAACAAGGTATTAAAATAAAAATAGTGAGTATTGGCGTTGGTATCTTGATTTTACCATGGCTACCTTTGCTTATTAGCCAATACTCATTTATAGATACAATAAAGGATGCTATTGGTGGAATAGCATTTACATTAGGTTGGGGAATGGGGGTGCCAGCTGGTATCAGCTATGGGATCGCGATTGTTATTTTACTATTACCAATGATTGCCGTTTATTATGGTATGAAACGAATATTAACCCCCCTCGTGACCAACGAAGCAGAACGATAGATAAAAAACAAGAAGATCTCTGAGTGATCTTCTTGTTATAAAGCGACGCTTAATGTTGGTTAATTAACGCTATCATTAATGATTACGCACCTTCGAAATGGTATGTCATATCGGTGGTGTAGGTCATTTGAGTAAATAATGTATTAGTTAATTGTTCGGTTAAGGCTAATGCATCAGCAACCGTTGTTTTCTCAAAATCATTGATTAACGCTTGTGCTTTTTTAGGCTGGCGCTTGTAAATTTTAAGGTAATTCTTCTCAAGTTCACGCTGTTTTGATGCTGTTTGTACTTCAAACTTATGATAAGCGGTTTGTACGATTGGAGAGAATACTTTCCAGTTCGTCATCGCAAGTGTTTGTAGTTTACGGAAAGCCCAGTTAGCAGAAGCACTATCGGCTTTATTTGTACCAATAGTTAATGCATGAGGCACTTCTGTCATGCCTTGGTAATAAGGTAAGTAAACGCCAAGTGCTGTCATGCCATACGAGATGTATGCCACATCACCAATAGCAGTCGGTAAATTTGGACGTACTTGTAATACGTGTGACTCTTGAGTACGGAATACCGAAATTGGACGGTAAGCTTCTTTAGGGTTTTGGGTTGCGTATGGGTCGTGAGATGTTCCTTGGTAATGATTACGCAAGCCTTGTTCAACATCGGCAACACTGAGTTTCTTGGTTGGTTTTAGAAATACAGGGAAAGTAGTACCTTGGTCGATCTTGGTGGTTAATCCTTGAGTGTACATATGCTGCAAAGTCCACACTCGTGGATAGTTATATGTTACATCGTTAGGTGTGTCTTGTGAGTAAGCTGCATGGAAGTTGAAAGGTTTGCCTGCTTCTGATTTGTATAAACCATGTTGCTCGGCAAAGCTGACTAATGTTGGCGATGCCATGTAATTAGGGTTATTTGGTAAATAGGTACTTAAACGGCCTTGGTTAGCGGATACAAAATACTTATCAGCTGGAATTTTTTCAGCCATCCATTGGTGACCACTGCCCGTTTCCAAATACCAAATACCCGTATTATCAACAAATGCCACACCAAAGCCTTCTGCTGCACCTTGAGTTTCAATGATTTTACCAAGTAACTCTACGCCTTCTTTTGCAGAGTGAATACGGGGTAAAATCACATTTTCAATGGCATCTTCACCAATCCCTGTTTGAGTAATATATGGGTCAGCCTTTAGTGCTTTAACGCCATTATAAATGGTCTCTGTTGCTGAAAGACCGACACCTGCTGAGTTAAAACCAACTTCGCCCATACTCTTATTATTGGTGTCAAAGTCTGACATTGAGGTGTATTGCAATGCATTTTTAGCTGCTGGGTAGCTAAAGTTGTTGGCATTACCATGGAAGTCAGCTTGTTGCATTTTTTCTGCTGGATGGAAAACAAAGTGCTTAGCGTTAGTGGCTTGGTAATCTTCATTACGAGCAATAATGTAAGAACCATCAGTTGTGGCTTGGTTACCGACAAGAATAGTTGTACAAGCACTTGCTGGAAACGCGATAACAGCGGTCAATGCTGTGGTTATCGCTGATGCTAAAAACGGTATTTTTTTCATTTTATTCATTAGTTAAATGGGTAATTTATCTGTTATACGGGGAAAGTTGCCTTTATTTTGTGATGAATATCACTTTTAAATATCTCTAATTGGTATAATTATTTTTCAGTTTTATAACCTATTCTAGTGTTAGCAATATAAATGTAAGAGTATTTATGGTTATTAGTTGTGATGTTATTACTCGGGATTGATCAATTATTCAGGTATGATAAAAATGAAAATTTACATTAAATATCATTGATATAATGTCATTACTATAACAATAAGAGGACAAAGCTAAGTCATGAACAATAAAACACTTATTATTAGTGCGTTCACCTCGCTATTATTATCAACCTCAGCTCAAGCTGCTGAACCTTTTGTATTACAACCTGTTACTGATAATAATTCGACGATCCCGTTAGTTAAATTTGATGATAGCACTCATTACTTTGTTGGTTTAACTGGCGGTAGCAGTGATATCAGCATGACTGCGGGTAGTGTTAATGGTAATAACACAACGCTGATCAATCGTTTTTCAGCACCTGATGCCGCTGGATTTATTGGTGTCGATCTTGGTTTTTATACCGCGGGTGGCTCTGGCCGTATTTATTACAGTTGGCAAAAAATGAGTACTCAATCTGATTTTGAGGGTGCTAAGGCAATTGAAACTGATGTGACATTACACCTTTTAAATGCCGATTATTTTTTCCGTGCAGGCAAGGCGATTAATCCATTTATCGGTGCGCATTTAGGGTACATGACCGCAGATCTTAAAGGCCAAAATTATGGCTCGCATAGTCAATCTGGGCAGGTGCTTGGTGTTCAAGCGGGTGTGGCTTGGCGAATTTCAAATCATATTTCAGCCGAAATGGGGATGCGTAATACCGCGACTCAAGGTGAAGATATTAAACCATGGTCATCTAATAAAGCCGCGTCACAAATAAAAAGTGTGCTAACAGGTTATGCTTCATTAAATTATCGCTTCTAAAGCATGGCTTGTTGATGTTCCAGTGTGGCTATCACGACAATATAAGGGTGTTATCACTGTACTGGGACATTTTATTAAAGGGTAAGAAAACTGAAGGTTTACTCACTCGTTGAGCCGCGTATAATGCATTCCCCTAGTAAACGACAACCATTATCAATAAAGGACTTCACCTTGAAGCTATTCGTTAGAGACCTCACTGTAATTGACGCATCTTACTTATGTCCACAACGGGGAATGGTGGGTGAAAGCTGGATCCTTGATGTGGTGATGTCGGGTGAGTTGAATGAAATGAGCATGGTGCTTGATTTCAGTCGCGTAAAAAAACAAATTAAGCAACTTGTTGATCAGTATGTTGATCACCGATTATTGATCCCTTCAGCCTCTGCCGCTATTCAGGCCGCAGCAACGAAAGCGGATTATATGACGGTTGATTTAGTCAGTGATCAGCACGCTATTCATCTGCATAGTCCTGAGCAAGCTTTTTGCTTTATTGATACAGATGCAATCACTATTGAAAGTGTGACTGAGTATGTACAGCAATTATTGTTGGGTCATTTACCTAGTAATGTGCAAGGATTAGAAATAACCTTACGTCACGAAAAGATTGACGGCGCGTTTTATCATTACAGCCACGGCTTGAAAAAACATGATGGTAATTGTCAACGCATTGCTCACGGTCACCGCTCACCTGTCGAGTTAGTGGTTAATGGTCAACGCAATGCTGAATTAGAACAGCAATGGGCGCAACGCTGGCATGATATCTATTTAGGGTCACAAGAAGATGTGATCAGTGTTAGCGAATTAACGCTAAGCAGTGCTGTTAATATTAATGATGATACCCATTACGGTTTTCGTTATACCGCGCCGCAAGGGGAATTTGAATTAGCGATTGCTAAATCAGTGACGGAAATTTTAGCCACAGACACTACCGTTGAGTTACTTGCTAGCTATATTGCAGAGCAAATTAAGCCACAATTAACGGCAACTGATCGTTTGGATGTTTTTGCTTACGAAGGTGTAGGTAAAGGTGCGATGGCAAGCATAGGCTAGAGGTCTCTTTTGACCATGTAGTTGATATAAAGCATAAAAAATAAGCTCAATGTGGTATTTGTAGTAATACAAATATTGGATTGGGCTTTTTTTTGGTTAAAATTAAAGCAAAATCAGTGTAATAGTGAGATCTTTCGCACTAAATATAGTTTCTATCACCTAATAGTCAGTTATTTGTGCGTAAACTTAGAATAAGTGTCATAAATGAGAGGGATCGATTATGCCTTTAGCGCCTCTAACCAGTGACAAGCTGTATCGAGTTGCAGCCCTAAACGGATTGAGTGATGTGTGTAAGTCAACCAAGCACCTTACACCATTAGATGAAATAGTAGGACAAGAACGCGCTCAACATGCTGTTGAATTCGCGATGTCGATAAAAGAGAAAGGCTACAATATTTATGCCATTGGTCGTAATGGTTTAGGTAAGCGTACCATGGTGATGCGTTATCTAAATCGACATGAGCCAAATGGTAATAGTCATGCACTGTATGATTGGTGTTATGTGTCTAATTTTGGAGATACACGTTGCCCGAAAGTGCTAAAATTACCCGCAGGGGAAGGGTGTAGCTTTAAAAAAGACATTGAAAATCTAATGAAGCGATTAGTAAAAGCGTTTCCTTTAGCGTTTGATAATGAACTTTATTATTCGCGTGCTGAAAAATTAAAATCAGAATTAGCTTCAAAACAAGAGACCACCTTAAAATCATTAACGAAAAGTGCAGAAGAACGCGGTATTAGCGTTTCAATCACAACCCAAGGTGATTATCAATTAGTGGCGATGAACGGTAAAGAGCCCCATAGCGAAGATAGCTTTGCGGCATTATCGGCTGATGACCAGCAAACGTTTGAAAATACCATTAATGATTTAGAAGTTGAGCTACGTGGCATTGTGCGAAAACTGACTGAATGGGAAGAACAATATTCAGATAAACAGCAAAAGCTGGATGAAAATATTGCTCAAGAAGTTGTGGGTCATTGCATTAAAGATTTGCAGCTCAAATATAAAAAAGTTGTCGATGTAAAAGCTTATTTAGCGGATATGTATGCAGATATTTTAGATAACATTGATATTTTCTTAGAAGAAAATGAAGAACAAGTGGCACTCGCCTATGCTTCATTGGATAAAAAAATGCCGCGTCGTTATCAAGTTAACGTGTTGGTACATCAATCTGATATCTGTAAATTTCCTGTCGAAGTTGAAGAAAGCCCAAGTTATCATTCCATCTTTGGTTATGTGGAGAATGCGACTTATAAAGGCACTGTTTTTACTGACTTTTCGTTAATTCGTGCGGGTAGTCTTCATCGTGCTAATGGTGGCGTGTTGATGATGGATGCGGTGAAAGTGCTTGAGCGTCCTTATGTTTGGGATGGCCTTAAACGTGCTTTACGCGCACAAAAGCTAAACTTAAGCTCACTTGAACGAGAGGTGACACTGTCTGGAACCATTTCATTAGAACCAGAAGCCATTCCGCTGAATGTGAAAATTATTTTGTTTGGTGATTATCAAACTTATCAATTATTACAACATTATGATCCTGAGTTTAAAGAGCTATTTCGTGTAACGGCTGATTTTGAAGATGATATGCCGCGTAATGATGACTCAGAAGAGCATTATGCACGTTTTATCGCCAGTATTGTTCATGATAACGATATGCTGCATTGTGATCGTAAGGCTATTGCGCGAATCATTGAATACAGTTCACGCCAAGCGGAAGATCAAAATAAGTTATCGTTACATTCAGCGGATATTGCCAATTTATTGCGTGAAACGAATTACGTTGCGCGAGCATCTAATGCCACTATGATTCGCAGCAGTCATGTTGAACAAGCGATGCTCAATCAAGAATTGCGTGTTAGTCGTTTAAAAGATCATGTGATGCAAAGTTTCGTAACCGGAACTACTTTGTTAGATGTTCACTCACATGCGGTGGGGCAAGTAAATGCGCTATCGGTGATTGCGACCTCTGATTATCAGTTTGGCGCACCGAGTCGTATTACCGCGACAACGGCTTATGGTAGTGGTGAAGTGTTTGATATTGAACGCAGTGCTGAATTAGGCGGTAATATTCACTCAAAAGGGGTGATGATTTTATCGGCGTACTTAGCGTCCGTGTTTGGTAAAACAGCTAAGATACCATTAACCACCCATCTGACCTTTGAGCAATCCTATGGTGGTGTTGATGGTGATAGTGCATCCATGGCGGAAGTGTGTGCGATAGTCTCTGCTTTTTCTGGATTACCATTACGGCAAGATATCGCGATCACAGGTTCAATGAATCAGTTTGGTGAAGCTCAGCCAATCGGTGGTGTGAATCAGAAAATTGAAGGCTTTTTTGATGTGTGTGGCATCAAAGGGAGAACGCCAGGACAAGGGGTGATTATTCCTGAGTCAAATGTACATAATTTAATGTTACGTAAAGATATTGTTGACGCAGTTGAAAAAGGTGAATTTACTATTTGGGCGATTAATCATGTTTCACAAGCGATTGAAATATTTACAGGTAATGCTGTAGGTGTTGAAGCTGAACACGGTTTTTATCCATCAAATACTGTCTTTGGTTTAGTCCAAAGTAAACTTAATTCCCTGCGCCGATAGTTCGTGATGTGAACGATGATGTGCTGTAAATAATATATATTGAAGCCGACGAGAGAATTGTTGGCTTTTTCTTTTTATAAATGCCAAATAACAGGCATAAAAAATGCCGGCCTTAGCCAGCATTTTTTTCATTTATCAAAAAAGATAAATTATAGAGCTACAACGTTTGCAGCTTGAAGACCTTTTTGGCCTTGCTCTACTTCAAAAGACACTTTTTGGCCTTCAGCAAGAGTTTTGAAACCTTCAGAAGCGATAGCACGGAAGTGAACGAATACGTCAGCGCCGCCGTTGTCTTGAGTAATGAAACCAAAACCTTTCTCTTCGTTAAACCATTTTACTAGACCAGTTGTTTTGTTAGACATGAGATGTCCCTTATTAGTTGAGATTAATTAACCGCTAAAATGCGATGTGCTACGTGGTTAAATTATTAATGTT
Source organism: Photobacterium piscicola (assembly GCF_046058925.1). NCBI lineage: Bacteria > Pseudomonadati > Pseudomonadota > Gammaproteobacteria > Vibrionales > Vibrionaceae > Photobacterium > Photobacterium piscicola. The sequence goes on from NZ_CP175535.1 coordinate 541,484, forward strand.
ACTGCCAATACAAGGGAAACACAGAGATACAAAACGAAAACGTCACTGTAGCTTTTAGTTTAACTGTTACTTGGTGTTGCATTTAATAACTCTTAAACAACAGAGCGAGACGGATAATAGCAGCTGTGTTGCTGATGTACACATCTTTTTGTCTTTTTTTAAAAAAACTTAATCACAAAATATTAAAACAATGGCTGTTTGTATCAATTATTGATTGATTTTGTGTGTTAGTTTTTAGAACAAAGCCTAATATAACACTATGATTTGGAGTATTCATAATCGTTCGTGCTTATGGGATATACAAATAGTATATTAATAAAAGAACTGAACACAAACAGGGGAAGCAATAATGACTTATGAAACTAAAACAATGGAAGTACCTGTTGCTATCGCTGAAAGAGTGCAAGCACTTATTGATGGGTTTAAAGCAAAAGAAATATTTAAGGCTGAGCGTAAGGCGGTAGTGAATAACTTCCTTGCGATGGATGGTCTTAGCTGTGAAATGGCTGTTTATAGTTTACCGCAGGCTGAATTGCTTGATACGCTACGTTTTGTTTATGAGTTGTCTGGCACAAACAGCAAATTCATTACAAATATTCTGATTCAATCGCGAGAAAATCCAAAGAAAGTGTTGTCTGATGCGCAGAGAACAGCGGCTAAAAGCCTATTATTTAACTTGATTAATGATCCATCAGTCGTTTCAGCGATGAAAGAAATTTAACCTTATTTGCAAATAATAGATAATAAAAAACCTGCATTTACTCTCTATCTTTACGATTAAATAGAGAGCGAATATGCGGGTTTTTATTTAGCGGTACTCGCTATTACTAAAAACTCACGTCAGTGCTATCAAGTAAGGTTGATGAACAAGCAAGAACATAGCCTTGTTCAATATCTGCAGCTGTTAATGTCATATCACTACTGGAGTTGACGCTGTTTGGTGTCACTTTACAACGACATGAGCCACAAACGCCACTGCGACAAGCAACAAGAATTGGCAGCCCTGCATTTTCAAGTGCGGTTGCTAAGTTATCACCATGATTAACCGTTACTGTTTTGCCAAAAGCAGGAACAGTTAAGGTTAATTCGGTTGTGGCTGTTTCTGCAGTTAGCGTGGTTACTTCAGCGACTGGTGCGGCAATAGGTGTAAAGCTTTCTTGAAAAAATTGCGCCATATTAAATTCAAGTTGTTGTAAATATTGACTGACATCTTCCATAAACCCTTCAGGGCCGCATAAATAAACCGTTCGTTGATGTAAGTTAGGCGTAAGCTGTTCTAGCCATATTTTATCTAATCGACCTTGGTGAAACTCTGTGTTTGCTTTATCTTTTAAGAGTAACTGTAAATTGAAGTGATGATGATCATGATTTAATTGAATCAGTTGATCTAAAAAGAGTGTCTGTGGGGCGCTTTTGGCAACATGAATAAAGCAAATATCAATATTCGCGTTATGTTCAAGCCAATATTTTGCCATGGAATAGACAGGGGTAATGCCGCAACCTGCACTGATCAATAATACACTTTGATTTTCTGGCGGGTGATCAACACAGTTAAATTCTCCTGTTGGCTTTAATAATTGTACTTTATCGCCAATGGTCAGAGTGTTAACAAGGTAAGTTGATACTTTGCCGCCATCCACCCGTTTAATCGTGAGTTCTAAGGTTGATTGCAGCGGTGTTGAACTAATGGAATAGGCTCGAAAAAGTAATTCATCACCAATATGAATGCCTAAACTTACAAATTGTCCCGGTTTAAAATCAATGGCTTTGGCACCAACCTGAGGTTGTAATTCGATGGTTACAGTGTCTGGTGTTTGTTGCCATTTATTAATACAAACAAAGGTTTCTGGTTGGTGATTGTGCCATTTTTCTAACATTATCATGCCTATAAAAAATCGAAATGAATGAATAAAGCCCCTATTATTTATATAAACAACAGGGGCAATAATGTTATACGTCAATACTATACGTGTAAGATTACGCGCCTAAGATAGTTTTAAGATCTGCCTCAGGGGTTGAGATCGGACGCATATCGAATTTTTCAGCAATAATAGCCAGCAGGTTATCGGTTAAAAATGCAGGCGCTGTTGGACCGGTATAAATACCTTTAACGCCTAGTGCAAACAAGGTCAGTAGAATCACAATCGCTTTTTGCTCAAACCAAGATAACACTAATGTCAGTGGTAATTCGTTAATACCACAATCGAACTCTTTCGCTAATGCGAGGGCTAACTGAATTGCTGAATAAGCATCATTACATTGGCCTACATCGAGTAAACGTGGAATACCGTTAATGTCGCCAAAGTTATTTTTATTAAAGCGGTACTTACCACAAGCTAAGGTTAAGATTAGTGAATCTTGAGGAACTTGTGCTGCAAAATCAGTAAAGTAACTACGTTCTGCTTTATCACCGTCACAACCACCAACAAGGAAGAAGTGACTAATATTACCTTGTTTAACTTGATCAATAACAGCAGGAGCGGCTGCCATTAGCGCATTACGACCAAAGCCAACCGTGATCATATGTTCGATTTCAGTGTGCTGAAAGCCATCTAATGCTAATGCACAATCAATAACTTTAGTGAAATCATCACCTTCAATATGCGCCACACCAGGCCATGCCACGATACTACGTGTAAAGATACGATCTGCATATTGACCTACATTAGGGTTAATTAGGCAGTTTGATGTCATCACAATGGCGCCAGGGAAATTGGCAAATTCAATCTGTTGGTTCTGCCAAGCACTACCGTAGTTACCCACTAAGTGAGGGTATTTCTTCAGTTCAGGGTAGCTGTGGGCAGGTAACATTTCACCATTGGTATAAACGTTAATATTTTTGCCTTCAGTTTGTTGCAGGATCTTTTCAAGATCGTGCAAGTCATGACCTGAAACTAAAATACATTTACCTTGAATTGGTTTAACGTTTACTTGGCTAGGCTCTGGATGACCAAAAGTATTGGTTTCGCCTAAATCAAGCATTTCCATTACTTTGTAGTTCATCAGACCAATTTCCATTGAACACTCAAGTAATGCATTTAGATCAGTAGGATCTGTACCTAACCAGCCCATGATGTGATGATATTGTGCATAAATAGCATTATCAGTTTGATCTAATACACGCGCATGCTCCATGTAAGCCGCTGCGCCTTTTAGGCCATATAAACACAATAAACGTAAGCCAATCACATCTTCATTGATAGTTTCATAACCGCGGTTAACGGCAACTTGTGGCGCTAACGCTAAGATAGCGTCAATATTATCGGGTAATTCAAATGTAGCCACTGCGGGTAGGGTCGGTAATGGCTGTTGTGTCAGTGTCATTGCTGCTGTTACGGCTTGTGTTAAACGTGCCTTATAACTTGCAGCAAGGTTTGTTAGCGCTAGAATGCGATCACGATCAAAGTTAACATTGGTTAAGGTCGAGAAGAATGCACGTGGTGCCCAATGGTTAATTTCATCATCAACAATATCAAACTTTTGTGCAAGATCCGCCCAGTATGATACCCCTTGCAAGGTATAAACTAACACATCTTGTAGATCTGAAATTTCAGCCGTTTTACCACACATACCTGCGGCGTAAGAACAGCCTTTTTTAATGGGTGTTTCTATTGTCTGTTCGCATTGAATACAAAACATGAAAAAGCTCCAGCGTTTGATTATCTAATTATAAATATTATCTCCTCGCCATATAGCATTAACCGTGCCACTTTTTATATTATTGTTTTTAATTGATTTTTTTATATTTTTATTTATCGATGATGTTATAAATACATCATAACTGTTGTGAATATGACATCGTTGGTTTGGTGGCGTTGTTATTTAATACCTAATTTTTTCCCCATTCGGTAGAGATTACCGCGATCCATTTGTAAAAATTCTGCCGATTTTGACCAATTTTTGTTTGTTTTTTCAAGCGTGTGTTCAATTAACTGTTTTTGATAATCTTCAACTAATTGCCGCATTGGTTGTGATTGTTCAGGGAAAAATCGCGATGTGTTTTTAACATCAGTGGTTGGTGGTAAATCAAAATATTGATTAGTTATGGTCTTTTGTTCATCTTGTATGGCACGTAATGCTGCTCGGGTAAGTGTATGTTCTAATTCACGAATATTACCCGGCCATGACTTCGCTTCAAGCATACTTAATACTTTTGGATGAATATGTAGATTAGGGATATTAAATTGATGGCGCACTTTTTCAAGTAAATAACCAGCGAGTACGGGAATATCATCATGACGTTCACGTAGGGAAGGCACAAAGATAGGAAAGACATTAAGGCGGTGATATAAATCGGCACGAAAGTGACCAAGTTCGACTTCTGTCTCTAATTGTCGGTTAGTTGCGGCGATAATCCGTACATTAACGTGTAAATGTTGATCGCTGCCGACACGTTGTAATTCACCTTGCTGGATCACCCGTAATAGTTTTGCTTGTAAAATTAAAGGTAATTCGCCAATTTCATCTAAAAATAATGTTCCACCATCAGCTAATTCAAATTTACCTGCTCGATGACTATTTGCGCCGGTGAATGCCCCTTTTACATGACCAAATAACTCACTTTCCGCTAATCCTTCTGGCAATGCGGCACAGTTAATATAAATCATTGGTGTATCAGCACGTGCAGATTGAGCATGAATAGCATGAGCGACCAGTTCTTTACCCGTTCCTGTTTCACCACTAATAAGCACTGCATAATCAGACTTTGCAACGGTGGCAATATTAGTTCGTAATCGTTGCATAACGGCACTGATTCCGACCATTTCACCTTGTTGTAAACGTGCTTGTTGGATCAGTGTATTTGTTAGTGATTTTTGCTTTTTATTTTGATCTTTAAGTGCATTAAATTGAGCAATATTACGTAATGTTGCCGCTGCTAAAGCGGCAAAGGTTTCAATAGCAACGGTTTCAATGTCATCAAATGCGCCAACGGTTAAGGAATCTAACGTTAATACTCCAACTAATTGACCTTCGACATACAAGCTGCAACCTAAACAATCATGAATATCAATGGGTTGTTGTTCATTAAGTAAAATGCCATCAAAAGGATCGGGCAATGGTGAATCGGCATCAAACCGGACCGGTTGTTTACTGGCCATAATTGCTTCTAAACGCGGATGGGCTTGAGGGTAAAAGCGTCGTCCTAATACGGCAGGGGATAAACCTTTAACCGCAACCGGTGTTAATAGACCTTCTTTATCCAATATAAAGAGTGCACTGGCATCACAGGGAAAGACTTGATCGATACCATCAATGAGATGTTGATAATGCTGTTTACTCGCAAGGTTAGCGCTGAGGTTAAGGGCTATGTTAAGTAGTACATTATCGAGTTTTGAATTCATAATAACCTAGTCGATGCTGATGATGGAATGACAATATATTTGATGTCTTTATTACATCATAGTAAAGATTGGGATTCTTTATTCTAAAACAACAAAATAAAAAAAAGATGGATTATAAATCCATCTTTTAATGTTAAGTATTGAGTATTTTTTAGGTTAACAATTTATTGGGCCTGCCAAATTCGCTGGCATTCCGCGCTCCCATTTGCTGCAATAGGTTTTTCAAATAGCCATTGTAAAGGGGCGACGACAGGGCTGGTTGTAAACCGTATTGAGGTCTCAAAAATGGCAGAGAGCGGTATTTCAAGATTAAACTTCTCAAACGTGCCATGCACTTCTACAGGGGTTTGAAGGCTAAATATTTGTGCTCTTTTAGATCGTGGTGATAGATACAAGTTAAAGTCATGTTTCTTATAACTGGCATCAAATGCGCCATGTACTTGAATGCGTGAGGTATCAAGTAATAAATCACGTTGTTTCATATCGCCATTATGGATATTAAATCCGCCAGCAACGCAGTTAAGTACCGAGTTATCTTTGGTGGTAAAGGTGGGTAATACGGCATCAGCTAAACTCACCGCCCACAGATCGATAAGATTAGCTTGATAGGCTTTAGGCCATGCCGCAAACCCAATAAAACCATTGGCATTATTCATTAAGCTTTCTGGTGTATTAGCAACACTGCTTAAATCAAATTTAGCACTGATCTTACCGTGCATATCAGTTTTAGGATCGATACGGCGGGCGATAATGCCGTAATCAAAATTCTTCACCAGTCCATTGAGTTTGATAGCAAATTTATCACCTTTAGGCGCAACAGAACCATCAATATTGATATCACCACCGGGTAATTGAATATGTAATGGTTTCAGCGTTAATAGACCATTATGTAAGGTCCAATCCAATTGACCTGCACCTAGCCAATCTTTACCTGAACGTACATTGCCTACGTTTAGTTTAAAATCAGCATTGAATAAATTTAATCCCTGCGGACTAATAACATTTACGGGCTGATCTTTAACGGTAAGCTTATGGTTTTTTTGGTTAGCAGGTAACCATGCTTGCCAATTTTTGAGCTTGAAATCGTTGATCTGTATAAACGGTGCATTAAGTGCCAATTTAATATCAGGACGATGACGACCATCACCTTTAAGCGGTGGTAAAAAGTCACCATGGCCTTTAAGGGTGCTGCTACCAACCTTGATTAACATGTCACGCAGATGGTAACCGATATTATCCATTGATAATGATGCGGCGACTTTTACGGGTCCATAAGGGGGTAATTTTATGCCAGTGAAATCATCAAAGCGGTTTAAGTTTGGGGTCGTTGCCTCAAAGATTAGATTCAGTTTTTTAGGATCAATCGGTAATACAACCTGTGATTGAGCATCAAACGTAATGTCACCAATATTGGCATTTAGTTTAACTGGAATTGACTTACGGCCATCATTGGCTTGCTTCAATGATACTGAATTAAGCGTGATTGCTACGGGTTTATTGGCCGCTTGTCCATCAAGGGTAAGATGAGTCGCCGTATTCGGCCCTGTAATAAAGTGGCCTTGGTTCAATGCGATATCAAATGCTTTACCAGTGTAGCTGTCTGATAGGCTTAATTTACCACCATTGAGTTGAGCATCTATCTTTGCTTGTTCCATTAACTCTAACAATGTTCGACCTGATAATGAAACAGTAAGTTTGGCACTATCTAAGCTCATACCGAGATTATTGACGATATTAAATTGATGTAAAATACGGCCAATATTAGGTTTGTTTACCGCTAAATGTAGCTGTGAGTTAATGGTTTGATTATTAATATCAAAGGCAATATCACCGTTATAAACACTGCCTGCATAACGCGCACTAAACGGTGATGTACTGAGTTTACCGTTACGGATTTGACCTTTAAATGCCATATCATCAACTTGCTGTTGTGCCCACAGCATTTTATTAACACGTAAATTCACATCGGCATCTGCAATGATAATTTTGTTACTCAGAATAGGCACATCAAGATTAACGCCTTGGGTAGGGACCGTTTGTTCTACTTTAGGTAAGCTGGTCTTATTAATAAACTGACTTAATTGAGTAAAATCAAGTGTATTGAATTGGCTATTTAATTTTAAAAATGGCTGATCGTGTAAAGATTGCCACTGTAAATTTAATTTACCCTGACTGTTAAGTAGCGTGATATCAGGAATATCAAGATCCAGCCATTGACCGTTATTGGTTAGCTTACCTTTGAAATTAAGTTTACCGTGCATGGTTTCACGAGTATTGAGCCATGGACTTAGTTTTCCAACGTCATTACTGTGAACGTTAATGTCAAACCAACTGCCTTGCTGCCAGTCAGTATTGACTAACTTACCTTGTGCTTTTATATCTAAAACTGGACTTGAGAAGTGCAGTGATGGTGTCCAAGTGCGATGATTAATAATATCGGCTAATGTGCCCGCTTTGGCAGTAATCTTGACCGGAATATCCATGATTTTACCGTTAATATTTGAGCTGAACGGCTGTGACATTCCGGAATGTAATTGTGCTTTATCAATGGCAAATGACGCTTTTGCCCCCCAATTGACATTAGCATGACTGATAGTAAGTCCTAGCTGACTGTTATCTAACCATTGTTGTAATTTAGTACCTTCCGTTGTGAGTTTCAGTTGCGCATTTTTAAGGTGTCCCGTTGCATTGGGTAAGCCTGAAATCCAACCAGCCATTTCACCTAATGGTGAATCTTTAGCGCCTAACGTAACATCTACTTTTGATGTCCATTGCGTTGCATTAATACGGGCATTGCCTTTAAAAGCAACATCAGCAATATTGGCTGCCATTGGTGCAGATAATTTGCCTTTTTCACCATCAATGTTAAGTGAAATCGTGTTAACAGGCGTACCAAGACCTTTGATTTTACCAATGGTTAAGGCGAAATGAGTTTGGGTTTTTACTAACCATTGATCTAATGCTTTTTGTAATGGTGACGGTGGTGGTGCTGCCGCATACATTGTGCCACGCATCATTTGTGGCTGAGGTTGTAACCATGGACGAAGATCAATAATGGGAATATCTAACTTGCCATTAATAATGTTTAGCTGTTGAGCATTTTGCGCAAAACGAACATTAATATATCCCTCAGCAGAGGTAATAGGGCTGTGTACTTGAATATTTTCAAAAGCAATACCTTTATTGGATGCACTGAGTTCAGTAGTCATCGATAAAGGGGCAACATGCTTTAAATCAAGATCTAAGAGGTTTGAAATTTGGTTAGTATTTTTCCACTGTAAACTGATATTAGCCGTTGAATCATCACCACTACTAAATGGGGTTATGTTGGCATCAATATCGACTTCAGCACCTGCAAAGCTGCCTTTGGCAAATAATTGACCATGTTGATTATTGATTAGTTTTTGTAAATCGCCCGTCAGTGAAAGGTTATATTCACTGCCCATAGCATCGCCTTTAGCGACTAATAACCATTTATCTGGTTTGGTTAGCGCAAGGTGATCAAGATAACCACTGTAATAGGTTCCTTTAACTTGGTCTTCATAATTAAGACGAATTTTGTCTGCGGTAATATTGTTACTTAAAATTAATTTAAGTGACGATGATTGGGTGTTTTTGGGTGATGTAGTCGGCTGATTAAACAACCAATTCTCATTACCTTGTTGATCTCGTAGTAAGTTTAATGAGATATCTTTAAGGTTAATGTAATCAATTTTCAGTGTGTTTTTTAATAATGGCAATACTGAAATTTTGGCTGCAATATAGCCTGATTTTAGCATGGGCTGCCATGGCATTGATGTTAAATTCGCAATGGTAACATCACTTAATTCAATCTCTGGGCTAAATGACAGGGTGACAGCCATATTTCCTTTGATATCTGTTTTTCTATCAAGGGTCTTGGTTAGCCATTGATTAATTTCATTTCGATGTGAGCTCAGATCAAGTTTAACGCCATAAGCTAATACGCCAGATACGGTGATGATGGGCGTTAAGAATGCGATCATTGCCCATAAGGCCATTTTTTTTACGGTCTTTTTTTTATGGGCAACTGGGGTTGTTTGGGGGGTATCTTGAGTCATTACTTATTCAGTTTCTATCCGTAGTCATGAAAGATAAATCCAGCAGCGGTTATTCGTAAAAATGGTGTTTTACTTTTATTTTTGTTATCGCTGGAGCGTTATTTATGAAAGCCATTATACAGTGTGACATTTCGCAATGTCTGTGGTTCCATTCTTTTTTCGTATTTTCATGGTTATAAATGCATAACTTTCGCGTTTTTAACAAAAAAATAGCGTAGTGCTGATTTTAAAAACGATTAAAGATTATTCGTTGGCGAGTTTTTAAGCGATTGTTGCGCGAGAGCCATAAATAATAGATCGGTTAAGGTCTGTTGTGCTGCTTGTAATGCAATTGAATAATTGTATTTTTGAGTATGACTACACATTGATGTCTTTACCGCTAAGGTATCCAGTGTAAATTGTGCAACTTGTCGCAATGTGCTGGAGTCGTGGGAAGTTAAGGTCACTAATGGTACACCTTTCGTTGTTGCCTGGTGTGTAGCCTGAATGATCTCTGGTTGGTGGATCTCTTCACCAATGACACACAACATATCACTTGGCTGTAGTGTGCGGGTAATGATGATCTGAAGTGAGGGCTCTTGTTGTGTAATTACTGCCATGCCTAGTGTCAGTAATTTAGTACTAAAATCTTTCGCAATCCCTGCAGCATCACCTAAACCGATTAATTGAATCCGCTGCGCTTGGGTAAATAGCGCAATGATATGGTGAAATGAGGCTTCATCGATGGCATTTGTCGTTTCAATGATGGCATCAGTTTTTTGATGTGCTAATTTTTGCGCGAGAGTAATAACGCTATCATTGGGGCTAATTTGGTTGGGTAGCTGTTGCGGATCACTGCCAATGGCTTGTTGACGATCCAATTCTTCAATCATTGCCATTTTGAACGCTGGAAACCCTTTAAATCCTAGCTTTTGCGTGAATTTAACGATGCTTGATTGACCAACATTAGCTTGCTGTGCGAGTTGCTGCGATGACAGCGTTACCACGGATTTTGGGTGTTGTAATATTAAAGCTGCAATTTTCTGGGCGCTAGGTGATAACTGTGATTTGATATTGGCAATATTAGCAAGAATCGTCATAGGTTTGGTTGGTATTGAGGTGATGCTATTAGCATAATCGATAGCCATAAATAAAAGTATGATGATTTTGTATTTATCTGTTGCTCGGGCGTCGCTTGATTGTGAAATTATTATTTAATCGCAACATGAATACGTTATGCTATCACTAATGTTATTGATTTTAGAGCGTTACCATGCAAATTGATTTAACGAAATTAGTTACTGAAAGCCGCAATAATGCCAGTGAAGCGATAGACACATTATCAACGTTAGAGATGCTGAAAGTTATCAATAATGAAGATAAAAAAGTCGCATTGGCTGTTGAGCAAACATTACCTGCGATTGCTCAAGCTGTGGATGCTATCGCTACTGCATTTTCACAAGGTGGACGGTTAATTTATATTGGTGCAGGTACGTCTGGCCGTTTAGGTATTCTTGATGCAAGTGAGTGTCCACCGACATATGGCAGTGCGCCAGAACAAGTGGTCGGTTTAATTGCAGGTGGCCATCAAGCGATTTTAAAAGCAGTTGAAAATGCAGAAGATAATGTTGAAATGGGCGCTGATGATTTAAAAGCCATCCATTTTTCTGCCAAAGATGTACTTGTTGGTATTGCTGCCAGTGGACGTACGCCGTATGTATTAGGGGCAATGGCGTATGCGCGTTCTGTGGGGGCGACTGTCGCTTGTGTAAGTTGTAATCCTCAAAGTCCAATGACGACTGCTGCTGATATTGTGATCACGCCTGTTGTGGGGGCTGAAGTTGTAACTGGATCATCACGTATGAAAGCGGGCACTGCCCAAAAGTTAGTGCTTAATATGCTTACAACTGGCGCAATGATTCGAATGGGTAAAATTTATGGCAATTTGATGGTAGATGTAGAAGCGACCAACGCTAAATTAGTTGAACGTCAAAAGCAGATTGTAATGCAAGCGACGGAATGTGATCGTGAGCAAGCAGAAGTAGCCTTAGATGCATGTGATGGCCACTGTAAAACAGCGATTGTGATGGTATTAACAGGGATTGATAGCGAGACAGCGAAAGCACTTTTACAGCGCAATAACGGTTATATTCGCCCTGCAATTGCGGAACTTAACTAAGCTAAAATCATGAAATAGCTTTGGGCTGAGAAATTATATAAACACACACTTGAGCATTGTGTGTGTTTAACTTTGATTATAATAATTGTTCCGATATTTGTTGTTTTTGTTCTAATATCGGCGGTGGTGACGCTGGTGTGGTATTGACTGATTGTTCGTTCGGACTATCGTTAAATCGGCATAAACGCAGTGAAATAACCAGTGTTAATGCCGATATAATGAATAGTACTAATAGAATGATCATATTTTATCCCTAAATACTTACATCAAAAAGGTATGCTTATACAGTATACATAGACAATGAGTTTATTGTTATCGTAATGTCATATCCTATCCATTACATTGCTTCAAATTCTTTTTGGAAATTGAGTACTTTCTCTAAGTAGCGTCGAGCTTCTGCTTTGGGGTGTTTATTGGTTAACGCCCAGTAAACTTGATTGGGTTGTAACTGGTTAAGATCCACCATCGCCTGTTTTCTGTCGGTATCAAAGGTTGCCAGTACGCCACCGGTGCCACCGTTATAAGCAGAAATCATAGTGTAATGTTTAGTAGTGGGGTGCTGAACCTCTTTTAAGTAACGATTTTTTAAAATATAAAAATACGCTGTTCCAGTATCTATATTATTGGCTGGATTAAATAAGTATTCTTTAGTTGGAATCCCAGGTTTATTTTTTACCAGATTAAATACATCAGCCCCTGCTGTTTTAGGAATGACCTGCATTAATCCATAAGCCCCTGCATGGCTCACGGCATAAGGATTAAAGCTACTTTCTGTTTTTACAATAGCGTAGATAAGATCTTCATCAATATCGTAACGCTTAGCGGCTTGACGAATCAGATCAGCATATTGATATTCTCGTTGCTCAAGGTGATCTGCGACCATATTAATTTCAACATAGTATGCTGTACCGCGTTGGAGTTGTTGGGTCTTCAATTTATTTGCAATTAAGTAGTCAGCATATTGACCTGCACGCCAAGGCCATTGAATATTTTGATTTTGATGATCTTTCACTTGGCCTAGTAAAAAAGGTTTACCATTAAGTGGAATGGATTTATCACTAAAGATGTCAACTTGAGATGGATCTGCGGGCATTAATAATGTTTCTTCAATCGCTTTTTTAAGGGTGTGTTGCGGTGCATGTTGAGTTACCGTTGAAACATAAATTTTGCCGTTATCAAAATCAATGTGTGCACGGGTACGATAACCATCAAAATATTTCACATAACGGTGTTTACCCGCCTGTAAATAATTATCGTCGCCCCATTGTTTTTTAACTTGGCTTTCAAAGTAGTTCAGTAATGCTTGGCGTTGTGATTCAGTGAGTGCACCGAAATTATTATTGTTGTTATTATTTCCAATATTCGTTGATGGTGCACAATTATAAATACAATCAGGTGTTGGTGATGTTGAACACGACACTGTAAATAAACACGCTACGATTGTAAGCCAAGTTTTTTTCATTATTATCCCTAATTATTATAAATAATAGATCTTCCTTCCAAATATTAATGGTATTTTGTGGTATGAGATCCAAAAATACCATTAATTATAAGATGTTAGTTTACCTAAGCTCTGCATGTATTGGGGGCTAATTTTTTCATGGTGGCGATGAAATTTTTAAATATACGGGGTGTTTATTTTTGATAACTATTGTCTATTGAATTGATAGATAGGGAGTATTGTCTTTAATTCTTTAAGTGCTATAAATTATACCTAACGAATAAACAAGCCACTTACTTCAGTGATAAATTTAATTTATTAGATTTTAAATTTACCCACAAAAATAACGTTACTATATTATTTGATTAGGCTATGTTTATACAAAATATGATGTTTAATGATTATCAGTAATCATACGAAAAATTAGGATAATAATAATGTCAAAGTGCCCATTCAATCATACACAAGCGGTTAATCCTTCAATTAATCCAGGTAATGGTACCTCTCCAAGCGATTGGTGGCCAAATCAGCTTAAATTAGGTTTACTTCACCAACATAATACTAAATCAAACCCAATGGGTGATGATTTCGATTATGCAGCAGCATTTAAAACGTTAAATCTAGAAGCTGTTAAGCAAGATCTTCGTGATTTAATGACTGATTCTCAAGATTGGTGGCCTGCAGACTTTGGTCATTATGGTCCTTTCTTTGTTCGTATGGCTTGGCACAGTGCTGGTACTTACCGTACTTCTGATGGCCGTGGCGGTGCAAGTACTGGTAACCAACGTTTTGCGCCTCTAAACAGCTGGCCTGATAACGTTAACCTTGATAAAGCACGTCGTCTAATTTGGCCTATCAAGCAAAAATACGGCAATAAAATCTCTTGGGCTGACTTAATTATCCTAACGGGTAACGTTGCACTAGAATCAATGGGCTTTGAAACAATCGGTTTTGCCGGTGGTCGTGTTGATATCTGGGAACCTGAGCTAGATGTTTATTGGGGTAAAGAGAAAACATGGTTAGCTGATGATACTCGTTACGAAAAAGATGATGCAGTACGTGAGCTAGAAAATCCATTAGCTGCTGTTCAAATGGGTCTAATCTACGTAAACCCAGAAGGTCCAGACGGTAACCCAGATCCACTACTTGCTGCTGATGATATTCGTCAAACATTTGCTCGTATGGCAATGGATGATGAAGAAACTGTTGCATTGATCGCTGGTGGTCACTCATTTGGTAAGACACACGGTGCTGGTGATGCAGCGCACGTTGGTGCAGAACCTGAAGCGGCTGGTATCGAACAACAAGGTTTTGGTTGGGCATCAAGCTACGGTAGTGGTAATGCTGCTGATACAATTTCAAGTGGCCTTGAAGTTACTTGGACAACAACACCAGCAGAATGGAACCATACTGGCTTCTTCCATAGCTTATTTAGCCATGAGTGGGAATTAGAGAAGAGCCCAGCAGGTGCACACCAATGGATCGCTAAAGACGGCCGTGATGAATACCCAGATGCATTCGGCGAAGGTATGCACAAAGGTACAATGCTAACAACAGATATTTCACTACGTGTTGATCCTGTTTATGCTGAAATTTCACGTCGTTTCTATGAGCACCCAGAACAATTCGCTGCAGCATTTGCTCGCGCTTGGTTCAAACTAACTCACCGTGATATGGGTCCTCGTGCTCGTTACTTGGGTTCTGAAATTCCAACACAAGAGTTCATCTGGCAAGATCTGATTCCTGCAGTTGAATATGATGTTGTTAATGATGCAGACATCGCAGCATTAAAAACTGAAATCGAAGAATCTGGCTTATCTGTACACGAGTTAGTATCTACAGCATGGGCATCAGCATCTACATTCCGTGGTTCTGATATGCGTGGTGGTGCTAACGGTGCACGTGTTCGTTTAGCGCCTCAAAAAGATTGGGAAGTGAACGAACCAGCTCAGCTTGATAAAGTATTAACTGTACTTGAAAGCATTAAGGCAAACTTCGCAAAAGAAGTGTCTCTAGCTGACTTAATCGTACTTGCTGGTGGTGTTGGTATTGAAATGGCTGCTAGAAAAGCAGGTAATGATGTATCTGTACCGTTTACACCTGGTCGTGCTGACGCAACACAAGCACAAACTGATGTAGATTCTTTCTCTGTTCTTGAGCCTATCGCTGATGGCTTCCGCAACTTTGAAAAAGCAAAATACACAGTTGCAATGGAAGAATTGCTACTTGACCGCGCACAGTTACTAACCCTAACAGCGCCTGAAATGACAGTACTAATCGGTGGTATGCGTGTTCTTGATACCAACTACCAACGTAGTGAGTTCGGTGTGTTCACTGACCGTAAAGAAACATTAACTAATGATTTCTTTGTAAACTTACTAGATATGGCAACAGTATGGAAACCAACTTCTGTTGACCAAGATATCTTCGCAGGTACTGATCGTAAGACTGGCGAGCAGAAGTGGATGGCAACACGTGTTGACTTAGTATTTGGTTCTAACTCTCAACTACGTGCAATCGCTGAAGTATATGCTTGTGCTGATGCTGAAGATAAGTTCACTAATGACTTTATCAATGCATGGGTTAAAGTAATGAACGCTGACCGTTTTGACCTTAAAAAATAAGGTTACAATTCGGTAGTATCACTACTCGATAATATTTAATGAAGAGGCGCTGATTATCAGCGCCTTTTTTTATGGGCGTTATTTTGTTGTTGCCCACTCCGTTATTTTTCTACTATAACGATCAAACTTCCCCCGGTATTTATTGCCTACAATGAATGCGAACCACCCACTGTCATTCCCTATAGTGAATACAAACCACCTGACGTCATTCCCTACAGTGAATGCCCGCGAGGGCGATAGGGAATCTACCATCAGCGCGTTGTAGAATTACTATTTCATTGATGTCTTTTAAGCTCGATCACGTGATAGAAAAATAAAGGACAGCCATATCCTTGCACATCAACCATGAGTAACTACACTTAAGCTTCAAGTTGCTTATGGTAAAGCCAATGACAATCTCAAGACGGAAATTGATAGAGCCTCAAATTACGCCTTTTTATCATGTAATTAATCGTTGTGTGCGGCGTGCATATTTGTGCGGCGACGACCCGTATAACGGCAAAAACTATCACCATCGTCGTGGTTGGATAGTAAATAAAATCAAACAATTAGCAGCTGTTTTTTGTATTGATGTTTGTGCTTATGCGGTGATGAGTAACCATTATCATTTGGTGCTAAAAATAGATACAGAGCAACAACAAAAGCTAACTCAAGAAGCGGTAATATCGCGTTGGTTACAGTTATTTAATGGTCATCCTATTGCGGTCGATTTCTTAAAAGAAGGGCAAATAGGCGCAGATAAACAACAAGCATTATCAAATTTAGTGGCTGAATGGCAACAACGATTAGGCAGTATTAGCTGGTTTATGCGCTGCCTTAATGAAGAAATCGCCCGCAAAGCCAATAAAGAAGATCAATGTAAAGGGGCGTTTTGGGAAGGACGGTTTAAATCTCAAGCACTACTGGATAAACAAGCATTATTATCGTGCATGATATATGTTGATTTAAATCCGATTAGGGCTGGCGTTACACCATCACTCGAACAGTCTGATTTTACTTCAATTCAGCAGCGTATTCGTGAATATAAGCAACTGAAAGCCTCCGCTAAACGATCACTATCAAATAAAGGCCACTTTCAATTGTTACCCTTTGTTGGTGCTGAACATCAAGCAAAAATAGCAGGGATTAATTTTGCTTTTGTTGATTATCTCGAACTTATTGATTGGACTGGTCGCTGTATTCGTAACGATAAAAAAGGATTTATTGCATCTAGCCAACCAAAGATTTTGCAACTATTGGGAATAACTCCTGATGCTTGGTTTGAGCATAGTGAACAATTTATGGAACATTATGCCAATGTAAGCGGAAAATGGTCCCGAATGTGTGCATTTAAACAACATGTAGGTGAGCATTGGTGCAAAGGGAAATCAGCGAGTCATCAGTTGCACCCTAAATAGATATAGTTTCTTATAATCAGATAAAAATACTGCAATAACCGTCAGGATTGTAGACGTTGTTGATCCTGAAATATGGAAACAGCATTGATTTAAAAAAGAATATAAATAGCAAGCCGTAATTTTTATAGTAAAAGAGTTTGTTGTTGATGGAATAGTTTATTTTTTTAGGGGCTCTATTTTATAACAAAATATTTGGCTGTCCCAAGTTGGGTTGTTTGGCTGTCCAAAGTTGTGTACCAAAGTTGTGTTGTTAAGTTGTCGAGTCTTTGTTTCATTATGGTGGCAGTGTGATAAATAAATCTAAATTTACATCTCTAGCATTTACGACAACCAGACTTGAGGTTGTAAATATTGATTTTTATTCGATGTCAGAATTAATGAAATCAACCTTATTATCAGAGATTATTAGTTTACTCTCTGCTTCGGTTGTCGAATCGTTACCACCGTATTTTCATGAAATTAATACTACATCAGAAGCCGAAACTTGGCTTATGAGAATGTTATCAGAAAGTCATTTATGCTCAGTTAAGCATAAAGGTTGTGATTCGATTATTGGCTTTGTTTTCCTTTCTGAATCAGATGTTGCTACCGCCCATTTAGGTTATTTATTAGCTGAATCTCATTGGCATCAAGGTTACGGTAGTGAATTACTGATTGGTTTGCTTCAATATTGTCGTGATAACCAATGGATTGAAAAACTGATTGGCGGTGTAGATGTAAAAAATGAGGCTTCGAAGAAATTACTTCAAAAAGTGGGTTTTGTCGCAATGGAAGGGAATAATCAGAGCGTTATTTTTTATGAATATAATCTATGTGGATAACCTCATCCTTGAGGTTGTTTTTATTTTCAAGCGCGAATCTTAATATTTTCTGTTTCTATATCGACGGACAAATAATTTATTTATCCTTGAGCCCTAATCGATTAGCAAGTCGATGTAAATTACTGCAATCAACTTGTAGTACTGATGCTGATTTTGACCAATTTCCTTTTTGTTGTGCCAGTGTTTTCTTTATATATTGATATTGAAAAATCTCAGTAGCTTCACGCAGTGATAAATGTGTTTTATTATCTTTAATATTTTCTTCAATTGGCACGTTAGTTAAAGGTTGATCTGTCTCATTATTCACTAAAATATTGTTAGCATGTATGCAGATATCTTTATTACATTGTTCAAATTTAGCCACTAATGCTGCTCGATATAAGCTATTTTCTAATTCACGTATGTTGCCAGGCCAGCTATAGCTTTCTAATAAATGAATACAGTGAGGCGTCAAATATAATTTATAAAGAACTAATTCATGCTTAATTTTTTCTAAAATATATTCAGCGATAGGTAAAATATCAGTCATTCTTTCGCGTAATGTTGGCACTATTATTGGGTAAACATTTAGGCGGTGATAGAGATCTTCTCTAAAAGTATGGTTATCAATTGCTTTGATTAAATCAACATTAGTTGCTGCAATAATACGGACATCGACATGGGATACGGTATCAGCCCCTATCCGTTGAATATCACCATATTGTAGTACTCGTAATAATTTTGCTTGTAATCTTAGTGATAAATCGCCAATTTCATCTAAAAATAAAGTCCCTTTATTGGCGAGTTCAAATTTTCCAATTCTGTTATTTATTGCACCAGTAAATGCCCCTTTTATATGTCCAAAAAGTTCACTTTCTGCGATATTTTCAGGTAAGGCTGCACAATTGAGATATACCATATTTGATAAAAAGCGATTTGATTTTTGATGGATAGCTTCGGCAACTAATTCTTTTCCAACGCCAGTTTCGCCTTGAATTAAAACATTTAATTCACTGTTAGAGACTATTTCTATATCTTGTTTTAGCTTTTTTGCTGCCGTTGAAAATCCTATTATTTCCCGTTTTGAATGTTTAACTATATGATTTTTATTAACAATATTAGACATACCTAGGTTTTATTTCCTCATTTACCCATAACATGTATTTATAATGTCATTATAACCGTATTGGTGTCATTAGTACTATGAGCTGTTTGGTCTTTATGACTGTTTATTGATATAAATTGCATTTAAATCATAATGTTAATTATTGGCATGGCTTATGCCTATAAGTGGTTACTTTGATTTTAGAGGACACCATTTTGAGCAGATTAAAGGCCAGTGTAATAGTATTATTCGCTATTTGTTTTATCTCTTTTGCTGTTTTATTAAGTTTAGGAAGCGAAATATATCAAGAAGCACCTCCGATTCCGTCAAAAGTCGTAACGACATCAGGTAAGGTAATTTTCACTAAAAAAGATATAGAGCAGGGTGAGTTAGTCTGGCGCTCTATGGGTGGGCATGAATTAGGATCTGTTTGGGGGCATGGCTCATATGTGGCTCCCGATTGGACTGCGGATTGGCTTCACCGTGAGAATCAAGCATGGCTTAACATCTTAGCGAAACAACAGTTTGGGCAATTATATGCGACGTTAGCAAATCCTAAGCAAGCGTTTTTACAGCAGCAAATAAGAGACGAGATTAGGCAGAATAGCTTTAATCCAACAACAAAAGTGATCACCATATCGAACGATCGTGGGCTGGCTATTGATGAAGTTATTGCTCATAACATCAAACTTTTTGGTAATGATAAAAGCTTAGATAAGCTTCGCCAAGATTATGCAATGAAAAATAACACCATTCCATCGCGTGAACATCGTGAAGAACTTAATGCTTTTTTATTCTGGGGAGCTTGGGCTGCGGTAACAAATCGCCCTAATGAAAACTACAGTTATACTAATAATTGGCCGTATGATCCTAGTATAGGCAATATACCCACTTCTGATAATATCGTGTGGTCAGTGTTAAGTCTTGTTGTACTTTTAATGGGGATTGGTGGCCTTGCGTGGTATCAAGCAGCGCTACGTCATGACCCGCTTCCTGCTATTCCATCGCAAGATCCATTAATTAATATCAAGCCTACACCGTCTCAAAAGGCTGTTGGTAAATATTTTATTACGGCGATTGCATTATTTTTACTACAAATAGTATTAGGTGGAATTACCGCGCACTATTCTGTTGAAGGCCAAGACTTTTATGGTATCCCGTTAGCTAAAATATTGCCGTATTCTTTAACTCGAACGTGGCATACACAATTGGCTGTTTTTTGGATCGCAACAATATGGCTAGGCACTGGCCTTTATATTGCGACATCACTATCAAAACATGAGCCTAAATATCAGCGATTAGGTGTGAACGTGTTATGGGTTGTGTTGGTCTTTATTGTTTTCGGTTCGATGGCTGGAGAATGGTTCGCTATTCAACAATACTTCAATTTAGATACCAGTTTCTTAATTGGTCATCAGGGAATGGAGTATATTGATCTGGGCCGTGTATGGCAGATATTGCTATTTATTGGTTTGTTAGTTTGGTTAGCGTTAGTCACCGCCGCTATTTATCCTAGTTTGGTTAAAAACAGCAATGATCGTCCGGTTATTTTAGTACTCTATTCATCTTGTGTAGCAATTGGCCTATTTTATGGCGCAGGGCTATTACAGGGTAAACATACTAATTTAGCTATGGCTGAGTATTGGCGTTGGTGGGTGGTTCACCTATGGGTTGAAGGGTTCTTTGAGACCTTTGCTACATCTGTGATTGCACTTATGTTTGTACGTCTTGGTTTAGTTAGAGCGAAAACTGCAAATAGTGCTGTGGTCTTTACCACTATCATTTTCTTAACGGGTGGTTTATTAGGTACATTGCACCATCTTTATTTTGCAGGCACACCAACATCCATTGTTGCATGGGGTGCTATCTTCTCTGCTTTAGAGGTTGTGCCGTTAGCTCTGATCGGATTTGAAGCGGTTGAGAGCTATCGTTATTTAAAAACAACACCTTGGATACACAACTATCATTGGGCAATTATGTTTTTTGTTGCCACTGCGTTCTGGAATTTAGTGGGGGCAGGGATCTTAGGCTTTTTAATTAATCCACCGATTTCACTTTATTATATTCAAGGTCTTAATACGACAGCAGCTCATGCACATGGTTCTTTCATGGGGGTATATGGCATGCTGGGTATCGGCTTAATGCTTATTTGTTTACGTGGTATAAGTAGTAAGCGAAAACTGTGGAGTGAAAAACTTTTAAAATATGTATTCTGGACACTGAATTTAGGATTAGGTGCGATGTTGGTCTTTTCGTTGTTACCCGTCGGTATTGTGCAATTCTTTGCTGTTATTAATCATGGTTATTGGTATGCGCGTAGCCCTGAGGTAATACACAGTGAATTAGTTCAACATTTAGTATGGGCTAGAATGCCTGGCGATCTTTTATTTAGTCTAGGGGGCATTATATTAGCACTATTTTTAGTTAAGTTAATATTTCAAAATAAAGTTGCCGATGTAAGATAATGTTTTGATTTAAAGTGATATTTCAATAGTTATTATCGAGAGGTATTATAATTTAATACCTCTTTTTTTAGCATGTTTACTATATAAACTTAAATGGAATAAAAATAAATGATAGCAAAAATGATTGTACTCATATTTTACAATATTAAAGATGTGTTTTTTATTGGTGGTGATCAATAATTGTTGCTATTTTTTGCTTTAAAATTGGCAGGATAGTGGATTCAAATGCGGGATTTTTAGAAAGCCAAATATTGTTTCTTGGGCTAGGATGAGGAATGACAAAAATATTATTATCACGGTTTTTTTGATTGAATACTTCGGTAGTAACCGCCGTTTTCTTTCCTAAATAATAATCTATCGCATATTTACCTAATAAAATAACCAGTTCAACATTATTTAATTTTGGTAATAAAACCGGATGCCATGTTGCTCTGCATTCTGGGCGGGGAGGCTTGTCACCTTTTCGCTTACCGTCCACGATAATAACTCCCGGATAACAGAACCCGATAGGAATAATATTAAAGATGTTTTTATCATAAAAATCGTCATTATTGACCCCTAACCATGAGCGTAATCTTTCTCCACTCATGTCATCAAATAATGTATTTTTAAAATGTGCTTTTTCTCCGGGGGCTTGTCCTAATATTAATATCTTAGCTTTATAACCAACTTGTAATAATGGGTTTGGCGGATAAGGCAATTTACCTTTGCAAATTTCACATTGACGTATATTAATCAGGAGTTTATCGAGTTCCATAACTTAATCCTTAAAGAAATTGAATAATGACAAAATACTATCATAATTTATTACTATGATAATACTTTTAAAATTAAAATATGATTATACAAGAAAAATTTAATTAAATTACTGTATGATTATAAAAACAGGTGAATTAATGACAAATCTTACACTTTATACAATTGGCTCTCCTAATGGGATAAAAATACCTATTTTACTTGAAGAGTTAAAACTAGATTATACTTTGGTTAATATAGATATTACTAAAAACGAACAATTTTCGGCTGCGTTTTCAGCTGTAAATCCCCGACATAAAATACCGGTATTAATAGATAAAGAATATCCTAATGGAGAATCGAATGTTATTGCAGAATCGTGTTCAATTTTATTGTATTTGGCTGATAAGTATAATGATTTTATTTCTAACGATATAATAAGTAGAACAAAAACAATAGAGTGGCTTTTTTATCAAGCAAGTACAGAAGGCACTGTTTTTGGTGCTTATGGGCATTTTTCTACTTATCATAATGATAAAATTATTGATCCTTATCCACGTGAACGATATTTAAAAGAAACTATTATTGTTCTTAATTATATAAATAGTGAACTTAATAATAAATTATTTCTTGTTGATAATAAATATTCTATAGCAGATATTGCAATGTTTCCGTGGATTATTTGGATCATTAATTTCTATAATATTGAAGACGTCATTGATATGAGTATTTATTCAAATATTACTGATTGGGTTGCCCGATGTTGTGCGAGACCAGAAACAATAAAGGGATTGGATACTTATCATTATTTAAATATTAAAAATAACCAATAATTATTTAAGGACAACAAAAAAATTGAGGAGATTTATATTAAAACCTCCTCAATTTTCAAGTGATAAGTGGTAGCTGTTTTTGTTAGTAATTATTGTTATGTTTTTAATGTGTGCAACAAATAGAAAAAATATAGTCGCTTATATCTAATGGTGATTTTTTATTAATAAAATTAACATCTTGGCAGATAAATGCATAATCACCATTATCAATATCAACACGGTTTAATGTGATCGCTTCAGCTAAGAATTCGGGTAATTTGGCATCAATTAAGCGTTTTTTATAATCGTTATCAGAATAAAGTGTATATTTGATTTGTTTATGACAATTGGCATTCATTAAATCTACAATATTCTGCATAGAATACGCAGCGGAGCCAGTAAAGGTGTAGATTCTATCTTGTAGATTTACATTAATAGCAATTTGAGCTAAGCCTTTTGCAACATCTTGTCGAGAAATAAAACTTATTTTACCTGTGTTTGAGTTATCAATAAAAACTTGATTGTCCAATGCATTGATTATTTCTGTTTTAATGTTTTCCATATACCAACAACTACGTACAATAGTATGGCTTATACCTGATGCTTTTAAATAGCTCTCTGTATCAATATGTTGGCGTGTAAATGAAAATTTGGAATGAGGATCAGTAACAGTAATAAAACTTAAATAGATAATATGTTTAATGTTTTCTTGTTTGGCCGCATCAATTAAATTTCGATGTTGTTGTATTCTATGCTCGGTTTCAGCGTTACCTGAAATAAAGATGATAGTATCAATATTTTTAAATGCGTTTTTCATTACGCTGAGGTTGTCATAGTCAATATATTCTAGATTACAATGATGGCCATTGTATTGATTAATATTACGAACACCAGCAACAAACTCAGCTTTGTTATTTAGCAACTCTTTGATGACTAATTGACCAAGATGACCAGTCGCACCTGTAATTAAAATCATAAGTAGTTCTCCTTATTCAGTTTTTTATTCTCATATTTTAATGTATATATTCTATATAAATTAATACCTACACAGATGAAGTTCATAGCAAATACAGGCCATGATTGTATGATTAAACCGTATATAGCGTATAAGCTACAGCCTAATAAATTTACATATCTGAGTAATTTTATATTCTTCATCAATAACGATAATATAATGAATGCTGACGCTATATATCCTAAAAATGTAACTTCCATAAATAATCCTTTACATTACTTTTAGGTGGATATTTTTATTAAATTAATAAGATGTGTATAATATGAACCTTTGATGTTTATTATGCAATAACGATGAAACTAAAAGACTTTTGCATATAAGGCAAAAGTGAACGGGTAGGCATATTTATTAATTTTATACACTTAGTGAACATTTTTAATATTAACTCATCATCAATAAGTGTCACATACTAAGGCGGGTTTTATAAACAAAACCCATTACATTTGGTTACATTTGAGAGGTTTTCATTTACTGTATTTACTGCTCAAATATAGCTTCATTCTTTATTGAGGTATCAAAACACATATGGACGACCCCTCGAGTTGTTCTTTAATTCCTAACTCCTTTTCTATGGAGTTTGTTCAATGCTAGAGTTATTCCTTCAACCTGAAGCGTTAATGATCTTTGCGACCCTATTTGCACTTGAAGTGGTTTTAGGTGTCGATAATATCGTATTCATCTCTGTACTTTGTGAACGTCTACCTGTACATCAACGTAAAATGGCCCGTAATCTTGGTATTGCATTAGCTGTTGCTGCGCGTATTGGTTTAGTGTTCTCTATTAGCTGGGTAATGTCGTTAACCCAACCATTAGTCAATGTGCTGAATTATGATTTTTCTGGACGTGATTTAATCATGATTGGTGGCGGTGCTTTCTTATTAGCGAAAAGCTTAAAAGAATTGTGGATGTGCTTTAGTCATGCTCACCAGCAACAAGCAAGCACAGTCAGAGCCGGTATAGCATTAGTGTTATTGCAGATTGTCGCGGTTGATGCGGTTTTCTCAATGGACTCTGTGATCACTGCGGTGGGTTTAACCAGTGAAGTTCCACTGATGGTTGCCGCTATTTTAGCGTCAGCAGTTATTATGGTGCTATGTGCTGAGAAAATTAACGATTATGTGATGCGCTATCCGGGATTAAAAACATTAGCACTGCTGTTCTTGGTTATGCTTGGCGGTATGTTAATGGCGGAAGGTTTTGCTATTCACTTGAACAAAGGATATGTGTATTTTGCGATGGCCTTTGGTTTAATTATCGAAACTTGTCATATTTTGCTTAAAAAACAGAATAAAAAAATAATTAAACGAATATATCCTCAACCCTGTGGTTGGGCGGTAAAAGCCAAATAAACCTTAAATAAAAACGCAGAGCTAGAAGCTCTGCGTTTTTTATTGTCTTTTTTATTTCTTTCTTCTAAACATTAACTAAAGCGTTTACGTTCCACAAAGAAATGCAGTAGTGCCATGCCGCCATGACCAATTAAATAAGCTTCAATTAGCCCTGTTAATGATTTATGTATTTCACGTGCTTCGTTGGCATAAGGAGAGTGGTTTAGCCATAACACTAGCCAAACTAATGCCGCCGTTTCAATTAAGATTAATGCACCAATACCTAAACCTTGAATAATATTACCTAAGCCTTTTTCTCGAGGTTCAGGTAACTTTCCTTTTATTATCTGCTTTATATCATCTTTTAAAACAGCATTATCACCGAAAAGATACGGGAAAAATTGTCTAAATGATTGTTTAGTTAGCATGAAAATAATCATACCAATGGTAGCAAGTACGGTTAATGAGCCAAGAATAATATGCACCCACAAGAAAATAGTATTAGACATGCCTACTTTTACGGCACCAGCATGCGTCATATGTACTAAATTACTGTTTAATATTTGAAGAATAATTAATCCAGCAAGCGTGGTATGCAGATGACGCAAACCAACGTTAGGAAAGTAGTGGGTAATATAACGCCAAAAAGAACGTAAAAGGGGCATAGCGTCTCCAAATAACAATATTGATAGTATGAATAATACAAACGGAATTTTTATAAATTTAGCATAAGCTGTAAAATTGTATACGTAATAAATTACTATCATAACGAAAAATAATTATTCATTAATAATGATAAGGGTGTCTATTTGTCTGTGAATATTAAATAATTACTCTAGGTTTTGTTAATATTGTTTTTATATATGGAGATTCCCGTGAGCCAATCCTTAGTCGTACCGACATTATCACAGATACATGTTTATCCAGTAAAATCGACAGCAGCATTAACACAATCTCACGCTTGGGTAGAAAAGCAAGGGTTAGCCTTTGATCGTCGTTTTATGGTAGCGAGTGACGAAGGTGCGATGATCACTGCCCGTAAATATCCACAAATGGTAAAAATCACTGCAACACTAACGATGACAGGATTAGTGCTGCAATACCCAAATAAAACCGATTTAGTTTTACAGTATGCTGATTTTGCAATGGTTGATGCATCTGCAACCGTGTGGAATGATAATTTTAGTGCTTACACAACAACGATGATCGCGAATCAATGGTTCAGCGATATTATTGGTCATTCGGTGCAGTTACTTTTTTGTGGTCAACAATCTAATCGAGTACGCTCAAAAATTGGTCATAATGTTAGTTTTGCCGATGGCTATCCATTATTGGTCATCAGTGAGGCCTCATTGGCTGCGTTAAATGAACGTAGTCGTGACCATCACACCATGGCGCAGTTTAGAACTAATTTAGTGGTGTCTAATACTGATGCCTTTGCTGAAGATGAATGGAAACGGATCCGCATTGGTGAGGTTGAGTTTGAAATTGTTAAACCTTGTGCGCGGTGTATTCTAACAACTGTAGATCCACTAACTGGCGAGTTTAATGCGCTAAAAGAACCATTAAAAACCATGGCGACGTTTCGCGCTGATGCGGCAGGAGATGTCTTTTTTGGACAAAATTTAGTGGCTTTAAATGAAGGTATGATTCGCGCAGGGGATGTCATTGAAGTTTTAGAAACGCAACCCAAACAAGTTTATGTTGATAATGCTGAAACTAAGTTATTACTTACTTGCGTTGAACGAGAAGACATTGCCGCTGATTTTACAACGTTTTGGTTTGAGTCTCATCAGCAATTACCGTTACCGCCTTATTTACCAGGGCAGCATTTGCCGTTACAACTTGAGATTAATGGTGAGTTTATTACTCGCTACTATACGTTATCTTCCAGTCCGTCTCGCCCTGGGCGTTATGCTATTTCAGTAAAACGAATTGATGATGGCCGAATATCTAATTGGTTACATCAGCATTTTCAAGTGGGGGATGTACTTGCTGCTGATAAACCAGGTGGTGATTTCCACTTAGGGATTCATACTGATAAGTTATTATTATTGTCTGCGGGAAGTGGTATTACGCCGATGTTATCTATGCTGCGGTATTTATCTGATAACGATAATATTCGTGATGTTGTGTTTTATCATCAATGCAGCACTGAAGCGGATATTCCCTCGCTACAAGAATTACATCAACTTGAAAAGATGCACACATCACTTGATTTACGGATTGTGCTTAGTCAGCCACGCCGAGATTGGCAAGGTGAGTCAGGGCGACTAAGTCTGAGTCATTTAGCCATGATCAGCGATTTAGATCAGCGCCAAGTGTTTGTGTGTGGCCCCAATGCCTTTATGGATACGGCTAAAAAGTTATTATTGAAAATGGGCGTATCTCCTGCGCGTTATCATCAAGAAGCTTTTGGTCCTTTAGGTGGATCATCAACACCAAAACAAGCTGTAAAGCTTAATATTGATGGTCATATTTTTAGGGGTAATAATCAGCAAACGTTATTAGAACAAGCAGAGACAGCGGGTGTTGAAATTAATTATAGCTGTCGTGCTGGTTTTTGTGGCGCGTGTAAAGTAACTTTAACTTCGGGGCAGGTTGAACAGCCTGATGTCCCTGCGTTATTACCGCAAGAAAGGCAGCAAGGTAAAATATTAGCGTGTTGTTGTATCCCTAAAACAGATCTTAAAATAACAAAATAAGTATTTATCTTGAAAAAAGAGCATTGATATTATTGTCATTGCTCTTTTATTTTACTGTTTAATAAATTGTTATTTAAACAGTAAAAAAATGGATGTTTTATTGGTGATGATATTTAAAAATAAATAGCACTAAACAGTAAATAATGAATATTTCAGTAATTGATCTAAAACAATAAAACCATAAGTTAAATTTAGCTGCTTTATTTGTTAATTATTAATGGTGATTATTATCTTTATGATATTAAAAGGATATATTTTAAATTTTGGTATAAAATAATGTTTAATCGAATTCCTCAATTAAAGCATCCGTTTTTTTCGTTTTGAACTCTTCCTTAGAAGCTATTATTTTCTCTCAAAATATCTTTATAGGGAATCTTCATGAAAAAGTCATCATATATTGCGAGTGCGATCAGTGCGGGTATCGTCGGTTATTTAGCAACGGTATATGCCGTTGATCAAGGTGATGAAACACTGCATAAAAAATACTTATCTCAAACAAATTTGGTTAAAGCTGATCCTCTTTCACAGCAAGCTTTTAATATCTTTAACCAAAATGGTTGTCAGTACTGCCATACAAAAAATAGTGAAATGCCATTTTATGCCAATGTTCCAGGGGCTAAACAGTTGATGCAACGTGATATTGATCATGCTTTACGTCAGTTCAATATTTCGATGCTTATGGAGCAAGTACAGCATAATACCCCTGTTTCTCAGGTTGAATTAGCCAAGCTTGAGTCAGTGTTAAATGATCATGCGATGCCACCTAAACAATTTTTATTAATGCATTGGCGTTCAGATTTATCACAGCAAGAAACCAATACTTTATTAGACTGGGTTAAGCAAGAACGTCGCCAATATTATTCAGATCCTCTCGTGAGCAGTGAGTATCAAAATGATGCTGTGCAGCCTATTTCTGCCACATTTAAAGTGAATCAGGCGAAAGTACAATTAGGTAAAGTGCTTTATCATGACACCCGTTTATCTGGTGATAATACTGTTGCGTGTTCAACTTGTCATAGTCTGACAACTGGCGGGGTTGATAACCTAAAAACCTCAACGGGAATTAATGGATCAAAAGGACCGATTAACGCCCCGACAGTATTTAACTCTGTGTTTAATATTCATCAATTCTGGGATGGTCGTGCAAATGATTTACAAGCTCAAGCGGGAGGGCCGCCGATGAATCCGATTGAGATGGGAGCCGGGTCGTGGGCGAATATTATTAACAAATTAGATCAAGATTCCGCACTTAAAGCACAATTTGATGCTATTTACCCACAAAAAGGGATCAGTGAATACAGTATTACTAATGCTATTGCTGAGTTTGAGAAAACCTTAGTTACACCAAATAGTCGGTTTGATAAATATCTAAAAGGGGACAAAACCGCGCTAACAACAAAAGAACAACAAGGTTATGCGCTGTTTAAACAGAATAAGTGCCAAACATGCCATAGTGGTCAGGCGATGGGGGGCTTATCATTTGAAGTCATGGGCCTTAAAGATGACTACTTTGGTGATCGAGGTAATATTACTGACGTTGATAGTGGTCGTTTTAACGTCACGAAAGATGACAACGATATGCATCGCTTCAAAGTGCCAACTTTACGCAATATTGCATTAACCGCCCCTTATTTCCATGATGCGAGTGCGAAAACATTAGAGCAAGCGGTAAATGATATGGCGTTGTATCAAGTTGGTGTGAAATTAAGCCCTGATGAGATTGATAAAATTACGGCTTATCTCAAAACGTTAACTGGTGAGTATAACGGTAAATTGTTGCAATAAATTTGCTATAGAAACGGTTTCTTAGTGAAGAAGCCGTTTTATATCAGTCAAAATAAAAATTCAAATTTAGAGAATATTATTTTGACGTATAATGCTGAAAAGGAATTTAATGTGGAGTATGCTGCGGCGCAAACGATTACAACGTAGTAAGGATTTCGTATGTTTAGTAAGCCACTTATCGCACTATCGATCACTTTAGCTCTTTCTGGATGTGTTACAACACCTGCCGTTCAACATCAACCTTTCACACTTACTGTTGCTCATATTAACGACACTCACTCGCATTTTGATCCTGTGAAGTCTAGTTTTTTTGCGAACGGTGTTGAAGTCTTTAATGAGTTTGGTGGTTATCCTCGCCTACAAGCAATGGTTAAACAATATAAAGCGCAAGCACAAAAGAATAACCAGAGTTTGTTGTTTTTAGATGCAGGTGATGCTTTCCAAGGGAGTGCGTATTTTAAAATAAACCAAGGTGCGATGAATGCTGATCTTCTTGACCAAATGGGGTTAGATGGCATGGCATTAGGTAATCACGAATTTGATCTTAATAATCAAAAATTAAATCGTTTTGTGAGTAGTTTAGATTTCCCTATTATTGCAACAAATGTTGATGTTAGCCATGATACTAATTTCAATGGGCAGACAAATATTTTACCTTATCAAATTTTTGCCTTTGATGGTGATCATAAGACTGTTGTAAAAGATATTAATAACTTACCAAAGCATAAAAATTTAGTTGCTGTATTTGGTTTATCTTTGCAAGACATGCCAAATATTGCCCCTCATACGGGGGATGTGAAATTCCTTAGTGAAGTAAAAATAGCACAATCAACGGTTGATTTTCTTAAATCTAAAGGGATTAATGACGTTATTGCATTAACTCATATTGGTAATGCAACGGATATTGCTTTAGCCGAAAATGTGAACGGCATTGATTTAATTGTTGGTGGTCACTCTCATACATTATTAGGCGATTTCACGAATATCGGTTGGAGTAATTTTGGTCCTTATGCACAAATGGTGAAAAATCCAAATGGCAAAGCGTCAACCTGTATTGTGCAAGCTGGAAAATATGCAGAAGCTATCGGTAAGGTAAATGTTAGCTTTAACAGTCAAGGTGAAGTAACCAACTGCGCTGGGCATAATACGCTACTAAGTAACGATGTGTTTTATCATAAATCAGATCGTAAACCACAAGACAAGTTTACTGCGGCACAAACGGCACAAGTAGAACAGTTTATCGCTAAGCAAAAGAACATCGTTATTATTAATGAAGATAGTCAGCTTCGTCATGAAATCGATACTAAATACAAACCTGCTGTAGAAAAAGCCTATGGCAGCATCATCGCTCAAGTACCGACTGAAATTATACATGAGCGTCGCCCTGGAGATAGTGGTGCAGCGGATAAGCATGGTTCAGCCGTTGCGCCATTAATTGCAGAAAGCCAGTATTATTGGGCTAATTTACCGCAAGTTCAAAAAGTAACAGGTAAAAAGGTTGATTTTGCACTAATTGGTGCGGGCGGTATTCGTACTAATATTAATGAAGGCGAATACCGTGAAGGTAATGTCCGTTTAGAAATGTTACCGTTTTCTAATTACTTATCAGTGTTGTCATTAAAAGGTTCAACGGTTAAGCAATTATTACAAGATACAATCACCGCGACGCTACCTGAAGGCGCACATGCGGGTAAATACCCATACGGCGGTCATATTCGTTATACTTTTGATGAAACCAAGGCACATAAAGCGGGTCATTTAACCAGTGTTGATGTGATGTCGGGTACTGAAAAACACCCTGTATGGACACCATTACAAGATAACAAAACCTACAATGTCGTGATTAATAATTATAATGCGACAGGTAACGATGGCTGGACTCCGATATTTACTGCTCAAAATAAACATTCTAATCGTATCGATCTTATTGATGTGAATGGAAAATTAGTAGGTTACAAGGTTAAAAA
This sequence comes from Photobacterium piscicola, assembly GCF_046058925.1. Classification (NCBI taxonomy): domain Bacteria; kingdom Pseudomonadati; phylum Pseudomonadota; class Gammaproteobacteria; order Vibrionales; family Vibrionaceae; genus Photobacterium; species Photobacterium piscicola. The sequence goes on from NZ_CP175535.1 coordinate 573,242, forward strand.
GATTGAAAAACAGGGTGATAAATATCAAGTTATTTATCAAGGTAAAGCGCCTGATTGTAAAGCGGCAAACACTGATTGTGATACCGATGCACAAGCCTTTATTGATTATGTTGGACAAACTCGCCGTCAATTAGTCCCACTATCGTATTCAGTAGTCACACTCGATCGTATCGCAACGAAATAAGCGTTATTTAAGATCAAATCATGGGCAATATGTTTCTACATATTGCCTTTTTTGTGGATTATTTAAATAGTAAACGACAGTCAGTAAAAAACTGTTCATATTTATTTGTTGAGGTTCTATTGGCATGTAAGTATAAGTGGTAAATTTAAATATTAATATTTTCATGGTGTTGATGCTTTTTAGTGCAAATAATCAGCTTTTTTTAGCATATAATATCTCGAATAAGCATTAAAAAATAAAATTTTTGTTTGTAGAACGTTAAAAATTAAAAAAAAGGCTATACAATCAAATTTATTTCATTAGTATATACATCGGCCTGTAATTCAGACCTATTTATATGTAACATTATGTTTTAGAAAACTTTCTTTGTAACGCTTTACCAGTGTCATGAAGCTTTCCACTCATAAACTATAAATAATTCTTTTTCTGGCTATATTGCGCAATTTTGCGAATTATTTAATAAAATATTGGAGACAGTCATGTCTAAATCAACTGGTATCGTTAAGTGGTTTAACGAAGAGAAAGGTTTCGGTTTCATCACTCAAGACAATGGCGGCGCTGACGTATTTGTTCACTTCCGTGCTATCTCAGGCGAAGGTTTCAAAACTTTAGCTGAAGGTCAAAAGGTTTCTTTTGACGTTGAACAAGGCCAGAAAGGTCCTCAAGCTGCAAACGTTGAAGCTGCTTAATTTGCACTTACGTTAAAAGTTTTGAAAATACCGACATTATGTCGGTATTTTTTTATTTGTATTTTACGCATCAAATGTAATTCTCCCATCTATATCATTGATACTGCCTGTATCGATCTGATTCATAGCGATCATTAACGTAAACCATTTGAGTAATTTTTTGGTTTTTATACACTTATTATTCTCAATCGTTATTTGTGTTAATTGCCATGATAATTTCATCTTCAATATCTACTGCTATCTCTAGTGATGCTTTACGCTTCTTTCAATTACGTTCCGGTTTTGAAAGTGCAGAATTAGGCCCATTAACAGTTGATTTATTACCCGGCCAGCATTTAGCGTTATCGGGTGCATCTGGCTGTGGAAAAAGTAGCTTATTGCAAGTTATTGCTGGACTTAAAGCGCCACAAAATGGCTCTTTTAATTATCAGCAACAAGGTATTGATAGTGGGTCATTACCATTTTGGCGTCAACAAATATGCTACTTGCCACAACAACCAGTGATGGGAGCGGATACTGTCTTAGAGGTTTTGCTATTGCCTTGGCATATGAAGGCAATGCAATCACCTCATGTAAAACCCACGGAATCTGATTGCTTACAAGCATTAACTGATGCAGGACTGATAGTTGAGCTTGATAAAGATGTCGTATTATTATCGGGTGGTGAAAAGCAACGATTAGCCATTGCACGAGCAGTGATGATGCAACGTTCGGTGTGGTTAATGGATGAGCCTACGTCAGCATTAGATCCTATGGCGAGAGATAAAATTATTTCATTAGTAAAAGCATTAAATGTTATCTGTATTTCGGTTTCTCATGATCCGGTATGGCTTGCGACAGCTGATCAGGTACACAATATGGATATTGAATCAGGAATAGACCAATGACCGCAACCATTAATCATACTATCGATTTACATTGGTCAGCTATGGCTGGGTTTTACCTATTATTACTGATTCCATTATTTTTATTTCAGCGTTGGCAATTGGGATTAAGTCGCACACTGATCATGTCTGTATTACGGATGACTTTACAGTTATCCGTCGTTGGGATTTATTTACATACATTATTTGGTTGGCAAAGTCTTAGCCTTAACGTGGTTTGGTTAACCGTCATGGCATTGTTTGCCAGCTACACCATTTGTAAACGTTCTGATGTAAACCTATTTCGCATGATCCCCGCCGTTATTTGTGGGCAAGTTATTGCATTATCGGTGGCATTACCTGCGGTTTTGGCGGGGGTTATTCAAGTTTCACCGTGGTGGCAAGCACAATATATGATCCCGATAGCAGGGATGTTGTTAGGTAATAGTTTAACCGCGAATGTGTTGGCATTGTCTCGTTGGGGAAGTTTACTGAAAGAGAATCATCAAGAATATCAATATTATTTAACGATGGGAGCACCTAACCCTGCTCAGCCTTTTATTCGTACGGCTTTTAAAGCGGCATTAGCGCCACAATTAGCTTCAATGGCAACGTTAGGTATTGTGAGCCTACCGGGTATGATGACGGGACAAATTTTAGGTGGGGCAATGCCATTGGTCGCCGTTAAATACCAGTTAGTGATCATGGTGGCAATATTTGTATCCGGTGTGCTTTCTGTTGCGACGACACTGACACTTGTAAAACGTCGTTCATTTGATGATTATGGTAATGTATTGTAATTTAAAAGAATAAAAACAAAAAAGCAGCGTTTATAAGCTGCTTTTTTATAATCTGATGACTGGTTATTTATTTAATTTCTGTAATTGGAAAAATTTCAGTCGGTGCGACAATTTCATCTTGAGCGGCGATTGTTTGCAGTTCCCATTCGCCACGGCGGTGGGTTTCTTTTAATACTGCATAACAAGCATTGTGAGCATGCTCAAAGGCTTGTTCTGCTGACCAACCTTTCAATAAACCGCCAGTAAATAATGCTGAAATTAAATCACCCACACCAACAGGCTGGTTATCAAATGCCAAATGTGGACGTTGTGCTAGATAGCAGCCCTCTTTTGTTGCGAGCATCATCGAAAATTTATCAGTAGATAAACTATGAAGATGTTTTACCAACACCATTTTAGGGCCGAGTGTTAGCGCGTGCTGACAAGCCTTAACAGCATCTTCCAATGTATTGATTGTCATTCCAACAAATTGACTCAATTCAAATTGGTTAGGGACAATAACATCTGCCAGTGGCATTACATCATTAATAAGGTGTTCTGATATGCCGTCAGCAACGATGCATCCTTTTTCAGGATCACCCATAACAGGATCACAGATATAGATAGCATTAGGGTTTTGTTGTTTTACTGTTTTAACTGTATCAATAATGGCTAAACATTGATCAGCACTACCTTGATATCCGGTAAGGACTGCTTCACAGTTTTTAAGCTGATCAATGTTGTTGATGCCTTTAACGAGTTCAATCAAATCAGAGGCAGGGAAAGCTTTACCTGTCCAACCTTGTTTGTATTGAGTATGGTTAGAAAATTGTACTGTGTGTAATGGCCAAACTTCAAAGCCCATACGCTGAAGAGGGAATACTGCAGAACTGTTACCAGCGTGACCGTAAACAACATGTGACTGTATTGATAGAATACCTTTCATCGAGGTTCCTTATAACCATCGTGTATATTGGTATACTTTACATGTGCTGATATCAGAAACCTAGTCATTTTATATCGTAATTATTCCTTTCAAAAATGCAGACTATTTATTGTTCAACAAAGAATGATAATTTCTTTTATTTTAGGTTAAATAGAAATAATAATGTAATTGAAATATGTTTTATTAGTGGTTTTGTGTGTTTTTTGAACACATTCAGTGTTTTTATTTATTTTTTTGTTGGTTATTTTTTTGTTTTAAAACAGTTGTTTATTGTTTTGTTCAGTGGTTATCCACAAATTATTATCGTTTTTGATTAAAAAAATATTTACAGCATCATAATTTGGCGTTAATGTTCGATTCGTCTGTTACTCAGACCTAATGTGTTTTAAATAAAACCACAATGTCATTTCTAATCATTGTTATCCGTTTATGTTGCAAACGTAGTAGCAGTGCAAAGCTATAAGAAGGGTGATCTTATAGTTAAGAAGTAGTAGGTCAATGAGTAAAGCTCTATACCAAGGTTAATTAACTATTTGGTATATAACTATTTAAACTCAAATTGATAGCCTCAAATATAAATGCTGATAAGAAAGCAATATTTGGGCGTAAAGGAAATATAAACTATGACTTCACAAACAGGTATTATTCGTAGCTTCAACCCAGTTGAAAAAATTGGTTTAATTACTAGCGATCTTGGTGGCGATATTCGTTTTGACGCGTCTCAAGTTTGCAGTCGTTCACAGCCTTCATCTGGTAGCATGGTTGAATTTACGTTAGATGATTCAAGTAATAAGCTTAAAGCGGTTAAAATCCGTTTTATCTAATTTAGTTAATGAGTTGAATGTTTACTTTATATGTAAATGTTCTTCCATAATTAAATAAATAATCCCGGCCTAGGTCGGGATTTTTTTATTTTAGTCATGATAATACTAATCACAATAGGTCACTAAAATATTAGCATTTATAATGCTGGTATCATTTTGATGTATATTGGTAAGATATTAATATATCGAATAGAAAACACATATACTGTAATCATTGATATTATGTCTGCTGAAATATTGATAAGATAATAATGCTGTTTGTTGAAGGGTTTGATGCTTAGAAAAGGTAGAAAAAATGCATGAATTGACAGAAAGTGATTATGATATTCTTCGTGCCATGGAAAATATTGTTGATGGGATTGCAGCAATGTGGGGGGAGCATACCGAAGTCTTATTGCATTGTTTAGACGCGCGTAATCCGTCAATTATGAAGATTGCCAATGGCTATATTACGGGACGTGAAGTTGGTGCGCCGATCACTAATATTGCATTAGTTAAATTAAATGAAGGTAAAGATGTTTCTGACGCTTATATTACTAAAGCGCCTGACGGTAGAATGTTACGTTCATTAACAACTGTTATCCGTAATAAGCAGCAGCAAGCGATTGGTTTACTCTGTGTTAACTTTGATTTAGATGCACCATTTCAGTCTATGATCCATAGTTTAATGCCAACAATTGGTACTTATTGTGATCATGGTGTTACTGCAGAAACGTTTGCTCGTAATAATGATGAAATGATGCATAGCTCCATTGAAAATGTTCGAGAGCAGGTTACCAGTGATACTTCTATTCCGCCTTCAAAGAAAAGCCGAGAAATTGTGACACGCTTACATGATTTGGGGGTTTTTGATCTCAAAGACAGTGCACAAATTGCTGCTAAAGGGTTAGATATTTCTATTCATACTATTTATCGCTATTTGCGAGAAATACGTGCAAATTAAATATGTAATTAAACAATGACATTATTTCATAGAATAGTGTCATTGCTTATTATAAATAATCGATAACTTTTTTATTTTAAAAAAGTATATTTTATATGTTTTTTATGATGTTTCTTTAATTGATACTCTGCTTATTTTAGACCTTCCGCTACTCATTAATACCTATCAATAAATGTGTTTAAATAACAGGCGTGGTTTTTGCATTCTATTTCGTTCCCTGATTAACTACGTTGGTTGAGTTATGGAAAAGATCAAAATTATCCATAGAGTATTAATACTTGTTTGCTTTTGTGGTGGGTTGTTGTTCAACACCTCGATTGCTCAAGCTCAACAGTGTTCTCAAAGCTATGCCTCACCGACAACGTCAGGCGGACAATATTATTTTGATGGTGATGGCGGTAATGGCTGGGGAACTCGAAATATCGGGGTTTATAATACTAATTTAACCGGCGGTACTGGCTCTGGTGGTCGAATAATTATTAGTGCCAATTGGGGGTGGAACAACGGTAATCAGTGGACGGGACGCGGGGACTACACTGAATCTATTACCATTCGATTAAAAGTTAATGGGACAACAGTAGCGCAATTAGTTACGCCAAATGATAGTCAAAATACAGCCAACTTATCGGCTCAGGGTGGCGCATCAATGCAAAGCGGTGGCGGCAATGTTGGTGTCACTGGATTTGATCAATATTCACATGGTTCACAAATATTATTACCTTCTTGGATGACATCGATTACCAGTATTCAAATTGAAGGGACCCAAACACCAGCCTCTGGTGGTTCATCAGCTGGAGCCGGTGATGATGGTGGCGTAAGAGTAAATACATCAGGCTACGCGTGTAACTTTGAAGCGACTGATGCACCAAGTAGTTATGGTGTCGCTCGTCATAATGTCGATTTAACCGGAATTAATTTGCGTTTTGGGACGAATGTCAATTTTGAAACTGCAAATCGCAATAGTACGTTAGCAAATGCAGATTCCTTTGATGATGGTATAACGGGCTTTCCTCAGTCTGAAATTGATGCCGGCACAGGGGCCGTTTCAGTTTCTGCTAGCGTTTATAACAATACCGGTTCACCGCGTACTTTTGTAGGCTGGGTTGATTGGGATCAAGATAATGCCTTTCAAGCTGATGAAGGTGTCGCAATAACGGTCCCTGGTGCAGGCTCTTCTAATGCAGATTGTACTAATACATCAGGATCTAACTTTACGTGTAATGTCGATTATATTGTTGATGTGGCAGATCGAAGTAATACTGGATATTTTTTCTCTCGGTTTAGAATCTCAAATGCGGCATTAACGACGTCAACAATTTCAACCACAGTTGATAGTGGTGAAGTGGAAGATTATCGATTCTGTATTGGTTGTTTTGATATTAGCGGTACAGTTTATTTAGATGAAAATGGTGATAGTGATATTTCCTCTGATAGCGTAACGCCAAATGAAGTAATAGTAAGACTTTATCGAGATGATGATAATGATGGCGTGCCGAGTGCGGGCGATACTTATCTACAGCAAGTGACTACCTCAAGTGGTGCTTATTCTTTCACTGAGCTACCGATTGATACCTATTTTGTCGCAACTGCACCACCGACGAATAGCACTGCGGTTTCTGAACAAACATATGCGGCCAGTAATACCTACACTAATGCTTTTTGTGATAGCAATGGTGATGCAACTTCAGGCGATACACCTTTAACCACTTCTGGCGCTTGTTATGGTGGTATCGATGGCGATCGCGCTGATGTCACCACCAACTCAACTACGCGCGAACACATATCTAAGGTTGATTTATCATTTACTTCAACCAATCAGACCAATGTTGATTTTGGTTTCTCATATAACGTTGTTACTAATACCAATACATCAACGCAAGGTTCTTTAAATCAATTTATTATTAATGCCAACAGAATTGTTGGCGCTAATGAAATGCGTTTTGTACCAACAGTTCCTGCAAACGATACTGATCCTGCTGGCGATTGGTGGGTTGTTTCTCCAACGACCTCTTTAACTACAATATCGGGTACTAATGGCGCAAATACTATCATTGATGGTACGGCATACAGCAATGCTGACGGTACAACGATCATCGATTCAAATTCAGGTAATTATTCAGAAGTGCAAACCGTCGGTAGCTCTGATGGGTGTAGTGTTGAAACCATTCCTGCATTAGCAAAACCTGAATTACAAATTGATATGCCAACTAACGCCAGTGCTTATGCCGCTGAATTATTAATTATTAATGCGGATAATACGACAGTACGAAATGTCTCTCTGACGGGTGGTTCTTTAGGTATTAATATTTACTCGGCGGGCATTACTGACACCTTAATTGAGCAAAACTTAATTGGTATTGATCCTGCGGGTAATGATGCGGTTATTGGCCAAGAAACCTGTGGTACATCATTAGGGTGTGCGGGTATTGCGATTGCAAATGCAGGTAATGGCTCGCTTAATGGTGACAGTGGTATTATTCGTTATAACGCAATAAAAACAGCGCATAATAATATCACCTTAAATAATCTAAATAGCCAAACCAATGTTGTTAATTGGCAAGTAATACAAAATCAATTATTGGGTTCAACCTCGACCACTGCAACACCGTATCACAATGTTTATATTCGTTACGGTGTGCCTGCTTATCTTAATATCGCTGGTAATATAATGCGTGATGCAACCAGTGATGCAATATATCAACGTAATACATCAAATGTTGATTTATTCCAAACTATCACCAGTAATGACATTCAAAATGCGGACGATAATGGAGTGCATTTCCAAAGTGGTCAGCTATCGATAATCGAATGTAATATTATTCATAATAATGGTGATTCAGGGGTTTCTATTGATGGTAATACCAATATTGAAGGGTATTTAATTACTAAAAATAGTTTTGATAATAATACTGATAATGCCATTGACCTTCATAATCTCGCAACGGGTGAAGGCGTTTCATTAAATACTGATTTATGTAATAACGACACCGGAACAGGTGCCAATAATAATTTAGCTCGCCCACAAATTACTTATGCTTTTTTAGAAGGTGCAAATCTACGTGTTATTGGTGATATGTGTGCCTCGGGTGAATTTACTTTTGAAGTCTATAAAGCGAGTGTTGGTACCGGTGAATTGGGTAGTGATGGGTTAAATGCAGGTGAAGGCTTAACATATTTAGGCAGCATTACGGGCCAATCAGGTTCAACGTTTGATAGTTTATTTGCAACGTCGAGCATTAATGTTGGCGATGAAATTACTGTCATTGCTCAACGTACGACAACGGGTGGGAGTGGTGAATTACAAGATACTTCAGAATTTAGTGCCAATATTGTTGTTGATGTTGATAATAAAGACTGGGGGGATGCACCTGATACATCGATGTCAACCGCAATGGGTGATTACCAAACATTAAGAGCTAATGGTGGTGCCAACCATATTGTTATTGATGGTGATACTGATAATAACCCCGATCTGTTTTTAGGGGTGTTATTAGATACTGATATTGATGGGCAGCCTACTACTATCGCCGATGGTGATAATTTAGTTGATCTTGCTGATGAAGATGGCGTGACTGCGAATGGTATTTATGTGCTCAATCGTGACCGTGATATTGAGGTTACAATTGGTAAAGATCCTGATTATGCAGGTACTAGCTTCCATGTTTATGGCTGGATTGACTGGAACCGAGACGGTGACTGGGATGATGCAAACGAACAGATAATTAGTAATACAACTGCCACCGTTGGTATGACAACTTATACCATAACGACGCCTGTGAATGCTATTTTAGGCAATACCTATGCACGCTTCCGGTTATGTTCATCTGGTGATTGTAATACACCGAACGGTTCAAGTATTGACGGTGAAGTTGAAGACTATGGTGAAGTGATCATCAGTATTGATTTTGGTGATGCGCCAGATACTGGTGTGGGAATTGGTACTGGTAATTATCGAACCACGTTAGCTGATGATGGCCCTCGTCACTCTATTGATGATGATTTATTTTTAGGTGCAAACGCAACTGATACCGAAGTTGATGGTTTACAAAATACCACCGCATCAGGTGATAATTCAGACGGTATTGATGATGAAGACAGTTTATTGATTCAACCGTTAACCAGTGGTGCAACGGCTTATAATACGCAAACAACGGTGACGAATACTTCTGGTGCTGACGCTTATTTATATGCATGGTTAGATGTGAACCGTGATGGTGAATTTGATCGTGATGAGTTTATTTCAAATGGTGCAGGTCCAGGTGGCGCGATAGTTGTTGCAAACGGCGTAAGTGCAACTGCGATGCCATTATCTTGGGGGACAATTACACCACCGACTAATAATACCACGGTATATTTGCGTACCCGTTTATCGCCGGTTGCACTAACTGATGCTGTGACAGGGGCTGTTGAAGATCCACGCTCTTATGGTTATGTTGATGGCGGTGAAGTTGAAGATTATGCTCTACAAGTTGCCGATCAAGATTTTGGTGATTTACCAGATAGTTTTGATACGTTAGGTCTTAGTGGCGGTCCTTATCATGGTCTAAGTAATATTAGTAATCTCTATATTGGTAATGCGACTATTGATAGTGATGGGGATGGTCAACCAACGCCAAATGCGGATGGTGATGATCTCACTGGCAGTGATGATGAAAATGCCTTTAGTACTCCAACCCCTATTTTACCGTTAACAGCGACCAATTATTCTGTACAAGTGCCAGTTCGTAATAATACTGGTGTTGATGCTTACCTTTATGGTTGGTTAGATTGGAATCAAAATAACCAGTTTGAAGCGGCAGAATATGTTGCAGTAACAGTACCAACAGGTACAACAGTATCATCACCGATTACATTAACGTTTACGGGTATTTTAGGACAAAGCGATGGTAATGCAGCACTGCGTTTACGTTATACCACCGCAGGGTTAGCTAATACAGGTTGGGGCGGTGCAGCACCTGATGGTGAGGTCGAAGATCATTATGTTCTTGTTGGTAGCTATGATTTTGGTGATGCGCCAGATACTGGTGTAGGTGTTGCTGCTAATAATCACCGTACTTTGCTCAACGATGATGGCCCTCGTCATGGTCTTAACAACCAACTGTTCTTCGGTGCCGCTATTGATGCTGAGCAAGATGCGAATAATCCCGCCAACAGTGCCGATGGTGATGATCTTGATGCCAATGGTGATGATGAAGATGGCGCGCTGTTAATTCCACTTCATTCAAGTGCAACGTCATATGATTTACCTGTTACGGTTACCAATAATACTGGTAGTGATGCATATATTTATGCATGGATTGATTTTGACCGTACAACAGGTTTTGATCGCGATGAATTTGCTGGTGGCTCAGCGGGAGTTCCGATAACCGTACCGACAGGCACCAACAATGGTAACGTCACTATTTCATGGAATAGTTTTCCTGGTATTGCCATTAATACTGATGTCTATATTCGTTTACGTTTAACCTCTGATGTATTAACTGATTCAGCGACAGGCACTGCCGAAGATCCGCGTTCATTTGGTATTGCCACTGATGGTGAAGTTGAAGATTATTATTTACGGGTTGATACCTATGATGGTGGTGATGCGCCAGATAGTTACGATACGTTATATACCAGCAATGGTCCGTCGCATTATCACAATAATCTCAACTTGTATATTCGTGATGCGACTCATGACAATATTCATGATACCGACGGCCAACCAACGCCAAATGGTGATGGTGATGATAACGATGGAACAGATGATGAAAATGCGGATTCTCTAACGCGTATTCCATTATTAGGGGTATTAGATACTACCTATACCTTAGGTGTGCCACTTTATAATGGAACAGGTGCCGATGCTCATCTTTATGCTTGGATTGATTTTAACCAAGATGGTGATTTTGCAGATGCTGGTGAATTTACATCATTAGAAAATCTTGTGAATAGTACCAATACTTCAGCACAAACAACGCCAACAACCGAATTAACTTGGACGGGTATTTCAGGGTTAACTCAAGGTAGTACTTTTGTTCGTATTCGTTTAACCAGTGATATTTTAACGGCCGATGATTGGGGTGGTATCGCTTTAAATGGTGAAGTTGAAGATCATCAAATATTTATTGGTGATTTTGATTTTGGTGATGCACCAGATACTGCAAACGGAGTGAGTGCGAATAATTACCGGACTAACTTTAATGATCAAGGTGCTTACCATGGTTTAGATGCGGCTGTTTATTTAGGTGCTGCCGCGCCAGATACTGAAAATAATGCTAATACACCAGCCATATATGCATTAGGTGATGATCAAGATGTGAACGGTGATGATGAAGATGGTGTCTTTATTTTACCGTTACACAATACCGCAACGACTTATGCTCTTCCGGTAACAGCAACCAATAATAGTGGCGCTAATGCTTACCTTTATGCGTGGATTGACTTTGACCGCAATGGTCGATTCGACCGTGATGAATTTGTAGGAGGCGCGGCTGGTTCTCCAATCACAATAGCAACAGGAACAACAAGTGCCACACTTGATGCCATTTGGGATAGTTTCCCTGGTATTGCGGTGAATACTGATGTTTATGCACGGTTCCGTATTACTACTGATTTATTATCCGATTCAGTAACCGGTACAACGGAAGATCCTCGCTCTTATGGTGGTGTTACAGATGGTGAAGTTGAAGATTATTATATTCGTGTTGATACTTATGATGGTGGTGATGCGCCAGATTCATATGACACGTTATACCTAAGTGATGGCCCTGCCCATTATCATGTTAATGCCAATCTTTATATTCGTAGTGCAACCCATGATGATGCTCATGATACCGATGGTTTGCCAACAGTAGGCGCTAATGGTGATGATAATGATGGTGTTGATGATGAAGATGTTGATTCCTTAACAAAGATTCCATTGCTCGGTGTTTCAGATACGACATATACGTTAGGAGTTCCGCTTTATAATGGAACTGGCGTTAATGCTAATCTTTATGCATGGATTGATTTTAACCAAGATGGTGATTTTGCTGATGCGGGTGAATTTACCTCACTAGAAAACATCATTAATGGTACCAATACCTTAAATCAAACGGCACCGACAACTGAGTTAGTTTGGAATGGTATTGGTGGCTTAACCCAAGGCAGTACTTATGTCCGTATTCGTTTAACTAATGACACGTTAACGGCTAGTGACTGGGGCGGTTTTGCTCTTAATGGGGAAGTAGAAGATCATCAAATCTTTATTGGTGATTATGATTTTGGTGATGCGCCAGATACTACAAATGGCGTTGCAGCTAATAATTATCGAACCACGTTAAATGATGGCGGCCCTTATCATGGTCTGAATAATAATCTTTATTTAGGCGCTGCGGCACCTGATACAGAAAATGACGCCAATGCACCTGCGATACTGGCATTGGGTGACGATGATGATGTTAATGGTGATGATGAAGATGGCGTCTTTATTATGCCATTACATAACTCAGTGACTAATTATGGGGTGCGCTCGGTTGTAACCAATAATACAGGCAGTGATGCATATATTTATGCATGGATAGATTTTGATCGTAATGGTCGTTTCGATCGTGATGAATTTGCGGGTGGTGCAGCGGGCGCGCCGATAGTTGTAAATTCAGGCGTGTCTAATTTTGTCGCCAATATTAATTGGAATAGTTTCCCTGGTATTGCTAATAACACCGATGTTTATGTGCGTGTTCGTTTAACCAGTGAGTTATTAAGTGATGCGGTTACAGGAACAACGGAAGATCCACGTTCATTTGGTGGTGCAGTTGATGGTGAAGTTGAAGACTATTATTTACGTGTCGATACCTATGATGGTGGTGATTTACCTGAAAGCTATCAAACATCATACAGTAACGGCGGTCCAGCTCATTATCATACCAATGCGAATTTATATATTCGAGATGCAACCCATGATAATAATCATGATGAAGATGGACAACCAACGGCTGCTGCAAATGGTGATGATAACGATGGCACTGATGATGAAAATGCTGACAGTTTAGTTCCACTGCCTATTTTAACATTGACGGATACCAGTTATACCGTAGGGGTTCCGCTTTATAACGCAACAGGGGCTGACGCAAATCTTTATGCTTGGTTAGATTTAAATCAAGATGGTGATTTTGATGATGCTGGCGAGTTTGCTTCACTTGAAGGGCTTGTTAATGGAACCAATACTTCAGCACAAACAGCCCCAACGACTCAGTTAACATGGGCTGGTATCAGTGGGCAAACAACAGGTGATATGGCGTTACGCCTTCGTTTAACATCTGATATTTTAACGGCGACAGATTGGGGTGGAATTGCCAAAAATGGTGAAGTTGAGGATCATTATGTTTATGTAGGCGATCCCGATTTTGGTGATGCGCCAGATACCTCTTCAGCAACGGCGGCGAATAACTATCAAACACTCTATAACTATTTTGGCCCTTATCATTTATTCGTAGATGGTTTGTATATTGGTAATACGGCGCCTGATATTGATGATGGAACATTACAAGATATAACCGCAACTGCCGATGATCTTGATGCAACTGATGATGAAGGACCAATTACATTACCGCCATTATTTAATGGTATGGATTCATACAAAATTACTGTGCCAGTTACAAATACGACGGGTAATATTGCTACCTTGGCGGTGTGGATCGATTTCAATCGAAATGGTCAATTTGATGATAGTGAAGGACAAATTGCAGTTGTGCCAACGGGATCAAGTAATACGCCTGTAGAACTTGAGTGGGCGACGATTCCTGCTGTTACCAACAACACAACCTCATTTGTGCGTTTACGTTTAACTAACCGTTTAGTGGGGCAAATCAGTGATATTTCCTCATTAGGTGGTGAAGCGGGTGGTGAAGTTGAAGATCATAGTATTTTCTTTGGCTTACAAGATTTAGGTGATGCGCCTGCGAGCTATTTAGTTGATCCACTGCTTGGTGGCCCACACCATATTATTACTAATAACACCAATTTATATTTAGGTACTTCAACTATTGATGGTGATGAAATTGTATTAGCGTCTGTTGATGCTCTTGGTGATGATAATAATGGTAGTGATGATGAAAATGGTACCAGCCAGCCATTAACTTCAATTCCGATTAACGGTTCAAGCCATAGCTTAGAGCTCACAGTACGTAATACAACCGGTAATGATGCCTATCTAGCGGGTTGGATTGACAGTAACCGTAATGGTATTTTTGATGAAATTGAAGGTCGAGTTGATATTATTCCTACGGCTCAGAATGGTGTTTATACTTATTCTTTCGATTCAAATCAGATGCAAAACCTTTCTGTTGGTAATACCTTTATTCGTTTCCGTTTAACGACCGATCCATTAACAGCAACTGATACTGGTGGTCGTGCATCTGATGGTGAAGTCGAAGACTTTATGATTCAAATCGGTGGTCAAGATTTAGGTGATTTACCCGATACTTCTTCAGCAACGGCGGCAAATAATTATCAAACGAATCTAACCTTTGGTGGGCCTTATCATAATGTTGCCGCTGAGCCTAATTTATACCTAGGCACGGTAGCACCTGATGTTGATGGCGCAACCCCTCAGAGTACAGATGCGACAGGTGATAATATCACGGGGATTGATGATGAAAATGCCTTAGCGAATATTGCCTTACCTGATTTAGATGCTGGTGATAATTACGACACCAATATTACGGTGACAAATAGTTCAACTTCTACCGCATATTTATATGCATGGATTGATTGGGATCGCGATGGTAGTTTTGAAAATGATGAGATTGCACAGGCATCTATTAATAGCAGTGGTTCAACGCAAGCGATAAGTAATGGCGTGATAACCATTCCAGCCAGTACGGGTACAGAAACTTATACCGTTACCTTTACGACAGACACCGCATTAGTAGATGCAAGAACTTATGGGGTACGATTACGATTAACAACGGAGCTACTCACTGATGGCGATGCAACAGCAACTGTTGATGAGCGCTCGTTAGGTGCAGCTCAAGATGGTGAAGTAGAAGACTTCTTTGTCACGGCAGAGAATACTGATTTAGGTGATTTGCCTGATTCATACTTAACTTTACCTGTTAGCGGTGGTCCTGCGCATTACTATGTTAGTAACCTGTATCTAGGTGCTAATAATATTGATGATGACGATCAAGCGTACCCAGATGCAGCGGCATTAGGTGATGATAATACGGGTGTTGATGATGAGACTGGATTAGTTGAGCCATTGACCACAGTTGCTACCAGTATTACTAGCTACAGTGTTGATCTTGCGGTTTACAACTACTCGGGCTCTAATGCAACGTTAGTCGCTTGGTTAGATACCAATCAAGATGGTAGCTTTAGTGCAGATGAGGTTGTCGATGATCTAAATGTCGTTGCGACAAGTACACCATTTAGTAACGCTACATTTGCGTCTGATAATTTGCCAACCAGCAGTAATAACTTAACCAATAAAGTGACATTGACTTGGAACGGTATTTCAGGATTAACACAAGGTTCAATGGGGCTGCGTATTCGTGTTGCTAATACCAGTTTAACCGCCAACGATTGGGGTGGTATTGCCCAAGGTGGTGAAGTTGAAGATTATGTCGTTTATGTTGGTCAATTTGATTTTGGTGATGCCATTGATAGTGCGGCTAACATAGGTGTTAATAACTACCGAACCACTCTGAGTGATAACGGTGCTTATCATGGTATCGATAATACGATATTGATGGGTGCTTTACTCGATAGTGAAAGTGATGCCAATGACCCAACCACTGCCTTTGCTCTAGGTGATAATATTACGGGCAGTAATGATGAAGATGGCGCGTTTATTCCACCATTAAACAACACCAATACGACCTACAATATTCCTGTGACGGTAACCAATAATAGTGGCAGTAAAGGGTACCTGTATGCTTGGATTGATTTTGATCGCAATGGTCGATTTGATCGTGATGAATTCTTTGGTGGTAATACCGCTGAGCCTAGAGAAATTAATACCGGTAACACTAACACAACAACAAACTTAACTTGGAATTCGTTCCCAGGTATCGCTACTGGCACTGATGTTTATATTCGTATTCGTTTTACTACCGATTTATTAGCCGATACTGAACTAGGCACCCTAGTTGAAGATCCCCGTTCTTATGGTGGCGCGGGTGATGGTGAAGTTGAAGATTATTATATTCGAGTAGAAACCTATGACGGTGGTGATGCTCCTGATACTTATGACACTCTATATACCAGTGGTGGACCTTACCATCGTCATAATACCGCTAACTTATATATCAGAAGTAATAATCATGATAACGGTCATGACCAAGATGGTCAGCCATCTAATGGTGCGGTAGGGGATGATACTGACGGTATTGATGATGAAAATGCAGATGATCTTACGCCATTCCCAATTTTAGCCGTTGCAGATACCACCTATACTGTTGGTGTTCCTCTTTATAATGCGACAGGCAGTGATGCACATTTATATGGTTGGATTGATTTTAACCAAGATGGTGATTTTGCTGATGCTGGCGAGTTTACTGAATTAACCTCGATTGTAAATGCAACCAATACCAGTACAAGTGCAACCCCAACAACCCAATTAACGTGGACAGGGATCAGTGGATTAACCGCAGGTAGCACCTATATGCGCCTACGTTTAACTAACTCTGTTCTAACTGCTAATGACTGGGGTGGCGAAGCAATTAATGGTGAAGTAGAAGACCATCAAATTTATATTGGTAATTTAGATTTTGGTGATGCAGAAGATGGATCTGTCGGAACCGCGGGAGGAGCGGGTGATTATCGCTCTCGTTTAGCTGATGATGGCCCATATCATGTTATTGATGCAGATATATACATTGGTAATAGTGTGCCTGATAGCGAAGCAGATGCTAATCCAAGTAGTGGCCCAATTAAGGCTGATGGAGATGATACTACCGGAAGTGATGATGAAGATGGCGTTACATTACGTGCATTAGATAATTCACCTGTACCTAGTAGCTATACTGCTGCGATTAATGTCACCAATAATACCGGACAAGATGCAACGTTGTATGGCTGGATTGATTGGGATCGTAATGGTCAATTCGGTTCAGATGAGGTGGCAGAAGTCATTGTGCCAACAGGAACCAGTGGATCTATTGATATTACATGGAATAGTTTCACCGGCCTTACTTCAGGGTTTACGTTAACTCGCTTCCGTTTAACAACCGATGGGTTGGCTAATCTCAATACGGGGGCAGCAGAAGATACTCGTTCATTATTTGGTGCCAGCGATGGTGAGGTGGAAGATCATTTAATCTATATTGGTGATCAAGATATGGGTGATGCGCCTGATACTTATCAAACCTTAAGTGCCAGTGATGGTCCATTCCACGGACGTAGCAATAGTGCCACCGTTTATCTTGGTACGGCAACGATTGATGCAGACATAGATGGTCAACCAACCAGTGATGCTTCTGGGGATGATAACAATGGCAGTGATGATGAGAATGGTTTATCTCAACCATTAGCAAATATCGCGATTGCAGCCACCTCTTATAGTGTGCCTGTTACTTTACGTAACTCTGAACTTGCCAGTAATCCGGCAACCTTAGTCGCATGGCTTGATACTAATCAAGATGGTGAATTTAGTGCTGCTGAAGTTGTATCAACCATTAATTATGATACGACAGGCGATGCGCCATTTAGCACTGATAATATTCCATACTTTAATGGCGTTAAAACTGCAGTATTAACATGGAATGGTATTTCAGGCTTAACAAATGGCTCGATGGCATTACGTATTCGAATTAGCTACCTGACAGATCTCACCGCTAATGATTGGGCTGGCCAAGCATTAGATGGTGAAGTTGAAGATTACATGGTCTTTGTGGGTGAGTTTGATTACGGTGATGCACCTGATGAGGCTGCGAATGTCGGCGCTAATAATTACCGTACAACCCAATCAGATAGTGGTCCATTCCATGGTGTTGATAGCAATCTGTTTATGGGTACAGTACCAGATGCAGATAATGATGCTCAAACACCGACGATAGCACTTCAAGCATCAGGCGATGATCTTGCAGCTAGTGATGATGAAGATGGCTTAATTTTACCACCATTAACCACAACCCAAGGTAGCTATAGTGCAAATGCTATGGTGACGAATAATACAGGCAGTGATGCTTATATTTATGCTTGGATTGATTTCGATGGTAATGGTCGGTTTGATCGTGATGAATTTGTTGATAATGGTACTGGTACTGGTGGCGCAATTGTTACCTCAACAGGCTTAACAAATAGTTCTGTAGAGTTGGATTGGACGGCAACAACAGGATTAGCCGCGGGTCAAAATCGCTATATGCGTGTGCGTATTACCTCTGAATTATTAGCCGATAGTGCAACAGGCGTTAATGAAGATCCTCGTTCTTATGGTGGCGTATCAAATGGTGAAATAGAAGATCACTATTTATTGAGTGATAGCGTTCGATATGATGGTGGTGATGCCCCTGATTCATACCTTGTTCGTTTTGCTGACGGTGGTCCAATTCATCCTATTAGTACTACGCTACGTTTAGGTACAGCAACCACTGATGGTGAAGATGCTGATGGAAGTAGTGATGCGTTACTTGATGATATTACAGCCACTGCTGATGAAGATGGTATTTCATTACCGACATTAGCCTTAAGCGCAACCAGTTATACATTGGATGCAAATGTACTTAATAATACAGGTGCAAATGCGGATCTTATTGTATGGATTGATTGGAATCAAAATGGTGTCTTTGATGCTGCTGAAGGGCAAGTGATTAGTGCGACTTCAAACGGAACCAATACTGTTTATAACCCTAGTTGGAACAGTTTAACACCTGTGACGGCGGGCTATTATTTTGGACGAGCACGTTTAGCGCCCAATAGTGATGGTTTAACGGTTTCTGATGCTGGTGGCACCGCAACATCGGGTGAGGTTGAAGACTTTAGAATCTCAGTATTAACCGCCCAAGATTGGGGTGATGCCCCAGATGGTTATCATACTTTAGCTACAAATAATGGTGCCAATCATGCGCCTTCAACAAACCTTTATATAGGTACGACAGCGGCTGATGCTGATGTTGATGGTCAACCAAGTGTGGCAGCTGATGGTGATGATAATAATGCTACGGCTGATGAAACTGCCCCTACTTTCCCTGTACTTTCTCCGTCAATGACAACATGGTCATTTGATACCACGGTAACAAATAACACTGGCGGTGCAGCAACACTGCATGCATGGGTTGATCATGATTTAGATGGCGAATTCCAACTTGATGAGTATACCAGCGTTGCGGTTGCTAATGGTGCAACGGATCTTCCAATTAGTGTCGCTTGGACTAATCTATCTAACGCCGAAGGCGGTAATGTTGGTGATAGTTATGTTCGTTTACGTTTAACAACCGATACCTTAGTTGATGATGGCGCGACAGCCATTGATGAACGCTCACAAGGCGCAGCGACTGATGGTGAGATAGAAGATCATTATCATAAAGTCACCTTCCATATGTTAATTCAACAAGATTCAGGTGCGATTGAATATACATTACCCAATACGGCAAATAATACTGTTGCTCTCATGGAAAATAATTATGGGGTTGGTTATGTAACTTACGATCTTCTTGTTCCGACAGATAATATTACCACTGATTTCACGTTACGTGATTATCAATTTATTCTTTATCAATCAGATCTAGCGGGTGGAACTAGCCCTGATACAACCGCTGAAATTGATGCGTTACTTGATTACCGAAATCAAGGTGGTGTACTGCTGTCTCTTGTTGAAGGTGATACGTTCGCTGATGCAACCACGACCCGTATCAATGCATACATGGGACAACAAGTAGGGTTCCCAGGTACAAGTGCAACGGGTTTTGCTGGGTATTCAGGACCAACAACACTACCTCGTTTCCATCCATCTGATGGCCCTGGTGCATTATCAACCCAAGCAACAGTAGCAACGACGGGTACGCTATCAACCATTACAGGTATTGATCATCGTAGTGTGATTTATACGCTGCCAACGGTAACAGGCTCTTGTAATAATGTTGATGCGATGGCGTGGTTGATTCCATACGATCCAACCACAACGGGTGGTTATGGATATCCTCGTACGCATACAGGTCCATGGGTTGGTTCTGGTGAGCGTCAGTTCTATTTCACGCCAAATTACTATTCAAGCAATCTTACGCCTTACCAAGCGTTAATGGATTTTGTGTATGACTACTACGAAGATCAAAGTGCGTTCTTAGCGCGTAATAATTGGTTAGCAGATGATGCCAATGTGAATGGCAATTGTTCAAATACAGAGCTTGATTTTGATGATTTACCTGATTCAGGGGCAGGCACTGCGACAGGTGATTATGTAACAGCCTTCCAATTTGATGGTCCTCGTCACCAACTTGGTGCCAATATCTTTATGGGTACGGCGCCAGATGGTGAAACTGACGCCTATGCAACGGTTGCAGCCAATGGTGATACTGATGATGGTGTCGAGATATTACCGTTATCGAGTACCGCTACTCAATATTCGGTGCGTGTTACTACCACCAATACTACGGGTACCGATGGTAATGTATATGCGTGGGCTGACTGGAATAAAAACGGTGATCTAGAAGCATCTGAAATGCAGACTATCGCTGTTGCTGATGGTGAAACTGATACTATAAAAGTGCTGACATGGCCAATTACCACCGCGATAACTAACGGTGATACTGTTTATATACGTGTGAGAATTTGTAATACCACTACCGACTGTAGCACCGCTATTGGTGAGGCAACCAATGGTGAAGTTGAAGGGTATGCGATTTCGGTGTCAGACAATGTTGATTTTGGTGATGCGCCAGATACGTATTTAACCTTAGCGGGAAGCGGTGGTCCATTCCATTATGGTGATACGTCGTTATTCCTTGGCGATCAAGCCAGTGATGGTGAGCCTGATGGTATACCAACAGCAACGGCAGATGGTGATGATACCAATGCCTCTCCTGATGATGAGGATGGCGTTAATGTCATTTCACCGATAAACATTAATGCGAGTGATTATAGTCTTACCGTTGAAGCGTCAAATACTTCAGGATCAGTTGCTTATCTCGCTGTTTGGATTGATTTTGACCAAAGTGGTACCTTTGAGGCTGGCGAAGGGCAAATTCAAATCGTACCTGATGCCTCTTCAGAAGTGCAATATGTCTTTAATTGGACAGGGCTAACAGGATTAACGGCAGGAGTTACCTATTCACGTATTCGTATTACTAATGATGTGTTAACAACATCGTCAATGGGTGGAATC
Source organism: Photobacterium piscicola (assembly GCF_046058925.1). Taxonomy (NCBI): domain Bacteria; kingdom Pseudomonadati; phylum Pseudomonadota; class Gammaproteobacteria; order Vibrionales; family Vibrionaceae; genus Photobacterium; species Photobacterium piscicola. The sequence continues at coordinate 594,752 of NZ_CP175535.1, forward strand.
GCCACTAATGGTGAAGTTGAAGATCATCTTATTGTCATGGGTACATTTGATTTAGGTGATGCGCCAGATACCTATGGAACCGATCGTACTAATGCCAGTGGTGAGGGCATCGGTCCAATGCATATTCCTAGTGCAACCATTTTCCTTGGTACCAATGCTACGGATGCTGAAGCTAACGGCTTTGTGGATGGTATCGATGATAATGGCCTTGCTCAAGATGATGACTTCGCGGGTGTTAATGATGAGGATGGTGTAACTATTCCGGCTGTAATGTCGGCAGAGCCAAGTAGCACAGAAACCTTAACGGTACGGGTACATACTGATGTTGATGCCACTATTTATGCATGGCTAGACTTTGATCGTGATGGTGTGTTTGATGTGGTGACTGAAGCAGCAACGCCAGTGAGTATTACGGCAGTGAATGACGATACTGACGTTACATTAACCTTTACGACACCGAATGATGTGCTTGATGGCGGTAGTTATGTTCGTGTTCGTATTTGTTCAACCACAACGGTATGTTCAACGCCTCATGATGTAGCGAATGACGGTGAAGTTGAAGATCATCGTATCATTCTTGATGTTGCTTATGATTATGGTGATGCGCCTGAAACCTTAGGATATAACACCTTATTTACTAGTAATGGTGCGCGTCATCGCATTGGTAATACGACATTAAGCTTGGGTTCTGTTATTGGTGACGGTGATAGTGACGGCTTTGGTGACGGTGTTGATGATAATGGTGATGCAACCGATGATGATACGTTAAATATCAATGATGAAGATGGTATCTCTACGGTTGGTTTCTTATCTCAAGGTGCTACAAGCTTTACTCAAGATGTGATTTGTAATGATCATAATGGCACCGCAGATATGGGTGCAAATGTTTATGCTTGGGTTGACTTTAATGCTGATGGTGATTTTGCTGATAGTGGTGAATTTGCTCTAGCTGCTTGTACTGATGCCGATGCAGTTACTGATGGTAGTGCGTCATTAAGTTTCCCTTCAATAAATACCACTACTGTTGCAACTGAAACCTACATGCGTCTGCGTATTACATCTGAAACATTAACTGTTGATGATTACAACGGCACGGCTATTAATGGTGAAGTTGAAGATCATCAAATTCCAATTTTAAAAGGACCAATTCAACCAATAACCCCTGCGGTAGTGATAGCGCAATGTTTGAACTCTGGCAATATTGAAGGTGTTTCAGGTACACCTGTTGATATTACGGGTGTGGTTAATACTTATTACCCAGTAACGGCAAATGCATTAACGGGCACGAATAGTATTACGCTTGGTACGGCAACAGGTAATACGACAGAGACCTTAAATCCAGGTGATCGGGTGATGATCATTCAGATGCAAAATGCCTCAATTGATACCACTAATACCGATAGTTATGGTAATGGTGTTGCAGGTGGGTATGCCAGTGGTTGGGTTGATTACGGCACAACGGGTCAATATGAATTTGCGACAGTGGCTAGCTTTACCGATCCGACTTTAGTATTAAGTGAAAATTTAACGAATAACTTTACTACTGACGGAAATAGTTCTTTCCAAGTTGTACGTATTCCAATGTATGAAGATGCACGTTTAACTGGCACGGTTACGTCTGCTGACTGGGATGGTTCTAGTGGCGGTATTGTGTCGCTTTATATTAATGGCACTCTAGATCTTAATGGCAATATTATTGACGTTAACGGTAAAGGCTTCCGTGGTGGTACAAAAAATACCGCCAATGGTATTGCGACCGGACTTAATTACGTTATGGCTGTAACCAATATCGATGGTGGTAAGGGTGAAGGTATTGCAGGAACCCCAGTGAGTCTTGGTGGTTTAGGCTATAGCGATGGTGATAATGGTATCGGCGCGCCAGCAAATGCTGGTGGTGGTGGTAACTTTAATTCTGGTGGTGGTGGTGGTGGTAACGTTGGCCCTGGTGGTAGAGGCGGCAATTATTCAAGTTCAACCAGTTTTTATCCGGGAGAACCAGGTACAGGTATTGGGCTGGCTGATCCTACTCGTTTAACTCTTGGTGGCGGTGGCGGTGCAGGTCAAGAAAATAATGGTGTCGGTCGTGATGGCGCTGATGGTGGTGGTATCGTATATATCACAGCTAATACAGTGACAGGAACAGGTACTATTAATGCCAATGGTAATACTTCACCAAATGCTGGTGGCGATAGCCCCGGTGGTGGTGGTGCGGGTGGCTCTGTATTGCTATACAACACCGATGGTGCATCTCTATCAACACTAACCGTTAATGCTGTCGGTGGTAATGGTGCAAGTTCATCTGGTGGTCATGGTCGCTCTGCTGGTGGCGGTGGTGGTGCAGCTATCTTTAATAGTTCAGGTGCTACTGCTAATGTCAGTGCAGGTACTGCAACATGTTCTGGGCAGTTATTATGTGGCGATGACGGTGGCGATGGTCAAGTGATCAATACTGCGACATTACCAACAGCGCCTGCCGTGTGTAGCTTTGAACTGTCTGGTTTTGTGTTTGATGACAGCAGTACCGCCCCAACTTTAAATGGCATTAAAGATGTAGCAGAAGCGGGTCTTGGTATTGCTGTTCCTGTGATTGCTTATAACACCACAACCAGTGAGTGTTTTGTTGCCACAGCGGATGCAATAACGGGTGCTTACTCAATGACTATTCCTGGTGGAAACTATGAAGTTTATGAAGCAGCACTTGAAACTGATTTAGTTAATCCAACCTGTCCACCAACCATTGGAACGCTAGATCCAAATGCTGGTGGTTATGCTGGTGCGACAATTGGTGATCCAATCAATGTCCATTCTAGCTCACCTAACATTCAATCAGTTGCGTTAACAACGGATGTGAGTGATGTTAACTTTGCTGATTTCACGATTGTGACGTTCCCAACTTGTAGTAGTGATGGTTATTTGTTGCGTAATAGCCCAACCGATATTACTAGTATTAATTTGGCTATGGGGACAGTAACACCGTTATATGATGATGTTCTGCCAACAGGCACTGGTGTCTTTGGTGGTACGGGGTATAACTTTATTACCAATACACTCATCGGCGATAACATTAAAAATAAAGACACTGTTTTAATGGTTGATGGTGCAGGATCTGCCTTCGTGTTACCAATTACAGGAAGTACGATGGCAATCAATAACTATAACAGTGGTGATATCGATGATAACGGTGTTCTATTGCTGATGCATAATAGCGGCACCAGTATGTATCGCATTGATGTTAATCCAAATAGCAGTACTTACTTACAGCAAATTGGTGAAATTACAGTTTCTGCTCCAGTGATGGCTGATATGGCGATTAATCCTATCGACAATATGCTTTATACCTTAACGCCTACGGGAAATTTAGTGAAGTTTGATCCTGTAACAGGGGCGCGAATTAATTTGGGTTACGTTGGTATTAATGGCGAAACTGGCACTGGATGGGGCGCGGTATACTTTGATGATCAAGGCTTCTTCTACGCAGCTCAAAATCCAAATCCTGGCCGTATTGTTCGAATTGATATTTCAGACCCAAGTCTTCCATCTGGTGGTTATAGTGCAGTCAACTTCACTCAGATAAATGCTGCAACCAGCCAAAATGATGGTGTGCGTTGTCGTTTCGCTCCACTGCCGTTAGATTTTGGTGATGCGCCTGAAACTACTGGTTACCCTACAACGTTGGTTAATGATGGTCCTCGTCATTTAACTGAAGAAACAGGGTTATATATTGGTTCGGTAGCGGCAGATAATGAAAATGATGGTCAGCCAGATGCTGATTATGCAGGTGATGATAATAACGGTACTGCTCCTGATGATGAAGATGTATTAAGTGCATTAATTACTGCCGATGTATCAAGTCCTACTGTGACGCAAACCGTTCCTGTGGTAAATACAACAGGCAGTGATGCGTATTTATCTGGTTGGATTGACTTTGATAATAGTGGTTCATTTGATGATGATGAAAGTGCATGGGTTATCGTGCCAAATGGTGCAACATCAGCAACATTGACATGGAATAATGTGGGTACTTCTGGGGCAAATATCAGTAACAGTGTGGTGGGTTATCGTTTACGTATTAGTTCTGATTTTAATACAACAACAAATACGCCACTAGATGCTGATGGTAATGTCTTCCCAGATCCTATTGGGCCAGCACCTGATGGTGAGATCGAAGATTATCGAGTATTAGTGTCAATTTTAAATGGCAATAACACTTGTGACATTATTGTTGAAACTAAAGGCGATAATGTCAGTGGTTATGATTTTGCAGAATTTGATCCAACCACCAATCCTGCTCAGCTCAATAATATTGTGAGTCCGATTACGGTGAATGGTTATCCAAATGCTGGATACTTTAATGCAGTTGGTTTTAATCGTCTCAATGGTCTGTTCTATGGTGTATTTATTGATAGAGATAGTGTTGGTGAAAACATTATGCTGTTTGTTACAGATCGTGATGGCACAGAGTTTGTTTCGCTGGGTACAATTAGAGCTGATGGTCCGCAAACGTTAATCCATTCATCTAATGGTTCTGCAACCTTTAACAATAATCAAATATTCTCTCGTACAGGCAGTGGTACTAACATTGCATTCCCTGTTAGAGGTGACGTATCACCAGATGGCCAATACCTCTATGTGATGAATGGTAATTGGGACTCTCTAGTTCGTATTGACTTAAATACTCAGACGTTTACTACAATTTCGTTATCGTCAATGCCAACCATTGGCGGTGACTTCTCATTCAGTTTGAATGATGGCATGTTATATGGTATCGATTTATCTGGTGGTAATTATGTTCAAATTAATCCAACTACAGGGGCTGTAACAACCAATCCAGTGAACTTTAACGGGTTACTTCCAGTTGCTAATACAGGTGTTGCTGGTTCAGGTGGTACTATTATGGATGATGGTATTATGCTTTATGCCTTTGCTAATGGTGGTGATCACGATACCGATGGTGATAATGCCCACGATCTGATTGATAAGACGGCGGTTTATCAATTGAATGTGATTACTGGTGAGTTGATGTTTGTAACTGAAGGTATTGATATCTCGGTTCAAGGTAATGATGCTGCTGGTTGTTACTACGCACGAGACTATGGTGATGCACCTATTTCTTACGGTGATGCTTTCCATAATTACTCTGATACAGGCAATGATGGTGATGCTGCCTTAGATGGCGATCAAGATCTCACGTTGGGTGCTAATTGGGACAGTGAGTTTGTTAGTCAGTTCTCCCTTGATGCAACAGGCGATGATCTTCAAGCTTCTGATGATGAAGATGGCGTAACTCTTCCTGCTAGTATTACGGTTGCAACATCTACACCAGTCACCGTATCAGTGCCACAAGCTGCGGGCTTCTTAAATGTATTTATTGATCTCAATGGCGATGGTGATTTTGCTGATAGTGGCGAGATGATTATTGAAGACCAATTGATTACAGCTGCCACAACGAATCTTGATTTCAATTTAGATGCAGGACTGACCGCAGGTTATAACGGTGATACCTTTGTTCGTTTCCGTTTATGTAGTACGGCAGCAACGTGTAATTCACCAACAGGTGAAGCCGCTGATGGTGAAGTAGAAGATTACCAATTTGAGTTAATTAATCAGATTGTACTCAGTGGTTTTGTGTTTGAAGATAATGGTATCTCGGGCGCAACCGCGGCTCATGATGGTATTTTTGATGGTGGTGAAGTTGGTATTGGCAATACAGTCGTGCGTGCTATTTATAACGGTACAGGTGCTGGTGGATTTACTACTGGAGACATCGTTGCGACAACAGTGACATCAGGTGATGGTGGTTATCTATTAGTCGTCCCAGTATCACTTGCCAATGAAAATCTTGTACTTGAGGTGGTGAAACAAGCTGATTGGATTGATATTAGTGAAGCGGATGTGTCAGCGCTTACTCAAGTCACCAATACCAGTGTTATTGATAGTCAGATGTTAATTAATGCTGCCGCAGGCGATTATTTAACAGGCTTAAACTTTGGTAAGGTGAAAGAACCACGTATGGAGCCTGATAATTTCACTGAAATTGAGCCGGGTAAGGGAGTCCTCTTTAGCCATAAATTTACAGCTGAAACTGCAGGTAGTGTTAACTTTACTGTTATGAATATTTCTACTGAGCCAGCAAATGACGGTTGGAGTGCAATACTGTATCAAGATAATGACTGTAATGGTTCAATTGATGGCGCGGATAGTCAGATAGTTAACCCTGTTGCTGTAAGTGGTGATAGTAGTGTTTGTTTAATCAGTAAAGTATTTGTTCCTGCTGATGCACCATTAAATGCACTTTATCATTATGATATTCAAGCGGATATGACGTTTGAGGATAGTGTTGCAACAGGGCATGGAATCACTCGACAAGTGATAGATACTGATACTGTTCGTGCAACGTTCGCGGGTGCTGGTGAGTTGAAACTCAATAAGACAGTCGAGAATATCACTCAAGGTACTGGTGTAAGTACCAGTAATGACGGTAAACCGGGTGATATTTTAGAATATTCTATTGAGTTTACCAATGTGGGTAGTGGACCAATAACAGAAGTCACAATATTCGATACTACACCTGTTTATACGGATTTAAATCTAGCGATTGATTGTACTTCTGGTGTTCTACCTGCTGGTTTAACATGTAATGTATTAACACCAAATGGTGCAAATATTGCGGGTTATGAAGGTGAAGTACGCTGGGAAATGACCGGAGCCTTAAATCCTAGTGAAACTGGAACTGTTATTTATCAAGTTACTATCAAATAGTGGAAACAGTACTCATGTTAGCTAATTGCTAGCATTAGTCATTACTTCCATTCAATAGTAAATGGCTTATATAAGAATGCTGTGGTGATTAATCTCACCACATTCATTCCTTAAGTAACTAATACTCGTTAGCCTGATAGAAAAATGTTAATTAATGCAGTTGGGCGTTTGAATATTTTATTATCGGCATTTTGATTTTATCGTAGTTCTCAGAATATTTAAAAGTATGACAGCTCTTGTTAATATTAAAGTACAGCTCTAATTTGATATTTTTGTTATGCAATAAATATTCTAAAAATAAAAACCATTTTGAAATAAGCATAATATATTGCTTGTTTTAAAATGGTTTTTTTTTGGCATGGATGATGCTTGGTTTTATTAGTTGTTCTTTGTTCCATTATATCCATATAAATGACATGAGATTGTTGGATTGTAATGGTTGAATAATTATAGGTATGTTTTCTTTATTAATACTTTGAGGTGTTTATGTTCAAAGGATGGAATATAATAAATGTTTTTGTTTTATTACTTTTTTTTATTAGTAATAGTGCATTAGCAGCCTCTGTTACAGGAACAGTCTTTGAGGACATCACTGGTGATGGATTAACTGATGGTGATGTTACTTTAAATGATAACTCTGGAGATCAGCGCGGTTTACCTGGTATTACTGTAACGATTTATCTAGATGATGGCGATAATTTACCCGATAGCGGAGATACCGTTGTTGCAACAGATATCACTAATGCTAATGGTAGCTATTCTTTTACTGGATTAGCGAATGCGATGTATTGGGTTGCTGCTGATGCACCGACAACCGCCAGTAATGGTAGCGGTGGCTTGGTTGCAGAACAAACCATTGGTATGGAGGCTCTAAGCACAATCCCGACTTCTTTTGCCATACAATCATATTGTGCGGATGGTATTGGGGGGAGTGTTTTAACCACGAATGCCACTCACAGTTTTGATGTTTGTTATGGTGGTAAAACAGCAACGGGGCCTGATGTTACAACAGATGCTGGTACTCGTGAGCATATTACGGGGTTGTATCTTGATTATAATCTTAGCAATTTAAGTTTTGGCTTTAGCTTTAATGTGGTTGTAAACACAGAATTTGATGGTGTTGGCTCTTATCAGCAATTTTTATTAAACGCTAATGCTTATAATGGTGCAAATACAATGCGTTTTGTACCTACTGTTCTAACAACAAATGGCACTTGGTGGGAAGTAAGAAATGAGAGAACACCTGGAGTTTGGTCTAATTTTCCAAGAATAACTGACGATAATACAACTATTGATGGTATTGCTTACGATTTTTCTGATGGTATAACATTACGTGATTTGGATACCTCTACGTTAGGTGTTGTTACTACAGTTGGTGCCGATTGGGATTCGGCTCCAATTCGTCAAGTAGATACACCTAACTTAGCAATAAATCATGGTGTAAATAACTGTAACCGGTCCTTCTATCAGAGTAGCCTTAATGACACTAAAAGTTGGCATGGGTGTGGTGCAATTGAAGTTGCCAATGGTGCGAGCAATATTACCATCAAAAATATCGGGGTTTATGCGAATGATGGTGATTCCAATATTTCTGGTCCTGCTATGTTTTCTGATGGCATACCAAATTTCATTTTTGAAAATAATGTAATAGGTGTATTTCCTGATGGTAGCCTTGCCAATAATCAATTATACCGTGGCTATGTAGTTAATGATAACATTACACAGCCTAGGGTTGGACATTCAGGCCAAGTTATAGGTAACTACTTCTCTAATCTGTGGGATGCTGCAATTGATTTAATATATGTTAATATGTCTGGTTCAGATCCTACTATTTTTGTTGTTACTGAAAATCATATTTTAAATTCCGGTGGTGTGGGGATTGTGAGTGATAGAGGTTCACATGCTATCACATATTCAAAAAACTATATATCAGGCTCCTATGTCTCAGGTTTTCATGCGGGCGCACAAAATCGCTTTACCGTTATTAGCCAAAATACTTTTGATGGAAACCACGTAGGCATAGCCAGTAGAGACAGTGCATTCGATTATGCAACTATAAGTCTCACTGTGCAATATGCTCAAATTTCGATGGTTCCCTCTCATTCTGATGTTCTTAGTAATAAAATCATCAATGGGCCTTCTGAGGTTGATGGTATTGCGTACGGAAATAGCCATATTGATAATGGCGTTCGTATAAGTAAGAATCAGTTTGGAAATAATGGTGGGCAGGCTATTGATATTACACCAGCCATTGAACATGATGGAATAGAAACAGAACCTCATCCAAACGATCCAACCGGATGTTATTTGCGGACAAACCATGCCTCCCCTGCGATAAGTAGTCAAATGTCGCCTGTTGTAACATCAGTATCGATTCTAGATTCGTCATTAACTATTGATGGCATTATGTGTAATCCCACAGATGCAGTTCGTGAATTCGAGATACAAATTTATGAAGTTGTTTCAGGCGATGGAGACACGAGTACCGTTGAAACGACGTCTGATCTTAATACGGTAACAGGAAAAAGTTATGGTGAGGGTACAAAATATCTTGGCAGTTTAGTTGGACAAAGTAATGGTACGTTTTCAGGTTCGATAATATCTACTTCTCTTTATTATGGAATGAATATTGGTGTTATTTCGATTGTTGAAACTAGTAGTAAAGGTGCTGCATATGTAGGCGCATCTTCTGAGTTTTCATCTACTGAACTGGCTACTCCAGCTGTTGCAGATTATGGTGATGCTCCTGATTCAGGTGTAGGTATTGGAACAGGAAACTACCGTACGCTTTTAGCTGACAATGGCCCATTTCATGATACCAGTACTACTGATATCTATGTAGGAACTACCCCCCCTGATACAGACTTAGATGGCTTACCTTCAACCAATGCCGATGGCGATGATCTAGATGGTACTGATGATGAAGATTCTTTAGGTATCACTCAACTCTATGAAACCAGTACGACTTTTTCTTATAACCAGTTAGTGAATAATTCATCAGGCTCTGATGCCTATTTATATGCATGGGTGGATTGGGACAATAGTGGTACGTTTGATAAAGATGAGTTTGTTGAAGCTGGTGTGAGTGCAGGTGATCCAATCGTTATTCCGACTGGAAGTTCAAATGTTGGAACATCTATGTTGTGGAGTACCTTACCTGCATTATCATCAATGGATGAATATTATTTACGTGTTCGAATTAGTGATCAAATCTTAACAGACAGCGTCACTGGAAGTGATGAAGATCCTCGTTCCTTTGGTAATGGTGGTTTAGGAGAAGTAGAAGACCATCCAATTACGGTTAATCCATTTATCTCTGGTTTTGTCTTTAATGATGATGGAAGTGGTGGTGGTACGGCAACAAATGGTATTAAAGATGGAACCGAAACGGGATTAGGTATTGCCGTTCCTGTTGTTGCCTATAATACGGCAACTGGGCTGTGTCATGCGACGACTTCAGATCCTACTACAGGAGCATATTTAATCTCATTACCCGTTTCTGGAAATTATAAAGTTTATGAAGCTATTAATGAAACCAATATAGCCTCTCCAACCTGTCCCCCTACAGCACCAACACTTGATACTAGCACTGGAAGTTATGTCGGTGGAACCATGGGCGATCCTGCCACATATCAATCGAGTAGTGCAAATATTGTGACAGTTAGTGCTGGTGCTGTAACTGACGTTAACTTTGCTGATTTTGCTGTAAGCTCTTTTGATGTGTGTTCTACTCCCGCGTATTTGACCCAAAGCAATGGTTCTGGTTCGACTATTCTAAATGCCATTAATTTAGCAACAGGAGAAGTGACTGCCCTTGTTTCCCCGGTAACTGCAGGTAGTGCTGTGGGTTATTCTATGGTGACAAATACATTGGCCGGAATACAGGGAACAAATACGCTTAACTTATTTGACAGTGCTTATAATACTTATTCATTACCCCTCTCTAATTCAACCATGCCAAGTGCTGCTAATAATGGTGACATTGATGATAATGGTATTTTATATGCGCATAATGGCGGTAATTTCTATTTATTTGATACCAATCCAAACAGTGAAACTTATTTAACTCAAGTTGGAACCTTACCGACGACGAGTTTAAATTATGCTGATATTGCGTTTAACCCTGTTGATGGTTTTATTTACTCTGTGCCGAGCGATGGCTCTCGAACGTTATATCGATTTGACCCAGCGACAGGTGTTCGAACGTCATTAGGTGTATTGGCCGGGATCCCTAGTGTGGCTTATGGTGCTATGTATTTTGACGACCAAGGGTATATGTATATCTCAGAAAATCCATCCCCAGGTCGAATCTACCGTATAGATGTATTGAATGGCTCAAAACCAGCAGGTAGCTATACGGCGACGTTATTTTCTCAAACGAATGCATCAGCTGCTGGTAATGATGGTGCGCGTTGTCGTTATGCTCCAGTACCTCTAGATTGGGCTGATGCACCGACTTCAGATGGCTATTTCACTGAATTGACAGAAGATGGACCTCGACATCAAACTGAGGTTGGTTTGCCATATTTAGGTGCTAATACGCCTGATAATGAAAATGATGGTCAGCCAACAACGGCAGCTGATGGTGATGATACTAATGGGGTAACACCCGATGACGAAGATGGATTTATTCAACCGAATATCCCCTCTATTTTAGTCGGTGGGGATAGTTTGTCTTTGACGGTTCCTGTGGTTACATCAGGCAGTGATAACCTTTATGGCTGGATTGATTTTGACGTAAATGGTGTCTTTGATGCAGATGAAACTGCAACGGTTGCTGTGGCTGCCTCGGGTAACAGTACGCTTAACTTTACCGTGCCAGCTGATGTTCAAATTATGGATACGTTTGTTCGTTTACGTATTTGTTCTAGCGGTGAAGTGTGTAATCAACCAACAGGTAGTGCAGGGGATGGTGAAGTTGAAGATCATTTAATTTCATTAAAACCACTGGGTGATTTGGCATTAATGTTAGCGATGGATCCTAGTGTAAATGTAACTTTAGGTATTCCCTTTAACGTTGTTGTTAGTATTGAAAACATGGGTGCAACGGTAGCACTTAATACTAAAGTAACGCTTCCTATTCCAGCTGGATACAGTTTTGTTAATGCGTATGCAGGTGACGGTACCACCGAAATATCTACTTATGATCCAGTGACAGGTATATTAGACCTTGGTGCAATAGGATTAGGGTTTAATGATTATGCGGTGATCCGATTAGCACCTCAAGATTTGTCTGCCCCTGCTATTAGTGGCGAGATTATAGAAACCAGCATCAATGATATTGATTCAACCCCTAATAATGGGTTTGGCAATGGTGAAGATGACACCGATACCGTTACGCCAATTATCTCCAATACCGTACAGCCGGGAACCTGTGATGCACCTCGTGCCTTTGCTGCTGGAAATGCTTACCTTGATACTAATGGTGAGTACGTTGTAACCCCTAATGCAACCGATCAATACGGCTTCTTATGGAGTTACGGTTTTATCGATTTAAATCAACCGTTTTATATTGAGCTTGCGGTGTATCTAGGTGATCGCAGTGCCAATGTGGTGCCTCCTTTTAATATTGAAGCGGGCGGTGACGGTATGACTTTCGTACTCTCAAATGACCCGCGGGGGTTGAACGCACAGGGCGGTCTTGGCGGGTATTTAGGGGTCGATGGCATTGGAAATGCTAATATCTTTGGCTCAACACAAACGCGAATAGCTCCCTCAGTGGTGGTTGAATTTGATACTTTTGATAACACTTACATTGCCGCCACAGATGATGCAGTTGGCGGCCAACATATCGATCATACCGCCGTCTATTTAAATGGTGATGTTTATACTCCGTCAGCAGGGAACACGCTGATAGCTGCGACATCTGTTGCTAATGGTGAATTAGAAGATGGACGTTATCACATAACCCAGTTTGAATGGGATCCAAGCACCAATACCATGATGTACTACATGGATGGTGTGCTTGTTGGCTCATTTACTCGTGATTTGGTGACAGCGCTAGGCGGAAATTTAGTCCGGTTTGGCTTTACGGGCAGTACGGGTGAAGCGTACAACTTACAAAAAGGGTGTTTCACAGCTGCTCCAAATGTACTGGGTACTGATTTAGGTGATGCACCTGATACAACGGTTGGTACAGGCATTAATAACTACACCACCACATATGAAAATGATGGTGCGATGCATGTGCAGGCTGATACTGATGATAATGGCTTTATCGATTTACGTATGGGTAGTGGCTGGGATGCAGATTTAGGTGATCTGCAAAATATTGGCGCAATTGCTGATGATAACAACAATTTGGATGACGAAGACGGTGTGACGCTTGTACAGTCGGCGACCAAAGGGGAAAACTTTGATATTACGGTCAACGTGGTTGAAGACAGTGGCAGAACAAGCACCGGACAACGTCTCTATGCGTGGTTAGATTTTAACCTCGACGGTGATTGGGATGATGTGGGGGAGCAAATTATTGCTGATGCCAGTGCTGCGATAGGGAATAATAATTACAGTGTACCGATCCCCGCGAGTGCCGTCGTTGGTTACAGTTATTTACGGGTTCGTTTATGCAGTGATGTTGGTTGTGATAGCCCCGTAGGCTTAGCGAATGACGGTGAAGTCGAAGATTATCGGGTGTTGATATCAGATCTGGTGGGGAATAATCAGTGTGATCTCATTGTGCAAACGCGTTTACCAATAGCCGCAACGGATTACAGTTATAACTCACTCGATGTTACTGTTGATCCGATGACGTTTACTGACATTGTTAATCCGATCACTATTACCAATCAAACAAATGCCGCTAACATTAATGCAATTGGTTTTAATCGTATTAATGGTTTGGTTTACGGTACTTTCACCGATATGTCACAAGCAGATCGTATTCATCATTTGTTTGTGACGGATAAAACAGGCACCAGCTTTATTGACTTAGGTGAAATTCGTGCTGAATCAGCGACTACAATTCGTCGTTTACAAGATGGGGAAAGTTTTGATTTTTCCGCAGGAGATTCACTGCGTCATACTGGATATAGTTCGACCTCAACGGTTTTAAGCTCGCCAACCGCTGGGGATGTCACTGCCGATGGTAACCATTTAATTGTGTGGCGTACCTCATGGGATTCATTGGTTAAGATAGATCTTAATACGCAGACATTCACGACGGTGCCGTTAGATATTGCCACCATGGGCGGTACTTATGGTGGTGGTTCAATAGATGTCGGTGCTGATTTAGCTATCAGTAGTCAGTCGGGGCTGGGCTATTTGGTTGATCTCAATGGTGATAATCTTTATACCGTGAATTTATCTACGGGGGCAGTGACGGCACAAGCGCTGACTTATTTTGGTGCAGAGCCAACCTTAGATACCAATGGTAAATTGCAAGCTGGGGCGTTAGTGATGGATGACGCGATCAGCCTTTATGCGATGACAAATGGTGGTAATCATGATGCAAACCAAGATGGAACCATTGATCTTAATGAACGTGCTGTCGTGTATCGTATTAATGTGATGACGCAAGAAGTGGAGTATGTAACCGCATCTGATCAAGGCAGTTTACAAGGTAATGATGGTGCAGGTTGTTATGATTCCAAGGATTATGGTGATGCTGCAGCCAGTTATGGTGTCGCGAGTCATGCTTATTTAGATGCGGCATTGGATGGGACGGCTGATTTATATTTAGGAGCGCGTTGGGATCCTGAATTCACACAATGGTCATCAGCTGATGCAACGGGCGATGATACCCATGGTCAGGATGATGAAGATTTAGTGATACCCGCTCAAATCATTGTAGAAACCAGCACCACATTACCGATTCAAGTGGTGGGCAATGGTTTTGTAAGTATTTGGGTCGATTTAAATAATGACGGTGATTTTGCCGATAGCAATGAGTTATTGATCAACGATCAAGCGGTCACTGCGGGCAATAATAATATAGCGATAACGTTAGATGCCGCCAGCGCTGAAGGGTTTAACGGCAATACCGTGATGCGGGTGCGTTTATGCTCAGCCGCAAACAGTTGTAATACCTTTGATGGTACAGCCGTTGATGGTGAGGTTGAAGATCATTTATTTGAATTGCTCAATCGTATTGTTTTAAGTGGGGTGGTGTTTGAAGATAATGGCGTCGGTGGTGCAACGGCAGCGCATGATGGTATACAAGAAGGCAGTGAAGTAGGGTTAGGTAATTTTACTGTCACTGTTACTTTCAATGATGCTGGTGTTACAGGGGTGACGACGGGGGATGTGATAGCCACAGATATTACATCGGGAGATGGTAGTTATAAATTTATTTTAGGAGTTGATTTCTCTGGTAAAAACTTATTACTTGATGTGATTAAACAAGCGGATTGGATTGATATCAGTGAAGCCAATGTTATCGCAATCCCACAAGTGGTCAGTACCAGTGTGGTTGATAGCCAGATGGCAGTTAATGCCAGTGCGGGGGATGATATCAGTGGTCTTGATTTTGGTAAGGTACGCGAGCCAAGGATGGAGCCCGATAACTTCAGTGAAGTTGAACCCGGAAAAGCAGTGTTATTCCCACATAAGTTTACCGCAGCTACGGCAGGGAGTGTGAACTTTTCCATTATAAATCCAGAGGTTGCTCCTGCTAATGACGGTTGGAATGCTGTGCTTTATCTTGACAGTAATTGTAATGGAATAATTGATGGTGCAGATGCTCAAATTGTTAACCCAATAGCTGTCAGTGGAAATACAGCCGTGTGTTTACTCAGTAAAGTTTTTGTACCAGAGGATGCCCTGCTTAATGGTCAATATCACTATGATATAGCTGCAGATATGATCTTTACCGACAGTGCAGGTACGGGACACGGCATTACGCGTCAAGTGCTAGATAAAGATACTGTCAGAGCAACATTCCGTGGTGCAGGAGAATTAAAGCTTGAAAAAACGGTCCGAAATATTACTCAAGGAACGGCTGTTGGAGTGAGTAATAATGGCCGTCCTGGGGATATATTGGAATACGTTATAACCTTTACTAATGTAGGGGATGGTGATCTAACTGAAGTAAGTATTTTTGATAGTACGCCAAGTTATACTGAATTATCCCAAGCAATAGATTGTACCTCGGGTAGTGTGCCAACGTCGCTCACTTGTGCAACTGTTACTGCGAATGGAACAAATGTGGTGGGGTATGAAGGCGAAGTACGTTGGAATATGACGGGTACGTTAGTTGCTGGTGATCTGGGGACTGTTATTTATCGGATTATTATTAAATAATTGCGAATCAAAAAAATAATTAATTGCAAAAAGCATTATAATTTTTATTTGAGTAGTTATTTTGCCCGTTTTTTATTAGGAATGATTCTTGCTAGGTAAAATTATCACTTATTATTTTAATAATAATACGTAGTGTTAATTAAAAAGGATGACTCAGTATGTTTATTTTTTCTTTAATAAAACGATCATTGTTAATATTTTCTTTTTTTATTAGCATTTTTTTATGCGTAACTAAAGTATATTCCGCTGAAGGTGTTGGATTAAATTTTCAAAGTAATTTACTAGAAATTGGAGGGAATGGCGGCGTTCCTTTTTCTTCAATAACATGCCCTAGTGGACAATTAATAACAGGATTTGATTTTTATAATTCTAATTCAGGTGGCAATCTTGATGGTACAGCCGTGAGAGGCAGATGTTCTAATATTATGGTTTCCTCAGGCGTAGCTACATTGAATTTTAGTGGTGTGACTGCATGGGGGGGGCCGCAATCTGGTACATTATTTACTGGTAGTTGTCCTGCAAATCAAGCTGTCGTTGGTGTTGATGCTCAGACGACAACATGGCCTGTAATGGGGTGGTTCCGACTTTATTGCGCAGCGGTTAGTTATAATACAACGACAGATAAATTAGAAATTGCATCAGCTCCAGCTTCTCCATCAACAGGAATTATTGGTCCTGGGTATGCTTATGGTGGGACATATTATAATCGAGTGATTTCACCATCAGGACAAGCTCTTGCTGGTTTCAGTGGGCGATCAGGAGCAGCATTAGATAAACTTATTTTAGAATCTTATGCTTTTACTCAAGGTAGTTTAACTTTAAATGCTGTGGTGAATCTCGGGGGCAGTGCAGTTCCTGGTGACTTTACTTTAATAGCAACAGACAGTGGCAGTGTTGCAACCAATTTTACTTCGGGTGAAACGAAAGCGATGACTCCGAGTAATTATACTCTGAGTTGGGCCGGGCCTGCTGGATATACGCTTAATAATTTATCTTGCTCTAGTCCATTTACGTTATCTAACGGCTCAAATATTAGTTGTACCTATACTTTCGATCCTCCACCCTCTATATCAGGCTTTATATTTAATGATGATGGAAGTGGTGGTGGTACGGCAACAAATGGTATTAAAGATGGAACCGAAACGGGATTAGGTATTGCCGTTCCTGTTGTTGCCTATAATACGGCAACTGGGCTGTGTCATGCGACGACTTCAGATCCTACTACAGGAGCATATTTAATCTCATTACCCGCTTCTGGAAATTATAAAGTTTATGAAGCTATTAATGAAACCAATATAGCCTCTCCAACCTGTCCCCCTACAGCACCAACACTTGATATTAGCACTGGAAGTTATGTCGGTGGAACCATGGGCGATCCTGCCACATATCAATCGAGTAGTGCAAATATTGTGACAGTTAGTGCTGGTGCTGTAACTGACGTTAACTTTGCTGATTTTGCTGTAAGCTCTTTTGATGTGTGTTCTACTCCAGCGTATTTGACCCAAAGCAATGGTTCTGGTTCGACTATTCTAAATGCCATTAATTTAGCAACAGGAGAAGTGACTGCCCTTGTTTCCCCGGTAACTGCAGGTAGTGCTGTGGGTTATTCTATGGTGACAAATACATTGGCCGGAATACAGGGAACAAATACGCTTAACTTATTTGACAGTGCTTATAATACTTATTCATTACCCCTCTCTAATTCAACCATGCCAAGTAATGCTAATAATGGTGACATTGATGATAACGGTATTTTATATGCGCATAATGGCGGTAATTTCTATTTATTTGATACCAATCCAAACAGTGAAACTTATTTAACTCAAGTTGGAACCTTACCGACGACGAGTTTAAATTATGCTGATATTGCGTTTAACCCTGTTGATGGTTTTATTTACTCTGTGCCGAGCGATGGCTCTCGAACGTTATATCGATTTGACCCAGCGACAGGTGTTCGAACGTCATTAGGTGTATTGGCCGGGATCCCTAGTGTGGCTTATGGTGCTATGTATTTTGACGACCAAGGGTATATGTATATCTCAGAAAATCCATCCCCAGGTCGAATCTACCGTATCGATGTATTAGATGGCTCAAAACCTGCTGGCAGCTATACCGCGACACTGTTCTCTCAAACCAATGCCTCTGCTGCTGGCAATGATGGTGCCCGTTGTCGATATGCGCCAGTACCACTAGATTGGGCCGATGCGCCAACAACGAGTGGATACTTTACTGAACTAATTAATAACGGACCTCGTCACCAAACAGATGTTGGTTTGCCATATTTAGGAGGCAATACGCCAGATAATGAAAATGATGGTCAACCAACCGCCACTGCGGATGGTGACGATACCAATGGTGTAACCCCTGATGATGAAGATGGCTTTACTCAGCCATCCATTCCAACCATTCTCGTGGCTGGAGATACACTCTCTTTGACTGTTCCTGTGGTGACATCGGGTAGTGACAATTTATATGGTTGGATTGATTTTGATTTGGATGGTGTTTTCGATAACGATGAAACAGCGACTGTTACAGTTAATGCATCAGGCAATAGCACCTTAAATTTTACGGTTCCTGCCGATGTCCAAATTATGGATACGTTTGTTCGTTTACGTATTTGTTCTAGCGGTGAAGTGTGTAATCAACCAACAGGTAGTGCAGGGGATGGTGAAGTTGAAGATCATTTAATTTCATTAAAACCACTGGGTGATTTGGCATTAATGTTAGCGATGGATCCTAGTGTAAATGTAACTTTAGGTATTCCCTTTAACGTTGTTGTTAGTATTGAGAACATGGGTGCAACGGTAGCACTTAATACTAAAGTAACGCTTCCTATTCCAGCTGGATACAGTTTTGTTAAGGCGTATGCAGGTGATGGTACCACCGAAATATCTACTTATGATCCAGTGACAGGTATATTAGACCTTGGTGCAATAGGATTAGGGTTTAATGATTATGCGGTGATCCGTTTAGCTCCTCAGTCACTTACAGCACCTGCAATCAATGCCGAGATTATAGAAACCAGTATCAATGACAATGATTCAACCCCTAATAACGGGTTTGGTAATGGTGAAGATGATACCGACATAGTAATCCCTATTATTTCGAATACAGTCCAACCTAATATTTGTGAAGCGCCAGTTGTATTTGAAGGCGGTGATGCTTATTTGGCCGCAAATGGTGAATATATTGTGACTCCTAATACTACCAATCAGCAAGGATATTTATGGAGTTATGGTTATATTGATTTGAATCAACCTATGTATGCCGAACTGGCGGTGTATTTAGGTGATAGAACCTGTAATACCGGATGTCCCAATGGAGTTGAAAGTGGTGCTGATGGCATGACGTTTGTGCTATCTGCGGATTCACGAGATCTGAATGCCTTTGGTGCTTTTGGTGGTGGATTAGGGGTTGGTGATATTTTTGGTGCAACGCCTGTTTCACCATCGGTCGTGTTTGAATTTGATACCTTTGATAATACGTATATTGGTGCGACAGATGATGCTGTGGGGGGGCAATATATTGACCATACAGGCGTTTATCTTAACGGCGATATCTATACCCCAGATGCTGCTAATACCCTTATTCCTGCCACATCTGTTGCTGGAGGTGAGTTAGAAGATGGGCGCTATCATATTGCGCAATTTGAATGGGATCCAACGACCAATCAATTTACTTATTATCTCGATGGCATCATGGTGGGTCAATTCACTCGTAATATTCGTAATGATATTGGTAATAACATGGTGCGGTTTGGTTTTACAGGTAGTACTGGTGATGGCTATAACCTTCAAAAAGGGTGTTTCACTAAAGCGCCCAATGTATTAGGGAGTGATTTAGGTGACGCACCTGATACAACGGCTGGTACTGGAATAAATAACTACACCACTACTTATGAAAATGATGGTGCGGCGCATGTACAGGCTGATAGTGATGATAATGGCTTTATCGATTTGCGAATGGGCAATTTGTGGGATGCCGATTTAGGTGATCTGCAAAATATTGGTGCGATTGCTGATGACAATAATAATTTTGATGATGAAGATGGAGTCTCACTTGTTTTATCAGCAACGAAAGGTGAAAACCTTGATATTACAGTGAATGTTGTTGAAGATGCGGCGCGCACCAGTACTGGACAACGTTTATATGCATGGCTTGATTTTAATCTTGATGGGGATTGGGATGATACGGGGGAGCAAATTATTGCTGATGCCAGTGCTGCGATAGGGAATAATAATTACAGTGTACCGATCCCCGCGAGTGCCGTCGTTGGTTACAGTTATTTACGGGTTCGTTTATGCAGTGATGTTGGTTGTGATAGCCCCGTAGGCTTAGCGAATGACGGTGAAGTCGAAGATTATCGGGTGTTGATATCAGATCTGGTGGGGAATAATCAGTGTGATCTCATTGTGCAAACGCGTTTACCAATAGCCGCAACGGATTACAGTTATAACTCACTCGATGTTACTGTTGATCCGATGACGTTTACTGACATTGTTAATCCGATCACTATTACCAATCAAACAAATGCCGCTAACATTAATGCAATTGGTTTTAATCGTATTAATGGTTTGGTTTACGGTACTTTCACCGATATGTCACAAGCAGATCGTATTCATCATTTGTTTGTGACGGATAAAACAGGCACCAGCTTTATTGATTTAGGTGAAATTCGTGCTGAATCAGCGACTACAATTCGTCGTTTACAAGATGGGGAAAGTTTTGATTTTTCCGCAGGAGATTCACTGCGTCATACTGGATATAGTTCGACCTCAACGGTTTTAAGCTCGCCAACCGCTGGGGATGTCACTGCCGACGGTAACCATTTAATTGTGTGGCGTACCTCATGGGATTCATTGGTTAAGATAGATCTTAATACGCAGACATTCACGACGGTGCCGTTAGATATTGCCACCATGGGCGGTACTTATGGTGGTGGTTCAATAGATGTCGGTGCTGATTTAGCTATCAGTAGTCAGTCGGGGCTGGGCTATTTGGTTGATCTCAATGGTGATAATCTTTATACCGTGAATTTATCTACGGGGGCAGTGACGGCACAAGCGCTGACTTATTTTGGTGCAGAGCCAACCTTAGATACCAATGGTAAATTGCAAGCTGGGGCGTTAGTGATGGATGACGCGATCAGCCTTTATGCGATGACAAATGGTGGTAATCATGATGCAAACCAAGATGGAACCATTGATCTTAATGAACGTGCTGTCGTGTATCGTATTAATGTGATGACGCAAGAAGTGGAGTATGTAACCGCATCTGATCAAGGCAGTTTACAAGGTAATGATGGTGCAGGTTGTTATGATTCCAAGGATTATGGTGATGCTGCAGCCAGTTATGGTGTCGCGAGTCATGCTTATTTAGATGCGGCATTGGATGGGACGGCTGATTTATATTTAGGAGCGCGTTGGGATCCTGAATTCACACAATGGTCATCAGCTGATGCAACGGGCGATGATACCCATGGTCAGGATGATGAAGATTTAGTGATACCCGCTCAAATCATTGTAGAAACCAGCACCACATTACCGATTCAAGTGGTGGGCAATGGTTTTGTAAGTATTTGGGTCGATTTAAATAATGACGGTGATTTTGCCGATAGCAATGAGTTATTGATCAACGATCAAGCGGTCACTGCGGGCAATAATAATATAGCGATAACGTTAGATGCCGCCAGCGCTGAAGGGTTTAACGGCAATACCGTGATGCGGGTGCGTTTATGCTCAGCCGCAAACAGTTGTAATACCTTTGATGGTACAGCCGTTGATGGTGAGGTTGAAGATCATTTATTTGAATTGCTCAATCGTATTGTTTTAAGTGGGGTGGTGTTTGAAGATAATGGCGTCGGTGGTGCAACGGCAGCGCATGATGGTATACAAGAAGGCAGTGAAGTAGGGTTAGGTAATTTTACTGTCACTGTTACTTTCAATGATGCTGGTGTTACAGGGGTGACGACGGGGGATGTGATAGCCACAGATATTACATCGGGAGATGGTAGTTATAAATTTATTTTAGGAGTTGATTTCTCTGGTAAAAACTTATTACTTGATGTGATTAAACAAGCGGATTGGATTGATATCAGTGAAGCCAATGTTATCGCAATCCCACAAGTGGTCAGTACCAGTGTGGTTGATAGCCAGATGGCAGTTAATGCCAGTGCGGGGGATGATATCAGTGGTCTTGATTTTGGTAAGGTACGCGAGCCAAGGATGGAGCCCGATAACTTCAGTGAAGTTGAACCCGGAAAAGCAGTGTTATTCCCACATAAGTTTACCGCAGCTACGGCAGGGAGTGTGAACTTTTCCATTATAAATCCAGAGGTTGCTCCTGCTAATGACGGTTGGAATGCTGTGCTTTATCTTGACAGTAATTGTAATGGAATAATTGATGGTGCAGATGCTCAAATTGTTAACCCAATAGCTGTCAGTGGAAATACAGCCGTGTGTTTACTCAGTAAAGTTTTTGTACCAGAGGATGCCCTGCTTAATGGTCAATATCACTATGATATAGCTGCAGATATGATCTTTACCGACAGTGCAGGTACGGGACACGGCATTACGCGTCAAGTGCTAGATAAAGATACTGTCAGAGCAACATTCCGTGGTGCAGGAGAATTAAAGCTTGAAAAAACGGTCCGAAATATTACTCAAGGAACGGCTGTTGGAGTGAGTAATAATGGCCGTCCTGGGGATATATTGGAATACGTTATAACCTTTACTAATGTAGGGGATGGTGATCTAACTGAAGTAAGTATTTTTGATAGTACGCCAAGTTATACTGAATTATCCCAAGCAATAGATTGTACCTCGGGTAATGTGCCAACGTCGCTCACTTGTACAACTGTTACTGCGAATGGAACAAATGTGGTGGGGTATGAAGGCGAAGTACGTTGGAATATGGCGGGCACTTTATCTCCAGGAGATCAAGGAACAGCTATTTATTTAATAAAAATAAAATAATATTGGCATTGACTAATATTTTAGGAAATAACCATGCGATAAAATATCGACATGGTTATTTTTTTATATTGATAAATGTAGTATTTCTTAATTGTGAAACATTTGTTTATTAATTAAGAGTTAATTAATAAAATCATCCAATATAGCAATAATGTTTAATGATTATTTTTGCGTAAATAATTGATATTGAATGCATTTGAAAGTGATTTTTTATTTGTGTGATATGCGCTGTAGCATATAAGTTACTTTGAAAATGTTATTCCATAGTTCGATGTTTATAACGTTATATTTTTAAATTTGATTTTTATTTTGCATTTAAATAATGATTCGCAAAATTATAATTAATTTTCTATTTTGCTTTTTAAATAAACGTATGTGATTAACTCATTGTTTTTTAATGATGTAAAAATATTTATTATTGGCATGCTTATCGCATTATATATATTTCATGGATCATAAAGGATGAGGTGTAATATGAAAAATTTATTATTGATAGTGATTGGCTGTTTGATGATGTCTTTTTCTGTTTATGCGGAAGATGATAACTTACTAGTAAGTAAAATGGATGCATATATAGTTGAAGTAAATGATAAAGGAGAGGAAAAATTAGTAAAAGCAGAGAAAGCTGTACCAAAAGATAAAATCGAATATAAGTTAACTTACACAAATAATAGCGAAAAGCCTTTGAATGGCTTAATTATTACAGGACCTATTCCTGAAAATACTTTTTATATTGCCAATACAAGTAACACAAAAATTAAATCGAATTTTTTAGTTAGTATTGATGGAGGTAAAACATTTGAAGAAGAGCCAGTGAAACGCGAAATAATGAAAGATGGAAAAAAAGTTGAGGTTATTATTCCACCTGAAAAATATACCGCAGTTCGCTGGATACCATTAACACCTATTAATGCTAAGGAAAAACAAGTTTTTGCTTATCGCATCGAAGTTAAATAAACGTTAAGTAAATGTACCGCCCTGTGCTTTTGCAAGGGTATAAGTAATTAAATTAATGACCTTAAAAGGTAACCACTTTATGAAGACGCATTTAAAACCTATTAGTTTATGGGTTGCGGCGGGACTCATAACTGTAGGTGCAGGTTCTATATCTAGCCAAGCCCTTGCAGCTACTGCCGCCGGAACTGATATTAAAAACTTAGCAACAGTAACCTATGAAGATGAATCAGGAAATAGTTACACCGCAACATCTAATGAAGCGGTCGTAACTGTTGCTCAGATTTATAGTGCAACGATTGGACAGGATACCAATACAACGGGCTCTCCTGGTCAAACAGTATATCTACCTTATGTGTTAACTAATACAGGTAATGGTGCAGATACTTATACATTGACATTTTCGCAGAATCTACCTGGAACTGATACTCGAGGAACGGATACGATTGATGCGACAACATTAAAACTCTTTGATGACGCAAATAACAATGGTCAGCCAGATGCAGGTGAAACAGAATTTACTTCTGGTGATACTGTTAGCTTAAATGCTGGCGAGCAGATGAATCTAATGCTTGGCGCCGCTATTCCTACGACGGCAGTCCCGGGTGATACTCTTGGTGTCACATTGGAGGCTGAAGCTCATGATGGTACACTTGCTCCTATTGATGGTTCTGTAACTGATATTGGTGATAATAATGATGGTGCAAATGATACGAATGCATCATTAATTACGGTAACAAATGATGCCGTTGTTAATATCACTAAATCAGCAACGCATTTAGATAATGTTGGTACGGAAACAGCTTTAGGTATTGATTTAGATGGTGATGGCGGTACAGACCGAGAGTTAAGTTTAATTCGTTATACAGTAACTGTTTCAAATACGGGTAATACTGATGCTAAAGATATTGTTATCTTTGATGGTATCCCTGATGGAACAGTATATGTTGCGAGTAGCACTGGTGGGTTGTATAACGCGTCAAGCAGTGGTTTATTAACTGTTAATGGCGATACACCTATTGCTTTTGCTGCTAATTTAGTTGATGAATCTACACATGGTGTTGATTTAGACCAAGATGGCACTAATGATACCGCTGAAAATCAAATTGATGGTGGCTTAGATCTTAACAGTAACGGTAATACAACCGATACCGCAGTACCTGGTGTATATGCTGTGGATAGTCAATTAGCTTCTAATACAACCATTTCAATGACTTTTTATGTAGCATATTCTCCTGAAACAATGGAAGGTGATACTGAAATAGGCAACGTCGCTTATGCGTGTTCAGATCTTAATGGTGATGGTCTGTTTGATGGCCCTGGAGAGTGTAATGATCCAGATCCTACAACGGCAGGTCCCGATCCATCAAACCCAACCACAACCACGACAACGACGACTACTGGTGTAGGTATTACTGATACTGGTACTGAAACAGGAACGTCTGGTGGTGGTGATTCTGATGGTACTGATGATAATATTCAGACAGTAGATTCAGCTGCTGCTGGTAGTGAAGTATTCTTCTATAACAAGATCATTAATAACGGTAATACCACCGATAGCTTTGATCTTTCGACTGCAAATGTTAGCTTCCCAACAGGAACAACATTTGAATATTGGAATGCTGATGGTACAGCGCAACTTGTTGATACTAATGGTAATGTAACACCTGATAGTGGGCCTGTTGATCCTTCAACATGTATCGATGCCGCTGTAACTATTGATGGTATTACTGTCAATTGTAATGAGACATTGTTCCGTGTTGTTGCCAACCTGCCATCAGATGCTGCTGATTCTCCAACACCATTTGAAGCAACAACAACGGCAACTTCTTTCAATGATGCAACTAAGACTGATAGTAAAACTGAGCGTTTAGATAATATTACAGGTCCTACTGTTGATATTGCTAATACACCAATTACTACTATTGATCCTGCTGTAGATGTCGATCCTGTGCTTCTTGCGGGTGGCGTTCTTACTAGCGCAGATGTAGCAACGGTCTTTAATGATGAGCCTTTAGGTTCAACAGTTATAGCACCTATTTATATTGCTAATGAAGGCGGTAGTTCAGATTCATTCCTATTAAGTGCAGAAGGTAGTTATAACGGCGCAAGTTGGGAAACTGCATTACCTACAGGTTGGACTGTTGTATTCAAGCATAATGGTATTGATACAAATGCTGATGGTACGGTAGATATTGCCGCAACGGGTGCAGTTATTACATCGACACCAACCATTCCTGCAGGTGCTGTATTATGGGTTAACGCTGAAATTACAATCCCATCTGATCCAACTCAAGCTTTAGCTGATAGTGATCAAACAGCAGCAATTGATGCTAATAGTGATGGCGATATAGATTACATCATTTCATTGGTTGCTGAGTCAACCGTATCTGGCGCTGTTAACCGTAAGGTTGAAGCATTTGATGTCGCAACTGATGCAAGTATTGATATTACGCCTGCATCATTAAGCAACCAAATCGAACCAGGTGGTAGTGTTACTTATGACCACACGTTAGGTAACAATGGTAATACAACTGAAACTGTTGATTTAAGTTCAAGCAATAATATGACTGGATTTAATAATACAATTACTGTCGATACTGATGGTGATGGTACGCCAGATACTGAAGTGGGTAATTTATGTGATGCTCCTGTAACGACGCCAATTGTTGTACAACAGGCGGATGGTTCTACAGCTAATGTAGAAGTAACGTGTGATGCAACGGATGGTTCAGATACAGTCCCAACACTAACGTTAGAACCGGGTGAAACCATTCCAATGGAAGTTACTGTATTTGCACCAACAGATGCCACATCTGGTACAAATAACTTAACAACAATTACTGCAGTATCAACGACTGATCCAACGGTGACAGCTCAAGGTCAAGATAATTCAGAGGTTGTTAAAGGTCAGGTTCGTCTTTATAAGTATGCTGATTTAGATATTGATTGTAATGGTGTAGCTGATACAGATAAGACGTTCTTGAAGCAGCAAACAACGAAAGTTGAACCTGGACAGTGTGTTGTTTGGAAACTGATTGCTGTCAATGAAGGTACATCTGATGCTCTAAATACGATTATTACAGACCAATTAACTGAGTACTCTCAATTCGAAGCGGGTGGTAGCTTAGTAAGTTGTCGTAATACGACCGATTCAGGCACTGTTGTGGCACTTGCTGATGCAACATATCCTTTAGAGACTGATGACTTAGGTCCTTTATGTAATCCTGATGGTACTACAGGTGCTGACGTTATTGGTGCGGTAAGCGGTGACACTGTTACCTTTACTGTTGGAACACTTGTTCCTGGTGACAAAGCGGTTGGTAACTTTGTAGTGAAAATTGATTAAGAGTAAATAGAACTTAGCCCTCCCTACCAAGTAGGGGGGCTTATTGAGCTTATTTTAATTATATTTAAAACTAATTAAGCCAAGTAAGTTCAATAAGCCTATATCCATATCTTTGAATTATTAGCCTTTGGAGAGTGCTTATGGCCCTCTTAGATGTAATAACTAAAATTAAATATATAATTGTTTTTATATTGTTTAGCGTGAGTTCAACTGTTTTTGGGTTAACTAATGCTGGTGTGAAAATAACGAACCAGGCCATCATGACTTATTTTGACTCTAATACTGGAGAGAATATTCGAGTGCTTTCGAATATCTCTTATATTAAAGTTGAAAAAGTATATGATGTTTCATTATCACCTGATACATCGGGAGATAATAAGACAGGAAAAAATGTTTCACCTGGTTCTATTGTTAGTATTCCTCACACAGTAACTAATACTGGTAATATTAAAGATAGTTATATTATTAATGTTAATAATTTAGCTGATGATAATGGGAATCTTACATCACCGAATGCAGACAATATAAAGATATATTTTGACACTAATGGTAATGGTATTCATGATCCAGGTGAACCTGAGCTTAATAAAAATAGTGATGGTAAATATATTATTGATCAACTAAAACCAGGTGAGTTTATTAATCTTGTTTATACGGTTGAGATTCCAGCAACAGATAAAAACAATGACTTCTATGATCTTGCTGCTGTTGTTACATCAGTCAATGATTCTTCAGTTGAAAAAATAAGCACGACTAAAATTATCGTGATTAATGGACCAATTGTTAATTTAACTATTGAAAATTCACCTATTTGTCAGCAACAAGTGACATCACTTTCTGAAATTGACTTTAGAGTCAATTATACCAGTGTTGGTCGCACCAAGCCTGAATCGGCAGCACTGCCGTATAATATTGTCGTTCAATCAGAAACAGCAGGCTCACAAGTTAAAGTTAGCCATACTGGTGTGTTAATTTCAGTAAAGCTTCCTGCTAATATTTCTTTATTACAAGATAAAGTAGTTAATGGGCAGCCTGCTAAAGATCATTCACCAATAACTTTAATTTCTCCTGAATATAATTTTGATGGTGGTGTTGTATTAGTTGGGATTAATAATAATTTTTTATTTGAACAAGATAACCATAATTTAGATTGGTATGAGTACAGTTCTTGGGATGGTTCAGGTAATGTGGAAAAAATAGGATTCCTTGTTAAACCTGATTATATGAAGCCAAATACATCAGGACATTTTACATATTATGCTCAAGTTAATGATGTACGTGGAACTGAACCGTTTAAAATATACAGTGAAGCCGAAGTTAATTTATCCTCAACGGATGAAAATATATCTAGAAGTGGTGAAGTATGTAATACGCTAGTGGGTAAAGAAGATGATAATTTAATTGATTTTGAAATTCTTAATGATGGTGTATTAGACCAAAGTAATGACTTTACAATTTTATATAGTAACCCTGAACATTTTATTCCTACAAACTTTTATTATCATTCAAGTTCAGCTGGGTTTGATTCGAAATTTGATGGTATTCATGCTCAAATTATCCTTCCTCAAGGAAACGAACATGCATCAACAATTGATATTATTGGCCCAAGTTCTTCCAATTATCCGGTAACATTACGTTCAACTGAAGGTGATTCTTTTTATTGGATATTTGCCGAAACAGGGCCTAATACAGGTATTTTCAGAAGTGTTATCCCTGCCCATGCCGTATCATCGAAAGACAATTATATCCGTCCTGATGGTAATCATTGCTTAGATGATATCTCTATTCCATGGCGTACCGGTGAAATCAGTCGCTCTGAGTTATTATCTAATATTGATAATACAATTAATTTTAAAGGCTTTGATCTAAACGGTTCAACAGCCGATGATTGTGAGATTCAATCAAATCCGAATGATGAATTAGTGATTGAAGTCTTTGACCCTCAAAATAACAATAGAATTATTCTGACCGATTTAGCTTATATCAGCCCTCAATTTGTTGTTTTTGATGCGACCAATTTTAATGGTGTAGAAAATGCGATAGTGAAGTTTTATCAAACAGAAAATAATGTAGCACCGACGGCGAAAGTACGAGTGCCTAATGTTGATGGTTTAGTACCTGTTGCAGAAGTGGTATCAGATGTTGATGGTCGTGTGTTATTTCCTAAGTTAGCACCCATTAATGGTAATCAATATTATATTTCGGTTGAGCCACCACAGACACATGTATGGCCATCTGCTTATACAACTTTAGCGAATTTTAACATTCACAATGTTGCGCCTATGTCATATGGCCCATATGGTAATGAAGATCTTGAAAATTCAGGTTTATTCCCGATAACTGTTAGAGATCGGGTTGATACATTTGATATACCTTTGGATCCGAAAAATTTAGATCGTAGATTAACGATTCAAAAAGATGCAGATAAAGATAACGCAGAAATTGGTAGTTTCGTTAAATATTCAGTAACCATTAAAAATCATCTACCAGATAGTCAATTATTTGATGCACAAGTTTATGATTCTATGCCATATGGTTTCAAATATATGGAAGGTAGTACTCGATTAAATGATCAACCTTATAAAGATCCAGTGCGTATTGATACTTATACTTACCGTTTTGATATTGGGACATTAAGTGGAAGTACACAGCCTCCTGACAATGGTACTTATAAATTAACTTACGTTCTTCAATTAACTGCTGGTGCCGTGGATTCTGATGGTATTAATTCGGTTTATGTTAATGCTGCAACTTTTGGTGGAACTACAGACTCTCGTATCACCTCTAATATCGATAAATATCAAGTTAAGGTTACTCAAACGGGCGTGATGTCAGAGAGAGGCATTATTTTTGGTAAGGTTTTTGTCGATGCACAGTGTAACGACATTATGAAAAATCAGATGTGGCCTATTGGTGGAGTGAAAATATATTTAGAAACCGGTGATTATGTTATCACTGATGAAAATGGTCAGTATTCAATGTTCGGCGTTAAGGCGGGTAATCATGTCATGAAAGTTGACAAACAAACCCTGCCTTTAGGTATTGAATTAGAACCAACAGATACACGTAATGCAGGAAAAGGTGATTCTCGATTTGTTGATATGCGACGTGGTGAAATGCATCGTGCTGATTTTGTCGCGCCATGTCCGGTAGAAAATCAAGAAGCGGTTTATCAAGAATTAAAAGAAAGAAACACTAATATAAATGGTGATTGGTTATTTAAAACATCAGAGAATTTTAAAGGATTACAATATGACGCTAAACCAAAAGCATTAAAAGCGGATGAGTTACAGTCAGGTGTCATTAGTGGACCGTCAACTGCTGCTGATAATGTATCTCAAACTACAGCATCTACTTCCTCTTTAACTGTATTTAAAGGTTATGCGTTAGAGTCACGTAAAGGTGATGAAGGTGACCTAGCTAAGATGATTTTGTTATATCCAAAAGCCGTACAAGATGAAGCTTATATTTATCCAAGCTCTGATAAATTATCATCTATTCGTTTTGGTTTTAGTGATTCACAAGAAAAGCTGAATGATTTGAGAACAGCATTATCGCTTTATAAAATTAAAACTGAAATTGTACCAACGGCATACAATAATATTCCTAAAGAAGCCAAGTTTAGAATTGATAATATTCTACAAGAAGCAATCCCATTACCTGAAGATGAAGCAAAAAATATTACTCGAGCAGAAGCAGAATCAGGGGCATGGTATTGGCCAACCAATGATTATAGCTATGATGGCCGTTTCATTGCAGTTATTCGAGGTGATATTGAACCAACATTGTATGTTAATGGTAATGCAATCAATGTTGATCAATTAGGCGAACGTATTATTAATAAACGTGAGAATGCTCAAATTGTTGGTTGGTATGGTATTCCATTAGACGATGGTGATAACGTTGTTGAAATTAAAACGGTGGATCCATTTGGTAATGAGCGTCTTGTTTTAGGAAAAACGTTCTCTCATCCAAAGTCTGCAAAACGTATAAGTGTTGTCGCTGATGGTGATGTGTTACGTGCTGACGGTGGTCGTTCTGTTATTCCTGTTATTATTAAGTTGTACGATGAAAATAATAATTTGGCACGTGGTACTTACTTTGTAACGCTAGATACAGATCAAGGTGATACTTGGTTAGACCCTGATATTCAAGAGAATGAAACGGGTCATCAAGTTCGTGTTATTAATGGTGAAAAAACCGTTTATTTACGCAGTACTGAAAATACGGGCCAAATTAATATCCAAGCGTCAGTTGAAGACTTCTCTGACAAAATCAAACTTTATCAAATTGCCGCTAAACGTCCGTTATTTGTTTCAGGTATTGTAAATTATACCGGACGTTATGGCCGTTTTAGTGGAGAAAGACCGCCTGCTCAATTAGACGGTTATGAAAATAAAACCTATAGTCATGACGAAAGAGCCGCCGCCTTTATTAAAGGTAATATTAAAGGTGGTATGCATTTAACGTTAAGTTATGACAGTGACAAGTCTGATGAAGAATTTTATCGCGAAATATCACCAGACAGCTATTACCCAATTCCAGGTGATGCAAGTATTAAAGGTTATGATGCTCGTAGTACCAGTAAGCTCTATGTGAAACTTGAAAAAGAACGCCATTTCGCAATGTGGGGCGATTATAGTACCGCAGATGGAACTGATGAGTCTGATATTGGACGTACAAGTCAGATTCTTAATGGCTTCAATAGTATGTATAACGATGGGAAAATTACCGCACAATTATATGGTGCGCGTCCTGAAGATTTACATAAAGTGATTGAGTTTAATGGTAACGGTACTGCAATGTTTTATAGTATCGGAGACACACGCATTGTGCGTCATTCTGATACGGTAACTTTGGTTACGTATGACAGAGATAATACTGGTCTTGTTCTAAATCAGCAGTTATTAACCCGTTATATTGACTACACCATTGACTATTTCACCGGTGATATGCGATTTAATCGTGTTATTCCTAGTTACGATCCTAATCTCAATCCTATCAAAGTGAGAGTCGCCTATGATGTGGATGGTGATGGTGATGCCTATACCGTTGCAGGCGCAAGACTTTCTTATTTATTCACCCCTTATTTACTTGCCGGTCTGAGCTACGAATATAATGACAATGATGTTGAAGGTTATGACATTGGTAGCCTTTGGGTTAACTATGATTTTGATAATAAAACGCAAATAACCGCTTCTGTTGCGAGTATGTCCCATAAGGGTGATGAAAGTGCCAGTACGTTAACTACTGATACTCAGGAAAAACTTAAAAATGGTATGGCATATAAACTTAGACTTAATCGTGATTGGCACGCTCAAGCAGCGACTGAGCTTGAATATGTTTATGCAGAAGAAGGGTTTACTAATACTACTGGTGGTGTAACGCCAGCTCGTCAAGAACTTCGTCTTCGCCATCGTCAGAAGTTAACAGGCTTAATGAACCTAAACATTGAAGCCAGTCACTCTGAATCTTTAGCTCATAAAGAAAAACAACAGTCTATTGGGGCAACGGTAGATAGCAAGATTTTGGGCTCTCAATGGGTAACACGTTTAGGCTCTCGTTATATTAAAAATGAAACCGAAACAGATTCAGAAGAATATACCACCGCAATTGTGGGGCTGGGTCGTACATTTAGTTTGTGGGGACGTCCAGGTCGGTTAGACACTGAATATGAGCAGAGTTTTGGTCATGATAGCAAGCGTCGTTTTAATGTAAAAGCGGATTGGAAAGTACATAAGCAAGCCAGCATATATACCCAATATGAGTATATTGATTCTTTAGACGGCATTAGTAATTTAGGCAGTGGTTCAACAAGCTTATTTACGGCAGGTATCGATGTTGATTGGCTTCATGGTGGTAGTACGTTTAATGAGTTTAGACAACGTGGTGCATCAGATGGTCGTAGCCTTGAGCTAGCTAATGGTTATCGTGGTCGGTTTGAAGTAATTCCCGGTATCAGTGTTGATCCTGCGATTGAATATGTTGAAGTTATTGAAGGCGAAGGAACCTCTGGTGTTGCGGTGTCATTAGGTTTAGCTGATGTACGTAATCCTAATTATAAAACTACGGGCCGTATAGAATATCGTCACGGTGATACTGAAGATTATTATGGAATTTTGGGTGCTTGGGTCACGCGTTTAAGTCAAGATTGGAGTGGGCTTGTACGTGAAGAGTACCGTTATATTGATAAAGAAAATGCACAAAATACATGGAGTAATCATTTCAGTTTAGGTTTTGCTTATCGTCCTAGATTAACTAATCGTTACCATATGTTAGGTGCTTATGAGTGGAAAACAGAGCGTAATGACAGCACGCGTACCGCACATATTTTATCTACCCACCAGAATTATCAACTATCGCCAGATTGGACAATATCGGGACGTGTTGGGCTGAAGTGGGAGGATTTCACTGAATATGAGCAAGACTATGATTCTGTAGCAACAATTATTGATGGTCGTGTAATTTATTATATTAACCGTCGTTGGGATATCGACGTCCATGGTGGCATGTTAGGTACTGATTGGTTTGATAGCCGCCGTTATTCTTTCGGTGCTGGTTTAAATTATCTTGTTATGAAAAACCTACGTGCTGGTATTGGTTATAACGTAATAGGTTTTGATGATAATGACCTCGATCCACAAGGTTATAACTTACAAGGTTTTTACTTTGAAATGATGTTTAAGCTTGATGAAGACTTATTTGGTTGGTTAAGCGAATAGCGGTGAGGAATGTAATCATGAAATTATTAACAACTTCTTTATTATTTTTAAGTGTAGGGATTTCAGGCTGTGTTTCTAATGAAGCTATTTATGCCGACTATGGTGATCTTGCTTGTGGTAATACAACAACGGTTATCGATGGCCATTATTGGCCAACCGTCGTTAATTTTGACTTTGATAAAAAATCGTTAGATGCACAACAACAACACGCATTAGATCAAGCGGCACAATTATTGCAATCTAATCCAACATTAAATGTGGCTGTTATTGGTTCTGCTGATAATTCAGGAAAAGCAGGATATAACGATCAATTAGCAAAGGCACGCGCTGACGTTGTTGCAAATTATTTACAACGTCAAGGGCTTGCTGAACACCGTATAGTGACATTAGGTTCAGGATCAAGGGAACCGTTTATTGTTTCAAATAATAAAATAAGTAATCGAGTAAATCGCCGTACGCAACTGATTCTTTTAGATGCTGATTTTAACCCGGTTAGTATGCAATACAACGCAGTGGCTAGTCATTCTAGTGCACAATAGGGAAGGGGGAGCTTCATATGAATGTCTTCAAGGGAATCGCCAAAATAGGTATAACCGTTGTTGCTAGTGCCAGTTTCGCTGTAATGGCTTTGACTGAATCTGGTACAGTGATTAAAAATCAAGCTGGTGCTACGTATCGTGATAGTGCCAATATTTTACGTAGCACAACATCTAATTTAGTTGAAACCCTTGTTCAGCCTGTTGCGGCACTGACATTGATTAATGATCAATCTAAGTTGGGCGCACCGGGTCGAACGGTGACATTCAATCATGTATTAACGAATACCGGTAATAACACCGATTCTTTTGTACTTGATATTGTGATACCTGCTTCTGTTATTAGTGCTGCAACTATTTATCCTGATGAAAATAACGATGGTATTGCTGATCCTGGTTCATCACCAATAGCGTCAGGTTCTGTAATTGGTCCTCTAGCGGCTGGTGAAAGTTTTGAATTTGTTATTGTGGCTGATATTGATGCTGCAGCGACAATTAATTCATCGGATGCGCTAACGGTGACAGCAACTAGCCAAGCGGTGAGTGTTGATGGTATTTCTGTGGCAAATGGTGGCGTGGGAACACAGACCAATACTGATACTGTAACTGCAACTAATTTACCGATTATTGAAATTTCAAAAGCATTAAGTGCCAATGTCGGTGCATCACCAAGTGGGCCACATACGGTAACATTTACATACACGAATGTGGGTCTTACGGATATGGATCCGTTACAGACTAATGGTGTGATTTTAAAGGATGTTCTGCCCGAAGGGATGCGTTTTAATGGCGCGGTATCTTGGAGTTTATCAGGAACAACAATCACAGCTTCTGGTGCAACAATCGGTGGAAGTGAAACAACAGGCGATCAAGATTTACTCTTTACAACTTGTATTGCACCGAGTGGGCTTTGTTCTGATAATGATGAAATTCAATTTGTAATGGATGGTTTAGCTGCCGATGAATCAGCAACGATAACATTTGAAATTAATATCGATTCAGGCCTTTCTGCAACCACATTGTATAACCAAGGTATTTATGGTTTTGATGAAGATAATAACGGTACTGTTGATGCAGGTGAGTTAGATTCAACCAATACCAATAGAGTGCCATTTCTAATTACGTCTAATTATGCGGTTATTGCTAACAATGGTGGCTGTGATGTTGGTACCGATAATAATTGTGATGCACTTGATGACACCAATCATGAGATTGTTGAAGTAGCGTCTGCTTCGCAAGGTGCACGGGTTAGTTTTACCAATTACATCTGGAATACGGGTAATGATGAAGATATTTTTAATGTCACTATTGAATCTTCCACATTTCCAAGTGGTACTAGCTTCTTCTTATATAAAAGTGATGGTGTAACACCATTAATAGATACTGATAATGACAGTAATCCAGATACCGGCGTTATTCCTGCTGCAGGCGAAACCTGTCCATCATACTTAGTGACTGACAGTAATGGAGTGTGTGGATATAAAGTCATATTGGTTGCAACGCTCCCTGCTTCAGCTATAGGTGGACCATACCAGACGGTTAAGCGTGCAAGATCGTCAAACGATACCTCGAAAACAAATACTGTTATTGATCGTTTGGGAGAAATAGTCGCGAGTACCGTTGATTTAACCAATAATGTGAGAGCAGAAACAGGGCTAACAGTTGAGGATAGCTGTGATGCCGTTGACGATAATTGTGGTTATGGTGCAGGTCCTGAAGCTGCGGCTGTTACAACAAATACTGCAATACCTGGTGCAACCACTCGGTTTACTTTATACGTAACTAATAAGTCAGATGCAGCTGAAAGTTATGAGTTGCAATACAGCGGCTCAAATTTTGCTGTTAACACCATGCCTGCAGATTGGACTGTTGTGTTTAAAAATGCTGAGAATGAAGTTATTACCAATATTCCAGTATTAGGTCCTGATGATGCGGTCGTTGTTTATGCTGACGTGACCGTTCCTGTAGACGCAGAATCTGCCACTCAAGATGTTTATTTTAAAGTCTTTTCTCCAACAACTGGCGCAGAAGACATTAAATATGATGCA
Source organism: Photobacterium piscicola (assembly GCF_046058925.1). Classification (NCBI taxonomy): domain Bacteria; kingdom Pseudomonadati; phylum Pseudomonadota; class Gammaproteobacteria; order Vibrionales; family Vibrionaceae; genus Photobacterium; species Photobacterium piscicola. The sequence continues at coordinate 631,334 of NZ_CP175535.1, forward strand.
GTGACTGTTGATAATAATAATCAATGTCTGGCCTTTGGTCCGCCAAATTCAAATGGTGTAACGTTTGCTGGTGGAAGCATTGTGTATAAACATATTTTAAACAATAACACCAATGATGAATTCTTAAATATTGTGCTAACTGTAGCGAATTCAGAAGCTGGTTTTTCTACAGTTATTTATGAAGATACTGATAGCGATAATATACTGACAGGGGCTGATAATGCGATAACGTCAGTGGCTTCTCTTGCTGGAGGTGCTCAGAAGGTCTTATTTATCAAGGTCTTTGTGCCTGCGAATACACCACAGGGAACGGATAATATTACGACTGTCGAAACCACTGTAAGTTGTGGCACATTGCAAATTATCGATACAACAACAGTTGCAAATACAAACATGAAAGTAACGAAAGAACAAACACCTGATTTAGATTGTAATGGTGTATCAGATTCTGGTACTTATGTGACGACCAATTTTGCTGTTGCACCTGGTCAATGCATTATGTATCGGTTAACAACAGAGAATATCGCCATTGAAGAGGCACGCAACGTGACCTTAACCGATGCCACACCCGCTTATACAACATTTAATGTAGTTGGGTCTTTACCGAGTATTTCAAAAGGTTCAATCAATACGATTGCAAATGGTTCTACAGGCGCAATTATAGGAACAATAGGAAGTGTTTCTCCTGGTGAGTCAGAAGAACTCATATTTAGTGTTCGTATTGATAATTAGTTATCGTTTACTTGTGACGGCAATACTTGCTTGATGTTATATCAAGCAAGTTTTTTTATTCGTAAAACTATAAAAGCCCAATATAATTATTGGGCTTTTATTATCATGCAATAAAAATTATTTATTCTCCGTTTTGAAGAATCTCTTTAGCGCGATTATTACCATTTTTAGCTGATTCTATAAGCCAATATTTTGCTTCTTCAATAGAGATATCGACACCATCGCCATTTATATAAATACTGGCTAAATTATACATTGCTCTATTATTTCCTTGAGCAGCTGAACGTTTATACCAATAAATAGCTTTATCAAAATTTTGTTCGAGAAGATCTCCTTGATCATATAACTTTGCTAATTCAAAACTGGCAGAAGGGTATCCATTCTTATCTGCCGATTTTAATTGCTCTATTGCAATATTAATATCATTTTCAATAAGTGATAAATTTTCCAAACTTAATGTAGCCAAATCAAATAAGGCTTTAGGATTATTTTGCTTTGCTGCAATATTAAGATGTTTAAAACTCTTTGCTGTATCGATTTCGATGTCATAGAGTCCTCGGCGATAGATGTCACCTAATACTAAATGAGAATAAGGATGATCTTTTTTAGCTGAGTTATGTAATAAATTAATCGCTTGTTGTGTGTTTTTATTTAATTCTAGATATGAAATGGCTAATAAATAATTTGAATATTCATTATTGGCATTATCGTTTTTACTTAAAATATCAATTACATCTTGATGTCTTTCTTGTATGAAATATAAATAACCTAATGAATAGGAAGATGGATCGTGCTGATTTTTAACGTTAATTAATAAATTTGATTCTGCTGCTTTATAATCTGCACTACCGCCTCTACCATCAATAAGCATTAATGCATAATAATAGCGAGCAAGAAGATGATCTTTATCCGCTGCTTTTTTATAGAGTTCACGTGCTTTCTTTTCTGATTTTGTGACTAATTCACCTTCTTCGAACAATGCGGCTAAATAAATCATTGCATCAGGATCATCTTCTGCCATAAATTCTATTTTTTTTATTTCATTCTCCTTCTCAGGTTTAGATGTTTCTGTGTTTTCAATCTTTAATATTGATTGAGATAATGGTGAGAGTGTTTGTAGTGCTTTATTTTTTGAAATAGAGGTTGGTTTGTTTAATTCAGGCCCGTTTGTTAAACTTGAATCATTGTTTTCAGCACTACAACCACAAAGTATTATTAAACTTGATACTATCATTTTTTTCATTATTGCTTTCTCCTATCCCTGTACTATTGTTAATTTTAGAACATAACTTAAAGGGATGTATTATGCGTTCAATCTTTATTTTTATATTAACAATGTTATTAACATCATGTGCTTCTAGTAATTTAACCTCATCGTGGGTAGATAGAAATTATTCAAATGTTCCGATAAAAAGCTCATTAGTGGTTGCGATGTCAGATAATTTACGTGTTAGACGAATATTTGAAGATGATATGGTTAAAGAATTACAAAGTAAGGGGGTTAATGCTGTATCGAGTTCTCAAATATACCCTAATAAATTACCATCAAAAGCGGATTTATCGAGTTATATTCAGAAAAATGGCACCCAAACAGTTTTTGTTGCGAAGTTAGTTAACATCGAAGATAAAAATATTCGTTATCCAGGTAATGGCTATGGTGGATATAGCAGCGGTTTATCATTCCATAATTACTATAATAGTTCGTATAGCTATATTTATGATGACAGTTATACGGTTTCTTATGAATTTGTGAATGTTGAATTTACCTTGTTTGATACAAAAAGCCATAAGCCTATTTGGTCAACATCATCAGAGTCTGTTGATCCTAATAACATGAACGATATTATTTCAGAATTAACACATATTCTAATTGAAAATCTACAAGATAATGGGGTTGTAAGATAACTTAATAAACATATTATCTTTTTTGTTTAAGCCTTACGGTAGCGTAGGGCTTTTTTTGTTCATAATGATAACGGAATTTAACTTTTGTATGATGAAATATTACACGTTCAAATAAATACTTTATTGGTATAGTGGTATTTGTGCTACGAATTGATATAAATCAAATAATAACGATGATAGTTACATTATGATGCAAAAGAATTTCGGAATGAGATGAGGTCTGGTGGCCTTCTCGGTCTTCAAAACCGATGTGAGCTGTATAAGCTTTGGTAGGTTCAATTCCTGCCTCTTCCGCCATTTTTCGCGCGTTTAAATGGTTCCTCTGACACTCGTTACTTTGCCTATTTGGGCTAGGGTATGAGTGCTGTTGTCTGCAATTCAGCCAAGGAACTTATCGTGACGACAATAACATCGCCAGCTCTACCTTCTGCATCACTCGCTCCAACAATCAACTACCGTTTTCCTCAAATTGAACAACTTCTTCAGCATTCAGATTTAACTGATTATGTGCGCTTATTAAGTCGCCCAGTTGTAACTAATACACTGCGTCAACTGTTTGCATCTATCCGTCAGCACCCTGATTTTAAAACTCAAGGTGTTAATGATCTCGATATTATGGCCTTAGTGCTTGATAGTTGCCGTCAGTTATATCGTCGTCGCCAACAACGAGTAATGAATGCTACCGGTATAGCAGTGCACACCAATCTTGGACGTTCTCCAATTAACGAACAAATTTGGGACAGCGTTAAAGCAGTTAATACGGGGTATAACAACCTTGAGTTGAAATTAGCTGATGGTAAACGTGGTGATCGTAATGGTTTATTACCGACCTTGATCCAGAGTTGGATTGGCGCTGAAGATTGTGTAATTGTAAACAATAATGCTGCGTCAGTTTACTTAGTGCTGCATGCGTTGGCTGCGGGTAAAGAAGTGATTGTTTCTCGCGGTGAGCAAGTTCAAATTGGCGGTGGTTTTCGTATCCCTGATATTCTAGCCCTTTCTGGTTGTAAGTTAGTTGAAGTTGGCACCACCAATATTACCACCAGTGATGACTATATTAATGCGATCACTGAAAATACTGCGATGGTCTTAATGGTACATCAGTCTAATTTTTCAATGCAGGGGTTTACTGAATCGCCAGATATTCAGGATGTGGCTGAACGCCTACCTGAGCATGTTTCATTAGTGATCGATCAAGGCTCTGGATTATCGTCTGAACAATATGCCCAAAGTGAAGTGTCATTACCACGCTATTTGCAAATGGGCGTTGATTTAGTCTGTTTCTCTGGTGATAAAATCATTGGTGGACCGCAGGCGGGCATTATTGCAGGGTGCCCAAAACTTTGCCAACAATTAGCTAAAAACCCGATGATGCGTACCTTCCGTCCGGGACGAATTGTTTTATCCATGCTTGAGCAATTATTAGTCCAGAAACTTAACCGTGATCCTGCGGCTTTTGGTGTCGCGCAACAGGCGTTAGATCGCGCTAAAGTGAGTCAAACGTTAGCTCAACAATGGGCGCTACGATGGAAATCTTATGCTCAGGCTGTTCCTCTGGTGATGCAAGTCGGTGGCGGTGCCATTCCTAGTGAAACCTATCCTTGTTATGGTCTTAAACTTACCTTACCCGGTAAAGCACAACTGCATTTAGATGCGCTACGTGAATTACCGATCCCGATAATTGGCTATGTTAATAGTAATCAGTTGCTATTAAATGTCGCGACTTTATTAGATAGCGATCATATCGACTTTATTGCTCAACTTGACGGTTATATTCAATCTTATAAAAATACTGAGGCTAAATAATGGCGGTAATATCGACACAATATCAAGCCGTAGTTGGTCTTGCTGGGCATGTTGACCATGGTAAAACTGCGTTGATTGAAGCGTTAACAGGCATGATCACCGCCCGTCCTCATGAGCAGCAATTAGGCATGACCCAAGATTTAGGCTTTGCGCATTTTCAAGATGATCATGGCAATACTATTGGTGTGGTTGATGTACCAGGACATGAACGTTATTTGCGTAATATGGTCGCGGGCGTATGGCATTTAAATGTGTTGTTATTAGTGGTAGCGGCCGATGAAGGTTGGATGCCAATGACCACTTCACACCTTGATGTTGCACATGCGATGGGGATTGAAGATATTGTTGTTTGTATTAATAAACGCGATAAAGTCAATGCAGAGCAATTAGCTGAAATAGAAGACCAAGTGTTAGAACAAGTCATGGAACGTAGCGGGTTGTTACCTGAAATTGTGACTGTTTCTGCATTAAAGAAAGATAACATTGAAGCGCTGCGCCAACTTTTAATTGATACCGTACGGGTCAACATTGCACGTCATAAAGTTATCGCGCCAGCAAACAGTGATGATATTGCAGTGCTTGAGCCTGCGACAGATCCTCTGATGTATATTGATCGGGTGTTTGTTGTTAACGGAATTGGTACGGTGCTAACGGGTACACTCGCGCAAGGACAATTAGCGATTGGCGATAAAGTACGGTGTCATCCATCAAACCTTGTTGGGACAGTGCGATCAATTCAGGCTTATCACCAGCAATTAACCTCAGTTTCAGCAACATGCCGTGTCGCGGTGAATGTTAAAGGGGTTGGCCGTAAGGATATTGGTAGAGGGCAGTTGATTACCGGTATCAATCAACACATCACCTTGCGTGATCAATGTATTGTACGATTAACTAAAACAGCGACAAAGTTAAAAGTTAAAAAACAACGCCAAGTGGAAGTGGCGATGGGAACATGGCACGGAACAGCACGTCTGAGCTATATCCCCAATACTGAGCTAGCTCGATTAGTGTTTGAAAAACCAATGCCATTATTATTTGGTCAACGATTGGCGATGATCCAAAAAGGTGGCAGTGGTTTACAGCATGGCGCAGAAGTGGTGTGGACTGATTATATTTTTGGTTATCAAAAACGCCGTCTATATGACGTGCTAAATAATTTACCGCATCAATTACAGCCAGAGTCACAACGACAGATGTTGTTAGTGTTACAAGGTTATTTTGAATGTCATGACGTTGATTTTAAACCAACGGAACAACAAACATTTATTGCACCATTTTGTTTTGACAACCAATGGCTAACAGATATATCGCAACAAGTTGAAACATTACTGGGTGGCGGTATCTCTATGGCTTCGACGGAATTATGCAGTCGGTTACGGATCAATGACGCCGTGATTGAACTGATTATGCAGCGTTTAAAGCAACAACAGAAAGTGCATTTAAGTTACGGTAAATGGTGTGTTGGACAAGGTGATAATGAAGACGATTTACCTCAAGATGCGCTTAATATTCTGCATCAAATTCGTCAGTTTGGCAAAGCTGGGCTTGAGTTAAATAAAGTCAAAATTGTCGGTGGTAAAAAGTGGTTACGTCAATTAAGCCACCAAAAATACATTACCGCGCTTGATGAAAATATCTATTTTGATATGGGGGTATATTTAGATCTTGTGAAAGCGGTAATTGCAGATCATCAACCCCATGATCGTATTACCATGACGGATATTAAAGATCGTACCGATCTCAGTCGTAAATATTCTATTCCGCTAGCGAACCGAATGGAAAAAGATGGTTGGGTTAAACGTGATGATGATGAGCGCATTATTTTAAAAGCATGGCATTAACAGATAACGGTAAATATAGGTTAGCAAGCAACGTTGTTAATACCATGCAGCATCCTATCTAGAGTATCAATAAAGGCCCTTTACTTATGTGAAATATAGGTAGAGGGCTTTTTCGTATGGTACTTTTTCTGATATAGACGCCGCTCTTTAAGATGATGGTTCGACACTCGACTGTCGAAGTGTGTCGACATGGCTGTGTCGAAGTTACCGCTGACGGCACCACAATCAATATATTGTTATCTAAGAAAGTATTTTTTTACTATTATGTATTTTTAAGCTTTTGATATTATAGTTATTATTCAAATTATACTTGTGTGGCATATTTCTTGCTTTAATAGGTTTTTTTGCGATTGACTAGGTAGACAATGAAAAGCTTTGTAATTGCAGATCCTGAGAAGTGTATTGGTTGTGGCACCTGCATGGCAGCTTGTTCGACAGTACATAAACAACAAGGACTGCAAAGCCATCCCCGCCTAACCGTGGTTAAACTTGATGATGCCACAGCGCCTGTGATGTGTCGTCATTGTGAAGATGCACCTTGTGCCACAGTATGTCCAGTACAAGCGATCACCAAGCAACAAGATCGTGTCATGCTTAATGAAACCTTGTGTGTTGGTTGTACTTTATGTGCTGTTGCTTGTCCTTTTGGTGCAATCGCATTTGATGGTAGTCGACCTATTGCGATGGCAAATAGCTACGATACTTATATCCCTTCCACTATCCGTTCAAGTAATCCTTCAACTTCTATTCCAAGTACATTTGGTCAAGATATTCTTGCTTGGGAACCAGGAGTAAAAAGCATTGCGGTTAAATGTGATTTGTGTGGTTTTCGAGAACAAGGACCCGCGTGTGCTGAAGTGTGTCCAACGCAAGCGATAATCCTGATTGATGAAGCAAGTATCGCGAAAACACGTGATATTAAACGTGTGTGCGCGGCAGATAGTTCAGCGTCAGCCAAAGGTGGAGCAGTAACACGATGAGCCCATTAGTTTTAGTTTGTTTTGCTTTAATTAGTTATGCCGTGGCTGCGATTTTATCGTATCAGGGGCGTAAACATGAGCAAGAAAGTTTACGTATTGCTGGAGTAATCAGTGCATTTGGTGGATTGTTTGGCATCATTGCAGGGGTAAGCACGATTGTTTCGGGTTTCGATACAGCGGATGCGACGGCGGCGATCAGTCATTGGTTTAGTATGGATATGCTATCAGCACTAATGGTGGTGGTCATTTCAGTCGTAACCATGGCAGCTTCAGTTTATTCAATTAACTATTTAGAAGAATACTACGGCAAAGGTGGTTGGAAGGTTAATGTCCTGTTCAATATTTTTGCCGCAGCGATGACAGCGCTTGTGGTGTCAGCCAATGTAATGGTCTTTATTGTATTTATGGAGATCATTTCACTGGCTTCTTGGTTAATTGTTACTAGTGATGGTAGTGCGACAAGTAAAAAAGCAGGCTTGCAATATTTTATTGCTGATCATGCAGCCAGTTTTTTAGTTGTAGTGGCATTTATGATCGTTGCTTCTCATGCCGATAGTTATCAGTTTAGTGCCATCATGCATAACCCTGTTACTGGAGCAACGGCATCTCTAGTGTTCTTATTAGCCTTAGTTGGTTTTGGTATTAAAGCGGCTGGTATTGGCTTACATGGCTGGTTACCTAAAGCTTATCCGATTGCACCGTCATACTGCTCAACCTTGATTTCTTGTGTGATGGTTAAGATTGGTATTTACGGTATTTTGAAGTTTGCGATTTTATTTCTTGGCGCAACCCAATTATGGTGGGGCTTCTTGGTGTTAATCTTTGGTGCAGTGTCTTCTGTGCTTGGCGTAATGTACGCACTAGCAGAACACGATATCAAACGATTGTTGGCATACCATACTATTGAAAATATCGGCATCATTTTAATTGGTGTGGGTGTGAGTATGATTGGTATTGCTTCACATCATCCAGTATTAGCATTGCTTGGTCTTCTTGGTGGTCTATATCATTTATTAAACCACGCAGTGTTCAAAGGCCTGTTATGTTTAGGCTCTGGTTCAATTGTATTTCGTATGCATACCAAAGAAATGGATGACATGGGTGGTTTGGCGAAAACAATGCCTAAAACAGCCGCCGCATTTTTGATTGGTACGTTAGCAATTTGTGCATTGCCGCCATTAAATGGTTTTGTCTCAGAATGGTTTATTTACCAATCGCTATTTAGCATGGGTAAAGTTGGCACAGTTGCAAACCTAGTCTTTGGTCCATTTGGTATGGTAATGCTTGCGTTTACGGGCGCATTAGCATGTATGTGTTTTGTGAAGGTATACGGTATTTGTTTTACTGGCGCACCTAAAACAGAACGCGCAGCCAATACTCGAGAAGTGGGTCCTGCAATGATCACCGCAACCACATCACTGGCAATATTGTGTGTGGTATTAGGCGTGTGTGCACCATGGATAGCACCTTACTTCTCATCAATTGCTTCATCAATGTTAAATATGACACCATTAGCGGTTGCTCATGGTTTAACGGTATATCCTGCGGTTGCTGATCAAGCGATCCTTTCAACACCTATCATCGCTATTGCACTGGCACTATTAACTTTAGTACCTGCTGCGTTACTTTATGCTTTCCGTCAACGTCGTCTTGCTCGTCGTCATCAAGGTGATCCTTGGGCGTGTGGTTACCAATACGAACAACGTATGACGGTTTCTGCTGCAAGTATTACCCGTCCGATGCGTAATATGTTTGGCTTTATTTATAACAACCGCCAAGCATCATTGACTGAGCGTTTTGTATTGCCTCATTTAAGTGAAGGTGGTGAAAATCCAACACTCGATAGTCGTAAAGTGTGTCGCTTCTGCGTTATTGCGGTGGTGATTGTGGTGTTGTTTGTTCCTCTCATTTCAGGAGTTAGTCTCTAATGTCCCCACTTGAAATGCCAACAGCGGGTTGGATTGTTTTAGCGATTGTCCAAGCTATTTTAATGCTGATGTTAGCGCCACTGGCAACGGGTTTTTCTCGTGTTATTCGCGCTAAAATTCATTCGCGTCAAGGGCCTGGTGTATTACAAGATTACCGTGATATTGCCAAATTATTGCGTCGCCAATCGGTAGCACCTGCAAACTCTGGTTTTATTTTTTGGATAATGCCATGGGTACTTGTAGTGACAATGCTATTAATTGGCATGGCACTGCCTACCGTTACTCAAGTGTCACCGTTTCCAATTTCGGGTGACATTATTACCGATATTTACTTGTTAGCGATTTTCCGTTTCTTCTTCGCATTATCAGGTATCGATTCAAACAGTATGTTTGCAGGTATCGGTAGTAGCCGTGAATTGACGTTGGGTATCTTAGTTGAGCCAATTCTAATTCTTGCAATTGTCGTGGTTGCGTTAAGTGTTGGTACCACTGACTTAGGTTATATCAGCCACGCGTTAGCGAATAACCATTGGCAGCATCCATTAACCGTTATTCTTGCAGGTCTTGTATGTGCGTTTGCATTGTTTATCGAAATGGGCAAAGTGCCGTTTGACAGTGCAGAAGCAGAGCAAGAGCTTCAAGAAGGCCCAGTAACAGAATACTCAGGTTCTGCATTGGCGATGGTGAAATTGGGTTTAGGTTTAAAACAACTTGTTGTTGCACAGTTATTCCTTGCGATTTTCATTCCTTGGGGTAAAGCAAGCAGCTTAAGTTTTGGTGGCTTATTTTCAGCTTCCATCATTTTGTTGATTAAATTGTTTGTGGTGTTCTTGATTGCTGGTTTAGTTGAAAACACCATGGCACGTGTACGTTTTACTCAAATTCACCGTACGATTTTCCCTGCGTTTTTAGTGGCTGTATTGGCACTGATATTTTTAATTTTTGGTTGGTAAGTAATAGATATGACAAACAATACATCTCAACAATTTCACTCGCAGCCACAAGCGGGTCGTATTGGTAAAAATTATGTCGATGGTGTGAATCATTTCTTTCCATCCGCAATTATTGATGAAGAGTGGCAGACCGAAAACCAAGTGACTATCACCGTTAAAATGACTTCGTTGGTTGAGGTGATGAAATGGCTTTACTACGATCAAGGCGGCTGGTTAACGGTTACTTTTGGTAATGATGAACGTAGCCTTAATGGTCACTTTGCGGTTTATCATGCGCTTTCTATGGAAGGTGAAGTAAAAAGCTGGGTAACGGTAAAAGTCTTAGTTGATGCTAATAGCCAAGAGTTTATCTCTATTACTCCAACCATTCCTGCTGCGGTATGGGGCGAGCGTGAAATCCGTGATATGTACGGTCTACGCCCAGTAGGTTTGCCTGATGAACGTCGTTTAGTTCTACCCGATGATTGGCCTGAAAACCTGCACCCATTGCGTAAAGATGCAATGGATTACCGTCAGCGTCCACAACCAACAACAGAAACTGAAACGTACCAATTTGATAATCAACTGGGTAATGACAGCAACCGTATCGTGCCTGTGGGTCCGTTACATATTACATCGGATGAACCGGGTCACTTCCGTTTATTCGTTGATGGTGAAGACATTGTTGATGCGGATTACCGTATGTTCTATGTTCACCGTGGTATGGAAAAATTAGCTGAAACACGCATGGGTTACCATGAAGTGGCACAGTTAACTGACCGTGTATGTGGTATCTGTGGTTTTACTCATAGTGTCGGTTACAGCAATACCATTGAAAATGCATTATCGGTTGATGTGCCATTCCGCGCCAAGATGATCCGTACGGTATTACTTGAAGTTGAACGTCTGCACAGTCACTTATTAAACATTGGTTTATCAAGCCATTTCGTTGGTTTTGACTCTGGCTTTATGCAATTTTTCCGTGTGCGTGAAAAGACCATGGAATTGGCTGAGTTACTAACAGGTGCCCGTAAAACATATGGCATGAACTTAATTGGTGGCGTACGTCGTGATTTTCTAAAACAGCAGCGCGTACAAGGTATTGCGATGGTGAAAGAAGTCCATCAGAAGTTCTCTGAGCTGGTGGATGTGCTACTTGCGACACCAAATATCGGTAGCCGCACTGAAGGTGTGGGTATTTTATCAAAGCAAATTGCACGTGATTACAGCCCTGTAGGTCCATTGATCCGTGCGAGTGGTTTTAACCGTGATGTGCGTATTGTGCATGGCCAATCATTAGAGTCATACGGTAGCGTACCGATTGATATTCAAGTGATGGAAAATGGTGATGTATTCTCTCGTGTAATGGTACGTGTACGCGAAGTGTTTGAATCATTAAATGTGATTGAATACGGTTTGGATCACTTGCCACCAGGTGCGATTTTAACTGAAGGCTTTGACTATAAACCGAATAAATTCGCATTGGGCTTTACTGAAGCACCACGTGGTGAAAACGTTCACTGGAGCATGACCGGCGATAATCAGAAGTTATTCCGCTGGCGTTGTCGTGCAGCTACATATGCTAACTGGCCAACATTACGCTATATGTTACGTGGTAACACTGTGGCAGATGCGCCGTTAATCATTGGTAGCTTAGATCCATGTTACTCATGTACTGACCGTGTAACTATTGTTGATACTAAAAAACAACGTAGTAAAACAGTTCCTTATAAAGCGATTGAGCAATACAGCATTGACCGCAAGAACTCGCCATTCAAGCTTTAGGAGGTCATGTGTTTAAGTTATTAAAAACGGTAATAAAAACAGGGTCAGTTACCACCAAATATCCTTTTGCTCCGATGGAAGTGAATGAAGATTTTCGTGGTAAGCCAGAATTAGACGCTGATCAGTGTTTATCTTGTGGTGCATGTACGCGCGCTTGTCCTGCCAATGCTTTGATCATGGAAACAGATGCCAAAGCGGGCACTCGTCGTTGGGAACTGTCAACCGCTCGCTGTATTTTCTGTGGCCGTTGTGAAGAAGTGTGTCCAACTCATGCGATTAAATTGACTCAGAATTTTGAGTTAGCGGTAACCAGTAAAGCCGATCTTTATGATGAAGCGGTATTTACGTTAGCAAATTGTCGTCAATGTGAACGTCCATTTGTGGCACGTAAGTTACTTGAATATGTTTTAGATACGTTAGCACACAGTGGTGTAACGGGTGAGCAACTTCAAGAGCGCCGTAAGCAAATTGAAACATGCCCTGAATGTCGTCGTCGTAACAATATGCTAGATAGCGAAAATGTCAGTCACCTACGTTACCTTGGGGATCAAAAGTAATGAAAGGTATTAAACAATTAGTCGGCACAGCCCACACTCAAACCGTACCTGTTGAATTGCCACCGAATAGCCAAAAGCTAAAAGATGCATTGATCAAGGAGATTCGTCGTTCAGCGTATGTATACCGAGTTGACTGCGGTGGTTGTAACGCATGTGAGATCGAAATTTTTGCGGCCACGACACCTATTTTTGATACCGAGCGCTTTGGTATTAAAATTGTAGCGTCTCCACGTCATGCTGATATTTTGCTGTATACCGGTTCAGTAACTCGTGCTATGCGTGCACCTGCATTACGTGCTTATGAAGCAGCACCTGATCCTAAGATTGTGATTTCATACGGTGCATGTGGTTGTGATGGTGGTATTTTCCACGACCTTTATTGTGTATGGGGTGGTACGGATAAAATTGTCCCAGTAGATGTTTACATTCCGGGTTGTCCTCCGACCCCCGCGGCGACCATTTATGGGTTTGCGGTTGCACTGGGTTTACTTGATCAAAAATTAAAAGCCAAAGTGCATCAACCTGAAGTACAAAAGGCAAGTTTAAAACACACTGAAATTCCATTGGATATTAAAGTGATGATTGAGCGTCAAGCACGCGTACTTGCAGGTTATGTGCAAGGACAACGTATTGCTGATGACGTTATGAATGTACTCGCTACTTGTAGTGCCGATGACGTTGATCAAAAAATCAGTGCTTACCTTGCAACTAAAGATGATCCGCGACTTACTGAAATCGTGAATATTTTGCTATCAAAAACCATGACAGCATTAACAGGTTCAGAAGCATGTCCGAGCACACAACAAGGTCAAGCATCGTGTGAAGGTTGTCACCAATGAGTACTGCTTTAGTGGAATTAACACAGTCGTGTCATTTTCAAGGCCACGTCTACTTTTATACCTTAGGACGTAAGTTTGTTGATGAGAGCTATGATGTGCCAGAAGAAGCTAAGCAGATCATGTATTACAGTTTGGCGATCGGTCACCATTTAGGTGTGGTCGATTGTTTAAAGGCCGTAATTGAATGTGAAGGTGATAAATACCTAGATTGGATCAGTGGCTTACCACAAGACGGTGAAGCATTTAATAAAATGAAAGGCTATTTTGTGTTTGGTGAAATCACCATTTATCCTGAACATCTTAATATGCTGGCATTAGCGTTTGATCGGATTGATAGTTCAACTCAAAATGCGCGATCACAGCAATTGACTCGTGATTTTATTACCGCGCTTGGGGATATTCACCGTGAACCGACCATGTATATGATGATTCGAGGAATACGCTAACTATGTTACAGGAAGTGAATTTGTCAACAGTGATGGGCGAAAGTGTCTCTAACGATGATGTTGATTTGTCTGTCAGCAATATTGTACTCACCGTGGGTAATAGCATGATGGGAGATGATGGCGCTGGACCCTTATTAGCAAAAATGATCAAAGATAATCCGATTACAGGCTGGAGTGTACTTGAAGGCGGCTCGATGCCTGAAGATTGTTTGCACCTTATTCGTAAAGCTCAACCGCAACGAGTGATTGTGGTGGATGCGGCTGATATCGGTGAACAGGCGGGAGAAGTGAGAATTATTGATCCAGAAACTATTGTCGATATGTATGTGGTCTCGACCCATAGTTTACCGCTCAATTTTTTGATTGATGATTTAAAAACCTTTGTGCCTGAGGTTATTTTTGTGGGTATTCAGCCTGCGATTGTCGCATTTTCATTTCCATTAACTGAGATGGTGCAAACCGCGGTTGAAACTATTTATCAGCGTTTACCTGAATGGCAAGGATCGGGTGGTTTTGAGCATTGCTAAGTAATCGCTGTTAGTCGGTGTCGATAAAGTGTCGATAGTATTGACGAAAAATGACGATGGATTTGATTAATAGAAAGTGATTATCGACACTCTAAAAAAAGAAAGCGTGACAGTGCTCGCACTTTCTTTTTTTTTAACTATATTTCATTGGCTTAAAAATAAATTCGATTTGTGGATATTTTTGGTACAATAAATGCTTATAAAGTATCGTAGCATAACACTATGCTGTGATGTATCGACATTAACAAGGTATAGACCATGAACCGGTTTGTTTTTGCAGATCCAAATCTGTGTATTGGGTGTCGAACCTGTGAAATTGCATGTGTTGTTTCTCACCAAGTAGACGGAATGCTTACTGGTGTTGATGCAGTAGAATTTACACCTCGTTTGACCTTGGTGAAAAATGCGCATGTAACAACACCAGTTATGTGTCGTCAATGTGATGATGCACCTTGTGCTCAGGTTTGCCCTAATAATGCCATCGTTTTAGAAGATGGTTATGTGAAAGTGATTCAGTCACGTTGTATCGGGTGTAAAACCTGTGTCATCGCTTGTCCTTTCGGCGCAATGAATGTTGTGACTAAAATGGTTGAAGAGTCCAAAGGCGCGTCGTTATTTAAGCGCATGGTTCCTCAGTCTCAAGCATTAAAGTGTGACTTGTGTTCCCATCGTGATGCTGGTCCTGCGTGTGTGGAAGTCTGTCCAACAAACGCGATTCAGATTATTGAACCTGAAACATTGACCGAAGCCAGCAAGCAAAAACGTGAAGCAGCAGCGCTCAATGATGCTGTAGCAATCATTCGTTAGTGTTATAAACCCTTGGTTTAAAATACGCATTAATAACAATTATAGCCAAAAAGGTTAGTATGAAAAAATCAATTGTTGTTTGTCCCTACTGTGGTACTGGGTGCAAACTAAAGTTGGTTGTCGAAAATAACAAAGTCGTGGCAGCAGAACCAGCAATGGGTCGTACCAATGAAGGCCAACTTTGTTTGAAAGGCTACTATGGTTGGGATTTCCTCAACGATACCAACTTATTAACGCCACGCTTGAAGCAACCAATGATTCGCCGTACACGTGAGTCAGCCTTAGAAGCCGTGTCTTGGGACGAAGCTATTCAATTTGCCGGCGATAAGCTAATGGCAATTAAAAAGCAGTATGGTCCAGATGCGATAATGACAACAGGTTCAGCCCGCGGTCCGGGTAACGAAGCCAACTATGTGATGCAAAAACTCGCAAGGGCGGTGATCGGAACCAACAATGTT
This sequence comes from Photobacterium piscicola, assembly GCF_046058925.1. Classification (NCBI taxonomy): domain Bacteria; kingdom Pseudomonadati; phylum Pseudomonadota; class Gammaproteobacteria; order Vibrionales; family Vibrionaceae; genus Photobacterium; species Photobacterium piscicola. The sequence goes on from NZ_CP175535.1 coordinate 646,877, forward strand.
GACCACTGTGCTAGGGTGTGACACGCACCATCAGTCTCCGGTCTGGAGACAACAGTAGGTAATGGCGCAATGAGTAACGCGATTCCCGAAATTCAACAAACTAAATGCTTACTCATCTTCGGTTACAACGCGGCTGATTCTCACCCAGTTGTAGCACGACATATTTTAAAAGCCCGTGCAAATGGCGCTAAAATTATTGTATGTGACCCACGTAAGATCGAATCTGCGCGTGTTGCTGATCAATGGTTAGCGTTAAAGAACGGCTCGAACATGGCACTTGTTAATGCGTTAGCAAATGTGATTATCGAAGAAAATCTTTACGATAAAGCGTTCGTACAATACAACACTGAAGGTTTTGATGAGTTCCGTGAAATTGCTTCACGTTACACGCCAGAAACAGTGGAAGAAGTAACAGGTCTAAAAGCTGCGGATATCCGTTTGGCTGCACGTACTTACGCTGCGGCACCTGAAGCTATGATTCTATGGGGTATGGGCGTTACTCAGTACGGTCAGGCAGTTGACGTGGTTCGTGGTTTAGCGGGTCTTGCACTGTTAACCGGTAACTTTGGCCGTCCTGGTGTAGGTTGTGGTCCGGTTCGTGGTCAAAACAACGTTCAAGGTACCTGTGATATGGGTATGTTGCCGCACCAATTCCCTGGCTATCAAGACGTAAACATTGATGCAAACCGCGAAAAGTTTGAAAAAGCGTGGGGTGTTGAGCTTTCAGGTAAGCCGGGCTACCGTCTGACTGAAGTTGGCCACAAGGCTGATGAAGGTATTTGTAAAGCGTTTTATATCTTTGGTGAAGATCCAGCACAAACTGAAGCTGATCTTGCCGCCATGCGCGCGACTATGCGTAAAATGGAATTGGTTATCGTTCAAGATATCTTCATGACTCAAACAGCGGAATTTGCGGATGTTATTTTCCCTGCAACAAGCTGGGGTGAACATGAAGGCGTGTACAGTAGTGCTGACCGTGGTTTCCAACGCTTCTATAAAGCAGTGGTTCCGACCGGTAATGTGAAACCTGACTGGGAAATCTTTAGTTTGTTAGCAACGTACATGGGTTACCCTATGTCGTACAATAACACTGAAGAAATCTGGGATGAACTACGTGCGTTATGTCCTGATTATGCCGGTGTGACGTATGAAAAAATGGCTGATCTAAAATCTGTACAATGGCCTTGTCCAACAGAAGATCACCCAGGTACGTCTTACTTATTTAAAGACAACAAGTTCACTACACCTTCGGGTAAAGGTATCTTCATTGGTGCTGATTGGCGTCCGCCGCTAGAGCAACCTGATGCCGAATATCCATTGGTATTGTCAACTGTACGTGAAGTGGGCCACTATTCTTGTCGTTCAATGACAGGTAACTGTTCTGCACTACAAACATTGGCTGATGAACCTGGTTATGTGCAAATGCACCCGAATGATGCCAAAGCATTGGGGATCGATGATCAACAATTAGTGTGGGTATCTTCTCGTCGCGGCAAAGTTATCTCGCGTGCTAACTACAATGAGCGTGTAAACAGAGGTGTGGTTTACATGACATACCAATGGTGGATTGGCGCATGTAATGAATTAACCATTGAGCATGTCGATCCTATTTCAAATACGCCTGAATTTAAATACTGTGCGGTTAAAGTAGAGAACATTGATGATCAGCCATGGGCTGAAAATTATGTACAAACTGAATACAGTAATTTAAAAGCACGTTTGAAAAACCATGTTGCTAATGCATAAAAATGTTGTGTAAATAAGACTTGTTATGTTTGATATACAATATATAGCATCATAAATGAAAATAAGGTTTCCAAGATAAAAGATTGATTATTTTTATCTTGGTTCCTTGTGTTTTTTGTTATTAAAAATCATTGTTTTAATTTATTTGTCAGCTCAAATATTTTAATTTTTATTCGTTTTATTTTAAAGATACTGTTGTTAATAATTATTGATTGATATGGATCAATACTTGGTTATTAAAATGATTGAGAATTGTATAATAAATGCTTGGATTTTTATTCGCTATTCGAGCCATATTATCAGTAAGAGTTAATGTTAGCATGGAAAACTTTGAAAGCGATTTAATGATCTTTTCTAAGGCATTATTGTCTATAAATGACATTTCAGGTGTGATTAATTTTCTAAATAATGAACGTTTATTATTTATCGATGCTGATCGTGTTAATATTATTTTAAAAGATGACATAAGTGCTCAATCAATTTTATATTATCAAAATGCAGATAAAGAGTTCCAACGTTATGATTATTCAGAAGATAGTTTAAGTCTTCATCATGTTGTATCGTGTGAATATAGCCATTACATTAATGGTGAAGAGCTTTATCGTACTTTTCCTCAATTATCTCTTCATCCGGCATACACTAATATCCAAACATACTGTAAAATACCGCTACTAATAGCAAACCAACAGTTAGGTGCTATTGAATATATTAACCTTCGTCTACCTAATCATGATGATGTAGAAAAACAATTTAAACTGTTCAATAATATGGTTGCTGCAATGATCGAACATATTCTTGAACATCAAATTGCATCATCGCTCACTCAGCAATTAAGTAATGAGCATAAAGATTTCCAGTTTTTAGTTGATATTACAAATGCGGTTATTAATCAGAGTTCAAAAAAAGAACTGATTGGTTCATTATTGCATTTTTTATATCAACGTTTTGGAATGAATGAACTATCAATTATACAGTCTCAAGACGGCCACTATAATCAATATTCTGGTGGTGATGTTGATATTAATGGTGAAATGGATTATCAATGCCATTTTTTTACCGATGACAGTATGATTAAGAATGCGGTTCAAAATAACCAAGCTGTTATTTTGACTGCGGCTGATATTTATAAATTAAACCATGATGATAATAGTCCCTATTTTTCATCACAGGCTAAAAGTGCTTGTATTATACCTATGATATTTAGAGGGTTAACGATCGGTTATATCTGTTATGTCAAGGCAGTAGAAACACAATTTCAGCAGACGGAGATTGAGTTATTTAAGCAAATATCAGCCCGTGTTGCATTGGCTATACACAGTATAAAAGTGCATCAATCAGCAACACCGCATCGACTACAGACTAAGTTTATCAGCATTGAAGAGAGCTATGACGAGCATGCTATTTTCGATGACATTATTAGTCAAAGTGAAGTGATGAATAAAGTGTTAGAGCAAGTTGCATTAGTAGCAAGCTGTGACAGTACCGTATTAATTTTAGGTGAATCTGGTACAGGTAAAGAGTTGATTGCACGTGCGATCCATAAAATGAGTCATCGCAGTAAAACTGACATGGTAAAGATGAATTGTGCGGCGATCCCGAGTGGTTTGTTTGAAAGTGAATTGTTTGGTCATGAACGTGGTGCATTCACAGGTGCTGTAACTCAACGTGTGGGGCGATTTGAACAAGCGCATAAAGGCACACTATTTCTAGATGAAATTGGCGATATGCCATTGGAGTTACAGCCTAAATTATTACGTGTTTTGCAAGAAAATGAAATTGAGCGTGTTGGTAAAAATCAGTTGATCAGTATTGATGTTCGTATTGTGGTGGCGACTAATGTGAACCTATTAGACATGGTACAACAAAAACAATTTCGTAATGACTTGTATTATCGCTTAAATGTTTTTCCAATTGAGATTCCGCCGTTACGAGAACGAGCAGAAGATATTCCTTTATTGGTAAAACATTTTACGCGAGAGTTAGCAAAAAAAATGGGTAAAAATATTACCTCTATTGCGGTTGAAGATATGCATATTATGCAGCAATTCTCATGGCCCGGTAATGTGCGTGAGTTACGTAATGTGATCGAACGTTCAGTTATTTTGACACGAGGTCATGTGCTTAACGTGCCAACCCAAGAATTGGTTTCATCACCATCAATGTTAACTCTTACGCCAGTCGAGCCTGTGATACAAGATGTTGTATTGCCCGCTGATGTTAAATTACCGTCACCGATGATTGATAAACAAATGATAGTCGATGCATTAATTCATTGTGGTGGTGTTATTGCAGGTCCTAATGGTGCGGCGAATCAGTTGGGTTTAAAGCGAACTACATTGTTATCACGCATGCAAAAAATGGGTTTGAATAGTCAAGATTTTCGTTTAATTAATTGAATATTATAAATAAAAAATAAATATCGTAATAGATAAGTAAAGGAAAAAGATGTTGAACACCTTTGAAGCGTTACCGGAATCGATGTTTTGTAATGCAAGTGAACGTCCTATTGTACGTTACCGTAAAGGCAAAAATGATTGCAATGAACTTGATTACATTATTGAAGAAACGCCGGTTGCCATTGCTTTTAATGGTGTTGCTTACACCGTCATGATGTGCACGCCTAATGACTTAGAACAGTTTGCGATTGGCTTTTCGTTATCAGAAGGGATCATTGATCATCATCGTGATATTCATGATATTGAGATGACACCCACATGCGATGGCATCAATATTAACGTTACCATTGCTAACCGTTGTGTTGTACGTTTGCAGCAAAAACGTCGCTCATTAGCAGGGCTGACGGGGTGTGGTATTTGTGGTGAAGAAAAATTAGAAACGGTATGCCGTGTATTAGCACCTGTGCCGTCATCGGTGCAATTTGATTTAAGTCATCTTGATCCTGTCTTACAACAATTATTACGCAAGCAGCAATTGAATCAACTAACAGGCTCTGCTCATGCTGCGGTGTATATCGATAACCAAGGTCAAGTCGCTGCTATTTTTGAAGATGTCGGTCGTCATATTGCATTAGATAAATTGGTGGGGTGTATTCATCAACAACAGCTAACCGGTGGCGCTGTATTGGTCACAAGTCGTGCCAGTTTTGAAATGGTTCAAAAAGCAGCGGCAGCAGGCGTTGAAGTATTATTAGCGATTTCATCAGCGACCAAAATGGCCGTTGATTTAGCGGAAAAACTTAACCTGACGTTATTGGGTCATTGTCGTAATGGCCGTGCAGATGCTTATACGCATTCTGAGCGCATTATAGGAATGATTTAATCACGCTTAGGTATTGAATTTAATGTTAATGAATAAGCTTATTATTCATTAGCAATAAATCCCCGTTAGGTCGGGTTTTCATTCTATTACACTAAGGACAAAAATAAATGAAACTTAAACATATTGTTGCCAGTGCGCTTACTCTTTTTTCACCCCTCGTTTTAGCACACCCAGGTCACATAGGTCCCCATACAACAACGGGTTTTATGACCGGTTTTGTTCACCCATTTACAGGTCTTGATCACTTATCCGTAATGATTGGTGTGGGTCTATTAGCTGCATTAATGGGCGGTAAAGCAGTATCACGTTTACCTATGGCATTTATTGGAATTATGGTTATCGGTGGTGCATTAGGTGTTGCGGGCATGGTATTACCGGGCATTGAAATGGGTATTGCTTTATCTGTTATTGGTATGGGGGCAATGTTATTAGCTGGTGGCCGTATGTCAGAGAAAGTGGCAACGGGCTTAGTAATGGCTTTCGCACTATTCCACGGTATGGCACATGGCATGGAAATGCCGCTTGACGCACAAGCACTGGAATACTTCAGTGGTTTTATTGTAGCAACGGCAATCTTACATGTGTCAGGTATTGCATTAGGTAAGTTCGTCATGACATCAACAATCAACCAACGTTTAATGCGTGTAGTTGGTGTTGTTATGGCAGCCTTTGGTGGCATATTAATGCTGTCGTAATTTAGCTGGAAAATCGCAGTGAAAGACAACTTTGCACGACAATATATTCATATTACCGGCATTGTACAAGGGGTCGGTTTCCGCCCCTTTGTCTACCAACTGGCGCTGAAATATGCGCTTGTTGGATGGGTAATTAATGATTCAGAAGGCGTCAAGATAGATGCTCAAGGTAAGATTGAAAACCTTGAACAATTTATTATTGAACTTCAGCAACAAGCACCGCTATTAAGTCGTATAGATCAAATGACAGTGATGCCATTATCATTATGGTTCAACGCAGAAAAGCCAACATTATTTAGTATCGAGAAAAGCCAGCATTGTGATAGTACTACAGTGTGTGTTTCTCCCGATCAAGGGCTTTGTAATGCCTGTAAACAAGACATTATGAATCCTACTTCGCGTTATTATCGTTATCCTTTTACCAATTGTACTCATTGTGGCCCTCGTTACAGTATTACGCGATCATTACCTTATGACCGCGTAGCAACCAGTATGGCAAGCTTTGCATTATGTCATGATTGTCAACAAGCGTATGAAAATCCCCTTGATCGTCGTTACCATGCTCAGCCAATAAGTTGTGCAGTTTGCGGACCATGGACACGGTTTATTGATTATCATGATAACGCTGTATCAGATGAATTAACCCAGCAAGCGGCCATTAATCAATTAGCCAAACGTCTTCAAGCTGGGGCGGTGGTTGCGATTAAAGGATTAGGTGGTTTTCACCTTGTTTGTGATGGCACCAATCCTGATGCTGTTACACAATTGCGCCATATTAAACATCGCCAACAAAAACCATTAGCGGTAATGGTTGCAGATATTACGTCGGCACAACAATTAGTCATTGGTGATGCGATGGAGTGGCAAGCATTGGATGCTCAGGCTCGCCCGATCGTGTTAATGCATAAATATCAAACTATTCATGGCACCCCGTCTGGTGTGAGTGTTGCTGCGAATGTTGCACCTAATGTGCCTTATTTAGGGGTTATGCTACCTTATACTCCTTTGCATTATTTATTGTTTACCGCGTTAGCTGACATTAATGCAACCGCCGTGTTAGTCATGACCAGTGCGAATGTTTCTGGCATGCCAATTGCGACAGATATTGAGCAAATTAAACACCAATTTTGGGGGGTTATTGATAGTGTACTTGATCATAATCGTTCCATTATTCATGCCTGTGATGATAGTGTCGTTCATTATGCTGGTGGAAAAATACGTACTCTACGTATGGCGCGTGGTTATGCGCCCTATAGCCATTTTGGTCATAAAGCTGAGACGATGACATTAGCTTTAGGCGCACAACAAAAATCTACGATAGCTTTAGCTTTACCTCAACAATGGGTTTTATCACCTTATATTGGTGATCTTAACAATCTTGATACTGAGCAGCGTTATCAACAAGCTGTGACTGAGTTACAAGAGCTATATCAAGTGACGGCACCACAACTTGTGTGCGATAAACATGCGGGTTACTCTTCATCAATCTACGCCAAGAAATTGATTTCTGAATCAAAAATCCCATTAAATTTATTACAAGTACAGCACCACCATGCGCATATTTTGGCTGTAATGGCTGAATTTAATTTAACCAAACCGGTGATTGGTTTTACTTTTGACGGCACAGGTCAAGGTGATGATGATACGGTTTGGGGAGGTGAAGTGTTACTAGCATCGTGCCAAGACTATCAACGTCTCGGTTATTTACGTCCTTTCCGTCTTCTTGGTGGTGAAAAAGCAATAAAAGAGCCTGCACGACTATTATTTGCAATGTTACTTGAATGCTATTGTCTTGATGATATTAAAGCGATGCAGTTAAATGCTTTTTCTTCTTGGAATGATAGCTATTTCAATAATTTATATCGGTTGTGGCAAAGTGGTAGTCGTTCACCTTATACCTCATCAATGGGACGATTTATCGATGCTTGGGCTTGCTTACTTGGGTTGATTGATAAGGTTAATTATGAAGGTCAATGTGGGCTGTTATTAGAACAAGCGGCTAAACAAGATCTATGCCATATTCCATTGTCTTTTCAGATCACAGACAGCGGTATCTTTGATTGGCAGCCATTATTTGCACATGTAGTGCCGCTTGTTGGTGAAATCAATGATATACAGCATCAAATATGGATTAATAGCTTAGCACATAGTGTGTTTATGGCTATTGCTAAAATGATTGTCACGATTGCGAAGCAACATCCTCACCACGCAGTTGTTCTTGGTGGTGGTGTTTTTCAAAACCGAGTATTGATGGATCAAATTTATCACCAGTTCTCTGTCCTATCGCAACCGTTATATTGTGGTGAAAAACTGCCATCAAATGACGGTGCAATCGCAGCGGGACAGTTATGGTATGCGCTTCACCATCCACTAGATTCAACTATTACCCCATAGGTGCCACTAAAATGCATGAACTATCACTAAGTATAAATACGGTTGATACCGTGGTTGAACAAGCAGAGAAACAAGGGTTTAAGCGTGTTGTTAGTGTAACCCTGACCATTGGTACTTTGTCGTGTATTGAACCTCAAGCATTAGCAACAGGGTTTGAATTTGCTTGTCGTGACACGATTGCGGAAGGCGCCCAATTGAAGATTGAATCTGTTGCTGCTCGTGTATGGTGTTTAGATTGCCAGCAACATGTAGAAATTCCTGAGCGAGGGGTGAGTTGCCCGCGCTGTCACGGTTATCAACTTAATGTTGAAACTGGAGAAGAATTAATGATTAAACATATCGAGGTTGAATAATATGTGTAACGTATGCGGCTGCGGTGATAGCAGAATTGAAGGTCATTCTCACGAACAGGATTCTCACGAATATGCTCATGAACACCATGATCATCATCACCATGAACATCCACACCAGCATAACGATCAATTAGCGGCAGAAGTACCACAATCAGTTGTGATTCACCACCACTATCACCATCAGGGTGATGTTCATCATCATGTTCATTATACATTGCCTGCGGGCGTTATGCCGCAGCAACATGTGGATGGGCATCATCATGAGCATGAAAAGGGTCATATACATTCGCATGACCACGATCATCACCACGCCCATAGTCATGATCATCATCATGCAGATCATCAACCTGAGTGTTTAGATTCTGGTGATTTACATTATGGTAAGGGTGAAGCTGAAGTGCATGTTGCTGGTGTATCACAACGACAGTTATTAACATTAGAAATGGATATTCTAGGTAATAATAATCAATTAGCAGCACATAATCGTGAGCATTTTATTGAAAACCACCAATTAGTACTAAATTTAGTATCAAGTCCAGGCTCAGGTAAAACAACCTTATTAACTGAAACATTAATGACATTAAAAGATCAGTGTGCTTGTGCTGTGATCGAGGGTGATCAACAAACTAGCAACGATGCTGATCGTATTCGAGCAACCGCTGTTCCTGCTATTCAGGTTAACACCGGTAAAGGTTGCCATCTTGATGCACAAATGATCCATGATGCCTATCATCAGCTTGCGATTAATGAACCTGGTTTTTTGTTTATTGAAAATGTCGGTAATTTAGTTTGCCCTGCAAGCTTTGATCTCGGTGAAGCCTCTAAAGTTGCGATTTTATCCGTGACGGAAGGTGAGGATAAACCGCTTAAATACCCAAATATGTTTGCAGCTGCTGATTTAATGATTATCAATAAAGTTGATTTATTACCTTATGTTGATGTCAATATAGATGATTGTATTGCTAATGCACGTAAAGTGAATCCTACAATTCAAGTTATTAAACTGTCAGCAAAAACAGGTGAAGGAATGGATGCATGGTTTAATTGGTTAAACGAAAACCGACAACAACTGTAATTATTTCGCGAATATTATTTGTTTTAAAATGCTGTAAATATATTTTATATACAGGCAGCATTTTAAATATTATCTGTCGATAAGCATGAATTAAAGTTAATTAGTGATAATGTTCAAAAATTTTTCCAAACAGACAAAGTATTACTATCATTTTTCTTATTTATCTATAGAATCCCGCGCAAACAAGCTAACAGAGCCTAAGCGTGCACCTACGTTATGTCTCTCATTAGCAATAATCTTGATGATAAACAACGTAAGTAGCCAATGAAAAAATACGCTTTTGTGACCGCATTATTATTATTAGCCGGCTGTGATATTACGACTGAAACACGTCAACCGCCGACAGTTAAAGATATTGAAATGTGTCAACAACGGATCGCTGTTAAAACAAATTATATCGTTAGCGCAATGTCTGATAACAGTGTGGATAATAAGTCGAAAGATAACCGTGGTTGGGTATATGTTAATTATCAAAAAGATAATAATCGTGGTTATTTAAAGTTTCGATGCAATGCCAACTATGTTGAAGTTTGGGCCGCAGGTGCTGCGATGTGGACTGGCCTGTAAGTGAAAATTAAGATGCTCGTACTATTATCAGTATGAGCATTTTTTGTATGTATTATGCTCTAGACATGTGTTGTTGTTAGTAGGGTGGGAAACAACGTATTTTTTTCATAATAGTATTGAATCATATATTCACCATTAACCGAGAGCGCTAAAAAATAAAGTAGTTCGTAACATTGTTTTTTCTTCACGAAATTTTCAATGGTTTTTAATGCAATCGCATTACTTAACGTCATTGGAAGGTCACAATACGGCGTGATAAACAAGCGCGTATCATTCTCTATGTTAGCAACAACTTCCACTATATTTTTATCATTGTTATCTACCACCTGTGGTGGGTTGTTTTTTGTTAATGGGTATTTAATTACCCGTTGAATAATACAGTAATGCTCATACTCAGCCCAACAACATAAAATATTGCCGAATAACGAAATGGCTTGCTTTTCTATTTCAATATAATGTGGTGCAAGATCTTCCAGTGGCACTACACCATTTATAGCTTGGGCATAATCACTAGTAATACAGTGGTATAGATTATCGGTTTGTAACGGCATTAAGTGATTAATCGTCTGTATACGAGCTGAGACTAATGTAGCAAAGAAATTACTATCACCATTTAAATGGATATGCTCATCAATGAATTGTAGAAAATTGTTCTGCAATATTTCTTGTGGCTGTGAGCCTAAAGGAATAGCTAAATTTTTGATTACACTTGTGTACATTCAATAACCGACTTAATAAAGATAATTTATAGATGAATGATAAGGTGTTCATTTATCAATTAATGCATCGATATGTATATAGTGTGACTATCATCAAATAAAATCGATGTCTGTTTTTCCATTTGTGTATTATGCGCCATTTTAGTATTAATAAGCAATACTTGTATGTTGTAAAAGTATTTTTGATGGGGTTTTATTTTTTATCAAATCGATAAATGAATACGATTGCAATAAGATTTGTATCCTTGTTTATCGTTTTCAATTTTGTCATTCATCGCAAAAATAATGCTGCTTTAAATAGTGTTGAATATATATTTGTGATCGCGCCTGATTCGTTTTCATTAACTATTCTCATTATTTTATTAGTCGTTATTATATTGATATGTTTTTTAAATACTGATGCCATAAGATTTAATTTTGGATAAAACAATGTCGTGCTGGTATTGTTTATTTTATTGATGTTAAAGGAATAATATGAGTAAATTTTTTTGGTTTGCTTGGACTTGTGCCACAATGTTGCCTGTTCATGCAAATGCATCAGAATGGAATTCTTCAGGGATTGATGGGCATTATGTTTTATCGTCTTTAATTGATGAGCAAAGGGGACAACAAAAAGTGTTCTTTTCGCTTTATAAGGCAAAGTATAATAATAATGGCTTTGAGCGATTTTTGAGCCAATGTAATAAAAATGGGTTAGATAAAATTGTCTTAATGACGATTAATGGCCAAAAAGTAGAAATGGATAAGATTTGTCGTAGACCGAAAGATGGTAAAAATTATTGGGTTTATACTCCCACGACAAATGAAGGACTTGCTTTTTTAATTACGCAGTTTAAATATACAGAAACAGTCAAGATTCATAAAATTTTTGTCAATATATATAACCAAAAAACAGAATTAGATTTTAAGATTTCAGCTCAAGGATTTGTGCAATCGTGGAATAAAACAGAACCTATATTTTAATTTACACGTGCCGTTGCATATCAAATGAAGATCAAGAGCGATATTAATTATATTGATATCGCTTTTTCATTTATTGGTTTCTGTATTTTGATAATGAGATTGTTAATTGATATTATTATCATTATATTGAAATATTTATCGTTTATTGCTGGAATAATAAACAGATAAGAAAAATAATAGAGAGTACAATACATTATATAAGCGTTTGTTTTAGCTTGTATAATTCATTTTTATGATAAGGTTGGTTTTAATATATGTAAAATTGATATAGGTATTAATTTATAAATAATATATTATTAGTCAGAATCAGGTGTTTTTCTATTAAGTTAATATATTGAAGTTATATTACTTTTGATAAAAAGATGTGGAAGATATTGCTTATGCATATTAATCCTTATCATTTTCTTAAATTCTAATCTATTTTAAAAAACGAAATGTTAAAATACATACGTACTAACCTTAATCATAAAGGCAATAATATATATTTTACAAGTAATGTTATTGTTAATTAAATGTTTTGTTTTTAATGCGTTTAATTATATTTGTTAGATAATATAGGTAATAGCCTATATTAATATAATTTTTAGGGTATACCAATACATATTGAAAAGATGTAAAAATTAATATGGTAATTTTGTTTCATTGTTACATATGAGTTATTATGATTAAAATGTATAGATTTTTTTTGATTTTATTAGTTTCTTTTTTTATTACTTTTAATTTTACAGCGATAAAAAAAGCCAAACTTGAAAATGAAGTTGAAGAATATTTTAGATACTTAACAGATACGATTTATACGTATCAAATTAATGTATTTAATTCTAAGTTAATAAAAGGTGAGAATTCCAAAGAGCTATTGATTTTTAATAAGCAACCTATTGATAATAAAGTAAAAGATATTTCTGAAACGATTGATAACTTCTTTTATATGATTAACGAAAATAGCATCATTAAAGGTAATTTATGGTCTGTCGCAAATGTTTATCCTAATTATATGTACATTAAGCCATATAGAAATGAATGTAAGAGTAAAGTAGATGAAAGAAAGAATATAGGTAATCAATATTTTAATTTTTTATTAAAAAAAGAAAATATTAAACGTAACTTAGAGCGTTATAATTTAATTATATATAGAACAATGAGAGTTGAAGGACCATTCTTTCAATGTAAAACAAATGAAAAATTAATAACAATATATTATCCATTATATTTAGAAAGAAAAATAGATTCTATATTGTTATTAGATATAAAGGCTGATTTTTTGAATGATTTTTTCAGAAATTTTAATCATAAAAATATGACTAACTTTAAGTTAGATAAAACAGTAAAAATAGATGATTTTATTTATAATATTATAGCGAAACAAAAATATTTTGAGGCAATGAAAATTCCAATAAAAAGAAGCTATTGGTTTTTTTCATTAATCTGTCTAGTTGTTTTTACTTTTTTATCTGTAGTGTATGAGTTCATATTATTTTTACGGAAGAATATCAATGAAAATAAAAAAGACAAACTAACGGGATTTTATAGGAAAGATTGCTTTAATGATAATAATCGTATTGTCAGTTGTTTGATTATTATCGATATAGATTATTTTAAAAAAATAAATGATACTTATGGTCATCAAATGGGCGATTATGTGTTAACTGAAGTATCTCATCGAATTATGGCTACTATTAATAAGTCAGATATTGGGATTCGATGGGGTGGGGAAGAATTTGTTATTTTAGTAGATGATATTGTTAATATTACTCGGTTACATTTAAAATTAAATGCGCTGCTACATGCTGTAAGTGATCAAAAAATATGTGATATAGATGTTACGATATCTATCGGATCTTTTTTATCATCTAGTAATATTATATTATCTGAGGCCTTTAAATATGCTGATGATGCTCTTTATCAATCAAAAAAAACAGGGCGAAATAAGTATACTATTACTGCTTATTAATAAGATTAGTGGTGATTTATTTTATATAGGAGTACGAGTAAATTTAATGATTATTTAAGAGGTTCTATTTTAGGAAGGAAGAGGAATAATTGTTCTTATAATAATAAAACAAGTAGAAATAAAATTAAGATTGGAGCGGATAACGGGAATCGAACCCGTGTCATTAGCTTGGGAAGCTAAGGTAATACCATTATACGATATCCGCTTGATATGAAAACAATAAACATTTGTTGTTATGAGGTCAATAGAAATCATGGTAATTAGTGTAATTAGTACAAATATATGAACAAAATGTATGATATCTAATATTCACTGTTTAAAATAACATCAATAAATGAATTTAATGTAAAGTTATATTTTTATAAATTATGCTGCATTTTTATGTCTTTAAAGAATATCGCACCTAAAGTTTTATCATAATATGTTTAAATTGTAACGAAATATGTATTTTAGTAGTATTTTATATTCATTGTCTTGTATATGGGATAGTATATCTGATACAAGCATATGAATGTAATTATAAACATAAGCTAATAGCTATGTGATGATTTCATCTTAGTTTTTAATGCATCCTGAAGTATTAATAATGAAGTTAAAAATTACCCCATCGAGTGTAGCAATAGTTATTTCTTTATTGTTAACGTTGATCGTTGTTGAAATGTTTTTTTTAAATGAAAAAAAACAATTTGAGCTATTGAGTAAGAAAAATGATTTAGTCTTTGAACAAGACGTATCAAAGATTATTAACAATGAAATCAATAATATGGTTATTACGTTAAAAACATTTAATTTGTTATTTAAATCAACAAATTATGATTCTTCTCAATTCAATATATTAGCAAAAGAGGTTATGACAACCAACAGTAGTGTCTCTGAGTTACAATTTGCACCATTGGGGATTATTCAACTTACATATCCTTATTCAAAAAATAACTCAGCAGTTGGTCATAACTTAAATCGGTTAAAGAACAGACATAAAGGCGTCTCATTATCAATTGATAATCAATCTCTTACATTAATTGGACCGATAAAACTTATTCAAAATAATCGTTTATCTTTTATTTTACGATTACCTATTTTTAATGAAAAGTCCCAATTTACAGGGTTTATTATTGCGATTAGTGATCTTCAAGGTATCAGTGATAAGTTACCTTTTAAAAAATTATCTTATAAAATTCAAGGGTTTGATCCTGATGGTGAAATGTTAACAATATTTGATAATATTATTGATATGGAAAAGGGGCCAATATCTGTTTTTAATGTACCAGTCCCTAATGGTAACTGGTTGTTTTCAATACAAAATGACAGGTATAATGAGAAAAAGCATTTCATTATTCGTATTGTATTATATTTAACGGTGTTGTCTTTTTTCTTTTATATTTACAAGCGAGAGCGGCAGCTTTTATTGACGAATAGTCATATGAATGATGCGAATAACATATTGAAGCTTGCTATTTTTATTGATGAGTTGACTAATATTTATAATCGCAGGTATATGAATAACGTACTGAGGCAAATATTTTTTTCAAATATTACAGCAACACATAGTATTGCCTTTTTAGATATTGATCATTTTAAAAGGGTTAATGATACTTATGGACATGATGCAGGTGATGAAATATTAAAAGTATTTGCTAGTATTTGTTCAAATAACATACGAAAAACAGATGTTATTGCTCGTTGGGGTGGTGAAGAGTTTATTTTATTTATGGAAAAAACCAGTAACATTCATGCTGAAGATGTCTGTTATCGAATTTTAAGGGCTGTGAATAAGCATTCTTTTTTATATGACGGCCAAGTTATTCATATTACTGTTTCTATCGGGTTAACTTCATTCTCACCACAAAATGATCAAATTGAGATGGTGCTTAAAAATATTGATAAAGCTGTTTATCATTCAAAGAATAATGGCCGTAACCGAATTACTACTATATAAAATTCAAAAATAATAATTATAAAATATATTTATATATAGCGAGACATACATATTGCATTATCACCGTAGTTTATAGGTGTAGTTAAGTTGTTATCAGTACTAAAATTATGTCGTTGCCAAAATGCTGCGGAATTTTGAACTGAAACTAATGAAATAGACTGATAGTCCAAATTTTCAAGTACAGTAAATAGATGACTAAGCAATAATTTTGGTAATCCTTGTCCTTGAGCCGAGGTAATGATTGCTAAATCATGTAGGTGTAGGTGATTACTCTCAATTGGTGTACTTAATTGATCTAACCTAGGTGTTGAACCTTTATGATGAGGGTGACTAATGAGATACCCAAGGACATGCTGTTGCTCATTGATACATACAAAGCATGTTTGTGGTGATATTGTAACTTTGCTTTTTAACACTTCAATAGTTTCTGAAAAATCATCGCCATAGGCTAAATGTTGAATATATTCGATTTGCTGCCAATGTGATGTCTGGATGGGGATTATTTTCATAAGTTTCTCATAGTTAGAATAAGCACTACTTATACCTAGCCATAGTTATGATTACAATCCGAACATCTTACTTAATATGGAATAAATTGTAACCAAAATTGAATGGATGATTTTAATACGCTGATATCGAAGTTAATATTTAGGTGAACTTATAATATATTTTTAAGAATTTTGATTTCATTTTAACTTATTAATTATATTCTAAAAGTTGTTAGAATGCAGAGAGATATTACGTTATATTATTCTTTGGATTCAAGATGGCTTCCCTCGTAGGTTTTTTCTTATTACCACACCAACAATTAAAATATCGATTAATTATTGCTCGATTTAAAATCAAAGGCACGGAAAAAACGATTCGTTATTGTGTGAGTCATGGGTTAAATAAAAACCTAAATTTCTTATTACATCAGTTAGATCGATATTGTGTTGAATTTGAAATGATTTATGCGTTAGTTGGTGAAATAAAACCATTATAAATCAGTTAATAATAATGTTTTTTAAGCGGTAATTATTAAATCCGTTATTCGCTTTAGATCTCATTTGAAAAATCCAGTATCATATTAATATGTTTCTCTACAGTTATTACGTATGAAAGAGCCGCAGGCCATTCCTTTAGTTGATGATGTTGATACATTGACACGATTAAAAAAAGCATTTGTTGCGGGTATTTGGGCAACATTAGCCAGTATTTCGATTGGTTTTTTGTTTAAAGTTTGGTTGGCACAGTGGGTAGCAAAAGATGATTTAGCACTATTTAATAGTGTTATTGATATTGTGTCATTATCATTAATTTTAATGACGGGCTTTCGATCATCAATGGTTGTTACTTACAGTCAGACACACAATGATCATGATATTATCAATATATTCCGCTTCAGTTTGATTATCGTTGTACTTATTACATGGGGCTTAGTTTTACCCTATATAAAACATGAATTACATATAAATGTTGGCTATTTTGAAATGGTTGGCGTTATTTTTGGTATGGGGTTAAAAATATACTTTACCAATTTAATCGCTATGTACCGTTTATACGATGTTTCAAATAAAGTGACATGGATTGAACCGACATCAAATGTTATTACCTTTGTGTGTTGTTACTATATTTTACACTTTACTGCGTTAGCTTCTCTTTTTTATAGTGTAATGGTTTCTTCATTGATTGTTGCTCATTTCATGTATTGGAAACGTAGAAAACAGATAGCGACAAAACCGTTAACGACGGTGCAGCTTGATCCGAATATGCGTAATTATGTCCGCAAAAGTTTCACGGCATCTTTAGAAGCCGGAGCCAGTATTTTAATGATTTATGCGGCGGTTCTACTAACGATCACCCATTTTAGTTTAGATGAGTTAGGTGATTTTCAAGTGGTTGTTAGACCGATATTTACTTATATGACAATGTTATTCGTATTTCCTATCTATCGATTTGTATTACCTGAATTATCGCAAAGTGTACGTAAAGGTGAGCATGCTCAAATACGTGCTATTCGTCGTTGGGTATACCGATTAGCTGTCATTGTGAGTGTGAGCTTTTTCTTAGTTATGCTTATTGGTGGTAAAGATATTGTTGGGTTTATTTTCCCTACACAATATAAAGGTGCAGAGATTGTATTATTTCATTTCTCTATTTTCTTTATTTTCATGATGCTTAATGCTTACCAGTTAGCGTATATCAAAGCTCATGGTAAATTTACATTGAGTTTAATGATTCGATTAAGTGGCATCGTTACTTTGGTGGTAAGTTATTATCTGCTGGCACTGTTTACTGCCAATGTGGTAGCAATTATTGTGGCGCTGGGTTTTGGGTATGTGATGATGTTTATTTTATCGACCGTGGCAGAGCAGCAGATTTTACGTGAATATCGACGCCAAGGTGTTAGTGTTGATTGAGTGATTAAATCTCCTGATGTGAGCCAATAAAAAAGGTTGAGTGTATTGTTATTTCTTTCTTATTGAAAGTGACCACCACTCAACCTTTTTATTTTCTAGATCAACTTAGTCGCTCTGTTGGGTATCTTTTGATTATAAGACGGGCGACATACCATAGCTGTGACCGTTAAGTAGTATGATGGCTAACAACACCAACAATATGCCCCCGAATAATTTTAGAATAATACCAGTCATTGTTCGTTGGCGTTCGTTGGTGGCTAAATAGCGGCTGACGATTTTCTTACCAGATAAGGTCAATAATGCAATGGCTGATGTGGTCAGTGCTGTTCCCACTGCCATGAGTATTGCACTTATAACGCCAAGCCAATACAGTCCAACCATATTAGCAAATAACAACACTAAAATAGCACCAGTGCAGGGACGGATACCAATACTGAAGATGATGACAATATATTCTCGTAAACTGGTCGCGTT
This sequence comes from Photobacterium piscicola, assembly GCF_046058925.1. Lineage (NCBI taxonomy): Bacteria > Pseudomonadati > Pseudomonadota > Gammaproteobacteria > Vibrionales > Vibrionaceae > Photobacterium > Photobacterium piscicola. Next base: position 665,431 of record NZ_CP175535.1, read on the forward strand.
ATTAATTTCATCTGCACTAGCAAAGTGTTTATGACCACAACCACATTCACTACCATGGTTATGGTTATGGTTATGGTTATGGTTATGGTTATGGTGCTGTTGTTGCATTCTAAGTTGCCATGCCTGTTTTAGACTGCGGTAAATAACGATTGCTCCAAGTAACAGCATGGCCATAAAACTATAGCTAATAAATTGATCTGCGGCATCGTTGACTTGTCGCATTGAGGATTTAAAAAATATTAATAAAATACTGACTAACGTAATGGCAACCAGCGCTTGTACAAATGCTGATACCACTGTCATTACTAAACTGGCCTTTATTTTTGCAGGGTTAGTGGCGAGGTAAGTGGTGACAATCATTTTTCCATGACCGGGGCCTAGCGAATGAAAAATACCATACAGAAAGCTCAAGCCTGCTAATGAATAAGCGGCGGTTATGTTTTGTTGTGCATCATAGAGTAAATCACTTAACTGACCATTAATATCGCGTTGCCATTTAATACTTTCCATCAGTAGTGCTGGCCATTGCTGCCATAACATATAGCCACTAGCCACAAACAGCAGTAACACACTTATACGGGCTAACCATGAGACAGGTGTTGGATGAATTTTAGCGTGTTCATGCGATTGATGATGAGCACAAGATGATAGTGGAGGATTATTATCAACCTCTACAGGGGAATGATAGTCGGATTTCATTGGATAGATCCTAAATTAAAACTATTTGGTGGAAGGCGCAGTGGTGTTGATATCGCAGTGTAATTTTACTGTTTGCGTAAACACTTGCCCTAATTGATTATCAGGATCAGCATCTGCTGGAAGTGACATGGCAAAAGTTACTTGTTCTGGCGTTGGGTTTGGCTCTACTAATGTAAACCGACATGTTTTTGCTAGTTCTGGAGAAAGGATAATGTCACTTTTATTACCCCATGACATATCAACATAATAACTTGGCTCAAAAATTAATAATTTCAACGAATCTTTGGTGATAGCTTTTGGCTTTGCTAAAGGTAACTCAAAAGTCAGTGTTGCTTTTGCGCGGGGTTTAACCAATTCGCCACCGGCTGGAATATGGTATTTAATTGGCGTTTCATTATCATAAAAATAAGTAAAATAGTGCGCATTTTTCATGTTTTCCATCACTGATTGGGCTGTATCTTTCAGTGTTTGCTGCTTGTTTGCTGGCGACATGTCTTCGCCATCCAGCATATAAGCAGTCGTCATGGCATCAAATGTCCATACCATCTTAAACCCTGTAATTTGAGTGCTACTTCCCTCTATGTAGGTTTTCATATTAATCCAAGAGTGGGGATGCGCTTGGCTGGTTAGGGGTAATAATGCAGCGATGGATAATATAAAACAGGGTAAGGCATTCAAACGCATCTAAGTAGGCTCCATATTTATCATTTGATGAGTGACAATAATTCTGGTAAATAGCAATATTCTTGTTATGTTATAACATAGAGCTATTAATGAATCTAGGTGAAGATATGGGCATTATTTGAAGAGTATTGAGCTGTTAACTATAGAGTACTAACAGCTCATTGCTTTATTAGGTAGATTAATTGTCACTGCCTAAAATAAAATCAGGTTTTACTAGTCGACGGCAAAGAGATAATAACTGTTCACATTCTTGTGCATTAAGGGGAGCATAAAAATCAAGTGTAATGGCTTTAATGACAATATCAGCTTGCTGCTTGACCGTTAATCCCTTAGGAGTAAGCACCAAGTACCGTGCTTTTTTATTATCGACACTTTTCTTTGCTTCAACTAAGTCTCGTTTAATGCAGTTATCGATTAAACGTTTTGTTACTGATCGCTCTCGTTGTAATGCTTCTGCGACGGTCTGTTGAGGTATTTCACCTAAATGATCTAATACTCGTAATGCACCTAGCATTTCTAAAGTGATATCAAATTTTGAATTAAGTGATTGATTAGCAATGGTTCTAAATTGTTTGTAAGTAATTCCAATGGTAAAACTTAGGCTACTATCCAATTCAGGTATATTAGTAATAACAGAATTCATTAGGATCTCTTGGTCGAACTTAATAAATGGATTAAAAACAATATACCTAAAGTTACCGCCAGTTCCCACCCGCGTAGAAAGGTACTGTTCAAATTAAAGCTATTATTTCCTAAATAGAGTTGGATCGGTAATACTGTCGCTAAAATGGTATCAGCATGAATGTCACGCGCAATACCGTTAGTTATAGTCATCATCAATGCTAGAACAAATATCAACCCCCCAAGAATAAAAGCGTAGTAAGGAATAATGGTTTGATGTCCCATCATCAAAACTGAAAAAATCAGAGCAATCACACAACCTCCAATTTGAGTGATAAAACGTAATTTTACCGTTTTTACATAGTTAGTTCGGTTTAACTGTGTAACCGCAGCAATAACGGGTACTAGGCAAAATGTGGCTGAAATTAAGTCAACGATCATAAGAAACGCAACGCTGATCCCCAGTAAAGTTAATGTGATAAATCGGTGTCGATAACTGACATTAAACATGGGCATAGGAGTTAATGGTTGTTGTTGGGCCGTGATAGGAAATAGCCCTATCATTATTTTTGCTATTACAGCGGTAATGATCATTGCTAATAATATTTCATGGATCCTCATTGCCATATTCATATCAGTATGTTGAGCAAAAATAATGATTAAAATCCAATTAAACGTTGGCATTAATAATTGATTTAATTTTGCAGGCGTATTGGCTCGACGCCGCATAAAATCAAAGAAAAATAAGCTGATCGTCCAAATAATAAAAGGATGGTTATAAAATAAGTTACTAACAATTAACGCTGTGCTAGCGGCGATAAACGTAGGTAAGAACATTCGGCCAATACCAACCCATGAAAATTGACGCCCTTTGGTCATTAACAGTGTTGGATAAAGTGCAAAATAAACTGGCGAATTAAAATTGGCTAATTTACCTATTAACATACAAAAGGTGATGGTTAACGCAATTCGTAACGCATTATTGGTATCACTTTTATTAAATGTCATATGCCTTACTCACTAATAAATATAGTGAAAAATAGCGACTAGCTTGATCCATATTTGCGCTATTGTATTGATAATTGGGTTACTGCTTTGAACAATAACACTGGCCCTGGCACCTGAAATTAAAGCAGGATCAAGATCATTAACCGTAATACGAGTGCGAATTTTTTGTAATTCACGGATCCAATTTTTATCATTTGCTACTGTTGATAGTTGGTTATTGGGGTTTTCAGCATCAAATTCAGCCCGATCTTGACTGCTTATCTCACCTTTGAATACTTTGCCTGGAATGGCGTCAAACGCAATATAAACCATATGTTGAGGTTGTAATTGGGTCATTCCTTTTTCATTAAAATCGGCGCTTAACCAGACATTGTTTTCATTAACGATAAACAGAGCAGGCGTACCTTGATTAATATAGCTTCCCACCTGTAGTTGTAGGTTGGTGATTGTGCCTGTGGTTTGGGCGATCACATGGGTATGTGCTAAATCTAATTGAGCTTGAGCTAGCTTAGCCTGAGCTAATTCAACTGCAGCATTGTTAGATTTGCCATTAAGCAGGGCTTTTATGCGTAGTACATCAGCTTTAGCACCTTGATAAGCACTATTTGCAACTGCTGCTTGTGTTTGTGCGTCATCAAATTGTTGATGAGTTACCAAGCCTTTATTAATTAACTGCTGAAATCTAGTGAGTGAAATAGCGGCATTATGTGATTGTAATTGACGTTGTTTTAACAGCTGATTTGCAGTGACTAATTGCTGTGTTTGTGCGGAATAGTTTTGATCTGCTTGGGCTAAATCTGCTTGAGCCTGACGCACCTTAAGTGCATAGGGGGCAGGATCAATGTTAAACAGTAGCTTTCCTTTATCGATTGTTTGGCCATTTTTAACCGCCACATTGGTGATCACACCAGAAACTTGCGGTGAAATATTGGCAACAGCACGGTATAAAGTTGATTGAGTGGTAAAGGGCGCAATGTTATCACTAATCAATAAAAAGAGGGAAAAACACGCAATGATAGTGAGTACGCTATAAATAAGGTATTGATAAAATTTTTCTTTCATTTTTTTTGTGACCTATACAACAATAATAGATGTAATTTAATCTTATTTTGTTGTATGTGCAACAATAATTTGGTGTGTATTTATAACGTATTGATTATATGGAATATATATTTAGCGATAAGGCATGAAGTGAAACAAACAAATAGCTTTAAGATAAAACTGTAAAAATAAGTTAGAATATAAAAAGAGCGATATATTTTAAGTGCGTAAGAAGAGAAGCAATAGCGTCTTTAATTCCTTGGTATTATCGTGGCAAAATTAGCATCACATGATGAGAATAATAAATAATGAAGAAAAAGCTATTTACTGCGACTTTACTCTTACTTTTGAGTACCTCTGTTTTGGCTGCTACGGCAGAAACAGCACTACCTATCCAATTATCATCTGTTACTCAAGATGTTGATGTTGAAAATAATACGACAACACTAATCGGCAAAGTAGATATTGTTCAAGGTGGCATCACCATTAAAGCAGATAAAGCGGTGATTAAACTTAATGCGAAAACTAAAGAATTAAAAACGATTGAAGTGTATGGCAAGCCTGCTCACTTCAAACGTGTAATGAAAGATGGCAAAGTCATTAATGGTGAATCGAGTTATGGCATCTATACTCCTTCTGATAGCATGATGGTATTAAAGAAAAACGCTAAAATAACCCAAGATGGGAATATTATTCGCGCCAATACCATCAGTTATAATCTTAAAGCGCAGTTTATGAAGGCGACGGGAACTAAATCTCAGCAAGTTAAAACCAAATTATTACCGGAAACGAAGTAAATATATTTCAGAGCAGACCGTCACTATAAAAAAGCACCGAATTATCGGTGCTTTTTTTAATGTTTTTAGATACCATCTTCTTCAGGAATTAATTTGGGTTTCTTTTGTTGCTGAAGTTGTTCATCTAAACTTGTTATTCCTCTATGTGCTGATGCTAATGCTTGTTGGCAAAAATCAGTTAAAGTATATTCATCTCGCTCAAGTAGCATTTCTGCTGCCATTTGTAGATTCGTGCCCGTTAATACTTTTATCTTTTCATTATGCTGACTGAGAAGTGATGCACATCTAAAAGGCGTGCCTCCCAAGAGATCTGTCATAAAAACAACGCCATCATCGAGTGGTAATTGGCTGAGTGCTATTTTTATTTCTTTATCTAATTATGCAGTGCTCATGGATTCTGAAAAATTGATACAGATAAGTTGAGGCTGATGACCAATGATTTGCTTTAAGGCTTGTTCCATACCGGATGCAAAAGCGCCGTGGCCTGTAATAATTATAGATATCATGGTTTATTCCTTAAAGTATGCCACTAAAACGACCAGCTATGCTTATTACAACTGTTACACCAATAAGTTTTAATGGACTCCAACCCCGTTTGACTAAGGCATACATAAGTAAGGTGTATAGCAAAGGTAAAAATGCAGGCATTAACTTATCCAGTACATCTGCCTGTAATTTCACAACGGCATCGCCAGCTTCAATTTCAGCAGTTGTTGATAGACGAACATAAGTGGCAACCAATGCACCAATAACGGTCATTCCGACAATAGAGGCAGCATGACCTACTTTTTTAGTATTTGCTTTGATCATTGGAATTGCAGCCACCCCCATTTTGTAAGCATAGTGAGCGAGTCCAAACCGTAATCCAAAATGTACGCTATTGAATAACAATAAGAATACAACAGCCCCCATGATTGAGCCTTGCAAAGCGAGATCGGCACCAATACCTGCACAAATAGGCAATAAAGTTAACCAGAACATAGCGTCACCAATACCTCCCATCGGTGCGCCAACGGCTATTTTCGTGCTTTGGATACTGTTAACGTTTTGTTTTGAACGCTCCATTGCCAAAATAATACCCATGACGAATGTCACTAAAAATGGGTGAGTATTGAAAAACCCCATATGACCTTTCATTGATTTGGCTAAGTCAGCTTTATTGGTATGAATTTTAGATAGACCGGGCAATAAGCCATATAGCCAACCAGAAGCTTGCATACGTTCATAATTAAATGATGCTTGGAGTAGCATTGAACGCCATGCCATACGGTTTATATCAGCAGAGGTGAGTTCTGCGCCTGTGCTTTTATCTTCGTATTCATCTTCACCAATACCAGGTGCTGGACGTACATCAGGGTTTTCGGCAGGAATAGAAGTTGCAGGGTGAGTGTGAGCATTAGATACCATCTTCGCAATCCTCTTGTGGTTTAGTTTGTTGTGCTGGTTCGGGTTTACGCATGAAGTCAATAATTGCCATCGCTGTTGCGGCAGAGGCAATGGCTAAAATAGGCAGTTGTAGCCAAGCTGCGGCAACGAATCCAAGGATGAAATAAGGAATGTAAATATTTTTCATCATGATCTTCATCAATACTGCAAAACCAACCGCAGGCATGATGCCTCCTGCAACGCCTAAACCATCAATCAGTTGTTGAGGTAGCATTTGCACCATAGTTCCCGCATGTTCAGCACCAAAGTACACAGGTAAAAATGCACATAGGAAATAGAAAGACCCAAGCACTAATAATGCTAAATAGTTAACAGTTTCAATTCCTTTAGTATCTGCATTTCCTGCCATCTGATCACATTTTGACATCACGGCAGACATTGCTGAGAACAGTAAAGTGATTCCCATTTGTACGGCAACCGCGAAAGGCACTGCTACACCAACGGCCACATTGGGTTCAACCTTTGTTGTAATAGCAAAAGCTGTGCCCACGATAGTACCAATGATGACATTTGGTGGTTGCGCGCCTGCGAGTGGGGCTAATCCCATCCAAATCAGTTCTAAAGTACCGCCAACTAAAATACCTGTTTGAAGATCGCCAAGTATCAGTCCGACAAGAGGCCCAAGAACAACGGGACGGTGAAAGTGTGTTAAGCCATTAAATAAATCTAGCCCTGCGAAAAAGGCCAGAATACCGAGTAGTACTGCTTGTAGAAATCCTATTTCCATGACGTTATCCTTTTACAGTAGAGTAAAAATATCCGTTGCTGTTTCTGTTGGAACACCTTGGATATAACATGCAATTTGATGATCTTTAAGGTAATGAAACGCGGCAATATCATCGCTATCAACCGAGACTGTTTTCGCTATTTGATTTTTATTGGCACAGTAATGCATATTGCCGACATTAATCGCAGCAATGGGTACACCACCTTCAATAAGATGCTGAAAATCTGTTGGTGTTTTACAAACAAGTAAAATCCTTTGTTTATCGTTAGCTTTATGAATGGTTTCAATTGTTTTTTGAAGGGTCCAGAATCGAATACTGATACCATCAGCAATAACCATTTCCATCAGATTTTGCTGTATTTCATCATTGGCAACCTCATCATTGGCAACAACAACAATATTTGCGTCAGCGAATCCAACCCATTGCACACCCACTTGACCATGAACTAAACGTTCATCGATACGACTTAACACTATATTTGGCATATATAGACCTCTGTTATTTTGGTTTTCACTTTCTTTCTTATTTTTATGAAAACATGTTTTTAAATCATATTTTGTATTTCAAGTCACAATTCGAAGTTATTCGAAAATATAAATCTTTCGTTTTGTTGTTTTTGTGCTTTTGCTTTTGATGTATGTCACTAAATAAATAAAGCATCAGGAACTTGATGAATATGAATGTTAATTGATCAGATATGTTATGACGTGAGCAGATGAAGCTGTTTGATTTTGTTATATGCGGTATTCTATGACGAGGATTTACCAACAAAAAAGGATACACAGTGGAATTAGTAAAAGTTAATACCAGCAATCTAGCGATCTATTTAAATTTAACTCAAGCTTATGAAGCTGAATTTTCACCGTTAACGAAGAAAATGCCTGATGATGAGGGTAAGTTTGCTTTAGACACTCCAATTGAGGGTAATGTCACTGGCTATTTATTGTATATCGAAGGTAAACCCGCAGGATTAGCTGCTATTGCTAACGAGAGTGTTGATCATTACGAAGTGTGTGATTTTTACGTTGTACCCGTATTTCGTAAGAACAAAGCTGGTCAACGTTTTGCCCATACGCTATTTGATATGATGCCGGGTCTATGGCAAAGTAAGCAGATTGCAGGCGCTGATAATGCGATTGCTTTTTGGCGACGCGCGATTGGTAGTTACACCAATGAAGTATTTGTCGAAGACATTTATCACGATGAATACTGGGGTGATGTCACCCGCCAATGTTTTAAAACCACCGCTTAATTCGCAGTTGCTTAAATAGTAATATATTAAATAAAACCCCTATTATTTATTCAATGATAGGGGGGCTTTTTTTAACTATATATTTAAATTAATGGCTTCTTTTTAACTACAAAAGTAATGGCTGCTAAGTTATCACTATGCTGTCGAAAAACATTTCGCATATTTAAAACCCGTTTTCTGACATCAGGCTTTGTGGCTAAATTTTTAAAAATCTTAAAACACCCAATAACCCCTTCATCTTGCAGCATTCTAGCCGGCTCCAATAAATGCATCGGAGCAATCGCTTCATATTCTATTTCAAAGCCACACTCATTAAGAAGCTGCCCCCATTCTTTCGGAGTAAGTGGTTTCGCTGGATGTTGAATAGTTTCTGTTAATACTTTTTGAATATAACGCTGTTTGTTACTATCAATATCACTGGGAATGATGCACATTTCATGAATACCAAAGCGGCCATTAGTTTTTAATAGTCGATTGGCTTCCTCAATAATCTGCTTTTTACGGGTACTTGTTTGCATGGTTAACATTGCTTCACAATATACAATTGAAGCAATTTCTGAGTCCAATTGAGTCTCTTGTGCGCTATTAATATGGCAGGTTTGATGATCGCCATTGAGATAAGAACGGACAATTTCTGCTGCTTGCTCATTTTGCTCTACTGCGATGTAAGTTTTAGGTCGCTTCGCTAGCGTTATTTGTGCCGTTAATCCAACCCCTGGCGCAAATTCGATAACATCATCACTTGTCGTAATATTAAGTTGAGTGAGCATTTTATTGGTGAGATATAGTCCACCTGGGCGGAGTACTGTTTTTCCTATTTGCGCAAGTAACCAATGGCCTGGTCGTTTTTCAGGTTGTTGGTTTTCACCTGGCATCATAAGTTTATTCGGCATATTTTTAGTATCCTAATGAAAAAGAATAGGAACAAAAAGTAGAAGTATTGAGATAAAACTTATCCAGCGAAAAGTTACACTAATGTCATCCATAAAAAGTTCCTTTCTAAGGTTGAATCTAAAATGATAATCATTATCATACAATGATGCATTTAAAATACATCTTGATAATTATCAAGTAGAGGACGGTAAGATGAACTTTTCCATTATCTCTTTAATGAGTAAAACACAACTTGCCTCGTTGGCATTACTGCAAGAGAAAAGATTTTATCAGGCTGGTACGATACTGTTTCATCAAGGCAAAGAAGCTAATCGTATGTACGTAATTGAAAAAGGGAAAGTGACACTTTATCGATTAATGCCTAATGGCGAAGAGAAGGTATTCAATGTTTTTCTTGCGGGTGATGTGATTGCTGAAATGGCGATATTTATGTCACCTCGTCAATACCCAATGACGGCAAGGGTAGAGCAAGATTCTGTTTTAGCGATATATAAACATACTGATATAAAAAAAATAGTCTCTCAAACACCAGAGCTTGCTGTCAGCGTTATGGAGTATATGACCAATAAAATTCATAGTTTAGTCAATGAGATTAATATTTTAACGCAAGTAAATGCGAATCAACGGTTTGTGATGAAACTGGCTGAGATATATAAAAAGCAATCAACCAAAGATAATAAAATCAGCTTATCGATAACAAAAAAATTATTAGCTACGCAATTAGGTATGACCCCTGAGACATTATCAAGAACGATTAAACGTTTAAAAGATGAAGGGCAATTAATTGAACATGGTAATAGTTTTCAAATTAAAGATATTGCAGTGCTTTGCTTGTCAGTAAATTTAACCGCTGATATCTTCTATCACTAACCGTTAGTAAAAGGTTAGTGATATTGAAGTTCCCAATAAAAAGGCTAGATATAAAATACCTAGCCTTTTTATTTATGGTTTATTTATGGTAATAATATTGGGTAATGATTACAGCGCGGTTTCTAAAATCTTGCGGCTGTCTGCAATCGTTAGTTTTCCTTGTTCACCTAGTGCTGTTCTGCCATGTTTTTCAAGGCTAGCAACTAATACATCAATATCAGCAGTGCCTAGTTCAACATCAGCCAGTGAGGTTGGAACGTCCATTTCTTTAAAGAAAGCAATCGTGCGTGCGATTGCTGCATCAATACGCTCGTCAGTTGTGCCGTTAGTAATACCAAATACGCGTTCTGCATATTGAACTAATTTTGCTTGTTTCTCTTTACGACAAACTTGCATTACCGCAGGTAGCACGATGCTTAATGTACGGGCATGATCGATACTGTAGTTACCAGTAAGTTCATGGCCAATCATATGTGTAGCCCAATCTTGTGGAACACCCACACCAATTAAGCCATTCAACGCTTGCGTTGCAGACCACATGATATTGGCACGAACCGCGATATCATCTGGAGTTGCTAGTGCTTTCGGGCCTTCTTCGATAAGCGTTAACAATAGACCTTCAGCAAAACGATCTTGAACTTTAGCATTCACAGGGAAAGTTAAGTATTGTTCCATGGTATGAACAAAAGCATCTACAACACCATTAGACACTTGGCGAGGTGATAGGCTTAATGTGGTTTGTGGATCTAAGATAGCAAACGTAGGCTTCACTAATGCTGAGCCAAAGAACAGCTTATCGTGACCACGAGAAACCACAGCACCGCCATTAGTTTCAGAGCCTGTTGCTGGTAATGTCAATACACAACCGATAGGTAACGCAGCTGTTATTGGTGCTTGATCATGCAAAATTTCCCATGGATCTGCGCCTTCATAACATGCTGCTGCGGCAATGAATTTAGTGCCATCAACCACTGAACCACCACCAACAGCTAATAAGAAGTCATAGCCTTCTGCTTTCACTTTAGCAACGGCTTGCATTAGGGTGCCATATTGTGGATTTGGCTCGATGCCTGAAAACTCACTCCAATTAAAGCCTGTTAGTGCTGCGGCAACTTGTTCATAGACGCCGTTACTTTTAATTGAGCCGCCACCGTAGATAACTAAGATTTTCTTATCTTTCGGAATGTCATTGGCAATTTCAGCAATTTGACCTTCACCAAAATGAATTTTTGTAGGGCTTTGATAGGTAAACTTATCCATTTTATTTTCCTTAGAACAGCAAACTGAGCTGATTATTATAATGATTTTAGTTATCAGATACTGAGTACCTTAGATGTCTCCAGTCTAGGGGATAATACGTATTTACTTAATACATAATTCTCTTTAATGCTTGCCTATTTCTCTTTTGTTGCTGCTATTAATAGTAAATGTCTGCTAAGGTGACTGAAATGATTCTGTGAGTAGATAACCATGAAAAGTGGAAGCATTGCAAAGATAACCGCATCCCAACCGACCACCATACCAACATCCATAATTACCTTGGCCTATTCGTTATGTGAGTATTATGGCTTAGCGCATCAATCTGGTCGTGTAGACACCAATCTTGCTGGAATACGGTTATTTAGAATTGATAGTTATCACAAACATAGCCCACAAATGTATGAGCAAGGTATTGTTATTATTATTCAAGGTCACAAAACTGGTCATTTAAATCAACACCAATTTAATTACGATCCACAACGATGCTTATTAGTTACGACACCTTATCCTATTGTTTGTGAGACCTTTGCCTCACAACAACAGCCATTGATTGGAATTAATATCGATTTTGATCTAACTGTTATTCGTCAGTTAGTCACCATGATTGAATCTGAGCAGCAATATCCATTTAATTATGAAGGCAGTTGTGGTGTGGCAACCGCAAAGATGACAGAACGCATGTATCGCAGTGTCGAGCAATTATTAGAAGTATTGCACGATCCTCTTGATGCGATGGTTGTTGGTCCATCACTGATTCGGCAGTTGTTTTATTATTTACTGCAAGGCGATCAAGGGTATTTATTAGCGCAATATTGTGAACAAGATAGTGCGTTAGCTAAAATTTCATCGGTAATAGATTATGTACAATTGCATTATGATACTAAATTACAAGTGCATGAGTTAGCGGCAATGGCTGGAATGAGTGTGTCTGTTTTTCATAAAGTGTTTAAACAGGTCGTGACCGATCCACCACTGCAATACATTAAGAAAATACGGTTAAATAATGCCAAGACGTTAATCTTACAACAAGGTATGGCTGCTAATATTGCAGCGGGACTGGTGGGGTATGAGAGTCCTGCGCAGTTTAGCCGTGAATTTAAGCGGTATTTTGGTTTACCGCCAAGTAAAATTCATGAAAATGCAGGATTTATTCGGTAGTATGTCTAAATAGTATCGCTGATATGCAATCATGATAGATTTTTATAATATAATGTTTTATTAGCGTACTATTTATCAATGATAAGACAACAATAATAAGGAAAATAATGTCTGCTTCTCAAAAAAAAGTGCTGATTCTATTTGCTCATCCGTCACAAAACCGTTCTGAAATCAATGTACCGTTATTTAATGCATCTAAAGGTTTTGATCACGTTACTACCGTAGATTTATATGCAGAGTACCCCAATTTCCGTATTGATATCGATAAAGAGCAGCAACGGTTACGCGATCATGATGTGATTGTATTTATGTTTCCATTGTATTGGTATTCCACGCCATCGTTATTAAAAGAATGGCAAGATCTGGTGTTGGAATATGGTTTTGCTTATGGCAGTGAAGGTAAAGAATTAATAGGTAAAAAATTCTTTTGTGCGCTAACTGCTGGTGGCTCTGAATCAAGTTATCGCAAAGAAGGTTTTAACCATTTTACGATTCGACAATTGTTACAGCCGTTAGAACAAATGGCTGAATTAACGGGGATGGAGTTTTTGGCTCCGTTTGCGTTATTTGGTGCAGGCACAGCTACGGAAGAACAACGGATCACCAAACATCTACAAAATTGGCGTCGCGTATTAATCGCAATAGCAGAGAACAAGCTTGATTATGACGTTGCGAGTAAATTATCAAAATTAAATCATAGTCTTGATATTGTGATCACGGAGTAGCTATGACGGGAATATTTTTACAAGCATTTATCTATTTAGTCGCAGCTGTGATTGCGGTGCCGATTGCGAAACGGTTTGGGCTTGGTTCTGTGCTGGGCTATTTAATTGCCGGTGTCGTTATTGGCCCTGTAATTGGATTGGTTGGCAGTGAAACCACTACTATTCAGCACTTTGCTGAGTTTGGGGTGGTGATGATGCTCTTTATCGTTGGTCTTGAGCTTGAACCTAAAATGCTATGGGGTATGCGCCATCGCTTATTGGGGTTAGGTGGACTACAAGTTGTGGTGACCGCGGCTGTTGTGATGGGAATCGCTATGGCATTAGGACTTGGTTGGACTTATGCCTTAGCCATTGGTTTGATCTTTTCATTGTCATCAACGGCGATTGTATTGCAAACCTTTAATGAAAAAGGGTTAAGTAAAACTGAAGGCGGAAAAAGTGCGTTTTCAGTGTTACTGTTTCAAGATATTGCCGTTATTCCGATGCTGGCATTAATTCCGCTATTGGCATTGCCTGAATTAGTTGAAAAAGCACAATCAACCATGGCGACCGCTGCTGAACATCATGAAGAACTGAGTTTAGTCGCAGGTTTGCCCGGATGGGGATATGCCATTGTGGTGATCCTTGCCATTGCAGGAGTTGTTGTTGGTGGGCATTATCTTAGCCGACCACTATTCCGCTTTGTTGCTGCGTCTGGTTTGCGTGAGATTTTTACAGCTACAGCATTAATGTTGGTGATTGGTATTGCCACATTAATGAGTTTAATTGGATTATCGCCAGCGTTGGGTACGTTCCTTGCGGGTGTAGTGCTGGCCAACAGTGAATTTCGCCACGAATTAGAATCGAATATTGAGCCGTTTAAAGGCTTATTGCTGGGGCTATTCTTTATTACTGTTGGCGCCGGTATTAACTTTAGCATTTTGTTTGATCAGTTTGGCACTATTATTGGATTAACTTTGGGTGTAATGCTGATTAAAGCGTTGGTATTACTAATATTAGCATTTGTTTTTAAAGTGAAAGGCAGTGATAGATGGCTATTTGCACTTAGTTTGGCACAAGCGGGTGAATTTGGGTTTGTATTATTGAACTACACCGTCCAAAACAATGTATTACCTGCTGAGTTGGGTCAAACATTATCATTAGTTGTGGCATTGTCGATGTTCTTAACCCCTGGGTTATTTATATTATTTGATAAAGTCATTTTACCCCGATTTAGTGCGGCTAAAAATGAACGCGAAGCGGATGAAATTGATGAACAAGGAAAAGTCATCATTGCGGGTATTGGTCGATTTGGTCAGATTGTGAATCGCTTATTGACCTCAAATGGCATGCAAACCGTGGTACTCGATCACTCTGTGACTCAAATTGATAATATGCGTCAAATTGATATTAAGAGCTTCTTTGGGGATGCGACGCGACATGATTTATTGCATACCGCAGGTATTGAAGATGCAAAAGTGTTTGTTGTCGCGATTGACGATCAAGAACGTGCGACAGAGTTAGTGCACTATATTAAACAGACTTACCCGCATGTTCGTGTATTAGCGCGTGCTTATGATAGAGGTCATCATTACTCATTACGGTGTGCTGGTGCTGATTATGTTATTAGTGAAACCTACCGTTCGGCATTAGCGATGGGTGCACAAGCTTTAAAAGAGCTCGGCGTACACCCGTTTAGAGCGGAGCAACAAAAAGAAATGTTTGTTGAGACTGAAGCAAAGAGTAAAGAGTTGTTGTATCAAACATGGCGTGATAGTACCGAAGAAGATCGTTTCAATGCCTCTTATGTCGAGCTGTTTAGACAATTAGAACAAACGTTAGGTGAAGCGATGAAACAAGAGCGTACAGATAAACACACTAAATCAGAACGTGGTTGGACACCGCCACCGAAAAACTTTATAGAAGAAGCTGAACAAATGCAGGCGAATAAGAATAGCTAACCTTCGAAGGGGTATTCTTAAGCCAAAATAACAAATGCAATTAAGTTAATAAGACGCTAACTGTTTAATCATTAGCGTCTTTTTTTATATTATTGCCATCATATCTATGTAGCATTTGCATACAATTTCTAAATAACTGCTTAAATTTATTTATGTTATTGTCAATTGGAAAAGCTTATTTCGAGCTTTATTTGAATATTGGTAATAGGTGAAATGTTTAAAAAGAATCTACTTGCATCGCTTCTACTTAGCTCTTTCGTTGCTCAACCCGCTCTCGCTGACACAACATTAAATATTTATAATTGGTCAGAATATCTACCAACAGAATTATTGACACAGTTTACGAAAGAAACCGATATCAAGGTTAACTATTCAACGTTTGAAAGTAATGAAACGATGTATACCAAGATCAAAATGATCGACGGTAAAGGGTATGATTTAGTTTTCCCATCCACTTATTACGTGTCTAAAATGGCTGATGAAGGCTTATTAGCAACATTAGACCATAGCAAGATCTCCGCATTTTCTAAACTAGATAGCACAATTTTAAATCAACCTTTTGATCCCAATAACCAATATTCATTGCCTTATGTTTGGGGGAGTACTGCATTAGGTTATGATAGTGATCGCATTGATAGCCACCAGATTACACACTGGAAAGATCTGTGGAAGCCTGAGTTTAAAGGTAACGTGTTATTAACTGATGATCCTCGTGATGTATTTGGCATGGCATTGATTATGAATGGTCATAGTGTTAATAGCCGTAATGAAGCTGAAATTAAACAAGCTTATGAAACATTAAAAACATTGATGCCAAATGTGGCAGTATTTAATTCAGATGCGCCACACATTCCTTATATTGCTGGTGAAGTGTCAGTTGGAATGCAATGGAACGGTACTGCGGTACGTGCTGAAAATGAAAATCCAGCACTTAAATTTGCTTATCCTCAAGAAGGCACTATTTTCTGGATGGATAACATGGTTATTCCCGCAGCCAGTCAGCATAAAGATGCGGCCTACCAATTTATTAATTTCTTATTAAAGCCTGAGAACCAAGCTAAAATTATCACAGAAATTGGCTATGCTGCGCCTAATTTAGAAGCATTAAATAATCTTCCTGATACTATTCGTCAAAGTGAGATTATCTTTCCACCAAAAGCGATTAAGCAAAAAGGTCAATTTCTAGCGGATGTTGGTGATGCGACGGCACTCTACCAGCGTTACTGGATGGAGTTAAAGAAATAATGAAAGTTATCTACACTGAAAAACAACGTTTGCACCATGTACGTTTTGAATTTTTAAATGGTGAAGCGACGCCGTGTTTTGAAAAACCAGAACGTGCCGACATGGTGCTGAGTGCGCTAAATAACCACGGTGGTTTTACGATGGTTGAACCCAATAGTTATGGTGATGCGCCACTGCGTTGGGTTCATACTGATGATTATGTTGATTTTCTTGCTAGCTGCTGGGATCAGTGGGTAGAAGCGTTTGGTGATGTACATGATGCGTCGCCATACTGTTTTGCACCTGCACGTCATTTACGTAACCGTATTCCAAAAGATATCGAAGGTCGATTAGGGTATTACAGCTTTGATATGACCGCTGCTATTACTGCTGGATCTTGGAAAGCAATTGTTGCTGCAACTGAATGTGCACTAACTGGTGTTGATTTAATTAAACAAGGTGAGCATGCCGCGTTTGCGCTATGTCGTCCCCCTGGTCATCATGCGGCTTCTGATTTGATGGGGGGTTATTGCTACGCTAATAATGCGGCTATTGCAGCAGAGAGCTTTATTCGTCAAGGCGCGAAGCGAGTTGCAGTCCTGGATATTGATTACCATCATGGCAATGGTACGCAAAGTATTTTCTATCATCGTAATGATGTGTTATTTGCTTCTATTCATGGCGATCCTGATTATGATTATCCACATTATCTAGGTTTTGCTGATGAAGAAGGTGAAGGCGAGGGATTAGGCTTTAATCTAAACTTGCCATTACCGCTACATACAACTGATTGGTCGGTGTATGAGCCAGTATTAGCGCAAGCATTAACTCGCATTGCAGACTATAAACCTGAAGCGTTAGTTATATCATTGGGTATGGATACCTTCGCCGATGATCCTATTAGTTACTTTAAATTGATGCGTAATGATTATCAAAATATTGGTTGGATGATTGGCTTATTAAATATTCCAACACTTTTTGTTTTTGAAGGGGGCTACGCGGTTGATGACTTAGGCCATAATACCGTTGCCGTCCTTGATGGATTTAATAAAGCACTCGTTTAAGTTTATCGTAATCTAAAATTATGCAAGATGAAAAGCGATAGTCGAATGGCTATCGCTTTTTTATTTATAAAACAATCCCCATATAAACGCATAACTCACGCTTAATCCGGTTATATTCACTTGATATGACTTTCTGAGCTTGATAGTCAGTACCATCATCGGTTGCTATATCGTTTTCTTCAATTTCTAAAAAAGGCAATTCAGTGCTATTTGTTAATAGATATAGAGCTCGATGACCATCTATTTTATAATTTAAATCAAAGGCTACAATCGTTTCCATATTGATATAAATATTATTAATTTTTAGTGCTTTTTTCATTACTGATATCCTATGTAAGTAACGTTAAAGTCACATATAACTTGTGGCTGAAAATAGCATATTCCGAGTCTTAGCCTTTGTATGCAGAAAGTTCTGCAATGAAAGATTGTATTATTCGTTAACAGCAATCGCTTGAATTGAATCTTTTTTATGCTGCTTTCTTTCAACTTTAGCTAACCACAATAATGGCGCAATTATCATTACTGTTCCTACTAAGGTTGTTACATCTGGCACTTCATTAAATAAGAAATAGCCGACAATCACGGCACCAATTAAGCCGCTATATTCAGCACTGGCGATTTTATTACTTTCTGCTGCTCGATAAGCCACTACGCATGTGGCGGCATACACTAAAATTAATGCACTAGAACCAGAGGCGGTAATCAAAGGTGACCAATCCCATGGTTTGTTTTCCCATAATGCTAGTGCGAGTGATGCAGGCATACCTATTAAGTTTGTGAGCAACAATGTTTGGGCTACGCTTTGTTGGGTTGGTAGTTTGCGAATAAAAAGGTTATTTACAGCAATCGTGAATGCAACCACGAGCGCGGCTAATGCTGCCCAGCTAATGTCTGTTGGGCGTACAATAACTAACACGCCAGCAAAACCGATGATCCCCGCAGCAATAGAATAATGACTGAGTTTTTCACCGTAAACCATGACGGCTAACGGAAGCATGATCAAGGGTGCAGCATAGAAAATAGCATTGGCTGTCGCTAGTGGTAGCGTATTTAAAGAAATAACCATAAATATTGCGCCTAATAACCACACATGAGCACGCATACAATGCCATTTTAAGCCGACTAAAAAACTTTGTTTGGTTGCGCGTAAACAAAAAGGAAGCAGGATCACTACCGCTGATAATTGGCGGAAAAAGACAAATTGGAATACTGCGGCATCTTTGCCCATGGTTTTTATTAGTGCATCAGAAAGTACAGCGACCAAATTACCAATAATTAAAATGGTCATAGCAAAGCCAACAGAACGTTTTTTCATTATACCTACCGCAATAAACAAGGAGAATAAGTGGTACTGATTGAGGTTAAGAAACGCAAATAACAGCATTAATAAGCTTGTATATTATGATGAATTTCACATTATGTATAATAATATAAAATGTGTTCTATCGGTATTGTTTATGCTTAAAAGCTATCACCAAGGAAGGGTGTTACCGTCATAACTTAAAAATTGCCCCGTTTCTTGTGGTGTGAGTCGTGCCAATAAGCTCAATAAGCATTGTGCAGTATAAGTGGGCGTAAATAACTTGTGGGGCGCAACATTACGTTGAAATGGTTTTGAGAGTGGGCTTGCGGTTGTGCCAGGGTGAAAAGCAATAACACAACAATGGGGAAGTTTGGTGCGCCATTCAATACTAATAGTTTTAATAGCCATATTAAGTGCGGCTTTTGAGCTACGATAACTGATCCAGCCACCTAATTTATTATCTTCAATACTGCCAACTTTGGCTGAAATAGTCACAAAATAACTGCGTGACGATGTTTTTAATGCCGCCATGAAATGTTTAGCAATTAATAAGCTGGGTAGTGTATTCGTTTGAATGTTGGTTTGGAAAAAATTCACATCAAATTGTTGAATAGATTTTTCAGGTTGATGTTCAGTGGTGTGGAGCATACCGACAGCATTGATCACGATATCAAGTTGAGGTAGTTGTTTTGCAAGTGCTGCAATATGATTCTCTAGTGTAATATCGCAATAGTGCCAATGTAGCTGCGAATGTTGATATTGAGGCTGGTGGCGAAAAAATGTCGCGTGGATGTTTGCATGTGGCTTAATGAGTAACAATTGTTGAACGATCGCTAACCCTATACCACCTGTGCCACCAAGAACTAATACATTCATCAGATCTTCCTTGAAATCGTAATATTATTATTTATCAATATTGTAACAATGGCTGCTAAATTAAATTATAGCGAACATTTTGAAATAGTCATGGTGTGATAAAACAGCTAAAATTCAATTATCAGTGTAATAAACGCTCGCTTAAATTCCTTTAGAGAATAAAGCCTTTACAGATAATACTGACCACTATAATATACGCCGCATGGAGAGATGGCTGAGCGGTTGAAAGCACTGGTCTTGAAAACCAGCATACGTTTATAGCGTATCTAGGGTTCAAATCCCTATCTCTCCGCCAAATTCTTAAAAAGCCAACATTTAGATGTTGGCTTTTTTGCGTCTGAATAAAATAGCGATGTATTTAATTGGTGTAATAAAAGCGGGTTCAAATCCTCTAATACCCAAATCAGCTCCGCCAAAATTAAGAAAGCCGTTAAGAATTTAGCGTTTTTTCGTCTGAATAAAATAGCGATGTATTTAATTGGTGTAATAAAAGCGGGTTCAAATCCTCTAATACCCAAATCAGCTCCGCCAAATTTAAGAAAGCCGTTAAGAATTTTGCTTTTTTTCGTCTGAATAAAATAGCGATGTATTTAATTGGTGTAATAAAAGCGGGTTCAAATCCTCTAATACCCAAATCAGCTCCGCCAAATTTAAGAAAGCCGTTAAGAATTTGGCTTTTTTGCGTCTGAATAAAATAGTGATGTATTTAATTTGCGTAATAGGGGAGTGATTATCAGTATGTTGTAGAATAACCTCGTTGATGATAACGAGGCTTTGATATATCGACCATCGAGATGAGAAAATGTTGAAGGCTAGTCTGTATTTGATGGTGGTTGAGTGTATTAAATAGCTAACGCATTATGCACATTGATATTGTATTTTATAATATGTGATAGAAATAATAACCGTTCAACTTTTAAGTCAGTTAAGCGATGTAAATCATATTCTGATGGATATTTATGATTAAGATCCAATAAATTAAATTGGTCATCAATAATTATTTCTTTTTTTAATGATTTCATTATTAATGAATGACAATAATCTTGTGGTGAGTCTTCGAATGGTATTTTTTTAATGATTTCATCAATTGTTATTATATTTCTATATTCAAAGAAATCGAATAGTTGATCTTCAATCATATTTGCTAATTTTTCACTATCAATATGAGTGTCTTTTGATATTTTATTATATTCAATTGTAACTCTAACTTTAGGGCTTGAAATTATTTTTTCTTTTATTTCAATTTCAAGAATACAGGTTGTTTTATACTTTTCAAACCAGGAACGAATTCTTTTTTCAACATCAGATTTATAAAGAAAAGGTTTTATCCATGCTTTATTTAATGATATTGAAAGTGATTTTGTAGAACTCAGCATGTAATTAGTATCCTAAAATAGACGAAGCATGATTACATCACTATGTAGGATTTGATTTTATGATAAGCATCACATTGCAAGTATGAAGAAATCAATAATTATTAGAATTATCAGTAATATTACTTTCCAAAAAAAAGAGGCTTACTCAGCCTCTTTTTATATTGGTTATTTATTATTCTTTTTTCTTAATAGAAATATTCCAAATAAGGAGATTAGTCCCATTAAACCTGTTGAACCGCCTGAGTGTTTATCTTTTGTTTCATCTTTTACTGGTTTTGTAAATTTTAAATCCATGACAGCCGGATCGTGATCAGATGCTCGGTAAATATCTTTATAACGAGGAGAACATGTGCCTTTATTGCAATTATTTTTATCTGCATATTCTAATAACGTAGTTTCTCCAGCATTAATATTCCAATCTTTAGCATCGATAACCTTACTTTTTAGATCCGGTGATAATAGAATATAATCTAATGTACCAATATTATTTTGATATGAGAAGCTGTATGAATCAGGATGTAATTGACGGATGATATTAGTGTAACCATAACTTTTATTAATCACTTTACCTTCTGGTCCATATAATGGTGTTCCAGTTTCTTGATTACCACCAATATAGGTATACCCTGCAGCTTTGATAGTATGATCTTTAGGTACATTATTACGATTAGTTAATATTATTACAGGATCTTCATTTGCGTACGAATTTAGATCGCCAATAATAACTTTAGATCCTGGAATTTTAGCTAATACTTCACCTAAATGTTCTGCGGCAGCAACCCGCAAGTTTTCGCATGAGCCTTGTTTATCTGCATCAAGTTGTTTTCCAGTGTTAACATCTTCCCAGCAAGTAGAACCTTTGGATTTAAAATGGTTAACAGAGATGGTTAACGTCTTATCTGTACCTTTGATTTTAAAGGTTGGAGCAATAGTATCACGTTGATGATTACTACCACTTTCTATTTTTTGTTTACCTTTTTCATCGGTATATTTAACTTCAGGAGCATGTTGCTCTGGCATTTTTATTATACGGTATTGCTCTAATGTGACTTTACTTGGTTTATAAATTACTTGGCTTGAAATGGCATCACCGCCAACAAATTTTTCATCATTATTAGGTTTTACATACGCATAATGCTCAGTGGGATCTTTAATGCGATCATTAATTTTAGTTACGAGATCATTAACGGCAGAATCCGATTGAAAGCCATTATTTTCAATTTCCATTAAACCGACAATATCAGCATTCATACGTACAATGGCATTGGCTATTTTACTGCTTTGAAGATCAAATTCGGTTTGAGTTGTCGCCCCTCTATTTTGTTTTAGCGGGTTTTGAGTTTCACCTGTAAAGGGAGAGTTGAAGTAATTCAGAACATTAAAACTAGCAATACGTAAATCACCGCCTTGTTTTAATTCTGGCGCGTAGGTTCTATCATTTGTATGAATAAATGTATTTGTATCAGCTTTATTCGTGACATAGAAACGGTAATCACCATAAGAATAACCAATTACACCTTCTAAGCCATTAACGACATCACCAATACGAATATAATTATCAGTTGTTCCGGTGCCGTTATCTTTACCAAAGGTTGGGTACCAAGGAATATTACCGTTTGCAGCTTTGGTAAAAGACTCAATAACTAATAAATCATTGGACTGGTATGTATGAGAGGTTGTTGGTGCTTGTGTTTGATTAGGGTGTACGTTTACAGTCCCATGTGAAAGTAACATGTTGTTACGATATGAATTAAAATCAAAACCATAATTTTTTGTGACGTTTAGATCTGAATTCTCATTAATGCGTACTAGCATTCCTTCGTAACGTTCTAAATCAAATTTATTGGCATCATCAAATGTTAAAACGGTTACTGGTGGTAATTTATTATCAACTTTACTTAGTTGGATGTCTGCAACATCAATTAATTTAGTCCAATGATAATCTTCACTAACTCTGGCAGTAAGGTTTATCTCTTGTCCTACCTTTAAGTTATTAATTGCTGTTGTTTGAACAAAAATACCATCAGAAGTTGCAGGATTATTATCCGTCATGGCTTGCATGAAAAAGCCTTGCTGCAGATCTTTACCTAAATTGTGTTGCTGAATAGCAGTAATAATCCCTTTAACGTTATAACGGTAAGTGGATACATGTTGTTTATTAGGAACATCAATGCCGTCAACAGGAGAGTATTCGTCATTACCTTGAATCTGTTGAATGGATAATGTTTTTAGTTCATTTTGATTATCAGCAGCACATAGTTGAAAACTAAATGATGAAATGGTGGCACCAATAATTATCGCTAAAATATTTTTTTTCATGAGTTACGTTCCATGTGTATAACAATATATAATTATCATTCAATGAGTTAAAATATCTGATGTTATTTAAAACCAATAATATGCTTTTAAATAACCTAGTGTACCTGTATTACCCCCCATTGCAGCTTCAGCAACGAGTTTTACATTCTTGGCATACATATATTGCGTACCAACGACAACATGTTGGTCATCTTTGTCGTTATTATCGTCATTGTAAATATTACCTACAATATAACCTGTTAATTGGCTTGTAATGTCGTAAGAACCCGATAATACATAGGTCATGCTATTTTTGTTTACACCATCACGGTCGGAATAAGAGGTAAACCCACCAATAGCAAATTTGTTAATTTTATACTTGCCGTGTAATGAATATAATTCACCACGATTATGGACTGTTTCAGCAGCAGCTATAATGGTGAGATTGTTAGTAAAATAGCCAGCATAGCCATTTATAACTTCACCTTCTCGAGAATCAGTTACGTACGATCCTTTTTTCCCTAAAAATATGCCATTTTCATCATACATTGATTGCGCGTCTTGTTCGTAATCCCAACCTTTTGCTGAATATGAAATTCCAACTTTTAAAGCGCCAAATTCACCACGGTATTTAATCGTATTATCTTGATCTCCCGCTTCTGATACTTCGTCGGCTAATTCATTTGAGAAATCGCCAAAAGCATCATAGTGATCATAGGCTGTATCTGTTCGTCCAAATTCGACTGTTTGTTTATCTGTTAAGAAATATCCGACATAAGCTTTATCAATGACTAATCTAAAATTATTTTCATAAGTCCAATCAGTGCGTTCTGCATCAATTTCTAATTTGGCATAAAATTTATTAGTTTGTCCTTTTATACCAATAGTTCCAAAAGAGTCATCAACATAGGATTTAGATTTGTCGCCAAAAGGGGATTTATCTCTATTTGTGACAATGGTTCCGCCAATTTCAGCGCCACCATAGATATCTAATCTATCGCCATTATCTTTTTTATAAATAGTTGCAGAATGAGCTAAGCTACTCATAAGCAGGGATGAAATAGCAATCGCCAATATTTCTTTTTTCATTTGATTTACTCACAGATTAATTTCTGCGAATAAAATACCCCCAAGGAATAACCTTGATGTAGTAATTAATGATGTCAAATGCATATATCGAATGGAAGTGTGATACGCAACAAAGCAAACGTTTGCTTTTTGATTTAAATTTGGAGCAAGATCAAAGTATTAATTATTGAGTTAAATAATGATTTTAGTGATAGGGCTCGAAAGGGTAGTTAACGGTGAATACTCTGTGTTGTTTCAATATTACCATGGGCTTGAATAACTGTACCTTGAGATTGGCAACAGCCGCTGATCGCTATAGAGATTAGTATTAAAGCAGCGATGTTTTTTATGGTGATCATTTATAAGACCAGAATGAGTAACAATGAGGTTAAGTTTACCTGCATCATTAATAAGTAACAAGGATGTAAATTTTAACTATTATGTTGTGTAACGATTTTTACATCGTTATCTATTGTGTAACTCTAGTGAATCTTAATCATTAAATCATCGATAAATATAGATGAAATTCTAGGATTATGAGCTTATTGATCTTATTTTGATTGTTTTTAGTCATGATTGATTGATAAAAGTGCAGTTGATGTTTTTTTTACGATTTTTACTTTACAGTTAGCTTCACCAACTATATCATTCGCCGCATTGGAGAGATGGCTGAGCGGTTGAAAGCACCGGTCTTGAAAACCGGCATACGTTTATAGCGTATCTAGGGTTCAAATCCCTATCTCTCCGCCAAATTCTAGAAATGCGATATAATCGAGTTTCATAAAGAATTGGAGCGGTAGTTCAGTTGGTTAGAATACCGGCCTGTCACGCCGGGGGTCGCGGGTTCGAGTCCCGTCCACTCCGCCAACATAAAGACATAGTGCTATTTATTAGCATGCTATGTAACGAAATTTTGTGCCGACTTAGCTCAGTAGGTAGAGCAACTGACTTGTAATCAGTAGGTCACCAGTTCGACTCCGGTAGTCGGCACCATTAAATTTCGGTGGGATTCCCGAGTGGCCAAAGGGAGCAGATTGTAAATCTGCCGGCACTGCCTTCGAAGGTTCGAATCCTTCTCCCACCACCATATTTTTAGTTCTGCTGGTGATATTTATTGGAAAGATTAGTGGTCTGTTAATTTACATGTCACTGGTTTAACCTCTGAAGAGTAAAGCCAAATAGAGAAGCTCGCAAGAAATTGCGGGCTTTTTTACGTCTGTATTTTAGTAAATGTAGTTTCGAGTTTCGAGGCTGCAAGAGTGTAAGTGCTAGATCCCACCACCGTATAATCCCCAGTTAGTTCAGTTGGTGCTTCTTTATTGGTGAGATCTTGCAGTCATTCGTTATGGAGGGTGATCCTTTTGAAATCTAGTCACCCCATTATATTGGCTTGTGGTTTGTTGTATAAAACACCAAATTGAATGATATTAATAAGCTTTGATTAATTGGTGATCAGTTAAAAAGCTTTTTAATATTATTGCTTTACAAGGAAAGGGTCGCACTATATTATACGCGGCATTGGAGAGATGGCTGAGCGGTTGAAAGCACTGGTCTTGAAAACCAGCATACGTTTATAGCGTATCTAGGGTTCAAATCCCTATCTCTCCGCCAAATTCTAGAAGTTTGATTTAAATTGAATTTTATAAAGAATTGGAGCGGTAGTTCAGTTGGTTAGAATACCGGCCTGTCACGCCGGGGGTCGCGGGTTCGAGTCCCGTCCGCTCCGCCAACATAAAGACATAGTGTTGATTAATATTAACATGCTATGTAACGAAATTTTGTGCCGACTTAGCTCAGTAGGTAGAGCAACTGACTTGTAATCAGTAGGTCACCAGTTCGACTCCGGTAGTCGGCACCATTAAATTTCGGTGGGATTCCCGAGTGGCCAAAGGGAGCAGATTGTAAATCTGCCGGCACTGCCTTCGAAGGTTCGAATCCTTCTCCCACCACCATATAATTCCTTCTTAGTTCAGTTGGTAGAACGGCGGACTGTTAATCCGTATGTCACTGGTTCAAGTCCAGTAGAGGGAGCCAAATAGAGAAGCCCGCAAGAAATTGCGGGCTTTTTTACGTTTGAAATTTGTCAATTGTGAATGATAAAGAAGCGAATCCTTCTCCCACCATCATATAATTCCTTCTTAGTTCAGTTGGTACTCTTTATTGGGGAGCTTAGCGGCCTGTTAATTCACATGTCACTGGTTCAAGTCCAGTAGAGGGAGCCAAATAGAGAAGCCCGCAAGAAATTGCGGGCTTTTTTACGTTTGAAATTTGTCAATTGTGAATGATAAAGAAGCGAATCCTTCTCCCACCATCATATAATTCCTTCTTAGTTCAGTTGGTACTCTTTATTGGGGAGCTTAGCGGCCTGTTAATTCACATGTCACTGGTTCAAGTCCAGTAGAGGGAGCCAAATAGAGAAGCCCGCAAGAAATTGCGGGCTTTTTTACGTTTGAAATTTGTTAATTGTGAATGATAAAGAAGCGAATCCTTCTCCCACCATCATATAATTCCTTCTTAGTTCAGTTGGTACTCTTTATTGGGGAGCTTAGCGGACTGTTAATTCAGATGTCATTGGTTCAAGTCCAGTAGAGTGAAGCCAAATAGAAAAGCCCTGAAGAAATTGCGGGCTTTTTTACGTCTGTATTTTGACGAATCGAGATCGCAAGAGTTTTAGCTCCCACTATCGTACAATTCCTTCTTAGTTCAGTTGGTACTCTTTATTGGGGAGCTTAGCGGACTGTTAATTCACATGTCACTGGTTCAAGTCCAGTAGAGTGAAGCCAAATAGAAAAGCCCGCAAGAAATTGCGGGCTTTTTTACGTTTGTATTTTGACGAATCGAGATCGCAAGAGTGTTAGCTCCCACTATCATACAATTCCTTCTTAGTTCAGTTGGTACTCTTTATTGGTGAGATCTTGCAGTCATTCGTTATGGAGGGTGATCCTTTTGAAATCTAGTCACCCCATTATATTAGCTTTTAGTTTGTTGTATAAAACACCAAATTGAATGATATTAATAAACTTTGATTAATTGGTGATCAGTTAAAAAGCTTTTTAATATTATTGCTTTACAAGGAAAGGGTCGCGCTATATTATACGCGGCATTGGAGAGATGGCTGAGCGGTTGAAAGCACTGGTCTTGAAAACCAGCATACGTTTATAGCGTATCTAGGGTTCAAATCCCTATCTCTCCGCCATATTCTAGAAGTTTGATTTAAATCGAATTTCATAAAGAATTGGAGCGGTAGTTCAGTTGGTTAGAATACCGGCCTGTCACGCCGGGGGTCGCGGGTTCGAGTCCCGTCCGCTCCGCCAACATAAAGACATAGTGTTGATTAATATTAACATGCTATGTAACGAAATTTTGTGCCGACTTAGCTCAGTAGGTAGAGCAACTGACTTGTAATCAGTAGGTCACCAGTTCGACTCCGGTAGTCGGCACCATTAAATTTCGGTGGGATTCCCGAGTGGCCAAAGGGAGCAGATTGTAAATCTGCCGGCACTGCCTTCGAAGGTTCGAATCCTTCTCCCACCACCATATAATTCCTTCTTAGTTCAGTTGGTAGAACGGCGGACTGTTAATCCGTATGTCACTGGTTCAAGTCCAGTAGAGGGAGCCAAATAGAGAAGCCCGCAAGAAATTGCGGGCTTTTTTACGTCTGGATTTTGGTGCTTCGAGAATGCGAGAGAGTGTGAAGCTAACTCCCACCACCATATAATTTCTTCTTAGTTCAGTTGGTACTCTTTATTGGGGAGCTTAGCGGCCTGTTAATTCAGATGTCACTGGTTCAAGTCCAGTAGAGTGAAGCTAAATAGAGAAGCCCGCAAGAAATTGCGGGCTTTTTTACGTTTGAAATTTGGCAACTGTTGAATGATAAAGAAGCGAATCCTTCTCCCACCATCATATAATTCCTTCTTAGTTCAGTTGGTACTCTTTATTGGGGAGCTTAGCGGCCTGTTAATTCAGATGTCACTGGTTCAAGTCCAGTAGAGGGAGCCAAATAGAGAAGCCCGCAAGAAATTGCGGGCTTTTTTACGTCTGGATTTTGGTGCTTCGAGAATGCGAGAGAGTGTGAAGCTAACTCCCACCACCATATAATTTCTTCTTAGTTCAGTTGGTACTCTTTATTGGGGAGCTTAGCGGCCTGTTAATTCAGATGTCACAGGTTCAAGTCCAGTAGAGTGAAGCCAAATAGAGAAGCCCGCAAGAAATTGCGGGCTTTTTTACGTTTGAAATTTGGCAACTGTTGAATGATAAAGAAGCGAATCCTTCTCCCACCATCATATAATTTCTTCTTAGTTCAGTTGGTACTCTTTATTGGGGAGCTTAGCGGCCTGTTAATTCAGATGTCACAGGTTCAAGTCCAGTAGAGTGAAGCCAAATAGAGAAGCCCGCAAGAAATTGCGGGCTTTTTTACGTTTGAAATTTGGCAACTGTTGAATGATAAAGAAGCGAATCCTTCTCCCACCATCATATAATTCCTTCTTAGTTCAGTTGGTACTCTTTATTGGGGAGCTTAGCGGCCTGTTAATTCAGATGTCACTGGTTCAAGTCCAGTAGAGTGAAGCCAAATAGAGAAGCCTGCAAGAAATTGCGGGCTTTTTTACGTCTGGATTTTGGTGTGCTAGGTGATAGGTTTTGAGGTTGCGATAGTGCAGGGTACTTGATCCACCACCATATAGTTCCTTCTTAGTTCAGTTGGTACTCTTTATTGGAGGAGCTTAGCGGACTGTTAATTCAGATGTCACTGGTTCAAGTCCAGTAGAGTGAAGCCAAATAGAGAAGCCCGCAAGAAATTGTGGGCTTTTTTACGTCTGGATCTTAGTCAATGTAGTTTCGAGTTTCGAGGCTGCGAGAGTGTAAAGTGCTAGATCCCACCATGAAGTGGCATAGTTTAGTTGGTGCTTCTTTATTGGCGAGATCTTGCTGTCATTTGTTATGGAGGGTGATCCTTTTGAAATCGAGTCACCCCATTATATTGGCTTGTGGTTTGTTGTATAAAACACCAAATTGAATGATATTAATAAGCTTTGATTAATCGGTGATCACTTAAAAAGCTTTTTAATATTATTGCTTTACAAGGAAAGGGTCGCACTATATTATACGCGGCATTGGAGAGATGGCTGAGCGGTTGAAAGCACTGGTCTTGAAAACCAGCATACGTTTATAGCGTATCTAGGGTTCAAATCCCTATCTCTCCGCCATATTCTAGAAGTTTGATTTAAATTGAATTTCATAAAGAATTGGAGCGGTAGTTCAGTTGGTTAGAATACCGGCCTGTCACGCCGGGGGTCGCGGGTTCGAGTCCCGTCCGCTCCGCCAACATAAAGACATAGTGTTGATTAATATTAACATGCTATGTAACGAAATTTTGTGCCGACTTAGCTCAGTAGGTAGAGCAACTGACTTGTAATCAGTAGGTCACCAGTTCGACTCCGGTAGTCGGCACCATTAAATTTCGGTGGGATTCCCGAGTGGCCAAAGGGAGCAGATTGTAAATCTGCCGGCACTGCCTTCGAAGGTTCGAATCCTTCTCCCACCACCATATAATTCCTTCTTAGTTCAGTTGGTAGAACGGCGGACTGTTAATCCGTATGTCACTGGTTCAAGTCCAGTAGAGGGAGCCAAATAGAGAAGCCCGCAAGAAATTGCGGGCTTTTTTACGTCTGGATTTTTGTGTGCTAGGTGCTAGGTGCTAGGTTTTGAGGTTGCGACAGTGCAGGGTACTTGATCCACCACCATACAATTCCCTCTTAGTTCAGTTGGTGCTTCTTTATTGGAAGATTAGCGGACTGTTAATTCAGATGTCACTGGTTCAAGTCTTGTAGAGTGAAGCCAAATAGAGAAGCCCGCAAGAAATTGCGGGCTTTTTTACGTCTGGATTTTGATGCTTCGAGAATGCGAGAGAGTGTGAAGCTAACTTCCACCATCATATAATTCCTTCTTAGTTCAGTTGGTACTCTTTATTGGGGAGCTGAGCGGCCTGTTAATTCACATGTCACTGGTTCAAGTCCAGTAGAGGGAGCCAAATAGAGAGGCCCGCAAGAAATTGCGGGCTTTTTTACGTCTGGATTTTGATGCTTCGAGAATGCGAGAGAGTGTGAAGCTAACTCCCACCATCATATAATTCCTTCTTAGTTCAGTTGGTACTCTTTATTGGGGAGCTTAGCGGCCTGTTAATTCACATGTCACTGGTTCAAGTCCAGTAGAGTGAAGCCAAATAGAGAAGCCCGCAAGAAATTGCGGGCTTTTTTACGTCTGGATTTTGGTGTGCTAGGTGCTAGGTGCTAGGTTTTGAGGTTGCGACAGTGCAGGGTACTTGATCCACCACCATACAATTCCCTCTTAGTTCAGTTGGTGCTTCTTTATTGGAAGATTAGCGGCCTGTTAATTCACATGTCACTGGTTCAAGTCCAGTAGAGTGAAGCCAAATAGAGAGGTCCGCAAGAAATTGCGGGCTTTTTTACGTCTGGATTTTGGTGTGCTAGGTGCTAGGTGCTAGGTTTTGAGGTTGCGACAGTGCAGGGTACTTGATCCACCACCATACAATTCCCTCTTAGTTCAGTTGGTGCTTCTTTATTGGAAGATTAGCGGACTGTTAATTCAGATGTCACTGGTTCAAGTCCAGTAGAGTGAAGCCAAATAGAGACTTCACAGTAGATAATATTGGTTATGTATTGTTATTGCTAAAATAATTTTTACTATCAACTAGTGTCGTTGATATTTTATTTTTTCTAAAGGTAATTTCCATTTTAGTTACTATCAATTCATTAAATATAGGTATTTAATATAGAAAGAATAATATAAGGACAAAATGATGAAAAATTTTAATCATAGCCATCATGATACATTAGATTGTATTAATTCATTCATTAAAGAGCCCAATAAGTTAATAAATTATTTATCTGAGTTTGATGAATGTATAAAAACCGTACATATTAATGATGCGGCTTTTATTATAGAAAGTTTATTTGAACAAGAAATTGCTAAAGATACAATACTATTTCCAGAAATACATATTTATGATGTGAAAACAGCAATTGGTAATGATCCTAGTGATTCCATAAAAAAAATGATTGATAAGTTACCTTCCTTGACATTATGTCTGATAAAACTTAAGTGTGGTGAACTACTTACTTTTGTCGATGCATTTTTTTGTAGTCGAAATACGGCACTTCTTATGTTAAAAAACTTAGAGAATAATCTTGATGAACATAAGCGATCTTATCATATTGAGTACCACGGTTTACCTCATGGTGAAATGCTTGAGTCATTACATTGCAACGATAGATAAGTTTGATAGTTATAAAAATAGAATGGATGATTAACAATAGTAAGTAGTATATATCAAGTATAAAAATGGCAAACAACAATAATGCTGCTTGCCATTACATTTATAATGCAGGCGGTAATTGTCTTAATAATGCAAATACTTGTTTTTGTTTATTATGAGAAGCGATAAATCCAATAAGAGTCTGATCTGCTGTATGTGCCTTTGCAATATATCCTTCATGATCTCGTTCAACTTGCCAATGGATATCCATAGCGGTTGTGATCCCCGCTAAACTTAATGGCAACCATGGCGTTTTTGCTTTAATTAACATTGGTGGTAGTGATAATGACGTCGGTGTTCCTGCTAATGTTTTAGCCAGTGCCATCGCGGATAACATGATGGGTTGAATAAACGCACTAATTTTACCATTGATTTCAGCACAATCGCCAATAGCGTATACATTATTAGCGGAGGTTTGTAGCATATTATTAACTATAATGCCTCGATTAGTACTGATTCCGGCTTGTTTTGCTAAATCAATTCTTGGTGCTAGTCCCATCGCTGCAATAACGATATCTGTATTTATATCTTCTCTACCTTGCTGTGAAATTATCATCTTTTTGCCATCAGAATTAATTTCATTTATGGTAGCGTTTAGCTGAAGATCTATTTCTTTTTGACTTAATATTTGATACAACTCTGCGGCAATAAATTCTGGCAGTAAAGCGGGCATCATGGCAGCGGCTTTATCGCATAATGTAATTTGTTTACCAGCGGTGGCTAAATCAATCGCGATTTCAGTACCAATTAAACCCGCGCCTAAAATAGTAATATGCTTTGCGGCATTTATTTGTGATTGATTTTGTTGTAATTCAGACAGACTATTTAATGTGATGATTTTATCTGTCGCATTACCTGCAAATGTTGGTATAAATGAAGTAGCACCAGTTGCAATTATTAATGAAGAATAATGCAATTGTTGCTGATTAAAATAAACCCATTGTTGTGCAGTATTAATTTCGTTAATAACTGTTTCTGTTATTAATTCAATATTATGCTCTGCTGCAAACTCAGTAGCCGTTTGTTTAATAAGATCTGTCGCTTGTTGATTACGACTAAATACATGGCTTAGTTCTGGTTTCGAATAATCAGCACCTTGATCTGCCGTCACTAAAGTAATAGCAGTATGTTGATCCAGTTTTCTAAACGATTTCACCCATTGGTAAGCAGCGAAGCCACTACCAATGACAATAATTGGATTTGACATTGTTAGCTCTCATTTCATTTAGTTAATAGGTTCAAATACTTCTTTACCAATACCACACTCAGGGCATAGGAAACTATCTGGCACATCTTCCCAAGCAGTACCAGGGGCAACATCTTGATTTGGTTCACCAAGTGCAGGATCGTAAACCCACTGACAAACCGTGCATAACATTTTCTGACCACCTGTAGCTTGTGCACAACATTTAACTGCCGTCTCTGTTGTTGGCTCTACTTCAACAACACTTGCTTGTTCGATTATTTCAGGAGCATCAATCGCGACTTGTATTGTTGCTGCTGGCGTTACTTCGGTAGTGAAAGGTGTGTAATGATCATAAGGGCGTTCATTTTGAGCCCACTCTTTAGCGATTTTTTTACCATGATCACGACACTCTTGTAATGCTTTGCCATCTGGACGCCACTTGGTTTTAAGACCAATAGTCGTGAAGAAACCAGCATCAGTTAAACGCGCGTGAATACGATCAACAGCACCACCATTCCAACCGTAACTACCAAAGGCACCTGCTTTTTTATTTTTAAAACGTAAGCCTGTGATTTCTTCTAGTAGGCCAGCAACTTTAGGCATCATGACGTTATTCATTGTTGATGAGCCGACAAGTACCCCTTTAGAACGGAACATATTAGCAAGAATTTCATTTTTATCATGACGAGCAACATTGAAAATACGCACAATGACTTGATCATCTTCTTCGGTGATCCCTTGGGCAATAGCATCAGCCATCATACGGGTGTTATTTGACATAGAATCATAGAAAATAGTGATACGGTTTTCTTGATATTGATTAGCCCATTCAAGATATTTTTCAATAATTTGAGTTGGGTTATCACGCCAAATGACACCGTGTGAAGTGGCAACCATATCAACTGGAAGGTTAAAGCTTAGAACCTCTTTAATCTTATTGGTAACAAGTGGGCTAAATGGCGTCAAAATATTTGAGTAATAACGTAAACACTGATCAAGCAATTCGTTTTGGTCAACTTCGTCATTAAATAAACGCTCATCACAGTAATGTTGACCAAAAGCATCATTACTAAATAGAACGGCATCTTCGGTCATGTAAGTCATCATACTATCAGGCCAGTGCAACATTGGCGTTTCAACAAACACTAATGCCTTACCATTACCAATATCAAGCGTGTCACCCGTTTTTACGGTATTGAAGTTCCATTCTGGGTGGTGGTGATGACCAACGATTGAGTCAATTGCGTTTTCAGTACAATAGATCGGTGTATTAGGAATACGGCTCATTAATTCACTTAGCGCACCAGCATGATCTTCTTCTGCATGGTTAATAACGATAAAATCAATGTCGTTAAGATCAATTTCTTGTTCTAAATTTTGTAGGAAAGCTAATGTGAATTTGTGATCAACGGTATCGATGAGCACATTCTTGCCTTCACGAATTAGATAACTATTATAGCTCGTACCACGGGTTGTTTTATATTCTGTGCCATGAAAATCACGTACTTCCCAATCACGTTGTCCAACCCAAGTAATATTGTTTTTAACATGAACAGCCATTTTAAAATTCCTCTAACGCTTTAAGTTGTATTTTGAATACATGTTATGCCTCGAAGAAATATCTGTCAATGCAAAAGAGTCATTTAAAATGCATGTTATGACTTATTTGTTTATTATCATTGTATTAGTGGTTTATTTATTTTGAACCGTCAGTGAGTTGGCGGTTCATTATTGGAATCAAATAAATGGAGGAGAGGATGAGAAGTGTTAATTAAGGTTAAAAACCAGCGCAACGATAGTAATTAGGCTTACTGCATTAAGTGCTGAATAGAGAATTGTTTTTAGCATGCTAAATGCCAAATTATTAAAATCCCGTTTTGAGCCAATAACGGTAATCGTTAAAGGTAATACAACCAATAAGCCAAATACCCATCGAATAGTATCAGTGATGGCGTAACCTATTTGAGTTTCAGCAATAATAAAACCTAGAATAGACAAAAGGAGGGTGGTGAGTGAAATTGCAAAGGTTCGATTATAGGAATCCATTAGCTGAGCAAAAGCTTGGTATTCTTCTTCCGTAAAGTCTGGTTTGTTTGCCATGTGTTTTTCAGTCTAATAATGCGATAACTATTTCTATTATAACGGATCACTACTGAGATAACGAAAATAAAGATAGCAACGCTAAATAGAGAAATATAGAAAGTGTGCATTTAATAACCACAGATGAATGGTTTTAGTTATCTAACTGTATCTGTTAGGTAAAATACATTAAAAAACGTTTTAAAATTAATCAGTTGACCGTTTTTTAGTTTACAGTAGCTAATGTGAATTGTATTATACGTCGCATGGAGAGATGGCTGAGCGGTTGAAAGCACTGGTCTTGAAAACCAGCATACGTTTATAGCGTATCTAGGGTTCAAATCCCTATCTCTCCGCCAAATTCTTAAAAAGCCAACATTTAGATGTTGGCTTTTTTTCGTATGAATAAAATAGTGATGTATTTAATTGGTGCAATAAAAGCGGGTTCAAATCCACTAATGTCCAAACCAACCCTATTAAATAACTTGATTATTTGACTGGTACTATAAAGTTAACTTAAATTTTCGCACCTCGCACCTCGCACCTCGCACCTCGCACCTCGCACCTCGCACCTCGCACCTCGCACCTCGCACTTAAAACAGATGAAATACCTCATTATCTATGTGAATATAGGTATTATTTATTTGGAAAATACCAATAATGACTTTTGAACAATGGGCTTTTGTTGCTGATATTTATACTCCAATGATCGTCATTATATGCGTTATTAGCATGGTGCAATTAGGACGTGAGCAGGGGATGAGAAGTGGGTTATTCGCGCTGAGTGGAGTCTTGCTCTCAACGGCTTTTATTTATGCAGTTATGTTTTTTGATAATGCGTTGGGGATTTGGCCTGCATTTAATTTGGATTACAGTACCCATACCGCCATTGCGCTTGTTTTTATTGGCTACTTTCTTGTATATACCCCCAAATTAAGAGGGGGGATGGTGCTTTCTATGGTGGGTTATGCCGCTTTAATGATGTATCAGAAGTACCATACGTTAAGTGATATTATTACGACTACTGCCTGCGTTATGCCTGTGATATTGTTGTGCCAATATAAATTTGCTGTTATTGCTAAACGTTAGTTTTTCTTAGTAAGAATAACGTAATTGAATAAGATTAATCCGAGTACAAAACAACCAAATTGAAAAGTGGGCAATACTGTTGCAACGGAACCGATAAGTAATCCTGAGCCTAGTCCGAGAGCAATTTTTTGTCGGGTATTTATTATTAAAATCCTTTTTTAGTCATGATTTTTTTTCGGTAGTATGTGAATTGTATGTTTCATTATGGCGATGATATTTACGTTCATTCCAGTACCAAAAAAAAAGGCCAACTAATGGAATTATAATGCTAAGAGTCATAAACGTGATTAATAATTCTTTGGCGAACAGTAAATCTAAATCATCATCAGAGAATGATAATCTTTCCAGTGTTTTTCCTCCTAAGAAACCTAAACATCCTAAAAAATAATGGCTTATGATAAAATGAAATAGCCCTTTTTTACGTTGTTGCCGCCATTGAGATATTTTAAGATCAGAATCTAACATTAATTTATCCATGAAAATGTGAAAGTCATGGTTATTATAAGAGGTGAGCTTTTTATATTAGGTGCCGGTATGTGAATAGAGAAGCTAGCTACATTATTAGTGCTGTGAAGAGATTAATTACATCAATCATTGGGATATATAAAGACGTTGTGGATATAAAAGCGTTAGATGTTATTTTTTCTCAAACCCGCTGTAGTAACAGCGAGTACGGTATGAATATTGAGTGATAGTTAGGGGAAATGTGCTAGCCTTAGTCCGTCAAGATCTCGCTTTCATTAAAATGAATACTGATAATATCGTTAAAATGTGTGTGCTCACAAATGAAAGGTAATTCAATATCAATCGTTTCAGATGGACTCAGTGGTAGCCATTGGCCATTCGTGGTCACTTTCCAAGTAATACCTTCTAGTTTGATATAGATTTTGGGCTGCATCCTTTGCCTTATGCTATTTGTCATGGGATAGCAATTATGAGTAGTTGGTTGTCTTATGGTATCGAACAAAAATTAATCTTCAATTGATATTTATAATAATTAAGACCTTTAATGATAAATTTACCTGTAAGACATTAACTATGTGCCTAAGGATAGTCATTGTGGCTATATAAGTATTGAGCTAATAAAAAAGCTAACAGCAATAACTGTTAGCTTTTTAAAATAAGGTGTTAGTGAAGAGGATTAATCTTCAAAATCAACAATCAATTCATCTTCTAAATAATCAATAAGGCAACCTAATGCAGGGGCTGAAACAATATAAGATGTTATTTCAGCGACTTCAGGCGTTGATTGTTGTAACACTTCTAATACTGTGTGTTCTGGGTTATAAGCGACATTAAATTCTTTGGCAATGGTGCAACTGTCGTTATATTCATCAACAGACAGCTCAATTTTACCATTGTACTCACCAATATCCGTATCAAAATTATCAACCAATATTTCGATCATAGCTTCATAGTAATGTTGGTAATCCATTGATTTTACCTTAATCTCATTCAGAAAATTGCTATCTAATACGTTAGCAGTGATGGCACTATGTTACCTCATTTCCAACCGACAAAAAGCTTTAATCTTTAATAATACGTTATTCATTATCAAATGAGATTAAGCAATTGGCATCGATGTCAGATGTATTATTCAGCAGTAAAAATTAAATAATTTCATATTTTAACTAAAAATAAAAACCAATTATTAATTGAAAGGATATTTTAAAATCCCGTTTTATTCCACGTAAGCCTTTTATTAGATAGGGATAATTGCTTAAAAAGGATATGGATAGCGGCTGTTACATTTAGTGCAACACTTTAACTGTTTGTTACATAATCTATTAGTTAATCTAGTGATAGCTATAATTTTTAATTGTACAATGTATAAAATTATATTGGTTAGTAACGCTTCATTAGTGAAAACAAAGGCTAAATATAAGTAAGTTGTATGGAATACAACAATCGGTACTTATGAGGATGAGAGCTTTAGATTTGTTAAAACGAGTGGACATACTTAGGAAGTTAAGTGAAAAAAATAAATAAAATAACAGCAGCTCTATTTAGCGCTATTCTTAGTAGTAATGTTTATGCAGCTGACGCTCGTATTGTTTCTTTTGTTCCTGGAGAAACAATAGTTCAAAATGGTGATGTGGTTTCTTATAATGGCGCATGTTTTATTGCCAAAAATAACCCTGGAATATGGGAGTCTCCAAGTGCTGATTCATGGTTTTGGGAGTCTGCTGAATGTACTGGTGAGCCCAATCCAAACCCGACTCCAGATCCTGAGCCTGAACCTAATCCGAACCCAGATCTTGACGGTATTATTCCTTTCATTCCTGGCACAACACAAGTCAAAAATGGCGATGTTGTCTCCTATGACGGCCAGTGCTTTATTGCTCAAAATAACCCAGGTATTTGGGAAGCACCAAGTGCTGATTCATGGTTTTGGGCTTTAACTGAGTGTTCTGGTGAGCCGTCTCCTGAGCCTGATGTAACAGAAGTATCTATTTTATCGCCAATGGCGGGTCAGTTGCTGAAGGTTAATGAAGCGATTGTAATCAAAGCCAACATTGAGGGTGAGTTAGCATCTAAAGTTGAGTTTTGGGTTAATAGTACTAAATTAGCAGAAAAAGCAATTGATCAAAGTAATATGCTTTACACGCAAACTTGGACGCCAAATGAAGCGGGTAGTGCAGTAATTAATGTTTTTGTGTTTGATAAAAATAACCAAAAAATAGAACAGCAATCGGTTTCTGTGAAAATCGACGCTGAAACTAATGAAGATTTTACCGCACCTGTGGTGAGCTTTGTTTCTCCAGCTAATGGTTCAACCGTTAATAAAACGGATACAGTTTCTATTTCTATTAGCGCGTCAGATGCAGATAAAGATCTAACGACATTGGTTGTTAATGCGAATAACCAACAAATTTGTACCTTTGATGCCGCTGTAGCAAGTACATTTAGTTGTGACTGGCAGCCGACTCAAACAGGTAGCGTAACCCTGAATGCTATTGCAACGGATGCACAAGCTCTTTCTTCAAACACAAGTTTAACTATTACCGTTAAAGAAGAAACAGTAGAGCCACCAGTAACACCACCAGGTGGATTATGTGAAGAGTTTAATGTTTACCCTGATTGGACGCGTGGCGATCACGCGACAGGGGGCGACATTATGGTTCATAACAATATCGCTTACTCTGCTATTTACTGGACGCAAACAGCACCAGGCAGTGATGCTTCATGGACGCTGCACCTAAACTGTGATGGTTCAGAGCCCGGCACTGCGCCATTACTTTCGCTACCAAACCCGATGGATCCTGTTCGTTTGGAAGTTGCTGGTTGGCCAAATACATTTGTCGTTGCAAGTCCATCTTCAACGACTCCTGCGACATTAACTTTTGAAGCAAGCAGTAGTGCAGATTTAACCAATGTTGATAAGCTAGCAGCATCGTTTGTATCGATGATTGAAACAGCGACTCAAACGGATTCTGCATCGATTATTATCAGTAGTGATGTGCTTGATAAGGCAATACAAGATAAGACTTTATCATCACAAAATATTACGGTTAAAGAAGCACTAATCAAAGCCGTTGATAGTACGGGCAGCAAAGTTGATATTGATGCTATCAATGCTCTGAGCAATGATCTAAAAGGCTGGGCACAAGCGTACAATTTGATTGTATCTACACTTGCGCCAGAAGCGACATTTGGTTGGTCTTTAACGATTGGTGATTTTGCCTTTAATACTCATTCAGGCCGTCAGTCAGTATGGGATGCAGCGTCTAATCATACGGCTGATCTATTAGATAAGTTAGCACTTTATAAAGCTGATAGCGCAACTAAAGCTGATTTTGTTGTGTTTACTAAATCAAGTACAACAGCGCCATTATCAAGTGATCAATGGCATAATGCGTTAGAGTATGTGAAGCAAGTTACTGATTACGTAAAGACACCGGCTATGCTGGCGAATATACCAACAGATCAAGCCGCTAACTACTTTATGGGTGATACAACACATAAAGCACAAATTCGTAAAGCAGCTTACAGTAATGTTTTTGCGCTATTGTTTGATAAAAATACCACTAACTTAACCGCTCAAATTGAACGTTACCAAGAAACAAAAGTGCCACTATATTATGTCGGTAAAGAGTTAGAAAAAGGTTCGTTAACGCGTATTGAAGCACTTAACCGTGAATTAACTAACGCTGCTGATGTAATGAATAATGAAGCGTTCCTTTATGAAACCCCACAATCACAGTGGATTCCATCTACCGTTTATAAGTGGGATGATTTCCTTGATGGCCTAAATGCAATGCATAACATTGGTGTTGCAGGTAATAAATTCTGGCTATTAAATGATGAAGCAGATGATGCAACGAATATCACTTACGCCAAAGTTGCGATTGCTGCATTCTTAGCTCAAAGCATGCAAGAAACTATTCGTTACAATGCGTGTGATGAGAATAACTGGTCTGAAGTTAAATACGGTGCACCCGCAGACTATCCGATGTCAGCAAGTTGTGGTCAGCTAGGTCAGAAATATGCAGATTATGGTGTAAACCCTAATTCAGGCTTAGATTACGCATATTCTTGTCCTCGTGATAACAAGATGGAAGTGAGCGCGTTAACACATGCTAAGTGGTATGGCGCACCAGCTCCAGTATTTGCAGCGCCTAATGCTGTATTAGAAGAGCGTGGTTTGCTTGTTAATGGCAGTGTTGGTCGCTGGACTAACAGTGGTCACTGTAATGATGTACCAGAGAAAGTGGATACCTCAAAGCAAGTGTGGGAACGCGATACGTGTAAAACGTATGTTGGTCAAAAAGCAGGTACATTCCTTTGGGATGGTAGTAGCCAAGAAAGTGTTGAAGGTTGTGGCTGGTGGGGACGTGGTGTTATTCAAACTACGGGTCGCCAGAACTTTGGTACGCTTAACCATTACTTAGGTCGCTCACATGTTGATCCTGCAACGATTGGTCAAACAATTGATGGCGTAACAGTTGAAGCACCACCGGCAAACCCATTGTATGCTGATCTGGATTTCTGTTCGAACCCAGGCTTAATTTGTAGCTCTGAAGAGAACAAAGAAATCAAATGGATTGCAGGTTTATTCTACTGGGTAACATCGGTTCAAGCATATTCTGATGAAGGTGGTCAATATGCAGATTGGAATTACTATAACGAATTGAAAAAGTACGTTGATGGTGGCTTAAAAGGGACTGATTTTATTGATGATGTTTCAGGTATTGTGAACCGTGGTTGCCCAGATTCTGTTTGTTCGACTGGCGAAGTGCATAATGCGAAAGAGCGTCAAGCTAACTTTAAGCTAGTGTTAGAAAAGTTAGGTCTAAACCCACAATTATAACGGTTAGCAAATAACAGTTATTTTAGACTGTCAGTCAGTGAAGGTTGACGATAAATACTAAAGAACCCTGCTTTGAAGTAGGGTTCTTTTTTTATAAACAATCAGTCGTGTCGCAAGAATAAATAGTGGCTTATAGCCAACCCTTACGTTTGAAAAATAGGTAAGGTGCAAACCCCGCCAACACCATCAGCCCTAATGCATAGGGATAGCCCAGTTCCCAGTGAAGCTCAGGCATAAACTTAAAGTTCATACCATAACTTGATGCAACCAGTGTCGGTGGTAAAAATACAACCGATACTACTGAGAAGATTTTAATAATGCGGTTTTGCTCAATATTAATAAAGCCCATTGCCGCATCCATCAAGAAGTTAACCTTTTGGAATAAAGATTCATTGTGCGGTAGCAAAGAATCAATATCGCGTAACACTTCACGAGCTTGTTCTAATTCAATTTCAGGTAAACGCGCTTTGCGTACTAAAAAGCTTAGTGCTCGCTGAGTATCCATTAGACACAAGCGTATTTTCCATCCCGCATCTTCTTGTTTTGCAAGATGTGATAAAGCCTGATCAAAATTAGCACCGGGTTTGTTGCCGCCTAAAATGGTCTTACCAATCGATTCTAATTCGCTGTAAATATCTTCAATAACATCGGCAAGTTGCTCTATTTTTGTTTCAAATAGATCGAGCAATAATTCATAAGCATTGCCTTGTTGTAAACGTTGTGTACGAGCACGCATGCGATAAAGACGAAAGGCTGGTAATTCACGTTCGCGTAAGGTGAATAAGCGACCATCACGAATGGTGAAAGCGACTGTCGCATTACTTACATAATCATCCAGATCTTCAAAATAAAAGAAAGAGTGAATGTGTAAGCCATCTTCATCTTCAAAAAAACGCGCACTGGCTTCAATGTCTTCTAG
This sequence comes from Photobacterium piscicola, assembly GCF_046058925.1. Taxonomy (NCBI): domain Bacteria; kingdom Pseudomonadati; phylum Pseudomonadota; class Gammaproteobacteria; order Vibrionales; family Vibrionaceae; genus Photobacterium; species Photobacterium piscicola. The sequence goes on from NZ_CP175535.1 coordinate 707,680, forward strand.
TTCTGGACGTGTAGCAAGACCTTGACCTAGCTCTTCTTGAACGCGTTCTCGTTCTGCTTCATTGGGCTCGATGAGATCAACCCATAATGCTGATGAAATAGGATCTTGGGCGTCTAAATCTAAACGTTGTAAACGTAGGTCGTTTAATGTGTATGCGTTCAGCATGTCTCATATCTCCACTAATGGCGATGATATAAAGAACACTTTAAAACACGATTTGAAACTGATAAATACAGGATCTACCAATACAAAACTGGAATAATAAGATTTAAACAGAAGCAATGAACATAAGGGATTGCGCATGCTGGCAGTTAAAGATTGCCAACTCACATGCAAAAGCGAGAGAGGGCAGATTAACGAGGAAAAATCTCATTCCAGTACCGACTGGGTGTGTTCAAAGCGGTGTCCTCTCTAAATAATGGTGTGCGCATGTTACGTCTGACTGGAAAAGGGTTCAAGTTACGCTATTGCAACATTAGATTTTCTTCTCGGTGTGTTAAGACAAAATTCCATTCATGTACGATTAAGGTTTATTAACCATCTGTTTAATTAATTATAATAAGATATTGTTGTTTTGCGTGATGAAATGTGGAACTAAGTAGGGTTATTGTTATTAAAGGTTAAATATCCGTCTAAGCGTAGCATTTAGCTAAAATGTTCAGTCAGAAAATCTAAAAAGACGCGTACTTTACTTGAGATTAATTGCCGATGTTGATAAATCGCATAGGTGCTTGTTTCATAGTGACATGGACTGAATGTCGATTGAGGGAGCAGTTGTACTAGTTTGCCATTATTTAGTTCTTCATCTATCGCCCATTGTGGTAGTAGAGCGACACCACCTCCGTTTAATATGAGTTGCTTTTGGCCATTAACAGAGTTGATCTCCATGTAATAGGGAATCTCTATTTTTGATGGTTTATTATTTAAGATATACCAATTATGCCAACCTTTAAATCCATAGATCAAGCAATCATGTTGGGCTAAATCTGCGGCTGTTTTAGGCATACTTCGATGTGCTAAATAGCTTGGACTCGCACAAAGTATAAAATGATTATTCATGAGTTTTTTAGCGATTAAATTAGAATCGGGTAATCGACCACTACGAATAGCGACATCGACATTTTCTTCAATTAGATCAACGATCCTTTCAGTAATTTCAATCTCAACTTTTATGTCAGGGAATGCGTTTCTAAATAAAGGTAAAAGTGGCAGTATTTTACTTTCACTAAACGCCACCGTTGCACTGATTTTAAGTCGACCTTTAGGTGAGTTGTGCACAATATTTACCGCACGTTTCGCCTCGTCAAATTCAGCGATGATACGTTTGGAATATTGATAAAATACCAATCCAGCTTCAGTTACGCCAACATTGCGTGTTGTCCGATCTAATATTCGAACATTTAATTCTTCTTCTAAAGCAGAAAGCTGTCTTGAAATAGATGAGGGTTGAACATCGAAAACTTGGCTTGCTTTGGATATGGAACCTTGTTCTACGACACAATTGAAATAAGCAAGGCGAGTGAAAAGGCTCATATTAATGACTCATATAATAAAGTTGATTTTTTTAGGGGCGAAATACTGTTCATCACCAAGATAGTACATGTTTATCTTATATTATTGATGCACTTTTTAAACATTAATGCTTACATAATTGCTTTTAAAGCAAAACTATATTGCCTGAACGTTGGTTCATGTCTTTGGTTATTCTCATTAATATGCAGATTCTGATTAATTGAGAGAAGAATAAAATGAATTCTATAAATACCGCTATTATTGCATCGTGCTTTTCTGTAACGGCACAACAATTAATTAAAAAACTGACCGCGACAGGAACCCATATCGTAGCGATTGGCCGCATTGGTGATGAAAATAGAGCCAAAGATTTAGAACGTAAATACTCGGGCAAAATTACGGTTTTATTGGGAGATCTGACTGATGAACAGCAAAGTCAAACATTGGTAGCAAAAGCTGCTGATATTTTGGGCCATGTTGATGCTTATTTTCATTGTTCTGGAATATATACATGGAGCTACTGGAAAGATATTGATGTTAATAAAGTAGTGGATCTATTTAATGTTAATTTTATGACCGCATTCGTTTTTGGACGTGAAGTGTTTAAATTAATGGAGGCTCAAGGTGACGGTTGCTTAATGTTTGTATCAGCTCGAGATACTGTACGTAATATACCCGCAGGATTTGGACCTTATATGGCTTCAAAAATCGCATTGAATGCATTGGTAGAGAGCTTGGCCGCAGAAGGGGCATCATCAAATGTGCGTGTAAATGCAGTTTTACCTACGATTGTTGATACAGCTATAAATCGTGAAGTTATGCCTGATGCCGATCCTACTACTTGGGTACACCCATCAGATCTTGCAGATTTGATGATTGATTTGAGCCAACCTAATAAAACCTATTTAAGTGGTGCTTTGATAACCGTTAATAATAAGCTACATTAATTTTCGGTTATTTTTACTTATATAATTTCTGATGTTAAATCGGTCCTGAAATCATAGATATGGCGACAATAACAGATAATATTAACGTTATTATTGAAGGGATAGCATCTTTTACGGTATCAAATCTAAAGTGAAAGAACATTGCTCCCGTTGATACGCATATAATAAAAGTAGCCCCGATAGTGCTGATTAATGGGCTGACCATTATCATTCCGATTAACAGCATTATTGCCCCTGTTGCTTCAATAATACCGACAATAAACATTATGCTACGGTTAAGTCCATAACGACGAAAAAAGGCCAATTGCGGTTCAAAGATGACTTTTACCCAACCAAACATTTTAACTGAACTTGCAAATAAGAAAAATGCGATGAGTAGACCTTGAATAAATAGCATGATGAAAACTCCTTGATAAACGATAAGCTTATTAAAGCATTCCAATTGGAGATTAAGAAGGGTAGTATTTCGCTTATTATGATTCCAAACTGGAATGTGTTGTGGATAAATTTGATTGTTTAAAAGTCTTTACTCGAGTTGCTCATTTAGGGAGTTTTACCGCTGCAGCGAATGAATTCAATACGACGCAAAGTGCGGTAAGTAAGAAAATCGCTTGGTTAGAAAAACAAGTAGGCGTAAGCTTATTTTATCGGCATGCCCGTGCGATTAGCCTTACTGAGAGTGGGCAACAATATTTAGGTTTAGCGTTGAATATTACCCATGAAATGGATTGCTTTGAATCTAATTTACGCCAAGAACAGGCAACCATTTCTGGGGTACTAAAGCTCTCAGTGCCAAGTGCTTTTAGCACCCAATTACTGTCTCAGCCTCTTAATCAATTTTTAAATTTACATCCACAAGTTACCGTTGATGTTTCAGTGTCTGATAAATTTGTTGATTTACTTGAAGGCAATATTGATATAGCCATACGTGCTGCTTACCTTAAAGATTCAGGTTTAAAAGCCAAATGGTTATTGGATAATGAATTGGTGTACTTTGCATCTCCTGATTATTTAAAAACGATTCCAGCCATTGTTGATATCGACGATTTACGTCAGCATAAATGTTTAACTTATTCTTTATCGACACCATCAAATCTATGGCGTTTCAATACAGGCAAAGAAGTCGTAAAAATAAAGGTTAATGAGCAAATTAGAAGTGATAATCCTGAGATGTTAGTTCAAATGGCTAAATTAGGTCAAGGCATAGCGGCGATGCCAAGATGGATGGTAGAACAAGAGCTACAATCTGGTGCGTTGGTTTTATTACTGACACAATATCAAACTCAAAAATTACCCATGTATATGGTCTATAAAGACGCAGAACAGCAACCCCAACGGATTCGTGCTTTTATTGATTTTTTAGTGGATTACTTTAATTCTTGATTCTGTAGATACATTTATTTTTATAGCGTTTTATTATTCTTACGCGGTATTTAACGACCTTTATTCTCTACAACGCTTTTCTGTGTTCAAACTTCAGTATTCTTTACAATACATGGCAGTATTCAAATGTCGTTATTTCCCACAAAACCTAAGTGATAGCCTAAAGGAATGACTTGCCGAATTTTATTCAGTATAAACATCATTACCGTTCAGGTTTCTATAAAGGATCTGCTGGTAAGATGGAAATAGACAATATATTGAGAGGCTATAACTAACATGAGGTTCAAATGATCTGCAGAGAAAGCAGAACTTACGCACCATCATTTGGGTATAGCTATCAACGGGATTAAGGTCATATAGGTATAATGATCGGAACATCATTATAGAAATACGACTTGTAACCAAAGTCATTGCAACGCTGATCAAGAACGAAAAAGCACTCACCATTTTTGTGGTCGTGATGGATAGACTCTGCAGGGCATTAATTACTCAGCGAAGTCAGTATTCTATCTAGTCGCTTTTTTATATCGCGCTTTTAGTAAGTAACTGTAAATTAAATACTCTTATGATAATAATCAAACAGCTTTCATTAGCAGCAACCATCGCTGCATTATTTACCTCCAGTACCGTATTTGCCGCACCTAGTAACGATGCAATGAATACTATGCCTAATAGTGAGTACTTCGCGGCAACGCAATACAAAGCAGCTCAAGCTCCACTTAATAGCTTTGGTGCTATTGATGTAAAAACCAGTATTCCAGAAAATATACAAGTGCCTTCTGCACCCGTAGAAGCTGGTGGCAATAATGGGATTCCAGAAACACTGGTGCAAAAATGGGCTCAGGCAGGAATATTCTCACCTCAAGTTGAAGCACGCGCTTTCATTTTAATGGATGCCAATACGGGACAGATTATTGCTGCTAACGATGCCAACATGCGTATGGCCCCAGCCAGCACCACCAAGTTAATGCTAATGTACATTGTTGAGCAAAAACTGGCTGACGGTGTAATCTCACTAGACTCAAAAGTACAAGTACCAGAAGTCGCGTGGCGCACGGGTGGATCAAGAATGTTCTTAAAGCCTGGCTCTTTTGTTTCAGTAAAAGATCTTATCTCAGGTGTCATTGTTGAATCGGGCAATGATGCCGCTGTCACTCTGGCAAATTACATAGCGGGTTCGCAATCTTCATTCGTTGCAATGATGAACGCGACTGCCGTTAAGTTAGGTATGCACAATACCCATTTCACAACTGTCATGGGTCTGCCTGCGCCAGCACATTTCTCAACCGCTTATGATCTTGGGCTGCTTGGACAGCACATCATGAACGACTACCCTCAATACTTTCATTTTTTCAGTCAAAAGTATTTTGAATACAATCATATCCGTCAACCAAATTTCAATCGCTTATTGTTCACTTACCAATATGCGACAGGCATGAAAACAGGCAGTACAGAAGCTGCGGGATACTCACTGGTAAGCTCTGCTGAGATACCAAATAACCCAATGAAGTTGGTTGGCGTTGTTCTAGGCACAAAATCATTGAATGATGTTGCGGCTCAAAGTAAGGCACTATTCAATTACGGCTTCCATTTCTTCAAGCAAGACACCTTGTATGCTGCAAACAGCAAACTTTCTGAACAAAACGTTTGGGGAGGAAAACAAGATACTGTCTCTTTAGGCCTTGATAAGCCACTAACCTTGGTTCTTCCTTCTAGTGTTGATGAGAAAGGTTTGGTAACTAAGTTTCAAATTGACCGTGATATCAAAGCCCCGGTTGATAAGGGTGAGAAATTAGGTGAAATTACCGTAACCTATAAAGACAACGTTATTCAATCAAAGCCACTTGTCGCGCTCAATAGCGTTCAACAAGGCGGCTGGTTCACTCGAACTTGGGCAAGTATCTCACTGTATTTCCATAACTTGCTAGCATCTTACGGTCTGTAAACGTTAAAACAACCGCAACAGCCATCATACAAATAAAGCCAATACTCTTAGTCGAAAGTGAATAAGGTATTGGCTTTTATTTAGGTATAACAATGCTCACAAAATAATGGACCCCCATAACTTTTTCGCTCGCTGCTGCCATTCTCAACAACTCATGCCTGCGTTCAAACGTCGTTATTCCCTACAGTGAATGCCTGCGAGGGCGATAGGGAATCTACTACCCGCGTATAAAATAATGGACACCCATAACTTTTTATCTCGCTGCTACCATTCTCAATAACACATGCCTGCGTTCAAACGTCGTTATTCCTTACAGCAATGCCTGCGCCCCAATTCCGTCATTCCCTACAGTGAATGCCCGCGAGGGCGATAGGGAATCTACTATCCGCGCGTTGTAGAGCTATTGTTTTCGTTGGTTTCTTTAATGCTCAAGTACGTGGTGAATAGATCACGGATAATGGGTTAAATGAATTCCCAACCCAAATTCCGTCATTCCCTACAGTGAATGCCCGCGAGGGCGATAGGGAATCTACTATCCGCGCGTTGTAGAGTTATTATTTTCGTTGGCTTCTCTAATGCTTAAACTCGTGTTGAATAGCTCACGGTTAGCCCTCAAAGAAATATGGCTATTCAATGTTTCTTGGAAAAACCGCCACAAAAGGGCGGTCATTTAACATTATTTCTACTTATGTGTAGTAAAGTCGCATCTTTTAGGAGGTAGAACGTAAGTACGACTTGAATATTTCAATGCAAGCTCTCGTTTAGATATACACTCGATATAGTTTTTTTCATGAAGTTTTATTTTCAATGCTGTATTTATTCTCCAACCAAATAGGAAAGCTAATACAGTTATCAACCCAAGAATGATTAGAAATATTTTGGGTATCCAGAGAAGTTTTTTCCCCGTAATCAAACAGATAATCATAAATACAGACGCAACAAACATTGACCAAGCAAAAGCAAATGTTGATGCATCGTTGATTGGTCCACTCACTATAACCCTATCATTAAGTAATTTATAAACATCAAAAACACCCATAACATCATGGATAGATAGAAAGAAAAGTGATGAAAAAATTAAAAAGAAAAAAAACGCCTTCAAACGACTAATTTTCATCAATTAACCTCTCAACTTCTTTTTTCATTGGGTCGGTGTAGTTATATTGCTCATCTAATTGGGATATCTGATTACCAATATAGAATGCACTTATGACAAAGAAACCAAGCAATAATGCTGTCGGAGGTGCGGCAAAAGCGAGAGTTAATCCGGCTCTTAATATCAAAGTAGATCCTTGAGCAACTACGCCCGCCACAACACCTTTAGCAACATCAGAAAATAGCTCTCCAACGACTTCTCCTAATGTTTTTTCGTCGTGTAACATGTAATCAACAGCATTAACTGCGCCACTAAACACAAGCTCAACATAAATATTCCCTTTTAAGAAATTAACATTTCCACTAACTGTATTTAGGGCATAACCTATTTTTAGCATTTGAGGAGTCGCTTTCTGCCAACGAATACCTAAATCTAAATATCGGGGTTTGTAGTTTTCGATAACAATATGCATAACGCCGTAGATACTGACGGCTGAAGCCGTTGCTCCCAAACCATTAAGCTCTTTTACGACATCGTAAGCGCCTTTTAGTCCCATCGATATGCCCGTGTAGTCTTTCCCTGTAGAAAGTACTCCATGAGTATCCTTATTTAGCAAATCTAAATATTCATTTGCTTCTTCAATAATGAGTACTGCTAGACTTTTATTTTTTTGCTGAGAAGTATCCCACTGATAATTTTTTGCTAGTTTTTTTAAATCTTGATCCCATTCTTTTTCTGTCAGATTGTAAGCAGCCTGTGCCGCTTTGCTAGAGGAAGATTGAGATGGTGCAACAGAGTTATTAGTTCCAGCGTTTGTGGTACTCACATTGGAGCTGAAATTAACACCGCCACCATTAATATGGACGCCATTACCAATGTGGACACCACTTCCCATATTTAAATTGGTGGCAGTGGATGTGCTCAAGCTTACCTGATGAGAACTTGTGTTAAGAAAGCAGCTACCACAACCGGTATCAACCAGATCGCCTACTCGTGCTAAATTTGTACCAAACACATTTGCAGCCCTTGGGGATTGGGCAACAATGGGACCTTGACCTCGACAACTTTTACTACCACAAGGGCAAGTTGCGATGTCTCCAACAAGTGCAACCTTTTTCCCGTTAATAACAACACCATCATGACCAGATATTACAGCGCCTCCTGTTGTAGTTTTACTACCAACAGTAATCACATCATTACTCATGAAATACTCCTTATCTAGATTTAAGTCATGATACAACAATATATAGCTGGGCAATAATTGGCCCAGAAGACGTTTTTGTGCACTGTAATTAACAGATATAAAAATACCGTCACGATGGGCGGTATTTAACATGGAAGATTTTATGCGTACTTCCCTCAAAAGCTAACCTTTATTTTAGAAGGAATTTTTAACATTAAAAATAAAAAGTTAAAATAATGAAATAAAAAAGGGGTAAAACCAGAGATATTGCATTTTTCTTATATAAATAACAAATCAACACCCATAACTTTTTATCTTGTTGCTGCCATTCCCAACAACACATACCGTGTCCAAATGACGTCATTCCCTACAGTGAATGGCCCGCGAGGGCGATAGGGGATCTACCATCTGCGCGTTGTAGAGCTATTATTTTTGGTGGTGTCTGTAATGCTCAAACACGTGCTGAATAAATCATGGATAGTCCTCGTGAAAAATTATGGCAGTCCTATGTTTCGAGTAATTGAGATAATGGCATCCTTGCCATTGGTAGGAACCTTGTTTGTGAGGTTATGCCCAATGTGATTGTATTACTTCAATCTCATCTTGGATTCTGTGATGCATTCGATCTGGATTATCATTAAAGAAAAACTCTTGTCCAGTGGCTAGGTCTAAAACTGAATAAGTGAAGTCATCGTCACTTATGACGTCAGATATTAAATAACAAATAATGTTTGCGCGTTCTTGAGTCATTCTATCACTTGCATTGAAGTGAAGTTTTACAAGCCTCGGTAAACCATTGACAACAACATTTAGCTCAGGGTTGCAGTTGATACTTGTTTGAAGATAGTTGAAATGGCCATGAGGTGGAGTATATGCAGTAATATTTTTTCCGGACTGCCAGTCTTTAAAATTATTAGCTACTTTTTCAAAGTTAACTTTTTTACCATTGTCTTTCTGCTTGCGAGCAACTTCATACAAATGTGAAATATGGCGTTTATGGATAAAAAGGCTTTTTATTGCAGTACGAAGAGGTAGGTAGTAATCACGGAAAAATTGGTATTCACCTCGATTGGCAATACGATGAATCTTTGTAATTTTTGGTGTACCTGTTGTAACAAATATTGATGAAAACTCAGAGACACCATAATTAGGCATATTATTTCCTCAGTTATCCTGTACGAATTGTATACAGTGAAAATTAAACCTTGATAAAAGTAAGGTCAATTGCTTTTGCTGTGTACATATACAGTTACATGTGTTGCATATTTTGAATCTGATATTGGTCACTATTTTTAGTTGCTAAGTCCCCATATATTGTGTTTTAGTTTTTTTAATGTCTATATCTTGTGAATTATACAATAATGGACACCCATAACTTTTATCTCGCTGTTGCCACTCTCAACAACACATACCTGTGTCCAAATTCCGTCATTCCCTACAGTGAATGCCCGCGAGGGCGATAGGGAATCTACTATCCGCGCGTTGTAGAGTTATTTTTTCGTTGGCTTCTCTAATGCTTAAACTCGTGTTGAATAGCTCACGGTTAGTCCTCATAAATTTATGGCTGTCCTATGTTTCTTAATGGCTTCTGCTAATAGTCTTATGAGGTAATTAATGGCTAGCCAAACATACGACGTCGCACATATTAGAGAGCAAGGTCAAGATATGATCATCGTGCCTGTGTCTTCTCGAGTTCAATCAATGTCCAGCCAACAGCAAAATGAATTAAATCAATCGCTTCAGTATTATGCCAATGATGCTGGTTTATCTGGAGAGGTGTGCTTGGTATGGGAATACGGAAATTGCTTTTACTTTCTTGCCCCACGACCTTGGCATCCGTTCTTCAAAAATATAGATATGCGCTTTGTAGCCTCGAATATAAATAGGAAGCTTACTTGTATGAGTTAGCATCAGGATTATAACAATAAGGGTATGTGTCGCGGAGCTGACACCTATCCAAAGTGTTGGACAAGTCCAAGTGACCTTGTATTAGTAATATCTTATGAGAATTAATAGTTTACCGTATAATTATTTTAAGTTTTGATCGTAATGTGAAGAAAAATAATAGACACCCATAACTTTTTCTCTCGCTGCTGCCATTCTCAACAACAATGCCTGCGTTCAAACTTCGTTATTCTTTACAACATATGCCGTGTTTAAATTCCGTCATTCCCTACAGTGAATGCCCGCGAGGGCGATAGGGAATCTACTATTTGCGCGTTGTAGAGCTATTATTTCGTTGGTGTTTGTAATGCTCAAACGTGTGATGAATAGATCATGGTAGCCCTCAAATAAATATGGCTGCCGCATGTTGCTTTCATTTTAAGAAATGTTTGGAAATCATCACAAAATAGTTTTAAAAATTAAAGAGATAATATGTATTTACCCAGTTGTGACTTATGATTAATAAATTTACTGCATATGATCATGAGATATTCATAATATGAGATGTTTATTAGTTACAGGCCATCGTTTACCAAAGTTCTATAAAGCTAATGGTGAGGTTGTAGAAGTAGAGCTCAATTACATTGAGTCAAAAATTGTTGCTGAAATAGATGAAGAAGGCGTGCTTTCTTATACAATTTTTGGTGGGACACCGCCTACCGTTAGAAATCTCTGGATGGTTGATTCAATTGAAAAGTCATTAGTTAAGCTTAGTACACATGATGTTTTTCCTTATAAGAGTAAATTAGCAGCAAAAGAGAATGCTAAACGGTTAGGGCTACAAACATTCAAATATATTCCAGTCCCATAAAGTAAGAGATTATCGAGAAATTATGGACGCACATAACTTTTTTTCTCGCTGCTGCCATTCTCAACAACACATGCCGTGTTCAAATGTCGTTATTCCCTACAGTGAATGCCCGCGAGGGCGATAGGGAACTCTACTATTCACGTGTTGTAGAGCTATTATTTTCGTTAGTGTTTGTAATGCTCAAACACGTGCTGAATAAATCATGGATAGTCCTCGTGAAAAATTATGGCTGTCCCATGGTTTATTAAAAAATGGAGATGTGAACTAACATCATGATATATAAGTTTAACTTATTAGTATAACTTCATTTGATAAATATACTTTTGCGTAAAAGTCAGAATGCATATTAATGTTATATGTATCAATATGTTGAGATTTAGAATGAAAACTAGAAAAACACCAACAGATCTAGAGTTGTTAAACTACATTTACAATTATTATTACGAGTCGTACGCAAAGTGGGACAAAGAAGAGAGTAAGGAGCGCCAATCTAAAATATACGTCCCAATTGATTGCCAGTTGATCGCTAAACATTTTGGTATAGATCGAGATGTGGTTTTTGGTCGGCTTTACTATCATTTAGAAAAAAAGTACGGCTATAAACAAGATGATGGTTCAAATGTTCACTTTTTTGCTTTCAAAGTTGGCAATGAAAATAAATGTATACACTTTCCATACTTAGCATCTGTTCTAGCTGACCTTAGACTGGAACATAAGCGTTTTAGGTGGACGGTTTTTCTCTCTTCGATGGCAATTATTTTATCCGCTATATCTATTGGTATTACAGCTTACAAAGAGATTGCCATACATCAAGAAGAAGTATATAACGCGGTTATAACAGATACTCAATGTTTGGAAAATTCGATTAAGAATTAAGTTTTATGTTTACGGAGTAAAGCACTGCTTATTATTAGTGCGTATAAATATATTTACTGTTAAATACAGCCGTTTTTAGGAAAAATGAATGCTATGTGTCGAATGGCTGATCTGATATTTGTACTTTCTAAAAAGAGATTAATCGAATTGCATCGTAACCAATTATTGTCTTCATCAAAACTGAGTTCCTGTAAATTTTCAGGATTACTAGCCGTGTAGTGGGCGAGTGAATTTGACCACTTGATTGGACATTTGCAATAACTAAAGTTATTCGTAGATTACTAAATTAATAAAATCCCTGACTCGTTTCTGTCCACCTTCGAGTCAGTGAGATCTACGCTGACTTGTGATCACCATAAAGCATATAAAAAATGTATGGTCCGCCTCGTTATTGCAAGTGCAAATTTCGATAACGAGGTTGGTTTGCGCTAATGTATTCGGAGTTTAATTGAAGTTAACTTACTTAAACTTCATCTCCACGATAAGCTCCGCGCCAGATAATCCTTAAAAAGCCGAAAGTGTATAATCACTGTTTTTTGTATCAGGTCCTTTATCTGGTGGTTTAACCGTTCTGTTATCTCTCTACACATGCAAATCTGATTAATTTAGTTTTCTAAATGGCAATCCAGTTACCATTACTGACCAAGCGATCCTTGCCAACTTATTAGCTAACGCCACAACTACAACATTAAATGGTTTTCGTTTTAATAATTCTGTTATCCAATCCCCAAAAATAGCTTCAGCTATTTTTGGCCTTGATATCAAAGCTCGTGCTCCATGAATAAATAATGTCCTTAATGACTTATTCCCTCGTTTACTGATACCCAGCAGTGTGGATTTCCCTCCTGTTGAATATTGACGAGGAACTAAGCCTACCCATGCTGCTAAATGTCGTCCATTTTTAAAATCTTTTGGTGATGGTACTTCTGATAAACATGCGCTCGCAATCATCGGTCCAATACCTGGGATAGTTTGTAATAATTCACCCATTTCTGATTCTTTCAAAACTGCTTTTATCTTTTTATCTTGCTCAGCAATCTTTTGATGTAAATATTGATAATGCTCATAAAGAACAGCTAATTCTTGAAGCAAAAGTGGTGGTAAGGTGTGATTTTTATCGGCAAGCCATTGAAATAATTTTCCCATGGCAGCGTGTCCACGAGGAAAATTGATACCAAATTCAAGTAGTAGTGCACCAATGCGACACATCGTTGCTGTTTGTTCTTTAATAAACCCAGAACGGATACGTTGTACTGCAGATAAAATTTGGGATTCTTCAGTTTTGACACTAACAAAACGCATTGAAGGTCTAGCAGAAGCTTCAGCGATAGCATCAGCATCAATGTAGTCATTTTTGTTAGTTTTTACATAGGGTTTAACGTATTGAGGAGGGATTAGTTTGGTGTTATGTCCAAAAGATTGGCACTTTCTTGCTAGCCAGTGAGATCCAGCACAAGATTCCATCGCAACAGTAGTTTTATCAAGTTGAAGCAATATTTTTAATAGTTGAGCACGGTTACATTTTTTGCGATATACCTCACGGCCCGCATAATCGTGCCCAATTAGATGAAATGAAGTTTTGCCTAAATCAATACCAAGTACTTTAATTAACATGATGGTTCGCCTCTCTAGATACTCACAACTAAAGCCTAGCGGCTTTAGAGTGAGGCGGACCATCTAATTAAGCCGCTAAAAAAGCGGCTTCATTGTAGTGGTAATATCTCTATATATTCCGATTCAAATCATCAGCGCTGTCAGAAACATCCTGCTCGCCAATAAACCCACCCGTCTGATGCGCCCATAATTGTGCATAAATTCCATTTTGCTGTAATAACTCAGCATGGGAGCCTTGCTCAATGATTTGGCCTTTATCAAGGATAATTAAACGATCCATCGCGGCAATGGTCGATAAACGGTGGGCAATGGCTATGACGGTTTTACCTTGCATCAATTTATTAAGACTGTCTTGAATCGCGGCTTCAACTTCAGAATCTAACGCTGATGTGGCTTCATCTAGAATCAATATCGGAGCGTTTTTAAGTAAGACCCGTGAAATAGCAATTCGCTGACGTTGTCCTCCTGAAAGTTTAACGCCACGTTCACCCACTTGAGCATCATAGCCGACATTACCAAAAGAATCGGTGAGCGTTTCAATAAACTCATGGGCATGTGCTTGATGTGTTGCCGCTAATAAACGTTCTTCACCAGCATCAGGGGCGCCATAGAGTATGTTTTCACGAATAGAGCGATGCAGCAATGAGGTGTCTTGGGTAACCATACCAATGTTACAACGTAACGAATTTTGAGTGGCAGAGGTAATGTCTTTGCCATCAATACGTATCTGTCCGCCTTCAACATCATGGAAGCGCAATAATAGGTTAACTAAGGTTGATTTACCTGCGCCAGAACGCCCGACTAAACCCACTTTTTCACCGGGTTTAATATTGAGGTTAAGATGGCTGATCACGCCTTTATTTTCGCCATAATGGAAGCTAACATCATCAAATTCAATACCACCTTGAGTGACATCTAATGGTTTAGCATCAGGGGCATCTTCAATCGCAATTGGCTTTGATAAAGTTTTCATGCCATCCACAACCGTACCGATGTTTTCAAATAATGCGCCCACTTCCCACATGATCCACATCGACATACCATTGATGCGTAATGCAAGGCTGATAGCAATCGCGATCGCACCCACTTGAATTGCACTGTGCATCCATAGATAAATCGAGATCGCAGAAATAGCAAACAGCAGGGTATAGTTAGTTAATTGAACACAGAAGTTAAACCCTGTTACTAACCGCATTTGTTGATGAACCGTGCTTAAAAAGCCTTTCATGCCTTTTTCGGCATATTCGGTTTCACGTTGATCGTGAGAGAATAATTTAACTGTGGAAATATTGGTGTAGCTGTCCACAATTGAGCCCGTCATGGTTGAACGTGCGTCTGCTTGTTCTGCTGCAATGTGTTTAAGTTTAGGTACAAAATAAAGTTGAATACACACATAAGCGGCTAACCAAAATAACATTGGTAGCATTAATAGCCAGTCAGCTTGGGCTAGAATGACTAACGATGACGTAAAATATACCGAGACATAGACAAATACGTCAGCGGTTTTCATTACTGTTTCACGCACCGCAAGTGAGGTTTGCATGACCTTGGTCGCGATACGACCAGCAAAATCATCTTGATAGAACGACACACTTTGCTTGAGCAAGTAACGGTGTGCTAACCATCGAATTGACATCGGATAGTTACCCAGTAATGATTGATGGGTAATTAATGATGAAATTAATACCAGTGTTGGCATTAAGACCAAAATAACCAACCCTAACCAAAACAGACTCGTACCATTTTGAGCCAGAAAAGTATGTGGATCACTTTCTGTCAGCCAATCAACCAGTTTTCCCATGAAACCGAATAACACAACTTCGAGAATAGCAACAGTTGCACTAAGGATTGCCATTATAAGCAATGGCTTTTCAAAGCCTCGGCTATAGTAACGACAAAAAGCAATAATACCTTGTGGTGGTTGCTCAGGGTCTTGTTTGGGAAATGCTTCCGTGAAATTTTCAAAGCGTTTAAACATGGTTCACCTAATTTGATGAAAGGCGCAATAAGCAAATTAACGAGATGTATAGATGAATATTAAGCCGTGGTTACGACAATTATTTTAATAACAATAATGGAAGAGGGTGTGTTGCTATTGTATGCATTACTTTAATTGCACTCAACAATTGTGATATTTTTAATGATGAAAGTATTAACTTGATAGCAAAAAAAGGTTTACGGCAGTGTAATGTCGTTATAGCCGTTATTAAACAAAGTATTCATTGATAATTGTTATAATAAAGCATCAGTAATTCATGGTGTTATCTATTATTCATCGTTAATTAATCTTCGTTCTGTTTACAGTGTAAAACAATAGGTAAAACATGAAATATAAAGGCACGGTTGTGCAATGGAATCATCAAAAAGGCTTTGGCTTTATTCAACCTCAAACGGGTGGTGAGAATGTGTTTTTTCATATCAGCGCACTAGTGGATCGCCAAAGCCACCCTAGAGTGAATGAAAGTGTACATTATCAATTGGGTCGGGATAATAAAGGTAAGCAAGCTGCACAAGCTGTTGAATTTGTTAAGCCTCATTCTGGGTTAGATAAATATACGGCTCCAATGAGTAAGGCCCAAGGATTCAGTGTGTTGTTCCTTGGATTGGTTAGCCTGTGTGTATGGTTATTTCAGTGCCCGTATTGGGTATTAATTGGTTATGTCTGTTTAAGTATTGTGACTTTTGCTGTGTATGCCCATGATAAACGAGCAGCACGCAAAGAGGCATGGCGAACCAAAGAAGCGAGCTTGCATTTATTAGCATTAGCTGGTGGTTGGCCTGGTGCGTTATGGGCGCAGAAAATCCTGCGGCATAAATCACAAAAACAACCGTTTAAAGCTATTTTATGGCTAACAATTTTTATTAATATCAGTGTTTTTATTATTGTATTTACGCCACTAGGGCAGCACTGGCTACATAACGTTATTGCTTCTATTGGGTATTAACTACCACGGTGTTGGTGGTTGCTGTATTGGTGTTAAAAACAGAGGAGAAGTTAAGGCTTCTCCTGTTTAGTTTTAAATGAAAACAACGATAAAGGTTTAATTGAGAGGGTTAATGCGAAACAGTTTTTGATAAAAGGTTAACCACTAATACACCCGCAATAATTAATCCAATACCAATAATAGCGGGTAAGTCTAAGCGTTGACCATAAGCAAAATAGCTAATGGTTGCGACCAGAACAATGCCTGAACCACTCCAGATTGCATATACAATTCCCACTGGCATGGTTTTTACGGTGACAGATAATAAGAAAAACGCAATCGCGTAACCTGTAATAATAATCACACTGGGTACCAGTTTCGTAAATTGCTCTGCTTTGGGTATAAACGAAGTGGCAATGACTTCAAAAATGATGGCAATTGATAATGCGACCAATGGTGGCATTGACGTTAATAACTTAAACATAAAATATATCTGTATTGATTGAAAACGGGCATTTTAAAAGGCTTTGTGGTGCGCGACTAGGGTAAAGTTACGTAATTTATATTTACCTTGTTTCAATAATGCACAGAGTTATGCAATGCATTTTGCACGGTTACATATAAATTATATTCGCATAAAGGATATTAATACTATGACAATGGCGGTAATGGATATTATTAGTGGCTATTTTATTTATATCACTAAAAAATAGACGTTGGCATGCAGCTTGCTCTGTATATATTGTCATTGCTTATTTTTACAATGGACGTAGAAATAAAAGATGGTGCGAGAACAGTATGTTTTATTATTTCCTTTTTGTAACCGACATTATCAATAATGTCGGTTTTTTTTATTTAAAAATCGTAAATTTTAATTCGTTCCATTTTTACGTACATTTGGTGATAGAATTTAGTAAGCACTGGCTGTTTTATATTGATGTATAACTAAACAGCTGAATCATAATGTTCGGTGGAGGTCATTAGTATGAATAGGTCTATGATACGAAATTGGGGTTTAAGTTCGGTTCTTTTGATTATAGTGTCTGGGTGTGCAACATCAGATATACCTGATAAAACAGCAAAGGTTGAACCACAACGACCAGTGTTGATCGTAAAACCTGTTGAGTATAAGAAAGAGGTTACACAAATATCAGCACCAACATCTTCATCAAAGGTGATTTATGGCAAAGCGTCTTTTTATGCCAATATGTTTCAAGGGCGAAAGACAGCGAATGGACAAATTTTTGATCAAGGTAAGCTTACCGCTGCCCACCGTACATTGCCTTTTGGTACAAGAGTAAAAGTAACCAACACCAGTAATCATAAAAGTGTGATTGTTACTATTAATGATCGTGGGCCTTTTATTCGTGGGCGTATGATTGATTTATCAAGTTCTGCATTTAAAGCCATTGGTAATCCTCGCACTGGCGTATTAAACGTTACGATGGAAATTTTAAAATAAACGCAATATTTTTTGTAAGCTGGTGTCAGGATACTGAGGTAATGCTTGCAGCAGAAGGGTGGTGAAATAAGCATGGCGAGAGATTGAGAGCTGGCTTATATAATAAACAAAGAGCGCATAAGCGCTCTTTGTTGTAGGTCAGGACAAAGCGATTAGAAATCGTCGTCGTCGCCACCAAAATCACCGCCAAAGCCGCCGTCGGTATCACCAAAACCGCTATTGTTAGCAAAGGTGTCGTCGTTGCCAAAACCACTGTCGTCACCGAAACCTGAGTTACCAAAGCCGTTATCATCACCGCCGAAGCCTGAATCACCAAAGCCGCCATTGTTATCGCCAAAGCCTGCATCACCAAAACCACCGGTGTAGTCAGAAGCGAAGCTGTTTGAGTCATCATTTAAGAAGCTTTCATTATCAGCTTGTGGATCAGTCGTTGCGTCAGCTGCTGTATCCGTCTGTGCTGTGTCTGTTGCTGAAGTATCTGTTGCCGCGTCAGCTGCTGGTGCTGGATCTGCCGCTGCTGTTTCAGCTGGTTTATCATCAAACAGCATATTACTGATCACGCTGCCTGCAACCATACCCGCCGCGACACCCGCTGCTGTTTGCATGAAACCACCAAAAGCACTTGGTTGGCGAACAGGGGGTTGTGGAGGCTGTGGAGGCGCTTGACGAGAGCCACCAAACATACGGCTCATGGTGCCACGGTTTGATTCTTCTTTATAATATTCAGCGTTTTTCTCTAGGTAATCGTTCTTTTCTTTTAATTGCTTTAATGCCATTTCTTGCACAAGAACCGCTTGTGTTAGTTTGTAGATAGCATCAGGCTGTGCGCCAATTTCAGTGTTAATAAATTGCTCTGCTTCTGCATCTTTCTTGCTTTCAGGGCTTTTTTGAAGCTTAGCAGCAACGCTTTGAATAAGTTCTTTTTCTTGTGGAGTCATTATAATTACCTTCTCAATACCCTGTCAGTGGTAGGGTGTACCGTTGCTTGGTTGATGGTCGTTTCGCTAACATCAGCCTTGCTAAATAAGATTATTCACAAATTATAGTATTCCCATACCGATGTTGAATAGGTGATGAATACACCATCATAATTTGTAAATCGAAATAGAATGCGCGAATACTGTATTACGTTCGCTGTACTACATCTATAGTTTGCTACAAGAAATTTAATTTAGTTTGTTACTATCTGTAAATGGGTACTGATAAATGTATTATCAAGCATAATGATACTATTTATTGTTTGATGAGCAATCGGCTCTCATTATTGTGCGTTTTTTATAGTGATCGTGTTGCTTATTTTGAGAAGGTGGGCGCTAATATAACGAAAGGGGAAGAACGCCGTTAACGAAGAATATTGTTGTCGTGACGCCAATCCATGATCGTCCATTCTTGCATCTGAGCATGCATGGCTAATATTGGATCAGGATTAACAGCAAAAGGCTTATTTACCAAGCTAAGTAATGGTAAATCATTGATTGAATCGCTATAGCCATAACTGCCTTTGTAGCTGTGTTTTTGTTGTTGTAACCATAACTTTAAACGTTCAACTTTTCCTTCTTTAAAACTTAATATTCCGGTTGTTTTTCCAGTATATACCCCTTGATTTTGTTCTATTTCAATTGCAATAACATTATCAATACCAAGGGCGGTTGCTATTGGTTTTACCAGATGCTCGCCTGTCGCAGAAATAATCAAAATATGATCTCCTCGTTTGCGATGCCATGCGATACGATCAAGTGCTTGTGGATATATTGCTGGTATAATAATGTCTTGAATAAAGTCATCAACCAGTTGTTTTATCTCGTTAGGACTTTTCCCTTTTAGTGGTTCAAGTGTCGTGGTCATGTAACTGTTCATATCTAGCGTGCCTTTAGCATAGGCGATCATCATGGTGGCTTCATGTGTGAGTAATGTAACAGGCGCTAGCCCTTTCTCAACAAGGAAATGGCTCCATAGGCGGGCTGAGTCTGCTGCAATAAGGGTTTCATCTAAGTCAAAAATAGCAAGGTAAGATGGCATCGTTATGTTGTTATTGGTTATCGTCTGAGTGGTAAATGACAAGTGTAATTCCTTCTTTCTTTGTTGTTATATTTATAGTTAGTGTGTAATTAGCCATCAGAGTAGGAAATAACGATGACACTTTTATGATGTTCCGATGTTGTTTTTACTACATTTGATTACGTAACTTGTTCGTGGCGAGCATTTTCTGAGTACTACAGGGTTATGCAATATAAAAATGATCTTATGTTATTTTTGTAGTGGTGGGTGTAATTTATCGTTAACGATAGATGTCTCTTCAATAGGAAATGGCGATGAGTAATACTGTAGTGATTATTACAACGAGTTGTATTAATAATCTAGATCTTGCCTCTGAATTGGCACAACAGCAGGTTGTTGTTACTGATATTGAGCAAATACAGATTCAATTAGCGGATAATACCACCGTGGTGTTTCAAAAAGACGCTGCTTTACAACATTATATGAACACGCTTTTAGGAACAAATTTAAAGCGTGTATTTAGAAATAATACCCATCAACTTAATCACTTAACTGAAAAGTCAGTCAATATAGATGGCACGCTACTATTATTAAAAGCTGACGGTGATTGGCTACGAATGCAATCTGATAATGGCACCTTAGCACAGTTGTAATGGCCTAAGGCGGGGTGGCCAATCTAAATCAATACGATAGATTGGCCATTAACAGATATAATTAGCGGATTACTTCGCAAACACGTTTATTATTGGTGTAGTAATAACGGTGGTGGCTGTCAGGTGTATTATCGTTAAATTCTTTATCGATAACATAAGGCGTGCCTTTGGCAAAAAGCCAGATAAATTGCTCAATAGCTTCGTCAAATTGGTCTTCGGTAGCATTTAAGGCGGGCACTGAAAATTTAAATTGCGTTAGCTTTGTTTTATCGACGATAGAACAACGCTCAAAATCTTTAAACCCTAGTTGCTTAAGATTTGGATGCGGCATACCACCAGGTACCATATGTGAGGGTACAGTCAATACAGCTTGAGCAAGATTCATCGTATATTCTTCCTTATAATACTAATCTATCTATAAATAACTTTAACTGAGTTTGTCACTTGTCTCTAGTTTTAAATATAAATAATCATACGCAATATAGTACAGGCATCTTTAATATAAGACGGGAATAATTAACTGTAAACAATGTTTTAAAATCAATTAATTATTCGTTTTTTTGAATGAGATAGTATATGTTTAATACACGTTAGATTTAAGGATAAATCATGTGTATGAAACAGACTAAAATAGCCTCGTCTTTATTATTTTTATCTTCAGTTATTTCTTTCTCGGCATTTGCTGCCCCATCAACAACACCTGAGACAACCATTTTTTATGGCGGTCCAATTATTACAATGGAAAAGGCAAAACCAACAGCAGAAGCTGTGGTAACGAGTCAATATGGCAAAATTGTTTATGTTGGTTCTGAGAAAGATGCACTAAAACAATATCCAGATTCTAAAAAGATAGATTTGAATGACAAAGTGCTAATGCCTGGCTTTATTGAACAGCATTTACACCCATTTTTAGGTGCATTGACATTAAACATGCCCGTTATTGCGCCAGAAGAGTGGCAGTTACCTAATAAAACATGGCCAGCAGTAACCAATCATGAGGATTATATTGCTGCGCTAACGGCTCAAGAAAAAGCATTAAAAGATCCTAATGAAACATTATGGACATGGGGTTTTAATAACTATTTCCATGGCGAATTATCACGTCAAGAGTTGGATAAGATCTCAAGCACCCGTCCGATTGGTGTATGGCATCGCTCTGCGCATGAGTTTTATGTCAATTCAGCTTTTATTGAAAAATATAAGTTAAACCAAGCGGACGTAGATAAGTTAGGAAAAGAAGTCGCGGATCAAGTTCATTTAGAGAAAGGACATTTCTTAGAAGGTGGCGCATTAATTTATTTATTACCACGCATTGCAACAGATCTTGCCAATAAAGAACGTTTTACTGTTGGATTAAAGCAAATGGTAACCATGTTACACCAAAAAGGTGTGACGGCTTATAATGAGCCTGGTGCTTTTATTCCTGATTATATGATTGACACTTATCTTGATGTGTTAGGCAGTGAATCAACACCTATGTATTCGTTTTTTACACCTGAGAGTAAAACACCTTATTTCACAAAAGGAAAAGAGGGTGTATTAAAAGAAGTGGAGCGTATTACAACGACACTACCAGAAACGGGTAAAGTTCGTTATTTTGATAAACAAGTTAAATTGTTATTTGATGGTGCGATCATTTCACAATTAATGAAAATGAAAGACGGCTATCAAGATGGACATCATGGTGAATGGATTCAAACACCAGAAGATGTGGAAGCGATTACCAAGATCTTCTGGGAAAATGATTACCAAGTATTAGTACATGTAAATGGTGATCTTGGGGTTGAGAAGCTTATTGGTATTTTAGAAAAGCGCCAAGCAGAATATCCACGTAAAGATCACCGTTTTACCATTATTCATTTTGCTAACTCAACTGATGCACAAATTAAGAAGCTAAAATCCCTTGGCGCAATTATTAGCGTAAATCCTTATTACGTGACAGGTTTTAGTGAAAAATTTGGTGAGGTTGGTTTAGGTAAAGAACGTGCTCATGCGATGGTACGTTTAGCCACCATTGAGAAAGAGAACATATCAGTCTCTCTTCATTCTGATGCACCAATGGCACCGTCTGATCCATTACTATTAGCGTGGAGCGCTGCCACACGTATTACCAACTCAGGGAACGTCGTGCGTCCTGATTTAGCTTTATCTCGTGATGCAGCATTGCGTGGTATTACGATTGAAGCGGCTTACTCTTGGGGACAAGAACAGAACTTGGGTAGTATCAAAACAGGTAAGATTGCAAACTTTACCATTTTAGAACAAGACCCTTATAAAGTTGAGTTGAAAAAGCTAAAAGATATTCCTATTTATGGTACTGTTTTTGAAGGGAAATTATTTCCAATTGATAAATAACTATTGATGAAGATCTTGAAAGAAGAGCTTTAATTTATAGTACTTAATAAAAAGTACAGTTATAAATAAAAGCGATAAAAAAACCGCCTTCAAAGAGGCGGTTTTTTATGATTTATGGTTAGAGAATTAATCTTTAACCCATTGATCATTTACTTTCTTCATTGATACGGTTTCATTAATCGTATCAACGGTTTGTCCTGCTTTGAAATCACCGTATTTAGCACTAAATGCAACAACCATTACTTCTGCTGCTAGATTATTTTTTAATGTATGCAGTGCTGATGTCATATCATCTTTTGTCGTATCAGCAGTAGTATCGGTCGTATTTGCTGCTGGTGCTTATGGTTTAGCAGCAAGTGCTTTCATTGAGCTCTTAAACTCGTCTAAGCTCTTATTTGCAACTAAGTCGTAGCTTACTTCTGCTTTGTAGTCTGTTTTAGTATCAAGCAATACTTTAGTAATCTTGAGGTTTTTTACTTCAAAAGGCGTTGTTTTTGCAGTAATACCTAGATTAGGCTGCTCGTACTGGCTTGTTTGAACAACATTAGTAATTGTGGACTCGTCAACTTTATCACTACAACCTGCTAAAAATAGTGTTGACGCGATAGCTGCGGCTAAAACAAATTTTTTCATTAATAATGCTCTTTGTTTGTCAGAGATACCCAGCACAAGGTGTTGAACTGGCGTCTATTTATATTATACGTTACATCCAGTTTTACACATGGACAAGTAGCGGCAATGATTAATTGCTTAAGACTAACATTCATTATACTAACATTTCAAAACTGAACAATGTTTTATATTTCTAATTAAAAGGAACTTATTTCGCAATACCGCCTTCGGTAAGCTTTTTAGGATCTAACAATGATTCAAGTTCAGTGCGGCTTAAATCTGTTTCTTGTTCTGCGATATCAATAATAGGACGTTGTTCTTTATAGGCTTTTTTGGCAATGGCTGCCGCTTTTAAATAACCAATAACAGGATTTAACGCGGTGATAAGAATTGGGTTTTTACTCAATGCTTGTTTGATATGTTCATCACGGACAGTGAAGGTCATTATTGCTTTATCTGCTAGTTGAACGGCAGTGGTTGCTAATAAACTAATGCTTTGCAGTAAATTATAGGTAATAACTGGCAGCATTACATTGAGCTGAAAGTTGCCTGATTGACCCGCGACAGTGATTGTGGCGTCGTTACCAATCACTTGTGCTGCCACCATTGCCGCAGCTTCAGGGATCACTGGATTTACTTTTCCCGGCATAATCGATGAACCGGGTTGTAATGGCTCTAACTCAATTTCACCTAGGCCAGCAAGAGGGCCTGAATTCATCCAACGTAGGTCATTAGATATTTTCATGATTGCCACTGCGAGGGTTTTTAACTGCCCCGATAAAGCAACCACAGCATCTTGGCTACTCATGCTATAAAAGAAATTGCTGCTGGTTGCAAAAGGCACGGCGGTTGCAATTGCAATGTTTTTTGTAAATATGGCTGCAAAATGCGGATGGGTGTTGATACCTGTACCAACAGCTGTCCCTCCTTGCGCAAGTGCAGAAACGGTGTCTAATGCTTGTTCTATACCATTACGCGCATGTTCAATTTGGCTTTGCCATCCACCTAATTCTTGTCCTAGTGTAATCGGCATTGCATCCATTAAATGGGTACGACCTGTTTTCACACAATGACTAAATTGCTGACTTTTTTGTGCTAGTACTTGTTCTAAATGCTTTAATGCGGGTAATAGTTGCTGGTGGCAAGTGATAGCGGCACTGACTTGAATGGCTGTTGGAATGGCATCGTTACTGCTTTGACCACGGTTAACATCATCATTAGGGCTGACTGTTATGCCTAATTGTTGTGAGGCTAGTGTTGCAATCACCTCGTTAACATTCATATTAGAGCTGGTACCCGATCCGGTTTGGAATATATCAATGGGAAATTGATCCGAGTGAGCCCCATCAATAATTAGCTGGCAACTGTCAATAATGGCATGGGCTGTTTTATCATCAATTAATTGTAGTTCAAGGTTGGTACGTGCTGCTGCCTGCTTTACATAGGCGAGTGCCTGAATAAAAGCATCTGGCATGGTTAAATCGCTGATAGAGAAATTATTGATAGCACGTTGTGTTTGAGCTTGGTATAACGCGTCTTGTGGGACTTCAACGTCACCCATACTATCAGTTTCGATACGATGTAATTCTGACATAATGTTATCCTTTAAATTGATGATGCTCCAAAACGGTAATGGATGTGGTTCTGACACTATCGTTACTTATTACCATGAGACGATAAGTTATTATAGGCCACTGTTTGGTCGAATTTTTATTGATATCATAGTTTGCGAATACACAGCTATTGTTTTTATTATTAGGCGCTTTTTATAATAGTTTCACTAAGGTAAATAACAGTAACAGATAAGTCATTTTATAATTATTGGTGCAATTCTTGCTTCTCACATAAGAGAGATAATATTGAGAAGGTTAATGTTAACTTTAGCAAGTGTGCTATTAAGGGGGACAAGTGATCAGAAGTGTTAAGGTGTTATTTATTAGTAGTAGCATGTGTTGCTTATTACAAAGTTATATTACTCATGCTGATCCTGTAGATACCAGCGCGGCTAATATGCTAAGTGTGCCGAGTGCCATGAAGCAACTTGAATCTGACGGTTATTATGATTTTAGAATGATCAAGATCGAACGAAAGCATAATGAAATTGCAGTGAAAGCGCGTAACAAAATAGGTGAATCGGTTGAACTAGAGATGGATTTATATACTGGTGTGATTTTGCATGAGAAAAGACATGGAGTAGAAACACCATAACAATCGTCTATTTCTGTGTTGCAGAATACTGATGATTTGCTGCTTCAATATCAAATCAAAGTGAGTTTTTTATGTGTCATAAAGTATGCAATGGATAAGTAATGGTGATGGTCCTTACTTATCCATTGATATGCTATTCGTCATCGTTAAATATTCGGCCTTCTAGGGAGTATGGATCGTTCTCATCGTATAAATTATGATGACCTCGAACACGCTTGAGTGTCTTTTCAAGGGCTTTTGCTTGCTCAAAATGACCTTCTTGGTAGGCAATAGATATTTTCTGTTCCATATCTTCGATTCTATCTTGGTTGTTCATTTTAATCCTCCCATTAAGTGACGGTTCAATACTGCCTCTTATTATTTTATACCAAAATGTAAAACAATGAATTGATGCAAATAAGTAGGTGTTTATTGTACTGTTTTTATCGAGTGGTTTATGTTTTCGCTCATATTATTTAGATTAGTGGCTATGCGGTGTCTTGTTAACTAAATGATGCGTTTATGTGTGAACATTGTGCTATAAATAACGGTGAATGTAGTTGTTAGCATGAGTATGGCCGCTGAAAACGCTAACATTACTTTTATTCTTGCGCTTTCCTCTTAACTAATTTTACGCCAATACTCGTAAATTCTTAGTAAGCCCGATTTCTATCGGGCTTTTTATTATGTGATCTTTATCGTTAACATAATGTGTCATCATTATTTTCTGCGATGTAGATTTGCTGCTTTTTCTTCTTTTGGCGTGCTATGCGTAATACCTCAATGGCTTGTTGTAATACTACTGCGGCTGTTTGCTCGGTATTCGCACTACACATCCCTGCGCTAACACTGACTTTGATGGCTTTTTTTCGTGGTTTTTTTACTTTTGTTGCTGTTTGTTGTGGCTGAGGTTCAATTATTATGGGCGCTATCGTGTGTTTTTCTGAGCCAATAGCGTGTTGCAGTTGTTCTATTATGGCCTGACAGTCGGTTATTTTTTTATGCTCAAAAATCACAATAAATTGCTGTGCGACAAAATAGAGATGTGGCGATAGTTGAATTTGCTCCGTTAAGATGGCGGCAATAGAAGCTTGTATATCACTTATCGCTTGTGGGTGATGTTTATCAATGATGGCGGTTGGGTTATCAATATCTAGTACTACAATCGTACAATCATGGTGTAATAGGGGGAGCGCTTGTGCAAGGGCGCGATGATCTGCTAATTGAGTGAGTGGATCGCGAAAACTTTGTTGGTAGTGACTATAACCAAGATCAATTAACAGAAATACAGCGCATAGAATAAAAGCACTGCTTGATATAAATGGATAATGAAAAAAAATAAAAGTGGTGGTCGCTAATAAGCTGCATACAAAAATATGACGATCAATGCGACGATGATATTTAACGGCTAATGCTCCTGTGCTACAACATACAGCAAGGTTAAAAAGAATTAAAATTAACGGCAGTGATGAAATATTGTGATAGGTAAAAAGGTGGATCTGTTGCCAGTTTTCAAAATCAGTATGATAAAAATAGCTGATAGTTGCACCAATACTGCATTGAATCATCACCAATAACAATAATGCCGCAGTACCCCAAGACAGTAATTTAGGTAGGGTAATAAAGCGCAGCAATAAAAGATTAATGGGTAATAGTGTCGCTAACAAACAAAAAATTAACTTAGTGTCGGTATTTGCTAATGACGTTTGTAGCCAATATAAAATAACGCAGTAAGCAACCAACATAACGATAGCAATAAACCCACTTTGCGCTTGAGGTTGTTTGTTACTGAGAATAATAACCGCACCCAGTAGTATAAAAGGAAGATTAACCCACAGTTGTGAGTAGCTCACTACAAAAGGGGTGAATAAAGGGTAACAAATAACCATGAGTGCAGTGATAAGCAAGGGCAGTATAAAGCGTGAATTGGGTGAGTGTAGACGAAACAATGACAGCATTTAACAATGAGCCCTAAGCAGAAGATGTAATGAGCTATTAAGATAACAAATAAATAGCGACAATAATTGAATATTGTCGCTATTTTATGACTTCGACGTTTAAGGTTATAACGTTAAGAAAAAGCGATCTATTATTTGATTAAATAAGGAAATAACTGACGCATTTGTTCTGGCGTTAAATTTTCAACGCATTCAATATTACGATCAGGGATTGCTTCTGGATTAGGGTAGTGCTTGATCACTTTAGCCATGCTTTCTTCACGGATAAGGTGAAATACTGGGTAGGGTGAGCGGTTGGTGAGGTTTTCTGCATCATCAGGTTCTGCACCATAGAAGCAGTAATCAGGGTGGAAGCTGGCAATTTGATAGGTGCCGCTTTTTCCTAATTGAACCACTAAGCCTTCAACAAGATCAAGAAATTGATTGTAGTCATCAAATTCTTCAAATAAGTAGGGGGCGACCACTAGAATCGTTTCTAGTGTTTCGGGTGGTGTTTCATCTAATTCTTTGAACTGCATATAAATTGTTTCAAGCAGATCATTTTCGTTATCGTCTTCACTCACAAAGATCTTAATTTGTTTATTGCGATTAGGCTTTGCGGCAAAAGGGCATAAATTAAGGCCGATGACGACATCTTCAAGCCATTGTTTTACTTGCTGTTCGATAAGTTGGCATTGGTCTGGCGCGTTGTTTTTTTTGTTATCGCTTGCTGGAGTATGATTTGACATTGAGAGCTGACTTCTATGAATTATTTATATTGGAATAATAGTGTGTAAGATGTAAAAAAGGCCAGCATTCACTGGCCTTTTGTTTTGTTATAAAGCCGATTTACATCGTTATGCTTTTTGTGGTGCGTCTGTTGCTTGTTCCGGTACTGATGTTACTTCTGGTGCTGGGTACTGTTGTACAGGTTTTGCTACTAATTGACGTGTTGCTGCGCGAACTTCCGCTAGTTTCACCTCAAAAGTATCACCTAGTTGGTATTCTTTAACACCATCAATGCTGATAATGCCAAGTTCACCGCTACATACAATACGCTCTTTATTATCAACAATTAGCGAACCTGGAATAAAGGCTGCGGCACCATTCTCAAGTAGGCGTACACGCATACCTGCGCGGTTAATATCAAAGATTTCAGCCTTAAAGACGGTTTCGTTCTTCACTGCATCTTTAAGTAAACGCACGTATAGCCAATCAGACACGTCACGTTCCGCCATGCGATGGTGACGACGGTGATTAGCAATCTCATCACCTACATTATCATCAGGCTTTTGTGTTGGCTCATTGCCTGTGATTAATGCTTTTAGTAAACGGTGATTGATCATATCGCCGTATTTACGAATAGGTGATGTCCATGTAGCGTAAACATCTAGACCCATTGCATAGTGAGGCGCAGGTGTATTAGCCACTTCACTGTAAGCTTGGAATTTACGTAGGCGGTTATCAAGATAGGTGCTATCTAGCGTGTTTAACCAACGACGTAATGCACTAAAGCCTTCTAAAGTAACTATTTCTTCTTTAGTAAACGGTGCTTCTGCATTGGTGATGAACTCCATTGCAGCATCAAGTTTTTCTTGATTGAAGCCGCTATGAACGTTAAACACACCCGTTGCAAATTTCTCTTGTAAAGCACGACCCGCACAAATGTTGGCGGTGATCATTGCTTCTTCGATCATGCGGTTAGCAATACGGCGTAAGTCGGTGTGAATAGCGACAACATCGTTATCTTCACTTAACTCAAAGCGGTAATCGGGACGATCTGGGAATACCACGGCATTTGCCATGCGCCAATCAGAACGTAACGTTGCAAAACCTTGTAGAGCAACGATTTGTTGTTCGATAACAGCGCTTGGTGTCCATTCATCACAATGGCCATTTTCAAGGAAATCAGACACATTGTTGTAAGATAAACGACCTTGAGATTTGATCCATGCACCAAAGAAAGTGATGTCATTCTGAATAACACCCGTATTATCGATAGAAACACGGCAGCATAGAACTGGACGTTTTTCATTTTCGATAAGTGAGCATAACTCATCACTTAGCTCACGTGGCAGCATTGGAATATTGCGGCCTGGAAGATAAATAGTGAATCCACGTTCACGCGCTTCATCATCCATCTTATCGCCAACGGCAATGTAAGAGGTAGGATCAGCAATCGCAATGGTGATTTCATAGCTACCGTCATCTTTAGCGACAGTATATAAGGCATCATCCATGTCTTTGGTTGATTCACCATCAATAGTAATGAAAGGCAAATCAGTTAAGTCTTGGCGCTCAATACCTTCATCAAGCATGGTCCAGCTATCTTGTGGTGCTGGCTCTGCATTAGGTAGCTGGTGGCGAGCAAGTGTCACCCACCAAGGTGCAATTTTGTCATTACTGTCAGTGATTTTTTGAGTGACATCACAGAAGAATGGTTGATTACTACCAGCAAGAGGGTGGCGAGTTAGTTCAGCAACAACCCAATCACCTTCTTTTAAGGTTTCGGGATTAATACCTTTTGCGGCACGTGCTCTAATCGCTTCTTTTAACTGTGGGTGATCTGGAATGATATGTAGGCGATTACGAATCAGTTTTACACGGCCAATGAAGCGTGTAATAGATTGTTCAACAAGCTCTTGTGGCTCAGCAACTTCGCGCTCTTTTTCGGTACGAAGAACGGCGATAACACGGTCACCGTGCATAACGTTTTTCATGTATACCGGTGGAATGAAGATGCTTTCTTTGTTATCAGTTTCTAGAAAGCCAAAGCCACGATCGGTCGCTTTGATGTAACCTTCCTTCTTAGGAAG
Source organism: Photobacterium piscicola (assembly GCF_046058925.1). Classification (NCBI taxonomy): domain Bacteria; kingdom Pseudomonadati; phylum Pseudomonadota; class Gammaproteobacteria; order Vibrionales; family Vibrionaceae; genus Photobacterium; species Photobacterium piscicola. The sequence continues at coordinate 737,935 of NZ_CP175535.1, forward strand.
TGTTTCTTGTATTTGCTTTTTTAGCTGTGCTAACAGCGGGTTATCTTGAAACATTATGTCTGGTCTCAGATTATCGACATAGACACTATACGTTTTTGGTCATCTAAAACCAAGATTTGACTGTTTTAATTTTCATCTTACATCATGATTTATCTTACAATCAATGAGTTACGTTTCATATTTTGCAGTTTGTGTCATAAAGTAAATATTTAATAACAACATATGATGATAAATATAAATAATAAAGAAAATATCGGCTAGAAACAGAAAAGAACCTTAAAACGGCATATATAGCTTTTTTATATTTTGGTAGCACTAAATTTATATAAAGCAATGTTAATTTGTTTGTTTAAATTCATTAAAAAACAATAACTAAAGGTGAGTGTTGTCGAAGAGTGCTCGCTAAGCATAAAAAATCAAAAAGAACACTTATATAAAGAAGGAACAAAAAAAACGGCAATATAAAAATGCTAATAAAAGATTACCCTAATCTAATGTCAAAACTCAGTTTAATAGATTAAGTTTGGTAGCGAGGTTAACTATTGCTCTTATTTTCAACAACATAGTTAATTGGTAATCGATGAAAAGTTCTAAAATGTTTATCAGATGTACTATTTGTTCAATAAATGGTTGTTTGTGAGTTATTTTGTGACGTTGTTCAATTTTTTCTGGCTTTTTATCCAGTATTAGCCCACAATACGCCCCCTATTAGTCGAGGCCCGTGCTAGTGGTTGCTGTTGCAGAACCCTCTGTAGCAAAGGGGCCCCGTTTTTAAGTTGATCATATATTGGGATCCCAATGCAAGAAACTGTTACAGAATTTCGCCAATTAGATTTGGCCGACACGCTTTTATCCGCACTAGACTCTATGGGTTTCGTATCGCCTACACCTATCCAGGCGGCGTCAATACCTCTACTTTTAACTGGTACGGATGCGCTTGGTAAAGCACAGACTGGTACTGGTAAAACAGCAGCGTTCTCGTTGCCTGTACTGAACAAAGTAAATCTTTCTCAGCATAAGCCACAAGCTATTGTTATGGCTCCAACACGTGAGCTTGCAATTCAGGTTGCTGCAGAAATTAAAGTACTTGGTCAAAATATCAAAGGCCTTAAGGTTCTTGAAATTTACGGCGGTGCTTCAATCGTTGATCAAATGCGTGCACTAAAAAATGGTGCTCACATTGTTGTTGGTACTCCTGGTCGTGTTAAAGACCTTATTTCACGTAAGCAACTTCACCTAGACGAAGTATCTACTTTCGTTCTTGATGAAGCTGATGAAATGCTAAAAATGGGTTTCGTTGACGACGTTACTTGGATCATGGAACAAGCACCAGAAACTGCACAACGTGTACTTTTCTCTGCAACTATGCCTCCAATCGTTAAAGAAATCGTTGATCGTTTCTTACGTGATCCAGCACGCATTGACGTTGCAGGTGAGAACCGTACTGTATCTCAAGTATCTCAACAATTTTGGGTTGTTAAAGGCGTAGAGAAAGACGAAGCAATGAGCCGTCTTCTTGAAACTGAAGATACTGATGCATCAATCGTATTCGTTCGTACTCGTCAAGATACTGAGCGTCTAGCTGATTGGTTATCTTCTCGTGGCTTTAAAGCTGCGGCACTTCACGGTGATATTCCTCAGTCGCTACGTGAGCGTACTGTTGACCATATCAAACGTGGCGTGATCGATATTCTAGTTGCAACTGACGTTGTTGCTCGTGGCCTTGACGTTGCACGAATCACACACGTATTCAACTACGATATCCCATTTGATGTTGAGTCATACATCCACCGTATCGGCCGTACTGGTCGTGCTGGACGTGAAGGTAAAGCGATCCTATTGGTTCGTACTAACCAAATCCGCATGCTACGTACTATCGAGCGTGTTACTAAGTCTCGTATGGAAGAAATCCAACTTCCTCTACGTGATCTAGTAGCTGCATCTCGTCTAAACCGTTTAGGTGAAGAACTAGCTGCACAGAAAGAACAAACAAATGTTGATGCATTCGTTGAACTAGTAGCAAAACTACAAGAATCAATCGATGTTGACGCAGCAACACTAGCAGCAATGCTTCTTCAACGCCAACAAGGTAATCGTCCTTTATTCTATAAAGGTCCAGATCCAATGATCGCAGCTATCGAGCGTGAATCACAACGTCGTGAGCGTCGTGGTGATCGTGATGACCGTGGTAGTGATCGTCGTGGTGACCGTCCTGATCGTGGCGAACGTCGCGGTGAGCGTGGTGGTGAGCGTGGCGAACGTCGCACTTTCAACAGCGCTGATTGGGATACTTACCAATTACAAGTTGGCCGTGAGCAAGGCGTTCAAGTTAAAGATATCGTTGGCGCAATTGCAAACGAACTTGGCTTAAGCAAAGAGTTCATCGGTGCAATTAAACTTGCTCCTTCACATACTTTTGTTCAACTTCCTAAAAAGATGACAGCAGAAGTTGCAGCACAACTGAAGAAACTACGTATTCGCCAGAATGACGTTAAAGCAGTTGTTGTTGAAGGTGAAGTACTACGTGAACATCGTCCACGTACAGGTAATCGCGACGGTAACCGTGGCGGTGAGCGTACTGGTCATCGTGGTAGCCGTGACGGCAATCGCGAAGGCAACCGTGGCGGTGAGCGCGGTGGCGAGCGTCGTTTCGATCGCAACCGTGGCAACGATAGCCGTGGTGGCTACCGTGGCAACCGTGATGGTGCAGCAGCACGTCCAGCGGGCGACCGTAAGCCACGCACTGACGCTTAATTTGCGCTAGCGTAATAAAAAAAGCCAGACGAAAGTCTGGCTTTTTTATGTCTTTTTTTTGAGGGTATCAACTTACATTACGGCTAAGGTTAATGTCTGCGACGCGTTTCAATAGATATTCTTTAAAATTAGCACAGCGAGCTGGCATGTATTTTCTGGGTTTGTAATATAAGCTCAGTTCAAACTCACTGCTAATATAGTCATTAAGCACTGATACTAAATTGTTTTGCTGTAAATCCTCTTGAATCAAGCTGTAAGGCAAATACGCAATTCCCCCACCAGAAAGTGCAATACTTTTTAAAATTTCACTGTCATCAACTTCGACGGTACGTGAAATCTGTACTGAGTTATATTCTCCATCTTGTTCAAAAATCCAACGGTTTCCACCAACAAGCGTGGTTGCAAATAAACATAAATGATTTTTTAAATCGTTAGGAATAACGGGTTGCCCATAACGCACAATATAAGCAGGTGAGCAACATGCTTTTAGTGGCTCACGGAATAGGGTTCGTTTTACCAATAAACTGTCTTTATCTTGAAAACCACGATAAGTCGCATTCGCGCGTATCGCAAAATCAACTTCATGCACATTGTCGACTTCAAAAGCCGTTTCAATAACGACAAAATTAATGTTGGGGTTATCACTGACGTATTCACCAATAATGACACTTAAATAATGCTTGGCAAACAGTGGAGTACAGGCGACTTTTATGGTGCCACTATCTTCTTGGCTGAGGTTTTGTATTTCATTAAGTACATCGGTGATTTGATTATTAATCTGCGTGAAACGTTGAAATAAGTGTTGTCCAGCCTGTGTGACAGAAATTTTGCGCGTAGTTCGTTTTACCAGACTGATGCCCATCATTTCTTCAAGTTCAGTGATCCAACGGCTTCCTGCTGATGCTGAAATACCATATTGTTTTGCTGCTTCTGTGACAGATTGGCACCGTACAACATGCAGAAAAAAGATAATTTTATTTAGCATCGTTTTCCTTACGACAACAATTAAAAGTAAAAATAAGCTATGAATAAAGTATACTAATATGCCTCGTGTTGCACTTAGTAATAGTGGTAATAATGGCGATTATCTTGTTTATGCAATTGTGTCTTGTGATATTAGGCCTAATGTTCTCGCTAGAGTTATCTAGAATGAAGATTAAGCACTTAGTTTTACTTTGTGTAATAGGATGATAATAAATATAAAGAGGGGAAAAATATGTTAGCAGGTAAAGTATGTCTTGTAACAGGTGGGGCTCAAGGAATTGGCCGTTGTATTGTTGAAACCTTTGCTCGTCAAAACGCAACCCGTGTTATTGCTTGTGATATGAATATGGGCATGATGGCGGATCTAGAACAACAGTTTCCTAATGTGACCGCTTTAGAGCTTAATGTTTGTGATCGACAAGGGGTTGCAGATGCTGTGAAGCAGTTAACAGAACAATATGGGCATATTGACGTTTTAGTGAATAATGCTGGCATCACACGTGATAATTTAATCGATAAAATGACAGAGGCTGACTGGGACTTAGTCATGGATGTTAATCTCAAAGGGGTATTTAATATGACCCAAGCGATTGCACCTACGATGATGCAAACAGGCAGTGGTTCAATTATTACCATGTCGTCAGTTGTGGGAACCGACGGTAATATAGGTCAGACTAACTATGCCGCCACTAAAGCTGGTGTGATTGCAATGACGAAGTCATGGGCAAAAGAGTTTGCGCGTAAAGGTGCACAAGTACGTGCAAATTGTATTGCTCCTGGGTTTATAGAAACACCAATGACAGTCGACTTACCTGAAAAGGTGATTGATCATATGACATCAAAAACACCATTAAAGCGTATGGGTAAAGCACAAGATATTGCGAATTGCGCATTATTTTTAGCGAGTAAACAATCAAGTTTTATTACGGGACAAGTATTAAAAGTCGATGGTGGACTGGTTATTTAGTGATTGATTATGATTAAGCGTTGTTTTAAAACCATTGTGTCTATTGATTGTTAATATTAATAGATGCAATGCTTTTTATATTTATCACGCTAAGGGTATGGTTATATAAGCATCATATTTATCAATGTTTCTTTGTTTATGTTAGTTTACGGTAAAATTAGTATATTTTTGAAATTAAAGTGAAGGTTTAATTAATAAAAAGCGTTAAAATGCTAGTAGCGTAAATTGCACTTTACTGGTATTTCATAATGATATTTTCATCGGCTACACTATGGTTTATAAGTATTGCTTGCGTTCCATTATCCGTCACCTTTTTTTTATGTTCACTTAAACAGAAAAAAATTTGGTGGAATATGACGACATTAGCGTTTGTCTTTATTGCCTGCGGATTGATCGTTGTTCAGCAATATGAAGATTATGCACGTTTTACTGACTGTATAAGAAAAGGTTTTAACTACAATGCATTTTCAGGTGAATGTAGTGTGGGTGTACAAGATATAAAATGAGGATTGATAATAAGCTCATTCCTTTGAGCATAAGGTTATTATTATCAATTTATTCTTTAGCACATACTCGCAACAATAACCTGAGTTGAATGAAATAAGCCGTAAATAGGCATACCTAACCGTAACGTTTCATCCATTAAATCTTGGTTGTCAACGAAAGCACAAATGCTAATTTCATCAGTTAAGCTAATTGTGATTTCAGTTGATTGCTTATCTTGTTTCATTGCGGTAAGTGTACCAAGCAATTGGTTATCAAACCGATCCCGCTTTCCATGAATAAGATTTTCTTCACTACAGACCGTAATTGCTGGCCCTTTAATTAATGTCACCACATCTTTATTAGGCTTAAGGTGCAAACGCAAGGTACTGCCATGGGTGATTGTTGCTTGAATCTGATGCTGCTCAGTAATCGCAATAGTGACCACATCATATAGGTCATGGGTTTCAATGGCGCTAATATGCCCAAATAATTGATTACGCGCGCTTGTTTGTAGTGAGAAACGACTCATAACGCCGAGCAGGCTATCAAGAGGTGCATTTTCATCATTAAGCGCTTGTAAGCCCATATCTTGAATTTTATTTAACAGATCATACATCTGGATCAGACGTTGACCAAATCGCGTTAGGGTTGCGCCACCACCGCCTTTACCACCTTTCTCACAGTTAACTAACGGTTGTTCGTTGCTGGTGTTCATATCTTTAATTGCATCAAAGGCGGCTTTATAGCTAATGCCTGCTAATTTAGCTCCTTGGCTGATAGAACCCGTTGTATCAATGGCTTTTAAGAGTGCAATACGACGTGGGTTAGCAAACATTTTATTATTCATTTGTAGTGTTGCAATGGCAGTAAGATTCATGGTCTTATTCTCATTCTTATTAGGTGTTTTTTCTATGTTATCGCATTTTGTGAAAGATTTTAAATCTAATAATAGGGATTGTTAGTTGTAACGATAATAATGGACAAGTATTTGAGTTGGCGCAAAAAAAAACCTTACTGATGAAAAACATCAGTAAGGTTTAATCAGGTTAAATTGTATTATTTCCCTGCAATATTTAAGCGAGAGAAGCGTATTTTAGGAGCATAGAAACTGCGGCTATAGTCATTATCAAGTTGGTTTCCTACGGCATCAATTTCTTTGATCATTTGGTAGAAATTACCGGCAACAGTAATACCACGAACCGCTTGTACGCGTTGTCCGTCACGGCAGAGAAAACCACTAGCACCAAATGAGAAGTCACCACTTACGGCATCAGCACCTGAGTGAACGCCTTGTAATTCAACTAATTCAAGGTATTCACCAGCGGTAATATCTGCTTCGGAACTACTGCCTGCTTGAATAACGGTATGAGAACCACCGACACCTAATCCACCTTTGGCTGAACGGGAACCATTGGCTGTATTCTCGATGCCAAAATAACTCGCAGTGTGGCTATTGTGTAATAAGCTCTGAAGCTTACCTTCACCAATTAATAATGTGTCACGGGTTGCAAATCCCTCACTATCAAATGCTTTAATTGCAAAGCCGCCATTTACATACGCGGTATCAGTAATAGTTAGCAGTGGGCTTGCAACTTGAGTATGAAGCGCATCACGCCAAGGGTTTATCCCTTTCATTGCTGCTTGTCCTGATAGACACATGCCATAAGCAGAAAAGAGGTTACTCAAAGCACTAAGGGTAAATATTACCGAGTAGTGCTTACTGGCAATGGGAGCACCATCTAATAGTGCTTGTGCCATGTCGTAGCCGTGGTTAATACAATATGTTGAATCTAGCTGATGAAATAAACGTCCTGATGACATACCACCATGCATGGCTTGTTTACCATCTTTTTCATATAAAGTATAAGCATAGCAATATGTTGAACGTTCATTATGACTGCATAATGTGCCTTGGGTGTTGGCTAAAATGACATGGCTATCTGATTCAGCAAAACCATTGTAAGGTGCGCTGGTCGCATTAGGCTTACTCACTACACCTTGCTCTAATGATAACGCAAGTGCAATTTTGTCATCAACAGTTGCCGTTTCTATCTGGTACACTTCAGGTTCAATTGTCGCTAATCGGCTATCAAGACAACTGATGTTCTGATGGGGATCTTGTTGAGAATATTCAGCATTAATTAGCGCATTATTCACCATTAAATCAAGGCTAGCGATATCAAGTGATTCTGAGTAACTGGTGGCCGTACGTTGATCTTTAACTACTCGTACACCAATGACTTGACCAGATGTTACTTTATATTCATCCAGTTCGCCTTGGTTGGCTTTTAATGAAAAATTGTTACTGCGATTTGCAATAACATCAGCTTCGGCATTATGTGCCTTAACACGATCAAGGACGTAATCGATGGCCTGTTGTAGTGCATTTTGATCTGTCATTAGTTGCCACCTCCCACAAGAATATTATCCACTTTCAATGCTGCTTGACCGACGGTTGTTGGCACTGAGCCACTTACAGATCCGCACATGCCAGCGGCAAGGGCAAAATCATTACCTATCATGCTAATTTCTTTTAGTACTTTAGGGCCTGTGCTGATTAATGTGGCTGATTTTAGTGGCTTGGTGATTTTACCGTTTTCAACTAAATATGCTTCTTGGACGGCAAAGTTAAACTCACCCGTACCTGGCTGTACTGATCCGCCGCCCATTTTCTTAGCATAAATACCACGTTCAACGCCCGCAAGCATATCATCAAGAGTGCTTGTTCCCGGTTCAATAAAGGTATTACGCATTCGTGAAGTAGGGGCGAACTTATAAGACTCGCGTCGACCGGAACCTGTACGTTCAAAGCCAGTTTTTAGCCCACCCATACGATCGACCATAAAACTAGTTAGCTTACCGTCTTTAATCAATTGAGTGCGTTGGGTTTCCATGCCTTCATCATCAATATTGATGGAACCCCATTGATTGGTCATGGTGCCATCATCAACAGCACTAACAACAGAATTAGCAATCATTTCGCCCATTTTGTCGTAAAAAACCGAGGCTTTTTTAGCAACAGAAGTGGTTTCAAGTAAGTGACCACAGGCTTCATGGAAGATAACGCCACCAAAGCCGTTACCAATGATGACAGGCATTTCACCAGATGGACAGGCGTCAGCAAACAGTTTAACCATGGCTTGTTGTGCCACATCATGTCCCAGTTTTTGTGCGTCTAGATGGGTGTTAAATTCCCATCCTGTAAATGCGCCAGGTGCTTCGTAACCTGTTGATTGCTCACTACCATTTTGTGCAACAGCATTAGCAGAAATACGGGTGTAATGACGAGTATCGCCAATATGAAGGCCATCGGAATTGAAGATCTCAATTTGCTGTTCACGTTGTGCAACACTACCGATAAATTGGGCGATTTTTTCGTTTTCAGCGCGAGCAGCTTGATCCGCTTGGCGTAAGAAGGCAATTTTAGCCGCCATATTGGTGTCTTGGCTTAGCGGTAATTGACAGCTATGTTTATTGTCATAACGGCTTAAATCGAAAGAGCCCGCCGTTAATATTTGGTCGCGTTTATCTTTTGCAGCCAGTAAAGAAGTAACACGTTTTAACTCTTCTTCATCGGTGCTATTGGTGTAACCGTAGAGGACTTTATGGCCAAAGAATAGGCGGATGCCAATGCCAAAATCAATGCCTGAGTTAACTTTATCAATTTCAGCCGAGATAAGTTGGACTGAACTTGATTGATGATGTTCGACAAATAATTCAGCAAAATCGGCACCAAGAAATAGCGCGTGATCAATGACGGTTTTAGCAGTATTAGGGTTTAGCATTTGTGCTCCCTTCTTTTTATGAGCTCTATTTTATAACCTAGCAGTAAAGTGATAAAATTTCTCACTATTACTGCAATCGGTATGAGCAATGAATCGATAAGTACGGATCAATAGGGTTATTTAGCTACTGTGTTTTCAGTGATTGAACATAAAATATTCTCTAGTTCATCCCACGGTAGAACTTCACTATCGATCACTTCAATGCGTGATTCAAAGCCTTCTAGCGAGAGTTCATTAACCGATACCACTTGATTGACCACGTTAAAGGCAAAGCAGCCATTTTCAGTATTCACTACAGCCTTAACACGATTAGCATTAAGATTAGAAAATAGACTAAATAGTTTTGAAAATTCAAATAATTGATCAGCTGCGAAGAACCAACCGCAACTGTGATAACCCTGACCATGGTTTTCTTTACGAATAAACTGCTGACCAGGAGCGAGCTCTAATTCTGGCAATGGTTCCATTTGATTATCGTGATGGTGGTGGTGGCTATGCTGTGCCTGACGTTCTATACGTTCAATGTCTAGCCACTCAAGTTCAAGACGACCATGATCTACTTCTGCGATTAGGGCTTTTTTAGGCTCTGCTTTTTCCATTGCGGTTTGGAATGTGTATAAATCAAAATCGTCACACTGATCGATTTTGTTGGCAACAACAACATCAGCTAATGCAAGTTGATCTTGGAAATTAGCGTTATCAGTATAAATACTGTCAGCAAAATGGCGAGGGTCAACCACTGTGATGGTTGCTCGAAGATCAACATAATTACGGTAGCTTTCAGAGGTTAACTTATTGATGACTTCTTTGGGATGACCGAGGCCTGTTGGTTCTAACAATAAGCGGTCAGGTTTTTGTGCGAGTAATGCGTTAATACCTACAGACATAGGTAAACCTGCCACACAACACATGCAGCCACCAGGGACTTCTTTAATAATTGCCCCTTGCTGTTCTAAAATAGCACCATCGACACCAACATTACCAAATTCATTAATTAAAATGGCCCACTTTTCATGTTCAGGTTTGCGAGCGAGCAAAGAAAGAATAGAGGTCGTTTTCCCTGCACCTAAGAAGCCAGTAATAATATTTGTTGGAATACGTTTCATGTTTTTACTCAATTCCTAAACGATTAAGTACCAAAATAATACGGTCAGTTTACGTGAGCAGCCCTAAAGTGACTAGTATAACTGAGAGAAGCGTTAGTTAAGTGCCGTTTTTGGCTGCAAAAATGATGAAAAGCAAAAAAAAGTAGGTATGTTATAACGTTTTTGGCATGATTAATTATTCAAATAATAACGAGTGAATATGAATGATTAATTGGTTTATTGTGAGTTCTGATGTGATAAAAAAAATAGGGCATGATGTGAGTAATGACTGCCTTTATATTGATTTTGGCCAGCGCGGTGAATACGAAGTTTATACTAATGTATCTCTATATGCTTTTTATCATTTTTCGTTAGCCACATCGATTGATGAGTATTACCAGCAGGTTATTCGGTCAAGTTATTCACTGCAGTCTTAATATTATTAGTGGTAACTTTGTTATCATTTTAATATTCGTATTAAGTTGAAAAATATATGTAAAAAGCATAATTTAACGCATTTATTAAAATAACAAACACAACAATAAGTAATTGTTCGTTCGTTTTTATCTGTAATGTTATTTATCAATAAGTGAGTCAACATGAGTATTGCTTCTTTGACAGAAGATGAGTTTCTTTACCAGAATCGAATTAGTCAACAGCAGTGGCAAGCAAGCCAAATTTCATGGTCGACATTAAAAGCAATTGGTTTGTGTCATGAACAACGAACCGAGGCATTGAATGTTACCGCAGAATCATATGCACGCATTATTCAGCAATGTTCTCATGTTCATTCTGTTCGTTGGCGAGTGAAAAAACCACAGCATTTGATGGAGAAAATTGTTCGAAAAACACAACCTAATAGTGCGACGTTTAAAGCTAAATATCTCGGTATTAATCAGTATAATTATGACGCCATTGTTACTGATCTTATTGGCGTACGTGCGCTACATTTATTTAAAGATGATGGGTTAGCTATTCATGATTATTTAATGAGTAAGTGGCAATATGAAGAGCCACCGGTTTATTATGTTCGAAATGGTGATGATGAAGTGTCGGCTGAATTACCCGCAGATATTACAGTAAAAATACATCCAGCAGGTTATCGATCATTACATTATGTGTTTGGTAGTGAACTACAACACCGACGTATTTTTACTGAAGTACAAGTGAGAACTATTTTTGAAGAAGCATGGACAGAAATAGATCATAAAATACGTTATCCCAATTTTTCTACTGATGCAGAAATTTGTTCTTTTTTATTAATATTTAATCGTCTTGTTGGATCTGCTGATGAAATGGGATCGTTTGTAAAACAGCTTGCTATTGAGGCTGAGCAACGACAACAAGCATTAATCGTATCAAAAAATAGAACCGAAACAAGTGTGCTTGACGTTGAAGATTTATTTCAACAATTAGAAGAGAAAGCTGAAAAACAACATAATTCTCAATTAGTTATTGATCAACTTCGCCAGCAAGTCATGCTATTACAGGCGGATAAAAAAGCGTTACAACAATCCATGAATTTAAATATGCTATCGTCGTCAACTATGGTAACTCAGCGCAGCTATAAGGCTTCGGAATTGTTAGACAAATAGTTAATCTATCTCTTTTGCGGATAGGTTCTAGCTTGTTAATAGCAAAAAAACATTTATAGTCCGTATACAGAAAAGCTATCGATTATAAAAATACATGTACTGAGGGAATTTTTGATGAGAACGCGGTTGGATCGTATTCGCCATGCGATTTGTTTTGAAGTTATTGGTTTAATTTTATTGGTGTGTGTATTAAGCCAATTCGGGTTTGATGGTAGTCATGTTGGCGTAGTCGGGATTGCTTTTTCAATTTTAGCAACGGGTTGGAACTATATTTACAATATATGGTTTGATCGTATGCTTTATCGTCGTTATAAAACAACGGTAAAAACTACAATTGTTCGTATTCTTCATAGTATTGGATTTGAAGCTGGACTTCTTTTTGTTACGATTCCTATCTTATCTTGGGCGCTAAAAGTGACGTTATGGGAAGCTTTTGTGCTTGATATTGGAATGGTACTCTTCTATCTCATTTATGCATATGTGTACAACATTGCTTATGACCGCTTATTTCGAGTGCCAGTAGTACCACAAGATTAATACCGAATAATGTAAAAAAGCCCCTAATGTTGATGATAACATTAGGGGCTTTTTTAATGGTTAACATAAAAACTGTAACAGTTTTTGCCCTTTTTCTTACTGTCATAAACCGCTTGATCTGCATTGTTGATCAATTGTTCGATATCGCGTGTTTGATTATCTGTTACGGCAACACCAATCGATGCTGAAAACGGAATGACTATGTCCCCATTACTTACGGAACCATTTAGCTGACTAATCAGAGTTTCTAATATGTTGATTAAATCTGTTTCATTATTGAAACCACTGGTTAATACAATAAATTCATCCCCACCAAAACGACCAATTAAATCGATTGGATTATTAAAAAATGACTTCACATGTTGGGCAAAGATACTAATAACATCATCACCGTAATAATGACCTAAGGTGTCATTGATGGTTTTAAGGTTATCTAGGTCTATAAAAAGTAAGGCTAAATTTTGATGACGTTTTTGAATCGTAATGTTTGCATGTTGAATAAAGTACTTACGATTCAGTAAATTTGTTCGAGAACAATAGACACCATCTTTAGTCGTGTTAATGATGTTTTTAAAATGATGATTTATATCGATATTGCTATTTTTAGATGGTGATTGAATTGGAACAATAGAGGTACTTTCTTTAATAAATGCATCTATCGGAGATGTAATGATAGATACTTTTTTCATTAGGTAATAGCCAATAGCGATTGATGCAATGACAGAGATACAAATATTAATAATCATAAAAAGAACTCTATCTTTTAAATATTGATTATAGTTAAGTGTTGTAACTAAATACCAAGGTGTATTTTTTAATGGATGTAATGATAATATTTCAAGTTGATTTTTATTATTGATAACATGATAACTAAATGTGTTTTTATTCTTAATGTTATGTGATATTTGTTCGTTATTTAATGAAGAATAAATATTATTTTTCTTGAGTGTATTCGTGTTCTTACAATTATTACGGGTGTCTTTGCAATCATTGAGAATATTATTTTTGATGCTGGTGTTTTCTTGATAAGTTAAGGCGTGATTGATATCAGCATAAGAGACTGATGCAAAGATAGTACCTTCATTAATGCTATTATTAAACGGCTTACAGATTATATAAACATAGCTATTAGAGATAGGAGAGTAGATTAAGTTACTAATCGTTAATCTTTTTTCCTGTATTGCTTGCTGAAAATAATGACGATAGTTTATATTTTCAGCATTCATTCGGTAAGTTGTTGCAGCATTACCTTTCATGTCACTAATACCTAATGTTTCGATATTAAATGCTTGTTGATAGGGGCGAATAATTTCAATTCGTTGGGGTAACTGTAATGATAGATCCTGCATGACGGTATCATTCGATATTGCTGTTAATAAGTCAGTATGTTTACTAACAATCGTTAATACATTGTTCTCTGTGACGGTCTGATTTCGTGTCAGCATCTTTTGAATATTAGTATATTGGTTATAGGACCAATAGCCTATATTGAATATAACTAATAAGCTTAGACATAGTAAAATGTAGTGGGTGATCTTCTTTCTAATACTATGGCTAATGTTCATGTTGTGGTGTCTTTTATCGGATAATATATTGATACTTAATGAAATACTATATTACTGTGTTTGAAATACAGATGAATAGTCTTTATTTGTAACAATTCATCATGATTTCAAATCATAAGTAGGGATAAAAGTGGTTAAATTTACAATAAGCAGTATTTTTGTGTGAAAAAAAGGCGTTTTATTGGAGATTTGTGCTTTATTAAACTAAGTAGCATAATTCTGTTATTAGAAGAAGAGCATAAGTAAAAATTAACTGTTGGTAAATGTAATGCAGCATAGAGCGAGAATACTGTTATAATGTATACCGTTCAAAATAAAATTTCATAGTAAAGATAATGATAACTAATCATAAATAATCTAACTATATTAAACAATATATAAGGATTAATTATATTAATTAGCCAACTTTTGTTGTTAAGTTTTTGATGTTTAATGCATTACTTGTAATTATTGGATTGCGTTTTAGAATGATGGAATAACTGGCATATTCTAAAATAATCATATGTAGCGATATAGATTTAGGATGTGATAATAATGCGGTTTGGGGGGCTCAGCGAAAGACTGCTGACCATTTGTCTATTTTTTGAAAATGATTTTTAACATGTTAGTAAACTATACTATCAGATTTATTTGTCATAGGTGATGTACGTTGAGTAAACAAAGTAAACTCGCACGAAAGGCGGTTGACGTGCAACAATCGATGATGATTGCGTGTGAAGAGTGTGGGTTAGTCGTTGATATCCCGAATTTAAATGAAGGTGAAAAAGCGACGTGTCCTCGTTGTGGCCATACTTTAATCAAAACCGTTAGTTTACCTTTTCAACGTCCAGTTGCTTACGGTATCGCGTGTTTGATCATGCTAGCATTAAGCCTCTCATTTCCATTTTTATCTTTTACTGTAAATGGTATGGGGCATCAAATTACACTATTAAATGCGGCGGAAACATTGCAGCATTTTGAAAATAGTGTTTTAGCAGTTTTATTAATGACAACCGTTATTGTGTTTCCTGCGGCATATATAGTATTAGTTCTTTACCTTTATTATTGTGCCCACAAAGTAAAGAATATTGGACATGTGATTCATGCGCGTAGTTGGCTTAAATTTTTATGCCGAGTATTGTTTAAAATCCAGCCATGGCTAATGGTTGATGTATTTTTAATTGGCGTGTTAGTGAGTCTTGTTAAAATATCCGCATTAGCTCACATAGGCTTAGGGAATTCGTTTTGGGCGTTTTGTCTTTACAGTGTATTAGTCGTTAAATGTGTTTCATTAGTTGATAGAACGTGGTTGTGGGATCAGTTTTTTGCCATGGTTCCCGTAGCAGGGGTTCATGATGGTGATACACATATGGATCATAACCATGTTGGGTGCCATGCTTGTAATCAAATAAATCCAATGCCAACAACCCATCACGCACGTTGTTTACGTTGTGATAGCCGATTACATGTCTTTGATGCTACCCATTCATTGCAATTTGCTTGGGCATATTTAATTGCCTCCATCGTTTTTTATATTCCCGCTAACTTATATCCAATGATGTACACCGTGAGCTTAGGTCAAACTGAAGGCTCTACGATTTTAGGCGGTGTTGTATTACTTTGGAAAATGGGGTCGTGGCCGATTGCATTAGTTATTTTCATTGCCAGTATTTTTATTCCTATGGCAAAAATGTTTACCTTAGCATGGCTCTATTTTTGTGCGGGTAAGCAAGCAGATAATTCCGCCCATGTCGCAATTAAACGTTTAAAATTATACCGTTTAACCGAATTTATTGGTCGTTGGTCTATGGTTGATATTTTCGTTGTTGCTATTTTGGTGGCTTTAGTACAGTTACAAAATGTGATGGCAATTTCACCTGGTCCTGCGGCGTTATGTTTCGCAACGGTGGTGATATTTACAATGTTATCAGCGATGAGTTTTGATCCGCGGGTATTTTGGATACCTAAAGGTAAGTCGTATAAACAAGATTCAGAGTTAGATGCTACTGAATCCCATTCAGTAGTGCCTAGTGTACATAAATGAGAAAGCAGATTATGAGTGATAACCAGCCGGTTGAGGCTAAAGTGCAACGTTTGAAACAAGTATCACCAATATGGATTGTTCCATTGGTTGCGTTAGGCATTGGTATTTGGATGTTTGTTCAATATCTAAATAGCCAAGGGCCTGTCATTACGATTCGATTGCCAAATGCATCAGGCATTGAAGTGGGTAAAACCGCGATTAAATCGTTGAACGTTAAAGTGGGTGTGGTAACCAAAGTCCAATTAAGTGAAGACTATAGTTACATTACCGTGACAGCTCAAATGGATAACGATACAGGGCGCATGCTTAAAAATGACACGCTATTTTGGGTGGTTAAGCCGCGCATCGGTAAAGGTGGTGTATCTGGCTTAGATACTTTGCTTTCTGGTTCATATATTGAAATGCAACCAGGTGAAGGTAAAGAAGATAAGCATCATTTTGTTGCACTTGATGTTCCGCCAGTTGCTCCTGCGGATGCAAAAGGGTTACGTGTTATTTTAACCAGTCGTCAGGCGGGTAAATTAGGTGTTGGTGATCCAGTTCTTTATGACGGATTTACTGTTGGTCGTGTTGAACAAGTAGGTTTTGACATCAATAGTAAACGCGCTAATTACCAATTGTTTATTTTTGAACCTTACGATCGCTTAGTACGCACCAGTAGTAACTTCATCTTATCTTCTGGTGTCCAAGTGAAAGTTGGTGCTGAAGGTTTTGATGTTAAAATTGGCTCATTAGAATCATTAATTACAGGTGGCGTAACATTCTCTACGCCGATTGATGACCAAGGTACACAACAAGCGAAGCAAAAATCATACTACCGTTTATACGATAATACAGCGGAAGTTCGCGAGAAGACGTTTGAACAACATCTTGATTTTGTGATGCTATTTAGTGAATCTATTCGTGGCTTAAAAGCTGGCGCTCCAATTGAATATCGTGGTATTCAAATTGGTACAGTACAAAAAGTGCCATTACGTTTACCAACAAGCCAAGAAGGTTTTACCAGTAAGCAGATTCCAGTATTAGTACGCATCGATCTTGGTCGTGTTTATGATCATACTGATGAAGGTACTTTAGCGTCATTGCATGCCAATCTTGAAAAAGAATTTAAGAAAGGCCTACGAGCAACATTGAAAACCGGTAATTTATTGACTGGTGCATTGTATGTTGGCACTGATGTTTATAAAGGTGAAAAGCCAGTTCAAGCATTGGAATATGATGGTTATGATATCTTCCCAACTAAAGCTGGTGATTTAGCTGAGGTACAGAAGCAACTAACAAACTTATTAACGAAATTTAATAAGCTGCCTGTTGAAGATACTTTAAACTCAATGACGGCAACGTTAAAAGCATCTGAAAAAACCATGGCGACTATGCAAACAACGATCAATGATTTAGATCGTTTATTAAAGCAAAAAGACACACAAGCATTACCTGGTGATGTACGTGCGAGCCTAAAACAGATTCAGACAACACTCAATGGGTTTGGTCCTGATGCAGCACCATATCAGAACCTTGAAGGTGCATTAACACGTTTTGAAGCAGTGATGACTGAATTACAACCTGTGTTACGCCAACTAAATGAAAAACCAAATTCACTTGTGTTTGGTGATGAGCAAACAAAAGATCCAGTACCTGTTGGAGGTCGTTAATAATGAAAAAGTGGTTAATCATCGCAATGGCTACTTTAGCCGTAACGGGTTGTAGTAGTGCACCTGAAGGAATAAATACCTTCTTGTTGCCCGCGGGTAAAACATTGACCGTATCACACGCCAATAATCAACCATTATTGATTGTGCGTCCGGTTGAAGTTGCAGCACACTTATCAGGTACTGGCTTAGTTTATCAAACGTCAGCAACAGAAATAGTGGAAGCACAGCAAAACTTATGGGGTGAGGCATTAGCGAAACAGCTAACACGTCGCATTACTCATGACTTACGCCAAAAGCAACATCGTTTATGGGCAACACAGCTAACACCAACCTTATCAACAGTGGGAGCACCGCGTTTACAGGTACGTATTAACCAGTTTAATGGTGTATATACAGGTGTCGCTAATGTGGCTGGTGAGTGGATGATCATTGGTGCTAGTGGTGACCTGCAAACAGTGCATCCATTTGAGTTTAGTGTGCCATTATCTAAAGACGGTTATAGCGCCCAAGTTGAAGCGCTATCAACTGCGGTTGGTGAATTAACAACTCAAATAGCAAATGCAGTGAAGTAATATATTCACTTAAAAAGAAGCCCACAGGTTAATAGCTTGTGGGCTTTTTTATTACTTTTAATGTGGTAGTTACGCTTTATTGGTGTGTTTGTAAAAACGTTAATGCATCATCCATAGTGTTAAAAATATCATGTCCTAAAGCGCGAGTTTCAGTATCAGGCTCTACAAGGTCGATAATTTGTAACGTAGCCATATTGGCAGCGACTGCCGCTTTGACGCCGTTATTTGAATCCTCAAAGGCAATACATTGATTAGGCTCTACATGCAGACGTTGTGCCGCGAGTAAATATATTTCAGGGTGAGGTTTACCTTGAGTTACTTCATCGCCACAGGTTATATGTGAGAAGTATGTTGATAATCCAGCGAGATGAAGTTTTTTCTGTGCGAGTGCTTTGTGAGTGGAAGTGGCGACAACCATGGGGATTTTTTGGGCTTGTAGCCAGTTTAATAATTCGATGACACCGTGTTTAACGGGAATGGCTTGATGTTCAACAACGGCGTGGTAGTGCTGCATCCAGCGAGGGTGAAAAAGGCTATAATCCAACATATCACCGTAGCCTTGCTTAATGATAGGTTTAATCCCAGCTTGGTTTCGTCCAATCATAGAAAGATAAACCTCTTGCTTAAAAGGAAGGTCCATCTCACAGCATGTTTGCTTAAAAGCAGTCATACACACTTGTTCGGTATCAAGCAGTAATCCATCCATATCAAAAATTGCTGCACTATATTTCATCATATTCTCAGTGTGGTTATTTTTTTAGGTAGTCTCTCATAATATTAAAATTCAGAATAGGTTATATATAACAAATAATGATAATTGTTTTATCAGGATGATTTTATAAGATGAGCAAATAATAGGTTGTGTATTTTTTATTTGATAATAATATATCTTCGTTATTTATAAATATGTAAATAATATTATTTTAATTAAAAAGGAATATACCATGACAAACCATAACCTATCTAAGCCACTACCAGACTTTATAAAAAAAAATTGAATTTCATCTTGAAGAACTTATTTATCCTCGAAAAAACCAACAACATTTAGTTTTAGGTAAAAAACCAACAGAAAATGGGGTGTTATTACAGAGTAATGACTATCTTGCCATTTCTAATCATGATCACATTCGAGAAGCATATATAGAGTCGCTCAGTAATAATAAAAAAGACATTGTTATGTCCGCTATATTTTTACATAAAGAAGATGATCATTCATTTGAGCATCAGTTGGCGAGTTATACTGGCTTTGAGCATTGTATATTGTCTCAATCTGGATGGGCGGCAAATGTGGGCTTAATTCAAACAATTTTGCCTGTTAATACGCCAGTTTACATTGATTTCTTTGCTCATATGTCATTATGGGAAGGGGCTCGGGTTGCAGAAGCGCAGATTCATAGCTTTTTACACAATAATATTCGTCATCTAGAAAAGCTAATAAAGCGTAATGGCCCAGGACTTATTTTAGTTGATTCTGTTTACAGTACCTTAGGTACAGTCGCGCCTTTAACTGAGATTGTCGCGTTAGCCAAAGATTATGGTTGTGCTATTTTGGTTGATGAGTCACATTCATTAGGTACTCATGGACCAAAAGGTGCGGGGCTCGTTGCTGAATTAGGTTTAACCGATGATGTTGATTTTATAACAGTTAGTTTAGCAAAAGCATTTGCTTATCGCGCAGGGGCGATATTGTGTAGTCACAAAATTGGGCAAGCATTACCGTTTGTTGCGCGTCCTGCTATCTTTAGTTCTGCGTTATTACCTCATGAAATTGCAGTATTAGAGGCGACATTGAATGTTATTAAAAACAGTGATGATCGCCGCTCACGATTGGTAGAGCAAGCTGACAAATTACGTTATGGCTTAATCCAACTTGGATTTAATATTCAAAGCCAATCTCAAATTATTGCTCTTGAAACAGGTAATGAAGAAAATACTGAAATAATGCGTGATCATTTAGAAAATATGAATATCTTTGGTTCTGTTTTTTGTGCGCCCGCAACACCAAAAAATAAAAATCTTATTCGTTTTTCTGTCAATAGTGAATTAACAGATCAAGAAATAGAGGCTATATTACAAGCGTGTTATTTGATGAAAATCGAATTAGCATCATAATTATTACTAATATGTTCCAATAGCTAAATAGATGGTATTAAAATAGTAAATAATATTAAGCCTGCTAATAGTATTTAGTGGGCTTATTTATTTTTAAGTATACAGTTTTTTATATTATTAAATATATACTTCTAATGTATTTTTGAGTCGATATTAATACTTTAATGAGTAATGAATACGATTATTTTAATTAATTGTTGATATTGTTTTTTGCAGCTGTAGTATTTATTACAAGATTAACGATTAATTATTTAACCAAATAAAATAAACATGCAGATGTTATTTTAAGGGATACTCATGCAAAAGAAAAAATTATGTATATTATTAGCTATGTTTACAGGAAGTGTAAATGCTGCTGAGTTTGAGTCACCATTAATTTTACCAACAGAGATTGCCCATACAGAGGTTGCATCACAATGGGCTGTTGGTCATTATCAAAATATTAAGCAAGCGAACCGAGTTTGGAATCATTATAATATTGATATTAAATTGTCACCGGCTACTATTAGTTACCTTGACTATCCTTATGAGACCATTGAAGAAGTTTCTGACAATATTAAACAAATGATCGCAAATGACCCAAGTATTATTAATAATACACTAACGACTTTTGCATCACAGGTTTCAAATACAACCAAGGGGCATGCACGTTCACCAATAGGATTTGAAGATCTAGAGTCAATGAATAATGCTCAATTGATCTTAAGTGCTGATAGTGTAATAAATAGTCGTTATAAATTTGTTTATGCTCATGAAGTTGGACATACTTTTGGCGCTAAGCATACTGAGGCGAATACTGTTGATAGTACTGATGCTCTGTTTAAAAACGCTTACGGCACCAAACAATGTAATGCGGAAGGAACAACCAGTTTAATGTCTGGCTTTAGCAGCTATAACCCGGCAAATGGCTTACCGTTTATCAATGGTCAAGCTGGTTGTGATCAAGGTCGTGGTGATGTCGTGAGTTTATTAAATGAAACGGCTATTGCAAAAAAAGGCCTTACGCCATTAACGAATGTACAAACATTAGCTGCAAAAGTACGCGAAGATATCAATGCTCAACAATTTGAAGTCACACTTACTAGAAGCAAAGATATTGATAACGCGCAGCAAGCAATGGTTTATGTTGCGACTAAAGTCAGTGGTAAGCAACAAGCCGCTCTAGCACCTAAAGAGGTATGGTTTAGCGCAGGCAGTAAAACTGCGACGTTAACATTACCTTTTGATCAAGTATATCCATTGTTTGATAACGCAATCTCTAATGAAGGTACGTACTTAGTTGCCGTGACTAAAGATGAAGTAGTGCCAACGGATATTAACCTATTGGATCACAATACACAGTGGCCATTAAATCATGATAAAAAAGAAGGTTCAGGTGGTAGCTTGTCTCTATTTTGGGTGATGATGATGTCGCTGGTGGCTTATGGCCGTCGTAAAATAATGTAATTAAGTCATTTTTTAAAAGTAGGTATGAAACCATACCTACTTTTTATTGGTGAATTTATACCTTTAACCATTTGTGAACGATATTTAATAACGTTGTTTTTGATGATGGTTTTAGTAAAAAGTCAGTGATTCCAATATTGATTAAATGGTTTCTATGTTCTTCATCTAAAGATCCTGAATAACAGATAATAGGAACGTCTTGATGTGCAGAATATTGAAGATTAGTTCTGATTTCTTTGGTCGCATCGATACCTGACATGATCGGCATTTGTGAATCCATCAAAATAAGATCAACTGTAGATTCTTGTAGATAAGAGAGGGCTGTACGTCCATTGTCTGCTTCTACAACGTCATAACCTGCATTTTTTAATAAAATACCTGAGTACAAACGTAATGAAATATTGTCATCAACAAGCATGATTTTAGCTTTGGTTATATTGACTGTTTTAAATACGTCATTTACTGGTGTTTTATGTGTAAAAATTTGAGTACTTAATTTCTTCTGTAATTCATCAATATGGTCATATGTAAATAAATAGGGCTGATAAATTTTTGATAACACTATTTCTTTAGTATCATTTAAATGATGGATTAGTATCATCTTTATT
Organism: Photobacterium piscicola; assembly: GCF_046058925.1. Taxonomy (NCBI): domain Bacteria; kingdom Pseudomonadati; phylum Pseudomonadota; class Gammaproteobacteria; order Vibrionales; family Vibrionaceae; genus Photobacterium; species Photobacterium piscicola. The sequence continues at coordinate 760,106 of NZ_CP175535.1, forward strand.
GTTGTTGTCGTTATATGGTTATACAGTTTCATTAATAATTCATTTTGAATTGAATGCATATCAATAACGATGCAATCATAATCAATTGCATTAATGTCAGTAATGTCGTAAGTCGATGCTTGTTTATAATACAACGTGAAATTATAAAAGAACGCAAGATGACTAATATCTGTTAATAACTGATTTTGACGACCTAAGAATAATATTTTTTTATGACACATTAGGTCATATTTCATTTTTTCAACGATTGAAGATGTTACGCTTGGTAATCGAATAATAAACGTTGTTGAAATATCTTCAGTTGAATAACATTCAATGTTCCCAGCAAAAGCTGTAATGACTTTTTTACAAAAAGATAACCCTAAACCTGAATTGTTCTTTTTCCCTGAAGTATAATATTCGGTAAAAATATTTTTAATCGCGGTTAGTGGAATACCTTTCCCATAATCTTTAACACTGATAATTGTTTCATTTTTTTTACTATAAACAGAAATGACAATTTTAAAGTTTAGTTTATCTTTATAATAAAAAGAGTTCTTTAATAAATTAAAGATAACATAGCGCAATAAAATATCATTACCAAAAAATAGATTATCCTTGTTAATTTGAAAACTGACTAATTGGCGATCACTTTTTTGTTGATAGCCATAAACATTAAGTGCGTCAATAATCACATCGTTAATAGAAAGGTATTGAAAAGAATGAGGTGATATTTTTTGACTATCAATAGAATTAAGTAAAAGATTGATAGTATTATGACCATTATTAATTATTGAAATATTGTCTTGAATAATATTACGTAATTTATGTATTTCAGCATTTGAGATCAGTCGATGTTGTTGAGGATCATTGGTTAATGTTTCAGGAAGTAATTCTAATAAGACTTCTTGAGAGGCGTATAAAGCACCTAGGGGATTACGCATTTCATGGGCGATACCGCTACTGAATGATCGTGAGAATAATTGCTTACTTTCAATTTCAATTCGATTACGGTAATTAAAACAGATACCTGTGAAATAAGAAAAGCTAAACACAATAAGGTATGAATAATGGAAGCCAATGCCAATATTGCCCATCGATAGATAGCCCAATAAGGCAGCGCTGCATGCTGCTATTGTGGTGCATATTAGAATAATTAGCCAATCATAGATAATAATAATAGACAGAAAAATAGCGGCCATAAAAGACATGATCCATTCAACAGACCATTCATTGCGTATCATCATATAGCAAAAGAAAAAAGGTAAACAAAAACATATAGTAAAAACAAAATGCTTTTCTTTATAACGAGAAAATAAGCTTGGCATATGATTTTTAATCGCAAACGGCAAAAATAATGCGGCACAAACTAACCGTAATGGTAAATTTTCATAGGGCTGGGGGAAAACATAAGCCCAAATAAGATAATAAGCAGGGAAGCCGAGAAAACCAAATAATCCTATAAAAAATAGATTTGGCTCGATATAGCGGTAAGCGCTGGTTATTCTTTGCTTAATGCTCATTACATTTCACATGACTACGGATGACTATTGTTAATGTTATCTGTGTGGTGAATCGTTGGCAAGTTTTTACTCCTTTGTTGTTATATTTTATTGTTAACAATAAAGATTAGTTAAAAACTCTGTTTGTCACTTTTTAAAGTGTTAAGGTAGCCACTTATCACTTTGGAGCGTTGTAATGTCTTTCTTTACTGCTTTATTTTATGACAATGTAATGAAATATACCGAAGAAGCTTGTTTGGTGGAATGGCGTCGAACGTTGCTTGAAAATGTAGATGGTAATGTATTAGAAATAGGTGCGGGAACTGGAGCGAGTTTAGGCCTTTATCCACAAAAATCGTCATTAGCGCTTTATTTATCTGAACCAGATCAACATATGCGAATGCAATTAGAGCAAAAATTACATTCACAATCGAATATTAAAGCGACCGTTTTATCTTGTTCAACTGAAAATATTGATAGTGATGATGACTTTTTTGATTATGTTTTTGTGTCATTAGTGTGTTGTTCGGTTAAAGATGTGGCTGCATCATTACAAGAAATTAAACGGGTACTCAAACCGACAGGGCGTTTCATTTTTTTAGAACATGTTGCCGCCGAGCCAAATTCTCGTTGTTATCATTGGCAACAACGGTTGAATTTTATTTGGCGTCGAGTTGCAGATAATTGCCATCTTAACCGAAATACAGAGCAGTCAATCATTGATGCAGGCTTTGTGATTGAAGATATTCAATATGAAAAAATGCGTAAAATGATTGCCGTCGTGCAGCCAACCATTAGAGGTATTGCGCGTATAGCACCTGAGTAATTAGTGCTATGTGATCTATGTGCTAAGAACTAAGCATAAAGTAGAGAAAAGAGTGCACGACACTCTTTTCTCATAACCCATTTTTTGCGTGTTATTGTACTATTTCGCCGCTCTCAACCACGGTTTTACGTACTACATCAGCAAATTTCAATGCTTCATCACGCACGGTTTTTTCATTCACCGTCAGAATGTTACGATCTTCCATAAGTAACTTACCGTCAACCACTGAGTGCTTAACATTGGTTGCATACGCTGAATACACCAAAGCAGAGTATGGATTATAAACCGGGATCATGTTGGGTGCTTTGGTATCAATCACGATAATATCAGCCAGTTTCCCCACTTCTAAAGAGCCAATTTTATCTTCCATGTGTAATGCACGTGCCGCGCCAATGGTGGCCATTTCAATCACATTGATTGGAGGCATTGCCGCGCGATCTTTATTGACTAATTTGTGAACTTTCGCTACTTGGTTAAATTCATCAATCGTACTTAATGTATTACCGGACATTGGGCCGTCTGTGCCTAAACCAATACGTAACCCATCGTTAAACATTTTCAATGCAGGTGCAACGCCTTTGGCTGATTTGATATTGGCACTCATGTTGTGGGCGACACCAACATCGTGCTTTTTCAAAATAGCGATATCTTCATCATTAGCATCAATGACGTGCGCGGCTAAGAAGTTTGAATTAAGTGCGCCAATCGATTCCATGTATTTAATTGGGGATAAGCCGCCTGAACGCTTAGCAATCACTTCACGCTCACGATCAGACTCTGCAAGGTGCATCATTACGGGCACATCATGTTTTAACGATAGCTTGGCAATGGTTTGCAGCGTTTCAGTCGAGTTTGTATAAGGGCCATGTGGTGCAAATGCTGGTGTAATACGCGGGTGATCTTTATATTGTTCAATAAAGTTGAGCGTGTATTTAATACCATCTTCCGGTGTTTTAGCACTCGCCACCGGGAATTGAATAATGGTTTCACCCAAGATGGCACGCATACCTATCTGATCAACGGTTTTAGCCACTTCATCTTCAAAGTAATACATGTCAGCGTAAGTGGTCACGCCGCCTTTTAGCATTTCGACGTTACCCAGTTGGGCGCCAATACGCACCATATCTCGTGAAACTAATTTTTTCTCTAATGGGAAAATATAGCGGTGTAAACGATCGGGCACATCATCAGCCATTGAACGGAAAACGGTCATTGAGGCGTGAGTATGGGAGTTAATGAGGCCAGGCATAACAATGTCACCATCAGCATCAATAGTTTTAGTTGCTTGGTATTCTTTGATGTTTGTACCATCAGTAACGGCATAAATCTTATTGCCTTTTACTGCGACCAAACCATTATCAAAGACGGTTTTATCTTGATCCATGGTGAGGACAGTCGCATTTGTTATTAACAAGTCGACATTTTCGATGGCATAAGCAGATGGGCTAATAAGCGAAGTTGCAGCTAAAGAAACAGCAAGTAAAGTCTTCTTAAACATTATGTATTACCGTAACGATGGATTTTTGCTGATAATACAGAGCAATAAATGAATGAAAATAACTATTTTATGCATTACTTTTATTTGTGACGAAGATCGTATTGAAAACCTGAATTTTTAAATAAAGGGTGTAAAAATGCTCAATTATCAGATTGGTAATCGATTGCTTTTTGCTGTTTTGTGAATTTTTAAGCTTTACATGACATAAGTTTGAATCAGGGAAAAGGGAAGTATTGGCTCTAGGAATTAAAATTTATGCTTGGTAAATATCGATATGTACATTACTATACATCGAAATATTATGGAGGTTGTTATGTCACTTAAATCTGCGGTTATTACTGCTGCTGTATTATCTCTTTTTGCACAACCCGCTTTCGCTGCTGATAATGTTACTGTTTTTGCTGCATCATCATTAACCAATGCGTTAAATGCCATTGCGGCAAAATATCAACAGCAAACCGGTGTTGAAACCACATTATCATTTGCTTCATCATCAACTTTAGCACGCCAAGTTAGCCAAGGTGCACCTGCTAATATTTATTTATCTGCGAATGAAAAATGGATGGATTATGCCGAGCAGCAGGGGGCTATAGCGGCCAATACCCGTAAAGATATCGTTAAAAATAGCTTAGTGATGGTTGCTCCTTTGGCATACCCACAAAATAAAGTGAATGTTAGCGCGAGCTGGAATTTAGCCAAGGCATTAGATGGCACCCGTTTAGCGGTTGGTGATCCTAACTATGTGCCTGCTGGTATTTATGCAAAACAAGCATTAGAGTTTTTAGGTTTATGGAAACAAGCACAACCACTGTTAGCCAGTGCCAATAATGTGCGTTCAGCGCTGGTGTTAGTTGAACGTGGGGAAGCTCAATTGGGCATTGTCTATAAAACAGATGCTGAAATTTCTAAAAAAGTAAAAACAGTCTATCAATTCCCCGCTGATTCACATAAACCGATTGTATATCCAATGGCGCTAGTGAAAGGCAATGTGACACCAGCAGCTAAAGGTTTTTACCAGTATTTACAACAGCCTCAAGCTGCAGCAATTTTCAAATCTTATGGCTTTGATCAGGTTACAAAAAAATAGCGTGATTGATTAAACGCATAATAGTAATAGGTTAACGATAAGGTACTGAGTGAAAGCTTAGTACCTTTTATGTTTTACCCTTGATTGTGTTTAAAAATACAGCGAATAAAGCACAGAAATCAAATCATTGCTGACTGACGGTAAATGATTACCTATGCTATTGCTATAACGAATAAAAGTTTTTACAGGATTGTTGGTAGTGCTCACTGAATATGAATTAGAAGCGTTATTTTTAAGTTTGAAAATTGCCAGTGTCGCGGTAATTTTCAGTTTACCATTAGGGATTGGCTGTGCCTGGTTATTGGCACGCCGCCAGTTTTGGGGTAAATCATTACTCGATGGACTGATTCATTTACCGTTAGTGCTACCACCTGTGGTGATCGGTTACCTATTATTAATCACTATGGGTCGCCAAGGTATGGTGGGCAAGTGGCTGTATGATTGGTTTGGATTTACGTTCAGTTTTAGTTGGCGCGGTGCTGCGTTAGCTGTTGCGGTGGTGTCGTTTCCTTTAATGGTACGCTCAATTCGATTAGCTTTAGAAGGTGTTGATAAGAAGTTAGAACAAGCGGCTCGCACGCTAGGTGCATCTTCTACTCGTGTGTTTATGACCATCACCTTACCATTAATGATCCCTGGTATTTTGACGGGTACAATTCTAGCTTTTGCGCGTGCTCTGGGTGAGTTTGGTGCAACGATCACTTTTGTGTCAAATATTCCGGGGCAAACTCAAACTATTCCTTTGGCGATGTACTCCTTTATTGAAACTCCCGGCGCTGAAAGTGAAGCGGCACGCTTATGTATTGTCGCTATTGTGATTGCATTATTATCATTGTTTGCTTCTGAATGGTTAACTCGCGTGGCAAGAAAACGATTAGGGGCTGCGTAATGAGTACGAAAACAGCGCAAAAAAGATTAAAAATGTGCTTTACCCAACAATTAGGTGATCTGGCGTTAGCCATTGATCTTGATGTTCCTATGCAGGGTATTACGGCTATTTTTGGACGCTCTGGCGCAGGAAAAACCTCATTAGTGAATGTGCTGAGTGGGTTAAGTCATCCTGACGATGGCTATATACAGCTTGGTGATCGTGTCTTATTCAATAGCCAGCAAGGTATAGCGTTAAGTGCTGATAAACGTAATATTGGTTATGTATTTCAAGATGCGCGTTTGTTTCCACATTATACGGTAAAAGGTAATTTAAATTATGGTGTTAAACATACTGATCAACAACATTTTGATGATGTGGTTAACTTACTAGGTATTGCACCGTTATTATCACGTTATCCGGCTTCGTTATCTGGTGGTGAAAAGCAACGGGTAGCCATTGGGCGAGCATTATTGACTAAACCCGATATGTTATTAATGGACGAGCCTTTAGCTTCATTAGACATGCCACGTAAACAAGAACTGATGCCTTATTTGGAGAAGTTAGCCAAAGAGGTCAATACACCGATAATTTATGTAACCCACAGTTTAGATGAGATTCTACGTTTAGCCGATTCAATGGTGATGTTAAACCAAGGCAAGGTACTGATTTCAGGGCATGTGAATTCTGTGTGGAGTTCTCCTGAAATGCGACCGTGGTTACCTGCAAAAGAGCAGAGTTCACTATTAAGTGCGCGAGTAAATATTAACCATCCTCGTTATGCCTTAACACAAGTAATGTTGAGCCACGATGCCTCATTATGGGTGACACAGTTGCCACATCAACGAGGGGAGTGGGTGCGGGTACGTATATTTTCTAATGATGTTTCAATTGCGCGTCATTATCCTCAAGCGAGCAGTATTCGTAATATTCTTGCGGCAAGGGTTGATAAGATTCATTACGCTAATGATGAACGTGTGGAAGTTAAATTACGTATTGGTGAAACCCATTTATGGGCCAATATTACCGCATGGGCAGCGGATGAATTAGCACTAAAAGTCGGTGATCAGGTGTTTGCTCAGATTAAAGGCGTGAGTGTTACGAAAGATGATTTAGCTTAATATCTTATAAATAACGCTATGATTTATATATTTATTGTCCATTCATGGTTAAAATATAACCGCAAAAATTGAGAGTATGAATTTATAGCACAATTATACCCCAAAAGAATATGTTAACTGTTGTTTATGTGATTAAATGAATATCACTTTTATTTATCCATTTTAGAGTTAACTTAATGAAAAAAGTAATTTTAGCAACAGTAATTGCAGCGGCAGTTATGACAGGTTGTGCACGCCAAACATTTATTATGTCACCTGCACCACAAACAAAAAAAGCTGAATTAAATAAATCACAACCATTTTTCGTTTCAGGTATTGGTCAACATAAAACTGTTGATGCTGCGAAGCTATGTGGTGGTGCCGATAACGTGGCTAAAGTTGAAGTACAACAAACGTTTGTTAACGGTCTATTGAGTGTCGTTACATTTGGTATTTATACACCACGTCAAGCCCGCGTATTCTGTAAGTAATAGTCAGTATTAGCATCATATCAAGCCTTCCACAGTGGAGGCTTTTTTCTTTTCTGTTGCATCTCATTTCTGAAAACAAGCCATATCGCATATTGCTATATATCGCACTTTGCGATAATCTGGTCTAAAATTCACAGCAAAGGGTTAATATGCGTGCGGATCATCACTACAACTCGAATTAAACAGGCAATGTTGATGTACCCACAGTGGCGGGTTGGGTTGACTCTCTGGCAACAGACATTCAATCGAGCAGGCTTAAAGTTTGAATCTTTTGCTCAAATTAAAGCGCTTTGGCGTACACAAAGTGGCTGGAATGTTGATCGTGTCCCTGCGTGTAAAGTAGGTGAAACGGCTTTTAACGGTGACAATTACGACCTTTACATTTTTGACGTTCATAAGAACAACTGTCGCATTTTGGCTCGTATTGATAGCACTCGCAGCAAGATTTTTATTCGTGAGATTTTATCTCATGCAGACTATGACAAATGGATTAAAAGTCATATTAAGTAATCACCTCCGTATATTTTGGAGCAGTTATGATTAAACACCATGAAAATGTTGGATTGAACACCGCAAATCTAAGCGGCATGTTTGAGGCAATGTCAGATGTCCTAAGTGACTACTCACAGAATGCCCTAATTTTATTTAACTATTCAACGAAACCAATTGAAACTGAAGCGGAAGTGCTAGAACGCGCTGAATTAATGGATGAGCTAATGGATATGGCGACCTCTGAAACTGATGTTTGTATGGTTTATGCCCATGCGATTTCAGACCGCATCGAAGAATTTGAAACGAACCATTTAATTATGCCTAAAGTTCCTGCTGTAGAAATGCTAAAGGGCTTGATGGATATTAAGGAGCTTAAACAATCTGATTTAAAACATATCGCGCCTCAAAGCGTGATCAGCGATATTTTAAATGGCAAAAGAGCTATTAATTTAGCTCAAGCAAAAGGCTTCAGTGAGTATTTCAATTTACCTTTTGAAACCTTCATTGATTAATAACCGCCGTGCTATCGCTAATAAAACCGCCGAGCATGGCGGTTTTGTTTTATCTGGCCTTTAATCACCGCGCTGACTCTCGCCACTATCTCAATATTCTCGGTTAGCTGTCGGCTAACAAGATAGTCTGATCGACCACAATAAAAATTGTCAAGATACAAAAAAGTTTGATCAATTTTGAGCTTTAAAGTCGCTTGGTAGTTAAGGTACGACAGAATCGCTTGGTGATCACAAGTGAGTTAGCTATTAAGCTAACTCATAATTGCCCCATTACTACTTAGTGCTTTTACTCGTTCATATCTTGTTCATGGGCTTTTGCCCTACTAAAAGTTATCCATTCATTTAATGAAATTTGTTGTAAATCCCCGTGATGTATCACGGGGTAAATTAGACATAGCTATCAACATTCAAAGAATGCTCTAATTTTTTAATTTAATGAAAGAGGTCACTCCGTGGAAGGCATAATAGTAATTGTTTCTTTTTCGATTTTCTTACAAGCATGTTGTACAAAATCAAAGGTTAAAGCACCCAACTTTAAGTTATCTTCAAAGTCATAGTATGAAACGTTTATGTTTGCTTCTCGCCAACAGGCAAGTAAATAATTTTTGATGATCTTAGCTCTTTTATTTCTTTCGAGTATTTGTATTGACTCGCTCTCCGGCAATAATTCATCAAATACTTGAGGTGCAAAGATAGGTGTATCATGAGCAATCGCATCCATGTAAACAAATGTTGGTGACCACCGGTTTACATGATAAATGCCAGAAGATGTACACCTTAATAGCTCTGGCTTTGAATCTGCCATTGTAGATTCGTCTTCTTCATACGTGTAGCGCTTGTTGGTCTCAATTAGCTTTTTGTTTATCAGCTTTTCTAGAGAACATTCAATTTGTTCAACATGAAATCCAATGTTCTGCATTTCAATTATGAGACTTCCATAAGATGTAAAACCGTCTTTGTCTTTGTTTGAATTTCTGTTCAGATAGGAAATAACCAACGAAGATAAGAAATGCTCTCTCTGATCATGTGTGTTGATATCAAAGATATTCATTGATATCGACGTTTCATCCGAGTAATGCATTAACTCACCTAGCAAAACAGAGCGAGAGAACTCATGAAGTTTAATGAAGTAAGGTTCATCATTTGCTTCTGTTTCAGCAATGATTTTGTCAACATCAACATTCGAACTTCCGATAAAACCTTTTACGATTTCAATGGCTAACCTTACGTTACCACCAGTAATATTAGTTATTAGCTCAGCCAAGTCTTTGTTTTCGTCCAATGAATAAACAAGTGATTCTAAAAAAGTTACCAAGTTATCACTTCGTACAAGGAAGTTATAGAACTCCTCATTTGAGATGGTGCCTTTAGCTACTTTTGTCGCGTAAAGTAAGCGTTTTTTAATAACATTTTCAATTCTAGGAGGTTTAATAGTAAAAATTTTATTAGGGTACGCGCTCAATGCACCTGACTTTTTAGAACGAAAAAATGTCTTTGGACGAACAGAAACGAATACTATCGCATCCCATTTTTTTGCTAGCTCTTGTGAAATTAAAAAAGCATCTTGTTGTGTATTAAAATCACGTTGATCAGCATTATCTAAAATTATAATAATTTGTCGTCTCAACTGCTTAGAAGCATAGGTTATTGATTTTCTGAGATGTTCTGGCTTATCTTTGACATAAGACAGCAACATACTTAGCTTTTCTTTGTTATATTCTTTAGGGTCTGTATCTTTAAGGCTTCCATAAATTGAACTCGCAAACCTTTGGATCTCTTTAGAGTAAACCCCATTAATATATTCCATTGATTGAATATCAACGTCATAGTTTTCTAAAAGCTGGACTTTAACTTGATCAACAACGAATTCATTCAGGTTATTTGTTAAGGTAGCAGAAGACCCTAAGTCAATATTTATGAAAATTGACTTATTAAATTCTTCATATGCAGAGCTGTATCGTAAGTTTTTGATAAAGGATGTTTTGCCGACGCCAACATCTCCAAGTAGAACGATAGGTCTTTTGTTTAAAGCTTCGAGTAAAATTTCCTCGTCAAATTTCTTTCCCTTACTCTTTACATCTGAAGTTTGAACTTGAGCTTCATTTTTATCGAAAATCGAAGAATATCTAGCATTCAAGATATTCTTACTAAGTAACGAGTGTTTCGAAAGTGCGCCACTTTCACAATAGCAATTGTGTATAAAAGATTCTTCTTGTTCTTCAGACTCAAAAATATCTTGTATCAGCAAGTCAGACAGAGTTTTAAGTGTGGAGTGCAGATCGGTATTTGAACGATATTTGGGGTAATAAGTTAGACTGGCAGATAACTTCTTAGGGATATGAATATCCCCATTCTTTAATGTCCTCTGTAAGTAAAAGTCTAAAATTCCGTCAGGTGACAGAGCTTGCCAAGCTAAAGAGAAGTTGTTTTTTAGGTGTGTAAGTGAGGAAAATACTAGACACTTTCCTTCAAACGGAGAAACACCATCATCTCTAGTGGCAATAAATGCAATATATTGGTTACCGTTGGTTATTACGGCATTTTTTACGCCTCGGTCAGAACAATATTTTTGCACTTGTTCAAGAGCTTCCTTAGCAGCCTTTGACGTTTTAGTAATAGAAGACAAACATTGAATAACTTTTTTGTTCGGGTTTACTGGCAATTCGAAATGAATACCCGTTTTCTTGGCTTCAATGATCAGAGAACGTGGATGTCCCATCTCATAATCTGAATACTCTCCTTGTTCGTAGTTTTCTACAACAAAATCTTTATCAGCCCAGCCAAGACATCGAATTACGTTATCGATGATGTGAAATCTAGTACTTGCCTCATTAGGGTTAATGTCTTCTGCAAGAGATTTTAAAAATTCATGGAACGATTTCTCTCCGTCCGCCAAATTATTAATTGTTCGAGTAATCATTTTTTCACCAATTCAACATTATTCTTAACTTTATATTACGTGGATGATACTCGTTAACATATTGATTTAGCTAAAAACACTGCCAAATATCACATTTTATTTTTTTGATATGATTTATAGAGCTTGTAATTCTTGGTAGTCATTCGACGTTTTAATTTCTAGTTCAGTTTGAATCCCGAAAGAATAATCTCTGCTAATACTTGTTGAGGCCTAACACCTTAGACAATTTCATCTTAAACACCCACTACTTTTCGGGATATTTCAATGAAAAAGTTTCTCGATAAAATCGATTGCAATTAGTTAATGTGATCGCACTATCACAACAACTAGACAAAGTGCGTACTGAACTAAGTTGCTCTAATTGGCAAATTTGAAACAAAATAATGCAACCAATCTCATGATATTAATGAATTAAATTAATTATAATTATAAGATTTTAGGGCATTATTTTGCGTGGAAGTAAGAATATTTATTAATAAGCTGTTAGGTGACATGAGTAGTAATACTGGATTCAACCAGTTTTAGTCTAAGTAATTAGGAGAGTTATGGATAAGCGCTATCAGGTCTTTGTGAGTTCTACCTATGTTGACCTTAAAGATGAAAGGCAAAGCGTGCTGCAAACATTGATGGAGATGGACTGCATTCCTGCGGGAATGGAGTTGTTTCCAGCGGCGGATGAAGAGCAGTGGGAGTTTATTAAAAAAATAATTGATGACTGTGACTATTACTTGCTAATAATTGGAGGTCGTTATGGTTCAACTGCTGATGACGGGCTTAGTTATACCGAAAAAGAATTTGATTATGCTGTAAGTAAAGGTATTAAAGTAATTGCGTTATTACATCAATCTCCAGATGAATTACCAAGGGCTAAATCTGAAAATGACGAAAGAAATTATCAAAAGCTGCAAGAGTTTCGTAACAAAGTAGGTGACGGTCGTTTAATTCGTTTTTGGGATAATCCAGAGCAGTTACCCGGTCTTGTCTCACTCAGTTTAAACAAAACTATGAAAATGTTTCCCGCAATCGGCTGGGTGCGAGCAGATTCAACAGCTTCACCTGAGCTACTAGCTGAAATAAATGAGTTGAGAAAAGAAAATAATAGATTAACTACACAGTTAGCTGAAAGTAACTCCCACTCATCGCTCATTCCTGAAACAGAGCTAGCTAACTTTGATAGTAATATAATGCTTAAAGGTGATTATAGTATTTATGCACTAAACTTTAACCGCGATACTCGATATGATAATTGGTCTAAAGAAACTACTTGGGAAGAGCTCTTTAGCACAATATCGCCATTTTTAGCTGATAGCCCATATGAAAACTCTATTAGTGAGTTTATTGCTTCTCACTATAGTGATACCGATACAAATGATTATAATATTAGTGGCCTACGGGTTGATACACAGGTACTATTTACTATTCGCATTCAGTTTGTTGCTCTAAATCTAATCTCTATTAATAATGATGATACTGGCTCTAAATGGGATTTGACAGAGCTTGGCTCTAGAAAAATGTTGGAGAGTAGAGTCGTTAGAAAAAGTGAAAAGGGTAATCAGTAATAGTCGCGAACAGATAAGGATATGTGTCGCGCAACCGACACCTATGACCCTGTAAATAATTCTGTGTAATTACCTTTTACAGGTGATCTTTTAAACGGTCTTCAAATTCAATAATAAAACGGTTCATCGCTGCTTTCCAATTATGAATTGGCATCAACCATTTTTTTGATGCTGAACGAATTGCCAAATAGATGACTTTTTTAGCCGAGTCATCACTTGGAAATACTTTTCGGTTTTTAATCGCTTTACGAATAACACTATTCAGTGACTCAATAGCGTTCGTTGTATAAATCGCTTTTCTGATATCCTTTGGATATCTGAAAAACGTATTTAAATTTTCCCAATTATTTATCCACGACCTTGATATTTGAGGATATTTTTCATCCCAACGTTCTGAAAAAGTATCTCGCTCCATAAGTGCTATTTCTTCAGTATCTGCCTGATAAATTCGTTTTAAATCTGCGGTCACTGCTTTGTAATCCTTCCAGGATACAAATCGTAGTGAGTTCCTTATCATGTGGACGATACAGAGTTGGATATGTGTTTCTGGATAAACAGTATTAATTGCATCAGGAAAGCCTTTAAGGCCATCTACACAAGCAATTAAGATGTCTTCAACGCCTCGGTTCTTTAACTCAGTTAAGACATTAAGCCAAAACTTAGCGCCTTCATTTTCGGCGAACCACAAACCTAATAATTCTTTTTCTCCATCAAGATTAATTGCTAAAGCGAGAAAAACCGCTTTATTAATTACACGGTTATCTTGACGGATTTTAACCACAATACAGTCTAAATAAACAATGGGATAAAGACTGTCTAATGGTCTATTTTGCCATTCATTGACTTCGTCAATGACGGCGTTAGTAACTTTGGATATTAGTGTTGGTGAAATGTCTGCATTATACATTTCTTTAAACGAATCAACGATATCACGTGTTGTCATGCCTCTAGCGTAGAGACTTAGAATTTTGTCGTCCATCGATGTAAAACGTGTTTGATTTTTCTTAACCAATTGTGGTTCAAAACTACCTTCACGATCTCTTGGTGTATCGAGTTCAAATTGCCCATCTTCTGTTTTTAAAGTCTTAGTTGATGAACCATTTCGATAGTTTATTGAGGCGTCTTTCTGATTTTTTTCATAACCTAAATGCTCATCAAGTTCTGCATTAAGAGCAGCTTCAACTGTGATTTTAGTGAGCATTTGGCTGAAATCGAGGAGATCTTGATGAGATTTCAAACCTTTTGCAGCTTCCTTCGCAAAGGCTTCAAGTTCTTGCTTGGTCATAATTACCTATCCTTAATATGATTAAGTTAATGATAGGCAATTACACAGATTTTGGGACAGGGTCACACCTATCCATACTTTTTCTAATATCTACTCACCAGAGTAGAACAAATAATCTAACCAATTTTTGTCCAACATTGAGCTAGCTCGAATGGCTAACTCAAATTTATCCACTTCAGCTATAAAAAGAGGCAATATCACTTTATGGTTGTATCAACAAATCTTAGCTGTGACTAAAATGTTCATTGGGTGATTTGATCACCCGTACTAGAAAATGGTGAATAATCCAAATAGCCATTGAGGTTAAAATAACGGCAACCAAAATAGAACTAAAGCGATAAAAAATAGCAAATACGGCATCTTTTTGATCGGGAATTAAAGATGTTGTTAATGGTACGGTTAATGCCGACATTGCCGAAAACGCAATACTCGATTTGATGGTGCCAAGGGCGAGCCAAGAGCAAAAGAATCCTGCAGCAATCGCGTAAGCCATAATAAATAACACTCCATTATCAGCCCATGAATAGAGTCCTATTTGGATACATAACCCGGCTAAACAACCAAGAAACGTGCCTATAATACGTATTTTTGATGCAGCGAGTGATCCAATTAATGTCATCGGTGACAGTACGATCAATATTGATGCTTGTGCTGATAATGAATCATTTAGATCGCCAAATTGAAATACCAAAAAAGCCAACATAGCGATGATCCAACCCAGTGCGGTTTGTCTTATCATGCCGATATGATCGTAACGCTGGGTATTATTCGTAGTATCACTGACCGCATCGATGATTGGATCAACACTTGGTTCAGGAAAAAAATAATAAGCCAGCGCACAGATAGGCACTGCTACAATCGCACTGCACCATAACGTTATTGAAAAATCTTCTAAATCAAAACTGCTGTAGCTGGCAAAGTTAAGCGCTATTGAGCCAACAAGTAGTCCAATAAAGCCAAACAAATAGCTATTCTTGTTACTCATCGCAATACATTTTTCAAGGAAGAATATGCCGACGACAATGGTTAATAGCAGTGGTGATGACTGAAAAAAGCCATGAATAAAACTGACCTCAAGCGTCACCCACACCACACCAATCACTAATTGGACATAGCTATTCCAATGCCAACTATCTGAATTCATCATGATATTAATGGGTAATAAGGCAATAAAAAAACCGTACGACCACCCAAAGATCATACTGATTGCTAAGCCCACGACACAACCAAACCAAAGGCGCATTGTTTTCATAAGTTATGACTCCGAAAATTAATAATTAATCGCTTTAACTTATTGTTGTGGTTAGTAAATATAATGCAGCACACTGGCTAAATGGATTTCTATTTTTGCTAACAACTGCCATACAGGATTGTTTTGCGGATAGACAACAACAGTCGCACGTGAACCTACGAATAATTGCGGTGGTAAGGGCTGTTGGCTGATGAAATTGACTCGTACTCGCTGCGCATCTCGTACCCAACGGTTACTGGTTTCAATACTTGTTAGGTGTCCATTGGCGACTTGTTGTGCCGCGGCAACACCAAAGTCACGATTATTAATAGTGAGCGGGAATACTTGGCCAGGCAAAGCATCATAAGCGACATAAGCCATTGACTTGGAATGAAAGTTAGCTATTGATTTTTCTCTAAAATCTGCCGCAACCCACATTGAATCGGTTGGAATAAAGGTCAGCATAGGTTGGTTAGTGTTTGCCATCGTACCAACATCAACTTGCAGGTTGGTGATTACGCCATTGCTGGGTGCAATAACCTTTGTATGGGCTAAATTAAGTTTAGCTTGTGCAAGGGAATTTTCAGCCGCGAGTACAATCGTACTTTGACCGTGTTTAGCGCCCAATTGAGTTTGTATGACAACGGCTTGTTGCTTTGCTGCGGCTAAATTTGCTTGGGTTGTTTGGTTTTTAGCATAAGCATTATCACGCATTGACGCTGAAACCAGTTTCTTTTTCGCTAATTTGTTTATGCGGTTAAAGTCGTTATGGGCATTATTGTAATTTGCTTGGCTGGTGGCAATATTGGCTTGAGCAACACTGGCTTGAGCATACAGCGCTTGTTCTTGCTGATGTGCTTGCTCTAAAGCAACTTGCGCTTGATCTACCGCTAAAAGGTATTTTTGATCATCAATACTAAACAGTAATTCACCTTTAACAACGGCCTGATTATTCTTAATATTTACTTGTGTGATTGTGCCTGAAACCTCAGGTGCAATTTGTACTACATAACCTTGCACACGACTTTCACTGGTTAACGGTACATACCTATCTGCAATAACAATATAGGCCATAAGTAAAATAAAAATAACAATTAGACACCGCATCCAATGTTGAAAAGTAGTATGAGAATTAGTCATGAGATATTCCAGTGATCACAATCAAGCTGATCAGTATAAGAAAAATTAACTTGCTAGAATACTGCGACAAATGTCACACTTATGAGCTAAATATAGGACAATGTGGGGACGCATAATGAAAGCATCAATGGATGACTTGTATTTGTTTATGTTAACGGTACGTCATGGTGGAATCAGTGCTGCGGCAACAGCGCATGGATTACAACGTTCAAAAATTAGCCGGCGCTTACAAGAATTAGAAAAAGCGCTGCATTGTCAGTTATTAATTCGTACTACTCGCCACATAGAATTAACTGAAAATGGACGCTTATTGTATCAACATATCAACCAGCCATTAACGGAAGTGAATCACGCGGTTAATTTACTTGAAAGTCAGCAAAACAGTTTACAAGGTGTTTTGCGCTTAGCT
This sequence comes from Photobacterium piscicola, assembly GCF_046058925.1. Taxonomy (NCBI): domain Bacteria; kingdom Pseudomonadati; phylum Pseudomonadota; class Gammaproteobacteria; order Vibrionales; family Vibrionaceae; genus Photobacterium; species Photobacterium piscicola. The sequence goes on from NZ_CP175535.1 coordinate 777,005, forward strand.
GCAACAGCATCTTTTATTTCGTCGCCAATGTTTGCAGAAGTATTAGATGCTTATGCAAGCCAGTTTCCATTGGTGCGGTTAGAATTGCTTTATTTGCAGGAAAGTGTTGATTTAGAAAGGGAAAATATTGATTTGCAGTTGTTGCCAAATATGGCTGAAATTATTAATGTAGATTATGTACAGCAAGCCTTTTTGACCTCTAGTAATGGTTTATTTGCATCACCTGATTATTTAAAAAAGCATACGGAACCTAAATCAACGGCTGAGCTGCAACAGCATTGGCTATTAGCGAGCCGTTATAATTCAACGTTGCTGCAAGAGGGAACACGGTTACGGTTAATGTCTGAAGATATTAATATGATTCAGCAGATGGCTATTTTAGGGCAGGGAATCGCGTTGTTACCTAACATTTTAATGCAAGAATCTTTACAGCAGGGAAAGTTAGTGCAAGTGCTAACGGATGTTAATTACTCCGATATCATGATGACAGTGGTGTACCCATCACGGCGTTTTTTACCAGAAAAAACGCGCGCAATGGTGACGATGTTACGTGAGAGATTTGCAGATCAACAATAAATAATACGATGAAGCTGGGTTATTTTTGTGTGTGATCATTGTATTTCGCGTGCAAATTTAATTTTATCTACCTCTGCAACCCAAGCTGGGCGGTTGATATAGTGACCGATGATCAGTGCGGGAATAACAAAGATAATGTGTGATAACGCTAAATGCACATTTGACGCAGCTAATGCTGTGTTACCACAGGCATAATTGAAGAATGCAATTGTCCCAAAAATAACACCGAGAATACTTAATATAAAAAAGCCAACGACACCAAGACCAAGAATATCTCGAGAGTAAAGTTTAAAAAGGTTCATTAATTAACTCCTAACCTCGACGGTTTGTTATTGCATAAAGAATAAATAAGAGCGTGTTTCCACCGTTATTTTATTACTATGCGCCTTCAAAATAAGAGCAATATTGATCTTGCACATAAATTAATGCTTATACATTTAAATAGCCGATAAATATGCGTGTTTCTATTTATTGAACTGGTGTGATGTTTAATTTATGCGGTATTACCCACTGAAATGCGGCGGAAAAATAAGCTTTTGCATTGTTATCTATCACCCGCCCATGAGACAAAATAATACGATCAAAAGGCCATGTTAGGATTTCTTGAATTGATTGGCGTAATTGGGTGCGATTGCGAAAGGTGATCCGCCAATACAAAGGCATTGCTGGATGAAAATAACAACCATTAATTACAGCAAGAGCAAAGGTGAGAGGGTGATGACTGTCGACCATCCATGCTAATGCGTCACCGACAATCAGGGTTTTTGATTGTGGATCACAAAAAGCAATTTCTTCCATGCTGTCACTGCCTCTGATTACCGTTTGTAGTAATTGTCCTTGCCAGAGGGAGGGGGTGTGACTACTAAGCGCACCATCAAAAGTAAGATCGCTTCGCTTATATACTAGCCCCGGAGGAGCATAAAAATACGCTTGAGGATAAGTTAACCACCAATCAGAGAGATAAATATTGTGGTTTTTATTAGGTGTTACCACATAGGTAATCTCACCCAGTTGGCTAAGTTGCTGTTGTAAGGATGTGGTTATTTCAACGGGGGAATGGATAAAGAGTTTATGGTTATCTAATCGAATAATGGTCATTCGGTGACCCATAGGTGCACCGGCTACTCGGTATGGCATATCACAATACCAAATACGATTTGTAGCCCATTCAACGAGAGTGCAATCCTTGCTCATAAGCGTCATAACTATTCATCAATAGGTAATTATTATCATATGACTAATTTAGCGATGGTCAATATTTTTGTTACGTATTTGTTGAATAAAAATAACAACATAAAAAATAGCCACCGTGATCAACAGTGGCTATTAAATTGAGCTTACAATCGCGTCTGGTTAGCTGTTAGCTGTTAGTTGTATTAGTTTCTGTTGTGGTATTTGAAATGTTCACTGTTGATGCAGAATTTGCTGGTGTGTGATCCATTTTCTCTTGTTCTGCTTTCGCTTTGTAAATCATTGGTGTAATTGTTGAACCTTGCACAATAATAGAGAAAATAACTACAGCATAAGTCATTAACACCACGATTTCTTTTACATCAATGTCTGGGCTAAAACCAATTGGAATGCCGCTTGGAATCGCCATTGCCATCGCAAGCGCTAGACCGCCACGTAATCCACCCCATGTTAGAATTTTAATCGATAATGGGTTATAGGTACGGTAACGGTTAAAGATTTTATAAGAATATTTTACGCTGAGGTAACGGCTCAGTAATACTAATGGAATTGCAATCACTACTGCTACGATATCAATGGCATGGAAGGTGAACGTGATCATCATTAAGCCAATTAATAAGAATAAGACCGCATTTAAGATCTCATCAGCGAGTTCCCATAAATGTGATATTTGATGCGCAGCTTCTTCTGAGATTGAATTACGAGTCCAGTTACCAATAATAATACCCGCAACCACCATCGCCAATGGTGCAGAGACCTCAATATGTTCACTAACGACATACCCAAATGTTGGAATTAGAATCGTTAAAATTAAGCGGAACATATTGTCATGTGAGCTTTTAATTAAGAAGTGGAACACCACTCCAATAACCGCACCACATGCAATACCCCCTAATGCTTCACGGGCAAATAATAGCGCAGTACTAGCGACTGTTGGCGCTGTTTTGCTGAATGCAATTTCAAATAAGGTAACAAAAATAACCAAGCCAACACCGTCATTAAACAGCGATTCGCCTTCTATTTGAGTTGAAATACGTTGAGGAGCATTAAGTCTTTTAACAATAGCCAAAACAGCAATGGGATCGGTTGGCGAAATTAAAGCACCAAATAGGCAGCAATAAATAAAATCGATATCAATGGTACAAAGTTTAAATAGCGCCCACAGTACAATCCCGATGAAGAAGGTTGAGAAAAGAGTGCCAATAAGTGCTAAAAACGTGATTTCAAATTTTTGATCTTTAAGGTGAGGCAATTGAATATTTAATGCACCAGCGAAAAGGAGAAAGCCTAATACGCCTTTGAGTAAGAAGTCATCAAAGTTGACTGCTTGTATCATCTGAATGACTTCATGTTCCTCTTTATGAGGAATATAGCCTAATTTACTGAGTGTTAAGAGAGTCAGTGATATTGCAATTGACCAGCCAGTGATGGCAATGGTTGGTTGAAACTTACCAATACGGTGGTTAATAATTGAGATAAAGACAGCAATGGCTGCCATTATACAGACGGTGTCATAAGCTGACATGAATAATGTGCTCCACTAGGCATCAAATAAGTTGTCGTTAGACAGTTGTTGGCATAATTATCTGATATTGTGTGTAATAAAAGAGAGTTATAAATAAATGGGGTTTAATTTATATTCTCTATAAACATATTTTTACATTTTAATGATATCAAACATAAATTGTTTATATTGTTTTGAAATGTAAAGTTCCACTTTTAGTGGTAATAAAACTGCCGTATAAAATATAGATGAAAATCAATATGTGGGGTGTAAAAAGAATAAGAGGAAATGAAAGTGAGGTTTGTTACGAGTCAATATTGGCTATTCATTGACTCGTGAACAATATATTAAGAGGTGGTGATTATTGCTTTGCTGCTGAGATTAATAAACCAGGGTTGTCACTAATAATAGTGCTAACACCCCAACGGGTAAATTTATCTATTTGCTGAGGATCATTCATGGTCCATATTTGTAGTACTTTCCCTGCATCCGTAATTTCTTTTGCCAACTTCTCATTGAGTAAGTGGTGATCTAAGTGGATGCTGTATAGGTTAAGTTTGGCATCTAAACGAGCGATGTCTGGCACCCAGTCTTCAATGATTAAGCCTCGGCGAACTTCAGGCCATAGTTTTAAGCAGTGTTTTACTGCGTTATAAGAGAAACTAGATAAAATGAGCCTATCGGTATCGAAACCATAATCTTTAATTGTTTCAATGGTTTTTCGAACTTGAAGCTCAACTTCTTCCTCATAATGGACTTTAATTTCAAGGTTGATATTTAAGCCATAATCATCACAAGCTTGCAGTAATTCTGTCAATGTTGGAATGGTAGCATCGGCAAATTCAGCAGCAAACCAGCTTCCTGCATCTAATTGCTTTAGTTCACTGAGTGGCTTATGACGCACACTTCCGGAACCATTGGTACAACGACGGACACTTTTATCATGAATAATAACGGGAATGAGATCCTCGCAAAGTTGGGTATCCGTTTCAATCCATGTAGCGCCAGCATTTGCCGCGGCTTTCATGGATATTAATGTGTTTTCTGGGGCAACTGCGCGCGCGCCACGGTGACCTGCAATCATCACTTCTCCAACATACATATTATTATCTCAACATAGAGAGTTACGGTTGAAATTTTATTGGCTTTCCTTTAATTCGCAAGTGATTAAATACGAATAATGATATCTCAATTGTTACGTTTTAACTCATTGCTATAATGGTTAAGTCTATTTTGTCATCAAGCTAACAGATTTTAGGTGATTGGTTTTGTATCTGGTACGAGATTGGATTAGTATCTCTGCCCGTCGTGTTATTTTATTAAGCATAACCTTGCGCTGTGAGTAATAAAATAATCTCTTCCCTTAAATCTGAAACAAGGATATTCGAATGAAGCTTTCTGCGCTAGACCAACCCCTTTTCGATCACCTTTACAGCGATATTCGAGAGTTTCGTTCCACCTTTGACTTAGATATTGAAACCCCTGCGAGCCTAGATGCTCAAGCTGATGCATTACATACTTCATTAGCGGTTGAAGAAATGACAGAGCTTGCTGAAGCTGATTCATTGGTTGAGCAAGCTGACGCGATTGTTGATTCGGTGTATGTATTAATGGGGCGTTTAGTACATTTAGGTGATAAAAAAATCACTGATAATATTGGTATCAGTTACTTGATTGATATTTTATTGCAGATGTCTGAGCGTTTAGGATTTACATTCATTGATTGTTGGAATGAAGTCCACTCAAGCAACATGAGCAAAGTATGTCGTAGCCAGCAGCAGTATGACGAGACTGAAGCTTTTTACGCCGAGCAAGGTGTTGCACTGATGGCAAGTACCAAAGGTGATTATATCATTGCTAAATGTGCACAAGATGTTGAAGTCAATGGTAAGCTGATCCGCACCGGTAAAGTTTTGAAATCTGTTTATTACCGTCCGGCTGATCTTGTTAAATTAGTTATTCGTTAATTTACAGCTAAAGTTATTTTTGATCCTCGCTATGGCGGGGATTTTTTATTGGTAATCAGTACCAAGTCGAAAATCGATGCGTTGTACTCGTTACTAACGTTTTATTTAAGTTGTTATTATGAATGTAAAAACAATGACACTTCCAGCGTCCCGCAGTTTAGCTCATCAATTGTTTACCATGACATGGCCAATGCTCTTTGGCGTATTATCACTGATGAGTTTTCAGTTAGTCGACAGTGCGTTTATTGGCCAACTTGGTATTTTACCGTTAGCCGCGCAAGGTTTTACTTTACCGATGCAAATGTTAGTCATTGGTTTACAAGTGGGATTAGGAATTGCAACTACCGCCTTAATTTCACGGGTATTAGGTAATAATGATCATCATCGTGCGCGTCAATTAGGCGGGGTAGTGGTGATCCTTGGCGATATTGGCATCATGGCGCTGTGTGCGGCAATCTGGTTTGGCCGACATCAGTTGTTATGGTTACTTGGTGCGCCTGATAATGTTTTTGGTGTTATTGATAGCTATTGGCCCGTATGGCTAACAAGTGCATGGTGCGGTTCGATGGTGTACTTTGCCTACAGTATTTGTCGTGCCAACGGTAATACCTTGTTACCCGGCATTATGATGGTGATCACCAGTGTGCTAAATATTGGTTTAGATCCACTGTTTATGTTTACCTTTAATATGGGTATTAATGGTGCGGCATGGGCGACTATTGTGTCGTTTAGCATCGGTATGCTGGTGGTGTTTCCATTATTATTTAAACGCCAATGGTTGAGTTTTGACTGGCGTGGATTGGCCGTTTATAAAGCCATCAAAGAATTAGTTCATATCATGGCTCCAGCAATGTTAAGCCAATTGTTACCCCCTGTTTCTGCCATTTTAGCAACAAAATTAGTGGCTAGTTTTGGTGCGGCAACCGTTGCTGCTTGGGCATTAGGATCACGATTAGAGTTCTTTTCACTGGTTATCGTTTTGGCATTAACCATGTCGATGCCACCGATGGTGGGACGTTTACTTGGTCGTAAAGATATTGCCAGTATTGAAAAATTGATCATGATAGCGGTGCGATTTGTATTGATATGGCAAGTGGTTATCGCGATCGTGCTCTTTTTAAGTGCGCCGTCGTTAACCCAGCTATTAACCAGTGATAGTTCGGTACAACACATTTTGATGATCCATTTAACGCGGGTGCCTATTAGTCTTGGTGCATTAGGAGTTTGCATGCTGATGGTTTCTGTTTGTAATGCCATGGGATTACCGATGCGAGCTTTATTGATTTCTGCATTACGATTATTTGTGTGTTATTTGCCCGTATTATGGTTGGGTGCGCATTTCGCAGGTTTGTCAGGGCTGTTCACTGGCGCAATGTTGGGTAATATTGCCGCTGGACTCTGCGCGTGGGTGTTCTATCGCCAAGGATTAGTCCACATTAGAAATAAGTATCGAGTTACATCAATGGCGTAACGGTTATGATAATGTGCGTGATAATTCAGATGGATAATCTTAGCTTAATAATAAAATAACGAATTAATATTCACGATATGTGAATCAAGAAAGGATACCTGCAATGCAAACATTCGCTATTGATGGTCAGCAAATGACTTACCGTGATCAAGGAACAGGGCCAGTGCTTGTTTTTGGTCACAGCTATTTATGGGATAGTGCAATGTGGGCACCGCAGATCGCGGTATTAAGCCAACATTACCGTTGTATTGTGCCAGATTTTTGGGCGCATGGTGGCTCTGACAGTGCGCCATCAGCAACACGAACATTGCGTGATTATGCTGATAACGTGTTGGCATTATTGGATCACTTAGAGATTGAAAAATTTGCTGTTATTGGTTTGTCCGTGGGGGGGATGTGGGGCGCAGAATTAGCCCTTAAAGCGCCTGCGCGAGTGACGGCATTAGTACTAATGGATACCTTCTTAGGTTATGAGCCTGAAGTATTGCACGCGAGATATTTTGCGATGTTAGATACTTTACGCGATCAGCAACATGTTCCTGCGCCATTGATCGATATGATTGCACCATTATTTTTCCGTCGTGATGGTCACTTGCATAATCCGCAGTTAGTGAGTGAATTCCGTAATTCTCTTGCACAATTACAAGGTGAACGTGCGGTGGCAGTGTCTGAGATGGGACGCATGGTGTTTGGGCGTCGTGATACGTTTGATGATATCGAGCAACTTACGGTTCCGACATTAATTATGTCTGGCTTAGAAGATAATCCGCGCCCGCCACTTGAAGCACAATTAATGCATGACGCAATTGATGGCAGTGAATATGTGCTGATTCCTGAGGCTGGGCATATTAGTAACCTTGAACAACCACAATTTGTTACCGCTCAATTACAGCGTTTTTTAAATAAAGTGGTCGCGATGTAAGCTCGGTTTATTTAACTAAAGCGTGTTTCAGTACAGCATGTTAAGCCCAGTGAGATTCAATTCTCACTGGGTTTTATTATTTTAGTGGGCCGGTAATGGTTGGCTGTGCAATTGAATAAACTCAATTGAATGATGATTAAATGCTTCTGGCTGTTCAACATTACATACATGGCCGCAATTTGATAATTGGGTTAACACACTATTTTGATGACGTTTAATCATCTCTTTGACAGACTTAATAAACATGTAGTCATGTTCACCCATTAAATACAAAGTCGGAATAGCGAGTTCTTTTTCCTTAAAGTATTTCATAATCGGGTTAACATCCGTTGCCAATTTGAACCATCGTTTAAATTCTTGTTGGCAAAGCTTTTTAGCTTCTCGAATAAATAAATGACGTGATTGACGCTGGTTTTTTTGTGGCATCACTACATAAGCAAATATACGGTATAACCACATATAAGGCAGAACATGTTTGCTCAAGTTCCCCAAGCTAATTAACACTTGAGAGCGTGTATTTAAACGTGTTACCGCGCCACCTAATGTCATGGTTTGTACTCGCTCTGGCGCCAGTTCAGCCAGATGGCGGATAATGATTGTTCCTAATGAGATACCAACAAAGTGAGCCGACTCAATTTTAAGATGATTAAGCACATTTATAATATCTTTAGTCACCATTTTGAAGGTATAGCGATTGTCCATTACATCCTGAAACATGGTGTTAGATTTACCGTGACCACGCAAATCTAAGAGCAATAAATTAAAATGCTGTTTATAGGCTTTTATTTGCTTAAACCAAATAGCAGAGCTTCCCCCCGCACCATGGACAAATACGACCCACTCTTTACTTTGTTTATGTGGGTATGTTTTGTAAAACAGCATGTTATCCAAATTCTTCTTCCTTCCTTGAGAATGGCTTAGCATAGTAACATGAGAATTCTTACGCGTGCCTGTCTTATTAGGTATCAAAGAATGATAATTGGAAGTTAGTCGTATTTAGTTGATCACTTCTTCATCGTCATGCGGAATACTATTAACAATTAATCGTTTAATAATATGCGGCACAATACAGTAGACTGGCATTTGTTTTAAACGGCCACGAAAACGCAGTGATTTTACGGCGTCACGATAACCAATGTTGCGATGCAAAGGAAACTGGTAGAGAAAGGCATCAATAAAATGTTGTTGATAGAACCAATAGGATAATCGGTTTAACTTATGTTGCTTAAAATATGCCCATACATTATCAGGCACAGATAAATCAAATAAGCGGTGACATAAATTGACCGCAAGATAAAGGCTATTATCATTGCCGACTTGTTGGTGAAGTTGAATTAAATTATGCCAAAACGTGGGGTCTTTACTGAAGAAAACAAACTGCAAATATAGGCTGTAAATATCCCGTAAGCCATAATGGTAATCCATTTGGTGAAATAACATAATTGCTTGATGAAGTACCATTGCATCTGGCGATAATAATGTGGCAGGTTCACACAATGGCGGTGATAAGTGGTGGTGGAGTAAAGGGGTTGGGTCGAGTTTGTTGATTAATGTTTTAGGTAATAATTGAAAGTGAATTGCCAGCTCAGTACGCCTTTGTTTGTGGATCAATGGCGTGGTTTGTTGTGCCCAACGACGATAAAACGTTTCTTCATAATCAGCGATGTTTTTATAGCGCCAGCCATTATTTAACAGTGCTTTTTCTACATTGGCAACGTGTTGCTGCGGAACATAAATATCAATATTATGCTTAATTCTGCCAGCAAACATATCGTTATCAAGTAATTGCAAGGCGCTACCGCGTAAGTAGCGCCATGAACTAATAACCCCTTGTAAGTGCTCAGTGAGATATTGATGTTCAAGTAACAATTGTTGTTGTTGTTTTTGGTAGCTGTGAAACCCAGACAGTAATTGCTGTTGGGTGTGGAGGGGAAGATCGTGTTCGATATTCGCCCGCTCACAACACGCCTTTAATTGCCCTAATAATGAGAGGTGGCGGGCTTCAGTCATGATCTGATAACTGCATTTATGATTAGCATTCAATAATAGTGTTGGATTATTGAGAACATCTATAAGCAATAATTGTGACATTCCATCCTGTTCCTTATCCCTGTTTATGCTTTTGAAGCACACGGTGCTGTGTTCAAAGAAGGGATAAGACTTCTTTTTTATTTTGCATTATTACAAGGGCAGTGGGTAAGTAAAAAAGACTAAATGAAGTAAGTTAAATGCAAAATGAACCACGATAGCGACCGTTATCTTCTTAGTCCAATAATAGCTTAAACCATAAAGTATGCCAGCCAGTGTCGCAATTACGATAAACAATGGACCACCAGCAAAGTGTGCAAATCCAAATAAAACACTCGCAATAATAATCGCTATAGGTGGAGCTAATTTCTTACATAGCAGTCCCTGAATATAACCACGGAAAAGTACTTCTTCAGCGACACAAGTAAAAATGAGATTATTAATAGCAAAGATCCACCACCATGACGGTAAAGTGAATTCAGGCTGCACCAGTTGTAATGCCCATGCTAATAACGGTAATGTGATTAATCCGCCACCAATAATACTTTTTTGCATGCGTGAGAGCGAAAGATGATGCCAGTTATATTCGTTATTGCTTACTATATTGGGCACGAGTAGTAGCAGTGCAAAAATAAGCATGGGTTTATCGATATTAAAGTAAAGCGTAAACGGTCGACTAAGTGGACCACTATTGACGTGATCAAGCACCAACAAATTATTGATACCAGGGTATAAATGTAGAATTAGCCCGATGACCCACAAAATCACAATGGTATGACCCGCGTAGATCAAGGGCTTAGATTGTTGCCGAGCAGTAAAACTGGCAATAGCAATACCACTGATCATAATGGCTGCACCGATAACTGTTAAAACGTTAAACGTTACGGCTGTGATCAGTGACAATAGTAGTGGTATACGCCAAGAAGTTGTTTTTGTTAACGCACAACCGATGCTAATTGCCAACAATAGCCATACCAACATGGTCGGTAAAATAAGATAATTCATAAAAAAGAAGTGATAAAAAATGATAATCGTTATCATATACACCAGATTGATGATTATTCAAACTTGTTTTTTATGATTTATTACCAAATATGAGCAGTAGCTAAGATGGTTAATTCGATATAGATAACGATGATCTGCGATTACTCACTTTTATTATATGAATATGGAATTAGGAAATGACGGATACATTACAATCGACAACACGTGCATTAATGGTACAAGGTACGACGTCAGATGCAGGTAAAAGTGTGCTGGTGGCTGGATTATGTCGCGTGTTGGCACGCCAAGGTATTCGTGTGGCACCGTTTAAATCACAAAATATGGCATTAAACAGCGCTGTGACCAAAGATGGCGGTGAGATTGGGCGAGCACAAGCCGTTCAAGCTCAAGCCTGTGGTATTGAGCCTAGTGTACATATGAATCCTGTATTGCTTAAACCCAATACCGATGTTGGCGCACAAGTGATCGTACAAGGTCACGCTTTAGCTGATATGGATGCTGTGGGTTTTCATAACTACAAGAAAGTGGTAATGGCGCCGATCATGGAATCATTCGCATTGCTGCAACAACAATACCAAACCATTGTTATTGAAGGTGCGGGTAGTCCTGCTGAAATCAACTTACGTGAAAATGATGTGGCAAACATGGGCTTTGCTGAAAAAGCCGATGTGCCGGTGATCATTATTGCAGATATTGATCGCGGTGGGGTGTTCGCTCATATCTATGGCACGTTAGCGTTATTGTCTGAATCAGAACAAGCGCGGGTCAAAGGTTTTGTTATCAACCGTTTCCGTGGTGATATTAAGTTACTTGAATCGGGTTTAGAGTGGCTAGAACAAAAAACAGGTAAGCCAGTATTAGGCGTGTTACCGTATTTACATGGCTTAATGTTAGAAGCTGAAGATGCGATTAACTGCCAACAAGTTGATGCCGCTGATCATCAATTAAAGGTGGTAGTGCCTGTTTTAACCCGCGTCAGTAACCATACTGATTTTGATCCCCTGCGCATGCATCCGCAAGTTAACTTGCAGTTTGTCGGCAAAGGTCAGCCTTTTCCTGCCGCCGATTTAATCATTATCCCAGGAACCAAAAGCGTTCGCAGTGATTTAGCGTTCTTACGTGAACAAGGTTGGGATAAACAGATCCAACGTCATTTGCGTTTAGGCGGCAAAGTGATGGGTATTTGTGGTGGTTATCAGATGCTAGGTGAAACCATTGCTGATCCACATGCCATTGAAGGTGGAGCGGGGGTTAGCCAAGGTTTAGGGTATTTATCTATTGCTACCACCATTGAGAAAAACAAATGCCTGCAACAAACAGAGGGCACACTAACCATGCCTAATCAAATGCCTGTTACCGTTAAAGGTTATGAAATTCATGCGGGTGTTACTCAAGGTGTGAGTGCCAATGCACCATTACAGTTAACCGATGGTCCTGATGGCCAATTAGGTTGTGATGATCAAGTGTTTGGCACCTATTTGCATGGTATTTTCGAACAACAAGGTGCATGTGATGCTATTTTACGGTGGGCTGGTTTAGAAGCGACCCAAACTCCTGATTTTGATGAAATTCGTCAGCAAGGCATTGATTGTATTGCTGATACTATCGAAGAATACATGGATCTCGCGGCTATATGGCCACAATGGGCTGATAAATTTAAGCGTTAATTCGGCTATTTTGCACAGCTTATTTTACAACGATAGTTATTGCATAAGTTACTACCAACAACCATTGTTGGTAGTAACTATGACATGATTTATATCACGAGCTAAGCAAAAATCAGCCGTAACCATAAGCCTATCGGGGTTGTTGCTCCGGTTGTTATTGACGAAATCTGACCATTTTTAATGATTATGATTGAAGGGGTCGCAGTAACGCCCCATTCTCGACCAATTTTACCTGTTGGATCATTGATGACTGGGAAATTGTATTCTTTATACTTCATAAATTGGGCAACCCGTTGGTTCTCGCCAGATGTAACCGCAACCGATACCACTTGATGATTATCCGCAAGCCAATCAACACTAGGGCTAACAAATTTACACACTGAGCACCATGTCGCCCAAAAATAGAGTAATACGGGTTTTTCATCACTCATCTTTTTAATATCAACCCATTGCTGATCCAGTGTATTTGCCGCTAATGTAGGGATCACGTCTGATGGCATATCTTTACTGCGCCAAGCATCTATAGCGATAAAAAAGAGTGATAAAATGAGCACCAGTTTTATGATTTCTTTTGCTTTTAGCCATAGCTTAGTTGCTATATTGGTCGCTTTTTTCGATTGGTTTTTTTTAGTTGTCATTATTATTTCCCCCTTCCAAATTCTAGTGTTTGAATCACCGTATCGTGATTGAGTAATTCCGTTAGTATTAAACAGAGTTGTGCTGGTGGATGGGTTAACATGCCTGTTTTTAACGATGGCGTAGCGACAGGGATCGTCGCTAGAAATAGCACTGATACTAACGATACCGTAAATAAAACAGTACTAATAATTTGATTTTTAAACACAATGTTGCTCCGTGAATAATTATATAAAAAGATATAAGTATTAGGAGGGGCTGTTATTACACACTATGATGCCTTGGTTTTTTAAGGCGTAATAATGCTCGATCTTCAGACCCTGATTGTGTTTATTCTTGAAAGGTACAAAAAGCTAAATGTCGCCGTACACCATAGGAGGTTGTTGGCTCAGGAGGGAAGTACTTAACCTCCGATTGCTTTAATATCGCTGCAATAATAACAAGGGCGAGGATAAACATTGGAATCGCAAAATCAATGTTAATCGTGTTGGCATTAACAAGATGCTCACTATTACTGCATTGCGTTTCTAGATCTGAGTGCGTTTGTGGATGAGATTGAAGCTGTTCAGTTGCGTCAGTTATCGGCGTTAAAGAACATAATGTAGAAAGGCCTAAATTTTGAGAAATACACACTAATAGCACAATACTCACTAAAATCAGTGACCATGAAGCGAGAGTTTGACGCTTATATTGTAAGAGTGAGAATTTCAAAAAATTAACTCTGTGGTGAAATATTTAACAGAATAATATCATATTTAGCCCATGATAATTAATCAATATTTAAAGTGTTATTAAAAGTAAATAACATCAAGTACACCTGAACATTAATTTTCAAAATATAGCTGTTCTATTTTTGTTGTTATATGTAAAGATGTTCACTTCTTAAAAAGTACATTTTCGAATGCATTTTTACATACTGCGGATATTGTTATGTTATGAAATCGTCTACCACTCGACTCGATCGTTTTATAAGTCAACATAGTATTTACTCTATATCAGACACTCGTCTTTTGGTTGCTCAGAAAAGGATCATCGTGGATGGAGAAGCTGCACATTCAACGCATCAGAAAGTGACTCAATTTATGCATGTTGAATTAGATGGTCACAGCCTTCAAGATAATAAACCGATTTATATTATGTTGAATAAGCCGCAAGGTATTGTCAGTGCGACCAAAGATTCTAAACATACAACTGTATTAGATTTAATTGATCATCCTCAAAAAGATGAATTACATATTGTTGGGCGGTTAGATTTTAATACGACAGGATTAGTGTTGTTAACTAACGATGGCACATGGTCACGTCAAATAAGTTTACCTGAAACCAAACTCGCAAAAGTATATGAAGTGACTTTATCAAAACCTGTTACTGAAGAATATATTACCGTGTTCAAAGAGGGTATTTATTTTGGGTATGAGAATATCACCACTAAGCCCGCGCATTTAGAGATCGTCTCAGAGTATCAAGCACGGCTTTCATTGGTTGAAGGGAAGTACCACCAAGTGAAACGTATGTTTGGCTTTTTTCAAAATGAAGTATTAGCACTGCATCGTGTATCGGTAGGACACTTATCGGTAGCTGGGCTTGAAAGTGGTCAATATCGAGAGTTTTCGATTGATTAAAAACAGATAAAATAAATCCGACTTATTTAAGTCGGATTTATGTATAAGTAAGTGTGATCTTATTTACTTCGCAGGCACTGTCGCTGGTGTATTATCTTTTAGCCATGTTTTCATAAAGCTAATTTGTTGTTGTTGTGACTTGATAATACTTTGTGCGAGAGTCTTCGTTGATTGATCTTTTAGATAAGGCATGATGACTTCTGCCATTTCTACTGCTGCTTCATGGTGAGGGATCATACCCGCAATGAAATCAACATTTGGATGACCGGTTAATTTAACTTCCATCATGTTGTGCATGATTTTCATTGATTTGGTCATCATTTCTTGTGAGTTAGCAATATCACGTTGTGCTAGTGGTATTTCTTTGTGTGTGGCTAACCAATGCTTCATATAAACCACTTCTTCTTTTTGTGATTTAATAATATTAAGTGCTAATTTATGCACCGCAGGGTTAGTCAGTGTTGGTAGAATTGATTCACTCATCACAATCGCCCCTTCATGGTGAGGAAGCATACCCGCTATAAAATCTAAATCAGGATCACCGGTTAATTTTAACGTATGCATACCTGACATTGCCGCCATCGAGTCTTTCATCATTGTTTGTGATGCTTGTAGACTAACGACTGATTTAGTTGGCATTGCATGACTGTGATCGACCACATTTTCACTTGCAAATGCAGTGGTAGAAAGTAGTGCTGATAAAACAATAGCTAAAGATAATTTTTTCATGATGAGCTCGATATGTATTTGTTATTAGAATGACAGCATAAAGCTTCCATTACAGGGAAGGTCAAGATGATTATGCTGTTTTTTCTTTTATTTGAATTTTTTTATCGACCTCGCTTGATCTTGAATGGCGGTGACCATTTTAGTAAAGGTGCGATCTTTTGCTCTTTTTTGTGCCAATGTCGCACTATTATGAGCGTCTTCGCGTAATAGTTTATGAAAGTTATTCAATCTTCTTGTCGATAATTCGCCGTTTGCGATTGCTTTTACTACCGCACAGCCGGGTTCATTTTGATGCTGACAATCTTTAAAACGACATGCAGTAGCGAGAGATTCAATATCAGCAAATGTGAGTTTTATCCCTTCTTTTACATCACTAAGTTGTAGTTCTCGCATTCCTGGGGTGTCCATCAACAGCCCGCCTTCAGGTAGCCATTTTATAGTACGGTACGTTGTTGTGTGACGTCCTTTGCTGTCTTGTTCTCGTATCGCATTGGTTTCCATTTCATTATGGTTAAGTAGATTATTGACCAGTGTCGATTTACCCACGCCAGATGAACCTAAAAAGGCGACGGTCTTACCACGCTGACAATAACTTTTTAATGCGGAGAGGCTATTGTGGGCAAGCCCATTAACACAGTGAACACTTAACAGTGAGTCTAACTGTTGAACTTGTTGTCGAATATCTTCTACGTCATCACATAAATCAGCTTTGGTTAAGATCACAACAGGCTCGGCATGGGTTTCTTTTACCAGCGCTAAATAACGTTCGATTCGATTTAAATTAAAATCGTCGTTAAGTGAGCTAACGATAAATACCACATCGAGGTTTGCTGCAATAAGTTGGCGGTCTCGGCTACTACCTGCGGCTTTTCGCTGAAAAAGGGATTGCCTTTCAAGAACGCGAACCAATCTGTTTTGATTAAAAACCACCCAGTCGCCAACACATATTGCCTCAAAATTTGGTGGTAGCTTATACCTTAGTGCATCATCGCCAGCTAAGATAATCACGTCGGATTTATGTTGTTCAATGATTCGTCCAAGGAAACAGTTTGCGACTTCTTCTAACGATAATTGTTGTTGGAAAAAGGGACGTAAACCTAAATCAACTAATGATGGTGTGCTCATAAGCTTTATTTACTCGGTTTTACGATAAAGTAATGATAGGTGAAATCTTTGGCAACACTGGTTTCATAAATACCAATTTCTTGTTCTACATCCAGTAATGCTTGAGAGGTTGGCATGGTTGGTTGTAATGCTTCAACCCTTGCTTTTAATGGTAGCCAATAATTTTCCCAAGCGTTTAGCCCCAGTGAAAAATGATCAATTACGTCATAACCTTGAGCCTGAAATAGCTTGAGTCTTGTAGGTATCGTTTGAATATCGGGATAATTGGATAGCCAAAATTGTTTAACGTTTTCATCAGGCATATCAGTAAGCCAAACCAAATCACTGACGACCAGAATACCATCATCTTTTAATAACGGTTTCCATTGTTGAAGTGCATTTTCCATTCCCATAATATAAACACAACTTTCAGCCCAAATAGCATCAAAACTCTTGGCTTCAAAGGGTAGAGCTGTCATTGATGCGCAAACAGGTGATATACGATCGACCAATTGTGAGTCTTTGATTTTTTGATTAAGTTGTTCAATTGCAACGGGTTCATTATCTACCGCGGTAATATGTGCTTTGGTATTGTTAGCCAGTAATACTGTCGATCCGCCTTTGCCTGAGCCAATTTCTAAAATACGGCGCATTTGCTGATTAGGCATCAGTGATATGGCATTTAAGGTATCTTGTTTACTACCCGGAGCCCATTGCTCTAATGGTGTAAATATTGTCATAAAATCGTTCATGTACGCATTGTGTTCATTCATGTCTTTTGATAACCACTTTAGTCTGAGAGCTTCTTTTTCATCATAGCCTTGCGTGTTGAGCCAGTTAAGGTGAACATTGGGTGCACTTTTACTTAAAGAACTGTGTAATTCTCGCTGTGATCGTTCCCCAAGTAACCCTAATAACAACTCACGCGCTTGGGTCTTCTTTTGAATGTCTTCTGTCAGTTGAGTTAACCGTTCTGACAAGATACTTTTATCCAACTTGGCTTCTAAGCAGCTTTGACATTCTTTTAGCGTCAAGCCTGCACTTTGAAGTTGTTTAATTAAAAATAACCGTTGCAAATCGCTTTCACTGTAATGACGATATCCATTATCCAGTCGGTGGCCTTTAATCAGCCCTTGCTTCTCATAATAGAGTAGCGTGGTACGTGATATTCCTGCTTTAGTCGCTAATTCTGAAATCAAATACATGACGGATCCGATGTGTATATGTGTATTGTTAATATTTGGCTAGTATGAAGTGTAAAGCTATAGACAGGTCAATATTATTTGGTTTATTTTTCATTAAAAAGTAAAAAACCGTATGGAATATTTTTTATCTTTAAAATCGAGCAAGTTAAATTAAATAATTAGTGTTCTAACTAAAATTTTCGTTTAATGCCTATCTTTGCTACAATCCCGCGGTTGTTTTTAAAGGTGGGTAAAATGAAATTATTGTATTGGTTAGATGAGTGGCTAACACACTCTCGTTCACAGCAGCAAGCGCAACTTCCAATGTCAGGAGGGGACTTACTTGATGATGTGTTTGTTAAGTATGAGTTTGTTGATGTAAATAAGCCGCTACTGTTTACATTTTCGCCTGCGGGAACCAACGTACAGCAGCAAGATATTGATGAGAATTTTGCACCTTGGGGATTCCACCTCGCTAAAAAACAGAACGTGAATGTTATCTCTTTTCAACATTTAGGAAAGAGTAATTGGTTTCGTAGTCGTAACTTAATTTTCTTTCTTGAACAGTTAACTACGTTGCTTGAACCGTTTAGCTATCGCTTAGGCTATGGTCTCAGTCGTGGTGGTTTTGCGGTGGGTGCTTTTGCCAATTTATTGCAACTTGATCAAGTTTTATTATTTCATCCAGTGAGTACCAAGAATAAAACCATCGCCCCGTGGGATAGTCGTTCTAGTACTGAACTAGCGCAGCAATTTGATTGGGAAGGGGATTACCATGATCTCGATTTAGGTAAAGCTAAAGGCTATATTATTTACGATCCCACCAATAATATCGATCGCTTACATGCCAAACGTTATCCAGAATTGACCCATTTACGTGTATTTGGAATGGGGCATGGCACTCATGCTACTTACCTTAATAAGTTTGGTTTCTATAAGCAGGTCGCTGTTGATTTTATTCGCCATCAGCAACTTGATATTGCTCAGTTTCGTCAACAAACAAAAACATTACGCTTTAAAGAAGATTATTATCAAAGCCTAAGTAAGGCCAATGCATATTCAGAACACCGATTAGGGTTATTGAGTAAAGCACATAATATTTTGATTGATGAAAAAGAAGCGCATGTACAAGAGCATCAAGCTCAAATTGATGTACAACCTTTGATTGATATAGCCTTGAAACATCAAGATGATCATCCACAAGATGCGATTCAATTACTAGAAATGGCGCAACAACTGGTTCCTAACGACCCATTAGTTGAACATAAACTAAGACAGCTACTGTAAGATAATCCCGTTAAGACTGTTACTGATTACTATCACCACATCATTCATTAATATAAAACATCAGGAATGATGTGGAGATTGATATCAGTGCTTATTTACCGTTAATCATTGATTTTGTCGTTGTCGCGATTGTTTTGATATATAACATGAATAAGAAACAGATATTCTGCTGAATACGTTTTGCTATATTTTCTGAATCGTCAACCGCATATCGGTGAATACAAGGTGGAGTGTTGCGGTATAAATAGTTAATATTATCGGTAATCAATAAATGGCGTAGCTGGTGTTTTAAATTATTCATATCTAATAATTCTGTCATCAGATAATCGTAAATATGATGAATGCTGATAGGATTAAAAGAAAGCTTTTTATCAGTAATATTAATAAAGCCTTTCGTCATCACCATCACTTCTTCTGACCAGCGTGTAGGATCATATTGACGTGCGAGATAATGTGCAAAAGCAAAATAGCCATAGTCACTTTCAAGATTTGCTAGAGTTGTATGATCGCGATTCACCATATCAACCCAGCCATCAATATAGGGGGCTAATTTGGCCTCAAAGTAAGCAAAAAACTGCGAGTATGAACCTTTTATTTTGACTAAATCAAGAGGATGTAACGTAAGTTCTGCGTTTACTTGAGCAGCAAGCAAATCTGTTGTTAATGCTATTGTAGCTTGTGATGGTGCTATCGTTATATTATTCATATCTATCTTCGTTAGCTGTACAATCGTATGATTATTAAAATAATTTTATAGGGTGAGATTAGACAACGATTAGTAGTGGTGTTTTGTCGCCTAGCTCGCAAAAATTTAAAAAAATAAGGTTATTTAGTCGCGCTTTTAACTGAATGGTTAACTTGTAATCTATAGGGTGAGTTAATGTAATGCATTAATAAAAAACGATTAGACAAGGAGTCGATATTGTTCAAGCTTTATTACTATCCCAATAATGCCAGTTTAGCACCTCACTTCTTATTACATCACTTAAATGTAGATTATGAATTGTTGTTAGTTGATAAGCAGTCTAATGCACAAAAATCAGCAGATTATTTGAAGTTAAACCCAGCAGGCCGAATCCCTACATTAGTTATTGGTGAACAGCCTATTTTTGAAAGTTCGGCTATCTGTATTCATCTTTGTGAATTGCATCCTCAATCAAATTTAATGCCGGCGGTGGGAGATCCTAAGCGCCCTCTATTTTATCAATGGTTAGCATTTTTAAATAACACGCTACAAGCCGAACTAATGGTACGTTACTATCCACATCGCCATACAAATGATACAGCAACCATTTCCAATATTATTGCTGCACAAGACGAGAGAATTGCAGAAGCCCTAGCTATTATTGATAATCAACTCAAATATAACCAATATCTTATTGGGGATACGCTAACCGTATGTGATTATTTTTTATTTATGTTGGCACAGTGGTCGTTACCAATCGAAAAATCCCCGTTAATGTTTGAAAACCTTGCTGCTTATTTAAAATGCCTTTGTGACGATTCAACAATAAAGGCTGTTTGTAAGATAGAAGGGATCGATCTTGCTCCGTTTCGGGGGTAGTTAATTTATAAGAGCCCTTTAATAAGCGAGTTCAAATAATCATTTATGTTTCTACGTAAAATTTAATTGTCTTCTTTAAGGCTTGATCACGTGTTGAGTAGATCACGGATAGCTTCGTAACTCGACTTCCGATATGTGAATCTTGGGCAGAGTGAACGCCAAGCACATCCCTCACTTTTCGTTTATAAAAAGAACAAAGAAGGATTATTGGCTTGATACCAAAGAAATGTATAATTCCCAGTATTGTCGGGTCGGTAGTCGGTTATTGGCTGGCTCGTCAGTGCGATAGTTTTCACAGTTTATTGCTTGGTCAATTTCCTTTTTTGCTAGATAAAACCATGCTTTTTATGTGTTTGGTTCCAATTATTACCCTATTGGTGATGATTGAGAATAAGTACATATGGGGTAAATTTATAAAAATGCAAACAAACGCAGATGTGTGGGGTGTTTCATTTGGATTCCTAATAGGTTTTTTAACATTAGGTATTTATTAGGAAACAACAAACCACAGCCAAAGATTTTATAGCAATTGGGAATAACACCAGACGCTTGGCTTGAACATTGTAAACTGTTTTATAGAACATTATGCTAACGTAAGTAGTAGAGGGTTCTGAATGTGTGTATTCAAACTACATGTAGGTGGCATTGATACAAAGGAAAGTCAGTTAGTCACACCCTAATTAGAGATAGTTTCTTATAATTACCTGAAAATACTGCGATAACCGTCAGGATTGTAGGTTTTGTTGATCTTGAAATATGGGAATAGAACTGATTTAACAAAGAATTTAAAATAATGAACTGTAAATTTTATATTCGAGAGCTTATTGCTGGTGGAAGGATTTATTTTACATTTTTCTAACGATTAAAGATGAGTAAATATTGTATATTCACAATAATATTAAACAAAAGGAATGGAATTTATGTTTAAATTTTCTTTAGTACTATTCAGTACGTTGATTGGCTTTAATGCTTCTGCAACAGATAGGTTAGTTAAACCTCTTGAATTTGAAAACATCACAAATAACATCTTTTTGGTTAAATCGTACCGTGAATTTAAGAATTCAAAGAATCCAGATAAACCTATTTTAATGGATGCTAATTCATTAGTGTATGTTGATGGCAAGGATGCTTATTTAATTGATACACCATGGAATTCGTCGAATATGCCTCAATTGACGAAGTGGATTGAAAATAGAGGATTAACGCTAAAGAAAACGGTATTTACTCATTTTCATGAAGATCAAACTGGCGGGTTAGAATATTTACAAGATCATCACTTTGAGACATACGCCTCAGCATTGACCAATAAATTGTTGAAAGGTGATAAAAAAACAGCCGCTAACCATGATTTTTCAGATGATAATTTTGTGTTATTAGAAAATAAAATAGAGGTATTCTATCCAGGCGCTGGTCATTCTCAAGACAATTCAGTTGTATGGTTACCTAAAGAAAAAGTATTACTTGGTGGTTGTTTAATGCGAGCAAATGAAGTTAATACGATAGGATGGACTGGTGATGCCGATATAAAAGAATGGGCGGAGTCTGCTCAAAAAGTATTAACTAAATATCCTGAAGCTTTATTCGTCGTTCCTGGGCATGGTAATGTTAGTAAAGGCACGAGTATTATTAGCCATACTATTGATATTGTTAATAGTTTATAAATTGATATAACAATAGAACATCAGTGAAATCTTATTAATTCTAGTAGTTAATCAATTTCTGCCATGATTAAATGCGAGAAAAATTTCTAATTGCGATAAATATCAACTTATGGTTGTATGAAAAGTCATAAGTTCACGCAATGTGGCAATAGGAGTAATGATATGAGTCTCGAAAAAGCAATACTGGCTGGTGGGTGTTTTTGGGGTATGCAAGATCTTATTCGTCGTCAGCAGGGCGTGATTGCAACGCAGGTCGGTTATACGGGCGGTGATGTTGAAAATGCGACCTACCGCAATCATGGAACTCATGCTGAAGCGATTGAGATTATCTTTGATACCACACAGACTAATTTTACTAAAATCCTCGCTTATTTTTTTCAAATACACGATCCATCGACCGTAAATCGTCAAGGCAATGATCTTGGTACATCTTACCGCTCAGCTATTTTTTATACCTCTAATGAGCAAAAAAACATTGCTGAAGATCTGATTAAACGGATGGATGCTTCTGGTGTGTGGCCGGGACCAATTGTGACGGAAGTCGTGCCTGCTGGTGATTTTTGGCATGCTGAATCTGAACATCAAGATTATTTGTTGCATCAACCCAATGGCTATACCTGTCATTTCCCTCGTCCGGATTGGGTATTACCTGAGTAATTATTATAAATAATAAGTGTCATTATGTGATTGAAATAATGGCACTTAACTTGAGTGATTTTTCATAATTGAGTAATAGCACACATACTAAAATTGAGAAATACACTTTAATGGTGGCTTTATTTTACTCTGGAAAGTCACCATGAACGAAAAAGACAAAATGCTAGCTGGCCTTGCTTATAACGCGGGTGATGAACAACTCTTTGCTGATCGAATGCATGCTAAATCTGTTTGTCATCGCTTTAATATCGCTGATCCTACGCAGCTTGAAGATCAAATGGCGATATTAAAAGCATTATTGATCATTAAAGACAGAGCTCACATTGAGCCAAATTTCTTCTGTGATTATGGCTATAATATTGAAGTCGGCAGTAATTTTTATTCAAACCATAATTTAACTATTCTTGATGTCTGCAAAGTCACGATTGGCAATAATGTGCTGATTGGTCCCCATGTGATGATTTCAACCGCCACACATCCTTTAGATCCTATCGAACGTCAACATCAAGAATATGGCGCGAATGTTAGTATCGGTAATAATGTTTGGATTGGTGGCAATGTGTCAATATTACCAGGGGTAACCATTGGTGATAATTGTGTGATAGGGGCGGGCAGCGTAGTAACCCGTGATATTCCAATTAATAGTGTAGCGGTTGGGAATCCTTGTCGAGTAACAAAAACACTTGAAACTCAGTCAATCTCTGTATAAAGATATGAGCTTAATGCGATAAATGTTTAATCAAATATGGGTTAAACATTTATTGATATGTAATTATCATGGAGAGAGATAAGTTATGTCAGGTATTACAGAGTTAAGTGAATTGTTAGCCTCAATGAAACCTGTTCTAGTCGAGTCAGAGTTTGTATTCTGTACGGTTACAGGTGAGTTAAAAGAGTATGTTGATTTACAGCCAAAAGCCACGTTTATAGAAGCGGAAGGGCTAACGCTGATCCTTGAAAAAAAGGTAGCAGAGAAGGCACAATTAGCGTTTAGTGGCTCTTTTCGTCAAATTACATTAACGGTTCATTCAAGTTTAGAGGCGGTTGGGCTAACTGCTGCTGTGTCGGCGAAGTTAGCCGAGCATAATATTAGCGCAAATGTAGTTGCTGCTTATTACCATGATCATATTTTTGTTCAGGCGACAAAAGCAGATGTGGCTATGATTGCATTGCAGTCATTTAATGCTTAGTTTTTAGTTCTATTAATACAGCTCTTGAGCGTTAGTCCGAGATTGTCTACAATAGCGCACTTTTTATTTTCAACAGGCACCATCATGACCGATACTACATCACGACCAACTTTACCTGATCACCTTTCTGGTAATCCTCGTAGCCCACACTTCCTAGAAGCTGCTTTTGAATTCGAAATTGGCATTCGACTAAATGGTAAAGAGCGTTTTGATGTTGAAGAATACTGCATCAGTGAAGGTTGGGTAAAAGTACCGTCACCTAAAGCATTAGATCGTCGCGGTAACCCAATGCTTATTACGCTAAAAGGCACTGTTGAAGCTTTTTATAAGTAAGATGCAGCACTGAGTTAATGGTTGACCGTTAACTGCATTACTATCATTGTTTACCGTGTAGGTAGCAATCGATATGATGATCTTAGGGTCTAATAATGATTAGGCCCTATTTGATCAATAAAAAAGCTACTGTACTCCTTCCTTATTTTACATCCCCTTATTATTTAAAATTGCCTGGTTATTAAAAATACATTGCGGCTGATTTATCGCGATTAGTTCGATACTTGTTATTGGTTATTATTCATATTTACTTAGAGGGTAATAAATGAAATAGTAATAAAGTATTTAAATATTCGCTAAAATGGAGTTAAGCATGAATATATATAAGATACTTGATGAGCTAGGCATTGATTATAAAAAGTTTCAGCATCCTGCGGTGTTTAATTGTGAGCAAGCGCACTTATTAGCTTTAGATATTGATGGTGCAGCAACCAAAAATCTGTTTATTAAAAATAAGAAAGGTAATCGTCATTTCTTAATTATTATGATGGACGATAAAACCGTTGATTTTAAAAGATTAAGCCAAATGTTAAACGTTTCAGGTTTAAGTTTCGCATCCGGTAATCGCTTAGAGAAATACTTAGGCACCAGTGCGGGCTCTGTTTCTATTTTGGATATTGTTAAAGATACACAAGCAGCGGTTGAATTAATTATTGATAAAAGTATATTTAATTACTCATCCATACAGTGTCATCCCTTTACAAATACTGCAACATTAGAGATTCCGATAACGGGAATACAACAACTGTTAGCGCATTATCAACGTCAGTACACTGAAATAGAGATATAAAATCCACGAGCAGCATTTTATATTGAGCTAAGCTATTAGTATGTTCAATAAGGGATGATGCGATGAATATTTTTATTTTAGATCATGATATTGAAAAATGTGCTCAATATCATTGTGATCAACATGTGGTTAAAATGATTTTAGAAAGTGTGCAGCTTTTATGTACGGCGCTTAATAAAAAAGGATTTACGACACCGTATAAATCAACCCATATGAATCATCCTTGCGTGCTCTGGGTTGAGCAATCTTATGATAACTTTCTCTGGTTAAAAGCATTAACGTTAGCATTAAATAAAGAATATAAATTTAGGTACAATAAAACAACTGATCATAAATCGATTGCGGTATTAGCAAAGATTGAGCGTCATTCGTATGATGCCATAGGATTAACGCCATTTGCTCAGGCTATGCCAAATGATTATAAAGTAGAAGCGAATGCGATTGAGGCTTATCGTAATTTTTATCGCGGTGACAAGGCAGCCTTTGCTAAATGGACCAAACGATCTCCTCCAGAGTGGTTTTACGCTGCTTAATGCATAATTTAAGTATTATCGTCGCTATAATCAACGTATTATGTTTTGGTACCATTTTGATTTTATTCGATAATAAGCAAGGGTTAATGATGAATGTAGATAAAGCTAAAAAACGTATCGCAAAACAAGTTAAAAAAGGCTTTAAAGGTTACCCTCAGCTTTCTTTTGCCTACTTTGGTAAAACATCGAATATTGCAACGGAAGTGGTTGTTACCTTTACGCTTGCAGAAGGTGCCGAGCCTCAAGAACAAAAGTTTGTAAGTGAAAATGACGTTCGAGAAGATGAAACGATTCAATCTGTTCTCGTTAAGATCATCGATCGTGCGGGTGCTAACAGTGTGCTTGAAACGGAAGGTGTTAAGATTATCTAATTCTTTATTGGGACTTAATAAGAAAGTTATTTTTATTATTGAGTTCCAATTCTTATGAAATTCCAATTATTATAAAAGTACTTGAGATTTATACCTCAAGTATAACGTTATAGGCTGTATTCAATACTACAAACACGAACGATACGCATTAGTTTTATTTGCAAATCAATATATTAACCTTTGTTGATCTATTTTTTATTATAATAATCGCCGTATCTATTAGTTGCATTAATCGTATTAGTTATTAAATTGCTATTTTAGTAATTTACCTTTTACGTTATTAAACATTGATAATAACCGTTGATGAGCAATAAGGTGCTGCTGAATAAATTGTCGGCATACGATAGCTTGTTTAGTGTAATTCTCTGGTAGAGAGAGATTTAGTTCGTGTGCAATAGTTTGAGCGTGCTTAATTTCTTGTGTTGATGGCGGTGTTAGCGCTTCAGGAATAGCTTTTAAAATAGAGGCATCTAATGCTTCAGAAAATCCTTGCCATGTCGCTAGATCGATAGTGACTTCATCTGTTAATGATAATAATGCTTCTTGCTGTTTTGAAACGGTAAAGTGATAAGTAATATTGCCAAGCTTAAATTTAATGATATTCATATTAATAATACGGTTACTTACAGTAAATACGTGCTAGTTGAGGTAGGGGAAATATAGGGTTAATTTCTTGTGGAACCTCTGTAATAGCAGCGAATAATGCCTTAGCAAAGACATAAACGACAAAAGCCCGCGCGGTAATGACAGTGCGGGCAATAGTTATTTGATATTTATGCTTCTAACGGTGCGCGCCAGTCATCAGCACCAGATGTGCCTGAAACCGTATGATCCCAGTTAATTTTACGGTAAGCCATTGAAACTTCAATAAGCTGAGTGAAATCAGCTTTGGTTGAATCTTGGCAATGTGGCATTTGATTGTCGATATTTACAATCGTTGCATCGGTTAACGTAGTTGTGAAGTAATGCTCTTGCTTACCTTCAACAGAAGTGCGGTACCACTTAAGCTCAACTGTTGGCAGCATTTCACCTGATGCCAATGCGTTGTACATCAGTGGTACAGATTTGTTTAATGCCACAGTAAATTTAAAAGGTTTATGAACACGTTGGCCAGCAGGTTGACCTGATTGTGGATCAGTTGGCACGGTCACGACATGCTTAAACTCTTGCACTAGCATTTGGTCTTCGTGGCCTTCAACGTAAATGTTACCGACTGAATCAGCGGTAAATGAACCTGCGGTGATGTTGCCCTGAGTACGACCTTGGATAGAGATATAACAAGGAGTTGGCATTGTAATGTCCTTTATATTAATAAGTTAGAATGTATTTGTACTTAAAGCAGGATGCATGCCAAGATTTAATTTAATATAACTTATTGTTTTTAATGCTGTTTGTTTTAAGTGGAAATAGCTGTGGGCGAGTTGTTGCTTATGCCGGGCCATTTATTGCTCAACGGGCAAGATGTTGCTCATATTGAGCAAGTTATTGCCTAAAATGGAGGCAAAGGAAAATATTCATTTAATTTCAATAGGTTGTAATTTTTACTGTTGGCTTGATAATTGCATGATATAGCTCGTTGTAGGTAGTACGAAATAACATATGTGCTTTGTCACAGCGTTTGATCTATTTTTATGGGGAGTAGTAACCATTGAGTACGATGGGTTTTTATCACGGTCGACAATTTACGTTTGTGGATGACGAAAGCACACTTAGAAATTCAACAAGATATCAATTGATTAGAGATGAGATTAATCGCCTTAATAATCCCTCCTATGGAAAAATCGATTGGGATAAAGTTAAGAGGTTGTGTGAGGATCTTGCTCGCACTGACGGATTAAACTTTCTGACGACACTTTATTATACGACAGCATTAGTAAAAGAGAGTGGGATAGGTGGGCTCGCTAATGGTCTTGAACTTCAACTTGCTGCGCTGATGCACCTTTATAATAATAACGATGCTAATCTCATAAAATGTGCAGATCTCTATCGTTGGTTGATTGCCAGATTAGGTGATGACTTACGTCGATTAGAACCTAAGCAGTCACAATTAAAAGATCTTTATCGTTGTGAGCGTTGTTGTAAAGAAATTTATGAACTGTTTCTTGATGTCCATCCTCAACATGTTCCTGATTTAGAAGCCATTAGCTATGTGATTTTTGAACATGTCGATTATCTTGAAGGGAATATAAAGCCAATAGCGTTAGTTGAAGAAAAGCAGATGGATAAGGTGGATGATATTCCGCCTGAATTACCATCGCATAAGAATAAACACCGCATACGTCCATATTGGATATTTTGCTTAGGTTTACTAGTAGGATTATCAGTTTTTGTGATTAAAGGGTATTTAGAGCCCACAACGCCTAAGGTGGATCATCAAGATTCGTTCCCTGTGTCTAGTGTGAATAAATCACTGAGTATTCCTTTATCTTTACGCCCTGCGACTGATATACAAATAGAACCAAATCAAACGCATATTGCCGATATTAAAGAGCGGTTTGAGACACAATATCGACGTTTTAAGCTTACCAGAACCAATATTGCAAACTTACAACAAACAATGAGCCAAAGTAAAAACAATAAGATGGCCTCATTATCAGAAGATCTCAACGATTACGCGATTGGTTTATCACCCGTTTATGGAAGAATTAGTTATATTGAGCAACAAATAATTAATAAAAATCAGCCAGAAGTACAAAAAGAGCTTCAACAACTTGATAGTGAAATAAAAGGCTTAGCATTAAAATTTTCACAATTAGAAAGTCTAAGTAAAAATATTTAAAGACTATGAGCATTGTTTAATGAATGGATAAGAATAAGGAAGGTTGGGTTAAGTGATGTATAGAAAATATCTGAGTATACTAATAAGCACATGTGTATTAACAGCATGTAATGGAGAGACAACTGCTTCAGTAACCAGTAAAACGGTACCAGCTGAAAAAATCAATCAAATAGAAGCGAAAGTAAAAAAGCTTTACCCTGATGCAGATACCAAACTTCAACATCAAATCGTGGCTGTTGCTGTTGAATCACTAGAAAGCATGGTGTTTATTAAGGGGGGGACCTTTATGATGGGCGCATTTAAAGGTCCTTGTGATCCGATAACAACCGATAGGATGGATTGGTCGCCAGATGTTAAATGTAATACTTCAATGTCAAATCCTGAAACTGGTGCTGACTTTATTCATAAAGTGACATTGAGTAACTATTCATTAGCTAATCATGAAACTACATATTATGGCTTTGATGCTTTTCAACGAGCACATGATCTCCCTATAGTTGATGCTGATATGAGAGAAAAATACAATATTCCTGATGAACAATTTAAAAATAAGCCGACTCCAACCAAAACGTGGCAGGAAGCAAAAGATTATTGTTTATGGCTAGGAGATCTAACAGGGTATCCAATTGATTTACCGACAGAAGCACAATGGGAATATGCAGCTAGGGATCGAGGTAAATATATTTATTACCCAACGAATAACGGTTATCTTCAACCTGAAGGCGGTCATTATTTAGTGGGTGATATCTATGTGGATTATAAAAAAGATGAGTGGAACTATGGTGAGTATGGGCATATTAAACGTTATCCACCTAATCCGTTAGGTCTATACGATATGGCTGGTAATGCTAGAGAATGGATGAATGATTGGTATGCAAAAGATTATTATCAACATTCAACTGAATATGATCCTCAAGGTCCAGCGAATGGAACAGAAAAAGTGCTCCGAAGTATTATTAAGCCTTTGACAACTAGTAGAGCTCATGCTGTTCCTATTCAACAAATATATTATTTATCAAATGGTTTCCGTTGTGCAGTACAACAAATAATACCTGTCAAATAATACATAGTTTGTGTGGACAATAATTATTGCTTATTGTCCACTTATAATGTTATTGATCTAAATTTTGTTGTTTTTTTCTTTTTTGCGTTAAATTAGACACAGTGAATGGTGCTTTTACTTGTTGTGGTTGCATTAAAGAGGGAGGAATCATTCCTAGATTTTGTAAATGATTTAACGATGCTAATTGGCTTAGCCATTGATTAAATTCAAATTGTTGCCTACCATCTAAAATATAATTAATTCTTTGTAAATTATCTATAAGATCTGTGTCAGAATTTTGTTTTTTACCTGTTTCATTCATATGTGCTAACACTTCAATAAATTTACGCCAAGAACGTATAGCTCCTTTTAACAATAAACAAATAGCATTTTCTTGTGGTTCTTCTAGATTCCACCAATAGGTGTGAATTAAAGTATTAAGCATTATTCCAATCGTTTCTGGGGGTAAGGTTTTAATATTCACATTACTGTATGTTGCTTGGTTTAAAATTCGGTGGCTCAAACGTTTTGCTTCATCTGAAATAAAGGATTTATTCTTTATGTACACTAACCGTTCACCCCACCAATTGTTTAATTTAATATCACCTATTTTAATTGCGTTTTTTATTGTATTTTTGTTTATATCTGAAAAAGCAAGATAGACACTTGAAGTGGCATAGTTAATTTGGCCACCTAGTTAGAGGTGATATCATCACCTCATAATTTAATAGGTGACACTATGACTAAAAGAATACGCCCTAATTTTACACCTGAATTTCGATTAGAATCAGCACAACTCGTTTTAGACCAAGGCTACTCTGTAAAAGAAGCTGCGGAAGCAATGAATGTTGGTAAATCAACAATGGATAAGTGGGTTCGACAGCTGAAAGATGAACGTGGTGGAATGACACCGAAAGCAACACCAATGACGCCTGATCAGCTTAAAATTCGTGAATTAGAGAAGAAGATTAAACGGATTGAAATGGAGAAAGAAATACTAAAAAAAGCAACCGCTCTTTTGGCCTCGGACTCATTCAAAACTTCATATTAGTTGATGAATTAAAAGCTTATTATCCTGTATCTATCCTTTGTCATGTCTTTGATATTCATCGCAGTAGCTATAAATATTGGACTAAACGGCCTAAAACGCAGTCAAAAGAGCAAGTGCTATTATCTAGTGAAGTGAAGGCTGCACATCGTGCCAGTAGTGGCTCTGCTGGAGCCAGAACAATTGCAGGTATCGTTACGACTAAAGGCGTGCCGTTAAGTCGATATAAGGCAACTAACATCATGAAACAACTAGGATTAGTCAGTTGTCAGGTTAAAAAACATCGTTATAAAAAAGTAGAAAATGAACATTTAAATATTCCCAATACATTAGATCGCCAGTTTGCAGTTACTGAGCCTAATCAGGTTTGGTGTGGCGACGTGACATATATTTGGTCAGGACAACGTTGGTTGTACCTTGCTGTTGTGATTGATTTATTTGCCCGTAAAGTGATTGGTTGGGCAACGTCAGGCTCACCCAATACAGATCTAACAGGTAAAGCCCTTTCGATGGCTTATGAAGTTCGAGGGGCGCCTAAAAGTGTTATGTTTCATTCAGATCAAGGCTGTCATTACACAAGTAAACAATATCGCCGATTACTTTGGCGGTATCAAATTACACAAAGTATGAGTCGACGTGGAAATTGTTGGGATAACGCCCCAATGGAACGATTTTTTAGAAGTTTTAAAACAGAGTGGATGCCAACTGCGGGTTATCGCTCATCGAATGAAGCTAAAGTGGCGATCACTGAATATATTATCCGATATTACAACCAAGTCAGGCCCCATCAATATAACGGTGGCTTGACGCCTAATGAATCAGAACGCCGATTTAATAATGAATACAAATCAGTGGCCAATTTTACTTGACCACTTCAGACTGAGTTTTATAACACTACGTTAAAACAGGAGTTAGCGTTAACGGCTAGCTATATTGTTTATCCAACAGAGGATGGTCGAGCCTTATCTGTTGCCGATAATACAGATTGGGTGTGGGATGTTAATGATTTTGATCATCCATTTTCTCATGTATTACAACAAGCATCATTGATTTTACTTGATCATAATCGGTTGGTTTATTGGCAACAGAATAAAGCATTTAAGCAATTAGCTGAACTGGTTGATATTAATAGTAGTTTATTAATTGCACCATTATTTAATAGTCATAAACAAATTGCTGCAATTCAAGTATTGATCGGTAAGCAAGATATTATTAATGGATTATTGACAGACGACAATTGGCACGAGTTTAGTGATGCTTTTGTGGCGCAGTGGATGTTACTCAAAGATATGGATATGCAAAATTCGCATAAACAACAATTGAGTGATTCTATTGTACGGTTAAAAGCGCAGCAACAGGAAAAAAATGCTTGGTTAGATATGGCATGTAAGTTGATTGGAAATAGTGCTGTTATGGAACAGCTGCGAGAGCAGATAGCAATGGCTGCTAGTTCTAATCTTACGGTATTTATTCAGGGAGAAACTGGTTCAGGTAAAGAACTGGTAGCAAAAGCAGTACATAGTTTGTCATCTCGTCGTAATAAATCTTTTGTAGCGATTAATTGCGCTGCAATACCAGAGAATCTACTTGAAAGTGAATTATTTGGTTATGAGAAAGGCGCATTCACTGGTGCATTGACTAGCCGTAAGGGATTGATTGCCCAAGCTGATGGTGGTTCATTGTTTCTCGATGAGATGGGGGAGTTGCCCTTAGCTTTGCAAGCTAAATTATTACGTGTATTGGAAACGTGTCAGTATCGCCCATTAGGATCGAATAAAGAACAATCTTCTAACTTTCGTTTAATTGCTGCAACCCATGTTAATTTACGTCAAAGCGTGAATGACGGCGGTTTTAGGCAAGATCTTTATTATCGTATATACCAATACCCATTATTGGTTCCAAATTTAAATAGTCGATTAAATGATATTGATGAATTAGCAACTTATTTTATTCGCCAATATAACGATCGTGAACAACGCAATATTTTAGGCTTGTCACTTTCGGCACTTAATAAACTTAAAAGTCTTGATTATCCGGGCAATGTCCGTGAATTACGGTCATTAATTGAATTTGCTTGTGTGCAAACTCAATGTGGAGTGTTGATTGAAAAGTCAGCATTTACCACCAAGCTTCCATTGGGTATAAAAATGGAAGTGGAGAAGCTTGTTACTAATGATAATGATTTTTCAATGATTAATGATTTACGTACCGCTTTAGAAGTTTACGAAAAAGCCATTATTTGCAATCGATTAGAACAATACAATGGTGATCGTGCCAAAGCTGCGGCAAGTTTAGGTTTACCTAAACGAACATTGGCACATAAATGTCAAAAATTGGAGATCCAGATCAGATGATAATGAAATGGATAGTACTATCGCTAAGTTTGGCTTTCGTACCTAGTTTAGTGTCTGCGCAACCAAATCTATTGACTACGTTAGAGCAGGCTCAACAATGCCGAGATATTGAATCAAAGCTTGAAAGGCTACACTGTTTTGATAGTGTTTTAAATACGCCAGTGACATCTAAATCATTGATAGACAAGGAGGTTATTCAGTACCCTCCATCATGGGTACGAGCTGTTAATAGTGAAAAAAAACGTGGAGAAAAAGAAGGATTTATTTTAAATCAGCAAGATGAAGGGAATGACTTTTCACGTATGTGGTTAACTGTAACTGCAATAAATGTTTCGTCACAATCTAAGACTCAATTGGCTCCAATTTTGATGTTATCTTGTTTTGAAAAAATAACTCGTATTCAATTAATTTTACCGCACCCAATTAAAGCGGGAAAAGTTACTGTATCAATCCCTGGTTCTCCTGTTGTAACGCAAGATTGGATCAGTGATGACAGTGGTTATTTATTGCGCTCTGGCCGTGGAATACCCGCAATTGATGCAATAAAGGCGATGATTTCTGCTCCACAATTGATATTACGCTCAGATATAGCCGGTATTGATAATGTAGAGTTTGATAATAAAAATCTTGCTGAGGCTGTTAAGCCAATGCGAGAAATTTGTCGTTGGTAGGAGTATTAAATGTCAATGACAAGCTTTAGAGAGCAACTGCTTACTCCAATAATGACAGACAATCCTGTTGGTGAGCGCTTGAAAGATGATCCTCAGCTGAATTTTATTGATAGTCAGATGATGAAAGTTGGCTCCCTCGCTCATGGTGAAGTGCAATGGGAAAAAGTTGAAAAGAGTGCCGTAAATTTACTCTCAACAAAATCGAAAGATATCAAATTACTGACAGTGTTAATACAGTGCCTGCAATATAAACCTACGCCTGAACGCTTCACTTTATCTATTGGTGTGTTGGTCGATTTTATCTCGTGTTTTTGGCTTGAATGTCAACCAAGACCAGGTGAACGTGGTGCTGTTCACCGTAAAAAGTTTTTTAATCAAATTTGTCAGCGAACATATGTCGCTACAGATAAATTAGACAGTACTTTGTTTGATGCTGATCTTAAAACCGAGTTAACAACGTTGTTACAAGAGCTTTATCTGCATGCTGAAGGGCTGAAGTTACCAATAGAGGTTATTGATGATATTAATGCACGTTTGCGCCATAAATTAGCGCAAGTCGATAGTACATATAAAGTTAATGATCCAAAGGTAATAGCCCCCTCAACTATAGATTCGTGTAGCAATGTCACAACATCAGTACCGATACCTAATTTAGACATCGATAATAGCAGTGATCGTAATTTTAAAATATCACTCCTGAAAGCAGTTGAATGTCTTTCTGATCTTGGCGGTGATGGTGTGATGTTAAGTATCCGTATTCGTCGTTTTGCAATGTGGTATTCAATTCATAGTTTACCTGATGCCAATATGAATGGAGAAACGCAGTTAATGCCCGTTTCATTGGATCGTATTAGTGATTATGAAGATGGCTTACAGCGTGGAGCTGATATTGAATTGTGGCGTCGAGTGGAAGAAAGCTTAACTAAAGCGCCTTATTGGTTAGATGGGCATTATTTAAGTTACCGCATCGCAATGGCGCTGGAAGAAGACACATGGGCAGAAATTATTAAAGATGAATTACACCGTTTTATGCAGCGATTACCAGCATTGAAAACGTATTTATTTAAAGGAGGGGTTCCATTTATTAGCGAAGCGACCTTGACGTGGTTAGATACCTCTGTCGGTGATTTCAATATTGCAGAAGTTAACCAAATCGGTTGTTGGAATGATAAACGTAATGAAGCACTTGTACTCGTACAAGAAGAGGGAATTGCACCTTCTCTTAAAATGCTTAATGAGGGGTTATCACAAGCGACAGAACCACGTGATGCCTTTTATTGGCGGTTATTATCAGCCGATGTGATGAAGGCTAATTCATTGACCGCAATGGCAGCAGAGCAATATCAGACTTTACATCATCAAGTAAATGCAATGTCGGTTACAGAATGGGAACCCGCATTAATTAAACAAATTGAAAATAATATTGCAGCAGAATAACCACAGGGAAAATATAAAATGTGGAATTTAATAAGATCAATCGGCTTCAGGCTTGCTTCAAGTTTTAAAACATCATTACCTGTGATTATGTTAGCAACATTTATTCTAATAAATGTTGCTATCTGGTGGGCGGGACCTTGGTTAGACATTGAAGGTCAGCAACCTTTAACGACAGTCACATCTCGTGTTGTCTTGAGCATTATTTTTTCGTTGTGTTGTTTTACGGTATGGGGCTTGATGCAATGGCATAGTTTACAACGTATAAATAAAGATAAAGCACACGAAGAGAGATTAGTTGAAGATCCTATTAAACGGTTAGAAGAGCGTCAGCAGATTGAACTTAACCAAGTTATGGGTGAGCTAAAACAAAATTTAAATAAACGTAACTATCTATATAGTTTGCCTTGGTATTTGGTATTAGGGTTAGAAAATGCAGGTAAAACAAGCCTGATTAATCGTTCTAACCAGAATTTTGTATTTTCTAGTGTCATGCGTGCATCAGGGAAAAAAAGTGAAAATCCATATTCTTTTGATTGGTGGATTAGTGATGACGCCGTATTGATTGATCCTGATGGTGAATTATTGACGCAGCGTCAAAATGAAGAAAAGAATAGCGGAGAGATGGAACGACGCTTATGGCTTAATTTTGTTAGTTGGCTAGAAAAAACGCGTTCCCAACGGCCATTAAATGGGGTTGTTATTGCTCTTGATATTGAGCATCTTGCAAGTTCAACTGTTGCTGAACGTCTTGCATACGCTAATTTATTACGAGCTCGATTACGTGAGTTGATGGAGATATTATCAACACGAATGCCCGTGTATATTACGCTGACAAAATTAGATTTGTTGCATGGTTTTGATCCCTATTTCCGTAACTATACTCAGAGTCAGCGAGAAGAAGTAATGGGTTTTACTTTTTCTCTTAATACTATAAAAGATTTCGATTATTGGCTAACTGAATTTGATCAAAATTATATTCAGTTTATTGAACGTGTTAACGATTCGTTACCCTTTGTATTACGTCATGCTGTTGATACTGAAGAACGTAGTGCTATTTACAGCTTTTCTCGTCAAGTAGCTGGGTTACATGATGTATTAAAGCAGTTATTAAAAGATGCTTTTGCAAGTGATCAATTTTCAACACCGGCATTAATTCGTGGTATTTACTTTATGTCTGTCTATCAACAAGGAGTACCAACTAATGTGTTCGTTGATGCCGCATCTCGTCGTTACGGTTTATCAAATACGATTAATAGTGCACAACACTCTAAAAACTCGACCACTTTTTTTGTAAAGAAACTTTTTAATGAAATTATTTATCCAGAAGCGGGTATTGCATCTGACAGTTTACGTGTTATCAGACATAAAGCAAAAGTACTCTGGATGTCAGTATTAGCATGTAGTATTGCATCTGTATTATTGATAGGTGGATGGCAGCGTTATTATACTCAAAATATTGCTCATGAAAATGCAGTACTGAGTCAAGTTAATCAATTTAAAAATGAATATTCAAACGTTAAGTTGATGCGTTCAGAACAAGAGTTATTAGCATCATTAAATTCAATCCGTCAAGCAACACTAGAGTTTGGAGTATTTCAAGATAAACCTAAGTTTGTATCTGATATGGGGCTCTATCAAGGACATAAGATTGGACCCAAAGTTGAAGAAACCTATTTAGGGCTATTACAATTTAAATTCTTGCCTTCATTAATGAAACAACTTGCTGTCGATATTAATGATGCTAATTCAGAGCAACAAGAGTTATCAGCATTGAGAGTATTTCGAATGTTAACCGATCGCAGTGGGCGACAGGATGATGTTGTAAGTCGATATTTTTCAAAGATTTGGCAGCATGCTTTTCCTAATGATGCTAAAACTCAAGAACAATTGCTTGCGCATTTAAATTATTCATTAGAGTACACTGATCTTCAAGGCCTTCGTAATGATGATAATAGAAATGCGATTTTAGTCATGAAGCCATACGATAATTTAATTGAAGGAACTCAACAAGATCTTAGTTCTGTAGACTTAGCTGATCGTGTTTATGACAATTTAAAGCATACAGCAGAGCAAGAGCTTGGTGCTCCTTTAAATATTAAAAAATCAGTTGGTCCAGTGTTTGAAATTGTGTTTGGCCAGCATATAGAAGATGATGCTCTAAACATTCCACAGTTATTGACTAAAAAAGGCTTTAATAGCTATTTTTTACCTAAAGTTGAGTCATTGTCTGATGTTGCGCTTGTTGATAGTTGGGTATTAGGTGAGTCAACCGTCGCTAAATTTAGTGCTGAAGATAAACAAGTGTTACGCCAGAAAATTCGTGATTTGTATGTTGATGATTATGTGAATACATGGCAATTAGCATTAAATAATATTGAAATTAAATATTTTTCAGACATTAATGACGCTGTAACTATTTTGAGTAATATAGTTGGACATAAGCAACCAATAGAGCGCTTTATTAAAACTGTTGATATAAATACGCAGTTATTTCCAACATTACCTGAAAATGATAAAGCGCGTTTGGCGTTAATGACGTCACCGCAATATCAAGTAGCGTCAATGATCGCAACCCCGTTTACTGATATAGATTTAATATTAGATAACAATGATAAACAGCCTGCGTATTTACAAGAAGTGATGACCTCAATACAGCAACTTTATCATTATATGAAAGCGATTCAAGATGCACCGGATAGGGGTAAAGCAGCTTTAGATGCAACAAAAGATAGGCTTGCGTTAAAAGGCAATGATCCTATTTATACACTTCAACAAATAGCAACTAATTTACCCAAGCCACTTGATAATTTAGTTAAAGAAATCGCAGAAGAAAGTTGGTATGTGGTTAAACAAGAAGCGATTAAGTATGTTGAAGTACGCTGGCAAAGTGATGTGTATAAGGAATATCAACAAAAGTTAATGTCTCGCTATCCATTTAATAATAATACATCGAAAGATGTCTCGTTAAAGGATTTTGAAGCTTTCTTTGCACCTAATGGTACATTGGATAATTTTTATAATAATGAGCTGAAATTATTCATTGATGACAAGCTCTCAATGGATATGAATAGTACTAATAAGTCATCCTTATTACGTAATGATGTATTGAAGCAATTTGCCAATGCGAAAAAGATTCAGCAAGCATTTTTTAATCGTAAAGGAATCTTGGATGTTGAATTTACACTTGAACCTATTAATTTAAGTGCTAACCAACGTCGTAGCGTTATTAATGTTGATGGACAATATATTGAATATAGTCATGGTTCTCGTCGGCCAGTAGAACTCATTTGGCCCAATACATTACGGGATTCTTCGATATCTAAATTATCATTAGTACCAGCATCGGCGAATTTATCACCGCGAGCTATTACGATTCAAGGGCCATGGGCATTTTTCCGTCTTCTTGAGCAAGGGCAGGTTGTAAGTGCGAGTGAAACAAGTATTGATTACAGATTTTCGATCAACGGCGGTAATGTTGTTTACCGTCTAAATACGGAAGAGGACGCTAATCCATTCACATCATCATTATTTAAGAACTTTAAATTGAGTAAGACACTTTATTAATTAAGTATCTATTTTAGATATTAAAGTTACTGATTTATTAATGATAGAAGAAGCTGCCTTGTGCAGCTTTTTCTCTATTATATGCTTAGGTAAAATATTACGATAATTTTTAGTTTAATTTTAACATCATAATCAACAAGTATGTTTGAGTGTTGTAGCATATTAAATTATCAGGATGGCTGGAGATCATAATCGATACAACTGACATTATCTTAATCCAGATTAAAGATTTTTAGATGTAGTCACGGTATTATTCATGTCAGCTTAGCGTTTATGATAACAACACATAAAAAAGAACAGCTCAATAATGCTGTTCTTTTTGTTTTTATGGCGTTGGTGAAAATAAGACGACATGATATTTAAGAGGACGTGATTTGAGTACTTTATTTACAGAAGCCCGTATTGGCAACATGGCATTAAAAAACCGCTTTGTTCGTAGTGCAACATGGGAAAATATGGCAACAGAAGATGGCCATATGACCGATAAGCTTTATGCTATTTATGAAGAGCTTGCACAAGGTGAAGTGGGGCTGATCGTAACGGGTTATGCAAATATTGTCGCAGAAGAAAAACCCAATGCTGGCATGATGGGGATGTATAACGATTCGTTTATCGAAGAATATCAAAAACTGACAGATCTTGTTCATCAATACGATTCTAAAATCGTGATGCAACTGGCCTATGGTGGCACTAAAACTACTTACAACCTTGGCGAGCGGGTGATCTTTGCACCTAGTGCGGTGTGCGAGAAAGGCACTCAAACATTAGGTCAGGCTATGACGCAAGCTGACATTGATTATATTGTTGAAGCTTTTGCATTAGCGACTAAACGCGCTCAAGATGCGGGGTTTGATGGTGTTGAAATTCATGCGGCACATACTTATCTAATTAACCAGTTTCTAAGCCCGTATTATAATCAACGTGATGATCAGTATGGCGGTAGCCTTGATAATCGTATGCGCTTTCTATTAGAAATTTACGCGAAAATTAGAACGCTAGTCGGCGATGATTTTCCGATTTTGGTGAAATTAACTGCCTCTGAATTCTTTGATGGTGGACTAACGTTTGCTGATACGCGTCTTATTTGTAAAAAGCTAGCAGCGGTTGGTGTGGATGCGATTATTATTTCAGGTAACGTGCATGGCAAGGCTGACACTATGGTGGGCGAGTCTTACGACGGTTACACCATTGAAGCTGAAGGTTACTTCCACCAATACGGTGATGTGATCAGCCAAGATGTTGATGTGCCAATAATTACTGTTGGTGGCTTAAGTGAGTTTGATGCTATTGAAGCGATGGCGAATAATACAGGTATTGAATTTTTCGCATTATCACGTCCATTACTGTCTGAACCTAAGTTAATTAAACGTTGGTTAGAGGGGTATAAGGCTGACGTTGAATGTGAACGTTGTTCAAAGTGCCGTACTCGTCGTGGTAATTTCTGTGTGACAAATAAAACTCGCAAAGCAGAATTAGCCCGCTTATAACTAATGATTTCATTTGAATAACTAAAAAGAGCTAACCTATGTGTTAGCTTTTTTTTACTGGTATTATTGGATGCGTTTGGTTGAAGAGATAACCTAAAATGAATATTTGTGAACGTTTGGTGTTATTTATCATTAACAGAGATCCTCACAAATTATTTTCATTTTGAGCCGCTCAATCAACAGAGATCAGTACTATTACCTTTGCATCATGTTGATTATTAATTTATAGTATGGAGTACTGTATTTTCACTACATGGATGCAAGGTGAAGCAATGAAAAGCAATATTTGGTTATTAATGCTCGTTATTTTAGGTGTAGGTGGTTGTGCTAATAATCACCAAATAGTGAAACCAAAGACATTTACAACCTTTGAAGATTTTCGCCAAGGCCCAAAGGATGGGGTTGATTTAGTGTGGGCACAACGGGGTATATTTAATCAGCGTTCACTGCAACGTAAAATAGCGCAGTACGATAATATTATTTATGATCAGGTGTATATCGTGCTTGATAAAGAAAAAAGTGATCACTTATCAGAAGCTGACATTATTATGATAAAAGATTACTTTATCAATCAGTTAAAATCGCTAAATACAAAGCTAACCGTTGTTGAAAAGCCACAACCTAAAACATTACGGGTGACGATTGCGATCACCAATGTGCAAACACCTAATCCTATTTTAGCGATCACAAGTAGCGTATTACCTGTAGGGTTGGGGATCTCAACCATTTCAAAAGTGCTTACAGGTGAGCATACCAATGTTGGTTCAGCGTCAATGGAAATATTGATCAGTGATGCGACAACTGGTGAGCCAATTATGGCGGCGATTGATCGTAAAAGCGGCAATAAAGACTTGAGTACGATGATTGATTCTTCTGATGATATTAAAGATGCAATTAATTGGTGGGTAAAGCGATTATCTCTGACTTTGGCGCAATATAAACAGTAATTGTCTAATATAAACAATAATAAAAGAGCGGCGATTAACATTCATTAATAGCCGCTTTTTTTAATTTAGTTATTCAACAGGATACCAATAACCAATATTAATTAGCTGGGTTAACATGGCTAAAAATGCTGGGTTATCAAGTTGTTCGCCTAATTGTGCATGAGTGATTTGTTCTTCATCACACAATAATTTAGCGGCATCAGCACACTCTGGCGGTAATTGATATTGCTCGCCATTAATATAAACAATATGAGCTTGGTCGGGATGATAAAACGCACGTAAACCACCAATACGTTTAAATGCTTCACCGTCTTCTAAGAACTGATAAGTCTCGTTATTTTGCCATGGCGGCTCAGATGCCATTACATCAAGTTCATGACGATTTTGTGTTAGATGCTCACCTAACCATTGTTTTAATAATTGTGGGTGATCCAGCACACTACGCATCATGTTTTCTAGATCTTTGGCTTCTTCTGCCAAAATAGCACCGTTGTTAGCACGAGCTGGTAATGCTGGATTATGGTAGTGCACATCACCAATATCATTCGCAATCACAAAGTCGGCATAACTGCTCAATAGTTCTTGTTTCTTTGGTGAACGGAAGCCTACGGAAAAACTCATTGATGTTTCAATTGCGTAGCCATCATGCGGGAAACCTGGCGGAATATATAAAATATCACCAGGTTCTAAAATATCGTCAATAATTGGCTCAAAACCTTTTATTTGACGTAATGCAGGATGACGACATTCTTCTTCGTAATCGTCTTTTTTAGGGCCCACGCGCCAATGACGCTTACCTGAACCTTGAGTAATGAATACATCATATTGATCGATATGAGGGCCAACACCACCGCCAGGGGTTGAGTAGCTGATCATTAGATCGTCTAGTAACCAACCGGGTAACTGACGAAATGGAGTGATCAGTTGCGCAGCACCTTCATGCCAATGGTTTGCCGCTTGAACAATGAATGACCAATTATCTGCGGGTGTATCATCAAAAGTCAGCGGTCCATGACGCACATCCCAAGTGTCGGCTAATTTAGCGATATAACGCGAATCAACTTCTTCTTCCATTGCCAGTCCAGCGAGTTCATCTGCTGAAATAGGATCGACAAAGTTTTTAAAACCGCCTTTGATAATGGTGGGTTTCTTTTGCCAAAACTCGGCAAGAAATTCTTCAAATGAAAACGTCAATTGGTACATATTATTCTATTTATTGTTGAGCTGGATGGTGATTATAACGTAATCCGTTAGTGGGGATATGATTTGTTTTTGATGGGGGCGCGGGTGGGGAAGATTAAGATCAAGCATGAGCCCTTGCTGAATGTAACAAAAAAGCGCCAACAATGACGCTTTTAAAGGTTAAATAAGTACTAAGGTTTAATGCTATTTCAAACTATACATTAGGTTACGTTTCAGGTTATGCCCCTGCGAAGTGTGACGCCATATCTGCTTTTTGAGTTAGTGTCGTAAACAATTCATTGGTAACTTTTAATGCATTATCTGTGGCAGTTTTTTCAAATTTATTAATTAAAGCTGTCGCTTGTTCTGGATGCTGCTTATAAAGGCTAAGGTATTTTTGTTCCATTATTTTCTGAGCAATAGCAGTATCAGTTTCGTATTTATCGTAGGCAGCACGAATAATAGGTTCGTTTTGTTTCCAATTCGCCATACCTAAGGTTTGTAGTTTACGCATATCCCAGAAGATAGAACCATTACTCGCGACATCTGTACCGATATCATAACCATATGGAATTTCAGTGGTTCCTTGATAGAAAGGAATGTAAACCCCAAGCGCAGTCATACCCAGGTTAATGTATTCTGTTTCACCAATCGCAATCGGTAGGTTTGGACGTACTTCAATGATATGTGATTCAGCACAACGGAATACTGAAATTGGACGATAGTGACCGAGTGGATCCGCATTTGCATATGGGTCCATCGCAGTGCCTTGGTAATGATTACGCATAATTTCTTCCACTTTTTGAAGGGAGATTTTATGTGTCGGTGTTAAGAAGACAGGGTAGTTTGGTTGGTCGCGATCAATTTGTGTTTTAAGGCTTGG
The DNA here is from genome assembly GCF_046058925.1 of Photobacterium piscicola. Taxonomy (NCBI): domain Bacteria; kingdom Pseudomonadati; phylum Pseudomonadota; class Gammaproteobacteria; order Vibrionales; family Vibrionaceae; genus Photobacterium; species Photobacterium piscicola. The sequence continues at coordinate 820,391 of NZ_CP175535.1, forward strand.
GTTTAGAATATGTTGTGCAATCCATACGCGAGGGTAGTTATAAGTGATATTTTCTTGGCCGCCAGTGGTGGCATAAGCATCATGGAAATCAAAAGGTTGATTAGCTTTTGCAACATACAAACCATGTTGTTCAGCAAAAGAAACTAATGTTGGAGAGGCGAGATAATCACTGTTATTCGGTAGATATTGTTTTAAACGTGACTGGTTACCTGAAATGAAATAAGCATCTTTAGGAATTTTACGTGCCATCCATTGGTGACCACTGCCTGTTTCTAAATACCAAATTCCGGTTTTATCAATAAATCCAACCCCAAAGCCTTGTGATGCTCCTCGCTCTTCAATGATTTTACCTAGTAACTCAACGCCTTCTTTAGCACTGTGAATACGAGGTAAAATCACATTTTCGATTGAATCTTCATTAATACCATTTTTAACATTATAAGGGTCGACGGCTAGTGCGGCTTTTCGGTTAGTCAGACTTTCGGTCGATGTAATCCCTACACCTGCTGAGTTTAAACCCACTTCACCCATGGTTTTATCATGAGTATCCCAATCCTGCATTGATGTATAAGCCAATGACACTTTAGGGTAAGGATAAGTAAAACCATCAGTATTGGAATGGAATTCGCCTTTTTGATTTACTGCATGGGGGTGAAGAACAAAGTGTTTCGCCCAGATTGCTTTATAGTCTTCATTACGTGCCATGTAATAGGCACCATTGGTTGAAGCTTGATCACCAACAAGCAGAGTGGTACACGCACTTGCCGCTTGAGTACCAAGTAAACTGGCAATTGCACATGCTAATAAAGGTAGTTTTTTCATGGTCGTTAATTAAGTTTATAAAATTGATTTTTATTTTATGCTTGTTGGAATAAATGACCATATCAGTAATGACAATCTCATCTTGTTAATTTTCAGTTCATTTTTCAGCCGTAAGCACCAATATAATAATTCAAATCATAAAAGGTGGTGAGTGATATAACACTTGCGAGGTTGAGGTTTATTTTCATAAAATGGTCGTTTATGTTAATGAACTGCTTCCTATGCCCAATTTTTCTTTGAATAAAATACCTGTTGGCGTCAGATATATGCTGATGTCAGCGTTTGCCTTTGCATTAATGTCGAGCTGTGTGAAATTAGTCCATACTTATGGTATTCCGGTGTTTGAAATTGTTGCTGCGCGTGCAGTGGTATCACTGCTGATTAGCTACGCTGATGTTAAACGTAAACGGATTGATATCTGGGGTAATAATCGCAAGCTATTACTCACCCGTGGTATTACAGGTTCATTGTCATTAATTTGTGTATATTATGCGGTCTCAACGCTACCTTTAGCCGAAGCAACCATTTTACAGTACCTTAATCCTGTTTTTACGGCGGTGTTAGCGATCCTTTTCCTTAAAGAAAAAATCCATATAAGTACCATTATTTGTATATTGTGCTCAATTATGGGGTTATTACTGATGGTGGGGCCAGGACTGACGTTAGATCATGTTCAGCAGTTACCATTATTTAGTATTGGTATTGCACTGCTAGGGGCATTTGGTAGTGGGGTGTCTTATATTATTGTGAAGCGGTTGAGTAGCACGGAAGATAGTTCGGTAATTATTCTTTATTTCCCATTGATTGCCCTGCCATTATCAGTGCTATTACTGGGCGATGATTTTGTTATGCCAACCAAAGAAGCCTTTTTCTTACTGCTATTTGTAGGTATTTTTACCCAGTTTGGTCAAGTGGGCTTAACCAAAGCGATGAAAGTAGAAGTGGCAAGTAAAGCAACCGCGTATTCTTATATTCAAGTGGTGTTCTCGATCATTTTAGGTTGGTTAGTCTTTAGTGAAGTGCCGTCAGCATGGACGTTAGCGGGAGGAACGATGATAGTCATAGGTGCATTAGTGAATGTTATTGGAAGCTTACGTGCTAATAAAGTAACGGCAGCCTAAGTTCCTGTTGTTCAAATAATCCTGTGATATGTAATTAATAACCATTAAATATCACAGGATGTGCTGACTATCAGTTATTGCCTTTTTTCGATTTAATATGCACTACAGCGGTTGGATTATTAAAAATCTTACCGTGTTTAAAGCCTTTGCATGTTCCTAAAGCAGCGGTGACCCATGCTAAAATCAAGAAGGCGAACAGAATAATTGACGCCCATTGAAAAGCAGGTAAACCAGTATGAAGTGCTAATTGTGTTGTGCCTGTTACACATGTACCTACGGGGAAGGTAAAAGCCCACCATGTTAATGCAAATGGCATTTTACGGCGCATAGCACGTAGGGTTAATAATGCTGCGACACAGAACCATAACATAGCAAAGCCCCAAATAGGCACGCCATATAAAATTGCCATCACATTCATTGCACTCGCAATAGGCTCATTGACAGTAAACATCGCCGCTGTACCCAGACAACCCGCCGCAGTAATTGATTGACCTAGAGGTCCTAATACAATCCATAGCGTTGGCACACGAGCACTACCTGACGTACCTGCGTGTGCTAAACGGCTCCAGATCAAAGTAATAATAATTACTGACGCCATTAAACTCATACCGAAACAGGCATACATGCCATAAAGTAAGCTTTGTTGTGCTGCAGAATGCGTCATGTGGGATAAGAACATTGAGCCAATAGTCGCTGATACCATTGGCGGAACAACGGGCATTAACCACCCCCCAAAAGCGGCATCGTCATGAACTTCATTATGAGTAAATAAACGGTAAGGAATAATAATGGCCGTGATAATGCCGCTGATAGTACCAATCCAAAAGAGTGGCCAAGCAATATTTAGGGCTAGATGTTGTCCGAAAAGGTGAGGGCCTAATAATAACGTACCGCCAGCAACGGTGAGAAATGCCATCGGTGGTGCACCAAAGAATTGGGACATCACTGGATCGTTAAATTGACGTTTAATGATATGGGGTTTAGAAATTGTTTGGTAAGTTTTTACGATAGTCATAACGATCAGCATTGCAAAAGCAATTAACCAAACGACGGTTGCAAATCCTACTAAGTCTTTGCCTATAAAAGGTAAACCTACAGCTGCATTGGCGATAATACCAGTGCCCATAACGGATGCAAACCAATTAGGTCCCATCTCTTTTTGTAGCTCGATTTGTTGTTTATTTGTGGACATAAATATACTTTTTAATGAAAGTGTCATTGATTAATAGCGTATAGGATTTATCTTTTTAGATGAGATATGACATTACCTCTATCTTTAAATATCGATATAAAGATCAACTACAGCAGTTGTATTGTTATGTTTATTCAACGATATATAAACTATAGCGCTATTTTTTATTTTGTAAATTTGAATATAAATAAAGATAGGTTAAGTTTAACTTAAAGTCTGTGGTTGTTTTTGCATACTTATAAATTGATATTTTGTTATTTTTTGTATTTAAAGTTCCTTATGATAGTAAACATGATGCGCTCTATACTCTGAGTTAATAATAAAAGTAGGCCAAGATAATGATTAAAATAAACAATGAAAACTATTGTGGTGAGATTAATATTGATTCAAAAATAACAGGTTATGGGGAAGTACAAGGTTATTCATGGTGCTTATCATCAACCTCGACCACTATTGTTATAGAGATCGCTGAAGATCAATCGATAGACAGTAAAAGCTTGCCACTTGTGGGGTATGGCTGTGGTGGTTGGGTTTATGAGCAGCCATTAACTAAAAATGAGAATGATATCTTAGCCATAATAAATACTGCAATGATGTTATTCCGTGATAATAAAATGACTTATCTTCCGGCTGTAACATGCAGTTGTAGTGATTTATAAAAACAACTGCTTATTTATTAAATTTATAGCGTTATTATTTTTTGTGCGATAAATCAAAATAGTGTAATGAAAAATACGTTTTTAGTGATGAAAATATGCTATTAATGAATAATCAATGATAGCAGTGAATATGTGATGGCTAAATATCAGTTTTTTTGTTTACCGCATTCAAATCGCGAGAAATTTACCTATTTAGATATGGCGGATAAGCAATTTATAACGCAGAAACAACAATTATTGGCAGCCGGGTTTGAGATTGAGGATGATGTGATTTTTGCTGACACTAGCGCAGAAGCGGTTGCGCATTTTAAGTCTAACTTTATTTATGTAATGGAAGAATACAATAACTCTAATGTTATTACAGCCATGATTAACTTGCTTATCTGTGGGTATAAGGCCATCACTAACAAGAGATAATATTATGCTCAATCAGTACAAAATAGGTGGTGATTGAGCATGATCGTGTATTTTATTGATGAATATTGAGTGCGTGATTTTAAGAGGAGTTTCACAAAATGATTTTTTCAACAACTGAAACCGTTCCTGGGCATGAGATTACCGCTATACTGGGTGTAGTTACGGGTAATGTTGTGCAATCAAAGCATATCGGCCGTGACATTATGGCAGGTTTAAAAACGATTATTGGTGGTGAGCTGAAAGGATATACCGAGATGTTTAATGAAGCTCGTAGCCAAGCGATGACACGGTTAGAAGAGGATGCCGCAGCATTAGGTGCAGATGCTGTTGTCGGTATTCGCTTTACAACCAGTGCAATCATGGACGGTTCGTGTGAACTATTAGCATTTGGTACAGCAGTAACATTGCAACCATAATAATAAAACAACCATTGTAGGCTAATTATTTAAGGATGAATAATGACTCGGAGGGACAATGAGTAATTTTAGTCACAATATCGCACCTTATATTAAAAGAGAAATGATGCGTTCGTATCGTGCTCAGAAAAAAGGTGATGTAGCGGCGGCATTTCGACATTTAGAAAATGCACATGTACTTGGGCAAGAATCCACATATTGGCATGTAAAGGTACATTACTTAATGTTGTGTTGGGCATTAAGACAGCGTGATTTTAAAGAAATTACTGGCCAGTTGGTGCGCATTATTGGCGCTGTATGTTTAACTGCTATTGATAGCGCGCCAATTGGTAACACCGGTGGCAGTAATGTACATGCGTTAAAAGTGATGCCGATATCAGCAGAACACGCTGAGATTATTCTAAAAACAAAATCGTTATCGCGCTAATTAACTACAGTAATAGTAGGAGCGGTGATAATCATCATACGCTCCCTCTTTATCCCTTTATCTATCAATACAATCAGTTAATTATACGAAATGTCACTCATTATTCGTTAATGATCACTTGATTGATAACGATAGCTTCACATGGAACATCTTCATGCCCTTGCATCGTTGTGGTCTTTACTTGCGCGATATGATTGACCACATCCATTCCGGCTGTCACATCACCAAAAACCGTATATCCCCAGCCATTATTAGTTGTTGCTGTGTAATCAAGACAATCGTTATCCGTGAGATTGATAAAAAATTGTGCGGTTGCTGAGTGCGGTGCATCAGTGCGGGCCATTGCAATGGTGCCTAACGTGTTTTTAAGGCCACGATTTGCTTCATTTACAATGGGATCACGAGTTGGCTTTTCGATTAAATCAGCAGTATGACCACCACCTTGAATCATAAAGCCATTAATAACACGGTGAAATATCGTATCGTTATAAAAACCATCACGACAATACTGAATAAAGTTACGTACAGTAACAGGGGCTTTTTGTTTATTAAGGTTGATATCGATATTGCCGACATTGGTGATCAAAGTAATACTAGTCATGAGGATTATCTAGTTAAGATGGTTGCTCGCAGTATACGTAATTTATATCATAAACTGTAGTTAACACAGATTATATATGCTGGTTATCGTTGGAATTCGCTATTTTTAATAGACAAACGCTATAAAGAAAATCAAAAGGACTCAGATAATGAACACGAACATGATCCGTTGGGGCATAATTGGCTGTGGTGCAGTAACCGAAGTGAAAAGTGGTCCTGCTTACCATAAAGTGGAAAATTTCACCTTAGCGGCGGTTACACGTCGCGACCAAGCCTTAGCTCATGATTACGCAACGCGACATAATATCGCGACGGTTTATGTGGATGCTGATGCGTTAATTAATGATCCTTCGATTGATGCGGTTTATATCGCAACTCCTCCTGATAGCCATAAGGAGTTAGCGTTAAAAGTTGCACAAGCGGGGAAGATTTGTTGTGTTGAAAAACCTCTTGCTCCCAGTTATGCCGATTGCCAATCTATTGTTGAAGCATTTGAAACGGCAGAAATACCTTTGTTTGTTGCGTACTATCGTCGTTCCTTACCGCGTTTTAATCATGTAAAACAGTTGCTTGAAAATGGTGATATTGGCGATATACGTCATATCAGTTGGCATTTGAATAAACCCGCAAATCCAATGGATCTTTCACAACAATACAATTGGCGCACCGATAAAATGATTGCTGCTGGTGGATATTTTGATGATCTTGCGAGTCACGGATTAGATTTGTTCGCGTATTTGTTAGGTGATTTTGCAACAGTAAAAGGCGTAGGCATTAATCAACAGCACTTGTATACTGCATTAGATGCTGTGAGTGCATGCTGGTTACATACAAATGGGGTGACGGGCTGTGGTAGTTGGAATTTTGGTGGTCATTCGCGCCAAGATAAAGTAGTGATATATGGTAGCCAAGGCGAAATACATTTTTCAGTATTTGATGAAGCGCCAATAGAGGTGATCACCGCCGATAAACAACAGCAGATCGTGATTGAAAATCCCACTAATATTCAGTTGTATCATGTGGATAATATGCGTAAACAGTTGCTAGAGGGTAAACTGCATCCATCGACAGGCGTAACGGCAGCTCATACTGGATGGGTAATGTCACAGATAGTAGCAAGCTAGTATGATAGGATGTACTTCAATGAGTGACGTTGTCACTTTGTGCGCGATGTGTAACTAAATAAGTTTTATTAAAGTAAAAGTAACAAAAGCAGTAAAAGTAATGAAAGAAATACAGCAAGTTATACCAATGGCATAACTTGCTGATCAGCGTTATTAAGCGACTTTTTCTTCAAGGGCAAGGTTTGACATGTATTCGTCAAATGTGCCGTGGAAGTTAACCACTTTTTTATCGCGAATATCAATAATACGTGTTGCTAGCGATGAGACGAATTCACGGTCATGGCTAACAAAGATTAACGTACCTTCGTACACTTTTAAGGCGTTATTTAGCGCTTCAATTGCTTCCATATCCATGTGGTTTGTTGGTTCGTCCATAACCAGAACGTTAATATTTAGCATCATTAGTTTGCCAAATAATAGACGGTTTTTCTCACCACCAGAACAGTTTTTTACTTTCTTGTTAATATCATCAGCAGTAAACAATAAACGACCTAGAATGCTACGTACGGCGAGATCATCATGATCTTTTGTACGCCATTGCGAAATCCAATCAAAGATACCTAAATCATTGTTAAACTCAGATGAGCTATCTTGAGGGCAATAGCCGATAGAAGCATTTTCAGACCACTTGATAACACCATGGTTGTGTTTTAGTTCATTGACTAAACAACGTAGCATGGTTGTTTTACCAACGCCGTTTTCACCGATGATAGCTAATTTAGAGCCCGCATCTAGGATTAAGTCGCCACCTTCAAATAAGGTTTCGCCATCAAAGCCATGAGCCAGTTCTTCTAAAATCAACGCCTGACGGTAAAGTGCTTTACCCGGCTTGAACTGTAATGATGGCTTTAAGCGGCTTGAAGACTTCACTTCATCAAGCTTGATTTTATCCATTTTCTTAGCACGAGAGCTTGCTTGTTTTGCTTTTGAAGCATTGGCACCAAAACGGTTTACGAAATCTTGTAGCTCATTGATTTCAGCACTTTTCTTCGCATTTTCAGATAATAGTTGCTCTTGAATTAGCGTTGATGCTTCAATGAATTTCTCGTAGTTACCTGGGTAAATACGTAGCTCACCGTAGTCGATATCTGCCATGTGAGTACACACAGAGTTTAGGAAGTGACGGTCGTGAGAAATAATGATCATGGTACATTTACGCTGGTTTAACTCGCCTGCAAGCCAGTTAATAGTGTGAATGTCCAAGTTGTTTGTTGGTTCGTCAAGTAGCAAAATATCAGGGTTTGAGAACAATGCCTGTGCTAATAACACACGCAATTTCCAACCTGGCGCTACTTGTGACATTAAACCGTAATGCAGTTCTTCATCAATACCCGCATCAATAAGTAACTGTCCGGCACGACTTTCTGCCGTATAGCCATCCATTTCAGCAAATTCGCTTTCAAGTTCAGCCACAGCCATGCCGTCTTCTTCTGTCATTTCTGGCAGAGAATAAATACGGTCACGTTCTTGTTTTACTTTCCATAATGCAGCATCACCCATGATAACCGCGTCCACAACCGTGTATTGCTCAAATGCAAACTGGTCTTGGCTTAGGGTACCTAAACGTTGTCCTTGAGAGATAGACACGTTGCCTGCACTTGGTGTAAGCGCACCGCTAAGAATTTTCATAAAGGTTGATTTGCCGCAACCATTAGCACCGATAAGGCCATAGCGGTTACCGTTACCAAATTTAGCTGAAATATTTTCAAATAATGGTTCAGCACCAAATTGCATTGTAATGTTTGCGGTAGATATCAAGAGGTATTCCTAGCAGTTTTATTCGATGATTTTTTGGCAGTAACAGCCAAAAGAAGACGCACGAAAACAGAGATGATGTGTAAGGGGGCGCATTATACAGAAGTTTGTTTGTAAATGTCGAGGGCGAAAATGTAACCAATGTAAGATAACAGCCTTGTAAAAAGAAAGACTAAGGCTGTTATCAAGAGGAAGGGTGATGAATTTAAGTGGATTATTTCGCTAAGTTAGCAGTATCAAACAATAAGAAAGCATCATGTACGCCTTGAATTAACATTTGCATACCGATAACCGTTAAAATTAACCCCATTAGACGTGTAGTAATTGTGATCCCCGCTTCACCGACTTTATCGATCAGTTTCGGACCATAAAGAAAGCATACGAGAGTGATTAAACATAAGGTCGCAAAAGCTACAATTGTAATGATCGTATGTAGAAATGAACCTGATGCTGAGTAATTCATCGCTGTCGCAATAGTACCTGGGCCTGCAAGAATCGGTAATGCCAGTGGCGAAATAGAAATGTCTTTTTCGTCGTTAGTATCATCAGTTTTCGATTCAGAATGCATTTTTGAACTATCACCTTGTAACATATGATAGCCGACTAGAAAGACTAAAATACCGCCGGATAATCGTAGAGCTGGTAGGGTAATACTGAATAATTCAAAGATCCCTTTACCTAAAAGACAGAAGGTGGCGATGATAAAAAAAGCGGCGGTAAGGGCTTTGTAGGCGGTCTTTTTACGTTGCTCTGGCGTTTGACTTCCTGTCATGCCGACAAAAACAGCGGTATTGGCAATTGGATTCATCATGGCAAAGAAACCCATAAATACCGTGACTGTCATTGTAGTAATATCGTGCATAACCATCCTTTTGGTTAAAAATTTGTTATTGATTTTATTACAATAGCATGGATTTTTAGGTTATGAACGTAAATCTATATAGGAAGTGAATAATATAAAAGTAATCACTAAAATAGGGGGGATATTTATTTTTATACTACATTTTGAATGAATAGCGATATAAGTCATTACTATGATGTCCGTGTTTTTAATAAAGGTTTGCGTTACTATGCGCGCAAGAAAACATGGCGATGATAAATATGACCATAGATATAACCAATATAAGCACTGAACCTGATCCAACCATGACTTGCAGTACTTGCCAAGCATGCTGTTGCCGTTTGGAAGTAATGATCATTACAGACACAGGTGTACCTGAAGAATACATTGATATTGATGAGTGGGGCGGTGAAGTGATGCTACGCCTTGACGATGGCTGGTGTGCCGCTGTTGATCGCGATACTTTGCTTTGTACTATTTATGAAAATCGACCGTGGATTTGCCGTGAGTTTGAAATGGGCTCGTATGAGTGCAGTATTGAACGAGCAACAATGCCACCACGAGCACCACAGCAAGATTAAAAGTAAGTCGATCGCTATTTTATATAATCTTTCAAACAATAACCAAGGTATATTCAGCTACCTTGATTATTGTTTGTTATTTATATTTATTGTAGAAACTAACGTTATTCTATTTATTTTGATGTTGTTTATTCGTGCTTATAGCAGCTAATATTTCTGTTGTCGCTTGGCAAGGATTGTCGGCATGACTTATTGCTGAAACAATCGCAACCCCATCAGCTCCTGCTGTCATCACTTCAGTCAAATTAGTGTGATTAATGCCACCAATCGCCACAATCGGAAATGGGCATATTGCTGCTGTACGTTGCAGACCTTCCAATCCCCAATGAGTGATCAGATTGGTTTTAGTCGCTGTTGCAAAAATAGCGCTAAGTCCAATGTAATCTATCGGTAGACTGGCACAATCGATGAGTTGCTGCTCTGTTTCAATTGACAGTCCAAGCAGTTTATCTTTACCTAATAGTTGTCGCGCCAGTGCAACAGGCATATCCGTTTGGCCTAAATGTACCCCATCAGCATCCACCGCTAAGGCAACATCTACTCGATCATTAATGATTAAGGGGATATGACGACCTGTTGCCGTATAAGCCTGTTGCAGAATCGCTTTAACGGTTTGAGCACGCTGAATAAATGCCCGTACATCACCGTGTTTTTCACGAATTTGTACCATTGTTACACCACCCTCAACGGCTTCACGGACAACATGTTCAAGTCTGCTGAGGCTCTGCTGATCGTCAGTCACTAAATACAATAAGTAAGGATTGTGATTGCGGGTTATCATGACGTTACTACTGCCATATTTAGTCGCTGCTGAATTTGCTCGGCACTGATGTGATATAAACCATCAATAATATTGAGTTGTAATGATGCCGGGCCTGCTGATTGCTCGGCGGCGATTTCACCGACAATGGCATAGATTGCAGTAGCTGCCAGCCCTGAAGTTTCTCCAACAGCCGCAAATGCACCTGTTAATGCGGTTAATGAACAGCCCATACCAGTGACATAAGGCATCATGTGGTGACCATTGCTAAGGCTGATGGTCTGTGACGCTGTCACTACATAATCAACTTCACCTGAGATAACCACATTAGCTTGGTATTGTGCGACTAATGCTTGTGCGGCGGCTAATGCGGTATCGCTGCTATCAAGCGCATCAACGCCTTTGGTTTGGCTGGCTTCACCTGCAAGGGCAATAATTTCAGATGCATTACCACGAATGATCAGATTATTGGCATTCGCTGCCAGAGTGCGGGCAGTTTGGGTGCGTAATACACTTGCGCCACAGCCGACAGGATCTAACACTATCGGCTTATTATTGGCATTAGCTTGTTCAACGGCAAATAGCATCCGTTCAATCCATTCATTATCAAGGGTGCCAATATTGATCACTAATGATCCTGCAATGTGCATCATCTCAGCCATTTCTTGACGTGAGTGCGCCATAATAGGTGACGCGCCAATGGCTAATAAGGCGTTGGCAGTATTATTCATCACTACATAATTGGTGATATTAACCACTAATGGTTTTTGTTCTCTGACCAGCGCTAGTGCAGTGATAATGCTTTCAGTTAATGAAGCTGAAGTCGCTGTGTGTTGTGATGAGTTATGCATTATCGACAACTCCTGATTTATGGTTAATAGCCCTTGTGTTGCTAGTTCCGGCATTGAGCCCTTGTTGCCAGAAGGCTATTTCCATTTCGGTTGCGACTTTAAAGGTTTGAACCAGTTGTTGACCTCGTTGACTGTGTAGCGAAATTTCCGCAAGGAGGTTATTAAGGTATACCGTCGCGGTGGCAACTCCTTGTTGGTACTCTTCACCGCTATATAATGCAATCCAGCTATGGTAGGGATTGTTGTCAAACAGAGTTTTTGTATCATTAGCCAGTAAGTTGCCAATTTCCGCATAGCCAATCGCACACGGCGCAAGAGCAACGTATAAATCAATGATATCCCCTTGCATACCTGCATCTAATACATAACGGGTGTAAGCGACTGTTGCGACATCTTCTGGCTCTTGTTCCATATCTTGTTCGGTTAAATGCCAAGCACCACAGTAATCAATATGGTGAGCAATTTCATGATCAAGCAAAGCAGCCACACTTGGTAATGCACGGCGCATATCAGCTAAAGTACGAGCTTTATAAATCGCTAACGCATAAGCGCGTGCATATTGTTTTAAGAATAAAAAATCTTGCTTTAAATAATGCATAAAACAATGGTGAGGTAGTGTGCCTTGGCCAAGTTGCATCACAAATGGATGCTGGGTATAAGTCGTCCACTGAGGTTGGCAAGCATCAATTAAATCTTGGTATGTCATGTGATCTCTCCTTAGAAGCTGCCAATATAATTTTTGGCTTGGGGCAGTTGCGTTATAACGTGGTGTTTAAATAGAAATTGGGCGTAATCATCGTAGCGTTTAAAATCAACAGCCGCAGGACGCAAAGCAAACCGCGTTAACGTATCGTTCCATGCATTATGGTTAAGCTTGTTATCTAACGTATCGGGGGCGTATTGAATAAACTGTTTCCATGCTGCATCTGGGTGATTGATGATATAGGTGGTTGCTTGTGCGATAGCAGTATTAAAAGCGGTGATCGCTTGGCGGTTATAATGTTTGCTGTTGGCAACAAAGATCAATTCATCATAACTAGGAATACCGTTCTCTTCAGGGAAAAAGGACGTAGTCGGGTAGCCTTCTAGTGCTAGTTGATTGGTTTCAAAGTTACGTAATCCGCCCCAAATAGCATCAACTTTCCCTGATGCTAATGAAGATGATAGCGCCCAGCCGACATTAACGATATTGACATCGCTTAGTTTCACTCCGTGATCAGCCAGCATGGTGCCAATAGTTGCATCTTCATTACCTGCGACTGAAATACCAATGGTTTTACCTTTCAGCTGTGATAAATCAGTAATGCCACTTTTCTTTAGTACCATTAATGTATTAAGCGGTGTCGCAATCAGAGTGGCGGTTTTAATTAAAGGTAAACCAGCAGCGACATCAATCGTTAAATTGGGTTGATAAGAAACGGCAAGATCGATTTTATTGGCGGCGACTAATTTCGGTGGTAATGATGGATCGGCAGGTTGCTGAATATCAACCTCGATTCCATGCTGTTTAAAATACCCGCGTTCTTGAGCAATAATAATCGGACCATGATTTGGGTTAACAAACCAATCAAGCATTAGGCTTACTTTGGTGAGCTTTTGGGAAGCGGTTGCAGCTTCTGCACTCACCGATAGGCCAAACAGCAATAACATTGTTGAAGTAATTAACAAAATACGTTTCACAATAGATCCTTTAAATATTAAGTATTAAATGAGTACTGGTTACATTTTTCTATTTAAGCGGGGTTTACGGTTGCCACGGGATCAGGCGCTTTAATAATCTGTCCGTGATGAAATACAGCGATATTGATAACAGCGATAAAATAAATAGCGCTGCGAACATTTCATCAATCATCATTCGTGCATTGGCTTGGAGCATTAAATAGCCTAAGCCTTCGCTCGCGCCCACCCATTCGCCAGCGACTGCGCCAATCGGGGCAATCACCACCGCAACTCGAATGCCAGAAGCAAGGGCAGGTAAAGCAGCAGGAAAGCGAATATATTTAAGCTGTTGCCATTTAGTCGCGCCCATGGTGGCGGATAATTCAAGGTAACCGGTGGGGGTATTGCGTAAGCCGTCATAACAGCATGTGGTGACAGGGAAAAAGATAATTAACGCTGCCATTACTACTTTAGAACCAATGCCATAGCCTAACCACAGCATTAATACCGGAGCGATAGCAAACACAGGGATGGCTTGACTGGCAATCAGTAATGGTAATAACCATCGTTTAACGGGCTTAAACAGCAGCATTTGTAAGGCAAAAAATAGCCCTAATGATAAACCGAGTATCAGCCCTAGAATGATCTCTTGGCTGGTCACCCATGTATTGCTTAACAGAACGTCATAGCGGGAGACTAACCGCTGCGCTACAGCCAATGGCGGCGGTAAAATAAAGCTCGGTAAGTGAAACACCATTACGGTGAGTTGCCATAATCCAAGTAGCACGCTAATACTGATCAGTAATCGTATCGGTGTTGCAAGTTCACGCTGTGGGTGCCGTTGTTGATACGGCGATTTGGTAGCGATTAAACGGGTAATATCAGTCATGATCGTGTGCCAATATGTCAAAAATACGTTGCTGGTGGCTGGCTGATTCAGCATCAAAGCGCCGTGGTGGTAATGATGTGGGTAACGATAGCGCAGTCGCAAAAGCGGGCTCGCCTTGCAAAATATACAGCTGATCACTTAATCGAATTGCTTCTTGAGGATCATGAGTTATCAGCACCACGGTTTTGTGCTTGAGTAATTTCACAAACAGATCTTGGAGGCGATAACGGGTGACTGCATCGAGTGCTGAAAACGGCTCATCCATCAATACAATCGGTTGGTCTTGTAACAGTGTTCTCGCAAGGGCGACTCGCTGGCGCATACCACCCGATAATTGTTGTGGTAGTAGTTGATGTTTATCTGCTAAACCAACGTGTTCTAATAATGTCATTGCCCGTTGTTTTAAATTGGGTATTGAATCGTGATGACCGAACTTACTGCTAATACAAACATTGTCTAATACCGTTAACCAAGGCAATAACAGATCTTGTTGCGCCATATAAGCGACTCGTCCTGTTAAAGGCTGATTGTCTGAAATCGTCAGTTGACCTTGCCATTGAGTACTTTCGTTGAGTAATCCGGCTAAAAACTTGATTAGGGTGCTTTTACCACAGCCACTTTTTCCCACCAGACAAGTCCATTTATTGGCGGCAATAGTTAGATTAAGATTTTCAATTACCGCGTTATTTTGCTGGTCATTTTTCGTTGAGTGATAGCGTAAACTGCCATTAGTAATGGTGATTTCCAGATCAACGGACATGATGATGACCTGCAAAAAAGTGATTCACAGGGCCGTGACCATGACCGATATTGAGTTCATCGGCAGCGGTTATGGCGGCAGTAATGTAGCGTTTAGCCAAGGTAGTTGCCGTTGTAAGATCATTGTCTTGAGCTAAATAAGATGCGATAGCCGCAGATAGGGTACAACCCGTGCCGTGAGTGTTGTTGGTGTTAATACGAGAGGTAGTGAGCTCAATAACGTCAGTGGCGAGAATGAGTAAATCAGTGCTATCACTACTTTGTTCTAAATGCCCCCCTTTGAGTAACACTGCATGAGGATTAATCTCCCGTAACGCACTGATCATCGCTTGCATATCAGCCAGTGATTGTGGAATGTCTAAACCTGTTAATGCAGCAGCTTCTGGTAGGTTAGGGGTAATAATATCAGCCAGTGGCAGTAATTCTGTTTTGAGGGTAGTAATGGCATGTTGTTGTAATAATACATCACCGCTTGTGGCAACCATCACTGGATCAATGACTAAAAATGGTGGTTGGTAATGACGAATTTTAGCCGCAACCAGCTGAATAATATCACTGTCGGCGAGCATGCCAATTTTGACGGCTTGAATATTTAAATCGCTGAATACGGCGTCCAGCTGTTGCTCAACCATATCAAGAGGAATGGCTAGTATGCCGCTAACGCCTTGCGTATTTTGAGCGGTAATCGCCGTAATAACCGAGCAAGCATAACTACCTGTTGCTGAAATGGCTTTAATATCAGCTTGAATACCCGCGCCGCCGCCACTGTCTGATCCTGCAATCGTCAATACAATAGGGGTAGTTGTGTGATGCGATGATGGGGTGTGTGACATACTTCATTCCTTACGCGCTAGCATCAGGAACAAGTTATCAAGCAGGAAGTGTAAACTGCGCTATGAGAGTGTGCAGTTGACTTAGCTTGCATCTATTAACGTTGATAATCCGTTGATAGTTAGTTCCCTCCGCCAGTGTTAACTGGTTCAGGTTCAACGGGTCCCACCATTACAGTGATCTCAGCTTAACGCCCCCCGACTAATGGCAATTATCCTAATTCAGAATAATTTAATTGTCACTCTATTTTATTAAGAAATAACACGTTACGAATACTACGCGAGATTGTTAACACATAACATATTAATTTGGTGAATATTTAATCGTTGTGATGGAGTGTGGTTTTTTATGTATCAACGATCGTCATTTTTTCAAATGGGGCACGACTGTTTTAATGCCCATGAGGGCGATAGGGAATCTACTAACCGTGCGTTTAATTTTTAAAGTATAGATATGGTTGCCCTATGTTCTAGATAGTAAGTGCCCGATTTTGTGATTACTATCGGGATTAACAACTAAAAATGTATCTGATTTATAATGATTTTTATATTATTGCGAGATAAATACGGGCGCATGTTCAAAGAACAAATTCGGGCAAGTTGTTAATATAATAAGTTGTTAGGCGAAATTATAAGTTAAGAGGAATTGAATGAAATTACCACAAAGGCCAGAATCTCATTGTCTTGAAAGAGATTCAAATATGTATTTTCAACAATGTTTACCTAGGGGGTGGGAAACTACTGAACCTGAGTCTGATTATGGCATTGATTTAATAGTAAGCATCTACGATGAGGGTTTTGCTTCGGGACGAGAAATTTTAGTTCAACTGAAAGCGTCTGGAACTTCTACTAAAAACGCAGATGAAACCTGTGAAAAAGTACGCTTAAATTTGTCTACATATAATTTGCTAATAAATAAATTGCAAGTTGTAATGATCGTCAAATATATCGCAGATGAGAACTGTGCTTATTGGCAGTTACTTAGTCAAGTTGATGAACCTAATCAAGAAAATGAGACAATGACAGTTCATATCCCTCGGACTAATAAGTTATCTGAAATAAATTGGCCGCATATTCGTAGTTATATTGAATATATTCAACAAAAGAAGCTTGGAACTCGTGAAAAAATAACTTTGGCAGATTTCGTCTAACACATAAGGATATGTGTCGTGCAGCCGACACCTATCCGAAGTGTTGGATAAGCCCGATCGGCTTTATAAGTAAATGTTGTGAATATTATGAAGGGTGGTGCTGAAAAGAAGTCGAGCGTTATCCTTGGCGTTAACCAATCAATTTAATTCATTGATTTATAATTAGATCCTCTTTAATTATTATGCGTTAATACCATTATCCTTATTATTTTACGTTTTTATCTGGATCGAAAAATCCCCGCCAATTGCATGGCATGCTGACAGCATGGACAACGAAAGACAGGACAGCCATAAATATAAACATATGGCTGTCCTATGTTCTCTGATGTTCTGCTGACGACTATTAGTCGAAACCCCGAAACTAGATGGCAAGTACCCGATTTTGTGATTACTATCGGGATTGATAACTAAAAATGTAACTGATTTATAATGATTCTTATATTATTACAAGATAAATACGGGCGCGTGTTCAAAGAACAAATTTGGGCAAGTTGTTAGCAAATTTGAGGTAATTATGGTGTTAGCGGATAAGTTTTTTAGTTATTGGTGTGATGTTGTTGAAGAGCGAAACGATGACATAGAAAGAGCGTGGTGTGACAATAAAGCTTATTCGCACTTGATAATTCACTCTCAAAATTCAATTGTTAAAGGGGTCGCAGAGAAACTTGGCCTTAATTGTTATAATGGTGATTACTACTACATAGATTCAGTGTTCTATGACAATGATGATTATATAAAGGATTTTCCAGAACAGTGCTTTCTAACGGGTATTCGAATTGCTTTTGAACATGAAAATAGCTTCAAAAGTGGTCTGTTTCAGGAAGTCGCTCATCTTCTTTTGATCAACTGTGATCTAAAGGTGGTGGTTTCATATCCGCCTGATGAGCTTTCTGAAGCTCAAGAGCTTGATTATTTGCATGGTATTATCAGTGCTAGCAAAGTAGCAGAAGAAATATCCAATAATAAAAGCTTTCTGTTCATCATGGGGCATGCGGTTCCCTATAAGTGGGTTGCATGGCAATATAATAAATCTGGGTGGATCAAAATTTCTAACAAATAACAA
This sequence comes from Photobacterium piscicola, assembly GCF_046058925.1. NCBI lineage: Bacteria > Pseudomonadati > Pseudomonadota > Gammaproteobacteria > Vibrionales > Vibrionaceae > Photobacterium > Photobacterium piscicola. The sequence goes on from NZ_CP175535.1 coordinate 838,308, forward strand.
TATGTGTCGCGCAGCCGACACCTATTCGAAGTGTTGGACAAGCCCAAGCGGCCTTATATAAGCAAATATTGCGAATATCACGAAGGGTGATGCTGAAAAGAAGTCGAGCGTTATCCTTGCGTCAACCAATCAAAGAAAAAATATAGGACACCCATAATTTTCGTAATCCATTTTGATCAATTCTGACGGTACTCTATAAACGAAAAACAGGACAGCCATAAAAGTGTTAATGGTTCAACGACCATCATTTTTTCAAATCGAACATAGATGGGACTCGACTGTTTTAATGCCCGCGAGGGCGATAGGGAATCTACTAACCGCGCGTTGAGTTTTTAAAATAAAGATATGGCTGTCCTATGTTCTCTGACGACTACTAGTAGAAAGCCCGGAAACTAGATGGCAAGTATCCGATTTTGTGATTACTATCGGGATTAATAACTAAAAATGTACCTGATTTATAATGATTTTTATATTATTACGAGATAAATACGGGCGGAAGTTGTTATGTTACTCAAGTGGAAAGGTAAATGATCGAGTATTTAAAGTTAGTTGTTGACCTTGTGGGACATTTGGCTTGGCCAATAGTCGTCGCAGGAGCATTGTTGTACTTCAAAAAAGATGTTGCCAAGCTATTACAACGAGTAAAAAAAGCAAAGTATGGCGATATAGAAATTGATCTGGTTGAAGCTATCGATGAAGTCAAAGGTGATGCAATAGAATTAGGAATCACAATTGCTTATCCTAGCTCGTCTTTTAGTGCTAGTGATTTAGAATTAATGCAGACAGCACCAGAATGGGCATTTTTACAATCTTGGCAAAATATCGAGAATATCCTTGTAACTAAGGGATCTGACGGTAAGCGTCAGCCAATTACCAAGATAGTTCGGCAATTGCAAAGTTTAGAGAAGATTGATAGTGGTTTAGCCGATCTAATTCTAAAAATGTATCGTTTGAGAAATGAAATTGTGCATGTGAGTGGAATTGATCTTACTAAGGCTGAAGCAATGGAATGGTTAGGTGTATCGAAGAGTATTTCAGATCGCTTAATCCAAAAATTGGCATAAAAATCAGACCATAACATAACAGATAAGGATATGTGTCGCGCAGCCGACACCTATCCGAAGTGTTGGACAAGCCCGAGCGGCTTTATATAAGTAAATATTGGGAATGTCATGAAAGGTGATACTGAAAAGAAGTCGAGCGTTATCCTTGGTGTGAACCAATCAATTTAAAAGAAATATAGGACACCCATAAAAGTATGTAAACATATGGCTGTCCTGTCTTTGGCTTGATAGAGAAAATGGCGGTCTTAATTAACCACTATCACCATTTATCAATAGTAAGCGTCTTACCTTGGCGGCTACTTTCCATTGCGAGTGCGATCAGCTTGATATTCCATAACGCGTCTGTTGCGGTTACGGGTGGCGCTGTATTGGTGTTAATCGCTAATGCAAGTTCTTGAAAGTATTGTTGATAGCAACCAGACTCAGTTGTAATGGTTTCGACGCTATCTGCATTATAGAAACGACCATATTGCTCAGGTGTTTCGTCTGCCCATTGTGGTTTGTTAGCCAAAACGCCTGCAATTAAACACGCTTCTTGTGGATCTAAGCCGTACTTTTCATAGCTTCCTTGCGTGCCTTTCACCGTAAAACGTTTGTTTGGACCAGCACTGAATAAATCACCATGCAAGGTCGCTAAATGATTAGGGTAGTGCAGAACAATATTGAAGTAATCGACATTTGTTGAACCTTCGCGCATGATTTCGCATTGTGCGGTAATCGCATCAGGAACACCAAATAATACCAGCGCTTGATCGATAAGGTGCGAGCCTAAATCAAACAAAAGCCCACCACCATTGGTGGCTTGTTCACGCCAACGTTGACGAACTTCTGGTCGAAAACGGTCGAAATGAGATTCAAAATGCTTTAACTCACCACAACGTTTTTCTTCAATCATCTTTTTAATTGTTAAGAAGTCACCATCCCAACGGCGATTGTGATACACGCTCAAGATTCGGTCTTTCTCTGCGGCAAGGGCAATTAATGCTTCACCATCGGCAATGTTGGTTACAAATGGTTTTTCTATGATGACGTGCTTACCGTTTTCAAGTGCTTGTTTAGCGAGCTCAAAGTGGACGTCGTTAGGGGCTGTGATAATGACAAGTTCAGCATCAGAGTGGTTCAATAAATCTTGCGCAGATTCATAGTGCTGCACATTGGACCAATCACGATTGACTGCTTCACGATTACGGGTGCTTACCGCTGTAAATTCGAATTCTGGCAAGGTGTTAATAAAGGGAATATGAAACGTTTTTGCTGAAAAGCCGTAGCCAATAATAGCGGTTTTGATGGAAGAAAAGGTCATAATAGTCACGCTCAGTTGTTGGATAAAAGCTGCTAGTTATTTGATTTAACAAGAAGAGTTATGATGATGTGACTCACCTATAATCACTTATCGACGCGTTTTGAAATTTAAACGACGGGTACAATAATGCACAAACACTTATTAATTAGCAAAGCTAAAAAGGACAAAAGATAGGACAGCCATAGGATTATAGATTAGAGCTGTAAATGTCATCGCTGTTTAGATGATCAGCACTAATTTACATTTTACTCTTTGTTTCAAGAAAGCTAGTGAAAGACAGGGCAGCCATAAAAGTGTTCAAATATATGGCTGTCCTTAAGTCTTAAAGCGGCGGGTATATTAATTTTGAGTGTTTTTAGCTTGTGCAGCCTTTATTTTATCCCATTGATAGAAATCTTGTTTATAAGACAAGCTGCCCCATAACGCGAATGCATTCGCTGTTTTTATTTCGCTGTCTGGTAATTCATGTGGTATCAATGCATGGGTTGTCGGTTCATAGTGAAAGGTCATTAGATCTTTGTTTGGCTGAAAGACAACAGCATGGTTATCTTTGTTTAGCCACGCAAAGTTATTGTGGTATTGCATGATGGCTCTTTGCTTATGTTGTTCTACTTCTTTGGTAAGGTCATTACCCATCATTGGGTGATAAGCATTAATGCCTGCCATTGATAATAACGTTGGTGGTAAATCAAGTTGACTGGCTAATTGATTATCCTCACATGCAGAAATACCGCCACCAAAAATGACCGCAGGAATATGGAAGCAGTCTATTGGTACTATTTGATCACCATAAGCACGCGAATCATGATCCGCTACTAGTACAAAAATAGTGTCGTCCCAATAATCTGATTTTTTAGCTTGTTCTAGAAATTTACCCAGGGCGTAATCTGAATATTTAACGGTATTTTCTCGCGTGGTTGCAGGTTGATTATACGGCTCTATTTTGTCTTGTGGATAATCATAAGGTGAATGATTTGTTGTTGTGAATACTAAGCTAAAAAAGGGCTTATCTTGTTGAGAAAGCATACTAAATTGTTGATGTGCTTTGTTGTAAAGATCTTCATCACACGCGCCCCATGATCCAATAAATTCTGGATTATGAAATGTGGGTAAATCTTGGATATCAACAAAACCATTACCCAGCATGAAGCCTTTCATATTGTCAAAGTGACTTTCGCCAGCATAAATGAATTGAGTATGATAATTTTCATCTTTAAGTGTTTGAGCCATTGAATAAAAATTATTTTGACTTTTAGGTAATTTTACAACGGCATTAGCTGGTGTAGGGAAAAAGCCAGTAGTAACAGCTTCAATACCCCGAATTGAGCGTGTTCCTGTGGCATACAGTCGAGTTAGATTCCAACTTTCTTGCATTAATAGATCGAGATTTGGCGTTAATGGTAAGCCTCCTAATCCACCGACAAAACGCGCACCAAGGCTCTCTTGTAGCAAAATAACGATGTTCTTACGTTTACCTGTATTACTTGCTTTGTGGTAGGCAAGTGTTGGTAGTGGCTGATAATTGAAAGCGTCTGCGGGTAATTGACTATTTTCCTGCATAGTCTGAATAATGTCTTCTTTTTCCATTGGGGGATAAATAGTGGATGAGTCAACTATTTTGCGCATTAGTTTCATTGCATACAGAACTGAATACGTTGAATTTAATGGAAAATCATTCATGAGGTTATCATGTGAAAAGGCAATCATGGATGGATTTATAGCACGATGACCGAATGTCGAACGTGCGCCTATTACACATAAAGCAACACTGCTTAGGGCAATGATAGGACGCCAGTACCAATTGGGTGTTTGAAGGTCTTGAATAAGATAGTTTGAAAATATCCAACCAAAGTAAAGTGTTGTTAATGAAATGATTAAACCCAGTGCTAACTCAAGTTTATAACCGCTCCACATCATGCTCATCACTTCTTTGGGATAGATAAGATATTCAACAAATAGGCGGTTTGGGCGTACATCATATTCTTTAATGAAAAATGGTGTTGCTGCTTCCATATAAACTAATAGCCATAATCCTAATGTGATCCATAAGGAAAGAATAATTAACCAAATATGATTTAAATAAGGAACGCCAATAATAAGAGGTGTGATAAGACAAGGTAATATGACCAAGTAGCACATACTTACAATATCCATGCGCAATCCAGAAATAAATATTACTCTCCAACCCTGTGCATTAGAAACACGTTCATTTTGCCAAATACATAAAAAGGTGCGTGAAATTGTTAATATGATAATGCCAGAAATAAAAAACATAACTATAGGGAACATTACACCAGTTATCTGCTTGATTAGATCTAACAAGGAAAAAAAATCCATAAATTAACTACTTAAATAATTTCGGTTTGTTTCAAATGGATAGTTTGATAGTTAATTTTAGAAAAAGTTTCATTATAGATAAAATTATCATTAATAAATAAATATTAACGTTATATTGAGAATGGATTGTTCTAATATCTATATTTTATGAGCGTTTATTGTATTGGTGCTTGTTGAAACTCTTTGTAATTAGGCAGGATATTCATTGCTAGTTAATGATTAAAGCATTACTTATTCTAATGCTTTTTATCACAACGTGTAGTGGCTGTTTTTATTCTTTTGCTCAGTGGTGTTGTAACAGATGTGCTTGCAGCGGCAGAACTTTCCGTATTGCCTATTATGGTCATATTGTTGTCGTTATTTAAATCTTAAAATCCGAGAATATTTATCATCTCGGATTTTTTATTTAAAAATAAGTAGTATTTGTTTTTTTTAACTTGGCACAATATCCGTTGTGTTAGCAATGTTAACGCCTAAAGCCATCATTTTTTCAACAAAGGCTTGTGCTTGTTGTTCAAAGCCAGCAACAGAGCTGGTGGTATCAATAAGGAGGGTTATTTTTTTTATGTCAGCAAGTGGTAGCTTATCGACCATTTGTTCAACGGTACTAGCGACGCAGTGAGATAGAGCTTGTCCTGAAATAAAGATGCGATCACTTTGTACGACTAGTGCTGTTAATTGGGGATCAAACTGAGTTTTTATATCATCGCGTAGTGGGTATTCGGCTTCGCAACCACCATAGTGTTCTGTATGCGGGTTTTCACCTTTAGATATGGTGTGATGTAAAAGTGCGGTTTGTTTTTCCCAAGCATTAATTGCTGTTTGAATTGGGGCAACAATGGTATGTCCTACTGAATCTATGACACAGTGTGTTGGCCAAATAAGCAGGCTGTATTTTCCTGTTTTCTCAAGGGATTGAGTATATTCTAGTACGTGATCAAGAAGTTCTAAATTGGTCGGTAGCCATAAACCATCGACAATATCCTGATGGCTAATCAGTGTAAATGGCGCAGGATGTTGTCCATGCTTATTTTGCCAATAAACCGCGTGAGCAATATCGTATTTATGGTGGCTATCAAGGGTTACAACGATATTGTTAATGCTCTTTTGTTTGTTATCAATAAATGTAGCAAGCCGTTGTGCATCTTCCCATGAGTGAGGAACAGGAAGAGAAGGCGGGATCGCAGTTGGCTGGTTACCTAAAGTGAGTTGTTCATGTAATGGAACATCATAAAAGTCGTATTGAGGATCAATGATAAGTAATGATGTTATTGTTTGATGCATGGCATACTCCTTTATGCTTTGAGGTATTGAGCGACAGATGGTAAAAAAGTGGACTAAATATACGTGGGTGAGCGGTAATTGAAAAGAAATAACATCGTTATCTCAATCATGAAATAGAGGGATGTATACGTTTAGTGTAATTGATAAAGATGATGCATGACTGGAGTGGGGGTATAAGATAAATAATCGGAAAAAAGGGCTGCTAAACAACCCTTATTAAATAATGGAACAGTCTACATTGGCTAACTATTAACTTTTGCAGCTTCAAGTAAAGGATCGTCTAAATCACGATCTTGATTTGGTAATCCTTCGATATTATGAGAAATCACTGCCGTTGTAATGCCGTTACCTAATACATTAATGGCTGAACGACCCATATCTAGAATATGATCGATGCCCATTAGTAATAAGATCCCTGACGCTGGAATATGGAAATTTGGTAGTGTTGCCGCTAACACAACGAGGGCAGAACGTGGAACACCAGCAATGCCTTTTGATGCCAGCATGAGAGTGATCATTAAAGTGAATATTTCTGAATTAGACAGCGAAATGTTATATGCCTGTGCAATAAACATGGCTGAGAAAGAGCAATAACACATTGAACCAACGAGATTAAAAGAGTATCCCAACGGTAGTACAAAAGAGGCTAAATTCTTAGAACAACCAAACTTAATTAATTGCTCTAATGTTTTTGGATAGGCTGCTTCAGAACTTGTGGTAGAGAACGCAATTAAAATGGGATTCTTTAGCATTGAAACTAAGGTGATCACTTGTTGTTTGATAAAGATATAGCCAAGACCAATTAAAATCAGACTAGTAATCAAAATGGTTGTGTAAAATCCAAAAATAAATTGAGTGTAATTTAAAAGAACATTCAAACCTTGAGTGGCAATAATGGCTGAAATAGAAGCAAAAATAGCAAAAGGGGCAAACAGCATTACAATATTGGTCATTTTTAGCATGGTATTAGAAATAGCTTCTAATAATGATACTAATTGTTCATTTTGTTGTTGAGGAATGGATGCTCCCGCGACGCCAAAAAATAAAGAAAAAATGACAATTTGTAATATCTGATTATTCGCCATAGCACCAACAATACTGGTTGGAATCATATGAGAAATGAATGCTCTAAATGATAAACTATTGGTATCAATATTCAGTGATTGTACATTAGTTGAAATTAAGTTCATACCTGAACCTGGTTTAATTAATACAACCATGATCAAGCCAATGAAGATTGATAATACCGATGCAATAATAAACCAAGAAATTGCTCTTCCACCAATATTACGAATAGCTGATAGATCTTTTAATTTCATTATTCCTGATGTTAATGTGCAAAATATTAGTGGTGCGATAACCATTTTTATTAAATTTAAAAAAATGTCGGTTAGTAATGTGATGTTGTCAGACCAGGATTGCTGTATTTTTGGTTCAACTAATTGATTAATAATAAATCCTACACCAATTCCTAATAACATAAATATTAAAATATATTTAGTTAATGTGTTTATACTTTTCATATGGTCCTTTTTATAAATCTATGAATATTTTATGGGAACTTATTTGTTACTGCTGAAATATTAACGTCATTATTTTGATAATAATAATTAATAGTAATTATCACTTTAATAAGTAATTATCATGAGTGTGTAAGTTAGCTCTCTTTCAAAGATGTTTATAAATTATAATTAAAAGATAGATTTATATAATTAGTTATATTATGTAAAAGTTTTTGTAAGAAGATACGTTAAATAAATTAAATTGAAAGTTTGAAAATATCGATGTATAGTTTTGTATATATCGTTTTTTAGTGAACTGAATCTATGTTTAAAAATAAGCTTTTTTCTCCGCGTTATCATATATTACACATCACTGTATTCCTTTTTTTATTGATTAATTCACCTTCTAGTTATGCTGCTCGTCATATTATCGATCAACTAGGGCGTTCGGTTGAAATACCCGATAATGTTAATCGTGTTGTCGTCTTACAGCATCAAACGTTGAATATTCTTAATCAATTAGATGCTTTAAATAAGGTTGTTGGTATTCAACGTAGTTGGAAAAAACAACTAGGTGAAGGTTATATTCGTTTAGCACCGTCACTGGTTACTATGCCTACGCCAGGGGACTTAACTCAGGTTAATATCGAGAGCCTTTTAGCAACGCGTCCTCAAGTGGTCTTTGTTGCTAATTATGCTCCCGCTGAAATGATTAAGCAGATTGAAAGTGAAGGGATTCCGGTTATTGCTATTTCTTTACGTCATGCTCCTAACTCTGAACGGAATAAGCTAAATCCAACGTTAAAAGACGACGAATCGGCTTATGATCAAAATTTTGGGATAGGACACCCTTAGAAGATCAAGAAAATGATTTTGGTCGCCATAAAATAACAGGTGCTCCTATTGGAATGCAGTACGAGCATGATTCGCCTAAATATGAGACAGACCCACACGGGGATCGTATTTTGTTTAATTCACATATGCGCAGAGCTGAGCCTCGTAATCCAGAGAGGTACACGGCAAAATTACGTCGTCGTAGTTACAGTTACTCACTTGGCATAAATACGTTTGGCATGTTAGATATGGGGCTTATTTTTATGTCCTACCAGAAAAATCTTCAATCTGGTTTTATTGATACTCAAAAAAGGCTCAATGGCGAACCGCTAGAACGTTATATCAAACCCTTTGGCGGCAGTTACTATTTTGTACTACCAGGAGTAAAACGTGATGAATATCTTGGGCAACCATTGTTTAGTGAGGTTGTTTAACATGGACAGCCATACAAAAACAAAAGCAACAAACAAAATAAATAAGGACAGCCATAACTCATAGATACATATGAATAGTCATATGGACTATCAACAAACAAGGACAGCCATAACTCATAGATACATATGAAAGCGAGGGAGGAACTTGTATTAGTCATATGGACAGCCAAAATAGTGCAGACTTTCGATAAGGCACTACACTTAAGCTTCATGTTGCTTATGGTAGAAGAAATGACAGTCTCAAGACGTAAATTGATCGAACCTCAAATTACTCCGTATTATCATATTATTAATCGCTGTGTTAGGCGGGCTTATTTATGTGGTGATGATCCGTATAGTGGTAAAAATTACCAACATCGACGTGATTGGATCGTTAGTAAAATCAAGCAATTGTCTGAGGTTTTTTGTATTGATGTTTGTGCTTATGCAGTTATGAATAACCACTATCATTTAGTATTAAAGATCGATATACAGCAACAACAGGCGCTATCACCTCAAGAGATCATTTCCCGTTGGTTACAGCTATTTAATGGCCATCCTATTGCGGTAGATTTTGTTAATAATGGTGATGTTGGTGTAGATAAGAAACAAGCGTTATCAATATTGGTTGCAGAATGGCAGTCACGATTAGGCAGTATTAGTTGGTTTATGCGGTGTCTAAATGAAGAAATTGCACGTAAAGCCAACAAAGAAGATAATTGTACAGGGTCATTTTGGGAGGGACGTATATGGACTCCCCGTGTAATGCAAGAGTTTGAGAAAGCGTGTTGGCAAGTGCACGTATATTCGGTTTCTTTATGGGGAGCTACCCCGAACCTGTATGGCTTCATTCACGTTGCAAGGATTCTATACGAGTTAAAGGTGTATCAACACCGTCGTCCCTCTCAGATTTTTCCTTGCCTGCTTTGATTACACGTTATCCACGGTTTCTTGCAACTACATTGGTGAGATATTGCACTTCATGTTACATCGCAACCTTATCTAAGCACTACTAAGCAGGCAGCTTTTCTTGGTAAGGTTGGTTTGATTTCAGCATGGCACAAGCCATCCTGACGGTCTTATTGGCTAATGCTATAACAACTTTATTAAAATGATTTCTTTCAAGTAAGGCTCGAAGCCAGCAACTAAGTTGATCTGATTTATCTTTGATATTACTAACGACAGATCTTGCCCCATGTACAACGACTGCACGTAATGTTCGATCTCCCTTTTTACTTATACCTAATAGCTTATTATGACCACCACTACCTGAATGAGCGGGGACTAAACCTATACTGGCACTTGCATCGCGTCCGCATTTATATGCTGAAGCATCGCCCATTCGAGCATAAAGTGCGCTGGCAACTATCCAGCCAACGCCTCTTAATGTCATTAGTAACTGACAGGCTGGTATTTGTTTAGCGTAAGCGATTAAATAATCAGTAACCTCCTGAATAGGCTTATCAAGTTCAATAAGCTGATTAAGAAGCTGATGTAAAACAAAACGGGCAGAAGACGTTAATCCATTATTAGGATCTTCCAATTCAAGAGGAAGTAAAGCACGTAATTTAGTGGTGCTTTGCGGGAATTTTATTCCATATTCCAAGGCAAAGCCTCTAATCCGATTTGATATCGCTGTTCTTTGTTTTATATAACTTTCTCTGAGATGCAACACACTTGCTATATCTTGTTGCTCAGTTGTTTTGACTGAAACAAAGTGTATGTCTGGACGTTGGGCTGCTTCATAAATAGCAAGAGCATCATTTGCATCATTTTTATTACCCGCTCGATACATCCTGACAATTTGAGGTGGGAGAAGATGAACATGATGCTTATTATTTTGAAAATATCGCCCTCAATAATGAGCAGAACCACACGCCTCCATATAAATCATAGATGCGGGATATTGGGCTATAAATGTGACCATTTTAGCTTGAGACATTTTTTGATTAGACTTTAATTTTCCATGTTGATTAAACAATGCAACTTGAAAAACGTTTTTAGCGAGATCAATACAAATAGTGCTAGGCTTATTCATGGTATGGGCTCCTTTTTGGTTGACGCTATAACTGTAGCTGACAATGTCAGTAAGGTGGGGAGTCCATACCATTGAGGATATCCGTGATCTACTCAACGTGTGCTTGAGCCTGAAAGACGAGGATATCCGTGATCTACTCAACGTGTGCTTGAGCCTGAAAGACGCCAGTGAAACACGAAAAATTTCACAGATAAACACTAACTCTACAACGCGTGGATAATAGATTCCCTATCGCCCTCATAACCAGTTTTTAGTTAGTCAGAGTGTGAGTTAACTTGTGATTACCAAGCGACTTTGTCATTACGATAACTACCAAGGGAATATGTCGGGGCTCAATTAGCCACCCATTTCACATAACATCAGATATCTACCGAAGTTGTAACCTGATGAATGACCTCTCTTTTCGTTATTTGACGGTACTATTCAGAGCAGCCACGATAAAACAATAAAAAAGCTAACATTTGTTGTTAGCTTTTTAGTTTTACACCATTCAAAGTCTACTTAAAAATCGGCATCGACTTCAAATACCATTGGTTCACCAGTAACAGGGTGGTTTAGGCCAAGGTATTGTGCATGTAGATGTAAGCGGTTTGCTTTTTGACCGTATAAATCATCACCGACAATTGGCATGTTCATACCGTTTTGGTGGGCTGAGTGAATGCGTAGCTGGTGAGTTCGGCCTGTTTTCGGGTAATAATAAACCTTGGTTTTACCGTCTTTACGCTCAAGAACCTGCCACTTTGTGAGTGCAGGTTTACCGTGCTCATAACAGACTAATTGGCGTGGGCGATCGTCTAAATTAACCCGCATTGGTAAGTTAATCTCACCGTGATTCTGCTCGGCAATACCATCTAATAATGCCACGTAACGTTTTTCTGCGGTGCGTTCAATAAACTGTTTTTGCAAGGCTTTATGCGCATCTTTGGTAAGCGCAATGACTATTAGCCCTGAGGTTGACATATCTAGACGGTGCACAATCAGAGGGCTATCACTGTCAGGGAACATCGTTTGCATGCGGCTATAAACTGAATCGGTGATGGTTTTACCAGGAACTGAAAGAAACTCTGCCGGTTTATTGATAACCACCATCGCATCGTCTTGATACACAATCTCTAACTCTTTGCCTTCTGCTGGATTTTGTAATAGCGGATTAGCATCAATGTTAAGGCCAGCCAACATATGTTGAAGAATCGGTTCGCATTTGTTTTTGCAGGCTTCATAAAAGTATTTATGTTTGCGAATTTGCGCAGCAGGTGAGGCTCCCCACCAAAATTTAGCCATCGCTAAAGGCTTCAGGTGTTGCTTAAAGGCATGCTGAAGTAATTTAATGGTGGCGCAATCTCCCGCACCTTGTGGCGGTGTTATATCACTAAAGAGATCATTTAAATCTTGTGTTTCGCCATACTGATTTAGAAATTGATATTGTGCGTAGCGCTGTTGTTGTAATGCAGCCGTTAAGCTGTCGTATTCTGATTTGAGTAAGATCAACTCTGCTGTATCAGCTTGTAACTTATCGCTAATATCAGCCAGTGTTTGAGCCCATTGCTGACGAATTGTTTTCTGTTGGTGCTTATCAAACGCACTTTCACGGGCTAAGCGATGGAATTCTTGAGTCATGAATTCGCTATCGTTACTTTTCTCCGCCTCTTTGCGTTGTAATTTACGTTGTTTGCGCTGTTCGATCATCTGTAAGCGAAATGATTCAGCGGCTAACTCTGCTTGAGTTTGAGCTGTTTGATACTGCTGTTGTAATTGAATGTAGCTTGGCTTGGATTCAATTACGGTTATTTTAGTCATCACTTCATCAATCGATGCTTGTTGAGCTTGAATTGCTGGGGCGATGTTTTGCTCATCACATACTGGCGGAACAAAATGGGGTAGATGGGTTAGATTGGCAATCTTGTCTGAAAATGCCGATAAATAACCAAATTCACCTTGTTGGTTTTGAACCAATAACACCCCAAACATGTGACCAATCGCATCATTATTGTCCAACCCAAAATTATGCTGCCATTGATCTTGAGTCGCGATATGTTGTTGTAATTCTTGAGCCGCTAATACACATAATGGATGAGGTGTGTAGCAAAATGGAAACGTAAAACGCTCAGGTAGCGGTAGCGTATCAATAGCGGCAATGAAGCGAGTAAAATGATGATTAGATGCGTGCATGATGGTATCTATTACGAACAAGGGCGGCGATTCTAGCATTTTTAACGTTAAAATTCGAGTTAACGTAAGCTTCCTATTTTCTTGAGTATTCAAATATAATTTTTGATGAAATTTATTACTTCGTAATTGGATATATATTAAAGAACAAAAATTGAATATTAATATTACTTTTTATGATAGCGACATTTTAAAACTTTAGGCTTATAGTCAATTCCAGATATTTAAGATAATTACTGAGGTGTATCATGAGCTTAAAAATCAAATGTGAACATATGGAATTAACTGATTCAATTAAATCATCAGTTGCTGGTTATATTGAAGAAATGATGGTTATTGATCCTGAGTTTAAACATATTCATGTTGATATCATCAAAGAAGATACAGGTTATGCTGTTGATTTAAAAATGGATACAGAAGAATTTAATAAAGTAAGTGCTAAAGCTCATAATGTAAATTTAGATGAGTGTATGAAAGAAGCATTTTTTCATTTTGAAAAAGTAATTGAAAAGAAAGTCGCTCACCAATAATAGGTGGTGCGAACAAGAATAAAGAAAAGGCTCTTATTTGAGCCTTTTTTATTATGTATTAATTGGTTATTTTAGAATAAGAGGGATCGTAAAAATAAAAAGAGAATACAGATTAATTATTGATCAGTTGACGGGTTGTAACTAAACAAATATCCGGTAATTGGTCGGTTAAAAAAGCCTGTTTGCCTTTAATACGTTTACTATTTAAAACGTAAGTTCTGTCATTGAGTTTACCTTGAAAATCCCATTTACTGAATGCTTCGTGGCGTGCGTCTGAGCAAGATGTTTGTAATACGTAACTTTCAGTGACCGATGTATCACAACCTCCCGCTATATTTTTTACACCATGAAAGGTGACATGGCTATCACGATCTCGATAGCTGGTTACTGCTAGCGCATTAAAGAGGTGAACATCAGTAGGCTTATCATTATAAGATAAAATACGATGTGGATTTGTCTTTAATGTTACTTCTGCTAATTGTATTAATTCACTCGAACAAGAGTTGTTTAAATGTTTTACCACATTGTCCATTGATGTTTTGGCATTAACTGGCGCGATTAATACACTAGGTAATAAGCAGAAACTGGCAACTAAAATCTGTACACCTTTCATACGTCACTCCGCATTAATACTTTTTAATTGGCATCACTAAAAGTTGTACATCGAACTGTTTACCATTATCTTGTTTCATGGTCACTGTGATCACTTGATTTGGTTTAAGGTCTTGTTTGACACCCATAAACATTAGGTGATATCCCTTGCTTGCAAGAATTAGGTTGCCATTGGCAGGGATCTCAAGTTTATCCACTTTACGCATTGCCATCGTATTATCACGCATAAACATACGGTGAAATTCTGTATGTTTAGCAATAGCTGTACTCGCGCTAACGAGAGTGATTGCTGTATCTCCATTATTGATGATTTTCATGTAGCCTGCGCTGACACTTGCACCAGGGATCGTGGCTTTTGCGGTTGCATTTTCAATTGTTAATGTGGAATCTACTTTTTGAACCTCAGTGTAGTTTTGCTGAGATTGAACATGGTTGTCTGCATGAGTTACATCCGCTGCAAAAGCCGTAGCATGAAAACAACTCATTAATAATGCAAGGTATAAGGCACTTCTTTTCATTGTTATCTCCTATTTTTTAGCAATGGTTTTTTCATAAATACGTTCAATGCCCGCAGCTAATTCGACTGGGGTAGTATTGTGGCTCATTGCTCCCACTAACTTGCCTGTGTCATCAATAATGTAAAAACGAGAAGAGTGATCAACGGTATAGCTTAATTCAGATGATTCCATATCAACAATGTCAAAATAAACACCATATTGTTTCGTTAAAGCTTCTATTTGTTGGTTGGTACCGGTTAAGCCAATAACCCGTTCATCGAAGTATTTAGCGAATTTATTTAATGACACTAAATCATCGCGTTCAGGATCGACACTGACGAATAATCCTTGTACATGTTGATAGGTTGCAGGTGATAAGCGTGAAAAAGCCGCTGATAATGTGCCCATGGAAGAGGGGCAGACTTCAGCACAGTTTAAAAAACCAAAATAGAGCACCACAATATTGCCTTTAAATTGATCAAGGCTGACATTGCCGTTTATACTGTTTAGTTCAAATGGACCGCCAAGATCTTTTAGTGATTTTACATTTTCACCAACAGGGGTTGTGGTGTTATAAATATAGCATCCCATTAAGGTGGCCAGAAACAGAGCGCCAATAAGAAGCACTATTTTAGTTGGGTTTTTAGTCATGAATGAGGCTCCATTACTACGGTAGGTAATGCATTAACTTGATAGTCATCAGCAATGGTCTCAGATGAAAAATCAAGTGAAATTAACGTACAAAACACCATGATATTGAAAATGGAACATAACAGCATTTTTTTACCCCACTGAGCATTAGGGACTTTTTGATAACCTACTTTGGCAATATACAGCCAATGTAAGCTCACTAATCCCATTCCTAATGCATACCAGCTACCCGCATAACCAAGATAAGTCAGTGTTAATGCTGCCATCGCAAAGGCAATGATATAACCAATGATATGGTAACGTGCACGAGCAATGCCGATTTCAACGGGTAAAACTGGAATTGAGGCTGATTTGTAATCATCGAAACGGTAAATTGCAATTGCGTATGAGTGAGGTATTTGCCATAAGCAGAATGTAATAAACAGTATTGCGGCACCGCTATCAAATTGTCCTGTTACAGCGCAATAACCGATAACGGGAGGACAAGCGCCTGATAAGCCACCAATTAAAGTGCCGTAAATTGATTTACGTTTGAAATAGAGGCTATATAAGCCAACGTAAACTACAAAACCAAGCACGCCAAATTGAAAGGCAACGGTGGAAGTGTATTTATAAAGTGTAAAAAATCCGCCAATACATAATATTGTTGCCCACATTAATGCATATGAGACGGGAATGATTTTTTTGACTAATTCTCGCTCACAGGTACGTTTCATTAATTTATCAATATCTATATCGATAACATTATTGAACACGCAACCTGATGCAACAATCAAGGTGGTACCAATACAGACAGCTAAGAGTAATACGCCATCAATATTACCTTGAGATGCCAGTAATACACCACCGATGGCTGCAATGAGATTGCCACCGATAATGCCCGGTTTGGTCAGTTTCAGATAAGGTTTAATCATAGAACCTCCTTGATCAATGACCCATTAGCATGTTGTGGTTTAAGTGATCCATGATCCACAACGAACCAATAAGAATAATAGCCACAATAACGACCACGAATACAGCTGACGACGTATTCCACATTTGTTCAGACGAGGTGTTCATATGCAGGAAGAACACCAGCTGGACTAATATCTGTGCAACAGCGAACACCATGATCACGCCAATAATGAATTGGGTCGAACCGACGCCAGCCATCACCATTGCAAAAGGTACAATGGTTAAAATAATAGAGAATACTAGCCCTCGAACATATTCTTTTACGCTGCCGTGGGCTTGGCCGCCTTGACCATGCGCCGTTGAATGTTCGTTAGTCGAGTGTTGGTTAGTTGAATTGCCCATTACAATACTCCCATTAAGTAAACTACACTGAACACACAGATCCAGATAACATCAAGGAAGTGCCAGAACAAACTTAAACAGGCTAAACGTGTTTTATTCTCTGTAGAAAATCCGTCCCGTTTAAAATGGAACACCAATACAATCATCCACATTAAGCCTGCAAAAACATGGAGTCCGTGAGTGGCAACTAAACCGTAAAATGCTGACCAGTAGGCACTACTATGGAACGTCGCGCCTTCACTAGTAAAATGATAGAATTCATACAGTTCCATGATTAAAAAAGACAAACCAAGCCCAAACGTAATGGCTAACCATTTGAACATACCTTTAATGTCTTCATGGTTGGCTTTGAGCATTGCCATGCCGAATGTAAAGCTACTAAACAGTAATAGTGCCGTTTCTGTTAATACAAAACCAAGATTGAACAGTTCCTTAGGTTCAATTAAGCCAGCAAAGCTATTTGAATAAACAGCGTAAACTGCAAATAAAGTACCGAATAATAAGCAGTCGCTGAGGATGTAAATCCAAAAGCCAAAAATAGTATCACCAGCATAGTCGTGATGGTCATGATCATCGAGTTCATGACTGTCGTTAGACTGAGCAGAGACATTGAGATTAAATGTATCTTTTACTTCTGTAGTCATCATTACTCTCGCCCCTTATGCTATGTAATCAGCTGGTTTTAGATCGGATGGATCGAAATCATCATCATCTTTCCCATCTTTGTGTTCGGCGGTCTTCTCACCACGTGCTTTAGCAAGATGTTTACGTTCAATTGCTTCCACTTCAGAGACTTCAACATAGTAATCTTTACTGCGTTGAAAGCTGTAAACAATCCAAGAAGCAATCATGCCAATGGTTCCAGCAATGACCATCCACCAGATATGCCAAATGAAAGCAAAACCAAACATCAATGAAAACATACTGATAACCACACCTGCCCATGTATTTTTAGGCATATGGATTCGCTTATAACGTTCAGGCTTTTGATAAGCTAGACCATGTTCTTTGGCGTAATGATGTTCGTCACGATCATGAATCTTAGGCAGTAATGCAAAGTTATAAAACGGCGGAGGGGATGATGTCGCCCATTCTAATGTACGACCATTCCATGGATCACCAGTAAGATCTAGGTTCTGTTTTCGATCACGAATACTGACGAATATTTGGTAGAACTGAACTGCAATACCTGCTGCAACAATACAGACACCAAAGGCTGCTACCCATAAATAAGGCGCCCATTCTGGATTATCCGCGACATTTAGACGGCGAGTCATGCCGTTAAAACCAAGCACATAGACAGGCATAAAGGCCACGAAGAAACCGACGGTCCAAAGTGCACATGAGATCTTACCAAGACGTTCATCAAGGGTGAATCCGGTGGCTTTCGGGAACCAGTAAGTAAGGCCAGCAAAGTAACCAAAGAGCGCGCCACCGATAATCACGTTATGGAAGTGGGCAATAACGAATAAGCTGTTGTGTAGTACAAAGTTAGCCGCAGGGATTGCAAGCATTACTCCCGTCATACCACCAATGGTAAAGGTGATTAAAAACGCAATTGTCCACCACATGCTAGCACTGAACTCAACCCGTCCTTTATACATGGTAAACAACCAGTTAAAGATTTTAACTCCGGTTGGAATCGAGATAATCATGGTTGCAATGCCAAAGAAGGCGTTAACACTTGCGCCTGCGCCCATGGTAAAGAAGTGATGCAGCCAAACAATAAATGACAACACCATAATTACCATTGTTGCCCACACTAATGATGTGTAACCAAATAGACGTTTGCGTGAGAATGTCGCTGTAATTTCAGAGAAAATACCGAAAGCAGGCAACACCAAAATATAAACTTCAGGGTGACCCCATGCCCAGATTAGGTTGACGTACATCATTTGGTTGCCACCCATATCAGTGGTAAAGAAATGGGTACCAACATAACGATCGAGTGTTAGCAGAGTTAAGGTCACCGTTAAAATAGGGAAGGCAAGTACAATCAGTGCGTTGGCACACAGTGATGTCCATGTGAACACCGGCATTTGCATCATTTTCATGCCTGGTGCACGCATACGAATAATAGTAACAACAAAGTTAATACCCGTTAATAATGTCCCTATACCTGATATTTGCAGTGACCATAGCCAATAATCAACCCCGACCCAAGGGTTAGCATCCATACCTGAAAGTGGTGGGTAGGCTAACCAACCTGTTGCGGCAAATTCACCAACAAACAAAGAGAGGTTAATTAGAATAACGCCAACAACGAATAGCCAAAAGCTCAAGGAATTCAAAAATGGAAAGGCAACATCGCGAGCACCTATCTGCAATGGCACGATAATATTCATGAGACCCACGACAAATGGCATCGCAACGAAGAAAATCATGATCACGCCATGGGCAGTAAAAACTTGGTCGTAGTGTTCTGGTGGTAAATAACTGGCATCAATTGTTGATGCTGCCTGTTGAGATCGCATTAGTATGGCGTCAGAAAATCCCCGTACGAGCATTACCATTGACACGATGATATACATAATGCCTATCTTTTTATGATCGACAGAGGTAAACCATTCACTCCATAAGTAGTGCCATTTTTTCTGATATGTAATCAAGCCTAATAACCCTAGTCCGCCAAGCACTACGGCCATCATGACTGGGAAAACGACTGGATCGGTAAAGGGAATTACATCCCAATTTAATTTGCCGAAAATCGGATCCGCTTCGGCGTATACATCTCCTTTATAGGCCATTTTGGACTCCTGCATGTTTTTCAATAATATCTTTGAATTTTAGCGGTGCGACAGAGGCAAAGTATGTGACTGGATGGGGCTTTGAAATTTGCTCTTTGGCATTGGCTGTGAGTTGATCGTAACTGTTGTTATTTAAAACAAGTTCTGATGCTTTGACTTTTTGAACCCATTCTTTAAATGCAGCATCTTTAACTGCATGGGCTTTAAAGCGCATGTTAGCAAAGCCATAACCGCTGTAATTGGCGGAAATACCGCGATAAGAACCTTCCTCTTTAGCCATGAGATTTAAACGGTTTTCCATACCAGCCATTGCGTAAACTTGGCTACCTAGTTGTGGAATAAAAAATGAGTTCATGGCGGTATCGGAAGTGACTAAAAATTTCACAGGACGGTTAACGGGTAGTGCTATTTCATTGACCGTTGCAATTTGTTGTTCTGGGTAAATAAAAAGCCATTTCCAATTCATAGCAACTACTTGAATGGTTAATGGTTCTTGATCGGAAACTATCTCTTTTCTTGGGTCAAGTGAGTAAGAGGTTTGGTAAGTGATCCATCCGAGTGCTAAAACGATCAAGCAGGGGACAGTCCATACAACCGCTTCTATTTTGGTTGAGTGTTCCCATTCAGGCGTGTATTCCGCTTTTTTATTGCTGTGGCGATATTTATAAGGAAAATAAATCGTCATGAATAAAACGGGCACGATAATAATGGCCATTAGAAGCACGGATGTAATGATTAAAGATGATTGGGCTTCACCAATGCTGCCTTTTGAATCAAAGAGCACCATGTTACTGCTGGTAAAAAGAGTTACCAAAAGTAATACTGAGAGTAATGTAAGCAGGATGATGATCACCTTCTTACTTCGAATTATTTTCATTTTTCCTCCGTGAACTTGATTACTCATAACAAGGCAAAACAATAATCGTTATTGGATAACAACCCCCTTTGTTATTCAATGTTGTGAATTTGTTGCTGTTCCGTTGTTTCAAGTATTGAAATATAACTCACCAATGTATAAAAATTATTTGTATATAAATGTTTAAAAATACAAAAAAGCTATTTTTCCATCATTTATTGTACGTTAAGTGTTCTAGGCTAAGCTGTGTTATGAGTTTTATTACTCTATTCTTGATCAATTTAAGTAAGTAATAAAACGCTATTTGTACTTAAATGTATTAAAAATGTTAAAAAACGTACTTAGGTTGTATTTTTGAAAAAAGATTTTGATTTGTTGGTTATTTAGTAGACATTTGCTGTGGCGCTGTTTGTCGCTTATGGAAGGGAATAACAATATTGATAATAATCGGTCGTGTTGTGTATTTAGTTACTGTCTAATTAACTAATATATTGGATACTATCAAAATGATAAGTAAAGAGTAATGAAGATATTATGACGCAAAAAATGACTATGGCTGATATTTCAAAACAGCTTGGAATTTCAAAAATGACAGTGTCACGTTATTTTAATGGCGGTTATGTTTCAGAAGAAAATCGGATTAAAATTGATGCGATCGTAAAAGAAAACCATTATACCCCAAACAAATTTGCACGCTCTATTCGTAGTCAATCGAACATTATTGGTTTTATTGCGCCACGAATTGAGTCTTACACGACGAGCTTAGTGATTAAAGGTGCGTTAGCGGCTGCAAATGAGTCTAATGCTCGAATGTTATTTCATGCGACAGGGTTTAGCCATGAATCAGAGCGCCAAGCGGTAAGTGAATTTAATGGTCTTAATGCTCTTGGTACTATTGTTATTGCTTCAAAGCACAGTGTTGAAGAGCCATTTTATAAAAAATTAGAAAACCTGATTTTTATAGGTAAAGCTATTCCTGATCATTGTTGTTTATATTATCCAGAACAAGCGGCGATTACGGCACTCGTTTCTCATACTATTCATCAGTTACAACAACAGCAAGCTCCCTTTACAGCCATACATTATATTTATGACGCGCGTATGTTGTCATCACGTACTCTATTGATGCAAACCACGTTGGCTTATATTGCACCGACCTTACCGCATTCATTACAAGCATTAGCTGATTCTGAACAAAAAGAAGCTTATCAATCAATTACATTGAAATCTAACCATGTTTACTTTTGTGCTACTGATAATATTGCGATACGTTTATACCGTCGAGCCAAAGAACAACACCTCAAAATAGGGCATGATATTTGGGTGATAGGTATTGGCGATTATGATTATAGCGACTTGTTAGTGCCTAGTTTAACAACGGTGGCATTTAATTATTATCAAATGGGTTATCAAGCAGTGAAGAAGCTAATCAAGCGCGATTCAAGTTCTTGTGAAGGCCAATTTGAATTAAAAATTAGAGAAAGCTCTCAGTTCATTTAAAAACCTTTTGCATATCACTACATTCGATCTTACCGTATGTGTTATCGGTAACACATACAAATATGTAGTATACGTTTAGTAAGGTTAAATGGATGAATCACCCTAATAATACGTCAGCAACATCGCTTGCATGGTGGAAAGCCGCCACTGCTTATCAAATATATCCACGTAGTTTTTTTGACAGTAACCAAGATGGTATTGGTGATATTGCTGGCATTATTACTAAGCTTGATTATTTAGTTGAACTTGGTATTGATTTGGTATGGATTTGTCCATTTTATCAATCACCTAATGATGATAATGGTTACGATATTAGTGACTATCAAGCTATTCATCCAGATTTCGGTAGTCTTGCCGATGTTGATCGCTTAATCAGTGCTGCACATGATCGCGGTATTCGTATCATTATGGATTTAGTGATTAATCATACCAGTGACGAGCATCCATGGTTTATTGAATCACGCCAAAGCAAAACTAATCCTAAGCGTGATTGGTATATTTGGCGCGATGGTAGTGCTCCAACCCCGACAAGTCCTACCAATGCTCCTAATAACTGGGAAAGTATATTTCATGGCAGTGCGTGGCAATATGATGAGGCTACTGCGCAATATTATTTGCACTTATTTTCTAAAAAACAGCCAGATTTGAATTGGCAAAATCCTGAAGTAAAACAAGCGTTATTTAGCATGATTCATTGGTGGTTAGCGCGCGGCATTGATGGTTTTAGAGTGGATGCTATTAGCCATATTCAAAAACAACCGGGCTTACCATCATTACCTAATCCAAAGGGTGATGATTATGTGTCTTCGTTTGATTACCACATGAATGTTGATGGTATTGAGCAGCATCTATATGAACTGCGTGACCAAGCTTTTGCTCCTTTTGATATTGTAACTGTTGGTGAAGCCAATGGGGTTGAAGCACAAGATGCATTAACGTGGGTGGCTGAGCCTACTGACAACGATAAAGGTGGCGTCTTTAATATGATTTTCCAATTTGAACACATGAAGTTGTGGTCAGAAGAGCAAAATCGTGAGCAGTTTGATTTGGTAGAATTTAAGCAAATTTTAACCCGTTGGCAAAATGCGTTAGAAGGTAAAGGGTGGAATGCTTTATACCTCGAAAATCACGACCAAGCTCGTAGTATTAATACGTTTGCAAATGCCAATTATTGGTATGGCAGTGCCACAGCATTAGCTGCCTGTTATTTTCTAATGAAAGGTACGCCGTTTATTTACCAAGGCCAAGAAATCGGTATGGTAAATCATACGTTTTCTACATTAGATGACTTTAATGATGTATCAGCTAAAAACTTAATCATTAAATTACAGCAGCAAGGAAAAACAGATCAACAGATATTAGAGTTGCTAAACCAAGTTTCACGTGATCATAGTCGACTCCCAATGCAGTGGAATACGCAGGCATTTGGTGGTTTTTCTGAGGTCGCACCTTGGCTAGTCGTTAATCCTAATTACACCGATATTAATGTTGAACAACAACAGCGCGATCCGCACTCGATTTTACAGTTTTATAAACAGTTAATCGCCCTTCGAAAAAACAATCCAAGTTTGATTACAGGTCGCTATCAATTATTACTAGAAAATGATGCCCATATTTATGCTTATCAACGGATTGAAGCAGATCTGACGTGGACAGTTATTACGAATTTAAGTGATCACGAAACAAGAGTTGATCTTGATATTACTCAGCTAGGGGAACTCATTCTCGATAATCAAACGCCAAATAATGACACCGCCCGTAGTGACTTTATGGCGACACAATTAGCGCCAGCTTATGCGGCTTATGTGTTTGTGAAAAAACAATAGTTATATTTATGGCAGGTCAGTGATGACGTAAACCTGCCACCTCAATCAAGGAATTAGTTATGAGTAAATTGCTTTCGTTTGATTTTTGGCAACGGTTCGGTAAATCACTGATCGTTGTGATCGCCGTAATGCCTGCTGCTGGTATTATGATTTCGTTAGGTAAAGTTGTCGCTATGTATGCTGGTGGCATTGGCGCTATCGAAACTCTTGGCCATATTATGGAAAATATTGGCTGGGGCGTGATTGTTAACTTACACCTATTGTTCGCCGTTGCAATTGGTGGTTCATGGGCTAAAGAACGTGCAGGCGGTGCGTTTGCTGCCGTGATAGCTTTTATACTGATTAACCGCACTACTGGGGTTATTTTCGGGGTTAATGGCGGCATGATGAGTGATCCTCATGCAACGGTCATGAGTCTGTTTGGTTCTGAGTTGCCGGTCTCTCAATTTTTCACCACTATTCTAGGCGCACCAGCACTGAATATGGGAGTATTTATTGGCATCATCTCAGGCTACTTAGGGGCTAATTTATATAACCGTTATTATGATTACTCTCGTTTACCTGAAGCGTTAGCGTTCTTTAATGGCAAACGCTTTGTACCTTTTATGGTGATTATTTATTCAGTGATCATTGCATTTGTGCTAGCGGTTGTTTGGCCATTAGTACAAGGTGCATTAAATGAATTTGGTCAATGGATTGCAAGTTCAAAAGATAGCGCACCGATTGTTGCTCCGTTTGTTTACGGTACCTTAGAGCGTTTATTACTGCCATTTGGTTTACACCATACGCTAACTATTCCAATGAACTACACCGAGCTGGGTGGGGCATATCAGTTATTAACCGGACCAAGTGCAGGTTCCAGTGTTTATGGTCAAGATCCATTATGGCTTGCATGGGTGAGTGATTTAAACAACCTCAAATTAACGGATCCTGCAGCTTATCAACATCTACTTGCGACGGTTCACCCAGCACGCTTTAAAGCAGGCCAAGTGATCATTGCTGCGTCTTCTTTAATTGGTATTGGTCTTGCCATGTACCATTGTGTTGATAGCGATAAGCGTCTGCAATATAAGGCAATGTTCTTCTCAGCTTGTTTAGCTGTATTGCTAACAGGTGTCACTGAGCCGATTGAATTTATGTTCATGTTTGTTGCACCGGTATTGTATGTAGCCCATGCAATATTAACCGGATTGGCTTTTGCGCTGGTGGATCTGATTGATTTACGTGTGCATGCTTTTGGTTTAATTGAATTGATTACCCGTGTTCCCATGATGATTTCGGCGGGCATTGGTGGGGACTTAATTAGCTTTGTGATGGTGTGTATTGCCTTCTTTGCGATTAATTATGCTTTATTCCGCCTGCTTATTATTAAATTTAATTTACCAACCCCTGGACGTGCAGGTAATTATATTGATGAGAAAGCCGAAGGGATGTCACAAGACGATAAGCTTGAAATTATTATTCAAAACCTTGGTGGTCGTAGCAATATTGCAGAGATTGATGCGTGCATGACACGTCTACGTATTACGGTTAAAGATCCTGCATTAGTGGCTGATTATACCTTATGGAAGTCAACGGGTGCATTAGGCTTAGTGATTAAAGATCAAGGGGTTCAAGCTATTTATGGCCCAGGTGTTGATGTAATTAAGTCAGCGTTGATAGATAAGTTTGCAACGGCTTAATCCGCTGCTGTGAAGAATGACATTATGATAAGCGTAGGTAAACACTGCGCTTTTATCTCAATACATCATTAGTAAGTGAATGATTTATGAAGTTATTGACATTAAATACTCACAGTTGGCAAGAATCAGATCAATTACAAAAGTTAGCCATAGTTGCTCAAGCCATTATTGATCAAGATTGTGATGTAATTGCATTACAAGAAGTTAATCAACATCATCTTAGTGCAACCATAAGCGATAAAATGTGCAGTAATTATCCTGTACATAGTGATAATTATGGTTATTTATTACAGCAAAAATTAGCTGAATTGGGGCATGATTATCAATTAACTTGGGATTTTGTTCATCAAAGCTATGAGGTTTATCAAGAAGGCTTGGCCTTTTTAAGCCGCTTACCCATTATTGAGCATCAAGTGATCGATTTAAGTGATAATTATGATGTCAGTAATTGGAAACATCGTCGTGCTGTACGTATTAAAGTAGCTTATCAACAACTAGAGTTGGATTTTTATAATTGCCATTGTGGTTGGTGGAATGATGAACAAGGTTCGTTTGCTGATCATTTAAATCGAATTATAGCGACATTATCACCACGATTGAGCTTCTTATTAGGTGATTTTAATAACCCTAGCCATATTCGTGATCAAGGTTATGATTATGCGTTACAATGTCACTTATTTGATTGTTATGCTATGGCAGAAACGAAAGATATAGGGACAACAGTTGTTAAAAATATTGATGGCTGGCAGCAAAATAGTGAATCATTACGATTAGATTATATTTTTAGTAATCAACCACTACCTGTAATAAAACATCAAGTTATCTTTAATGGTGATTTTTATGGTGTGGTATCTGATCATTTTGGGGTACTTACTGATGTCAGTATTTGCACTGAATAAATAACCATTTAATTTTTTAATGAAAAAGCTCAAAGCTATACTATAGTTTGAGCTTTTTGTTGTTTATCTCATATCAACATCAGTGATTTCAGCATCAATAAAGTAACGCTCAGCTTTTGGTACATCAAAGATAATTGGTTTACCTTGATGCTGTGTTTTAGGACGGAAATAGGTGTCTGGCATACGGTTAATTGAGCGCCATATAGTGAACTCGTCCGTGGCTATTGTTTGGCCGTCACTATTACTTAAACGTACTTTCATGGTGACATTGACCACTGATTTCGAACTTTGGTTTGTCATCATGGTTGGAATAATCAGTGTGCCATTTTCGTAATGTGCTGCCGTTAATAGCACATCCATACCACTGTCACTGAGTTGTTGAATCGCTTTTGTGGTTCCTAATTCAACTTCAACACCTTTGGGTGCGCTAATAATAGGAATTGCTACCGCTGATGTTGCGACAACGGGAATTGCTGTTGCGGTTGTTTTGAGGAGCGGGCTGGTGGCTGGATCATTGGCTTGTGCTTTATATTGCCAAGTAAAGTTATCATGCAGAATAACCTGGCGTCCGTCTTTAAGTGTGACGGTTTGATCCGCTGCCCATGCTGAACTTGAAGCGATTAAAGCAATAACAATACCGCACAGTTGCGTTTTTTTTAGCATTATTCTGTCCTTAACTTCTGATGCTTTTAAGGATGCAATTCTAGCAGTTTTATAGCTAAATAACGCTAATTCAGTTATTGATAATTGTTATTAAATAGTATGGTTAACCCGTATTTAAAAAAGCCAGCATGATAACTGGCTTATAGAGAAACAACGTACTGCTATTATAAACAATGACGTCGTAATTATTTTTGTGCTTGATGGTCGATGGCATTAAGAAATAAGGTGATTTCTTTTGCCAGTAACGTGATTAACTGGTTGTTATCCAGACGATATATCTCATCTTCAATATAAGTAAAAGATTGATAAATTAACTGTTCTTGTTTAGAAATATGTTTGAATAACTCAGTATGATTTAATGTTTGCTGCAACAGCTGTTGAAGTTGTATTAATGAATGAGTCGCACTTTTTATTTCAGCTTCTATCTGGTTGTTGAGTGTTATTTTTTCTTTATTTTCATTTAGTTGGGTTAATATGCGTAAAATAATATTAGAACTACGGCTACAAAGAAGAATGTGTTCACTGGTTTGTGAATTACGTTGTGGTTCGCCTAAATATCCCATCCAGTGATCAAATAGGTTGGTATCGTAGACGACACAATTCTGAAAGTGACGTTGTAATTTCTCAATGTGTTGTGGATCTTTATTTGCTAAGTAAAGATGAAAGCTAATTAAGTAATCGGTATAACCCTTGATAGTGGTTGATAGTTGGGTTGGAAATGATTTCTTTTGCCAACCTGGAGTGAGAATAAACACAAAAATAAGAGGAATAAATACCCCTAATACAGTGTTATCTAACCGCGGTAGCATGATGTTGTCTCCCTGCCCATTGAGTGAGAAGCCAGCAAAAACAAATAAAGTAACGAAGAAGACTGCAAACCCATAATGACGCGCAGAAGTATGAAAAAACAGTACAGCAGCAATACAGAAGACAAAAGGTAAAATGTCGGTTGATACTTGAAAGTGCAGTAAACCACCGACCACAATCAATCCACAAACCGTACCTGTAAGACGCTGTAACAGCCGTGTCCATGTCATGGATAAATTCGGGCGTAATATCAATAAGCTGGTCATTAATGTCCAAAAACCAAAATCGAGATTCAACGAACGTACAACGATAAGGCCCGTAGTAAGGCTTAATGTTCCACGCAGTGCGTGACGGAAGTAACTTGATTTCAGTGTCATTTGGCTAACAAGTTTTGAAACAATATCTTGCCATTTCCATGTTAGAACAATAGGTTTAGATACGATTTGAGGGGTGATTGCAATCGTGGTTGCTTTGTTTTTAAGTTCTTGTAATAAAAGATAAATAATATCTAATTTATTAATGAACGAATGTGCTGTAATTGCTTCGTCTTGCGCTTCTTCTGCTACCTGATATTGACGTAGAGTTTTGAAATCGATCTCAGGCAGTGTTAAATGGTGTACGTTATTAACACTGACTTGCGCTAAATATTGACTAATTTGTTGGTTAGCATAATGAATATTCTCTAGCCATTGTGGGTTGTATTGCTTTAATAACGGCGTTGACGTGAAATACATTAAACGTGTTTGTTCGTTAATACGTTCTGCAATTTTTAAAAAACGATAAATATCTTGTAGTTTAGCGTTGTCTTCACCACAACAAAATTGCTGATGAATGCGATATTCAAGCGTATGTGACAAGGTTGCTATTTGAGATCGGAATTGGGCTGATTTAATAAAAAGTTGGTTTTTATCTGTTGCAAGTACAAAACCTTGATCGTGAAGCATGAGTTTCTTTGCTAATACTTGATAAAGGTCCGATAAAATATCTTTTGATTCCTGATTTGGCAGAAAAAATATCGCTAATACTTGCCAGAAAATATACCACATCGCACCTCCTGTCAGCCAAAGAGGAACCAGCCACACAGAACGACCGTCTAGGTGTAATAACATCGCATAAATAGCTAACAGAATAGCTGCAAACCCAATAGCACCTAATCGAGGCGTTAATACCGCGAGCATAAATAGTGCAAAGCTAACAATGGCTAACGAGCCAACAAAGAGTAATGAATGTGGAAAGACAACTTCGATGCCTAAACTGATACAGAAAAAGAGGGGTAAGGCTATCAGAAAGTCATAGATACGGTATTTGGTCACACTAGACGTATCAGCAAATCCACAACTAATGCTACCAAGTGAGAAAGCAATACCCATGGTGACATGTCCCATTAGAAACAATGGAATAGAGCAACTGACAAAACTGAGAGCTGCAATATTGGTTCTTAAATTGAAAAAGGTTCGTAATGATGGGTAACGAAGCAAAATATTTGATTGAATCATGGTTGGCACGATAGTTAAGAATATAGAGATGAGACTCTAATTTATCGCTTGTTGGTATTTTTAGCCAGTATCATAACGAATATTAATAAGAAAAGACGATAAAATTGATGACTAAATGGTAAGTTAATCTGTCTGATTATGGACAAAATAGCCATAATAATTGGAAATTAATGCTATTTATTGTCTCTTAATTTCTCTCTATTATTGCTCCATCAATGAGTTAAGAGAGATATTATTATGCAACATCAAATTATTACAGACCTTCATAACCGTTATACTGCTAAACAATACGATAAAACTAAAAAAATTAGCGCAGCAGATATGGATGTGATCAAAGAAGCGATTCGGTTATCGGCATCATCAATAAATTCACAACCATGGAAATTTATTGTATTAGAAAGTGATGAGGCAAAGTTACGTTTCCATGAAACATTTGCAAATAAATATCAAATGAATCAGCGACATGCAACTGAAGCATCTCATATCATTTTATTTGCTCATAACCCATATTATACCAAAGATGATTACCGTAAAGTGGTGGACGTTGAAGTATCCTCTGGTCATTTAGCCGCAGAAAACTATGACAACATGTTAAATGGTGCTTATGGCTTCGCTGAATCAAACACTGATGAAAATGGATTTAATGGTCATTGGACTAAAGCACAAACATACATTGCGTTAGGTAATACTCTGCATGTCCTTGCTCGATTAAACATTGCATCAACATCAATGGAAGGTGTCGATTCTGAACTTATAGGTTCCCTGTTTAATAATGAGTTAGATGGCTATGTTTGTGAGTTTGCATTAGCGATGGGTTACCATTTAGAAGGTCAAGATTATAACTACGGTTTACCTAAAGCACGTTTAGCCGCTGAAGATATCATTACTGTACTGTAACTTTTTGATAAATAGTTATCATTTTGTTTCTTTATGAGAAAGGTACATTTCCCATAGCGGTGGTGTACCGATATGATCTTGTACCGCTCGAATAAATTCTTTTACTAGCATGGTATGTTTTCTGTGTGGGCAAATTGCATAGATGGCCGTATCTACACGCGAAATAATCATGTTTGGTAGTAGTTGCACCAATCCCTGCTGTTCCAATGATTCCTCTAAATTAGATAAATCAATAAGCGCGTAGCCAATACCATCTTTGGCTGCGTTTATCATGGTTTTTACATCACTGACCTTATATTTTGTTTGCATTTTATAGTGACAGAAACGTTCATTTTTATGGGCACTTTTGATTTGTAACTGATCAATTGTTAAGTCGACATTACTGTATACAATCGCTGGAAGTTCAGAGAGTTGCTGTGGTGTTGTTGGTAAACCATGACGCTGAATAAAGTCGTTTGATGCTATTAAAATAAAATGGGTATCTGCAATTTTCTTGGCAATTAAATTAGATTCAGTGAGTTTTCCAAGTCTAAATGCGATATCAAATTGTTCTGAAATAATATCAGATTTTCTATCATCTAATGAATGTACAATTTGTATATCAGGGTATTGCGTCATAAAACGTGAAATCACTGGTTGCAGATAGTTTTGCCCAAAATAAATAGGTGAAGTGATACGTAAAATACCTTTCGGTTGCGATTGGTATGAATTAGCAATTAATTGAATATCGTTTAAAACATCGCTGAGTTTGGTTGTTTGTTTGAGAATATCCTCACCAGCTGACGTTAATGAAAAAGATCGGGTAGAGCGATTCAACAGTTGTACACCTAATTCTGTTTCTAGTTTTTTTATTTTTTTTGATAATGATGAATTATCCATTTCGTGTAACGTCGCAGCTTTTGAAAATGATCCTTGATTAACAACATCAGCAAATAATAATAGTTGGGTAGCAAGTGACATTTTTATTCCTTTAATTGTCCAGTAATAATCTAGCTAAATGCTCTATAAGCGTGTGGTGCCAAATAATTCACATTATACTTTTATAGACAGCAATAATACCGCAACAGAGACATAACGTTAATGCACCATAGCGAATGGTTTGTTTAGGTAATGATTGTGTGGTTTTGAGTGCTAACCAATATCCCGCCCATGCAGCAGGCAATAACGGTAAAGTTAGCCATAATTTTTCGATATTCAAAAAGCCGACAGGTATTAATGTTATTAATGAAATAATCGAACTAAACACAAAGAAAGCCGATAAGTTACCACGAAGCTGATTTGCTTCTTGGTGTTGCAATAGAATCGCCATCGGCGGACCACCAATAGCAGAACTGGTACCGAACAATCCTGAGAAAAATCCTGCAATCACCATTCTTCTAGGTGTTGGCTCAATTCTAAACGGCATTACACTAATAAATACAGCGAGAAGTACTAATAGACCAACCCAAAGGGATAAGGTTTGGGTTGATATAAAAATAAGCAACATTGCACCTGCGATGGATCCTGGTATTCGGCCCAAGATTGCCATTTTCAAACCACCTAATTCAATGCTATTACGGTGCTTTAGACTGTTAAGTAATGAAATAAAGAGGGCAACTAAACAGATAGGGGCAGGGACATACTGAGGTGCAATGATAATAAGAATAGGGGCTGATACTATAGCAAGTCCAAAACCTATGGCTGTTTGAACAAATGATCCGACAAAGATCATTGCAATAGCCAGTAATGTTGTTGGGTCAATAGTCATAATTAGGTTCTTACATTAAGAATCATAGAATGTAGCTATTGTTATGCACCGTGTCTTTTTATGCAATCAAGAAATTAATCAGCATGATATAAATCACACTGATTAAAATATTTAATTGTTATGTTTTTTTTCGAGTATTTTTTCAACAACTACGATGTAGATGATTAAAACCATACTAATACTAAATAAGTTTAATAAATACTCAGCATCACGGGCATTTGATAATGTTTGACTGAATAACATTATTGTTGTGACAATAAATGATGTGATTGCTGATCGCATTAACCATGGACGTTCACGGCCAACAAGAAACTCTTTATTTATAATTGACATCAATATAAATAAAACGGGTAAGCATTGTAAAATAATAATAATTGGGAATAGTAGTTCAAAAAAGGGTGTGAAAAATAAATGCCCTATTCGACTATTATCCCAACTTCCAACAATATTATCATGCCAACCTCCCCATGTTAGACCATGATATGCTGTTTTTGGGTGTATGATCCCTAAAGATATACCAACTACTTTATCAAGAAAGCCATTTTTAAACCAAAATGCAGCTAAAAACAACTGTATTGGCATTATATACAAAGAAAGTTTTTTCACTCGTGACTATCCTAGAAATAATAGATGATTAATCATAGTAATGAATTATCAATTTCAGGTTAAGTTAAACGAAAAGTAATAGAATTGGAATTTAAATTACAAAAATATCTATTGTTATTATTACTGTGAATAATGCGTGCAGAATATATTTATTAAAATATGCATATTTATATATAGTGTTTGTTTTTTACCTGTAAATTATATTATTTTTCATAACATATTCATGAGTATTTTATAATCAGCTAATATTAAATAGTTAAAAGTAGAACGTTATTTTGATAGTTTATCTAAGAAAAGTAAGCCTTGCTGTAAACCATGAGAGGTTAAAGTAGTATAAAAATTATCGATATCTGCTAAATATTGACTGATGGCGTGTTTTTCTTGACTATTTTTAGTCATATTTAAAAAGATAATGCATACCGTTCCTGTACGTGAATGAATAACTTGTTCGAGTAATAATGTCCCCGCTTTAGATGATAGTTTGATACCTAGATCTAGAGTGTTGTTTGTCATAGCTCGGCTAAAAACAGATAAGAGCTCGTTATCAATATCTTCGGCTTGTGAGAATAAGGAAGCAAGAAGTTTGACGTGTTTAGTGGCGAGTGCCGCTATCATATTCTCAATATTTTCAGGAATAGGAGATTGCTGCCAGTGTTGCATATCGCTTGATGTGACTGTTGTTATCTGCTCGCAGGTGTTTGCTTTGTCGACTGAAATATCATGATTAGAAATATAAAACATATTAAAGCATTGTTGGATAACACTTTCGAAGTTTACTTCAGAGGCCGTTATATGATGTTGTGACAATATCTGAGCTGTGGTGTTTTTAGCTTCACTGTGAAGTGACTGTACCATTAAATACAGTGTAAAAAAAATCTTCCCTTGATGAATAGCTTCATGGATACGATCATCCATCGACGCTGATTGAGCCGTTAATTCAGTAAAGGTAGCTATCTCTCTGACAGCAGCCTGAATTTGAAGTTCAATACTTATCGTGTCATTTAATCTTGTACTCATTAGCGTATTCCTTTTATCGCAGGTACAATTTAATTGTGGTACAAGTTATTGGTTTCTGCACAGTGTGAACATCGATATTGTGAATAATGTTCACTTTTTTTGATAGCGTCTTTAATTTACTCCAACTATATTCTTTCTAAGTGACGTCATATACTGTAATAAAAATATAAAGACGTATTTATTATGAATATTACTTACAGTGAAAATAGGCATTTACGTAAATTTTTCCATTTACATAATCAATATCAGGCAATTATTTGTCAGGATGTAAGAGAGCGATTACCTCAATTGATTATTCAACGTTCTGAAAAAATAAAGACAGCAAGACAATTACGTTGTGGTGGCTTGAGGATTTTTGAATATAAAATTGTTGTAGCAAAGGATGCTGTATTTAGATTAGCTTATACTTATTTTAATAATACGATTAATGTAATATTTATTAGTCAGACAATAATAAAAAATCAATTTTGTAAGTTATTAGAAAAAACAGAACTTGTTGATTAATCGATATAATAATGGATGAAAAAGCCGCTAGGTAATATTAGCGGCTTGGTTATAACGAGGTTTGTTAAGTGAGACGTTATTTTACAGAATGATCAACAGGCTTTACCCATAAAATACCAACTTCTTTTTTGATGACCTCAACCATGACACCTTTTTCTATGGGTGTTTTTGACTTAATTTGCCATTGAATACCTGAGTAATTATAAGTATAACGTTCTGAAGGTAATAACTCTTTTTCAAGTTCAAATGTTATAACAGCAAAATCACTCTTTATATCAGTCTTACTGGGTTTGTTCTGTAATCTTTTTAATGGCTTCCAAAGTGTGATAGCTAATATTAAGGTGATGATAGCTAAGGTTAACATCGTCGTTATCCAATTCGCCTCAAGTATACCGATGTAAATTAAGCCACTGGTAATCAACATTGCAATGCCAAAAAAAAGCAGCACAAAGGTACTCAAGCCGAGTACTAACACTTCAATGATAAGAGTAAGTAATCCCAATATCACTAATATTTGTGGGATATTGCTAAACATATTGCCCCTTAGCTCTAAGCGTTACTTTTTTGAGCTTTATTAATTGAGTTTATAATTGATAAACCTTGAGCGACCATTGAACTTGCATTGGTGCCATCTTCAGGTAACAAAACAACGGAAGATTCTTTCGCAATGGCCTTTTTGGCTTCAATAGCTTTGGTTGCTAACTCAAGTTGAATCGCTTTTTGGCCTTGTTCTGTATCTGCGGCTTCACCGATCTTACGTATTGCCTGAGCTTGTGCATCGGCAACAGCTAAAATAGCAGCAGCTTCACCTTCAGCTCTAAGAATTTGTTCCTGTTTATCTGCTTCTGCTGCTAGTACTTGGGCTTGTTTTTTGCCCTCTGCGACATTGATTGCTGATTGGCGATCACCTTCAGATTCAAGTATTTGCGCTCTTTTCTCACGCTCTGCTTTCATTTGTGCTTCCATTGCTTCCATAACCGAGCTCGGTGGCACAATGTCTTTAATTTCGTAACGAAGTACCTGTACGCCCCAAGGGTCTGAAGCTGTATTGATGGCGGCAACAATATTTGCATTGAGTAGATCACGCTCTTCAAACGTTTTATCTAATTCCATTTTACCTAATTCAGAACGCATCGTTGTTTGTGCGAGTTGAGTGACCGCAAATTTATAGTCATCAACACCATAAGTGGCTTTGTAAGGTTCTAAAACACGGAAATACAGTACACCATCGACAACAAGGCTGATATTGTCTTTTGTTATTGCTGATTGTGAAGGAACATCAACGGCTGTTTCTTTAAGGCTGCGTTTGGCACCAATACTATCAATAAATGGAATAATGAAATTTAAACCTGCTTCTTTAGTTGCTCGGTATTTCCCAAAACGTTCAATAAGCCATGCTTCATTTTGTGGTACAAAGATAATGCTTAATTTTAGCGTAACAACAATAAATATGAGTAAGTATAATTGTGGGCTGGAGAGTAAGTTAGTAATTAGATCTAATGGCATGCGTACAATTCCTTCTGTTTATTTAATATTACACTCAGGTTTTATGTTATTTACTGAGACTGATGTAATAGTTAATTAATTGATATGAAATGTTCTATTTGTTTGTGTTTTGAGCTAATAATATATTATCACACATGTTTCTTATACTCGTTATACGCTATCACATTCGTGATGTATAACATGTGAATATTTACAAATGGTTTGAATAATGACATAGGCTGTTAACAGCAGGGTAATGGCGAGAGGGGTGATTAAACAGGTACAAATACGCTCAGCACAATGGCTTTAAGCGTACCTGTCTTTGTTGATGTTTAGCGTTGCTCTAGCGGATATGAACGATAACTCCATAAGCCATAAACACGTAATGCATCACGGTAAATACCAAGTAGCTCTTTGTCAGAGGGAATCGTTAATTCCGCCAATGGTTTATCTTCAACACTGACACTGTCAAAACTAATACCACGAGGTCCTGTTTGCCAACTGGCAATATCAAATAAAGTTTGTCCTCGTCTAACATGACTAGCCGAACTTACAAGCGTCGCATGATCAATTTTGTGTCGCGCTAAGGCATAACTGACATACAGCGCATTTTCAACAGTGCTGCGTGCGTAATTATCCTCAATGATACGATGTGGAGATATACCGTGTTTAATTAACCAGTCAGCCATAAGTTTACCTTCAGTGTTATGATTTTGAGGTACACCGCCAGTGACAATAATAAGAGAGTTAGGGGATTGCTCTGCAAGTGTTAATGTGAGTTTTAGGCGTTGAATAAGAATCTTATTCATTGTTCCGTTAGGATTTAGTGCATAACCTAAGGTAA
Source organism: Photobacterium piscicola (assembly GCF_046058925.1). NCBI lineage: Bacteria > Pseudomonadati > Pseudomonadota > Gammaproteobacteria > Vibrionales > Vibrionaceae > Photobacterium > Photobacterium piscicola. The sequence continues at coordinate 874,411 of NZ_CP175535.1, forward strand.
TGATAGCTGTATTACCGTTATAAGGTTTGGTAACCATTGTTTTTAGCGGTGTGGCAATAACGTGATCGACGGTATTTATAATGTGTTCTATATCAGCTTGACGGCCAGGGTTTAGGGATGTAAGTTTAGCCATCTGTTTTATAGAGGCTGCATTATTGCCTTTAAAGTTTTGCCATACCGCAAGATATGAAAGGATATCAATATCATCAGGCGCAGTCGCTTGTGCTTGTTTAAAGAGTGTAATTGCCCGATCAACGTTACCGTTATATATTTGTGCATTTGCAGCTGAAATAAGTAAATCAGTACGATAAGGTTCGAGTTGATAAGCCTCTAATAAGCATGACGTTACTATTTCAAGATTACTGGGTATTTTTGCTGTAAAACCGGCATGGGAAATGCGAGTCGGAGATTGAAAAGCAATAAGTGCGTCGGTGAGTAGTTGATTAACAACTTGACGTTTGGTGGTATATGAGGAAAGGTCCGTCGTAGAAGCAATACTTTTAGGTGTGACTAAATCATTAGCCTGCGAAAAAGTAGAATTTAAACAAAAAAGGCATCCAATAAGCAGTGACGCTGTGTTTTTTTTCATCATTATTTAAGTGTAATTGTTTTAGGTCTAAATATACTTAATTGAGATGATAAAAAATGTGATCGTTTCGTGATATTTTTTGTGAAAAAATTGTGTATTTTAATGGTGAGATCATTGTCTCATTAATGTTTATTTATTTGTAATGCTCCGCTGGGAATAGTGTTAACGGGTTATTTCTACTGCTATGTAACCAATATAGACCTGAATTTTCATTTAAAATAAGTTTTAATCGCTTTTGAGCTACCAAGATGTAATCATAATGAACGTTATTATTTTTATACATATCTGTTTGATTATCGTCACTTGAAAAAATAATCGCTTTGTTGTTACTTAAATTAGTATTATTTTGATAAGCCCAATGGAAAACTTTTGGTGTTATTTTTAATGTTGCAATAAATTGTGAATCTTTTTTTGTTACTGTTAATGACTCCGCAGAGAGTGATAATGCTTGATAACGGCCAGTTTCACTATTGGTAATAAAATTAACTTTTGAATAATCAAATACATTACTTTTACCTGTTGGGGAGATATAAAAGTTTGATATCTTTGAAATCATGCCGCTGTTACTAATATATGAACGATAGACAATCGATAGGGGTTCACGCATTAAATCGGAATCATTTCCAATTTTTTCATGAAAGCGTTTTTTATTATCGGCTATATTTTGAACGAAATTTTCCCATGCATCAGGTGCGATTTTGTAACTAAAATCAGTTCTTGGTTTACATTGGTTTGTGTCTACCATTATTTGACACCAAGCAATAGAATAATAATCATGTGATTTGTAAAAATATATTTTTTGGTTCTTGTCTGCTTGTGCTGAAAAAATAGCTTTAGCCTTGTTTCTTAAATCGACTTGTTGTTCTAAATTCTTAGTAATAAAGGTAATATTATTGGAGCCAATATTTTCATGTTCAATTAAGAAATTGGTAGGATTTATTTGAGACGGAGACATATACCATGCACAACTACTAAATAATATAGTAGTAATTATACCTAAAGAAATAATAGTTTTTTTATTAATCTTACGAATAACATTGTTTGTTTTTTGTTCGGTTAGATCAACTTCTTCACGAGTAAATTCACGAATTTGATAACCAACTCGTGGTAATGTTTCAATAACATCACCTTTATTTTTTTCATTAAGTTTAACGCGTAATGCTCTAATTACTTGAAATAAAGATGCTTCTGTAACGATACGATCGGGCCAGCCAACTTTTAATAGGTCATCTTTAGTGACTGGCGTGCTATGGTTCTCAATCAGATGGCTTAAAATATATTGTTCTGACAAATTCAACTTGAGCGTGGATTCAGACGTTTTAAGTACACCTTGACTTGCTATAAAGCATACTTTTGTCCTAAATCTTATTTGCTCAGTATTTGCCATCTATAAACCTCAAATGTTTTCTTAATTTTTTATTCTATCATAAAAGCGGATAATATAACTTATAGGTGTTAAAAGTCATATTTAATGGTTTTAACAGGCTAATAGTATTAACTATGGATATAAAACACAATATTTATAATTGCTATTTATCTGATAAATAAAAGATAATCGTTTAATGATATAATTATAAATTAATAATAAACAGGAATATACCCAATAAGCACGGCTTATGTTGTCAGAGATTGTTTTTTATCAATAATTGAGCGTATATGACGTAATTTTGACAGTGGCTATTCTTCATTTTGAGTATCTATATATAGCTGATGTTGTGATGAGAAAGAAAGAAAGAGCTCGACGCTCTTTCTTTTCATATTAATTATCGTAGTAATAATGATTACTTTTGAAAAATTTCAGTAAACTCGCGCTTCATTGGTGGGTTACGACGCGCTTTTTTCAATTGCTTACACATGTCTTTTACGCAGTTAGCTAATACTTTATCAAGCATTGATGCTTTGTATTCCGCTTGCTCTTCTGCACTCATATCTTCTGGGAATTTGGTCTCTTGCATCTCACCAAGAAAATCAACGCCAGAGTAGCTTTGACTTAATGCAACTAGGGAGTGGAATTGCTCAAAATTATCCAAAACATTTTGTGCGCTTGCTGGTAATGTATTCCATGCTTCACGTGATGTAGGCTCTGATACCTTATAAACGTTTACAAGCATATCAATCAACTCTGCTGGCACTTCTTCAAATGTGACTACTTGGCGAAGTTCTGGAGAACAGTCATCTAATGTATATACTGTCTCTTCGATGATTTGCTCTTCGTTATTATTAATTTCAGACATAGTTTTTCCTAACGCATTGTGTTTTGAGAGGAGGAATCCTATATTCCTACTGATAAATGTCAATATATGATTATAAAAGTCATAATAAAATTTATTTTAGTGAATAGTCATGGTGTAATCACGCTGTTAAGTTTTTTTTTTATAAAAAAAATATATGGCATGAAGAATGCAATATGTTTTATATTGTATGGTTACAATCGTAAAGGATTTAATATGGGAATGATGCGGATTTTAATTGCCGATGATGTCGCCAGTGAACGACTATATTTAGCGGCATGTCTAACAAACCTAGGTCATCATGTTAAGTCAGTATCATCAGCCGCGGAGTTATTGAAGTGTTATTCAGCATTTCAGCCTGATCTGTTATTAGTTGATATTGAAATGCCGCAACAAAATGGCATTGAATTAGTACATACAATTCGGTATCAATATCCAGAGTGGGTGCCCGTAATTTTTCTAAGTGGTATAAATGATCCTCATATTATTGCAAAAGCTATTGATGTTGGTGGGGATGATTATTTAGTTAAACCTGTAAATCCTATTATATTAGCGGCGAAAATGCAGGCAATGAGCCGTATAGCGGTGATGAGGCAGCGGTTAGAGCATACAACAACACAGTTACAGAAAGTAAATAAATTATTGTTAGAACAAGCAAATAAAGATCCATTGACGACACTTGCTAATCGTCGTTATCTGGATCAAAAATTAACTGAATTTATTGCGTTACATGGTCGAAATAATTTGCCGCTGACGATTATTTTACTCGATGTTGATTTTTTTAAGCTCTTTAATGACTATCAGGGACATATCGAAGGTGACAATTGTCTTAAATTATTGTCATCATGTTTGAAAAAAACATTCAATAGAGCGGGGGAGATTTGTGGTCGCTATGGTGGTGAAGAATTTATTATCTTAATTTGTAATTGTAATGAAAAACAAGCAATTAAAGAGTGTCAGCGTTTAAAAAATGCGATAAAGAAGTTAGCGATACTACATAGTCATTCATTAATTAGTGATCAACTAACTGTAAGTCAAGGGGCGATTTCATGGGTTCCAACGGGCTTAGAATTAGTTGAACATTTATATCAAGCGGTTGATACATTATTATATCAAGCGAAGGATAATGGACGAGATCAATTTGTCACTGCGGAATATCCATATTCTTTAGTGAGTCATAATGAAAACTAACTTTTACTTTGCTGTGGTCAAAAGTCATGATTTTGAGAGCCTAACTACTTGCTGGTAAAGATAAATGTGCTAATCTTCTAAGAGTATTTTGACACTGTATTGTAGTAATGGCTTTTCAGTGATGAGTGTCGAGATCTTACGTTTATGAATAAAGCCATTGGGTGAGATGAATAGGATGATCATGGATATGCAATTAACAGAACAACAGGCTCGAGTGATTGGTTGCTTACTTGAGAAAGAAATTACTACTCCAGATCAATACCCATTAACGCTTAATGCGTTGACGACAGCATGTAATCAAAAATCAAGTCGTGAGCCTGTAATGGCGCTCGATGAAGCAACAGTACTTGATACAATTGAAGAACTGAAAGAAAAGCGGATGGTGAGCGACGTATCCAGTTTTGGTAGTCGTGTTTCTAAATTTCAGCATCGTTTTTGTAATACTGAATTTGGTTCATTACAGTTCACTAAACAAGAACTAGCAGCCATGATTGTATTGCTATTACGTGGCCCTCAAAGTGCTGGTGAAATTCGTACTCGAACTAACCGGTTATGTGATTTTGCTGACACACAAGAAGCTGAAGCGGTATTAGAGCTATTGGCATCGGCAGATAAGGGACCTTATGTTGTTAAGTTACCTAAAGAATCAGGAAAACGTGATTGTCGTTATGTGCACTTACTCAGTGGTGATATTGATATTGACAATTACACGCCAGCTAAATCGGTAGTAGCGGGTAGTGCTATCAATGAAGAACGAATTAACGCATTAGAATTAGATGTTGAACAATTAAAGCAACAACTCGTTGAATTACAATTAATGTTAGAATCATTAACAGAGTAGTTTCTATTATTTAAGAATACTGGTAGATTGTCTCGCCAGTTTTGCTGTAGCTTTGATTGTTTATATAGGCTCAACATTGTATGTTGGGCCTGTTTATTTTTGGGCCAGTTATTATGTCAACCACTCCTTGGTTTGTTTATCTTATTCGGACCCATAAAGGGATGCTTTATTGTGGCGTTACTGTTGATGTTTGTCGTCGTTTTGAAGAGCATCAACACAGTAAAAAAGGGGCCAAATATCTCAAGGGAAAAGGGCCTTTAACATTGATGTGGTCACAGCAAGTGAACTGTAAACGTGATGCGATGCAGTTTGAATATCATATTAAAAAACGATTAACAAAAGCACAAAAAGAAGATCTCATCCAACAAGATATATCGTTATATACATTGTTTTCAGATTAAGACGATATTCATATTTTTTGTGCAGACAATAAGCGTATGTGCAAATATTTGCACTTGTTATTTAGTAATAATTTAAAGGGTTACCCATGGCGATCAGTGCCACTATATATAAAGTAAACATGAACGTAGCAGACATGGATCGCCATGTTTATCTTGATGGTCAACATACTGTTGCTTGTCATCCATCAGAAACATTACAACGCTTCATGCTGCGAGTGCTTGCTTGGGGATTAAATGCAGATCCAGAATTACAATTTACTAAAGGTGTAAGTTCTGCAGAAGAGCCTGATTTATGGACTAAAAACTTAGTTGATGAAATTGAATTATGGGTAGAGTTGGGTTTACCTGACGAAAAACGTATTCGCAAGGCGTCACATCGCGCCAAGAAAGTGATTGTTTATGCTTATGGTGATCATGCTGCTCCTGTATGGTGGCAAGCGAATAAAACCAAAATTAATGCATTAAGTAATGTATCTGTAGTCTTTATTCGTGATGAAGAATTAAAAAGCCTAGAGACATTGGTTGAGCGTTCAATGCAATTGCAGTTAACGATTGAAAGTGAGCAAGCGTGGTTAAGCGACCAACATGGCACTAGCATTGCTATTTTACCTGAATGGTGGCAACGCTAATCGTTCTCGTGAGATAAATAGGCGATAATTGGATGAGTGGAGTAAGTGTAAGCTTGCTCCACTTTTTTATGTTCAAAATAGCATTGTGTATTTTTATTGAGTACGACAAAGCCATCCTTGTTGATATGCTATACATTAGTGTCTGGTGTTTAGGATATTAAAATACGACTTATTATGGGATTAATATTTTGCATATTAGCAATCCGCAAATTATTATTTAATTTTTCGTTATTGAAAGACAATCTTTAACGTTATATTTTATTATAAAGGCTCATTATTTTAATAGCCTATGTTTTAAATATAATCTATTGATACAAAGGGATTGATTATGTCTTCAGGAATTTATCGTTCAGCTAAAATCATTTGGGATTATCATTTATTGCAACAATCATTAGTAAAAAGTGATTGTTTGTTTGTACTGTGCAGTAATGATATTAGAGTTGCAGAATATGCCGCTCAATTATTTATGAAAGGCTATGCACCTTGTATTGTGTTCTCTGGCAATGTTGGTGAACTTACTCAGGGTTTATTTCCATGCGCAGAAGCTGAACATTTTGCGAATATTGCTCGTGAAATGGGGGTGCCAAATGATTGTATTTATATTGAGCCTGTAGCGACAAATACTGGCGAAAATATAATTAAAACGCGTGAGTTACTCATGGAGAAAAACCTTGATCCTCAGCGATTTATTTTGGTTCAAAAGCCATTCATGGAACGTCGAACGCTCGCTACATTTGAAAAATTGTGGCCAAATAAAACAGCACAAGTAACATCACCGTCATTAACATTTGATGAGTTTGCGAATGATGTGATTAGCTATGGTGATATGATCAATGTGATGGTAGGAGATTTACAACGTATTCGTTACTATCCCACATTAGGTTTTTCAACTGAGCAAGTTATTCCTGCTGAAGTATGGCAAGCTTATGAAAATTTAGTCGCGGCAGGTTTTGATGAACATTTAGCTGCAGAGATTCCTCGATAGTGAATCATACGTAAATAAAAAGGCGTGTTTCTTTAGTTAGGAAACACGCCTTTTTGTAGAGTATAACATCATAAAGTAGTAATGACTGCGTTGTGAGGATTAACCTGCAGCCACGTTATCTTCAGGATAACGCAGTAATGTTGGTTTTGGACGCGCTAACATATAAGCCAGTGTTAGTGGGCCAAGACGACCAATAATCATCACGATGATAATGATATATTTACCCGGTTCCGACAGTGTTGCCGTTAAGCCTGCGGTTACACCAACAGTTGCAAAGGCTGAAATAGTTTCAAACATCACCTCATAGAAAGGTGCCTTCTCTGTTAGCATTAGTGCAAACATCGCGATCAACAATACAATGCCACTCACCACAATAATGGCTAATGATTTTGTTACTGTTTGATTTGATATTGTACGCTTAAAAAGTACAACACGATCACGCTGCTTTAAGAATGACCACGTAGCTAAAATAGCCACAACAAAGGTAGAAACTTTTATACCACCACCAGTTGATGTCGGGCCTGCACCAATAAGCATTAATAGCATTAGGACTAATAAACCGGGCTCAGTAAACGCACCAATATTGACACTATTAAAGCCAGCGGTACGCACTGTTGCTGATTGGAAGAATGCAGCCAGCCATTGTCCTGAAGTATTCAAGCTTCCAAGTGTTTGCATATTATCGTGTTCAAGTAACCAAATCATCACTGTACCTGACAATAATAATATGGGTGTTGCAATAATCATTATTTTTGAATGCAGTGATAAAAAATGGAAACCACGATGTAAATTACGTTGTAAATCTGAAATAACAGTAAAGCCTAAACCACCTAAGATAAATAACATCGCAACAGTAATGATTACTAATGGATCATCAACATATTGAGTTAAGTTATCTGAAAAAAGTGAGAAACCGGCGTTATTAAACGCTGAAATAGCATGGAAAACGGCAGTAAAAAGCCCTTTATCCCATCCCATCATTGGTACCCAGCGTAGTGATAGAAAAAAAGTACCAATTAATTCACAGACAATAACAAAGATAATAATGTGCTTAACGAGTAAACGAATATTGATGAATTTTTCTTGCCCGAGTTGCTCTTTTGTTAGCGATTGTTGGCGTAGGCTAACGCGTAAGCCAAACATATATAACAAAACAGCAGATAAGGTCATTTGTCCAAGACCACCAATCTGCATTAAGATCATCAATAATACTTTACCACTGGTGGAAAAGTGAGTCCCAGTATCGACAACGCCTAATCCCGTAACACTGATAGCAGATGTTGCGGTGAACAAAGCATCAACAAAACTGAGTCCTGATACAGAAAAGACGGGTAATGTTAATAAAATTGCGCCAGGGATCAAAATAGCCAAAAAACTAAAGATGATAATTTTTGGCTCAGACCACCGTTTATCGCGCTTATTTGTTTTTATTGGGACATACATTGTCCGATTCGGGATAAAACTCATAACTTTCTTAATGTTTCTGATAGTACATCTTCAGGACCAGTAATAATAAGGATATCACCAACTTGCATTTCCATATCCATATCAGGAGCCTTACGTACTTCAGGGCCACGTTTAAGTGCTAAGACTTGTGTTTCATCGCTGCTTGCACAAGGATGTTTCGAGATAGGTTTACCCATATTACGAGCTGTAACTACAACTTCAGCTAATGAAATACCACTGCCTAATTCTGAAAATTCAAAGACACGTTTATCGAGCATGTTACGTGCAATACGAATACCCATATCCAGTTCAGGTCTTATGATTTTATCAGCGCCAATTTTTGAAAGGATTTTACAATGTGGAGTATCTTTGGCTTTGACCCAGACCGTTTTTACACCGGCATCTTTTAGCAAGAGGGTAGTTAATATATTGGCATTAATGTCATCACCAATAGCAACCATGACTAAATCATAATCATCAAGTTTTAATTCTGCAATAGTCGCTTCATTTGAACAGTCAGCAACGACAGCTTGTGTTGCAATATCTGCGGCTTGACGAACACATGTTTCATTAATATCTATAGCTAATACTTGTGCTCCACGTTCGCTAAGCTCTTCACACAGAGACATACCAAAGCGGCCAAGGCCAATAACAGCAAACTGCTTGTCTTCAGGATTCATTTTTTTTCCCCACATTACTTTAGTGTAATGCTTTATTTGTTTTGTTGTTGATTGTAAAAACATTAAGTTAACAAATTAGCCATTACTATGCTATCTGAGCGTCCTTGTCGTTATGTCATTTTGTGTTATGACGATATACATAGAAACATCAAATTCCAGTTAGATATAATTTTTCGGATATTGCTCGCATTTTTTAGGTAATTCAAGTTAGTGAATCATGTTCATTGTTTATGATTTATTTTACAAAAACAATAGGGTGACCATAACTATTTGATTAAAAATGTTTTTTTATTGATTATGTAAATTTTACTTAATCTAAGTATTGAAAATAGTAATCTTATATTTAGCTCTAAATATGATATTTACATAATATATGCTGAATTATCAGCCTATATAATACGGTCTTTTATTATTGATAATAGTGAAAAAGAAGGATTATATAGGCTCTATATTTAGTTTAAATTAAAATAAACGTAAATAACCATTATTTTGTCAACGGTTAGTCAGGGAATAAAAAAAGTTTACTAGACGTAAACAACTAGTTCGTTTTTTTACAAATATACGCGAAGATTCTTGCAATAATAAAACCACAAATCAGACCACCGGTATTAGCTGCTAAGTCAAGCCATTCACCAAAACGATGAACGTAAGGTTGAATTAATTCAATCGCACCACTCCAACAAAAGAAAAATACAGCGATCCATTGCCATTGTTTTGGTTTAACAAAAGCCACCGCAAACATTAGTGTTGCATAAGCAATAAAGTGGTGGGTTTTATCTGTTCCTGAGACTGTGGGTAATTCTGCTTGTGGTGTTAAAGATAAGACAGTAATTAAAGCAAGGATCAAAATGCTAATTAGTTTCCAATGCGAGTAAAAAAATTGGCTAAAGCGTGACATAGTCGATAAGTCTCATAAGAAAATATTCTATAAATTATATCTTTGCTGATCGGTGATAACAACTGTAATACTGCAGGGTGGTCTATGCTAGGAAGAATGCGATAACGGTTGTATCAAATTTATTTATATTAGTATTAAGAATAATTGAATAGAGAATAACAATAGTAACATTCTATTATGGGAGGATATTGTTAGTTTAGATGGTATTAGGTATGTCTAAAGTTCATATATCTCAATTATTTTATACCTTTCAACGAGCGTTATCTGTCATGGTTGTTGGTGAAGCAATCGAGGCCAGAACCTTTAAAAAAGATCGTGGTATTTTAGTATTAAAGCTAGATGCAAAAAATTTCGTATTTAAGCAATTTGGTTTTGATTCTCAAACATTGACGCTCAATAATGTAAGTTTACTCAAGCAGTTAAAAAAATCGATTATAAAAGAGTTCCCGCGTAGCAATATGGCATGGATTGTTCATTTTGAGGGAGTAACGTCTCTTGAGTCACTCACAGTCGCTCATCATCCGCAACAATGCTTGTTTTAAATAAAAAAACGCTTAATCATGATGATTAAGCGTTTTTAGTACACTATTTAAGATATCAATATTAGTTATAGTGTTGCTTTTATCCATACCATACGGTGATCAGAAGAAACGTCTTTACCTTTGCCTTTTGTACCAATTCGATCATCATTAACAAGTAAGCGACCTTGTTCGTCATGTGCTGGCCAATATACGCCAGAGTCAACGATAGTCATATTATGAGATGGAATAGCATGATCGACTTGTAAACCAAAGTTACTGGTTAAGCGGTTAGGATAAGGGTTATCTTGACGACATTCTTTATCACTGTAGCAACTTTCAGCGCCTAAACTCGTTGGCGTTAATGCTCCATCACTTGCCTGTTGGTTAACACGATGATGCATTAATAAGCTTTCAATGGTTTGGCGATAACCATCACCAGCATAGGGATCGGCATTTAAATCACCAACAATCACAAATTTTTCATCTTCCGCAAGGCCACCCGTTGTGCCTTTATCATCATAAATAAAGTCACCACTTGTAATGTAGTTATTCCAGAATTGGATTTCATCACGGTTCTTCATTTTATTATTTTGAGTCACGGTATCAAATACTGGAGGGGTTGGGTGTGACATCAAAATATGAATAGTTTGTTCACCATTCGCTGTTGGAATAATGATGGGTGCATCTACGTGATTTTTTGATGATAAGCGTAGTTGCTGCCATTCATCAGCAGTGTACCATTTATCGCTACATGCCATACCGTCTGGAATTGGGTTCTTGGCATCATTACAATTGGTGATTATTGGGTTTTCAGCTGACGGAAGATCTTTCCATTTAAAGGTTTGGAATGTACGTGTCTTTGCTGTATCAATTTTATATTGAGACATCAATGCGAAGCCGTATTGGCCGTGATAGACACCAAATCCCCATGCATCATTGGGGCCTGAATTTACTTTGCCATCATTATTAAGGTCTAAGCCACTCATTAAACCGGTGTTAGTGGCATAGCTTTCAAAAAAAGGATATTTAATGGGGTCTAATGTATCGCCACCAGTAATGCTGTTAGGACTTTGTCCAATGGATAAATAATTATTTTGAAAGCCAGTCAATGCCGCTGTATTTTCACCCGTTCCATCATTATTAAATTCAGCTAATAAAATAACATTTGGGCGTTTTGTTTGAATAATTGCCGCGACATTACGGATTTGAATAATTTTCAGTGCTTTGTCTGTTTGGGCACTAGTTAGCGTCTTGGTGTTAAAACCATCGATTAATATTTGTTGTTCTGCTGGTGATGTTTGCATTTCATCAACCAGTTGTTCAAAACTATTACGATCAAACGAAAGATTAAAAGTTGCGACAGTGACATCGTTAGCTGTAGGTGTAATGTCATTGGTATTATGATTATTACACCCAGCTAATAATGCTGAAGTAATGGCAATCGCAGCAAGACGTTTAATTAATTTCATAAATAATCTCAGTAATTTAGCAACACGCTGTTCATTGGAGGAGAGCGTGCAGTATACTGATGGTTTTATTAATAATAGTGATCGCTATAGCACTTCCTTGCAATTAATACGCCCATGGTATGGGGAAATTAATAACTCTGGAACTAAGATCAAAATATGATTAAACGTTATTTATGATTGGTTAAGCTATGCGCTGCAGTTGTTAATGCTGCATCTAGTTCTGCATTAGTGATTCTATTGACAGCCAGATCAAAATTATCATAAAAACTAGGAATAGAGAGCGATGCTTTCACAATTCCTGCAAAGTAAGGTGCTGAGTTAACTGCTGCTGTTAATACAGTGTTAGCGCCACCAGGACCCGGTGATGTTGCCAATAATAACATAGGTTTATTTTGGTAAACTTTAGGCTCAATGCGTGATGCCCAATCAAATAGGTTCTTATATGCAGCAGTGTATGAACCATTATGTTCTGCAAACGATATAATAACGGCATCAGCTTCAGCTATACGATTTAGGAAGTCTTGTGCTAGTGCTGGAATCCCCGTTTCTGTCTCACGATCAATACTATAAAGCGGCATTTCGAAATCATTAATATCTAAGATATCCACATTTGCATCCGTAACTAATGATGCGGCATATGTTGCGAGATGTTTATTGATTGATTGACGGCTGCTACTTGCTGCTAAGGTCAATAATTTCATTTAAGTTCCTTGTAACGTACATTACGTTGTTATCAATAATAAGGTTAGGTAATAAATCCCTAAGTGCGTGGATTAAGTGTATATTAGTGTCTAAATATAATTAATAGCATAAAAGTGTTTTAACTATTTCCATATGACTAATAATAAATTGTTTGATGGTATTGTCGTCTTTGTTCAAGTTATAAAAAGTAGGGGCTTTGCCGCTGCTGCGGAGGCTTTAGGGCATTCTAATTCTTATATAAGTAAAGAGATCAATAAACTTGAGGCTCGTTTAGGGGTTCGTTTATTGAATCGTACGACACGATCTATCGCGTTAACGCCTGAGGGCGAGGTCTATTATCAAGAGTGTTTGCAATTGGTCATGGATGCTGAACAAGCGCTGGGTTTGATGTCACAAAATAGTGTAAACCCTAAAGGTACACTTAAAATAAGTTGCCCTGTATGGTTAGGATCTCAATATTTACAGCAGGTATTTAGTGAGTTTTTAACGCTGTATCCAGAAATGCAGTTAGATATAGACTTGAGTGATAAAACAGTGGATGTTGTTGCTGATGGGTATGATCTTGCTATTCGTGCTTCAGCGATGTTAGCGGAATCGAGTTTAATTTGTAAACGCCTTTTTAGTTGTAAAATTCATACAGTGGCATCGCCTGAATATTTACGCCAATATGGCACGCCAACACACCCATCTGAATTACATCAACATCATTGTCTTTGCTACAGTAACTTAAAACAGGCCAATCGCTGGCAATATACCGATGCGGAAGATAAAGTCTTTAATGTTGATGTTCAACAAAAGTTACGCTGTAATAATACGCCGATGACTGTGGCAATGGCAGTGGATGGCATGGGTATTTGTCACGTGCCTGCTTTTTATATTGAGCCACAATTGCAATGTGGTGAATTAACGATTCTATTGTCTGAATTTGATAAGACATTGGTGAATGTGTATGTTGTTTATCCAAGCAGAAAACATTTATCAGCCAAGGTAAGGCGATTTATTGACTTATTAGAAGGTAGAATGAGCAATTAACAGTAGCTTAAGTATTTAGACGTAAAATTTTACATTATTTACCTTTTATTTTTACGTTTTAGTGATATTTTCTAGCGCTTAATAAGCTTATTTGTATATTATTTTAAAATAGTGATTTTTTAGGAAATGGATAACCATAATGAATAATGAAATTCGCCTTCGTGCCTTAGAACAAACTGATTTACGTTTTATTCATCAGCTAAACAATAACCGTGCCATCATGTCTTATTGGTTTGAAGAGCCGTATGAGTCATTTTATGAGCTGGAAGAGCTATATCGCAAGCATATTCACGATAGCACTGAGCGACGTTTTATTGCTGAAAATAATGATAAAGAGTCAATTGGACTGGTTGAATTAGTTGAAATTAATAGTATTCATCGCAGTGCTGAATTTCAGATCATCATTGCTCCTGATTTTCAAGGTAATGGTTATGCGCGCGCATTAATTAATCGTGCGTTGAATTACGCCTTTACTATTTTGAATCTACACAAAGTTTATTTGCATGTAGCAACAGCAAATGAAAAAGCCATTTATTTATATGAAGAATGTGGTTTTATTGAAGAAGGCCACCTAGTAAAAGAAATCTTTATTAATGGGCAATACACTGATGTAAAACGTATGTACATGCTTCAAGATGAATATCTTGCGAGTCGTAACAAATAATTTTCACACCCAGACAGTGCAATATTGTCTGGGTGATTTAGACTAATGGTTGCATGAGAATAAAGTTATACCGGTTCGTAATGAGATGAAGGGGCTGAAGCCTCTGATTGCCATAATGGTTTCTTTTTCATGACTTGTGAAAAAATAGGATCTTGGTAATGCTGATCTAGCCATGCTTTTAATTTAGGGTAGGGAGCGTGGCGAAACCATTGTCGCTCAACATGAGAAAATTGACGAATAAAGGGCAAAATAGCGTAGTCTGCGAGGCTTGGATTATCACACATAAAGAAGCGGTGTTTATTTAATCGCAACTCAAGATCATCAAGAAAAGATTGGCATAAATGACGGTAAAGCACACCATCAGGATTGTGGTAGCGTATATTTGCTTTGTAGTGTTCTAATGCCGCAATATATTTACAATCATTACGTGCAATAAGATTGATCATATCAGTGAATAAATGTGTACTATCTGCCAATAATAAATTGTGCGGATCGTGCTGATTTAAAGCCCATACCATAATTGATAAGCTTTCATCAATATAATCACCATTACTTAAGACTAATAGCGGAACGGTCCCTTTTGGCGTAATGCTAAGCATTTCAGCGGGTTTATCTGTGAGTGAAATATCACGTATGTCTATTTCTTGCTCGGCAAGTCGTAGGCCTAACCGCGCTCTAATGGCATAGGGGCATTGACGTAGCGTGTACAGTATTGGTCGCGTCATTTTATCCCTCCGAAAATTCCGTCCTTAATGGGGTAAGTTTAGTGCAAATCTTGATAATTGATAAATTTAACGTATTCAACTGTATTGTTATTAGAGATAGTGATACTACTATTTGCACATGCTTATTTTCATTATTCACTACCGCTAGATATATCATGTAGCGAATATTATAGAGGAATATTATGAGCGATTTGTTGATAGCAAGCAGACTTGAGCAATATCGTCAGCGTCAATATGATGCTTTTATGCAGCAACTGATGCCGATGGTTGAAGATCGTATCGCTGCCCTAAAAAAAGTAAAACAATTAATCATTCAGCATCAAGCTCAGATTTGCGAAGCGATTGCGGCTGATTTTGGTTGTCGCTCTGCAAGTGAAACCGCATTATTAGAAATATTTACGTCTTTAGCATCGATAAACGATGCAATTAAACATGTAAAGACGTGGATGAAGCCTCAGCGTCGACATACTTCTTTATGGTTCAAACCCGCAATAAACAGTGTTATTCCACAACCTTTAGGGGTTGTCGGCATTATTGTTCCTTGGAATTATCCGCTTTTTTTGACTATTGCACCGATGGTTGCCGCACTCGCTGCAGGTAATCGTGTGATGGTTAAAATGTCAGAAAATTCTCAACATCTATGTCAGCTATTACAACAATTATTTGCGGCTGATTTTAGTAATGATCATATTTGTATTGTTGCAGAAGAAGGGCAAACAGGGATTGCTTTTTCACAATTAAAATTTGATCACCTTATTTTTACGGGTTCAACGACCACAGGTAAGGCTGTTATGGCAGCAGCTGCTACTAATTTAGTGCCTGTGACGTTAGAACTTGGTGGTAAATCGCCGGTTATTTTGGTCGATGATTATGATGTGAAGATAGCATTATCTCGTATTCTGGGTGGTAAGGTTTATAACAGCGGTCAAACCTGTGTTGCTCCTGATTATATGTTGATCCCACAAGCATTAGAAGGTGAGGTAATTCGTCAAGCTCAAGCTATTATGGCACAGCGGTTTACCGATATTTCCCACTCTGACTATACCTCGATTATTGATGACGCTTCTTTTTGTCGTTTATGTGATACCGCTCAAGACGCGATTGAGCTGGGGGCAACGGTGGTGAATTTGATTCCTCAGTCTGAGCCTAATTCACAACAACGTAAATTTCCGTTACAGCTTGTTTGTCAACCAACAGACGCGATGGTAGTGATGCAGCGTGAAATCTTCGGGCCATTATTGCCAATAGTGACTTATCAAACACTTCAACAAGCCTTGGACTATATTAATGCGCGAGAGCGACCATTAGCGCTGTATTTATTCAGTAATGATAAAGCGGTACAGCAGCAAGTATTAAACCAAACGCGTTCAGGTGGGGTTGCAATCAATGATGTTATGTTACATGTCGCGCAGGATGATTTACCTTTTGGTGGCATAGGCCATAGCGGTATGGGACATTATCACGGTCGAGAAGGGTTTGAACAGCTATCAAAAATGCGTCCAGTAATGCATCAAGCAGCGATAAGTTCAACTAAATATCTCTATGCACCTTATGGAAAAATCGGTAAACGGTTAATTAACTTTATTATAAATAGAAAGCTATCTCGATATGAATGAGCAAATAACAATAATGTATGTCGGATTTTGGCCTCGAGTATTAGCTAGCTTGGTTGATACTGCTATTGTCGCTTTGATTACAGCGCCACTTATGTATCTCGCGTATGGTGAAATGCACCCATCTACCGATAGTTTTGCTATTGGACCGATGGATATAATGATCAATTATTTATTACCGTTTGTGGGGGTGATTTTATTTTGGATTTATAAATCAGCCACACCAGGGAAAATGGTCATTAAAGCGCAGATAGTTGATGCTAACACTGGTAACAAACCCAGTGTGAAACAATCGGTGATACGTTATTTAGGCTATTTTGTGTCAACTATTCCCTTGGGATTGGGTTTGATGTGGGTTGGCTGGGATAAGAGAAAGCAAGGCTGGCATGATAAATTAGCCAATACTGTTGTGGTTAACTCATTATAATAGAACAATAAAACTATCGATGTCATACAAGAAAGCCCCTGCTGATAATATCAACAGGGGCTTTCTTTATTCTCAATACAGTAAGAATTACTTCTTAGTGTAAGCTGAGATGATCACCATTTGCACACCGTCAGCACGACCTTGGATGTGAAGTGGGTTATCAGTCAAGCTGATGTTACGTACTGGCGTACCACGTTTGATAACCATGCTTGAACCTTTAACTGGTAGATCTTTAATGATAGTTACGCTATCACCAGCTTGAAGGATTGCACCGTTCGCATCACGAGTAGGGATTGAAGCTTGTTCTTCTTCAACAAGACCTTTTTCAGCCCATTCTTTAACGTCATCTTCTAAGTACATCATGTCAACGAGATCCATTGCCCAATCAGTTTTAGTTGAAAGACGCTTAAGCTGGCGATATACCATAACTTGAACAGCAGGAACCTGACTCCACATGGTGTCGTTTAGACAACGCCAATGGTTTTCGTCAGTAGTTTCTGGATTTTCAAGCTGACCACGGCAAGTATCACAAAGTAGTACACAGCAACCCGCGCTCTTGTCTTCAGAAGCAGGAACAGCGTATACCGCTAGATTGTTTTCAGAAGAACATAGCTCACATTTTGATTCACTACGCGTTTTTAATGCTTGTTCGATAGTCATGGGAATTGTCCATTGATTTATTGTGCCAATATTATGCCGTTCTATTGTACAGAAGAAAAGCAAACATGTCCCTGATCACGAAATTTATAGTACAACAGACTGTTTAATATCCAGTGTGCTTTGTTTCATTAACCGAATTGGTTGGTTGTTGTTTCATATTTAACAATATAGATACAGAGAATATAAATAAGATAGTGTCGCAACTTATATAATATGTGAGGTAATGTTCTTTACAGTTACATGAAAAAATGAAGCTTATCGCAGTGTTCTGGTTTCGATCTGCGGCTTTAGCATGATAGAGGTAAGCTACGAGGATTGATATTAACGCAAAAAGGAAAAAGGATGTTCCAGAATAAATACAGTGCTTTGATGTTAGCCATTAGCGCAACTATAAGTATACCAGCAATAGCCTCTACGAATATATTAACGTTAACTGATGAAGTTTCATCATACGTAATTAGTGGCACTGATGCTGTTATTGCGCCAACTGATAATTTCATGGCATCGTTGATAAACAACAAAAATAATGATGCATTTTTCTGTGGTGGCACGATTATAAATGATCAATGGATATTAACTGCGGCTCATTGTGTGGTGATAGGAGAGGGCGAAAAAGCGAGAGTGACACCGCCATCCGATATCACGATCACGGTTGGGTTACTTGATAACAGACTGCCATCAGCAGAGCACAAATTTTCAGCAACCCACATAGTGGTCTATCCAAGTTATAGTCCTAATCCTACTATCAAAACAATGTCTAATGATAATGGCTCCGTTATAACAGAAGTCGTGACTACTGCATTAGATAATGACGTTGCATTGATTCGAGTAAACAATAAATTCAATGATGTTGCTTATGTTAATTTACCTACACGGGAACAATCTATTGAAATAGAAAAAGAGCTAAAAGAACAATGGGATGTAAGTGATAATTTAGGTTCAAGTAGCCATTATGAAAATCTTAAGGTTATGGGGTGGGGAGTTATTGATCCGTCTGGAAGTAACCATTCAGTTTCTGATACTTTACAACAAGCAATGTTAAGCCTATTCCCTATTGATTTATGCTATGAGCGTCTTGAAGCTAATGGTAATCCAAGTTTAATTATTGATAGCCCTGCAAATATTACTAAATTATGTGCTTTACCTCCTCATGTTTCTGGTCAAGTAAACACTATTCCTTATGGTGCTGATGCATGCTTTGGTGACAGCGGTGGTCCCATTTTAGCTCAAAACACAGATGATGAATGGTTACAATTAGGTATTGTCAGTGGTGGCTCGATGGCCGAACTTCAATGTGGTTCAATGACACAACCTGGTTTTTATGCACGAGTGGGAAACTACACCGATTGGATTGTTGAGAACAGCAATAAAGTACCGGCTCAACCTATTACTCCACCAGATTTCCTTGCTGATAAATATGACGATCAAGATGGTGATGGGTGCAATGACAGCATTTCAGCGAATAATTGTAATATAGGCAAAGATAGTGATGGTGGCGGTAGTTTCGGTTTTATAGGCTTATTATTACTTTGTTCAAGTGCGTTTTTTAGACGTTTAAGAAAGTAAGCAGAGGATTGTAACCGAGTCAAGTGAGTGTTTATGAGGTTCTAATTGTAGATTGAGACGTTATTGATGTGGAAAGTGGCTTTTTAGCTACTTTCCATTTTTTTTATAATTTAAACAATATATTGCTTTTTTCAATATTAAATTTTTATAGTGCAGGCTCTCATTTCTCAAAAGAGTACAAAGATACTTTTGTGGTTATTGTTGACTTGAAAAAATCGTCCAAATCGTATGTATAACTTACATTTTTTTAACAATCAAAGCGTTTTAAATAATAAATAAAGTAAAAATAAGTTTTATCTATTTAGTTATTAAATTTATCAATATTGAGTTTTTAAATATTTTAACTTTAATATCAATGCTTTATATTTTTATTTTGTTTTTGGTAATATATTTTCGATCAATAATATAATGTTTTATTATTTTATCCACTAAAATGCATTTATCCACAGAAGCTGTGCATAACTCTGTGGGAAATTCGCTAAAGCTAGATTTGGTGCAGCCTCTGGTAAAGTCAACAGATAGTTAATTGAATTTTGTTAATAACTATAAATTTATTGATTTAGTTCAATGATCAAACAGAAAGCGTATTTTATGTATTTGGCATTCAAATAAAGTTTAATATTTAAAATATAAAACGAAGGAAAAAAATTATTCTGAGTGGAATGTTGAATATTTGTTTCTAATTAGGAAGGGAATTATTTGCTTATAGGATTTTGTTTCATAGTATAAAAAAACCTATACCATAGAAGAATTTAGAAGCAAAATAGTGTGATCTATGCTTTGAAATGGCGGATATTTTTTTATTTTAGGCGATGAAATAATTATATTGAGCGGCTATCCATTATTGATGCAGTTATTGGTAATGGCTTCATTCCTTTACAATAGAGTCAGGTATGTCACTCTCAATTGTTCAACGTACTATTGCTGGATTTACTCTAATGCTGGTACTTATTCTCCTCCTTGGAGGCATAAGTTATGGTAATACCGACAGAATCCATAGCCGATTACAACATGTTACTGAAGTATCAACGCCTATGGTTATTTCAGCAAGCCAATTATTGGCAAGTTTGCGAGAAAATCAATTGAAGGTAATTGACTATCAAACGACCACCAATATTGGGGTGTTGGCTATAAAAAAGGCTGATGTTCAAAAAGCAGAACATGACTTTAGATTACTAGAGCAGCAAGCACAGCATTATGCGGTTGACTCAAGAGCAAAATCTGAATTAGCAACGGCATTAATAGCTGCTAATGCTTTTTTTACTTCATCAAATACTGCTATTGAACGTTATGATCAATGGCTAGCGGTTAAACGCCAACATCAACGTTTAAATCTTGAATTTATTCACCTTGAAGATACTTACCAATCAGCAGCTAACCTTCTTATTCAAAGTGCCAGTCATAAACGTTCATTGCGAAATCGTGTCGAATTAATTACTAGTGGTATTAGCCGAGATTTAAAAAATGTTCGTCGAGCGACGCCTCAAACTGATCTTAAAACATTATCGGCGGTGCTCACAAAAGATATTGAGATGGCGACACAGGGTATTGCAAGGATTGATATTGCTGAGGATGTTAAGGCACGTTATAGCAAAAATCTAAATCGTGTTTATGCGCTTACATTAGGGGCGAATAGCATGTTAGAGGTGATGGCTAAGCAACATTTATTAGCTTCACAGTTAGCCGTTTTAAATGAAAAATCAAACCAACAGGTAACAGCGACTCAACAGGCATTAACCGTATATATGGAATATGCACAAGCCAACGCTAAAGCAAGCCAACAAGCGGCGGATGAAGCGGCAAATCAAGCCATTCTAAGTATTATTATTGCCGCACTGGTATCAACGATGATTGCTGTTGTTATCGCGATCACTACTGCAAAACGTATTCACACACCGTTGGTGAGAATTAATTCAGTTCTAAAGAAAATGACTGAAGGGGATATGACACAACGTACAAATTATCATTCTGGATGTGAGTTTGGTGCGTTATCGCGATCGATTGATCAATTATCTATCAGCATGGCCGATATTTTAACTCAGATTCATATTGGCTCTGCGCATTTGGTATCAGAAGCGAACAAAACTGCGACGACGAGCGAAAAAGCGATGAATAGAGTTGAAGACCAAAAATCGCGCACGGATCAAGTTGCAGCGGCTATTTCAGAGTTGGAAGTGAGTGCAAAAGAAATATCACGTTCATCAGAACAAACCGTGGCTGAAGTCGATGAGGTGAATCAAGCGGCACAACAAGGACGAGAATTAGTCTTAACGAGCCGAACGATTACCGAACAACTTGCAGTAGAAATGACGGAAGCTGTTGCTATTACTCAAAAATTATCTGAATTCTCTAACAATATTGGCAGTATATTAGGTGTCATTCGTAGTATTGCTGAACAAACCAATTTATTAGCACTTAATGCCGCGATAGAAGCAGCAAGAGCCGGTGAACAAGGTCGTGGTTTTGCTGTTGTTGCTGATGAAGTACGGGCCTTAGCTAATCGAACGCAGCAGTCAACAGAAGAAATTCAACGAATGATAACTAATTTGCAGCAAAATGCGTTGCAGGTGTCACAGGTTATGACGCGTTCACAAATACAAACTGAACAATGTGTAGAGCAAGCTCGTTTAACGGATGTTGCTTTACAGACAATCGTTGATCGTATGCATCTTATTTTAGATATGGCGATACAAGTTGCTCATGCAACGGAAGAACAGATCTCAGTGAGCCAAGATGTTTCTGAGCACATTAATGGTATCGCGGCTGTCGCATATAACGCAGAAAATGAAGCGAGAGAATCTGCGCAAAGCAGCGAAGCATTATCGCTGCTGGCTGCTCAACAACGTCAATTGATTGAACGCTTTAAGGTCTAATTATGCAAAACTCACATATTGTTCAACGTACACGCTCAGCATCTAATAGCATCATCAAAATGGTATGCGGTGGAGTGTTATTAATCCCAAGTTTAGTTTTGGCGAATACACAATCAATCAGCGGTCAGGTTATTATTGATTCCTGGCGTAACGATAATGCTATTTGGGATAAAACAATCATTCCAGCGTTTAATCAGCATTACCCTAATATTAAAGTGACATACCGCTCACCAGTCGATCCATCAACATTTAATCAACAGCTAGATAAAGATCTTGCGCAAGGAACTGCGGGTGATCTTATTGCTTGTCGTCCATTTGATGGATCATTGGCACTCTTTCAGCAAGGGCATTTTAGTGATATTACTGAAATGCAAGGCATGGAGAATTTTCCCAGCTTTGCGTTAGGCCCATGGCAAACAGATTCAGGTGCTCAAACATTTTGCTTACCTATGGCATCGGTTATTCATGGATTTTTTTACAATAAAACTATTTTTTCAGAATTAAAACTTCAGGTGCCAGCAACGACTGTTGAATTTAAACATGTACTTGAAAAAATCAAACAAAGCCAACGTTATACACCTATTGCTTTAGGCACCAAAGACAAATGGGAAGCCGCAACGATGGGGTTTCAGAATATAGGTCCTAATTATTGGCAGGGTGAAGATGGGCGCTTAAGCTTAATTCAAGCACAAGCACGTTTCTCTGATAGCCCATATCTGAACACTTATCGCGCTTTAGCCAATTGGACACCGTATTTAGGCAGTAATTATCAGCAACGCAGTTATGCTGAAGCTATTGAGTTGTTTAAAAACGGTCAGGCTGCAATTTATCCAACAGGTTCGTGGGATATATCTACTTTTGCTAACAGTGTCGATTTTGGTGTTTTTCCACCTCCAGTCGTTAACAAAGGAGATGAATGCTATATCAGTGATCATACCGATTTGGGGATGGGACTAAACACTAAATCAGAGCAAAATGCAGCAGCAACGGCATTTCTACAATGGATGACAACCGCTGAGTTCGCAGAATTATTAACAAATGGTATTCCTGGGTTTTTCTCGTTATCTAATCACTTTTTCGATGTTAACCATCCTATTGCCAATGAAATGATGACGTGGCGTAACAGTTGTGATTCTACCATTCGTAATTCAGCTCAAATTTTATCGCGTGGCAAACCCGATTTTGAATTGCAATTATGGGAAACCAGTGTGGGAGTACTAAATGGCACCATGACCCCAGAAGAAGCGGTAATGACGGTACAAATGGGTTTAAATAGTTGGTATCAACCACAACGTGAAGCGAAGACCTTAGCTGAAATGTGCCAAGCACTAACACTACCCATAACGGTTTCCCCACCAGTGGTTAATAATTCGTTGTAGTTAGGATGGGCTTAATTGAGTCAACAATCACTTATTTGAATTGGCTAACTATACGGAGAATAACGTGATTGTTGATGCATGGTTGATATATACAGGTTAAGCATATTACTATGCTGATGTTTTTCTTTTGGATGATTTATTGTGTCAAAAATATTAGTTGTTGATGATGATATACAGTTGTGTGAATTGCTGACTGAAGTGCTAGAAGATGAAGGTCATGATGTCAGTTGTGTTCATTGTGGTGAGTCAGCAATTGAGTATCTACAAAATAAAGGCGTCGACTTAGTTCTATTGGATGTGATGTTACCTAATCTTGATGGAATGCAAGTTGCGCGTCGTATTTGTCAGCGGTTTGCGACCCCTATTTTGATGTTAACCGCATTAGGTGATGAAGCAACCATGCTTGATGGTTTACAAGCAGGGGCAGATCATTTCATTACTAAACCGTTTAAAGTACCTGAATTATTGACGCGTATTAGTGCTATTTTACGGCGTGTAGGGCTTGAACGTCAGCGTCATAATATTCGCTCTGGTGAAGAAAATATGGCAGCAGAAATGTCACGTTTACCATTAACTAGCACAGAAGCGGAATTATTAGAGTATTTAATCAAGCATGATGGGATTGTGGTATCAAAGGCCGAATTACAAAAACAAGTGCTTAAAAAAGAATTAAGTCCATTTGACCGTAATCTTGATATGCATATAAGTAATATACGCCGTAAAATTGTATTAGCGGGTATGTCTAAGTTACATATTAAGACCGTGCGTGGCCGAGGTTATAGTTATACCGAAAGTGTTAACCAGTAAATTAAAGGATCATTAAGTGGAAAGCCTTTCCCAGCGTAAAACGTGGTATAAACCGCATCAACAACATGGCTTGGTTGTACGACTTTTTTCGTATTTTACGGTGAGTTTATTATTAATATTACTGTTGCAAAATTTAGCTGAAATTGCCTTAGTTAAAACAATGCTGCACGTACCAATGAAAGTGCAGCAAAATATACGAGTAATGGCAGAGCAAGCCCAGCAGTTAATTGATATAGGTAATAAACAACAACTGGGTCAATGGGAAAAGCAACAACCTTATTACTTATTTGTGTTAGATAAAGATCAACATGAAATGGGGGATAGAAAAATGCACCCTCATTTTGCTTTCAAACTGACTTATGCCCGTGGAATTAATGCTATTTTAGATTCTCGTGTTAATCAGCCTATATTTGCGATCCCTCTAAAAGATGGCAATCAGCTAATGGTGCAATTACCGTATCAATTACATCCTGCCAAATATTTTTCATTTTATTTTGGATTAATTCAGGTCGTGATTGCCGCATTAATTCTTTTGATGTTTTCATTTCTTATTGCTCGTTATTTACAGCGTCCATTAAATACTTTGCGAGAGGCGAGCCGTAGCCTTGCGAGTGGTGATTTTTCTGTAAGGGTAGCCAATACAGTGAGTGATAGCACCATTGAATTTAAATCACTTGCTGCTGATTTTGATGAAATGGCCGAAAAGATTCAGATGCTATCAGAACGTCAACGCCGCCTAATTCGCGATGTATCACATGAACTACGTACTCCATTAGCTCGGCATAACTTATCATTACATTTAATGAGAAAACGGGTTGCGTCTGAACATCAACATCTTGTTGATAGATTAGAGCGTGAAGCTGAAGAGATGAACCAACTGGTTAATGAAATTTTAGAATTTAATCAGCTTCAAAATACCACCGATAATGCGCACTTGATTCCAATTGATGTTGAGAGTTTATGTTTAACCACTGTGCCCGATATTGAGGCGCTATTAGGGGCACAACAGATATTAACTATTGGTATTGATAATGATATACCGATGGTACGAGGTGACAGTCGGTTGATAGTTCGAGCTATCAGTAACTTATTAGGAAATGCGATTAAATATGCGGGGGAAAATGCGCATATTAGTCTTAATTTAGCGCTGGTGGATATTGAAGGGCTGCAATTTGTACAATTGAGTGTCGAAGATGATGGTCATGGTATAGCACCACAACATCTTAAACGGATCTTTGATCCATTTACTCGTATTGAAGTTGCTCGAGATAAACAATCAGGAGGTTATGGGCTCGGTTTAGCGATTGTTAAAGAAGCAATGACGGTAATGAATGGAACCGTGAAGGCGAAGAATCGTCATCCTCATGGCTTGATAATTCAATTGTTATTACCAGTAATGAATAAATAAGAATATCATTTGAATAATTATTACTTATTGAATGTAAAGATGAAATTTATAGTTTAGTTTTTGTAGATTGGTTATATAGTTATTAATCTATTTTGTCGATTAAGTGATTAATTAATGCACTGCTTTTTAAAAAAGAATAGATAATGATTATTTTTGTGTTTTTATGATGTGTATTTTTCATTAACAACACAAAATATTCTGATACATGATATTGATTTAAATCAAGGTATTTGTTTTTTTTGTGATTTAGTTATTTTGATTATTCTGCATAGGTATATATTGCTGGCGGAAGTTTTCAAAAGAGTAATATCATGATTAATAAGAAATATATAAAAAAAGCAATTGTGAGTGCAGTAGCATTAGGTATCGTTGGCTATGGTGTAATTGTATACGCTGTGCATAAAGAAGATGTCACTTTAGCGAATAAACGCTTAGATGCTTTATCATTACATAATATTGATGATCTATCCGCACAAGCGATGCGATTATTAGCTGAAAAAGGCTGTGCAGATTGCCATACGATCAATAGCCCATTGCCTTTTTATGCTAAATTGCCAGGTGTGAAACAAACGATGCAAGCAGATATTGATAAAGCTAATCAATCGTTTGAACTTGCTCCTGTTGTACAGGCAGTTGAGCAACATCAAGCAGTAAATCAAGTCGCGCTTGCTAAATTAGAGTTTGTTCTTAACAATAACTCAATGCCAATTCCTAAATATTTAGCTATACACTGGCCATCAGCATACCTCAACAGTGCTGATCGACAGTTGCTGTTAGATTGGATCAAGCATCAACGTCAACAATATTATCCAAACCCAACTGCAGCACCACAGTTTAAGAATTTGGCTATTCAACCAATTCATACCGTATTTAAAACAGATCCAGCGAAAGTTGCATTAGGGTTATCGCTTTACAATAACATCCACTTATCAGCTAATAATAAGTATGCATGTTCAAGTTGCCATTCTATCCATACTGGTGGTACCGATAACTTACCAACCAGTTTAGGTATTAATAATCTTAATGATCCTATGAATGCGCCAACCGTTTATGATTCTGCATTTAATATGAGTCAGTTCTGGAATGGTCGTGCCGCAGATTTGGCTGCTCAAGCGGCTGGCCCTATTTTTAATCCCGTTGAAATGGGATCAAAAAATTGGGGCAATATTATAGCTAAACTTAAGCAAGATCCTCAGTTAGTTAAATTATTTGATGCCTCGTATAAAGACGGTATGACAGGGGCAAATATCACCAATGCGATTGCTGAGTATGAGAAAACATTGATCACGCCTAATAGCCGTTTTGACCAATACTTAGAAGGTAATTTAAGTGCATTATCACCTGAAGAAATTGAAGGTTTTAAATTATTCTTAAAAACAGGCTGTCAAACTTGTCACGTAGGTCAAAGTATGGGCGGGCAATCATACGAGAAAATGGGTGTTTATAGTAGCTTCTTTGGTAACCTTAAGGGTAAGCATATTGAGGGTGATAAAGGGCGCTATTTAGTTACTCATAATGAAAAGCAAATGCATTATTTTAAAGTGCCTAATTTACGTAATATAGCAATAACTGGGCCTTATTTCTCTGGTGGTCGCGCAGCGACATTATCTGAAGCGGTTAATGCAATGGCTAAGTATCAGTGTAATACTGATTTTACACCAAAAGACACAAAAGCGATGGTTGCTTATCTGAAAACGTTAACAGGTGAGTATCAGGGTAAAATGTTAACTAACCTTAATTGCCATGATGTGAATGGTCAGCAAGTGTGTAATAGTGCGAAAGATCAAGTTTGGAAACAAGTGACAGGACGTAAATTGCCTACCGAAATGCCGCTTAACTAAAATTAATATTGATAATAGCCGCCACGTTATATGGCGGCTTTTTTGCTTTCGGACTTAAAATATTAGGCTTTTACGCCACCATAAATATCAAAATAAAACAGCAAAAAACAGAAAAAACAGTGGACAGCCATATTCTTGCACATCAATAATGAGTGACTACACTTAAGCTTCAAGTTGCTTATGGTGAAACGAATGACAATTTCAAGACGAAAATTGATAGAACCTCAAATTACTCCTTTTTATCATGTAATTAATCGCTGTGTGCGTCGTGCTTATCTGTGTGGGGATGATCCGTATAACGGTAAAAACTATCAACATCGTCGTGGTTGGATAGTAAATAAAATCAAACAATTAGCAGCTGTATTTTGTATTGATATTTGTGCTTATGCCGTTATGAGTAACCATTATCATTTAGTGCTAAAAATAGATATTGAGCAGCAACAAAAATTAACCCCAGAAGAAGTAATATCACGTTGGTTACAGTTATTTAGCGGCCATCCTATCGCGGTTGATTTTTTAAAAGATGGGCAAATAGCCGCAGATAAACAACAAGCATTATCAAATTTAGTGGCTGAATGGCAACAACGATTAGGCAGTATTAGCTGGTTTATGCGTTGTCTTAATGAAGAAATCGCGCGAAAAGCCAATAAAGAAGATCAATGCAAAGGTGCATTTTGGGAAGGACGTTTTAAATCTCAAGCGTTGTTAGACGAACAGGCATTATTATCTTGCATGATGTACGTAGATTTAAACCCGATCAGGGCTGGCGTTACACCGTCATTAGAACAATCAGATTTTACCTCTATTCAGCAACGTATTCGTGAACATCACCAAACGAAAACATCGACACAACAATCATCATCAGATATCTCTCGTTTTCAATTATTACCTTTTGTTGGTGGTGAACATCAAGCTAAAAAAGTGGGTGTTAATGTCACTTTTGCCGATTATCTTGAGCTTATTGATTGGACGGGTCGATTTATTCGAAATGATAAAAAAGGGTTTATTGCACCCAACCAACCAAGAATTTTGCAGAAAATGGGTATAACATCAGATGCTTGGCTTGAGCATAGTGAACAATTTATGGAACATTATGCCAACGTGAGTGGTAAATGGTCTCAAATGTGTGCCTTCAAACAACGCGTTGGTGGGCAGTGGTGCAAGGGAAAATCAGCAAGCCACCAGTTACATCCAAGTTAGATGTGTTTATCTTTATTAGATAATGATACCGCGATCACAGCCAGGATTGTGGGTGTTGTCGATCCTGTTTTAAATTATTGTCGAGTATTTCTCATTTTAAAATATTAACTTCAAGTATTATTTTAAATAAATTGTGTTTAATTATTGTTATATAGAGGAGGTGAATAATGACGACTAATAACATTAAAAATATAGTGTTTGATATTGGAAATGTAGTTGTACGTTGGAATCCACTTGAAATTATTAAGCTAACTTTTGGTGAAATAGAATACCCAGAACAATTAACAAAAACTATTTTTCATAGTGAGTTATGGGCAGCGCTGAATAAAGGCGAATTGACTGAATCAGAAGCTAAAATAAGATATCAAGAGCAGCTTAAGTATTCTAAAGAGGATATTGAACGGTTATTTTATTATATAAAGCAAAGTCAAATTCTTTTATTTGGCTCTGTTGAGTTGATTAATAGGGTAAAACTAGCTGGCTACAATATTTATGCTTTGACTGATAATGTTGTTGAAATTGTTGATTATCTTAAAAAACAATATGATTTTTGGCCAATGTTTGATGGTGCGATTGTGTCTGCTGAAGTGGGATGCTTAAAGCCGGAGGTAGCAATATTTCATTGTTTACTTAATAAATATAATCTTCAGGCATCTGAATCTGTATTTATTGATGATATGTCACCTAATGTTGAAGGTGCTAGAACATTAGGTTTTTCTGCTATTCAATTTAAAGATTCAATACAATGTGAGTGCGAATTAAAATCGTTGGGGGTTTCTTTTTAGTCAACTGAAGTTTATATCAGAATAAAAAGATTTGGCTGTCCAATGAGTTCCATCCATTATTTCTGTGGCTTGTGCTTCTGTTTTTCCCTGAACTTTATATCCACCATATATATTAACAGCTTGTGGCATTAAGCCTAAGTGTGCACAAATTGGTACTGCCCGTTCTGTTAATATTTTAACAGTATCGATTAACCAACTACCGCCTTCAACTTTTATCATATTAGCTCCCGCTTTCATTAGCTTGGCGGCTGATTCGCATGCTGTATTAGGCGTGTGATAACTCATAAAAGGTAAATCTGAAATAATAAATGCATTTGGGCTTCCTGCTCTCACGCATTGTGTGTGGTAAACCAAATCATCAACACTGACATCGAGTGTTGTGGGTTTTCCTTGTATAACGGAACCAAGGGAGTCACCGACAACCAATACTGGTATGTTTTGTGAATCAAAGGCCTTTGAAAAACTTGCATCATAAGCGGTGATTGCTGCAAATTTTTTACCTAATACTTTCCAATTATTTAAATCTGAAATGGTGATTTTTTTCATTAGTTATTCTTTTTTGTGGTAAAAAAATGATGCTAACATGTCTTAATGTGTGTATATATTTCAATTAAGACAGGCCACATTTGTTATGTGACAGCTTAAAATGTGTTATCCATCTTGTTTTTATTCGATATGTATAATATTTGTCAAAGTGAAATTAAGTATCGAGATATAAATAAATACGCGTTTATTTTTACTAAGGTAATGTATATGTTTTATTTTTATTCTAGTAAGTTTAGGGGAGTAAAATATGAAAGACAAAATAGTTAAATTGGGATTTGTCGCTGCTGCCATGATGAATATCGGTGGCGTGTTAATTTTTTCTCGTTTATTTACTAATTCAGTTATTAATGATTTTGATCCTGTTGTTATGTCCAATTTTGGGTTGTTAATGATTGTTATCTGGGGATTGGCATATTTAGGTGCGGCGTCAATAACATCTAATCTAAAGTGGCTGGCTGGGGCATTTGTTATTGAAAAATTAGTCTATGTAATATCGTGGATCTGTTGGTTTAAAGGTCATGATCTGAGTGCTGTTTATGATCAAGATTTATTTGCAGGTATATTTTATAGTATCTATGGTGCTAATGACCTTGTGTTTATGGTTTTTTTCTTGTGGGTGTTTTTAACACAAACTAAAGCATTAAAACCAATAGCATAATGTTTTATACGACTTAGTATGTGACACTGTAACCTTTAATGTAATGCCACATATTCGTAAGAAGAGAAACGCCTGAGGCTAATAACCTTGGGCGTTTCCGTATGTAGTTGATACGTTTGAACAATACCATACAATGATATTGTTTTTATCTGAGAGCTTTGTTTCCTCAACTAAATAGTGATTACTTTTTTATATTGTTATTAATCTTCGTTAATTTATTTTTCAGGTGTCTCAAGCGCTTTAATAGCGATATTAACTGTGTTGTTAATATCAGTATTATTTTCTAGCATTCCTGAGCTTGCAGGTCCAAGTGCATTTGAATATAAGTCGCGTTGCTTGTTTAATGGTAGATCTAATTGGTCGTATAAATTTTGACGGATTTTTGCGTGTTGTTCTGGTGCATTGTTTGATAGATCGACCAAAGTGTCATAAATAAGATTAGCGATATTATTCATAGTAACTCCTTAATTACTTAGTCGTTTATAGTTACGTTATATCGACTAAATATCTGGGATATTAGTCACATAACGCATAAGGATGTACGCAACTGATATATTAAAGTGATTATTTCGCACATCCATTCCTATGCGGTATTCATTTTATTTAAATAACGTAGCGCGTTACTTCATTATCTTAGTTCATGATTTGAAATTTTCGAGTGTAAGTTATTAAAGTATTGATGATTTTTAGCCATATGCGTCTTTATTGACGGTTAAGGTTTAATGATGTCTAAAAGTGGAGGCTTAATGTCTGCTATTTTAATCAAAAAAGAACGAAGCATAATAGTTAGCTTCTTTCATTATCAGTATACAATGGCGAACTAAAGGTACTTTTGCTTCAAAGGAATTGACTATGTTATGGTTTTTAATGATAACGTTACCGTTGGTGTTAGCGGGCGTTCATCAGCTATTTTTGATCTTAAATCTTTATCCTCGTAATAATAGTGTATTTATTATTCCTGCCATTATTATCAGTTACTGCATTTTTGCTGTTCATTCAGTATTTGATCGTGATGCGTTACCCGCTGTAATCATTGCTATTTACTATATTGGCTTAACCGCGATTACAGTTCGAGCAACGATTCGACGATCAGCTGTGTTTAAATAACATTTTCATTCGAATTTTTATTATCAATAAGGGTTAATCATATGAAAAAACCGTATCCAGCAAAAACTATCCAGAATGTGATTAACAGTGCGATTTATCATCTCAATTTACGTGATCATACCGAGTATGAACTACGAAAAAAATTAGAGGCCAAAACAGAGCAACAAGATTGGATTGAGACTGTGTTGCAACAAATGAAAGATTTCGGTTATGTAAAAGAAGATCTTCAATTTGCACTGCACTTTAGTGAGATGGCTTTCTCTAATGAACATGGACAACAGTACATTAAACAGAAATTAAAAGGTAAAGGTATTCCTGCAATAATCATTGAAGAAGCATTAATTGAGATTATGGAGAAAAAACAAGTGTCTGAACTTGATATGATCAAAAGTCGTTTAGATAGTTATGATGATTTTAGTCAAACCACCAAAGAGAAAATAACCAACGATCTCACTAAGCGAGGGTACAGTTTTCAAGATATTTCAAGAGCGATTGCTGAACATGATGCTGCCGATACGCTATTAACTAAAGCTAAAATCAAAGGCATGAATGCGGATCTTGAAACCGAAGTATTGAAATTGGTGAGAAAGCTCAAAGGAAAAACAGTGATTAAGCAAGAGCTTAAAATGAAACATGTTGATATTACTAATCTTGAGCAAGTCTTCTATGATTTAGAGGAAGCGGGTGAGGTCGATTTTTATGAAAATTGCCAATTAGTATTAGCGAAAAAGCGGTTTGATTTGTCGAATTTTAAAGACAAAAGTAAAGCCTATGCCTACCTGTCATCAAAGGGCTATAGCTCAGATGAAATCAAAGAAGCGATGGCTGCTGCAAGTAATTAAAACTGCCTGTGCGGCAGTGAACAAAATATATTTCACCGCGTACATTTGCCGTTTTTTCTAAGCTGCCTGTGCGGCAGTGAACGTATCACTATTATTGATGCGCCAACTTTGAAATTTCTAAGCTGCCTGTGCGGCAGTGAACTTAATTAAATCCCGACAGGGTGGCTGGTCATGTTTCTAAGCTGCCTGTGCGGCAGTGAACTACCCCAGTATATAAAGTTGGATGTTTACGAGTTTCTAAGCTGCCTGTGCGGCAGTGAACTGTGTTACTTGAATGATCGTTGTTCCATCTGGTTTCTAAGCTGCCTGTGCGGCAGTGAACAATTTCATCATACCCTACTGACGAATACCTGGTTTCTAAGCTGCCTGTGCGGCAGTGAACGAAGTTCAGGTTTTTGAATTACCGACTTTAAAATTTCTAAGCTGCCTGTGCGGCAGTGAACGGGAAATGCGCAGTAAGGCCACCAGCATTCGATTTCTAAGCTGCCTGTGCGGCAGTGAACTTTAGATTCGCATGATTATGATGGTTGGTTATTTTCTAAGCTGCCTGTGCGGCAGTGAACATCACGAACCTGTCGGTAATATTGTTATATCATTTCTAAGCTGCCTGTGCGGCAGTGAACGTGTAACGTTAACAGCACCACATATTGTATTCATTTCTAAGCTGCCTGTGCGGCAGTGAACAGGGTAACGACTGGACGATTAATTACGCGACATTTCTAAGCTGCCTGTGCGGCAGTGAACACATTAACGATCAGTGAATACGGTGACGACGATTTCTAAGCTGCCTGTGCGGCAGTGAACTTGTGTGACGTTCGCTAATATGAGTGAAGCGTTTTCTAAGCTGCCTGTGCGGCAGTGAACTCGGCAAAAAAGGTAAACGTGCCAACCTGCGTTTTCTAAGCTGCCTGTGCGGCAGTGAACGACTCGCCAACACTATCATTAAATGTAAGCCCTTTCTAAGCTGCCTGTGCGGCAGTGAACTATATACGTACAGTGGTAAAAGCCGCGAGGATTTTCTAAGCTGCCTGTGCGGCAGTGAACTGAAGCGTAATTAGTATAAGTGATTGCTTATAAAAGCTAAACCACAAATCCTCGCTAAAAACCCTTTTTTAAGTATATGTTTTAAGTTATTGTTTTATATGGTTATAATTGTTTTTAAATAAAAAGGGTATTTGTGAGTAGGCACTAAGAGCATTATGCGTGCATATGTATATAATGCATTTTTTACTGTTGGTGACCGCTATGTGCGCTAAGTCTTTCACTCCGAGTGAGCTAAAAACAATTATTCATTCCAAACGTGCCAATCTTTATTATTTACAACATTGTCGTGTGTTAGTGAACGGTGGACGGGTTGAATATGTTACTGATGAAGGTAAACAATCATTATATTGGAATATCCCCATTGCAAATACGACTGTCATAATGCTTGGAACTGGCACATCGATCACTCAAGCAGCAATGCGTGAATTAGCAAAAGCAGGCGTGCTAGTTGGATTCTGTGGTGGTGGCGGAACGCCGTTATTCTCAGCTAATGAAGTTGAACCTGATGTTAGTTGGTTAACACCACAATCAGAATATCGACCAACAGAATATCTTCAATCGTGGGTAAGTTTTTGGTTTGATGATACGAAACGATTAGAAGCTGCGATCCTGTTCCAGAGAGTCCGATTACAACAAATAAAGAAAGTATGGTTATCAGCGACCATGCAGCGTGATAATTATTTCATTATTGATGCGGAAAAGCTGGAACATATTTTATCTGCGTTTGAAAATAAACTCAGTCATTGCCAGAACAGCACTGATTTATTGTTATTAGAAGCTGTCATGACCAAAGCTTTATATAAACTTGCGGTCAATACGGTGAAATATGGTGAATTTACCCGTTCGTCGCGGGGGAATAGTACCGATATTGCTAATCGCTTTTTAGATCATGGTAATTATTTAGCCTATGGCTTAGGGGCAACCGCGTGTTGGGTTATCGGATTACCTCATGGATTAGCTGTTCTACACGGTAAAACCCGTCGTGGCGGATTGGTGTTTGATGTTGCCGATTTAATTAAAGATGCGATAGTGCTACCGAATGCGTTTATTGCCGCAATGGCCGGGGATGATGAGCAAGAATTTCGTCAACGATGCCTAAATGGATTTAGAAAAGCCAATGCATTAGATGTGATGATCGATGCCATTAAAGACACAGCACAAGCGGTTGCAAAATTATAAATGAATATTCTTCTTATCTCTCAATGTAATAAAAAAGCCCTTGATGAAACCCGTAAAGTGCTGGATCAATTTGCAGAACGTAAAGGTGATCGCACATGGCAAACGCCGATTACGTTAGAAGGCTTAAAAACATTACGTCAATTATTAAAGCAAACCGCAAGGCGGAATACTGCGGTCGCTTGCCATTGGATTCGAGGCGCAAATAATACCGAACTAATGTGGATTGTCGGTAATAAACGTCGTTTCAATGAACAGGGTACAGTACCCACAAATACAACTGAGCGTAATATTCTACGTTCGGAAGATGAAAATGGCTGGCAAAGTAACTATGCTGTTGCATTAATGGCATCACTTGCGGGTTTATTTCATGATGTAGGTAAAGCTAACAGCTTATTTCAACAGAAACTAACGGGTAAAGGTGGCATTGCCGAGCCATTGCGGCATGAATGGCTATCGTTGTTGGTTTTTCAAGCATTTGCAAAGAATAAAACCGATGATCAATGGCTAACAGAATTAGCGGATTTATCACCACAAAAAATCAGCAAGATTGTTAATGATGTGCACTATACCCCAGCGTTGTCACCGTTTATTGGCCTGACCGAATTAGCAAAAACGATTGGATGGTTAATTGTTTCTCACCATCGCTTGCCGACTTATCAACTGTCAGACTTTAAGCCGACAATTGGTGATTCAGATGATTGGTTAGAACAAAAACTGTGCCCTGAGTGGAATGCAAAAAATCATAAAAACCCTGAGTTAATCGCAAAAATAGCGGATAACTTTATTTTCCCTCATGGTATTCCACTACAAAGTCAAACATGGCAAAACAAAGCGCAACAGCTGGCGAAACGAGCATTAGCACACCCGAATTTGCGTCATTTTGGACAATGTGAGAACGCATTTCCACTGCATATGGCACGATTAAGTTTAATGCTTGCTGATCACTGCTATTCATCAAGTCAGCCTGTTGTCGCTTGGCAAGATCCTCTCTATAAAGCTTATGCAAATACCGATCGTAAAACGGGGAAATTAAAACAAAAATTAGATGAGCATAATATCGGAGTAGCGCAGTTAGCCTATCGATTAAGCTTAGGCTTACCCAAATTACGTTTGAGTTTACCTGCGATTACTCGGCATTCGTTATTTAAAAAACGTACCACAATTAATAAATTTCGCTGGCAGGATAAAGCCTATGATTTAGCATGCTCTGTGCGTGATATTTCTGAAGTACACGGATTCTTTGGGGTCAATATGGCGTCAACAGGGTGTGGTAAAACCTTTGCCAATGCGAGAATTATGTATGGATTGGCTAATCAACAACAAGGGTGTCGATTTAGCATTGCTTTGGGACTGCGTACATTAACCCTACAAACAGGGGATGCACTAAAAGATCGTTTAAAACTGGATAGCGATGATTTAGCGGTGTTAGTCGGATCGCAAGCGGTTAAAGATCTTCATCAAAGTAAGCTCACAACCCAGCAAGAAGCAAAAGCACAACAAACGGGCAGTGAGTCGGAAACGTTATTTTCAGAGCATATGTATGTCAGCTATGACGGTAGCCTTGATGATGGTCATCTTAGTCAGTGGCTCAAGCAAAAACCGACTATTCATAAATTAGTCAGTGCGCCGATTACAGTCAGTACCATTGATTATTTAATGCCAGCGACAGAAGGTACGCGAGGTGGGCAGCAAATTGCCCCCATGTTGCGTTTGTTTACCGGGGATCTGATTCTTGATGAGCCGGATGATTTTGGCTTAGAAGATTTACCTGCATTATGCCGTTTAGTCCATTGGGCTGGCATGTTAGGTTCACGAGTATTATTGTCATCAGCGACGTTAGCACCGTCATTAATTACCGCTTTATTTAAAACCTATCGCCATGGCCGCCAGCAGTATAATCATAGCCACGGCATTACTGAAACAACAGTACAATGTGGCTGGTTTGATGAATTTAATGTGCAATCAGCTTGTATTGATGATGCTGATTTTAAACAACAGCACACGCAGTTTATTACGCAACGAAAAAACACACTAAGTCGTAAATCATTACCTTTACGTCAAGCTGAGTTAATCCATTTGGATGCGAAAAAATTAACGCAAACCGATGCAGTTAATTATCTTGCAACTCATATTCAACAAGCGATTTACACTTTAGATGAACGCCATCGTCAAATTGCACCAACCGGTAAAACATTCTCGATTGGCTTAGTGAGAATGGCAAATATTGAGCCATTAATTGCGGTGGGTGAGTCGTTATTATCAATGCCGACATCAGAAAATACCTGTATTCATTATTGTTTTTATCATAGTCAGCATCCGATGGCAGTAAGAGCACATATAGAGCAACAGCTAGATACGGTATTAATGCGAGATCCTGCTAATCCACAAGCGATATTAGAGTTACCTCAAATTAAAACCGTATTAGAGAAGCAGCCTCAGCAACATCATATCTTTGTGGTGGTCGCTACTGCGGTGGCAGAAGTAGGGCGTGATCATGACTACGATTGGGCTGTGGTTGAACCGAGTTCAATGCGGTCTATTATTCAACTTGCTGGGCGTATTCAGCGTCATCGCCAATGTGTGCCTAATTCGCCAAACATTATGATATTAAGTAAAAATATTAAGGCGTTATTAGGTGCAGATGTTGCTTATTGTAAGCCAGGTTTTGAACAGCAAAAAAATGACATAAATAAAGGGTATTTACAGCTAAACCAACATGATTTGACTCAGTTATTAGCGGTTGATGATTATCAGGTTATTTCTGCTTATCCACGATTTGTGGAACCAGAACCATTAAAACCACCCTTTAGTCTAATTGAGTTAGAACACTATGCATTGATTTATACCTTATTTAAAGACAGTGCTAAGAAGGTCGAATATTGGTGGCTACAACCTCAGTTACACTTATTTGGTGAATATCAGAACCAAACCCGTTTTCGAGATTCTCTACCGCAAACGGAATACCATTTCTTTATCGATAATGAAGACCAAGCATTGAGCATTAAGGTGCGTGATGAATACAGCGGTGAGTTTGTTA
This sequence comes from Photobacterium piscicola, assembly GCF_046058925.1. Lineage (NCBI taxonomy): Bacteria > Pseudomonadati > Pseudomonadota > Gammaproteobacteria > Vibrionales > Vibrionaceae > Photobacterium > Photobacterium piscicola. Next base: position 912,387 of record NZ_CP175535.1, read on the forward strand.
ATAAAACTGAGTTATTTCACCTTGCAGCGATAGACAATATAGCGAGTGGTAATCACGCGTGGTTTGATTGTCAATACAGCACAGTCTATGACGGATTAAGTGACATATTTGATAAAGACAGTGAGCAGATCAGTGAATTATTTGGTGGTATTAATCTTAATGATTCAAATAAAACACCCCGATTTTATTACCATCCGTGGTTAGGTGTGTTTGAGGGGAAATATAGAAAATAATGTATTGATTTATCATTTTAATGAATGATTCCTAATTAATGTGCAGTGATACATATTGTAGCAATATTTAACTTGATGCTTATGTGGTTAGGTTTATATTCGGCATAGGAAATCCGGCTCTGGAGTTGCTATGCAAACCGAAATCAGCACATTGATTCAAGCGTATATTGAACAACGACGTCAAACGAAACTTGATGAAATAGAAAAGAAAAAGAACGTCAAAAATGGGGTGTCAGAAATTGAATTAGCTAATTTGAATGAACTTGCTCAAATTGCTTATCAAGATTTCAATGTTCAGGCATGGCTGACAAGTGCTGCGGTGAGAGCAAAACAAATCAGTTTAGCAACCCATGCGGTGAAGTTTACTCATGGCAGTGCGAAAGGTAGCAATATCTTAGCGCTAGCCACGAATACTGATGCTACTGATGCGCCATACCTTGATTCTTCCGCAATAGTGACCCCCGCAGTAGATGCTGTGGGTAATGCTGCTGCGTTAGATGTGGCGAAGTTACTCCAACTTGATGATGGCAATGCCACATTGGCTATTTATTTATCGCAAGGGGACGATCATGTTTTACGACCTCTAGCAAGCTGTGATGAACAATGCCAATTGTGGGCTGATGGGTTGCGTCAAGCATTAGAAGTTAAAACACCCAGTAGTCATACTTTAGCCAAACAGATTTATTTCCCTATTGGCGATAATCAATATCATCTTATTAGCCCGTTATATTCATCTGCTTTGGCTCATGAATTATTTCATCAGGTACAACATTCACGTTTTAGTGATGAAATGAAAGCCGCGAGGGATGCGCGTAAGAAAAATCAACCAAGTGATGTTGATGTGGTGCGTTACCCTGATTTAGCCATAACTATCAGCGGTGGCTCAAAACCACAGAATATTTCGCAATTAAATTCAAAACGTTATGGAAAAACCTATTTATTCCCTTGCACAGCACCGGACTGGAAAAGCCAATATCAACCACCGATGTTTGGCGCAAATTGGTTAGATAGCCGTGAAGTCGGTCGTAAGACGTATTATCAGGTTAAGTTATTAGCTGAATTTTTAATAAAAGCAAAACCATTTGATAGCACTCTTCGTATTCGTCAACGTCGAGATCAATTAGCAGATCAGATCATTGATACAGTTTTAACTTTAGCTGCTGCTCATCAAACAAATACCTGTGGCTGGAGTAAAGATAGTGAATTATCTTTTGCCCAACAATGCTGGCTTGATCCACAAGCCGAACACCTTTATAGCTGTGATTGGCAAACTGAGATCAGTCGTGATTTTGGCTTATGGCTTAATAATCGTTTAGAAAAAGCCAGTCAGCAGCAATTAATGTTAGGCAGTGAAGCGTTGCAACATTGGCAAGCATTATGTCATGACGCTATTCGTGAGGCAGGACGATGAGTTTATTTATCATTAAGAATATGCACATTGAAGGTGCAAACGCAATTGCAGGTTTCACTTATGGTTTCCCTGCTATTACCCAGTTTTTAGGGTTTGTGCATGCATTATCACGCAAAGTTGAACCTCAACATGGGATCAGTTTTGATGGCTGTGCGGTGATGTGTCATCAACATCAAGTGCATGCTTATCGAGGCAGTGATTGGGATGATTATGGCTTTGCATTAACCCGTAATCCGTTAGCGAAAGACGGTAAAACAGCGCCTATCGTTGAAGAAGGAAAAATGAACCTTTGTGTGTCGTTATTAATTGAATGCAAAGGTTTCAGTGGTGGTAACAGCGCCCAAGAACAACTTATCAGTGATGCCTTAAAAACGCTAGCATTAAGTCAACGTTGTGCTGGTGGACGTATTACTGATATTGAAATATGCCAATTTAAACCAATGCCCAATGAGGCAAGTGATTGTCGCAGAATATTACGACCGTTATTGCCCGGATTTATTTTATGTGATCGTAGTGATTATCTACAGCAACATGCTGAAAATAAAAATGATAGTCAAAATATGGTCATGAATTGGCTCGATTTTATTGCAGTAGGTTATCGCTATGAAATGCCCACTGATAGTGACAATGTAGAAGCGGAACAAGGCAAGTGGAAGTCTATTACTAAGCCTCAAAGCGGCTATTTAGTACCACTGATGATTGGTTACAAACAAATTAGTGATGTATTTGCTGCCGGAGAGGTGGCGAATGTTCGTGATAACACCACCCCATTTGCATTTACTGAGGCTGTTTATAGTGTCGGTGAGTGGATAGGCCGTCCGAGTCGGGTTGAATCTATCAATCAAATCTTATGGCGTTATCAATATAGTTCACCGTATTACTTATGCCGCGCCCAACAATCTATTCATTCTATTGAAAGTAATGAAGATTTCGACTTTTCTTATTAAATAGCCAAGGATGTATACAATGACAACGAAGTTAACCACACCATCAGTATTAGCTTTTGAAGGCAAATTGGCTTGCTCAGATGCCGTCATGGCAGCGGGTAATTGGAATGAAATAGCCACTAGTGCAAATTGGCAGCCTATCGCTGTTAATGAAAAATCAGTGCGCGGTACAATCTCTAATCGCATGAAAGGACCAAAAGCGAATGATCCGGCTAAATTAGATGCTGAAATTCAAAAGGCAAATTTACAAACGGTTGATAATGCCGCGTTATCATTTGACTGCGATACGCTCAAATTAACCTTTACGTTGCGTGTGCTTGGCGATTTAAATATCCCTTCTACGTGTAATAGCCCTGATTACCAAGCGGCATTAAGTCAATTAATTAAAGGTTATGTTACTGATCATGGGTTTAAAGAATTAGCGACACGTTACGCGACGAATCTTGCTAATGGTCGTTTCTTATGGCGTAACCGTGTTGGCGCTGAAAATGTGATGGTGACAGTACAGCATCATGATCAAGTATGGACGTTTGACAGTTTAGATTTCAGCTTACGCCAATTCGCAGCTGCAAAAGGTGATTTAGCGGCATTATCACAAGTGATCGAGCAAGGATTACTTGGCGAAAAAGCGACACTATTAACGGTGACTGCTTTTGTGCAATTAGGTCATGGACAAACGGTGTTCCCATCTCAAGAGTTGGTTATGAATACAGGCTCTGGTGATAAGAGTAAGTATTTGTATCAACTTAATGGTCAAGCGGCAATGCACTCTCAAAAAATTGGTAATGCATTACGTACCATTGATACATGGCATCCTGAAACAGAAGAAGTTGGACCGATTGCCGTTGAACCTTATGGCTCGGTCACTAATCGCGGTAAAGCGTACCGTCAGCCTAAAGAAAAAACAGATTTCTATAACTTATTAGATAACTGGTTATTGAAAGATAAAGCGCCTGAATTAGAGCAACAACATTATGTGATGGCGATGTTGGTGCGCGGCGGTGTATTTGGAGAATAGCGATTATGTTGTATTACATTGATATTCAAGTGCTGCCAGATTTAGAAACTTCTGCGGCAGTATTAATGAATAACTTATTTGCTAAATTACATCGTCAAATAGCAACTGTTGGTAATGGTGCTGTGGGGATCAGTTTTCCTAATGTGCATAAAACATTAGGTGATACGCTACGTTTACACGGTTCTCAAATAGCACTTGAACAAATGATGGCGAATACTTGGCTGAAAGGGCTAAGAGATTACACGCATGTAACGACTATTACAGAAATTCCGAGTGACATCAAAGGTTATCAAACCGTCAAGCGTGTACAGACTAAAAGTGCCAATAATAAGCGTAAGCGTTCGATTGCTAAAGGTTGGATCGGTGTAGATGAAGCGATCCATGCTATTCCTGGTACAGCAGAGCGTAAGTTAACTTTGCCTTATGTTCAAATACAAAGCTTATCTAATCAGAATGTGATGCGGGTGTTTATTGAGCATAGCCAAGTTGTGAGTGCTGCAACTGACGGTATATTTAGTAGCTATGGATTAAGTGCCACCGCAACGATCCCTGTATTTTAAGTGCTGTTTTGATTGTAATAGCAATAATGGGTTAGATGAGTAGTCATTTAACCCTTTTTTTTAGCCGTTATTAGTTGTATTTAAAATCAATGACTTATAATCAGCAGATAAAAAAGGGGTAAAAGAGGGTTTTTAGGGTTTTATTTAAATTAAACAATCGCTTATTATAGTTAAGCTTCAGTTCACTGCCGCACAGGCAGCTTAGAAACGTCGAGAACGTGCCTTTAATGCCGCCCCATAGTTCACTGCCGCACAGGCAGCTTAGAAACTCGTCTTGAACAGTGATTACGCCCGACGCTGGTTCACTGCCGCACAGGCAGCTTAGAAACGTAAACATTCCGCCAGCGAACCCCAGAACAGGTTCACTGCCGCACAGGCAGCTTAGAAAAGCGAACCCCAGAACAGCCGCCCCGACTGCGAGTTCACTGCCGCACAGGCAGCTTAGAAATGCATCGGAAAATAATGTAGATGCGTATGTGTGTTCACTGCCGCACAGGCAGCTTAGAAAACAAAATTAATTGGTATTGATGAAGATGGTTATGTTCACTGCCGCACAGGCAGCTTAGAAAATATTAAGATCACCACCACGAAAACCAGATGAGTTCACTGCCGCACAGGCAGCTTAGAAAATTGGAGTGGCACTGGCTGCGGCTCCAGCCATGTTCACTGCCGCACAGGCAGCTTAGAAAAAGCGTTAGCATATTCCTTAGCCCCTGCTGTTGTTCACTGCCGCACAGGCAGCTTAGAAATCGTTCCAATCGCAAAACACAAACATATTTTTAGTTCACTGCCGCACAGGCAGCTTAGAAATAAACGCTTTTCAATTGTTTGAACAGATTGCAGTTCACTGCCGCACAGGCAGCTTAGAAAAGAACCCGAATCACCAGAACCCGAATCACCAGGTTCACTGCCGCACAGGCAGCTTAGAAATGTGAGCATGAAATACAAGGTGGAAGCTAATTGTTCACTGCCGCACAGGCAGCTTAGAAATGATGCGATCATGCCTCACATTAAGGCGCGTTGTTCACTGCCGCACAGGCAGCTTAGAAAGTAGCCGCTAATTCGTGGCAAATCTGAAACAAGTTCACTGCCGCACAGGCAGCTTAGAAAACGAACGAGTTAATGTCCTCGAACCTCAACGGGTTCACTGCCGCACAGGCAGCTTAGAAAGCAGAACTCAGCGAACCTGTACTAAATAATAAGTTCACTGCCGCACAGGCAGCTTAGAAAGAACCATGAATGCCACCCGTTCCTAGGTCGAAGTTCACTGCCGCACAGGCAGCTTAGAAAATGTTGACGGAAAAAGACAAAGTAGGCATCAAGTTCACTGCCGCACAGGCAGCTTAGAAATGACTTATGAGATTGTTTAGCTCGATATTTGAGTTCACTGCCGCACTGGCAGCTTAGAAAAAACTCTGAATTGATGACGCTATGTGGTCAGTGTTCACTGCCGCACAGGCAGCTTAGAAAAGCACAGTTCCAGCAATACGCAGTTAAGGCGAGTTCACTGCCGCACAGGCAGCTTAGAAATATGCGCGGTCGTGGTTTGCACGGCTATCGTGGTTCACTGCCGCACAGGCAGCTTAGAAAATAGCTTGCCATGATCTAATAATACGACCTCGGTTCACTGCCGCACAGGCAGCTTAGAAATAAGCCCGGAAATATTTACAGATTTAACAGGAGTTCACTGCCGCACAGGCAGCTTAGAAAAAGATGCCACATAAGAGACATTTCGAAAGATTGTTCACTGCCGCACAGGCAGCTTAGAAATTATAATGTTCACTCACTAGCCGATTGATACGTGTTCACTGCCGCACAGGCAGCTTAGAAAAACCACCGCCAACGTGGCGATAAATACGCTTAGTTCACTGCCGCACAGGCAGCTTAGAAAGTTGATGCAAACACTTTACCCTCAGCATTAATGTTCACTGCCGCACAGGCAGCTTAGAAAAGTGATTCTCGCCATCTAAATCAGGCTCAGGAGTTCACTGCCGCACAGGCAGCTTAGAAATAACATCATCGCAGCATGGAACTAATAAGTGGGTTCACTGCCGCACAGGCAGCTTAGAAAGTCTTTAGTGCTGATCACATCTGCAGCTGCTTGTTCACTGCCGCACAGGCAGCTTAGAAAGAATGACAGACAAGACGGTTTAAGTGTTTATTGTTCACTGCCGCACAGGCAGCTTAGAAACTACGAGGTTATTGTTACGCAATGGTTTATTAGTTCACTACCGTATAGGTAGTTTAGGGACGTGTTAAATATGAATAACGTGAATGCGTTAGGCTAACTACCGTACTGGTAGCCTTTAGATAATTAAACAGGAAGCTCTCGCGATAACGATAAATTGAATTGAGGGGTGAAGCGGTTAGATTTACATCAAAAGGTTAACTATAAAGTCCACCATTCGCTGGACTTTATGTTGTTAGTCACATGCTGCTTACTGATTATTCTCATATTCAAATTCAATCCACGCTTTTTCCAATTCAATGAGGCTCGCTGCAATCTCAACGTGGCTTCTTTTTTGAATGATTAATTGTCGAACGTGTTTTTGCTGTATAAAAATATCCTGACGTTTATTATCTATAAAGTAATTTCGCAATCCTTTTGCCTGATCCATATACTGATATCCAATATAAAACGGTGTATATCAAAATAGTACATTTATTGTGGTTATTCTCAAGTGCTTGATGGACTGAATGGATAGTTCGTGCGTTTATTTGCTTATGGCGTATCAAGACTGAAACAGTTTATGCCATTATATAAAGGGGAGGGGATGTGACGAATTATGCTAATTTTTATAGATTGAGGCTGGTTAGAGAAGAAATACCCGCCATTAAAGCTTAATAACGGGTACAGATATCGCTATCGAATAACGTTTTTGAAGTGCTTCTTACGTGTAAATAAGAAGTCTACATCTGGCGGGAAGTCTTTATTGTTTTTAGCATGTGTCATCATGTCAAAGACTTTAAATTCCGCTAAGACAGCAAAGGAATAAGGGACAAATTCACCTTCGCCATTTGCTTGTAAAGTAGGATCGTAATACTTACCATCTTTAAAAATAATCGCTTGGTCAATGATTGTTGCTTCATTACAGCGATAACCTAAAACATAGCGATCACCACGACAGTAAATCACATTCATATAACTGTTATAGAATGTTTCATCTTCAGTGGTTGTACAGGCCGCTAATACCTCAGGATCCATTGCCTCTACCGTTACAATACGGACTTTCTCGGCAATAAAATTGCGTTCTTCTAGTTGTTGATGAATAGCTTCAAGACTTAATTGAGTCACTTTTAATACCGCAGAAATCAATAAAAACGGCCGAATTATACGCCCGTTTGTTCTGAATGTCTTCGAAAAAACAGTATTGAGTACGGAATAATTGTGTGTTCTAGGGCGCGCAATCCTTTCTAATTTGAGAATAGGTTGTAATTATTGATAACGAATTGATTATCAATTGTATTTATTGACAAAAAATTCACGAATGCAAAGAATGTAAATTTAATGCAAATGGTAATGGTTATCACTTATATTCCTGTTCGTGGTTTAACACTAACGTTTGATAAAAACAAACAGTGGACAGCCAAAATCACCTCTACGGTGGGTAGGTTTCAATACAGAGTATCTTCAAAAGCGGGCTATTGTTCGTTTTTTAAGATGCAGTAGTAGTAAGAACAACCCATCTATATTGGTTTTATTCTCAAAGATACGGTAATTGGAGATAACGGAATATGTTTTCTAAAAGTCAGCTAACACTATTGATTGGCGCGGTATTATCAGCGCCGATTGCTCATGCAGAAATAACAGATACAGATGAGCACATGGTGGTCACCGGGCGTGATTATGGCTATAAGGCTGACACTAATTCGACCGCAATGCGAATGGAGATGACACAACTAGAAACGCCAGGACAAGTTGCCGTTATCGATGAGAAGCTAATTGATGAACAGCGTGCAAGTACCTTAGGGGAAGTGTTGCAAAATGACGCAAGTATTTCAGCGGGTGGCACCAGTCGTAACCGTGAGCGTTTTTCTTTACGTGGTTTTGAATTAGGCAGTAGTAGTGGTTTCTTACGTGATGGCCACCAGCATTGGTCGCATTACCGCCAACCAGTTGAGTTATTAGAGCGTGTTGAAGTTATGAAAGGCCCTGCGGGTTTGCTTTATGGCCAATCAGCACCTGGTGGCTTAGTCAATATGGTGTCAAAAAAGCCAACCTATGAAACACAAATGAATTTCAGCCAAGATGTGGGTTCAAATAATCATACCCGTAGTGTGTTAGATGTCAGTGGTTCACTTAATGCTGATCAAACACTGCGTGGACGCGTAGTATTAGCGAAAGAAGACTACGACTCATGGCGTAAGTTCAGTGATGGTTCAACGCCATCAACAGATCGCTTTGTTGGCGGTATGTTCCTTGATTATGATGTTAATGATAACGTGATGGTGTCATTACATTATGATCGCACTCAAGATAAAGGCAGCGTAGATTCTGGCGCTTATATTGTCGATGGTAAGCCAGTTATGGGCCGTGATCATGTGTGGGACGCACAATGGTCTGAAATTGATAATGATGTACAGAATGTTGGCTTTGATATTAAAGCGCAATTGAATGATACATGGGCATTGAATACTGGTTTTAATTACCAAGATTTTGTTCGTAACGATAAAGAAAGTTACCCTAGTTTTAGTAATTTTGAAGAAAATGGCACCATTAAACAAGGTGGTAGTGATCGCCATGATGAATGGGCATTTAAAACCGCTTACACCGATTTTGTGGGTGAGTTTGATACGCTAGGTATGCAACATCAGCTATTAGTTGGTGCGAACTGGTTAGGTTATAGCTACGACCGTTTCCAGCGTTCATTTGATTCAGTCGATGTTAAGCCAGGTCAAACAACACCTACACCAGTATATTCAAATAAAGATCCAAAAGTGTCTAATTCTTCATATGATGCATGGGGTTTCTATGCGCAAGACATGATCACCTTGAATGATAACTGGCAAGTGCTGGCTGGCATCCGTTTTGATCGCCAAGTGAAGAGTGGCATTGCTGAAGAAGCAGTATCACCTAAATTAGCGGCAATTTATCATCCTGCAGAGAATGGCTCTATTTACTTAGCTTATTCTGAAAGTTTTGAGCCTCAAGGTGTGGTGTCTTCTGATTACACCAATGCGGGAGATAACCTTGATCCGTTACGTGGTAAGCAATATGAGCTTGGCACCAAGTGGGAATTATTAAATAAACGTTTATTTGCAACAGCGGCAGTATTTAATATTACGCAAGAAAATTCAAAGATTGCTGTTGGACCTGATAATAATCAAACACTAACCCAAGCGGGTGAACGGGTACATAATGGTGTCGAGTTTGCGTTACAAGGTAACATTACTGATAAACTAAGCATGAATGCTTCTGCTATGTACCTTGATGCGGAATACACTAAAGATCAGAATTATGAAGGTAATCGTCCTGTTGATGTGCCTGAGTTTGCAGCAAGTGTGTGGTCAACCTATAACGTAACACCTGCGACAGATGTCAACCTTGGTGTTATCTATGAAGGATCACGTTTTGGTGATGCAGCCAATACCTTTAAGAAAGACGGTTATACCCGGGTTGATGTGGGTGTCGCTCATACTTATAAATATGACGATAAATTGGATATCATTGGTCGTGTAAATGTAGAGAATTTGTTTGATACTGACTACATGGCGGGTGGTGGTTCAACCAGCAAAGATTATGTGGGCGCAACAGGTGTAACCCTAGGTGAAGGGCGTAACTTTATGGCAACCATTGAGTTTAAGTATTAATAAGTAAGTTGAATATTTAAGGGGGAGTCTTAACTTCCCCTTGTTGCGATCTGAATGTGGCGGTCTATAAACTGTTAATCATAATAGTTATTGTTTATAGTTCGCCAACTTTGCGGTGCTTTTTATTTTTAACACCACTTTTTTGTTTTTTGGTTATTACAGATAACGATTGATTGAATATTATGAATTTTATTAAAACGAGCCTGGCTATTGTTATTCTCAGTATTACTTCTGGAGCGCATGCTTCTAGTCTTGATAATGCACGTTCGATTGAAAATAGTACTAATACTGCATCAGCAGTGAGTCAGAATAAAATAGACAAAAGTGCAGATTCAGTCTTAGCAATGAAAGCCAGTATGGAACAGCTGCAAGAAGAAGTGAAAAACTTAACGGTTTATCATGATCACCTTGCGCGATTGGTAAAAAATCAAGCGCAAGAAGTGACGTCTATTGATCAACAAATTACTGACATTAAGCAAACCCGTCAAGGTGTGGTGCCATTGATGTACCAAATGATTGATGGCTTGAAGACCATTGTTGAGCACGATAAGCCGATTAAACGTCAAGCGCGTTTGGTGCGAGTGGGTAAACTTGAAACCATGATGTCACAAGCCGATATTAGCGATGCTGAAAAATTCCGTCGTATTTTAGAAGCTTATCAAATTGAAATGGATTACGGCACCAAGCTTGCTGCTTATCAAGCAAAAATAACCCTTGCTGATAACAAAACCCTCGAAGTGAATGTGTTGCATTTAGGTCGCATTGCTTTGGTTGCCCGTAGTTTAAATGGTAGCCATTACTGGAGTTGGAATACAGCCGCTAAACAATGGCAGCCTGTTGACGCAAGTGAGGGGACAAATATCGATAAAGCATTTGCGATTGCTGATAACCAAGCTGCACCAAGTTTAATTACCTTACCTGTTTCAGGTGTATCAACTAGCGTAGAGAGTAAATAACATGAAATTAAAAACGTTAGTTGCCGCATTATGTATTGCAAGTTTGCCATTGACCGTTAATGCAGAATCTGTAGTAAAGCAAGCACAACAAGAGCATAGCCAACAGGCTCAGCATAATGTTCAACGTGAAGCGGGCTTTAATAGCACTCATCATAATATTAAAGCGCAATACAATGCGTTATTAGCTGAACGTAATAAATTAAAGGCTGCTACAGAAGTATTAAGTACAACTTTTAGTGCTAATGAACAACATTTAGCGACGTTAGAGCAACAATTACGGCTAGAAAGTGGCAGCTTAGGCGAGTTATTTGGTGTGGTGCGTCAAACCGCCAAAGAAGTACAAGCAGAACAACAACATGCTGTAACCGCGATTGATAACAGCCAAGATAACGCCGTTGTGAATGAGATTGTTGCTGCGAAAGTCTTGCCATCAATGGTGCAATTGCAAGGTTTATGGCAAGCAATGACTGATCAGATTGTTGCGAGCGGGCAAATTGCGAAAGTCACCGTGCCATACATTAACGGTGATGGTGAACAAAGTGATATTCAGGCATTGCGTTTAGGTAGTATTGGCTTAGTGGGTGATAACGGCTATCTCAATTGGGATGGTAGCCAACATGTGGCAATGGCGTATTTACAGCAACCTGAACATGCACCGACATTGGCTGATTACGATCAACTAATCTCTACGGGCAATGACATGCTGGTGGTCGATCCTTCACGTGGGGTGATGCTAGAGCAATTAGCCCAAGCACCGACATTAATGGATCGTCTGCAAGCAGGTGGCGCAGTTGGCAAAATCATTCTATTACTACTGGCTATTGGTGCCGGTATTGCGATTTTCCGTGGTGTGAAATTAGCCATTATTCGTCAACAAATCAAAGCACAGCTAAAGCAACCTTCTAAGCCGGGTAATAATCCACTGGGTCATATTCTAGCGGTTTATAACAAAGAGCAAAGCCGCAGCGTTGAAGCGTTAGAATTGCGTTTATTAGAAACGATTGTTGATGAACAACAAGGGCTAGAAAAAGGCCTGTCAATGCTGAAACTGTTTGCTGCGTTAGCGCCGATGTTAGGTTTGCTAGGTACAGTAACAGGCATGATTGAAACCTTCCAAGTGATCACTCAGTTTGGTAATGGCGATCCAAAAGTGATGGCGGGGGGGATTTCAATGGCACTGGTGACCACGGTTCTAGGCTTAGTGGCGGCGATGCCATTGCTATTGGCGCATAACATTTTAAGTTCTCAAGCTGAAAATATTCGTATGATCCTTGAAAAACAAGGTATTAGCTTGGTGGCGGAACAAGCCGAGAAAAATGACCACCGTGGTATTAAAAATTCTGGCATGACAACTGAACAGGCCGCCTAATGGATAGCAGCGTATTACAAACGTGGTGGTTATCACTGTCGCATTTTATGGCGCAAGGCGGTGTGATTTTATGGTGGTTAGCCGCTGTGGTTGCGGTGTTGTGGTTATTGGTGTTTGAACGGGTTATTTACCTTGTGTTTTACTTTCCACAACAACAGCAACAATGGATAACATTATGGGCAGCACGTGCTGATCATCAATCTTGGTATGCTCATGCAATTCGAGATGGCTGGTTGAGTGATGCTAAAATAGCGTTAAACAAAAACCTTAATTTTATTAAAGTGTTAGTCGCTATTTGTCCCATGTTAGGTTTACTTGGCACGGTTACGGGTATGATTTCAGTATTTGATGTAATGGCAACCCAAGGCAGTAGCCAACCGCGATTGATGGCGTCAGGAATTTCACTGGCGACATTACCAACTATGGCGGGCATGGTGGCAGCACTAGCGGGGATGTTTATTCATGCTCGATTGGCAAAAGCGTGTCAAATGCGTGAGTTAAAATTAGAAAAATCATTAAGGAGTCAACAATGAGACTCAGTCGTCGCTCGTCAGTGCGTGAAGATGCACAAATAGATTTAACCTCGATGTTAGATATCGTTTTCATCATGTTGATTTTCTTTATTGTTACTAGTTCTTTTGTGCGTGAATCTGGGGTTGAAGTGAATCGCCCGCAAGCAAGCCATGTGGTTAGCCAAAAAGATGCGGGTATTTTTGTCGCTATTACCGCAGCAAATGATATTTATATTGATAAGCGAGTTGTTGATGCCGAACGTGTGCAAGCAACACTTGAGCACATGTTAACAGAACAACCTGATGCCGCATTAGTGATTCAAGCGGATGAACATGCTTATAACGGTACGGTCGTTAAGGTGATGGATGCTGCAAAAGGTGCAGGGGTGAAGAATATTGCTTTGGCGGCGGAGAAAAACTAATGATGCGCATATTAATGGCGTTGCCATTGGCGCTCGCGGTGGCTTTAGGTCTGTTTACGCTGATGGCATGGATGGTCGATAACGGTAATCATCAACCTCAAGATAATACACCGCCGTTAGCGTTTAATATGGTGATGGTAGAACACGAACAAGCGCCACAGCGTCGTCAGCGTGTTGCTCCACCACCGCCAGAAACGCCAACGCCACCACCTGAAGCGCAACCGTCGCAGTCACAAGCGGCAACATCAACGACAATGCCAATGGCGTCAATTCCTAGCTTAGGTTTAGATACGTCTATTCATGGTTTAGCGGTTAACGCGCCTAAATTTACTGATTTCAGTAGTGCAGCAGCAATAGGTGACGGATTAGGTAAATCTCAACAAGCAATGCCTCTTTATCGCGTTGAGCCGCGTTATCCATCTCGAGCTTTACGCCAAGGTAAAGAAGGTTATGTGGTGCTTAAATTCACCATTGATACTCAAGGTCGACCAATCGATATTGCTGTTATGGATGCTAAGCCTCGTCGTTTATTTGATAAGGAAGCCATTCGTGCATTACGTAAGTGGAAGTACCAACCACAAGTCGTTAATGGCACGGCTATGGCACAACAAGGGCAGACAGTACGTCTTGAATTTAGGTTGAATCAATAATGAAAAAGATTGCTTTTATTGTCGCGTTAACCTTATCGGCCTCACTGCCATTATCAAATGCTTATGCAAGTGGTGGTCAGTTATCACAAGCAACAGCCCATAAGGTTCAACGTGCCAATAATTTACAGTTAGATAATAAGCTTGATCAAGCCGTGGCAATATTAGCTGAAATGAACCCACGTTCTGCCTACGATAAAGCGTATGTGCAACGAATGCTGGGGGTGTTTTATTGGCAGCAAGGGAAACAGTCACAAGCTATTTCTTTGTTAACAAAAGCAGTAAACAGTGGTTTGTTGCATGATGATCAAGCATGGGCGACTGAACGCATGTTGGCTGATATTTTGTTATCAGAAGCTAAATATAGCCAGGCGCTACCGCATTATTATAAGTTGACTAAAAATATTCCTGCTAAGCAAAAAGGGGATGAATTGTGGCTTCGGATTGCTCAAGCGCATTACCAGCAAGCACAATGGCAGCAAGTGTTAACCGCGATGAAGCATTATGATGGTTATCGTCTTAAAGACGCAATGTCACCGTTATCGATTAAGCTTGGGGCACAGTTACAACTTAAACAGTGGCAAGGTGCTTCGGCAACATTGAATCGTTTAATCGCACTTGAACCAAATAAGTTAATTTGGTGGCAGCAATTAGCCAGTATTCAAATGCGAACAGGTAAAAATGCTGATGCATTAGCGACATTAAAGTTAGCAAAATACCAAGGGGTGGCACTGAGTCAGCAAGATCTTAAAGTATTAGCCCAATTGTATGCTCAACGTGGTATTCCAGAACGTGCAGCGGAACAAATAGCCGCATTGAAAGATGCCAATAGTGATAAGACGTTATTAATTGAACAAGCTAATTACTGGCAAATGGCACGTGAATGGAATAAAGCTATCGCATTGTGGGCAGTAGTAGCGAATAAAGATAACCATTATCGCTGGCAGTTATCACAATTGCTATTGCAAGAAGGACATTATCAACGAGCACTAACTGAGCTTAATCGTGTTAAACGTAAAGATAAACGCGCTGACGTTGAATTAGCAAAGGTACGTATTTATTACAAATTGAATAAATTCGATCAAGCCATTATTCATGCTAAGCAAGCAAATAACATTCAGGCATCGTCTGCCGCCAAAAGTTGGATTAAATATTTAGGCCAGATGCGAAAGATGGATGTAAGCGCTTAATAGCTAGTGCAATAAACTAATAAGGTATTATTTTATAAAAGCGAGTTATTAAGCTCGCTTTTTTTATATAGAACAGAAGCTTCTTTCTCATAAATAGCATTAACTCTTCAATAAATATATATCCAAAGCATAGTTATTTAGTGCTACTATTTATATAGGCATATAGTATACTTGTGCGCATAAAAATCGTCATCGGTTGACATTTCGTTGTGCTATTATTTTAGGTTAGATAAATGAAGCGTTCTTCTTCTATTTTTAATAAAGAATTAAATTATAATATATTGGTTTTTTTTATTGCTATATATTTTGGGATTGTCTTAAATATTCCACTATGGCAAAAGTTTTATGAAATACTATCAAAACTAGAAATCGTGAGTGTGGGTTTTATAATATCACTCCCTATCTTTCTTATTGCTGCGCTTAACATTATTTTCCAACTTTTAGCATGGCCTTATATTGGGCGTTTATTGTTTAGTGTTCTTACCTTTATTTCAGCTATAACAGCTTATGCATCATATCATTATGGAATTATTTTTGATTATGGAATGATGGAGAATATATTTGAAACCAATAGTGGTGAGGCACTTTCTTATCTAAGTTTATCTGGTTTTATAACTATTTTCACTCTTGGTATTATTCCTTGTTTATTTATTATAGCTATAAAGGTAAAGAAGCAATCTTTTCTTAAAACATTTGTAATATATAAAATAATATCCATTGTTGCATCTATTATTGTTATTGTATTAGTTGCTGCCTTCTTCTACAAAGACTATGCGTCTGTAGGGCGTAATAATAAATATCTTAATCGAGTAATTAACCCGTCATATGTTTATACTGGTATTAAATATATTGATCGAACTTATTTAACTAAACCTATCCCTTATCAACACATTGGCACTGATGCTAAGTTGGTAACGACAACAACATCTAATGGTAAACCGACGTTGTTTGTGTTTGTTCTTGGTGAAACCGCTCGCTCTCAAAATTATCAAGTAAATGGCTATGATCGCACAACAAATCGATATACTCAGCCTGATAATATGATTTCATTTAAAAATGTATCATCTTGTGGCACCGCTACAGCCGTCTCTGTTCCTTGTATGTTCTCTGCAATGAATCGCAGTAACTATAAAAAAGCGATTGCCTATAACCAAGATACATTTATTGATATTCTGCATCGCGCTGGCATTTCGATATTGTGGAAAGAAAACGATGGCGGAGATAAAGGGGTAGGTGATCGTATTCAAAAAATAACCTTGAACCATAGTACTGAAGATCCATTATGTGATGGTGAATCATGCCTTGATATGGCGCTATTGAATAATTTCGATCAAGAAGTGGCGAATATGAAGGGCAGCAAGTTTATTACGCTACATATAATGGGAAGTCACGGACCAACATATTATAAACGTTATCCTAAAGATCGCGCATTTTTCAAGCCGGACTGTCAACGTGCTGATATTGAAAATTGCACTAAAGAACAAATAGTAAATAGCTATGATAATACAATTTTGTATACCGATTATATGATCAGCCAATTGATCAAAAAGTTAAAAGGTTACAGTGATAAATATAATACCGCGTTATTTTATATTTCAGATCACGGTGAATCACTAGGTGAAGACGGTTTATATTTACATGGCACACCTTATAGTTTAGCGCCTAAATACCAAACAACAGTGCCAATGATGATGTGGTTCTCTAAAGGTTTTTCTCAAGATCGTGGGTTAAATCTCACTTGCCTTAAAAGCCTTGCCACTAACGCGAAGCAAGGGGATTATTCACAAGATAATGTCTTTAGTTCCATGTTAGGTATTATGAATGTGAAGACGTCTGTTTATAAACCGAAGCAAGATATTTTTCGTCAATGTCGTACTAATTAGACAGTTTATATAGATCAACGTTAAATATTACCCCTAATGATCTTTTATTAGGGGTTTATTTTTTTATAGCCTTTATTATCCTCGCACCTCGCACCTCGCACCTCGCACCTCGCACCTCGCACCTCGCACCTCGCACCTCGCACCTCGCACCTCGCACCTATTTCGTAACGCGTTTCTAACCAACGTAAACAATGTAAATTGAATGCCAATAAGAACGATTATCAATTAAATTATCATTATTCCAGTTACTCTTATGCATGATGTTAGTGATGGTGTTAAAAAATAAAGCCGTGCAACTATGGGCGCGACGTTTACATATTTATATTTCAATGGCACTACTGCTGGTGGTGTTATTTTTTGCTATCACAGGCATTACATTAAATCGACCGCATCTTTTTGTTAGCCAATCACCAAATGTGGTTGAGCAACAACTTGTAATTCCCAATGAGTTATTAGCGTCAGAAAAAGGGCCTTTTGCACCAAATCGTTCTGCATTAATAGCATATCTTGCCAAGCATGGTGAGGTTCGTGGAACACCGTCAGCTATAGATATTTTTACAGATATCGATGGCGATGAGTTAGTCGAAGGTGAAATTTCACTGGATTATAAAGGCCCTGGTTATAACGCCACGGTATTTATTGATATGACAACCGCACAAGCCACTATTGAAAGTACCCATTATGGTGTGATTGCAGTGCTTAATGATCTCCATAAAGGGCGTAATAGTGGTGAGGTTTGGCGCTGGTTTATTGATATTACTGCAGTATTAATGGTGTTGTTTGTTTTAACTGGTGTGTGTTTATTGATCCCTAAAAAGAAAACTTTTCGAACGTCATTGAAATGGATGGGGTTGGGCTCTGTGGTGAGTTTACTGATTTATATTGTTGCTGTGCCATAAGCCAGTATTTGATTGTCGATTTTATTGAAGGTTCATTATGACCGTGTTTCACACCATCAAAAAACCATTATTGGTCGCGTTATTGTTAACACCATTGGCCAGTGCAATAGCTAAACCCGTACCGGAAGCGGCACAACTAGAAGTGAATTTTGCGCTACCGGCTATTGATACCACCATGTATGCCCGTCCTTATGTTGCGGTTTGGGTTGAAGATGCAGATCGTAAACCCGTACGAACTGTGCAGTTGTGGGTAGGTAAAGATGAATGGTTGAAAGATTTACGCAGCTGGTGGCGCAAAGTAGGACGTTATGATCGTGAGTTAGTTGATGCGGTAACGTCAGCCACCCGTCCTGCTGGTGAATATAAATTTGTCTGGGATGGTTTAAATGATAAAGGCCAGCGAGTAGATCAAGGTAATTATACTTTCTACGTTGAAGTTGTGCGTGAACATGGTGGCCGCAACTATTTACGACAAAAAATTGAGCTAGGCGAAAACGCGTTTAGCCATGTCATTGCACCGACAGAAGAAACAGGTGCTATTCAACTTAACTATAAACTTTGAGTAATAGTAACGTTATGAAAAATAATAAAATAAAAGCGTTTTCTCTGGCATGTGCGGTGATTGCAGGCTTAACGGTATCAGCAACAGCAAATGCACACCCTCGTTGGATATTACCTTCACATTTTACCGTATCAAAAGAGGGTGGCGATTGGTTATCTTTTGATGTTACCGCGTCACACGGCACGTTTGTTTATGATAAGCCAGCAAGTACAGAAACAGCTGAAGTGATCATGCCTGATGGGCGTAATGAGCGTCCTAATTTTACTATTCGTGGTAAACGTCGTGCTATTTTTGATTTTTACTTTGAAGAGCAAGGCACACATAAAATTCAAGTAAATCAAACGCCAGTATATTTTACTCAATACAAAGCGGGTCGTCGTGACACCGTGAAATGGATCGCTGCTAACAAAGTTGAGCGTGATGCTGTATTACCACCAAAATCACGTGACGTTGTCACTCAAGTGGGTTACACCCGTGCTGAAACATACGTAACTGTAGGTAAGCCAAGCACTAAGGCAATGGAGATTACGGGCAAATATTTAGAGTTGCTTCCGATCACTCACCCAGCCGATATTATTGAGGGTGAGCCAGTGACATTCCAATTTTACTTTAATGGTAAACCACAAGCAGGCGTTGTAGCGGAAGTAACCCGTGAAGGAACGTTATACCGTAATCATCAACAACAGATTGATGTTATCAGTGATAAAGACGGTAAGGTGACTTTCACACCTGAAATTGCGGGTCGCTATATTATGAAAGCTAACTACCGCGGTGAAGTTGCTAATAACCCAATGGTAGATACTGCTAACGTTAACGTGCATATCACTTTTGAAGCATCGCTACACTAACTATTTATCAATGTGCTGTTTCTGATCTAGATACAGCACGTTACCTTTACCCACAATGCGTAACCTACACCCACTACATGGGCAGGTTTGAGGTTGTTATGAAAAAGCAGTTACCGATGATCACGTTATCAATCTTAACGTTAGGATTATTTTCAAGTGCCGCTCATGCACATTTTCCATTAATGAGTTGTTGGTTTGAAAGCGATAAAGTGGCATGTGAAACCGGCTACAGTGATGGCAGTAAAGCAGTTGATTACAACGTTAATATGTATGATTACGATGATAATTTGATTGCTAAAGTAAACACCGATAAACGTTCTATTGCTGAATTTTCTAAACCTGAAACTGATTTCTATTTAGTGTTTGATTCCGGGCATGAAAGTCCAGTAGAAGTCGATGTTGTTGAGATTAAAGAAAAATGATCCGTCAAGCCGTATCTTCAGATAATGGCAGTAAGGAAGGGAAATGGGTTGGCGGTATTATCGTTTCTATCCTGTTACTTGCCACGGTGTTGTTACCGTATCACCAAAATAAAACAAAAATACAACCATTGGATGCTCATCAAATTGCGGTCACTGAGTTAAGTTCAGAAGAACTCGCGATGGTAGCTGAGTTGCGTTTGGCACATGAAGAAATTCGGAATTTACATCAAGATAGCCGTGAATTTGAACATCAGAATCATTGGCCAAATATGGCTGAGTTATCTGAATTATGGTTAGCGCCATTTATTGAAGATAAAAGTTGGGAGCGTAAAGGCCGTCATCAGTGGCAGCATATTAATGACGCAATTTATCAAGGTTTACGCCGTGACAATCAGGGGGCATCTTCCGTTATTCTTAATAGTAGTCGCCCTGAACCTGATATTTGGTTGGCTCTTTCTAAACAGACAACACCACTGTTCACTAACAATGATGGTGCTTTTGAACCGCAACAATTGATTGATCAAGGTTGGACACAGATTGTGTTTAATCACGACAGTAATAAACAAGCGTTAGCGCATTAACCTCTTTTGTTTTACTTATCGTGTATTGCTTGCGGTGTATTCATTTCTTAACATTGAAGTAAAAATATTATGAAAATAGTCATTAAAACAGCATTAACAGCTGTTGCATTATTCGCAAGCTTTTCGAGTATTGCCGCTGAAAAATTAACTATCGGTATCACATTGCAGCCTTATTATAGTTACGTTAAAGCGGTCGTTGGCGATAAGGCCGATATTCTTCCTCTAGTTGATGCAGGTTTTAATCCGCATAACTATTTACCACAACCTAATGATTTACGTCGTTTAAAACAAATGGATGTAATTGTTGTAAATGGTATTGGTCACGATGACTTTGCTCTGAAAGTGATTGATGCGGCTCAACGTGATGATTTAGTGGTTATTAAAGCCAACAATGATGTGCCGTTACTACCTGCAATGGGGCAGTCTGTAGGTGATGGTGCGGTAAACCCTCATACCTTTGTTGGTTTATCAACCACGATTCAAAAAGTGTATACCATTGCGAATAAGTTGGCTGAGCTTGATCCTGACAATGCTGCGGAATACCGAAAAAATGCCCGTAGTTATGCAAAAACATTTCGATTAATGAAACGTAAAGCCATGCTTGCACTTGGTGATTTAGATACTTCAGGAATGAAAGTTGCGACAACGCATAATGCTTACGGTTATTTATTACAAGAATTTGGTGTTGATGTCGCGGCAGTGATTGAACCAGCACATGGTGTTGAACCCAGTGCGAGTCAATTACAAGAAACCATCGAAAAAATAAAGCAATCAGGTATTGATGTATTGTTTTATGAATTAAATATGCCTAATCGTTACGTCGACACCATAGAAAAAGCAACGGGAGTGAAGTTATACCGTTTTTCACATATGACGCACGGCGAATATGAAGCGAATAAAGTAGAAATTGAGATGCAGCAAAACTTAACCACATTAGTTGAAGCAATGCAATTTGCTGTTAGTAAGGATCAAGCATGAGTTTTGGTCCTCGCATTGAGATTGCAAACCTTGAGCTGCAATACGGTGAAAACCATATTTTATCTAACATCAACCATAGTTTTGAAGCAGGGCAATGCCATGTTGTGATGGGGCCTAATGGTGGTGGGAAAACATCGTTATTACGGTCAATTTTAGGTTTAACACCGTTCAAAGGCAACGTTGATATTTTATGGAATGATGCTGCCAATAATGGTAAACCCGGCTCCGTTGGTTATGTGCCGCAAAAAGCGATGTTTGAACAAAGTTTACCGTTAACAGTGATGGATTTTATTTTATTAAATTTAACCCGTTCTCCTTTGTTTTGGCGTAAACGTCAACAAGATAAGTTGTTTGCATTAAGCCAACTAGAACGTGTCGGTATGGCCAATCGTGCTGATCGACGCATGGGGCAATTATCTGGTGGTGAACAGCAACGGGTTTTGTTTGCTCAAGCGTTATTGGATGATCCTGATTTATTAGTGCTTGATGAACCGACAACGGGCATGGATGAGCAAGGAGTTCGTTATTTAGAATCATTAATTCATGAATTTGTTGCGCAAGGAAAAACTGTATTAGCGGTTCATCATGATGTAACCGCAGTTCGACGCCTTGATGCGCAAGTACATGTGGTTAATCGTATCGTTGTTGATTCTGGTCATCACTCTGAAGTACTGGTTTCTGAAAAAATTGAACGGTTATTTAATCATTACAGTCATGCGCCAATTGTGGCAAATCAACACGAGGTTGCGTAATGGAGTTATTACGTCATTGGGCACAACTGGGGGTTGATGCGGGATTGTTAAGTGACAGCTTTTCATATGTCTTTATGGTTAATGCTATCGTTGCCGCACTGTTATTAGGTCCATTACTCGGAGGGTTGGGTACTTTAGTTATTGCTAAGCGACTAGCTTTTTTCTCTGAGGCAGTTGGTCACGCGGCATTAACAGGGATCGCATTAGGAGTGTTATTAGGTGAACCGCCAGAAAATCCCTTTATCGGTTTATTTAGTTTTTGCATGATCTTCGCGTTACTGCTGCACTTTGTTCGTAATCGAACTAATGTGCCTTACGATACGTTAGTCGGTGTATTTTTAGCGTTAGCATTAGCCGTTGGTGCTGCATTACTGATGTATGTTGCGCGTAAAATAAATATTCATATGCTTGAAAATGTCCTGTTTGGTTCAATTCTAACAGTAACCGATCAAGATTTGTGGGTGTTATTAATAAGCTGTAGTTTAATTATTATGGTGCTCATACCAACATT
This sequence comes from Photobacterium piscicola, assembly GCF_046058925.1. Taxonomy (NCBI): domain Bacteria; kingdom Pseudomonadati; phylum Pseudomonadota; class Gammaproteobacteria; order Vibrionales; family Vibrionaceae; genus Photobacterium; species Photobacterium piscicola. The sequence goes on from NZ_CP175535.1 coordinate 934,899, forward strand.
TAACCGAATATTATTAACTTGTATCAGCCCTGACATTGCACGTATTCGAGGTTATAAAACGAATTTTTATGATTATCTGTTTGTGATCATGATAACCCTCGTCACTATTGCATCCGTTAAAATTGTGGGGGCGGTGCTGGTCGGTGCTTTACTGCTTATTCCTGGTGCAACAGCACGTTTATTGACTAAAAATATGGGTAGCTTTGTTTTGTTGTCATCGTTATTAGCGACCATAAGTTGTGTGATTGGTACTATTTTACCGATGGAGCTTAAATTACCTATTCCATCAGGAGCGGCAATTATTATTGTTGCTGCTACGTTCTTTTTAATCGCCACCTGTTACCGCATTGTTCGTAAAGGGTAGTTGCTGTATTTTGTTTAAGGAATCATCATGAGTCATCTCCAGCTTCACCCAATACGTTCACTGATTCAATCGGTTTGTGCTGTTGCTATTATTGTGAGCGGCAGCAGTTATAGTCATTCAGCAAAAGCAGAGGATATTTTAACTGCAACGCCCGTAACTTATATGTTGGCATCTGAACTGACCCATGACACAGGTATAACGACAAAATATCTGCCTCCTAAACGTTACGGTGTGTCACGATTACCGAATTGGTTTGCTTCAAAAGGTGACATTGTAACGCAAGAGGCCAGTAAAGATGCACAAGCTGTCGTGACATTAGGCGCTGTTTGGCCGCAAGACCCACTTTATATCTATGCCCGCCAAGGCAATATTAATATTATTGAAATTGATGCATCACAGGCGATTTCACCACAAGGGCAAGGTATTGCTGCATTGCGTTTAGATGACGGTTCAGTATCAATGTATTCGTGGTTAAATCCGACCAATTTAAGTCGAATGGCTGCTATTGTAAGTGATGATTTACAGCGTTTATGGCCGAATAAAGCGCAACAAATTGAACAAAATCAACAGCAACTGATGGGGGATGTTCGTAAGTTGATTAATGCTCAACAACAAGTGCTAATGGATGCAGAAATTGATTCAGTAGTCTTATTATCAACTGAGCTTGAAGATTTCGCGTCTGGTAATCAGCTCTTTGTTGTGGATCGTTTAACCAAACCTGAACTTGAGTGGACAGTAGCGGATAAACAAAAACTGACAACATTGTTAGCAGAAGATAAAGCATTGTGGTTATTGAGTACAAAAAAATTAACCTTATCTCAGCAGGCTTTATTGCCTAAAGGTACATCTGTACTCATTGTTGATAGTGTTGATCGTTGGGGTCGTGTTGGTATTAATCATAGCGAGCCACTAAAACGCTGGCAGATTAAATTATAATCTTAGAAATAGAAGCCCAGATTGTTGTTTTACGAGATAATTGCTGGGCTTCATATTATTTAAGTGTATTTGTTTTAAAACGAAAAGAACAAAGACAGAATACCTAATAAAATCAGTAACCCGCCAGAGATCAAATCGTTATATTTCCCCACCATTTTTCCTATCATACTATCGCCAATATTGTTACCAGCATAAGTGAGCATCATGCCTGTAATAAAGGTCAGTGCGACAACCAAATAAATACTGAGATGAGTAATACTACCTAAAATACCCACGCCAATATTATTAATTGAAAGTAATAAACCTAGCATTACTGCACCTTTAAAATTTAGCACAGTGCTTTGCTTTTCTTCTTTTTGTTGCTGTTTTTTTAGCATATCGGCACAAATGAACCACGTTCCCATTAAAATGAAAATCACAGAACCTAATTCATTAGAGACTTGATGAGGGATCAGCTGGGTTACTAATTGTCCACCAAGCATAGAGATAAAGGTAACTAATGCAGTAATAAAAGCAATGATTGCATTAGATACAAGTGGGATCCTTTCATTCTTTACGCCATAAGTTAGGCCAATAACGAAATTATCGAGATTTGATGAAAGGGAGAATATCAAAGCGAGTAAGAAAGACACGATAGTTCATCTCGTAAAAATGCTTTTATAAACTGAAATGAAGCTTAACGCGATGTATTTGTGTGAATAGTAATTTTTCAGATATGAGCGAGATTAAACATATTGCGCTATTTATTATCGAATATCGCAATATGTTTATATTTATTTGTTTTTAAATAAAGCCTGAAATCCGTGCCTTTAAAAAAGCCGCTAAGGTTTTGTTGTCTTGGATGTGGTTATCTGCAATTTTTTGTTCTACTTCAGCGACAGATAATGTCACAACATTAATGATTTCATCATCATCTAGTTGGCCTTCGGTTGCTGATAGCCCTTGAGCAACATATAAATACTGTATTTCATCACAAAAACTAGGCGCTGGAAGTAATTGACCAAGAGGGTGCCATTGACTAGCTGCGAGGTTAGTTTCTTCTGCTAATTCACGTTGTGCACAAATGAAAATGTCTTCTTTTACTTCAAGCGTGCCTGCTGGAAATTCATATAGCCATTGGCTGACTGCTGGACGGTATTGATGAACAAGTACCAGATCACCATTATGATCTATTGGAATAATAATCACAGCGCCAGGATGTTTTATACTAGTACAAGCTATTTCTCTGCCATCGGGTAGCAAATGCGGCTGTTCTTCAATACTAAAACATTTCCATTGGTAGTGTTTTTTTATGCTCATTACTATTCTCTAATCGTTGGTTGCTATTTGATTATAGCCCCAACGTTTTGCCCGCATCAATGCACTTTCGGCTTTGATGTAGTCATAGCTAAAATCTTGATATTCAATGTTAGTAATACCGATACTTACGGTGATCTTTATTTGGTGTCCAGTCGTTAGTTCTAATATCCACTGACTAATTTCATCACGAATTTTGATGGCAAATTGTTCCGCTGCTTGAATATCGGCATCTGGAATAATGATACAAAACTCTTGGCTACTTAAACGAGCAATATGCATATTATCCCCACAGGTTTCACGTAGGAATTTAGCCATCATCATGAGTGTTTTATCACCAGCATCAAGTCCAAATCGGTCATTTACTTCTCTAAATTTATCAATATTTATTAATAACATTGAAATATCGCGGCGATAACGCTTACAACGAGATGATTCGTTTTGATACAGGGGCAGTAACCCTTCACGATTGAGTAAACCGGTGAGGAAATCATTGGTAGTGGTTCTTTTCACTTGCAAAATAGCATCATAACGATGACGAGATAATAAAAAGGCCATGACAAAGATAATAGAATATGCACATATGTTTTGAAGGGCAGATGAAATCTGCATATGTTTGTTCGTTATTTCGGACACACTCAATATGATATACAACAGCCCAAAAATAGTACTATACCAAGCAGCCGTTCTGATTTGTAAAGCGAAAAAACTTAATAATGGAATTGTTAAGCCGATGGTATTACTGATATGACGAGCACCAGTAAAATAAAAACCAGTTGAGCAAATAAGTGTAGTAGCGATTAAAAAGATCCAAAAAAGAATAGTGGCAGAAAAGAGGGTTCGATTTAATGCTGCAAGGGTGTAGCACAATGTCATACCGAGTATACCGACGACAGTAAAATAATGTGCTTGTTGTGAGACGAAATAAGTAAAGGCAATAATGGCACAGATGGCGCCAGCAAAAGGAAATAATAAAGAAAGTTGTTTTTTTAATGTTTTCTCACTCAGTTCAATATAGGCAAAGTTTGTAGCTTGCAGCTGAGTACTTTTAATCAATGTAACCATGATATGAAAAAACCTTTATAACAACATTTGGACAAATACAACACATTGTACATTTTTTTGGGAAGCATATCAGTATTGCGATTGATGTCTAATTATTTTTTAAATTTAATGTAAAATAATATTTTAAAAAGAGATCTTGTTATCGTAATGAATGCGAAAGATGTGGTTTTTAGGTATAACTGTATGATATGGAAAGTATAAAAATGGATTTTATCTATGATGTCTATTTATGAGAATACAAACTTTTTAGCTTGAATGATTAAAAATGAGATCTACTCCCATGAATAATTATTCTAGTTTAGTATAAATAAAGTGTGTTTTAAAATGAGTAGGAGCGACAATGTTTCCAGAATATAGAAGCTTAATTACATCACTAAAAGGTCATGATGTGCATTTTGATCGTCTATTTAAAAAGCATAATGAATTAGATGATAAAATTAATGTAATGACTTCCGCAAATGGTTTTGATGAAACGCTCATTGAACAATTGAAAAAAGAAAAGCTGTTATTAAAAGATGAAATCTTTGTTTATTTACAACAAAAATCATAATAAATAAAAAAAGAGAAGCGTGGTCGGCTTCTCTTTTTTATTGCAGCTATATTTAGATTTATAACGATGATAAGAAATTATCAATCAAATCAGCTGTTATTTGAGGTTGCTCGTTAGTAATACCATGTGCTGTTTTTGGTAATACAATGATAGGTGCTTGAATATATTTACTTAGTTTTATGCCACTATTAAGCGGAAATATTTGGTCATTTTGTCCCCATATAATAAGCGCTTGAGGCAGTTTTTTAGGATCATATTGTTGGATTCGATCTCTGTCATTAGGCAATGTTTTAATTAATTGTGTTCGTTGTGGCTTCCATTGCGAAAAGTAATCAAGGTAAATTTGATTTGCAATAAAATCAGGGATACGCTTTTTCTCAATAAATACGTTGTCATAAAGACGTTTAACATCATCACCACTGTTGGGCACAAATAACTCTTCTGGCGAGTTAATACCTGCGCGTTTAACTAAATCATCTAAATCGTCATCACTAAATAATGGGCCTGGGCTAGCAATGATCACCGCTTTATTGATGCGTTCAGGTGTCAACATCATGTCATAGGTGATAAAACCACCATAAGAAATACCCGCGACATCTACTTTCTTTAGCTGTAACGTATCAACTAATTGCCAAATAGCATTCGTTTGGGTTGAGAGTTGTGCGGCATTATCACTGTATGATTCACCAAACCAGAGTAAATCAGGTGCAATTACATGGTACTTTTTACTCAGCTGTAGCATTTCAGCTTTCCATGTCGCAGCCGCAGTACCGCCAAAACCATGCAATAATAATAGAGGCTGACCTTGACCACCTTCCCAATAGGTTAGTTTACCGCCTTCTTTGAGTGTTATTTGGTGCTTGCTAAAGCCTTCTTTCTCTAAAGATGACTGATCGTGTTCTGTTTTCCAACGAACAACTTCACAGCCCGTAGTCATGAAAACTAATGTCCATAAAAGGATAAAATAATGTATAAATCGTTTCATAGGTTGCTCTAATAATTGAAAAACGAACTAATTATACGATGTTTTATTGTTGTTGGTAAGAATATTCATAGCTAATAATAAAAATAAAAATGTGAAGTCTGTATTTGTTTTTTGAGTTAGCATTATGTCAAAATTCAATTTTATGTTAATCAGTATGTTGCTAAAGAAAACAATCGATAGCATAATCTTTTTCTATAATAAATTTTTATATATAATCGTATTATTGCCATACGAAATATGTATTAATATTTAGATCGAAACTACGTATTAACGACTAGGAGACACTATGCGTGTATTAGTTACTGGTGGTATGGGCTACATTGGTAGTCATACTTGTGTACAAATGATTGAAGCGGGTATGACCCCAATTATTGTTGATAATTTGTATAACAGTAAAGAAACCGTATTAGGGCGCATTAATAACTTAACTGGCGTAACACCTGCATTCTATAAAGGTGATATTCGTGATCGTAAATTTTTAGACAGTGTTTTTGCTGAAAATGATATCGATGCGGTAATTCACTTTGCGGGACTAAAAGCCGTAGGCGAGTCAGTAGAAAAGCCACTAGAGTATTACGACAATAATGTTAGTGGTACATTAGTGCTTGTTGAAGCGATGCGTGCCGCTGGTGTTAATGCAATTATCTTTAGCTCATCAGCAACAGTTTATGGCGATCCTGCATCTGTGCCGATCACTGAAGATTTTCCAACAAGTGCAACTAACCCATATGGCCGTAGTAAGCTAATGGTAGAAGAGTGTCTTGCTGATATTCAACATGCATATCCTGAAATGAGTGTGACATTACTGCGTTACTTTAACCCAGTAGGTTCGCATAAATCAGGCACTATGGGTGAAGATCCACAAGGTATTCCTAACAACTTGATGCCATTTATTTCTCAAGTAGCTGTTGGTCGTCGTGAGTTCTTATCTATTTTTGGTAACGACTACCCAACAGTTGATGGCACAGGTGTGCGTGACTACATTCACGTGGTTGATCTTGCTGATGGTCACCTTGCAGCATTAACACACAAAGGCCGTGAAGCAGGCTTACACATTTACAATTTAGGTACTGGTAACGGTAACAGTGTATTGCAAATGGCAAAAGCATTTGAAAAAGCTTCTGGTGTAGAAGTGCCTTATAAGATTGCACCACGTCGTGCTGGTGATATTGCTGAATGTTGGGCTGATCCTGCGAAAGCAAAAGCTGAATTGCATTGGGAAGCAAAACTAACACTTGATGATATGACGCAAGATACTTGGCGTTGGCAGTCAACAAATCCAGATGGTTACCCTGACGCAGAGTAATTCTAGATTGGATTAAATAAAAAGGCGCTAATTTAGCGCCTTTTTTTATGAGGAAAGAATAGACATTAATAATGTTTATTAGTGGTAGCATAGGGTTTCGCTACAAAGAAGATGATCAAACTAGCAATAGCGCCAAGAGTATCGGCTAGCATGTCTTTTTGCGCATCCCAAATATCACCTTGGGATCCTAGAAACTCAATACCTGCTTCGCCACCAGCACTGGCGGCATACCACCATTCAACAATTTCATAAGCGGCGGCTGTTGCCATAATGGCAAATAAACCAAAGAGTGCAGCAATGATTGGTTTGCAATGGCCTTTACGTACTAAAAATTCGGCGACTGGAAATGCATATAAACCAATTGAAAAATGTGCAAAGCGATCAAACTGATTACGGTTTGAATCTAGAAGGTGGTTAATCCAATCAAAAGGGACATTTGCAAACGTGTAATGGGCACCAATATTATGTAATACCAGCCATACTGCCATTAACGTGTAAGCAAGGTTACTAAACACAAAATAACGGTAGCTGATCACTAAAAATAAAAATACGATGACGAGAGGAATAGCTTCTGCAATCCATACTGCACGAAAAGCAGGATTAAGGCCAAGCGCAATAAAAAAGATGATATAGCACAGCGCTAACCATTTGGGGTATTTGTTCTTAATCATTTCAATTCCTTATCATTAGTATTGATCCAAAGGATAACGTTTTTGATGTAGTTATAGCAATAAAGATTATCAATATGTTAACGCAGGTGAGGTGCGTTATTTTAGGTTTTTTAAAATTGGTTTGTGTTATAATTTCCAACTAATGTTTTCACAATATTGTGATATTCATCATATTTGACAGTACACACTCATAATCTGAGTTGTTTTTACCGGAGCATCATTTTGCATTTTAAAGATCTTGGCTTAGACCCACGCCTATTAAAGAAACTGACTCATTTGGCGTTTGATCGAGCAACCGAAATTCAACAAACGGCAGTCCCTGTTGCTATTGCAGGCAAAGATATTTTGGCATCGTCGAAAACGGGTTCCGGTAAAACTCTGGCATTTTTATTACCTGCGATGCAACGTATGTACCGTAGCAAGCCATTTACTCGTCGTGATCCTCGTGTTCTAATTTTGACGCCAACGCGTGAATTAGCAAAACAAATTTTTGCACAGTTACGCACGCTTAATGCGGGAACACCGTACGATGGCACATTGATTGTTGGCGGCGAAAACTTCAACGACCAAGTAAAAGCATTACGTAATGATCCGATGTTTGTTGTTGCAACTCCTGGTCGTTTTGCTGATCACCTTGAGCACCGCAGTACACATCTTGATGGCTTAGAAATGCTGATTCTTGATGAAGCAGACCGTATGCTTGATCTGGGCTTTGAACCTCAACTACGTCGTATTAACGAAGCGGCTAACCACCGTCGCCGTCAAACATTGATGTTCTCAGCCACGATGGACCATGTTGATGTTCTTGATATGGCTTCTGAAATGTTAGATAACCCTAAGCGCATTTCAATTGGCCACTCAGCAGAAGAACACACAGATATTACTCAACGCTTTATTTTGTGTGATCACTTAGATCATAAACAAGCATTGCTTGATAAAGTGTTAGAAGTAGAAGATTACAATCAAGTTATTATCTTTACTGCAACACGTGCTGATACCGATCGTCTAACCGCTGAGTTAAATGAACGTAAATTAAAAGCTGTTGCACTAAGCGGTAACTTGAATCAATCGCAACGCAATAACATCATGAGCCAGTTTGAGCGTAATTGTCATAAGATTCTTGTGACAACAGATATCGCCTCTCGTGGTCTAGATATTGATAGCGTATCGCTTGTTATTAACTTTGATATGCCAAAACATGCTGAAGAATATGTTCACCGCGTGGGCCGTACTGGTCGTGCCGGTAACAAAGGTGATGCTGTTTCATTAGTTGGTCCTAAAGACTGGAAGAGCTTTAAAGCGGTTGAAGCATTCTTGAAACAAAAGATTGAGTTCACAACAATCGAAGGCTTAGTTGGTAAGTTTAAAGGTCTTAAACCGGCACCGAAGAAGAAGATTGTTAAGAAAACAACAACGAATAAAACGGGTACTGCTAAACAAACGCAAGCACCTAAAGCGAAGAAAAGAGTTGATAAGCGTTTTTACGAAAACCAAGCTGTGGGTAATGATGTCTTTATCCCTAAGAAAAAACGCAATACTGATGTAAGCCAAGATGACTAATAGTTAATGATTCAATAATCGTTAACAAATAAAAAACCAGACTGAGTGTCTGGTTTTTTTTGGCTACAGCATTGGTTGCAGCAAGAAGTGTCGTTATACGATTAACGTAATTGGTACACTTGACCTTCTTTATCAGCTTTAACAGCAGCAAAGCTTAATACGAATGGACCTTGCGCTTGAACAGTTGCTGGTAATGTTTGAATTGCTTGTTTTGCTTCTTCACGGGTTGCAAAATTACCGTAAGTAACTGCATACCAGTTACGACCTAGTGCATGTTTCCAGTTAACCCAAATTGGTTGATCGCTAGTGATTGGCTGAAGGTAACCACGTAGGTTACGTTCTTCACTTAATGCTAAAATCTGAATGGTAAAGTGTGAAGGGTTAATATCGCCAAACGCTTGATCGTTGGTCATTGATTCTTCATCAGCAAGATGTGCATCATCATTATTAATGTAATCACTATCAATAACTGGCTCGTTAGTTACTGTTGTTTCAGGAGCAACAGTTTCAATTGGTGCTGATGTTTCTACTGGTTGTTGTTGACACTGTAGGTTTGCGCTATCAACTTTAGACGGTAACAGGTAACCAGAATCACAAGGGCTATCAGATGAAGCACAACCAGATAATGCGAATAGACCTAATACAACTGCTGCCTTTAATGGACGAGATGTCATTGTTTTCTCCGAAGAATATTTAATAATTTGTAAATGTGGTAGCAGTATTCATGACTTTTCATGACGCAAATATCACTATTAACAAATGTCTTTATACTTAGAATGTATTGTAGCGAAAAACGGCAAATAATTGACATGATAATTACAGATTACAGGTTAAATGTATGTTTTTTAATCAAGTCAACTATTCCAAATGAGAATAGGTTATATTCTCTTGAATAATTGATGTTTAAATAGGGCATATATTTTTTTACTCTTTCATAGAGGGAAACGGTATTTTTAAAACTCAAATCATTAGTTAACATATTAATAACAAGCTGAGTTTTGAATGGATCGTTTTTATGAAAGCATGGTTACTTAGAATACATGACCGTAAACGACTGATTATGGCAACCGTCGCTGCAATGTTATTGGTGGCAATTTCTTTAGTTACGACAGGGTTTATCAGTGCATTATGTGATTTAAGCGCATTTGCTATTTTATTCACTGTTGTATGGTTAAAGGTGTGTGAATCACAGCCCCGATATAAGTCGAATGAGTAATTAATTCCTTCTGTAAAAATAAAAATTAAGCCCTAATAAGATGTTATTCCTATGGAGAGTGAGATAATTCCACAAGGAATAATAGGTAAAAGCAAATACAATAACGCAACAATTATGCAAATAAAACAGAACATACAACCAGTTAATCGTTTATATTCATACTTTTATTGATATATATTTTAATAAAATGTGATTAGGTGCTAATTATTGCTTCTATATAAACTTTATTATCAGCACGAATTTTTACTGAATATTACATCAGTAATGTAAACGCTGTTATTAGGGAGTATAGATGTGTTTATTATTGAATTTTTGATTGTATTGGTATGTATCTTAGTGGGTGCACGAATCGGTGGTATCGGTTTGGGTGTAATGGGGGGTATCGGCCTTGCAATTCTAAGCTTTGTTTTTGGCTTGCAACCAACCAGTCCACCAATTGATGTAATGTTAATGATCATGGCAGTTGTTGCGGCTGCGGCTGCAATGCAAGCGGCGGGTGGTCTTGAATACTTAATTAAAATTGCGTCAAATATTCTTCGTAAAAATCCTCGTCATATTACATTTATAGCGCCGCTAGTGACTTATATGTTCACTTTTTTAGCGGGTACAGGTCATGTTGCTTACTCTGTATTACCTGTTATTGCTGAAGTGAGCCGTCGCAGTGGCATTCGTCCAGAACGCCCACTTGGTATGGCTGTTATTGCATCTCAGTTTGCGATTGTTGCAAGCCCGATTGCTGCGGCTGTTGTTGCTTTAGTTGCTTTTCTTGAGCCTCAAGGTATTACATTAGCTGATGTATTAATGGTAACTATCCCAGGCACATTCTGTGGTTTAGCATTAGCGTGTGTTGTCGTTAATAAAATGGGTAAAGATCTAAAAGATGACCCAGAATATCAACGCCGTATGCAAGATCCTGCTTTCCGTAAAGAAATGGAACAAGAAGTTAAAGTAGAAGAGATCGTTATTAAACCAGCAGCAAAGAAAGCGGTTGGTCTATTCTTATTTGGTGCGTTAGCTGTTGTTATTATGGGTGCGTTCCCTGGACTACGTCCTAACTTTAATGGATCTGCAATGGGCATGGCACACACGATCGAGATCGTGATGTTAGCTATTGCAGCTTTGATCATCTTGATCTGTAAGCCTGACGGTAATGTGATCACACAAGGATCTGTTTTCCATGCTGGTATGCGTGCGATTGTAGCAATTTTTGGTATTGCATGGTTAGGTGACACATTTATCGCTGGTCACAGTGAAATGGTGAAAGAGGCTGTGTCTGGCTTAGTAGAAGTTGCACCATGGACGTTTGCATTTGCTCTATTTGCATTATCTGTGATGGTTAATAGCCAAGGTGCAACAACAGCGGTACTTGTGCCAGTTGGTATTACACTTGGTTTACCACCTGAAGTTATTATTGCGACGTTCGTTGCGGTTAACGGTTACTTCTTTATTCCTAACTACGGCCCTATTATTGCTTCAATTGATTTTGACCGTACTGGCACAACAAAGATTGGTAGTTACATCTTTAACCATAGCTTTATGATTCCAGGTTTATTAAGCATGGTATTTAGTATTATCTTTGGCTTTATTTTCGCAAGTTTTGTCTTGTAAAAAGCAAGGTAATACAACGTAAAAATAAAGTAGATTAAATAAAAAATCTCTATATCTTCATGTTGAAGAATAGAGGTTTTTTTATGTCAATATAAAAGCACTATTTTATTAATGTCAGTTAAAGAAATAGCTCAATGTAAGTCAATGATGCAGTACCAATTGCTAACCAAAGGATAACACCCAGTAATAAAGGCTTATGTCCTGCATTGCGTAATTTGCTGACGGTTATACCTGAGCCAATTAAAAATAGGCACACTACTAATAAACGTTTTGATGCATCAAAGATAAGAATATAGGTTGAGTGAAATTGTGGAATAAAATGCGCAATTAAGATAGCTAGGCAATAAAACACAATAAAGTAAGGAATACTGATTTTCTTACTGTCACCTTTAAACATTAAAGCACTGCCAAACGCGACAGGAATGATCCATAGTGCACGTGCCAGTTTTAATGTTGTCGCAGTTTTTAGTGCTTCATCCCCATAAGAGCCCGCCGCACCTACTACTGATGATGTATCATGAATGGCAATGGCAGCCCAAGTACCAAAGGCATGTTGACTCATTTCTAATAAATGCCCAACCGCAGGGAAAAGGAAAAGCGCCATGGCGTTGAGTACAAATACAGTGGCTAATGCTAATGAGGTTTGGTCATCACGCGCATTAATGGCAGGCGATACCGCAGCAATGGCACTACCACCACAAATAGCCGTACCCGCAGCGATTAAATGGCCGGTTTTTTTATCCAACTTTAAAAAGTGCGTTGCTAGCCAACCCAAAAATAAAGTAAAGAAAATAGAAGAGATAATAAGCCCTAATCCTTGACGGCTCGCTTCAATGGCTTCGTTTAAATTAATTCCAAACCCTAAACCAATAATGGAGTATGACAAAAGTTTTTTGGTTAGAGCAGCAAGATTAAATTGGGTCGGTACGAAACCAAAGCTGGCTAAAGTAAAACCAAGAATTAATGCAATGGGTGAGCTAATGAAAGGCGCTAAACATATTATTGCAGCTAATATAAATATAATATCAGCAGGACGTAAGTTTCTAATTTTTTGATTTAGGGTCATTTTTATGGTTGAGATGGGTTATTTATAAGATCTCGAATTATACGCACGTCATTCTATTTAGTTTAGTTAAATATTTTTAAACGAGGGTTAAGGGATATTGAATATTCATTGATGCTGATTGTTATTTTTTTTGCCATGAACCGTGGCTGTTTTGATAAAAATGACCGGCTTGGGTTTTTTCTATCGCTTTATGGTACGCCCGCTGTTTGACGGTACTTAGAGATAAATCATGCGATTGGCTAATGGCTTGGTATGTCTCTTGTCTATGGCTATTAACTGAGTTTATAAGTCGACTTACATCAGCGTTATTACTCGATTTAATCGCAGCAATAAAGCCCGTGTTTGTTTCACCGACTAAGCCTTGTTGTTTGGCTTGCTGCAATGTAATTGCAAGTACAGTGCTTGAATTGAACAACAGTAAATAACCGCCAAGTAACACAGCGTAAAGGGATGACGATTTCATAAGGTTACCTTAATATTGAATGACAAAAACCATTAAAAGACGGCTTTATTATCAAATAATTGTTCTATTTCTCGATCAACTTTTATTTTGATTTCATGTTCAATTTTAACATTAAGATTAACCTCTATTGGTTTGTCTGATGCTGCAACTTGTATGGTTGGCGTGCACCCAATAAGCAATAGAACGATGATAATAGCAAATACGTAATGCAAATTGGGCTGGTGCAGTGTTGCTTGAAAATAGTTCATGCTGATAACCTTTAATGCTATGGGGGGTTAAAATGCTCACTAATTTTTTGCTCGACATTTGAAGCATTTAGCATGTTAATTGTTCTAATAAGTTCAAGAATATTATCTTCAATGGCTACGTTTATGTTGATTGGGCGACCAGATTGAAAATCAGGGTTATAGCCTTTGAAATGAGATTGTGTTTTTAACACGCCATCTTTAGCATAGTTAACTTTTATGGCTAAGGTACGATAATGGTAGTTTTTAAGTATTTCACTGACCATTAATGGACTTTGATGACCGACAGCTTTGATTTTCTCATCAATGACAGATCCTGCAATATAGCGTAATACCCCTCCAGGGTAGCGAGAGTGAAGTGTGGCATGATGAATCTCAAAGTGACCATCAACCATTGTGATCGGGATCGTACCATCAAGGATCCCTGTGAACTCAATGCTTTCATGATCAATAAGATCCGCTGCTTGTTTAATGTTAAGGCCAAAGACAGTGATGGGTATGGGCGTTAGTTTATGCAAGTTAGTAAGGCTAATATTATGTGCACTGACACTTCCACCCAGTAATGCGGCTGATATTCGATGTAATGTATATTGGTTTGTTAGCGTATTAATATCAATGAGTAAACTAGGGTTAGTGAGTATGATGCCTGCATGTAGTTGTTGTGCAAATAACGAAATAGGATGCAGGGTTTGAATCCCTTGCGGAGAGAAAGCAATATTAGCACTGCTTTCTAATTGAGTAATATTAATGCCGTAGTAACTGCCTGAAAGTAGATCGGTTGCAACTGTTGCGTTGCCGATGATGTGGCTATTACGATCAATAATAAATGAAGCGCCGTAGGTGATATTTCCGTCTGTAATATCAATCGGTAAAGCCAATGCTGGAAAGTAGTAGTTTTTTAAGCTATTGGCTGGTGTAAAAGCAATGGTCTGACGGTGTAATTTAACATGGGTTTTTGGGGTTGTGAGATCAGCGTTAATATCCATTTTTGCTAAAATATCATCATGACGATTGGCCAAGGTCGCGTTAACGTTAAGCGTCTTCTCTGCTAAATGGAATTTCCCGTACAGCGTACTTAATGGAAATAACCGTTTACGATTACGTTGAGCGGCATCCATGATGATTTTAAAGTGACTTGAGAATGTTGTCGGTGTTGGGGGAAATGTGTTTTTTATGGATCGGTTTTTCAAAAGAGAATCGTTTAATGGTGTCTTTTCAAATAAGAACTCATGGCGTAATAAAAATTGGCTTACATCAATGTGGAGTTGCGCTTTATAGTCAGTAATCGGTAATGTTTTTTGTGTTTGATGACGGGTTGCCAATTTGGCGGTTAGCTGTGCCTGAGTTTGTTGAGGTTGGTATAACGTCAGGGCAATGCGATCCTGCTTTTTTTCAAACAATCCAATTAATTGATTTAAACTGAAATCAATATCATCAATCTTATTACTGGCTAAAGTCGGAACACCTTCAAAGGTAAGCTTTTTGGTTTGTAAATGTGTGTGTTGTAATTGTGATATCAAGTAATTATTAGCCCACGTGGCTTTTATGTTTGATCTAAAAATGATGTCATCAACTTGACTATCAACGACGGGTCGTAATGTATTGATACTAGCATTGATCTTAGCGTTAAGGTGACATTGCAAGTTAGGGTACAAACAATTGAATTCATTAATAAGTAATTGCAGTTTAGATTTTGTTTTGGCGTTGTTAAAACTGATGGTTTCATTTTTATCACTTAAAGCGAGACTAAAAAGCTTATTTTGATAATTGATATTAAAGTTTATTTTACCATCGCTGTTCATTTGAATATTCGCGACATGTTTGGGGGCATTATTATGGCGTTTGGTTTTGTCTTTAGTAGCAAAGAACGGAGCTTCAAAGGCATATTTATTGAGTTCAATAGTAAAAGATGGCGGTAATTCAATACCAATCAAGTAATGGGCATCAACAATTTTGTTATTAATAACCATGGGATGAAAAGGTTTAGATAAACCACTCACAATTTGCTTCGCATAAAAGCGTAATGGGCCGTTTATTTTAGCGTCAGGAACATCTTCAAGCCCTAACCGATCGGTAAATTCTTTGGTGTTTTTGAAGTTAGCATTGCAATTTAAATAGTGTGGTAATGGCTGATGAAAAATGACTTTAATATCACAATTAAGGTTATTACCGTCACTTCGAGTCATTATGGTGTGAGCACGAGCGTCTGTTTTTGATAGATGATAAATATTAACATCAAGCAGGTATGGGTGTGGGCTTAACGCTTTTCCCTTAACAATAAAACGCGCTTTGGTCTTCTTTTCTGTCGCTATATTTAAATCTTTAGCTTGTTGATCTATTTTCTGACGCGCTTGTTTTCGACGTTGGCGTTGTTGTTTATTCTCACTGGTAACGGCTGAAGGCTTATCAAATGTAATTGTACTGTGGTTGATGTTTGCAGCTGTTGCTAGGTTTGCCATTGTGGACGATGCCGCTGCTGTTGGTGTTTCTAAAATGACTTTAGCATCAATTAATAAATCACCATAAGTTAGTGCATTTACTTTTAATTTTTTAATGGGTAAACGAGCAAGATTAGCAATAGCTTGTCCGAGATGGATCCCTTTGCTATCGATGTCTGTGCGATTGATAAACGCGGGCAAATATTGAGGTTGTTCGAGCTTTACTGTTTTAGCCGCTAGCACCATTGTGGGTAAACTACGGTTAAGATCAAACGTTAACGATAATTGAGAGATAATTTGCTCAGTTAGTGTGTTATTTAGTGTTTCCCATTGCGGGTGGATAGATGCAATAGTAACGGCAACAGGGGTTTTATTATCTAGCCATGCAATTGAGAACTGGCTGTTATTATACAATAAGGAATAATGCGGTGAGGGCTGAATATGAGGAAAGAAAAGGCTCAATTTACCTTTACTTGAATGACCTGAAATAACCAGATGTGGATTATGACTGATAGTGACATCAACCTGTTCTAAAATTTGGGTTGCAGCGGCTTCTTTACCATCACTGTGTGCTGCTGACGTGGTCACCTTACGAGCATGGGCGTTAATCGCGAGCGGGTATTTAAAATCAACAAATCTAAACGTAGCATCAAAAAAGTGGATATAACGTAAATAAAGCTGTTGTTTTTCGAGTATCGCAGTGGCCGTTGGGGAAAGCTCAATTTCATATTTCTTTGCAAATAAGCGATAACTGCCTTCATCAAGGTCATTATTAGGATCTGTTTGATGTTGTAAAGCAAGCTGGTGGAAGGTGACGTTGTAACTGAAAATGCGTAACGAAACATGTTCTGCATGAAGACCATTGTCATAACGCAGTCCTTTAAGATCAGTGATCGTTACATGGTTAATGTGCAACCATATAAGACCAATTATTGGCATCAGTAGTATCAATCCCAATAGCGATAACCCAATTTTAGTGCCGCTACGTAACCGCGACGTTTTAGCCTCCGTTGGTGGTGATGGCGTAATATTGTGCTCAGGCGATTTCACAGCGATAGGTCACCTTATGAAAAAGAATAATGTCGTTATTAGTAATAAACTACCGATAAACGATAAGGTGTAATGATGATCATTTACCTCATCTTTAAACATATACCAGATTCTACTATTCGTAAGTCATCCGCTTCATTAATTCAATAGAATTCACTATAAAGTGACTAATTATTCTTATCGTTACAAAATATACGGTGTTACATCTTTTAGTTTGAATTTCTATGCGCTTTTATTGTTGGCACTAATTGTCTAAATAATACAACCATCCTTGATAGGTGGTTGAATAAATACCGTTACATTGCCTTTGTTGCTGCTGGCGCTGTGCTAAAGGGAAAGAATCAAACAAACGTTGGTAACGAGCAGGATTACTGCCATAGACCAAACACAAAATATGCTGATAACGTTGTTGGCTAAGGCTATGTTGCTGAATAAAAGTGTTATTTCTAAGGTTCGAGTTATTTAAGGCTTGAGTACTAAATAAGCGACTAGCATTAATTGCAATGTCATCACCTCGATGAATATCATTAAGTAGCAAAATAACCACAAAATTATCGACGGTTGTTTCACTATTGCCTAATACGGGAATAGCACGATCTAGAATATAAGCATGACCAATCTCATGCAGTAGTGTCAGTAATAGGGCATCAGTTGTTGCCTGATAGCGTTGTTGTTGGGTTGGATAAGCACCTGTTTTCGATACATGTTCTAAAAGTTGATCAATATATTGGTAAGGGATCTGGATTTGTCCTTTGGTTGAATCAAAATTAGGTCCTTTAGCGCTACCAAAAACGATATTTAAGCTAGGGGCAAAAATATACCGCGTCTGACTTAGTTGTTTAATGGTTGCGAGGATAGAGGAGTGTTGAATGATGTCTTTTGCTTGTTGTTGTTGGGTGTTAGCGGGCGTGAGAAAGACAAAGTTAACCGTAGGGACAGGATCTAATGCTAATCCATAGCTACCGCCGGTTGGTTGGTCTGTTCCTGCGTAACTAAAGCAAGAGAGTGTCAGGCAGAATAAGCCGTATATGAACTTTAGTGGGGATGATAACTGCGAAAATGTTGGATTAGCCTTTGCACTCACCTTTTCACCAACCAGTTGATCAAAAGCGATAAAATGTTTATTCACGATGTCACCTCATACTGCTATAGATGTATCATAAGTGATAATTATAGCGGATGAGACAATAGGTAACGCTGTAAAAACATTAAATCACCTTATTTATAACTATTAATGATTCACTGCATGTTGTTTTATATTGGCTGTGCTTATTTTAACGGTAATAGCATATCAACGATACCATCGGCCAATTGCACATTAATTTCAAACCCTATTTTTTGTGCTAGGGTGATCATGCCTCGGTTGGTCGGCATTGTCATTCCTGTGAGTGTATGAAGCCCGCGTTGTTTAGCATAATTGATAAGTTTACTCATCAATATTCGCCCTAGACCGACACCTTTAATATCTGATCGAACAAGAATCGCAAATTCAGCATCATTATTATTTGCATCCGATAAGGCACGTACAACGCCTATAATCATCTCATCATAAATAGCGACAAAAGCCATTTCACGGTCGTAATCGATTTGGGTAAATTTAGCTAAAGCCTCATGATTTAATTCCCCTATATCAGAGAAGAAACGTTTATAAAGATCCTCTTCTGATACTTGGCTGATAAAGGCTTTATGAATAGGCTCATCTTCCGGTAATATTGGGCGCAGTAATATGACTTTACCGTCTTTAAGTTGGCATTGCTGTTCATATTCTTTAGGGTAAGGACGAATAGCTAACCGTTGCTGTATATCACCATTAAATGTGGCGATATCCATCGATGCATCAATAATTGTTAATTCATCACCAGAGATAAGCAAAGGATGAATATCCAGTGTGCTTATATTGGGGCAATCAATGATCATATGTGAAATAGTCACTAATAATCGGCATAGCGCGGGAATAGATATCTTCTCTAAACTGCTGCGTTGTTTGATTTTGTTACGCTTTAGTGCATTGATGACCATATAGCGGGCTAGTGCCATATTTAGCGGCGGTAACGCCACCACGGCATCACGTTCAATATCCCAATGAATGGTTTCTTCGCCCAACATGATCACAGGCCCAAAAACAGGATCGTTATGGACACCAATACGCAATTCTTGCGCACCGGAGCGGTTAGCCATACGTTGAATCAATAAGCCATCAATTCGTGCACTTGGATAGTGTAAAGCGACGCGAGATAAGATGGCATCGGCGGCATTAGCCACTTCATTGGCATTTCGTAGATATAAAACAACGCCGTGGATCTCTGATTTATGACGAATATCGGGAGAGCGTAACTTCACAGCCACGGGATATCCAATTTGTTCCGCAATATGTACCGCTTCAGCGACATCAGAGGCTATCCATGTTGGCAATGTTGTAAAACCATAGCTTTCTAGTAACGGTCGTACTTCATGAGTTTCAAGGTGGTAAATATTTTGCTGAAGTAAACGTTGTATTTCATGGCGAACATAATGCGGGTCTGCGGTAATGTCACTGACTGATACAGGTGTTTCCATTAACTGACGTTGATTACGGCGGTATTCGACTAAATGCATGAAAGCTGAAATCGCACTTTCAGGTGTACGATAAGTCGGTAAACGCGCTTGAGTAAAAAGACTACGCGCGTTGGTCGCTTCATTTTCACCTGACCAATTGGTTAAAATGTTAAATCGTTGGCTGCGAGGATGCTGGTGGAGGATATCAATAATGACTTTGGCGGTGTTAGTGCTATGAGCTATCGCTGACGGGCTATGTATAATAAGTAAGGCATCAAAATCATCGCTGTCCAATAGAATATTAATCACCTGTTGGTAACGCGCTGTATTAGCATCCCCCATGATATCTATCGGGTTTGTCTGTGACCAATAATAAGGCAATACTTGTGACAGCTTTGTTATTGTTGCCGCACTTAATTGTGCTAATTTGCCACCTCTATCCGATAAAGCATCTAATGCCATAATCGCTGGGCCGCCACCATTGGTGAGAATCGCTAATCGTTCACCGCGTAACGGTACTGAATGGGCCAGTGTTTCAACCGCAGCAAATAGATCATGGGTTGTATGTACGCGTAACATACCAGAGCGTCGAATAGCGGCATCATAAATTTCATCAACCCCATGCTCACCACTGGTATGTAATAAAGCTGCTGAACGTCCAGCGCTTGTACGGCCACTCTTTAATACTAAAATACGACGGTTTCTTGCTGCTGCGCGGGCTGCTGACATAAATTGGCGCGCATCTTTAATATTGTCGATATAAAGTAAGATTGCCTCAGTTTTTGTATCTTGGCTTAAAATATCAAGTAACTCGGCAAAATTAATGTCGCAGGCATCTCCTAAAGAAATAAAAGTAGAAAAGCCAATTTGTTTATTCTGTGCCCAATCAAGAATAGTGGTACACACTGCTGCTGATTGTGAAATAAATGCGATATTGCCTTTATTAGCACGAGTAGGGGTGACGGAAGCATTTAAGTTCAACCAAGGTAAAATTATCCCCATGCTATTTGGGCCAATAATACGCATATTATAACGCTGTGCATTGGTAAGCATTTGTTGCTGGTAGCTAATAGCTTCTTTGTTGTTAGTATGAGGAGCCATACCCGCGGCAATAACAATCGTTGCTTTTATTCCTTTTTCCCCTAGCTGGTTAATAATATCGGGAACAAGCTCTGCGCGAGTACATACAATAGCAATGTCTGGAATAATGGGCATTGATTCAATGTTGCGATAAGCCAGAATTCCGGCAACTGCAGCATACTTTTGGGTGACTGGAATAATTGGCCCGGAAAAACATTCTGATAACAAATTACTAACAACTATATGGCCAATTCGATTGGGATTATTTGATGCACCAATGACGGCAATACTATGTGGCTTAAAAAAATAAGTAAGGTTGTCCATACTGTATGCACTTTATATTTACATTTCTGACATTTTATATAGAAATATGAAGAATGTATCTATTTAGTGGCTATTATGTGACTTAAAATCGATAAAAGGAAAAGATAAGCGGGTAATTTTAGGTGTGTATATTCTATTTTGAATATTATTATACCTATAAGTATTATTGCGTATTTATATTGATAAATACACGATTATTGTATTGATAATGTTAATATTGTGTGTCTTAATATATGGGTAATTAAAGCTCTAGGTGTTAAACAATTAAGATGATTCATGATTTATATTTTAGATATCAACCCAGATACTATAATGGTGAGATATACTCTTATGAGGCATTATTAAGAAGCCATATACACAATTTTAATGTTGAGGATTTTGTGTATTCAATTCAATGTTCAGCTCATTTTGATTTGAATATTATTTTGAAAGTACTTCAAGACAGAAAATCATTGCATATTTGCGATGATGTTTCCATATCATTGAATATCTCGATTGCAAGTTTACTCGATAATGATTTTATAAATCAATGCTTGGATATTTTTGAAACGGAGAAAAATATCACATTAGAATTAACTAATCATGATAAAACAGATAATTTCGACGCTATCCAAAAAGCAATATTACTTCTTAAAAATAAAGGGGTTAGGTTTGCGATTGGGGATTTTGGTAAAGGATATTTGAATACGGATAATTTCTTATATCTTGACGTGGATTATATAATACTAGATCGTAGACTAATAAAAAATATTAATAATAACTATATTACTTATTCAGTGCTTAAATCAAAATATGAACATATTGCTAATGTTCTCGGTAAAATTGTAATTATTGAAGGCATAGAAACATTTGAGCAATTTAATTTAGTAAAAGAATTTGGTGATATGCTATATCAAGGATTTTATTTTTCTCAAGCGATTGATATTAGTGAAATTCGACAAATAGCTAATCTTCGATCTTTAAAAAAAGCACCTAAGAAAGAATTTTCATTAAAACTAGATCAAGCTATTTTTGATTTAAATCGGTCTCAAGAGCCTGAAAATATAAAAAAAGCTATTAATCAAATCAAAGAAATAGATAAATATAATATTATTGGATTAACATCAAATACGTTTGATCTACATAGTGAACGTCAACGGATCAACCAAAATTATCGTGAAATTACAAAAAATAAAACAAGTTCACATTTTTTACTTGCTGCATCATTAGTATGTGGTTGCGATGGCGCTGTCGTTATTCGTGATAAAGACGGTAATGTCATTTTTAATAATGAAAAGTTTATCAATTTTGTTGGTATTGATCTTGTTGATGTACCTGTAGAAGAAGTATGTGAAAAAATTACAGATTATCGTAGTTGCTTAAATGTTGATAATGAACTTTTATCTAGTGACTCGTGCTTTATGATGGCTGATGAGATCATTGAAACAAAAGATAATAGTGAGCTTGTTCATACATATAGGCAAAAGGTATCTCACTTCGGCCAACATTTCATTATTTGTTCTGTTTATGGCAACGTTGATTCTATCGTTGTCGATCCTCTGACTAATTGTTACCAAAAGAATTATTTATCATCAAACTATATGAATCAGTATAAGATTTTAGTTTTTATTGATTTAGATGGCTTTAAAGAGATTAATGATACATTAGGACATTATGTTGGTGATGAAGTCTTACGTGATTTTTCTTTAACAATGAAAGATTTATTACGAGATTCTGATGTGATGATACGTTTTGGTGGTGATGAATTTGTTATTCTATTAAATAGTCATGTGATTAAAAACGTTCAGCAACGAGTTGAACAATTAAGACAAAGTATCGAATATTATTTTAGTCAGAAAAAAATACAACTTAGTTTTTCTTATGGAATAGCTTCTTTAGAAGCAGGAGTTGACTTAGCGCTTAAGCATGCTGATATTGCAATGTATCAAGAAAAAGCATTTAGAAAAAGTAAGCGACAATCTTTATTGGCATAATATGATTGTGTTCTAACTTATAGAGTAAACCGAGTTGTCTCTATAATATTATGTGCGTATTGGATATGATTAATTAGTATAAATATCGCTTTTATAAAGCTAACAAAGTGATGCACGTAAATATAAAAAAAAGAGATCATATGATCTCTTTTTTTGCTGGTGGATAATAAAGCAGGTGGCTCAATTATTATAAGTAGCTTACACCTGGTAACGGCTTTTATCACCGATATCAAAATGTAGCGGCATACGCCATTTACTAAAGGCAGCAAATGCAAGTAATGCTGCACCTACCATAGCAAAGCCAACTCCAATATTTGCAGTATTAAATACGAAGCAGAACCAAAAACCGGCTAAAGCAAGAGGGGTTAATAAGAGTATTTTTACTTTAAAGCAGAAATATTCTTTTATTGAAAGTGCGCTAAAGACAAATAAAGCAGCACCTAAGGCTAATGGTTGCCATAAGCCCGCGATAAACCAGATTGCTGAGAATAAGCCCGCGCCTTGGATTAGCCAGCGAAAACGTTTGTCATAAATATGAACAGTTGTTGATGCTAATAAAGCGACCATAACTAGAAAAGGGGTTGCGGCATTGGTTTCTGAGCCAATGATTGTCATGATAATAGCAGCAACAGTGAATGCAGATCGGTATAGGATAACGGTTAGTTTATCAAGTATATCGAGTTCGCATTTAATATGTGGATCAGCCATTGAGGCTCCTAGGCAGTAGCAGAAAAGGTGGGTGATATTATTGTTAACAAAACAATATTTATTGTGAGCATGGTAACATAAATGCTTTTCGATTGATCAATCGTTATGATCTGTTTGATTGTAATCAAAAGCTACGGCAAACTATTATAGATCCTTTGTCATTCAATTGTTTTGATGATGAGCACCCCAATATTCGGTTGAGAATAAGAGAGAATAAAATGAAAAAAATTATCACATTGAGCCTGTTATCGAGCTTAGTGGGGTGTGCTCAATTGATGCCGCCAAAAACATCATTACAAACCCCGATTGAAACCATTAATACAACACAATCGACTGAAAAATTTGTAGAACCAACGGTCGTTGCTGAGTTAGATAAATCCGTTAAAACAGACCCTCTGTATCAATCGATAGATTCGATTGCCGTCAGCGAACAAGTTATAAAAGAGCAGCCAGCCGCAAAGGCCACACCAACAACTGAAAACACCTCAGAACCTACTGCTATTGAAGAAACGAATGAGCTAGCAGTAGATACAACAACAGATGTTGATGCCGCTGCCACCGAGCCAGCCAAGAATGCAGCAACAGATGTTGATTCAGCTGCCACAGAGCCAGCCGAGAATACAGCAACAGATGTTGATTCAGCTGCCACCGAGCCAGCCGAGAATATAACAACAGATGTTGATGCAGTTGCCACAGAGCCAGCCGAGAATACAGCAACAGATGCTGATGCCGCTGCCACCGAGCCAGCCGAGAATGCAGCAACAGATGTTGATTCAGCTGCCACAGAGCCGGCCGAAAATACAACAACGGATGTTGATGTAGTAGCGACTGAACCTGCCATAAATGCAGTGACGGAGATGGATGCTGCATTTATTGAATCAGCTGTGAATGCGGCAACAGAAACAGATAATACGGCGACAGCCGCTGTTACGACAGCGACTGTAACTGATGAACCTGAACCAATTGAGTCATCAAATGATACTACTGTGGATGATCAAACTGTTGTCGATGACCAAGCCTCGGCGAATGAACCCATAGCAGCTGATGATGAATATAAAACAACGGTTATGCATGGTTATAGTGTGCAAGTTACCGCATCAAGAGATGAACAATCATTAGTGACATTGCTGTCGCTATTAGACAGCCAACAACCGGCTTGGCTGAATAAGAAAATGATCAATGGCAGCCAAGTTTATACTTTATTATTAGGGCATTACTCTGATCATGAACAAGCAAAAGCGGCACTAGCCTTGCTACCTGACGCGGTACAGAACAATGGTGCATTTGTGAGGAATTTTTATGAGATTGAACATACTCGTTCACCACAATTGAAGCAATTACAATAATTCAAGAGTAAACAGCAGATAAATGGTGGTTTAATCACCATTTTTAGCACAAACTTCGCATGATTTAAAAATAAATCACGATAAGATGATGTAGAGGGTGCATTCACATTCGTTTTTTGATTACTATATTCAGTAGTGAATGCCTTATTCTTTGTGACCTTGGTAGTGTATCAAGGCTTTTGTAATCTGCATTGTATTGTGATTGGTCTAATTAAGGAACGATAATGAGTTCTATCCATGTATTATTATTGTGCGGCGGCGGTAGTGCTGAGCATGAAGTTTCTCTCGTGTCTGCAAACTTTATTGAACAACAATTAAAAGCGATTGATGGCGTTAGCTATACACGTGTTGAGATGACTAAAAATGAAGGTTGGTTAAATGAAAACCAACATTCTTGTGAATTGAACTTAGATAAAACATTATCAGCTGTCGGTGAGCAACCTATCACGATTGATTACGTGATCCCTTGTGTACACGGTTTCCCTGGTGAAACAGGAGATCTGCAATCACTGTTTGATTTAGCTGGTTTGCCTTATTTAGGTTGTGGTGCAGAAGCAAGCACGAATTGTTTTAATAAAATTACCACTAAATTATGGTTTGATGCGCTAAATATTCCAAATACGCCCTATGTTTTCTTGAGTGAGAACACTGAAGAAGCGCACCAGCAAGCGTTAGCTGCATTGAATAAATGGGGTAAGGTTTTTGTTAAAGCGGCGTGCCAAGGTTCATCTGTAGGCTGTTATAGCGTTGCAAACGCAGAAGAATTACGTACAGCTGTGAATAATGCATTTGGTTACTCTAACCAAGTGCTTATTGAAAAGACAATTAAGCCTCGTGAGCTAGAAGTTGCTGCTTATCAATTTGGTGATCAACTAATCATTACCAAGCCGGGTGAAGTATCATGCCCAGATGATAAGTTTTATAGCTATGAAGAAAAATATAGCACAGACAGCTTGTCAACAACTCAGGTTGAAGCGCGTAATATCACTGAAGAACAAATTGAAGCGATTCAGCACTATGCGCGTAAAGCGTTTGAGCAAATGAAGCTGAAAGATTTATCTCGTATTGATTTCTTTTTAAGTGAAGACAATGAAATTCTATTAAATGAAATTAATACTTTCCCAGGTATGACGCCAATTTCAATGTTCCCTAAAATGCTAGAGAACTATGGCCATGACTTTACAGACTTTATTGAAAAAGCGATTAAAAACGCCGTTAAGTAATATCTGACCAAGTGTTTTATTAGCCAACCTCTTATTATACTTTCAACGAGAAAGAATACAGGGTTGGCTTTTTTTATGCCATGCTAATGCTGTTTACTGAGCCTGTGTTATTTTCCATTTTTATTGGCAAATTTCTTTAAGGTGTTATCTCGTTTAGCACGTTGACCTATATATTGAGCAGGCATAGCAGGGCTTCGCCATCGACCTTGATGCTGTATTTGATGAATAGACAACCCCGCATCGGCTAAATCTTGACTTGCTCCCACCCGTGGTGATTGACCTGAAAAAATAACATCCGCCGGCAGATCTAGTTCTTGGCTCGCTCGTCTGAAAATTCGATAAATAGATGAATGATCGAGTGGATTATCACCAATATTGTTATGTCGATCTATACGTCTAAAAACAAAACCACTATCAATCATGGATAATGTTAACCAACGATTAATCGCTTGAGAGGCCACATCACTTAGGGCAATTAAGGTTCCATTCACCGACAGGGTAATTAAGCCTTCGGGGGTTACTTCAATGTCATTGATGGTTAGTGCTGTTACTTCTGAACGTTTTAGCATAGCTTCAAAAGTCATCGCCCAAATAGCCATATCTCGTACATCTTTGGCTTTTGTTGAAAGAATAAAAACATCAAGAAGATCGTGTAAATGATTATCACGAAAGCCCTGAGCATTAGTGTAATCATCGTGTTTATCAAGGCGTTGTTTATGCATGGCGAGTTTAATTTCATTACTTAAACAGGGATTAGGTAATGCATGACAACGGTGTACCAAACTAATAGTGACAATGTAACGTTTAAGGCTGGCTAACTTACGGGTTTGTGCCATTTTTTCTATATAGCGATGAACAATCTCAGCTGATGCTGGTAATGCTGACGCTTGATGTTGTTCACAAAAAAGTAAAAAATTATTCCAATCATTTTTAAATGCAACCAAAGTATTTTTGGCATATTGTTGGTGTGTTAGTCGTTGCCAAACGGTAATGGACTCAGCAATGGTTGAAAAGTCAGTAATACTTGCATTACGAACAGTTTCATCTTCAATAACAGTGATCTTCTTAGCCATAACACCTCTAATGCACTATAACTTTATATGATATTGATAATAACAACGATCATCGAAAAACGAAAGAATTTTTATAAAAAGCTATCCTAGCTATTTAATAATTAATATTATATAAATAGTTAACATAATGATTATTAAAGAAACTCATACTTTAATAAGGTTGGGGATATGACAATTAAAAAACGCCTTTTTCATCGTGGTTATACTATTGAAAATAGCACTGGGCTTACATCAGACTGGAAAACAACCATTAATGGGCAAACCGTCAAAGGAATGATAACCAACATTAAAAAGAGTGTAGATTGGTGGTGCGATACCAAGGCTTTTGTGCCGCCAGAAAAATTTAATACTCATCCTCAGGTAAGGCAATCAACTGTAATAGCTAAATCTGAACAGTATCGAGGTATTGTTTTAAAAAATGATAGCGGTAAAGCCAATGAGTGGTACGTCATGGTGCGCGGGCAGTTAGTTAAAGGTGATATTGTTTCAATAAAAAAATATTTAGATAGAACGCTTACAGCCTAAAAAACAGTGCCTATTGATTACAGGCACTGATTTAGTTATTTGTTGAAGAATTAATCATCATCGTCGTGTTTTGATACATCAACTAAATAACGGCCATCTAGCCAGTTCCGGCCAATAAGTAATTTATACTCTAGTTTTTTACGATCACGTAAGTTGACTGGAATCGCATGATTTTTACCATTCCAAACTAGATCCATTACAACAGCATAGCGACGCTCAACACCTTGAGCGTTACGTATCTTACTGATTTTTATTATTTTGCTTGTGTGTGTTTGTTCTTGCCCTTGTGCATTTGCTGTTTTGAAGCTGATCATTTTACCCAGGTTTTCTTGCCAGCTTTTTTTGGTATCGTTAGGGTTATTATTACCATCGATAACGTGTAAATCATACGCATTAATGGACGTAGTATTTGCTCCCGTATCAATACGCGCCTTGTAATCCATATCAAGATCTTTAACGTAAATGGTCTCAACAGGGCCAACAATGTACTTTCCATCACACTGGTTGTCAGCATAGCTCATGGTTGATAGTGTTGCCGCAGCAACGAACATGGCAGACATAAAAACTTTTTTCACATAAACTCCTGATCTTATTAGCTCTTCATTCATAGATAATAGACTGGGTGGTAATAACAATGTTCAATTTTATGTAAAATTTAGGCAATTATTTGAATTTAATGTAGAAAAAGTTGCTTTTCGATTTGCTGGAAACATGATGTTGTTTGGTCAAACTGAATAGTATTAAAACCGAGTGCTGATGCTATTTGAATATTCTCACTATTATCATCAATAAACAGACTTTCTTGTGGTGTTAATTGATAACGATCGCAGAGCCTTAGAAATATTTCTTGTTCTGGTTTCATGACTAATTCTTTGCCTGAAACTAAGCCACCATCAAAAAATGAAATAAAATGATGCTTTTCATACAGTGTATCAAAAAAGGCACTACACATATTGGTCAGATAATAAAGTGAGTAGGGTTGTTGTGTTAATTGATTAAAGAGTGTTTCTGTTTGTTGTATTTTGGTCAAACTCAATTGAATATGTGCGATAAAATCTTCTATACGTTGTGATGATATTTGAGTTCGTGCTGAAAATTTCGGGATCACCTCCGCAATAAGCATCGTACCACGATCAAGTGATAGCCAATCAGGATGTTGAAGTACATCACGCAGCAATATTTCTCTCTCTGATGGTGATGTGGTGAAACTATTAACAATATGGTGTGGATTCCATTCAAATAGTACTGCGCCAAAATCAAAAATCACATTACGAATCATAAGATGTTCCGTTAGAGTACCATTTATTGATAGTATTGGTTCATGAGTATTTCGCAAGATTGATGTGCTAACTTTTAATGTTATTCACACAATCAAGCAACCAAGTGAGATAAATTGCACAATGAGTGATAATAGCCGTTTAGTTTTCTCAACCGAAACTGGTCGAATTAAAGAAGAAAAAGAACAACCTGTACGCCCAAAAGGTGATGGTATTGTTCGTATTCAGCGAGAAACAAAAGGACGTAAGGGCAAAGGCGTTTGTATTGTTTCAGGTCTTGATGTTGAAGATACCCAACTGAAGCTCATTGCTGCTGAATTGAAAAAAGTGTGTGGCTGTGGTGGTGCAGTAAAAGAGGGTAAAATTGAAATTCAAGGTGATAAGCGTGATGTAATAAAAGCGCACCTTGAAAAGAAAGGCCATACAGTTAAATTAGCTGGCGGTTGATAGCCAATTATATACGCTAAAAATCTGAGTGGTCAGTAGTTTATATGAGGCAATAATTCAAACGATTATTGCCTTAATTCTATTCGTTTATATATAACCACCAGCATTGTAACGTTATCTATTTTAAATCCCGTTATTATTTCTAATTTCAACCTTCCTCTTAAAGATATAAACCCTATTCGATAATATCTATTTTTGAATCAGTCTCGCAATCCGCATTTTTAATATAACGACTACTATTAAAGCAATTGCGACTGATTTAAGGAAGACTGTATGTCAGATGTGAATGTTTTTAAACAACCTAAACCGTTTTATCTCATATTTTCAGTAGAGTTCTGGGAGAGATTTGGGTTCTATGGCATGCAAGCCATTCTTACTGTATATATGGTCAACATTCTTGGCATGTCAGAGGCCGAGTCATTTACCTTATTTGGTGCATTTTCTGCGTTAATATTTGGTTCAGTAGCGATTGGTGGGTGGGTTGGGGATAAGATCCTTGGTACGAAACGGACCATTACTCTCGGGGCGTTTGTTCTTACTATTGGGTACTCTTTATTAGGGCTATCCGCAGCGGGAGGGTTTGGCGGAAAAGAACTTATCTATATAGCAATGGGTTTTATCACTATGGGTAATGGTTTATTTAAAGCCAACCCTTCAAGTTTACTTGCAAAATCTTATGAGGAAAATGATCCGCGTCTTGATGGTGCATTTACCATGTACTATATGGCGATTAATTTAGGTTCATTTTTCTCAATGCTATTAAGTCCTTGGATAGCTGAAAAAATGGGTTATGGCGTGGCTTTTGGTGTGAGTGCGATTGGATTATTAATTACTATGGTTAACTTTATGGTGATGGGTCGAATCGTTAAAAACATTGGTTCAAAACCTGATATGTTGCCCGTTAATAAACGCTATTATTTCGCAGTTGTGGTTGCCACTGTCGTGTTGAGTTTTTTGAGTGCGTTTCTATTACAACACTTGTTTTACGCTCATGCCATTTTGGTTGTAGTCGGAATTACAATAGTGTTTATTTATTTCAAAGAGGCATTTAAAACCCAAGGTCTAGAAAGGGCTAAAATGTTTGTCGCTTTTGTTTTAATGCTACAGGGTATTGTCTTCTTTGCGCTGTATTTTCAAATGCCGACGTCACTTAACTTTTTTGCTATTCATAATGTCAGTCATGATTTATTTGGCTTTAAAGTAGAGCCAGAACAATTTCAAGCGCTGAACCCATTTTGGATCATGATTGCGAGTCCATTATTAGCCATTCTTTATAATAAACTCGGCGAACGATTTGCGATGCCGTTTAAGTTTGCGTTTGGGATGGTGTTATGTAGTTTAGCTTTTTTAATTTTGAAATTCTCAACTGGGTTTGCAAATTCACAAGGGATCATCAATTCAAATTGGTTAGTGGCAAGCTATTTATTACAGTCACTAGGGGAGTTGTTAGTGTCAGGACTAGGGCTCGCTATGATTGCTCAATTAGTGCCACAACGCATGATGGGCTTTGCAATGGGAATGTGGTTTTTAACCTCAGCCACAGCGGCTATTTTAGCAGGTTGGATCGCAAGTTTAACCGCAGCCCCTGAAGGGATTGTTGAACCAGCACAAACTCTTGTTCTTTATGCGGAAGTCTTTGGTGAAATTGGGTATGTTACCGCTGCTATTGCTATATTTACATTACTTATTGCGCCAAAATTAACGCGTATTATTCAAGGTAAAGCGTAGTGTTA
The DNA here is from genome assembly GCF_046058925.1 of Photobacterium piscicola. Lineage (NCBI taxonomy): Bacteria > Pseudomonadati > Pseudomonadota > Gammaproteobacteria > Vibrionales > Vibrionaceae > Photobacterium > Photobacterium piscicola. The sequence goes on from NZ_CP175535.1 coordinate 965,962, forward strand.
TATGACTAACCATACTGTAACTATAAATGTGGTGTGAAGAATAACAGCAATCATATTAGGTGATTGCCGTTATTCTTTTACTACTTACTACTTACTACTTACTACTTACTACTAGCTGCAAGCACATCAATAAAAGCGTCAATATCTTCAGCTTTGGTTGCAAAATTGGTTACTAAACGCGCGACACCATCACCCCAGCGATTAGCTAAAAACTCAAAGCCATGTTCATGTAAGGTTGCAATCGTCACCGGAGACATTTTACAAAATACAATATTTGTTTTTGACGGGTGGAGTAGCTCAACACCATCGATGTTCAGAATACCGTTACGTAATTTTGTAGCCATTGCATTCGCATGTTGTGCGTTGTTAAGCCATAAATTATCGGTAATATAAGCATCGATTTGTGTTGATAGAAAACGCATTTTAGACATCAAATGTCCCGCACGTTTACGGCGATATTCGATCTCATTTTTTAAGCTAGTATCAAATAAAACAATTACTTCTACGCCAAAAGCACCATTTTTCGTCGCACCAAAAGAAAGGGCATCGACACCCGCTTTCCATGTCATTTCAGCAGGTGTGCAACCAAGGGCATCAATAGCATTAGCAAAACGAGCGCCATCCATATGGTATTTTAAATTGTGGCTTTTACATACATCACCAATTGCGCGAAGTTCATCAATAGTATAAACGCTACCAGTTTCAGTCGCTTGGGTTACGCTAACCACAGCTGGTTGTACGGTATGAACATCCCCAATTTTTAAAGTAGCACGTTGACTCAATGTTATAGGGTCAATTTTACAATCATCCCCATCAATCGGCAGAAGCTTTACGCCATTACTGAAAAACTCCGGTGCGCCACATTCATCATTATTAATGTGGCTATTTGGATGACAAAGCACCGCTCCCCAAGCAGGAGACATTGCGGCTAAACATAAGCTATTAGCTGCTGTTCCTGTTGGCACTAAAACGACAGCAACATCGGTTTCAAATAACACACTCATTTTACGATCTAATTGTAACGATAAATCATCATTACCATACGGTGTGGCATCACCAACACTATATTCAATAAGGTGTTGCAATATTTGAGGTGACACACCTGCAATATTGTCACTGGTTAAGCCGATGGTTTTTTTCGAGGTCGTTAAGGTTGAGCTTGTCATTGTTGTCTCCATACAGATTGAATTATCAATATACCTAATTTAGCGCGAAAGATAAGCAATATTATTATTCTAGTTTTGTAATTACCTGACTATTACAGTGCGAAATGTGGTGCTTCATCCAAGCTTGAGATCAAATGGCAATGAAAGATATAAAAAGGCATGTTTTTTGATAAAAATACGCCAATACAATTATTTAGAGTAACGATAATGAAAAGGATAGCAGCGTTAGATAGTATTCGAGGTTTATTACTATTATTAATGACAATCAATCACTTAATATGGATAAGTGGCGGGTATTCTGTCATTCAAAATGTGACTTTACAGCCTTTAGGGCAGTTTGGTGCTGCTGAATGTTTTGTGTTTATTTCTGGCTTACTTGCCGGGGCTATATACAGTCGAGAATCATTAACCAATACCGAGACTATCACTAAGGCATGGCACCGAGCATTTAGTATCTACCGTTATCATATCGGTTGTTTGTTGATAGTGTTTGCATGGATTCTTATCGCAGCATATTTATTACCATCAGCTTTACCTATACTTGAACACAGTGCACAGAATGTATTAGAAAACCCCTTTAAGACATTGATAGCCAGTGTTGTGTTGGTTAATCAACCTAACTATTTTGACATTCTGCCACTCTATATTATTTTCATGTTGTTGTTGCCTGTGCTTATTATGGCATACCGTAAAGGGTTAGGGTGGGCGGTTGTTAGCATCAGTATTATTCTCTGGATTTTTAGTAAAGAGCTTAATACAACAATACTGCTGCCTTTATTCTCGTTTGTATTTTCGAGTTTTAAACTACAACTGGGTTATTTTAATCTTTTTGCATGGCAACTATTGTTTGTCGGCGGATCAACCCTTGGATTTATGTTACAAAATAAAACATTACGCTGGCAGCATCCTGCTTTAACCGTTATTGCCGTGATTATTGCAACGGGTCTTTTTGCTGCGCACTACGGTGTATTCAGTGATTATGGTATTCAGCGGTGGATGTTGTCTTCATATGCGGATAAACCTGAACTTGGTTGGTTACGGACCTTAAACATCACCGTATGGGTTTATTTGATTGCTATTATTATTCAACGTTACCCTAATGCACTTCATATTAAAGCATTAAGTTATATTGGCCGTCATTCATTACGTGTGTTCAGTTGGCAAGTTGTTATTGTCTACTTAAGCGCACCGTTACTGCATAATCTCCGTTTAGAATCATATTACACGCTACTTATCATCGCTTTTGCTGCAACATTATGGATAGCAGCATTGCTGTCGGAAAAACTAAACACACATACAGTAAGTCGCTTACATTGGGTCAGTGGCTTTAGTGTAATGTTGAGTTTCATCATGCTTGGTAATATTGTCAGCGCAGAAGGTGTTTCCCCGTTAACAATAAAAGTTACCAATATTAATGATCCCAAAACATCAGTATTAGTATTGGTTTACGATGAAAAAGATGATTTAACCCAATATCCCTCGGTATATTTAAATGCCTATTCGCCACAAAAATTAGCACAAGGAGTCACAATAGGTGCATTACCCTCAGGGAATTATGCGGTACTTGTATTTCAAGATAACGACGGTGATTATAATTTAACAATAGGTAACAATGGCATGCCTATTGAACGTTTTGGTTATTCAAACAACCCACCATTAGATACACCAGTATCAATGGAGCAAGCGAAATTTGCTCATAGAGGACCACAAACTCAAACCATTAATTTTTAATATGGTTTAAAACAGCGCACTCAATTAACAATAATTGAGTGCTGCCATTCGGTGATTTTTGATAAAAAGGGCGCTTACAACAGTTAGCTACAGCTTTTATTGTTTAGGCTCAATCTCACATTTATAAAATCCATACTCTCTTCTTACTGTTTTTTTCTTTGATCAAACGATCATATTTCATTGATATTGAGTGGTTGCATATTGTGGCTTTTAATTTGCAATGATAAATAAGTTAGCAAGTAATTAAAAAACTGTTACATAAGGTGCTGTATTTATAGTCAATGAACAATATTTTTAGCCAATAACTACTCAGATTAGATTTTTGATCTATTTAAACGCATGAACATAGAAGGAATTAATTTGTGAGAAAAATAAATAAAATAACAATAGCGATATTCAGTACTATGCTTAGCGGTTATGTGTGTGCTTCTGATGTTAATCAGATATCAAGTGTTGCACCTTTGGCTTCTGCGGGATTATGTGATGAATTTAATGTTTATCCTGATTGGACGCGGGGTGATCACGCTGGTACTGGCGATATAATGGTTAACAAAAATATTGCTTATTCTGCTGTTTATTGGACTCAATCAGCTCCTGGAAGTGATAGCTCATGGACTCTACATCTTAATTGTGATGGATCTGAGCCAGGTACTGCGGCTGTACTTTCATTACCAAATCCTATGGATCCTGTGCGCCTTGAAGTTGCTGGATGGCCAAATGATTTTGTGGTTGCAAGTCCATCATCAACGGCACCGCCAACAATAACTATTACAACGAGTGCTACTGAAGATCTTGTTGATGTTAATAAATTAACTGCCAAGTTTGTTTCCATCATCGAGGCGGCGACACAAGCAGGGACTTCATCTGTCATTATTAGTAGTGATGTGCTTGATAAAGCGACATTAGATAAAGGTCAGTCTCTGGGTGTTATTGCAGTTAAAGAGGCATTACTCAAAGCCGTAGATACAACCGCAGCTAGTATTGATATTGATAAAATTAATGCCCTTAGTGATGATTTGAAAGGTTGGTCACAAGCTCACAACTTAATTCTAACCACGCTTGCTCCTGAAGCGAGTTTTGGTTGGTCTTTCAGCATTGGTGATTTTGCATTTGATACCCATTCTGGTCGCCAATCTGTGTGGAATGCTGCATCAAGTGCCACCGCAGATCTATTAAATACTCTCGATGTTTACAAAGCAGAGTCATTAACCAAAGCTGACTTTATTAGCTTTACCAAATCAACAACAACGGCTGCATTATCAACTGAGCAATGGCACAACGCACTTGAATATGTAAAACAAGTTACGGATTATATTAAGACGCCTGCAATGCTTGCTAATATTCCAACCGAGCAAGCTGCGAATTATTTTATGGGTCAAACAACACGTGATCAGCAAATTCGTAAAGCGGCTCACAGCAATATATTTGCGATTTTATTTGATAAAGACAGCGCAGATTTAACCAGTAAAATTGAAACTTACCAAAGTGCGAAAGTGCCATTATATTACGTTGGTGAAGAACTCGAAAAAGGCTCATTAACACGTATTGAAGCACTTAATACTGAGTTAACGAATGCCTCAGATGTCATGGATAATGAAGCCTTCCTCTATGAAACCCCGCAGTCACAGTGGGTGCCATCGACCGTGTATAAGTGGAATGACTTCCTTGATGGCCTTAATGCGATGCACAATATTGGTGTCGCGGGTAATAAGTTCTGGTTATTGACTGATGAAGCAGATGATGCAACTAATATTATTTATGCCAAAGTCGCCATTGCTGCGTTCTTAGCACAAAGCATGCAAGAGACAATCCGTTATAACGCATGTGATGAAAACAATTGGTCTGAAATTAAATATGGCGCACCTGCCGATTACCCAATGTCTGCAAGTTGTGGTCAGTTAGGTCAAAAATACGCAGACTACGGTGTTAACCCAGTATCAGGTTTAGATTATGCTTATTCTTGTCCGCGTGATAACAAAATGGAAGTCAGCGCATTAACCCATGCTAAATGGTACGGCGCACCAGCACCTGTATTTGCAGCTCCCGATGCAGTATTAGAAGAGCAAGGCTTACTGGTTAATGGTCATGTGGGACGGTGGACTAACAATGGTCACTGTAATGCAGTGCCAGACAAAATCGATACTTCGAAACAAGTATGGGAACGTGATGAGTGTAAAATCTACGTTGGTCAAAAAGCCGGTACGTTCTTATGGGATGGCAGCAGCCAAGAAAGTGTTGAAGGCTGTGGTTGGTGGGGACGTGGCGTTATTCAAACCACAGGTCGTCAAAACTTTGGTACGTTAAACCATTATTTAGGCCGTTCACATGTTGATCCTGCAACAATTGGTCAAACCATTGATGGTGTAACAGTTGAAGCGCCACCTGTAAACCCGCTATATGCTGATCTTGATTTCTGTTCAAACCCAGGCTTAATCTGTAGCTCTGAGAAGAATAAAGAGATCAAATGGATTGCAGGCTTATTCTATTGGGTAACATCAGTGCAAGCATACTCTAATGAAGGTGGTGATTATGCAGATTGGAACTATTACAACGAACTGAAAAAGTATGTTAGCGGTGGTCTACAAGGAACTGAATTTATTGATGATGTTTCTGGTATTGTGAACCGTGGCTGCCCAGATTCAACTTGTTCGACTGGTGATGTTCATAACATTAAAGAACGCCAAGCCAACTTTAAGCTAGTGCTACAAAAATTAGGACTTAACCCACAGTAAGCAAAATAGTTGCTGTATTAAGTTTGTAATAAATTTAAACCCTGTTTTTCGAAACAGGGTTATTTTTTGCGTTTACATTGTGGTGATCTATTTTGTAAACCTGATCAAATTAGGTTTAATAATTACATGTTTCTAAGGGGCTACCGAATACAGAATGTCTGAGGTAGCATCTTAGAATAAGTGTTAATTATGTACTTTATGGTAAATAACGAATACTGTTAAATACACAATCAAAAATTGCGAGAGAGTGTATTTATCTATTATTAATCAATATCCTATGTGTAACTGTATGATGTTATCAATACCTAATATCCTATTTAACATAAGGTACATAATGCGCACTGAGGTTGTAAGTCCCATTTAGAAATGTCCGGTTTTAACCCGTTAGAAATGTCATGTTGAACTATCTTCAGATCATAGGTTTTGCTATGAACTGGAATCAATAAATGTTGCTCACTATGACTGAAAATGAATTAAGCCGAATCAAAATTATTCAAGATGTTTGTGATAACCAAATAACTGGTGTTGAAGCTGCTCGCCGACTGAACTTGAGCTGTCGTCAAGTATCACGATTAGTAAAACGCTTTACTCAGTTCGGTGCTAGCGGATTACTTTCACAACAACGTGGCGTACCAAGTAATCATCGCTATGATGATAATCTTAGGCTGCGTATTTTAAATTTCATCCACGAATATTATTCAGACTTCGGACCCACATTGGCGCGTGAAAAATTGATTGAACGCCACGGCATTAAAATTGGATTAGAAACCTTGATCGCTTAGTCAAAGAAATGCGTTTACAACACATTGATAATATTGAACAAGCTAATGCGTGGCTCCCCGACTTTATCACTGATTTTAACCGACGTTTTGCTAAAGCTGCTCAATATCCTAAAGACATGCATCGGCTATTACGTGAATCGACTGATGAATTACACGATATTTTTGCGTGGCAAGAACCAAGGAAATTATCAAAGTCACTGACATTTCAATACGACAAAGTTATCTATTTAATCGACCCAACTGAAGAAAATCAACGGCTTGTACATCAAGTTGTTAACGTTCTAGATCGCCCAGATGGCACCATCGCCATTCAATACGGTCATCGAAAATTAGAATTTAAAGTGTTTGATAAGCTCGAAGATGTTGACCAAGGTCAGGTGGTCGATAATAAACGTTTGGGCGCAGTATTGAAATTTGCCCAAGCGAAACAGCAACAATATGACCAACAACAAAAGCGTAGTCGCAGCAAAAAAGCCCCTAAACGAACTGCTCAACAACGGGCAATCCGTCAACTTGAAGCCATCAATCCAGTGTTAGTTCACCCTGAACAATTTAAACCCAGCACCAGAAAAAAGCCCTGACTTCCCTACTCTATAACCCCAATTTCAACACAATGAACTACCTTAAAAAGAGACATTTTAATCGGGGAATAATGAGGACATTTTAAAAGAGAGAAAACAATGGTTGTAGCTCCCAAGGTAAAGTGTCTCTTTTCTGCAAAGCTAAAATGTCCTGTTTTCCTATAGTGATCAGTATCTGCTGATCAATGTTTAAATCTAATCCACACTTACAAAGGCAGTTCAAAACCCTAAAGTTCTGTGTCGTTCATTTAGAAATGTGTTTTAAAGCGTTCGGCTAATTCAGCTAGATTTAGCATTATGTCCATTGATTCCGCATCTTCATGGGTTAACATATCAAGCAAACAGTAAATAGATTGATCGTCATTAAAGCAATATGCAAGGTGGTAATCGCTGGTGTTATTGTATTGCTGTTTATCTTCGTTGTAGCTATCTACGGTTAAAAGATGGACGTGTTGCATTTCAGCCTGTAATACAGCATTAGGGCGGTGATATGGGACATCACGACCAAAAACCCAGCCATCTTGAATATTATTGTTTGTTGTTTTGTACTCAAGAAAAGATTCTTTAACTGAGTCTCTAGCAACATCATCTGTAAAACTATCTCTAAAAGGTTTAGTTGAAATAATCCTTATATTATCTGGCATAATAGTAACTACTCAAACAACTCATCATCAGATATATGTTTATATTTTTCGTAATCACTAGCACTTTTACTCTGAATCCCATTTAGTGCTTTTTGGGCTCGAATTATTTTAGATTCAAGATCAGGACTTAATTGCTTTTTGATTGATGTAAAACCATCCAAAATATTCATCATTGACTCAAAAGTTTCAGCGTTAACTATGTATCCTGTTACTTTATTATTGTTTAAAAGTGCCGTTGTACCGTTATCTAAACACTCTTTTATATGGCTTCTTGCGTAAGTGACACTAACAGCCTTTTGAGAGTATATATTTTGTGTTGTCATATTATCACCTTTTTTGTGCTTTATTGTGTACATTATAGCGTACATCACTGGGGGGTGACAAAAATAATACAGTAAGAAAAATAATTAGCTTCCCTACTCTGCGGTTTTATTGGCAGACACAAATATCCTATCACTCATTTTCATTTGATCACAAAATCTAAAATTAATGAACCATGTTGCATTTATTTGCTAGTAAATGTTTTTAGCTAGTGGTAGATTCTCGCCATTAGTTATGAGGCTGATTATGTTAGATTTTTGGTACATCTTTGGGCTACTTGTTAGTTTCATTTTTGGTGTTTCTTATGGATATAAAAAGAAACAACATCATGAACAAAAGAACCTTAATATTGGTGAGGCCTTGGTTTCAAAGAAATTGAATGACTATCTATTCCATGAGCAAACAGCAGGTATTGTTGTAAATAATGTTACTTTATCTATTGATGGTAGTACAACTCAAATTGATCATGTTTTGATTTGCACTAAAGGCGTGTTTGTTATCGAAACCAAGCACTATAGCGGTTGGATTTATGGGGACTCTAAACAAAAGCAATGGATGCAGGTGCTATTTAAAAAGCGCTCTCAGTTTCAGAACCCTATCCACCAAAATTACAGACATATAAAAGCTATCCAAGCCCTATTCGATTTTGTGCCAACAGATCAAATTAAATCGTTAGTGGTATTTACCGGTGACGGTGAATTTAAAACGTCACGTCCAAAAGATGTGGTGTTATTGGATGGTATTAAAGATTGGATGAATCAACACGAAAACCATGTATTCACACTTAATCGTATTCAGTTCTGTTATGGCCGTTTGGAGTACTTACGTATGTCTGATAATGAGCAGACAGATAAATTACATTTACAGAATCTGTCTAAGAGATAGGCATTTTTAATGCTATGGTAGTATTTAGTTAGATTAATTAGTTATGACTAAATGTTTAAGGATTTAGGTCATAATATGATTTTATGTATTTAATAAGCATAAATGACCAAAAAAAACGACTAACATGCTAATTATGTGGCATTGTTTAACTATATGCATATAATGCTCAAACTTAAGCATATATAAAATAAGGTTATAATGTCTATTAATTTTGATATCGTTATAGAGTCTGATGATTACACCGCAGAAATGAGTGCTGGATTAGAAACATTAGTTGGTGCTAGTGATGCTACCAGTCATATTGCTCATGCTCTTTTACTTGGCCGAGTAGCTAGAAAATTAAAAAAAGAAAAAAGTCGAATCAGTCAAACGATGCTGGGAACTTTTCAAGGTTCGTATGGCTTGAATTTTTGTATTGGAAGTGAAGATATTGAAATTAAGCAAAAAATTAATGATATTGGTCATGAAGTTTTCGCGGAGTTAACATCTTACTTCATAAATGAAGCTCTATATTTAGAAACTAATGTTCTATCACCTAAAGCTGAAAAGATTCTTATTAACTTAGGTGAAGATATACCAGAACAGCTTGTATCACAATTACAAAAGTCATCACTTCATAAGTTGCATAGTTACTCTAAAAATTTTGGTAAAAAAGTAAAGTTGCGTTATAAAAAGAATAAAGCTACACAGGTGACATTGGCTAATATTGATCAAAAATCTTATTTATCATTAGTTCCTAATACGGATTTAACTAAAGTTGTAATTGACGCAAGTATTACTCGTTTTAATATTAATACAGGTAATGGTCGACTTTATATTAAAGGTGCTGATGGAACTGTTGCATTTGGTTTTACAAATAAATATAAAGAAATTAAACATCATGCAAAAAAAATGTTTACTAATAATTTAGATAAATGTAATGGTACTCCTAATGATAATTGGGATACGTTAACTTTATCATGTACAACTTTACGCAATGGTAATGGTGCTATTGTGAAGTATCTAGTTCAAGGTGTTGAATAGGTGTATAACATATATAAAGGTATGGCTATTGTAATATCATTAGTTGTGATTTTTATTTTTTATTATCATTTCCACATTAAATTAAATTATCCCTTATCATCTAAACCATCAGATTGGGTTGATTTTAGTGATTATATTGGCGGTACTCTAGGTACAACATTCAGCTTTTTGTCATTTATATTTCTACTACATTCTCTAAAGTTGCAGAATATAGCCAATAAAGAATTACATAAAGAAACAAAAGTAAATAGGAAAAATGAAAAATTCAGACATTTTGAATCACATTTTTTTAATTTATTGGAAGCTCAACGTTCAGCTTTTGAAAAATTTAAATTTCAACTCTATGATGATGACGGTACTATTAATGAGTATATAGGGGTTGAAGCTGTTGTAGCGATAGAAAATTGTATTGAAGAGGCTAGAGATAATGGTTCTGATGATGCTGAAATTAAAGAATTCTTATTAATTGTTGATGAATCAGAAAAAATATATAATACAATGAGAATTTTCAATAATATGACTAAAATGATTTCAACGAAATTGTCTGAAGAAAACGGTTTTACTTATGACGATCGAAAATCTCAATTAGAGACATTGATAACATTTACGGAGTTCTCTCAATTAAGGCTTGTTTTGATTAGCATGCAATTTATGGAGCTTCCTCCAGCTAGATCATTACGAAATAATAATGAATTTATTTCACTTCTTACAGAACTAGGTTTAAATCTAGACCCATATTAATAAATTTAGCCGACTAGATTTAGTCGGCTAATATAATTTATTAAACTATATTATTGGTTCATATGTCGGAGCATATAATAGCTCTGGGTATCGATTCCGAATAGCGTTTAAAAAATTGTCTACGGCTTCTTGGTAATCACACTGATAATCTTCTACAAGTTGAATATCTTGTAAGGATTTCCCTTCAATCAAAGAACAAGAATATTTTTCTATTGGCTTCATTTTATTTAAAATATATTCAATTTTAAACGTTTCATTGACTTTATCTGATAGTAAACGATCTGTATTTAGCATTTTAAAAAATAATTTGTTTAGATATTTATCTTTTAAATGAAACTCTCCTAAATCAGAATTATAAAGATCTAGCATCTCATGTAATTCCCCAAAATCGTGATCAAATGTATTGGGTAAATCTATAGAACTAGAATATAGCTTATTTATATTCACATAATAAAATAAAGTGCTTAGAGAAGAATAGTCATGGAGTACTGTGTCATATAAAGTTGTACCATTGCTATAGTTTTCTACCTCTATGTCTTTTTCATGAGCTTTTTTCATAGCAAGTAAAACATCAGTAGTATAAATATGTTCATCATCAAGTTTGTCGATCATTGTGTGATGAGTGGGACACATCCATATCAGGTTTTCGTAAGAATTTATTTGCTCTTCTGGATAATTAGAATCAAATCTAGCTCCTTTTCTGCCAATAGCTACAATATGTGCTTTTTCACCAATAACTGAGTTATTATTAATTAGTAACCGCTTGCATATTTCTCCCTCATGTCGATAACTACATCGGCCTCCTGCGGAAGCAATAAGCTGTTTAACATCTTTTTCTTTATATTGACGTTTAATTGTTGTGCTCATAGTTTATAAATAAATGAATAAAAAGGATTTATAATATAACAATATAGCACTCTATCGATCCAGTTAATTGATTGACCTAGAGCATTAATCTAATTAAATTATGTTCAAATATAAGTTATAAATAATGATGACATCTCAAGGCAAGTTCTTTAGCATTCTCGCTGTTTGAATTATCTTTGTTTTAAGTACCCTCTCGTTCTCTGAGTTAATCTCCATTAATGCATGACCCATTAATATCTGTTCTGGCTTGAGCGAGATGCCTGCCTCGTTAGTCAGCTCCCCGTGATCAATCCGCCATCCTTTCCACTTAGGATTAATGGTTGCTAATTCCATGCCTCTGTATATGCGCATTAACCTTTTGCACTCTGGCGGAATCGGATTTCCCTTATCCCATCGCGTGACGGTTGTCACACTTTTGAAACAAAGTGCAGCGGTGTCTTTTTTGGATAATCCACAGACGAATTTACGGAAAATATAGTTCTGAGTAAGGTTGGTTCTCATAACATTACATTCCGTTTGTTTTGGTAAGTTTTTATGGATGCTTTTTTTTGCTTTTTATTTTGGTGTGATTCAATTAAATCAATAAGATATAAAGGAATAACTTTAACATAAGGCAAGTATAATACGCACTTAAGGTGTAACTCCCAAGGTAAAGTGTCTCTTTTCTGCAAAACTAAAATGTCTAGCTGATCAATTCATGATTGGTACTACGAGTTTCATTATTCAGGCAAACGTTCGGCTTGCTTTAACACTCCATTAAATATCGATTCGCTAATATAATCAGGAAAGTCTTTCGGTAATTGCTCACGAATAGTGTTGATGACGGCTGGTGTTTGGCTTTTCATTTCTATCATTAATTCACTGGCGCGTTGCTCTGAAAACCCAATAGCTTTAGCTGTGCTTAAAAAATGCCGTGGTTGAATAGTTTGCCATTTGTAATACTTCTTAGTGCCAATGAGTGCCATCGCCATTTTTGCTTTTTGTTTCGGAATGCTTTTTGAATCCATTAAAGGATAAGCAGAAATAATGTCATATAATGGCGTCATGCTGTAACGGCTTTCAGGTTCTAGAAATAAGCTGAAGTTTTTTCCGTGTCCATCAATGGCAGCTAAGAGCCAAAACAGAACTTGGGCTTTAAAAAACACCTCGCGATCATGGCTTGACGTTCGAGAACCTAGCAAAAACTGCATGATGTTAGAGATACCTGGACCACCATCAGATTCATACTTTAATGCTGGCGCAACACCCAATGCTTGGCACATGTCTTCTTGTGGCAATCGCATTAGCCAACTGCCATCTTGCGACCAGCGGCGATCAAAACGTTTGAGTGCTAGTGCTTTAATGTTCTCTACATAAACAACGTTAGCTTCATTAACACTAAAACCATAAGCGGCTGCAATTTTTAAACATAGCCATTCGTTTTCACAGCTATCGCTTAAATCGATATTTTTATGTGGCAAGATCCCTATTGGTAGTTTAAGTATATGGCTTGTTGGTGTCGATCCTTGTGGTAAATGCCATTGATTTTTATACCACAATAAGCCTGTCTTCTCTTGCGCACCTGCGATGGAGATTCGAAAATCATCCGTATCCTCTAACATACCTAATGGTGCATCACTTTGATAACCTCTTAATACTTGTGCCATACGGGTATCAGTTAATGGCTCTGCGTGTACTTGTCGTACATCTTCTAAAATTACATCGGGTGAATATAGCTGAATTGCACCAACACAATCTCCTCCAATTTTACTAAGGAGATCAAAGGGACGCTTGGTAGTAGCTTTAAAACGAGATTGAATGCGATTGCGGATTTCTTCGTTATCAGGCAATAAATTATCAAAAAAGTTATAGGGAATGTCGCCATGATAAGGATCCTGACGTAATGGCATCGAAAGTGAAATCGCACGCGATCCTGCACGAGCAAGCCATGTTGAATGGTACTGAAAGGATATGGCACCTGATGATGCTTTTGATAATGTGCCAACTAAAATCCCATTCATTGCCACGGATAACTTTTCCATAGTTACCATTCCTCATTCCATTGTTGATTGCTGTTCTGTGTTTCTGTATTACTATTACGAGGCTGAACATGCAATTCGAGATCTAATGCCGCCAATAATTTAAATAGCGTCTCAACCTTAGTGCCTTCTGGCATATTCTCAAATGCTGATACGGTCGTTTGTTTTATGCCAACTAATTTAGCGGTATCACTTTGCGTTATTTTTTGTGCTTTGCGTTGGTCTCTTACTGCATTTGCTAGCATTTTTGCCGATGTTATTTGCATTTTATCACCACATTTAAATTATCCTCTGTAAGGGATATTTAAATATTATCCCTTGCAGGGGGTATTTGCAAGTTATCCTCTGTAAGGGATAAAACTCGGCAAGCATACATTTTTATTAAACACCTATCTATTGACTGTATTGCCTTAGATATAATGTTCTTGTTTTACGTAACTGACTAACTTCCCTACTCTTTAACCCTGCTTTCACCAAATACAAAAATACCGCCCAAATAGACGGTATTAGATTGGTTCTAGTTATTTAGACTTCTCTAAACCATCAAACATTGTGGGCGGCATGTCTTTTAAAATTAATGACCATGCATTGCCGCTAAAATTGTTCTTCTCGGTGTCTTTAAACCAATAGTAAGTCGGCAGCCCTGAGTACGTTAGTTGCAACTTGTTGAGCTCATTATTGTATATTTTGCGTGTATTGATATTTCCCCGATGCTGATGGCTAATTAGTTACAGTGTCACTCTGGCGCTATATAAATGCGCGGCATAGGTTGTTTGTTGTAGCAACAGTTAACTGCTCGATAACTATCAAATATATTCATTTATAGAGATAGCTCGCGAAAAAGCTTTTTTATGCTTAATTTTTAGCATAATACAATTAGGCTTTTAGCCAACCATTAAATTGCTCGTGAATAGGAAATCAAAGTGGATATATCGAAGCTATTATTTGAGGTACTTGAACAGGTTTGGTATCTAATACCATTAGTTATCTTGGTTAATATCTTCAAAAGCTGTTGGTTTAAAGGTATTTTTGGTGAGTTTATTGTAAACCGCCTTTTACTCAAGCTTCCAAAATCGGATTATACACTCATCAAAGATGTTACCTTACAGACCGATGATGGTACGACTCAAATTGACCATGTTGTTATGTCTAAGTTTGGTATTTTTGTCGTTGAAACAAAAAATATGAAAGGTTGGATTTTTGGTTCTGCTCGGCAAAAACAATGGACACAAAAAATTTATCGACATTCCTCTAAGTTTCAAAATCCGCTCCATCAAAATTATAAACACGTTAAAACTCTTGAGTCACTGCTAGGTTGTAGCGGTGAACAATTGCATTCCGTGATTGTTTTTATTGGTGATAGCACTTTTAAAACTGAGATGCCACCTAACGTGACTTATGCTCGTGGCTGTATACGCTATATTAAACAGTTTGATGAGGTAGTATTTTCTGATGATGAATATTTGCGGTTAATAGAATCTTTGAATCAGATTAAGTTAAAACGTGGAATAACGACCAATTTAAAGCATCGTCAGCATGTGCGAAAGATAGTTACTGATAAAGAGTCTATAAAACTATGCCCTCGTTGTGGTTCTGCAATGTTAATGCGTGAAACAAAGCGTGGTGAGAATAAAGGTAAACAGTTTTGGGGCTGTTCTACGTTTCCTAAGTGTCGAGCGGTTGAACAATCTAACTCGCGGGATAGGTTAATATTTTAGATTCGTAAAGATGTAATAACGTACTGTCTAGTTAGAAATTTTGTCATCTCGTTAAGAATAGGCATTACTTATCGAGAAAGAATTACATTAAGCTTTGTTATGCATAGTGTTGTATTTATAATGATTTTATTCATAAATGTATTAAGGCTTTCATTACCATGCTGTCAGTTGTTGAATGGGTTGAGTTGTTCGAAAAACATCAATATGGCACTATTTCGATATTAATATTTATAACTATCTTAATGAATAGTAAAAGAATATTTGAATCATACTCGGATTTTAAAAAACACAGAATATTGACGATTAAGGCTGCTCTGTCTGATGATGAAGTTTCATCAAAAATGAAAGCACATTTAAAATCTGAGCTAAATGTTGAGCATTTCAGATTAATTCACGGTGTAAAACTGAGTGTTCCAATGTTAAATGCTCTATTTATATTAAATAGTAGAATAGAGAAAAGTGTTTCATTTGAACATTTGGTAATAATGTCTAAATCGTCCCCTTCTTTACAAGATATAGATAATGAATCATATAGAATAAAACTATCTCGTTTTGAGAACTTCTCTCTTTTATATAACCTTGTTTTGGGGTGTATAATATTACTTATGGGCATAACTGTATTAATTTTTTCGTTATCTTTTGGGGTTCCAATCTCAACAACAATGTTGAGTGTAATATCGATTTTTTTAGGTTTAATTATGCTTAAAGAATCTAGACCTTTTTTCTCTATACGTTTTATCAATGATGCTCTAAATGATTACCAAAATTTAACTAAATAATGTTTGATAAGGTCGATATTATCAGTCGACCTTCTTACTTTTTTCTACTGTAAATTCTCATTCATTACTCTGCTTGCCTTAATAACTACCCTAACCTTTCCGCAAATCGTGCTATCAAGAAATCAATAAACAATCGCAGCCGTTTGGGTTGGTATTGGCGGCTTTGGTAAATCACATTTAAGTCTGCACTGGCAGATGATGTCGATGCATTAAAGTTCTTCATATATCCATCAAGCACGGTGACCAGTCGCTGTTGTTTAATGTCTTGCTCAATATCTAAAATTGACTTTAACGCTATACCTGCGCTATCTAATGCCCATTGACGAATCACTTCGCCATCATCTGAGAATCGTTTGGGTAATACGGTTATAACGTTGTGTTGGGTGTCGTCGCTAAAATGCCATGTTTTCAGTTCTTCATTACTGCGTATCATGGCTAAACAATGATGATCAGCGAGATCTTGCGGTGTGATCGGTGTGCCTTTATTGGCTAAATATTGAGGTGTTGCACACAATACGCGTCTGCTGGATACCAGTTTGCGCGAGATTAGGTTGCTGTCTGCCAGTTCGCCATAACGGATAACAATATCTATGCCTGATTCCGCTAAGTTGGTGAGTTTATCGTCTAAATATAAGTATGGCACAACGTCTGGATACAATTCGCAAAACGCTGAAATTATTGGTGATATGTATTGCTTGCCTATGTCTCGGGGCGCAGCGATCTTTATCGTTCCGCGCACTTCTTGGCTACCGGTTTGGAGTAAGTTTTCTGTCTCTTTAACGCTGTCGATAATCTCTAAGCTGGCCTGATGATACATTGCGCCAGATTCTGTTAAAGAGAGATGCCTTGTACTGCGATTGAGCAACTTAACCCCATAGCGATCTTCTAATGCTTGTAGCCTTGCAGTGACGGTTGCTGGTGATAATCCTAGCTCTCTTCCTGCTGCCGCTAAGCCTTGGTTTTTGACGATGCTGATAAATAACGTCATATCAGAAAATTTATCCATGCCCTTACCTTGTGTTTATTGTTCAGCTCATCCGAATAATCATTTTAAATTTTACCCAATTATCAAATTCTATCAAATCAATATACTGACATCATCCAAACAAGATTAGACAGAAAGGAAATGAAGATGTCGATGATGAGCAAGCTTTTTGAATCAACACAGCTTAAGTCACTGAATTTACAAAACCGTATTGTGATGGCACCGATGACACGAGCGCGTAGTAGCCAACCGGGTAATATTCCAAACGCGATAATGGCGAACTATTACCAACAACGTGCCAGTGCGGGATTAATTATCTCGGAAGCAACCCAGATCTCAGATGATTCACAAGGCTATTCGTTCACTCCGGGTGTTTATACTAATGAGCAAGTCGCTGGCTGGAAAACAGTGACTCAAGCGGCAAAAGCGCAAGGTGCGGCAATGTTTTGTCAGTTATGGCATGTGGGCCGTGTGTCTCATCCTACCTTTCAAAATGGTGATAAACCTATTGCGCCATCAGCACTTAAACCAGTAGAAACCAAAGTGTGGATCGCTGATGAACAAGGTAATGGCAACATGGTCGATTGTGTTGAACCAAGAGCTATGACCCAAGTAGATATTGAACGAGTGGTAGCTGATTTTGCTCATGCTGCGAAACGTGCGATTGATGCTGGCTTTGATGGTGTCGAAATTCACGGTGGTAACGGTTATCTTATCGATCAGTTCTTACGTACTAATTCTAATCATCGTACAGATAGTTACGGTGTCACTAGAGAGAACCGTATTCGTTTCTTATTAGAAGTCGTTGATGCGGTAAGTCATGTGATTGGTGCGCATAAAGTGGGTGTTCGACTGGCGCCCTTCATTACCTTTAAAGACATGAATTGCCCTGATATTGTGCCGACCATTTTAGAGGCGACAAAACAGCTTCAAGCCCGTGATATTGGCTATTTGCATTTGTCGGAAGCGGATTGGGATGATGCGCCAGTGATCCCTGAGCAGTTTAGAATTGAGTTGCGTGAGTATTTCACTAATACGATCATTGTCGCGGGCAGTTATACTCAAGCGCGGGCTGATGAAGTGCTTAATAAAGGCTACGCTGATTTGGTTGCGTTCGGGCGTCCATTTATTGCTAATCCTGATTTTGTTTCGCGGTTACAACACCAACAATCGTTAGCCGAATTGGATGGCACTACGCTATTTGGTGGGAATGAACACGGTTATACTGATTATCCTGTATTGTTTAATCAAACCAACAATTAACTCTTAGATATTATCCATGAATTATCCGCTATAGGGGATAAAAACAATATATCCGCTACAACGGATAAATAAGTTAAATTAGATAAGTGGTTAAGGCGATGTGAATATGTAGAAAAATGCTTAGTGTGAGTGTATGCGAGAGAAACAATAGTGGTAATGGAATGGTTGACTAACCTACTACTATTGTCGAAATAGTAGTAGGCCAAACGTCATGAATAGAAAGATTCTATTCTTCAGTTTCTTTAAGCTTACTAAGCTCTATTTCAATTTTTTCAATTTCGGCAGTGTAACGTGCTTTACTTGCACCATCTCTAGTAGATTTAGACATGGCTTGTAACTTAGAAAGCTTTTTTGTAAGTGTAGCTAATTGATTCTGGGTTCTACGATTGCTGCTCATTAATAAATGGTACTCCGATAAATGATGTTATTTGTTGTATTACTACGGTTAAATTATATATCAATACAATAGTTTAACTAAGTAAATGCTCAATGCTATTGTATTTCTAGCTCGTTACATTTATAGCGTAGCATATAAGACTACAAATAATGAAATATTAATATAGTTTAGTTTGTTTTTGATAACTAACGCTTGTTATCAATGCTATCAGTGGTCGATAATTCCACCAAGATCATAACATTGGCATTACGAGTGCTGCCTGTCGTTAATAAATCATGGAAAACGTGGGTATCTACTTGTGTGCCCAGTTTGAGTTGTACAATTTCTATCACCCCTGTTATTACGATGAATTTATTGCTCCATTGTAATTGCTATTGTTGAGTTGTCATAAATCAAATATAAAAAAATCCACATCGTTAAATGTGGATTTAGATACGGTTTGTAACAGTAATATTAACCGATATTTTTGCAGCGTGAAGCTAAGATAGGATCAACATTACCTTGAATCTTTTGGATTTTAGCGGCGCGTTGGCATTCCCATTTTGATACTGGGTATTGCTTGTCCCATGCACTCATAAGCTGACGTTGTTGACGGCTCATTTTGTAGCTTGGGTATACCGCTTCAAAATACATGTAAGTCCGTGCGATAACACCACGAGCGCGTTCTGGTGGCTGTGCATCATGGTCTTTTTTATCAATGATCATGTCGCAGCTACCAAATGAACGGTAGTCTTTGCTGACTGTTTTTGGCAACATGACATAGTTGTAGTTTTGACGAGCTGCGTTAACCGCACCCACCGCTGGATATAGGTTATAAAGGTCTGATTGCATTAAGCGGTATTCAGCATTTGCTTTTTCAGCACACTTACGGCCTTTAAATGATTTACCTTTGCTATCAACACACACTTTTGCGCCTTCACGCCATTCTGAAAATGAGCGACCAAAGTTCTCCGCAGGCACTACATGCTCTGCCTCCCAACGTTTAACGCGCTTTTTATACACGTCTGTCGTGAAGCCAGATGGTAAGGTAACGTATTTTTTATTATTAAAATCAGCACCACAGTAAATAGTTTTCATATCAACAGGGTTAGTATAAATCTGCTGTTGCATGATTTTTTTTGCTTTGCTGAATGATTGGTTAGTTGTGTTACCTTGTGGCGATTGTGCAAATGCAAGCGTCGGCAATAGTGCCACACTGAGTAGAATAATATTAGTTCGATTCACGGTGTTCTCTTTTTATTAGGCGCGTTTAATTCGTCAATAGACTGACGCAGTGAAATACCAAAGCGTTATAGTTTTGGCCTAGTTATTTGAAAATTAGTAATAGTTAAATGGGGCTTATTCGGAAACGATCACTTTTACACGCCCTACATCGCCTGAGGTTAGGCGTACTTTAATGCCATGTGGGTGTGTGGGAGAATTAGTGAGAATTTTCTCTACCGTACCTGATGTTAGTTTTCCACTACGTTGATCTTGCTTTAATACAATTTGTACATCTAATCCAACGTGGATATTTGAACGGTTAGTGCCTGACATATTGACTCTTTTGTTTTTAATTTTTGAAATTGTATTATTGAGTTTTTACAGTAAAACGCAACTTAATATTAAAAGATGATTATTTAATATACACAATTAACGGAAGTAGCTTATTGATACAGCCTTGAGTAAGGGTTTATTGCTAGTATTAAAAGATAAATAAGCCAGATAAATAAAGGTCAAAGGATATGAAACATATTGGATTAGTCGCAGCTTTAGGATTGATGAGTTTCAATGTGGTTGCGGCAGAACAAACATCACAACCAACCTGTGATGCGGGTTTTACAAGCATTGTAACGGGCGACTATAGTAAAACACCACAACATACTTGCTTGCCAACCGATAATAAACAAGCGGTAAAAATTAAGCTTAATCAAACTTTTCAGTTAAGCCTACCAGCAAGTCCTTCTACGGGTTTTTCATGGGCATTACGTTCTATGCCAAATGCATTGATGCTATTGAGTATTGATTATCACAACTCAGAGCAGTGTCAGAAAGGCATGACTGGTTGTAGTGGTTTAAGAACTTACACTTTTAAAGCGGTAACAAAGGGAGTCGGTGAATTAAAATTAAATTATGGTCGCTCTTGGGAAAAAGAAGATTGGGAAACTAAAACTATTACGATTGCTGTCCATCAGTAATAGACGTGTTATTTATGCTAATGTAAAAACAAAGCCCTTTTGATTGAGGGCTTTGGTATATAAGACTACTGTTTAAGCGCGGGACAATCTTTTGGAAGTAACTGTTCGGGTATTACAGGCCCTATTCCCATATCCGCTGTCCAACCTTTTAATCCTCCAGTTTTAGGATCAAAATCACTGCATTTATACGGTTTGTTTTTTATTAGCGTTGCAGGTGTTGTCTGTTGCGCTGTCGTGCCGTTATTTTTGGTCTGCTCACTTTTGATCATTGTAAACACTAGGCTACAGATTACGATTCCGCCAAGTACCACCAATGCAGATTTCGTTGATTTTTTCATGGGCGATCCCTTTTTGTAAAATACGGGTAATTATTTATCTTCCATTTAATATTTATTTTATAGAGAAGATCAAATTATGTAATTAAACATACCCGTTATTGCTTGTTTAATCACCAATTTAATTATTTATTGACATAATGATGTTAATAATGAGGTCACGGTTTGATAACGAATAGGTAATTGGCGGTGCTGTTTTTGAATAATGAAAAGTTGTTCAGTGACTAACTTTGGGGGGGATACAACATACAATTTATGCTTATTCGTAAAATGGTCAATGGCACTTTGTGGTAATACGGTAAAGCCAATACCTTCCGCAACAGCAACTAGAATCTGATTTAGTTGATTGATGTAGCTCGTGATTGGTAATTGTTCGATTTTAACTGCGGCTAAATGTTTATGACCACAATGTAGAAAGTATTTAGATAAATAATATTGTGCATCAGGATGATCAATAAGGCCGCAGGTTGTTAGGGTTTCATCTGTAAGATTATGATCTTTGTAATGTAGCGGTAAGACTAAACATAAGGCTTCTTGTCCGATTAAGGTGGTTTTAAAGAGATCGTTTACTGGTTGTTGAGTAACAATGCCCATATCTATCGTATTACTTTCAATGTTATCTAAGATTTTATGATTAGGGGCGGCTTCTAGATGAAAATGCAATTTAGAATGTTGCTGCTGTAAGTGTAATAACTGGGGATATAACGATAATGCAAATGAGCCTGAACAAGCAAGCTTGCAGGTGCCTTCATAAGGACTGTCTGTTTGTAAGTCATTCATTAACGTTTGATATTGGTGTGTTTGCTGCTCGGCAAATTGATAAACTCGCAATCCTTGTTCGGTGATTTCAAATTGTTTGTTATAGCGTGTTATAAGTTCATAACCACAAGCGTGTTCTAATTTTTTGATGTGTTGGCTAACACCTGGTTGTGTCATATGTAAAAGATCAGCGGTTTGAGTAAAATGTCCGGTTTCGACTAGTGTTTTAAAGGTTGTTAACCATTGCGGATTTATCATCTGGCGCTCGCATAAGATCATTACAATAAATTATGATAAAAAGAATAAATGATAACTGTATTCTTATCAATTATCTTATGCAGTCACTCATTTTTATCGTTTATTACAACTGTCTATTTAAATTTAAGTCATTGTTTGTTGATATTCTTTTAGAGATAAACCAAATTGCTTTTTAAACCGCTGTGCGAAACGAGTTTCTGATTGATAACCACAAAGTTGTGCTAAATCAAGCTGCGTATAATGTTGCTGTTGTAATAAAGTTAATGCGTAGCCCATTCTTAATTCAGCTAAAACTTCTCGAAACTGGGTGGATTCTTCACGTAAACGTCGAATTAATGTCGACTTACTTAATCCTAAATGCTGACAGGCTGATTCAATACTATGATGCTCGCTTGGTTGCTGTCTAAATAACTCTACCAATTTGTCGCGCCATGATAAATCTTGATAACTAAACAGTTGATGAAGCTTGCCGATATTGGCTAAGTATTCAAAGAAAGCATTAACCAAACACTGCTGAACGTTACACGGTAATGTCTTTGGCATGTTAACCAAGTTCATAAACAGATACTCACCTTCTTCATCAAACAAGTAATTGGGCGCAGTATTATGATGAGAATGTTGGCGAGAACGTTGAATAAGAGCTGTACTAGGTCGCGTTAAAAAGCACAATTGTAATGATGAAAAAGTGTTTTTTGAGGGCTCATTAATAAATGTATATTGTGAATGACCGGCCGTTAGCAACCAATTATTACGATCTATGCTTATCCAATCATTTTGCCATTGCAGCTTTTTGACACCGGTTTGCACCCAAACTACCGATGGATAAATGAAGGGTACATTACGTAATGATTGTGATTTTTGCCCTGTATAATAGATGCACTGAACAACTGAAGCCAAACTATTCCCCTTTATCGATCTGCTGTTATTAATGCTATCAATCAAGAAAGCCCCATAACATTTTACTATTACTGAGGCTTTTCTTTTTAATCAACATTATTAGCGTTGGTAATGCGCTGTAATGGTTGATTTAGCGAGTGCTGTACCATTAAGCATGAAACTGACTAATGCACATGAAGCATCATCAGGTACTTCTAGCTTCTCACATGGTAATGCCCATACTGTAAAGACGTAACGATGAACACCATGACCTTCAGGAGGACATGCGCCGCCGTAGCCATTAAAACCATAGTCATTACGCATTTCTAAACCAGCGGCAAGATGTGAAGATACCCCTTCAGCTAATTCCTGTGTTGATGCTGGAATGTTAATTACTTGCCAATGCCAGAAACCACAATCAGTTGGTGCATCTGGGTCAAAACATGTTACTGCAAAACTTTTTGTACCTTGGGGTGCATTTTCCCAAGCAAGTTGCGGTGAAATATTATCGCCATCATTACCAAAGCTATTAAATGAAAAACGCTTTTCATGATGTTGGCCTTCAGCGATGCTGTTACTTGTTAGTGTAAATGTTGACATGATTATATGCTCTATTTATTGTCGATGGCACTACTATACGAGTTTTGATTGAATGTTTTTCACCTTTAAGTGTCAATTTACACCTAATTAAGCTTGTTTGTGACTCTTTTTGTTTTTATTGCTCTTTGTATCTATAAATAATTGAGGAAGAGCCATCGACGATTAATAAACCCTACCAATCAAGACCATAAATAAATTGAATTGTTCTGATATTGATACTGTATTTATAATCAGTGTTATTTTATCCAGTATAATAGACGGACTTATATGCGTATTGAATTAATGCTTAACAAAAATAACGTACCTGAAGCTACTTTTAGTCAGGTTGAGTCAGAGTTTACTCGACGTATGGCAGTCTCATGGCCAGATGCATTAGTGCGTGTACGTTTAGGTGGAAGTAATGAAATAAGCGTATTGGGTGGTTTAAAAGAAGATAAACAACAAGTCGAATTAGAACTTGAAGTGATGTTCGACGAAGCTGATGATTGGCTCGAACAACCAAATTACGATATGTGATCCGTTATAATTGCACATTGAGCTTGCTAAATTGAGACTGATGACGTTACTAATAAGTGTTTATAATAAGTATATTGTTATTAATTGGTAACCGTTATTATGAATACATTTATTTCAAAAGACATCTGGTCTGATTTTACAGCTGATCCTGAATTTCCAGGCTTTAGTTTTCGAGACACAGATGAAAGCAATACCAATTGTGTAACAGCATTACTTGAACGTTGGGAAGCTGGTACTGTAGAAGATGCGCATCATCACCCACATGATGATATGTCTATTATTGTAACAGGTGAAATCGCTATTCAATTCCATCTTCGTGTTGATGGTGAATTAGTAAATGATGGCGAACCTATGATCTTAAAAGCAGGCCAAACAGGTTATATCAAAGCAAACCGTATCCATAGTGTGGTATATACGACGGATTGTGACATGGTATATATCCAGAATAAAACCTTCGGTTTTGAAGTTGATAAGTAATTATTAGCAAAATTGTTGTATAAAAAACTCTCATTCTTTTTCTTTAAAGTGAGAGTTTTTTTAGATAAAACAATGTGTTGATTAATACTAGCTTTGGGAAGCATTAGCAATAATTTAGAAAAAAAATGCATCACTTATTTTTATTTTGTGGTTTTTATCGCATGTTATTAAAACTATTCTGACTCAATCATTTAATCCTATATATTGAACATATGTTAAATAATATGGTGTGTTTATGTATATTTTAATAAAAAATTTCGTCTGTCCAAAATGTGGACAATCAGAATATCTCGAAGGCAAAAGTATCATTTTATGCATTTGTGGCTATCGTACTGAGTACCTTAGAAAATAATAGCAACGCATTTACACTCAGATAGAATACCGCTCAATATTCTGATTATCTCGAGTGGTTATTCTTTTATGGTGTCTAAGTACAATGCTGATTGTACTTCGTTTTATTTCATAAGATTACGTATAATTTCTTTTGTATCTGAAATTAATGTTACGTCTTTATGTGCGATTAATTTAACAATGAGTCCTTCATAAAGTAATTCAATATGAAAAGCTAACTGAGAATTTTCAATGCCCAATGCAGTCAATCTTTTTTGCGTTTCAATGTAAGAAGCCTGCTTATGCTTCACTGCTAACTGATGCAATGGATGCTGTGCATCTGAAAATTCTCGACAAGCAACCATAAAGATACAACCATAGAATTGTTGGTTAGTTATTAACATTTCTAATTCACTAAACCGAGCCAAAACTAATTCTTTCTTATCCTCAATAACATTCCATTCTTCAGCCCAATTTTGTTGAATATTATGGCTAAACGAAGTTAATGCCTCGATTACCAGCCCCTCTTTATTGCCAAAGTTATTATAAATTGTTTTCTTAGATATTTTAGTGTGTTCAGCAATCGTATCAACCCCCGTCAGAGTGATACCCTCTTTTTGTGCTAGTTCTAGAAAACCCGTAATTAATTTCTGCCGTTTGGTCATTTGCTATATTGCCTTATTTATTCGTTATTTTTGATTATACACAGGTCTGTGTAAAAATAATTGTATTTCAAAAAAAGTAGCTTATAATAATTTACACAGACTTGTGTAAAAAGAGATTAAAATGAAAATATATAGCTTTCCATATTCCTTACCTAGCTACCGTACGCGATTGGCTGCATCACTACTTGGTTTTAATATTGAAGATCAAATTATTGACTTGAGTAAGAACGAACAAAAATCACCTGAATTCTTAGCGATTAACCCTCTAGGTAAAGTTCCGGTCATGACAGATGATCACTTGATCGTCACTGACTCAATGGCTATTTTGCGTTACTTAGCGAGAAAATCTCAAACTGAGCATTGGTATCCAGAATCCGATATTGCAACCGCAGCTAAGATTGATTCGCTATTATCTTTAGTCAGTAATGAATTATATGAAGGAATTGAAAAAGCACGATTAATTACTGCTTTTAAAATGTTACCTGAAGAATTATTGCCACAATGTGAAATGATAACGCATGGCGCTTTACAGATCTTAAACACTCAATTAGAAGGTAACGTATTTTTAGTTAACGATACGCCAACCATTGCAGATATTGCTGTTGCTTCAACACTGCTCTTTATTGATGAAGCTTCTTTTAGTTTAGATAACTATAAAAATATTCAAAATTGGCTTAATAACATCAAATCATTAGCTGGGTTTATTCAACCAACGTTTCTTTAATTTATTTACATTCATAGTATGAGTATTTATTTATGTCAGTAATTGATGATCAAATAGCCCTTCTGTCATCGCTGTTAACAAAGCAAACAGATCTAACAAACGATAATTTAGTGTATGCAACTTGGGCGGCTGCTTTAAATTCTCAAAGTAAGTATGTTGTTGAAAATATTAGTAAACAGATCAAACGTCCAGATGTGGATACGTTACAAGATATTGAATATGCTATTTCACGAATGGGTGTTACTAACCCTTATTTTATTGCGAGACAATTTGTTGATATCAAACAAGGTGGGTCTTTAAATAGCCTTCATTTTCAACCATTACACGCATTGAATATAAAAAATGAAACTGCTTATCATTATGCGTGTGTCGTTGTTTCGCTAATGAATGGTGGCCATATGTGTCTTGCTTCTCACGTGAATAGTTTGCTAGAACGTAATGAAACAGAGCAAAGTATTGATGCTGCGATGCGTCTTGCAGCAGTGTGCTGTTCGCTCTCTAAAAGAACATTTATCGATGATATTTTAAATAATAATCACTAGTTATCTGTCTTGTTATGCAACACTCATATCATATAAATTTCGTTATCATGATATTAAATAATCCCCCTTAGATACGGTTTAGTATTACTTTTTAATATGACACCGTATCTGATCTATGATCTTTACTCTTCTATTATTCCCTACAAACACCCTATAAGTTACAACGTAACACTTTAAAATAGTTTAACATTTCCACACATCACCCGTTGAAATAAAAATTCAGCCTCTTTTTTGTGGTTATTTTTTAATCAATAATAACTGTGTTTATTGATTTTGATGATCTTGCTATTTTTCGCTAAGTAACAGATTTATATGGTTTTAATTTATCAGTCTTATATAATATCTCTTATAGCCGATCAAGAATAAAGACTATAATCAATGACGATCGACCCTTCAAACGCGCTAGTACATAACGACTTTAATCTTAGGCCGGGAACACTACGACAACAAACCGCAGTCAGTCAGCAGATCCGTCAACGGGATCAGTTTTTAACAAATCCAGCATTAGCGTATATTAATTCATTGGCCGCGACTGATACGACCGGTGGTCAAGCAAATGCTCGTTACACAATAGAAAGATTTGGTCGATTTCTGTTGGGATCAACCTTCGATCGAATGGATTGGATCACACTATTAACGAGCCCTACTCTTATTGAAAAAGCAATGGCCGCCTTTCTTATCCATCGTGCACAAATAAAAGCTCAGATGAAGGGGCTATTTTATGATCCACAGCGATCACTAAAAAACTTACACATTAATCCCTTAAAAAAAGCACTTTTCACTGTGGGTGATTATTTTTATCAACAGCAACAGATTTCAACAGCCCAATACAAAACCTGGCAATATGCTATCAGTAATTTTTCAATTAAAAACCACCCTTCTATTAATTTAGAACAAGGTTGGCTTCCTGCTCTTATTACTGAAAAAACATTAGCGATTGAATTTACGTCTCAAGCGAAAATTATGTTGGAAGCATTCAGTTGTTTTTGTATAAGGTCATGTATAGAAAGAATGGATTGGTACAGTATTCTTTATGCTCCAGTTCTACAAACCTCCATGCAATCTTTTTTATCTTCACGCTTAACGATGAAAAGTAGCGACCGAAAACAAGATTATGCACCGGCTACGGCTGATAATTTATTAAGAATGTTACGTGGTGTTGCTTACCATGCTTGGTTATCGGAATCGATTTCGATTGAAACCTTACAACGAATTAAGGCTATAAAGCTGCCGCGAGGCTCACGGCAATCAAGTGGACGTTATTTAAGTTATTCAGATGTTGACCAAATATCGGCACTAACTTTAACACAATCGAATAAAATAAAAGCATTAAGAGACAATGCCATTTTTTGGTTAATGTATGAATCAGGTTTACGTCGTGCAGAAGTCATTGGGCTTGATATCAATGATATTGACCTTTATTTATGCAAAATACGTGTTATGGGTAAAGGTAATAAAGAACGCTATGTCCCTTTTTCAAAAAGTAGTGATCTTTATGCCGCTATTGAAAAATGGCTTAATATCCGTTCTCAACATTCACAACAAATATCTACTTTCTTTTGTGGTGTTAATCGGTACCAGCAATTAACGTCACAACGTTTAACAACTCAAACTTTAAATGATCTTTGTAAACATATTCATCTATTGGGGTTTTCTCGTCAAATATCCCCCCATGATTTTCGTCACTCAGTCGCAACGAATTTATTACGCTCAGGGTATGATTTATTATTAGTTAGTAAGTTTATGGGACACAGTAGTATTACAACAACCCAGCGTTATGACCGTCGAACTGATGATGAATTACAAGGTGTAACTCCAGGTCGTTAATACCTCACACTATAGAAATTTTGTTTCAATATTTATTGTGAAAAATTGATCCTAAGTATAATAACAGCATCATATTCTGCTATATATTAAAAGAAATGTTATCGTGTAAAAAATAACAAATTGGATTAATTATGTTGATATTTATACGCACATTATTATTGATGTTGTTCATTATTTTCACGGCATCAAGCTCGGCTCTAACACTTCAACAGTATACTCAACAATATGCTCTATTACCTTGTACAGGGTTAGAGACTCGAATAGATAGCTTTAAAAAAAGGTTACCAATGATGTTATCGACAGCATCAAAAAGAGAATATGAAGATTTAAAACGAGAATATAAAGCACTTAATGAATTATATAAGAAAAAGAATTGTCATAAACGAAACTCCCGCTAATAATATTAACGGGAGCTAACAAAGGACTTATGATTGTAGTTTTAAGCGAGTAATGTATAACTTAAATATAAGTTTAATGCTAATACAATAGCGACAATAACTAAGCCTAACGTTGAGACAACTTTATTATTTTTGTATTTACCCATAATGACTTTGCTGTTAGTAAAGTATAATAATGGAATGATTGCAAGTGCAATACCAAAGCTAAGCACCACCTGGCTCATGACTAAAATCTCAGTAGTATTAACCGCTAGAGCGATAACGACAAATGATGGGATCATAGTGATTGAACGACGCACCCACATTGGAATGCTAAATTTAACAAAGCCTTGCATTACAACTTGACCAGCCATTGTGCCGACGACTGTTGATGAAAGCCCTGATGCTACTAACGAAATACCAAATAAAACTGATGCTGATTTACCCACTAACGGTGTTAATGTTTTATATGCTGTTTCTATCTCAGCAATATCTTTATTACCAGAATAATGAAATACTGCGGCGGCCATTGCTACGATAGCGATATTAACAAACCCAGCAATAACCATTGCAATTAATACATCATATTTTGTTGAGCGTAACCGTGTTGAAACTTTTTCGCCGTACGTATTTTTAAATAATGCTGAATGTAAATAAATAACATGTGGCATTACTGTTGCACCAAGAATACCTGCGGCTAAATATATTTGGTGAGGACTATTTAATGTTGGAACAATTAATCCAGTAACTAAAGCATGTGATGCTGGCGGTGCAATAAATAATTCAAATATATAAATAACAGCAACTAATAATAATAAAGCACCAATAACGACTTCGAGCGGTTTTTGGCTTTTGTTATTAAGCATTAATATCATCATTGTTGCGATTGCTGTGATAATAGCTCCTTCCATTAAGCTAATACCAAATAATAATTGAAAACCAACAGCAGCACCAATAAACTCGGCAAGATCGGTTGCCATCGCTATTATTTCGGCTTGAATCCAATAAGGACCAATTGCCCATTTAGGAAGATGATCTCGTAAATGTTCGGCTAAATTTTTACCTGTGACTATCCCTAATTTAGCTGACAGATATTGAATCAACATCGCCATTAAATTAGCCCACAGAACGACCCATAAAAGTTGATAACCAAAGGCTGAACCCGACTCAATATTTGTAGCAAAATTACCTGGATCAATATAACCAATAGCAGCAATAAATGCAGGGCCTAATAAAAGTAATTTCTTTTTTAACTTTAAGCTAAATGGGGTTGGCTGCATATAAAGTGCAATAGATGCTTTATTCATAAGTGACTCCTTTGTCTTGAGCCTACTTTACTTAAGATGCAAATGAGAATCAATATCATTTAATTAATAAATATGAGTGCTTATGTTCCACTTATGGTTTTTGCGATATTAATAGTTAATACCTATTGGTATGATTGCTATTTTAATTTGAGATTGTAAATTTTATCATTTTTAATGTTAAAAATGTCATCAACATCAAAAAATTGTGATCATTTGTCAAGAATAAGTATTAGAGTGTTTTATCTTTTTAAAAAGATCGATATTGTCGTCTTGTTGATTTATATATCCTTAACGCATTATAAATAGAAAATGTTAACGCTTATCAAATATATGTTTGTTTTATTATTTTAAATAGTCATATTTTTGTAAGGTTATTTATTGATAATAAACATGACAGTATACGCTATTGCTACAACTATGATGCGAAATGGATATTTAAAAAGGGATGTAATATGGAAGCTGAAGTAAATAGTAAAACACATGCTTTTGAAAATGATGTTATTCAATTATATCTTCGTGATATCTCGATGAAACCACTTCTCTCTAAAATTGAAGAAATTCTTTATAGCCGTAAAGCCCTAACGGGAGATAACAGTGCTAAGAAGGTAATGATTGAGAGTAATTTACGTTTAGTGGTGAATATTGCTAAACGTTATCGTGGTAGCTCTATTCAATTTAGTGATCTGATTGATGAAGGTAATATTGGCCTTATCACTGCGGTAGATAAATTTGATCCAGAAAAAGGATTTAGATTTTCAACGTATGCGACATGGTGGATTAAACAAACGATAGAACGTGCAATCCATAATCAAAGTCGAACAATTCGTTTACCTGTTCATGTATCAAAAGAAATCAATACTATTTTACGGACGCATAAAAGTTTATTGCATAGTCAAAATAAAGAGCCAAAAGATGAAGATGTCGCGAAAACGCTAAACCGTGATGTTGATGATATTACCACCCTATTATCTTACGATGCTCCGATTATATCTTACGATCAAACAATCAACGATGATGCTAATTCACAATCGCTAGCTGTCTTTCTTGCTAATGATAAAGAATTACAGCCTGATGCACATTTAGATGAGATGGATATTAAGCATATAACTACCTCTATTCTTGATTCCTTACCACCTCGAGATAAGGAAATCATTTGTCGTCGTTTTGGATTGCTGGGTTACGATTCACAAACACTTCAAGAAGTGGCTGATGAAGTAGGATTAACCCGTGAGCGTATTCGTCAATTACAAGTTATTTCATTGAAAAAACTCCGTAATTATTTACAACGGGATAATTATGATATCTCAATACTATTTGCTGACACAGCATGATAGATTGTTTACTATTATTTAAAAGAGCGCATCAGGCGCTCTTTTATTGTTCTAGTTAAGGTTTGTTATGCATTTAAAATCATTATTGGTTGCAGGTTCTGTCTTATTCTTTTCAGGTTGTGCTAGTTACGGTGTAACTGAAAATGAAATGCAATCTTACTTAAATAAAGAAACCCAATTTAACCATTCAGTTGGTATTCAAGGGTTAGCTTATGCAACGGGCAAGTTTGATAATATTAAAGTAGGAATTGGACGAGTCGCTAAAAATAAAGTCAATGTCGCAGCGACGGCAACGGCTGATTTAGAGTTAATGGGACAAGCGACTCAAAATATATCAATTAAAGCGAATTTTAGTGCTATCCCCTATTACAACCAAGATCAAGGTGCTATTTACTTAAAAGATCTAAATATTGAATCATTAGATGTTACACCGCAGAGGCTAAACAATGTGTTAACCAAACCAGTTATCACGCCTATTGTTTCTTTCTTAAGCCAAATTTTATCGACAAAACCGGTGTATAAACTGAATGATAATGAAATAGAACAAGCTCTTTTGAAAAAAACCAAACCTGAATTAGTGATTGAAAACCATAAATTAGTTTTAGATTGGTAATAAATAACTGTGCATATAAAAAGCTCTTAATATAAGAGCTTTTTTATTGACTATTTTCTGATTGTTTTAAAATATGCTGATTTAAGGTCTCATCCATCATTTTTACTGACCTTTCTGCTTCAAAAGAACGCTTCATTGCTTCTGCTGCATAATCCCTCATTGACGGCGTTTGACTAGTAATAATAAGCATAAGAACAAATATAATTGTAGCAACTGACAAAATAGCGACGGTGTATATTCGTCGAGTAATACGAGCTTCACTTTGTTTAATTTCTGCTTTTACTGCGCGTAGTACATCATAGTTGGTGATGTTTAAACGTATTCTTTGGTTTTTATCCATTTTAAACATTCAGTTTAATTAATAACAGGTTATTTTAACAAGCTAATCTGAATTTAAGCTTACGTAAGTTTAAGTTTGTAGATGATGGTATATTTTATTCAAAGTATAAAGTTATAGTGCGTTAGGTGTTATAAAAAAAGCAGAGCTATTACACTCTGCTCCGTTATCAATAAGCTATAATTACAAATATTAATAATAAAATAGCTAATAGCCACACGGGGCATTGGTACTTTTTAATTAAAATATACCCTATAACAACGGCGATAACGTCAGTAATTGATTTAACTGAACTCGTTACTACCGGATTAATAAGTGCACTTCCCAATAAACCCACCACACAGGCATTTATTAATAAAATTGCTTGTATTAAACGAGGATGACTAAATAATGCTTTCCAAGCAGGAAGAAAAGCAAATAGCAATAAACTACCAGGTAGAAAAACCGCAACAGTTGCAATGACACTCCCCCAGAGAGGCATTGCTGGCATAGCTGAAGCACCTAGGTAACTGGCCATCGTAAACATAGGTCCAGGTACTAATTGTGCTGAAGCATAAGCACTTAAAAAGGTATTATCTGTGACCATACCATCAAGCATTGGTTGTAATAATGGTAACACCACATGCCCACCACCAAAAACAAAACTGCCCGCTTGATAGAAAATAGAAAATAATTTAATACTATCGTTTGTTGCTGCAATAAAAGGTAATAATGCTAATAACCCTAAAAAAGTTATAACTAATCCAATATGTGGTCGAATGGGCTTAATTAAATGCTTATTAACTACTGGCTGTGTTTTAAATGACCATAAATAACCCACTATACTAGCAATAATAATAGGGAATATTTGACCGAGTAAACCATCACTGAACATTAACCACGTCATGGTTAATAATGCTGTTGTAATAGTTGGGATAGAAGTTAAATTCTTTTTTATCATTCCCCATAAAGCATCAGTAACAACCACAACTGCTAATAATTTTGCAGCGGTAATAATATGCTCAACAATAACAGAGCTACCAAATTTATTATTTGCAACAGCAAGGAAAGTTAATAATGCAAACGATGGTAAAGTAAAACCAATAAAAGCAGCAATCGATCCTATATAACCTGCTTTTTTATATCCAATATACATTCCAAGCTGGCTACTCGCTGGGCCGGGTAAAAACTGACATAACGCAATAGCTTGTGTGAAATCTTCATCAGTAAGCCATTTTTTCTTAACGACAAACGCTTGCTGAAAATAGCCTATATGCGCTGCGGGGCCACCGAAACTACATAGCCCTAACACTAAAAACTGCCAAAAAACCGTTACCATTAATCACATCTCCTATAGTGAAGTCATGATTGTAACGATTGTTCTTCTATTACTAAAATCGTTTGTACAGATACATATCATTAATATAATCGATGTTTAATTTCTTTATTGCGTCATATCATTTTCATAATGCACATAATCCTCTATGATAGAAATCATATTCTTCTTATGTAATAACAAGCAAAGTCATATACAGTTCTCCTACTTTGCTTTTCTCTTCAAGAGTCGATGCTTATGTTAGAAAATCTTCAACAAATGGTCATCTTGGCAGCTATCGGCCATGAACAAAATTTCACTCGAGCAGCAGATAGATTAGGCATCTCTAAATCTCAAGTCAGTAAACAAGTGCGCTTTTTAGAAGAACGCTTAGGGTGTCAGTTAGTTCAACGCAGTACGCGCACGGTTGCGTTAACTGAAATCGGTTTACAATATGCGGATTATGGTCAGCAGTTGGTTGATACTGTTAATGAAGCTGAAGCAATGGTCGCAGGCTACCGTAATGAGATTAAAGGCGTGCTTCGAATTGGCATAGCCCAATCTTTTGGCAATATTCACATTACCTCCGCTTTAGCTGAATTTCAAAAAAGTAACCCTGAATTAGAGTTAGAAATTAGTCTTTTTGATCATCGTCCTAATCTATTAGAAGAAGGTTTTGATTGCTGGATAGCCATTCATGAGCATCCGCCTGAAGGTATGGTAGCCAGAAAATTAGCGACATGTGAGTTTGTTGTAGTCGCATCACCCGATTATATTGCTCAACATGGCCAACCAGAAACACCCAGTGATTTGCGTCGCCATAACTGTATTACTTATCAAAGCCGTGAACGTAAATATGTTAACTGGGCTTTCTCTCGTGATGGCGTACAGCAATCTATTCGTGTTCGAGGGAATTACCGTATAGATAATGCCCCCGCAGTGTTAGACGCCGCGGTGAGTGGCTTAGGGATAGCCTATTTATCGACTTATCTAATGACTGATGAGCTGGATAACCATAAATTAATTCAGTTACTTCCCGAATGGAAAACAACGGTCGATTTACCTATCTATGCTGTTTATCCACGTAGAAAGTATTTAGCACCTAAAGTACGTTGCTTTATCGATTTTATGGCAGAGCGAATGGCACAAGCTCCGTACAAGAGTCCACGAGTGATATAAAACTTATTATGTTTTGATGATGCTATTACAGTTATCGAGAAACAAAAAACGCGACTGTGATGGCCGCGTTTTTATATTTAAAGGAACGTTATTCTGCTACCGTTTGTTTCTTTTGCGCAGGTAAAGCATACATTCGACGTAATATAGCCTGTACACCTTGAGGTTGATCTGCCAGTTTCTGGGCAAATAATTGCTCTTCTTCTGCCGTTACTTGATCAGATTCAATCTCTGCTGCGATATAA
The DNA here is from genome assembly GCF_046058925.1 of Photobacterium piscicola. Classification (NCBI taxonomy): domain Bacteria; kingdom Pseudomonadati; phylum Pseudomonadota; class Gammaproteobacteria; order Vibrionales; family Vibrionaceae; genus Photobacterium; species Photobacterium piscicola. The sequence continues at coordinate 1,001,361 of NZ_CP175535.1, forward strand.
TTCGATGGAAATAAATGATAATTTTCAGTTATTTGCTTATCAATTATAGCTGCAAGTTCATCCGGTGTTTCTGGTGCATCAGTGATTACATCACCAAAGCTGATATGAATACGGCGTTTCTGACCAACAATGCCTTGTACGATACTTTCAATATCTTCAAATTCAGATTTTTCATAAGTACCAGTGGTTTCTTTTTGGTAAAGCTCTTGGGCTTTAGCTAAATCACAGGGATCATTTTCATATGAAATAGAGACAGGAACGATATTTAAACCACTCATAAACTCAGCAAAAGGTAATTTTTGCTTACGTCCTTCCATAAAAAACATTTTTAGAATGGCTGGATCAGTTTTATCATTGCCGTCTTTTGCTCGACCTTCCTTTTGTGCAATCCAAATATTATTACCCGTCATTAAGGAATGTGAAATATAACTAGAAAGTAGGCCTAATGACTTCATTAATTCACGCGGCCCCTTTGATGAACGTTTCACAATAAAACTCTTGTTCAAACGCATCAATTCAGTCGCACATGGCTTTTTAAGCAGGTTATCGCCAATTGCAATGCGAACAGTATTGAAGTTCTCATTGAATAAACACCAGTTCACCATCGCAGGATCCATCGCAATATCACGGTGGTTAGAAACAAATAAATAAGCTTTATTTGGATCTAATTTATTTAATCCTGTTGTCGTTACACCGTCACAAGAATGAGCAATGGTTGCACGCATATACTTAGCAACATAGTCTTGCACATCTTTAACACTTGCAACGTTTGACCACTTTTTAACAAGAAAACGTTTAATTAACGGAATAAGTAGCCAGCCAAACATACCGGATGCATGAGGAAAGCGGTATTTTAAAATAGCATTGATAAAATCTCTATCATCAATAAGGCGTTTGATAGCCCCTTTAACTTCGTTATCGTTGTAAGGGCGGATTTCTTTATAAATATCGTTATCTATACACACAATAATGCTTCATCTTGAAAAAACTTGGCTATTCTACTGATAAATGTTGTTTTACCAAATAACCTACGTCAATAAGGGAAATGGTTGGAGGTCTAACCACATGATGTCGTTGAAAATTCAACCACTATTAATTATTAAAACTACAATTTAATGCAAAAGTGACTAATCATACACTGATTTTAACTATTGTCGCCTATGTGTTGTTGACGAGGTAATAAAAACAGCCGAATATGTGCAAGATATCGAGCTAGAGAGACATTATGAAACAAGCCATTGAGTTTTCTAAAAACGAACACCCTTTTCTTTTCGTCGGTTCTCGTCGTAAAAGTAACAACGCCTATTTTATTGTTGTTACTAGCGGCAGCATATTAATACGGTTGGGTAAACATGAACACCTCGTATCCAAAGGACATGGCTTTTGGGTTCCCTTTGATTGTTTACATGCGGTAACTATTTTACCTGGCACGCATTTTTTCAACGTTGCTTTTTCAATTCGCCTGCGACAGCCTCTCTGCCGTGAAACGGGCTTCTTTGTGGTTACACCACTACTTGATGCTCTGCTAATTGAACTGGAAAAACAGCCAGCAGAAAATCACGACTGGGATGGTGTAGAAGGACGCTTACTTAAAGTGATAGCGGATCAAGTATCCACCCTATCAGCGTCAACACAATCGTTATCACCAGCTATCAATAAACAGTACCATAGTGCATTGGCATTATTATTTAATGGCAATAAAGTCACTGAAAAATCGGCTGTTCAAGCAATAGAGCCGGTATTAGGGATGACCTTAAAAGAATTTGAAGCTTGTATCACTATGCGTGAGACAGTGAAGCTAATCCGTTCAGGAAGAAAATTACCGCAAATAGCAGCCCAGTTAAATACATCCGAAGTCCTGCTGGACGCTCTTGCAATGGCTATTTTAGGTAAACCCTTTCAAAAATAAAACTGACTCTACAAAATAATGCCCATTATCGTAATGGGCATTATTCATCACGTCGAATGACGCTAATCAATGGTTATAACGTAAGTAAACATGCGTCTAATTAAGCGGCACATGAACCTGTACTGAGATGCCATCATCTACACTACTCTTGGTATGCCAGCGATAATCCAATCGTACACGTGTACTATCATCATTGGGATCACCAAAACCTAAGCTCATTTGAACGCCATGGTTAAGTACCCACTGTTCGGCATCAACAATATCTTCAACGTTTTCGTTGTCATATTGTCTTGGTAACCAAAATCCCAAGCCATAATACATTGAATCATTATATTCAGTAAAAACAGGATGATCAGCAAAGTCGTCACTCCAGTGATTCCAAAACTCACTGGTGTTATCAACCTGATCTTGTTTCCAATCATTAAACCGTTGTGATCTAGAATAAGGATCATCTTTAACCTGCAAGAAAGGGATACTATCTGCATTATTCGATAATCGACATACGGAATGATCAAACTGAAACAATTGATCTTCTATTTTTATGGTGTTATTTGGCGTCAAGTCACATGGAAAAGCATATGCAGATGATGAATAAATTAAGTTACTCATAATAATAAGTATCAATGCTTTAATTTTATTCATATGCAATATTAATTATCCATCCATTAATCAGTAAATTTAAACCGCTCATCATTCATCAGCATCATTTTCACCGTAGGCGTCGTGTACTGAGTAATATCATGATTATGTGCCAATGCCTCTCGTATAACGGTACTACGTACCGGAACCGTTTCAGGACATGCCATTACTTGCCAGCGTTTAAGAATTTGCTCTGCTTTATAAAAGCGATGAAAACTCATAAAATTATCTGGGCCAATCACAAAAGTAATATTTGCCTCGGGGTACTTTAATTGTAAAGCTTCAAGTACGGCAAACGTTGTGACTGCATTATCATCAACCGCTATTTGTTGCTCTAATGTAGATAATTCTAGATTACTTTGTCCAATATCACTGATGAATGCACCCACAAGATCACATCGAGCCTTATAGTCGAGCATTACTTTTCCCCAAGCATGCTGATAACTAGGAAGTAATAACACCTTATCAAACTGCCCTAGTCGCTCTAGCACCGAGCGGTGACCTATACTCGGAGGATTAAATGCGCTTCCAAAAACTGCTAGTGTCTGTTTCATATTTCAATCAACTAACCTCTTATATTGCAAAACCAGCCAAATACTATCGCTATAGCGAAATGTTCCTTAGTATCGTACTGTTTTAACGCTAAAACGGGATTATTTTAAATAATTTTACGCTTGAGCATTGATCCTTAGTTAGAGTTATCGCATGATTTTGGTAAAGGTGTAATGGCTGAGTTCTCATTTTTCCATTATGCCGTTTTAAGTGATTAATATTTGGGCAAAAGCCTTAAGGATTCATTACCCATGGAACAACTTATCCGTGAACAAATGCGCGTACTTCCTACTATCGATGTTGAGTTTGAAATTCAACGCCGTGTTGCTTTCATCCAGAAAAAACTCAAACAGTCTGGTTGTAAATCTCTAGTACTCGGTATTAGCGGAGGTGTTGATTCAACAACTTGTGGCCGTCTAGCACAACTTGCTATCAATGATTTAAATACAACAATATCGAGTAATGATTATCAATTTATCGCGGTTCGTTTACCTTACGGTGAGCAACAAGATGAAGATGAAGCACAACAAGCTTTAAAATTTATTCAACCTAGTCAATCTGTTAGCGTAAATATCAAAGCAGGTGTTGATGCACTGCATGCCAACGCATTATTAGGATTAGAAGGCACAACTTTAATTCCAACAGATGCGGCTAAAGTTGACTTTGTAAAAGGCAATGTTAAAGCGCGTGCACGTATGATTGCTCAATATGAAATTGCAGGCTTAGTTGGTGGGCTTGTGATTGGTACCGATCATTCAGCAGAAAACATTACAGGCTTCTACACTAAATTTGGTGATGGTGCTTGTGATTTAGCCCCTCTTTTTGGTTTAAATAAACGTCAGATTCGTGCTATTGCCGCGACGTTAGGTGCACCAACCCATCTTGTAGTAAAAGTACCAACGGCTGATTTAGAAGAACTAGCACCACAGAAAGCAGATGAAGAAGCGCTATTGGTGACTTATGACCAAATTGATGACTTCCTTGAAGGTAAACCTGTTGATGATTTTGCTCGTGAGCGCCTAATAAGCATTTATCGTGCAACGCAGCACAAACGTCAGCCTATTCCGACAATTTATGATATTGATTGATTCAGTACTCACTGCGATAGTTCGTTGAGACAAAAACAAAAGGCCTAACAAGATGTTAGGCCTCTATATTGCTGAATAGCGAATAATTTACTTACATGGCTCAAGTTGAGGTTGATCGATAATGAGTGCATCCAGCTCTCTCCATAAATCATCACAAAGATTAGGGCGGTATACCGCTTCTTTAAACGCAGAATGCTCGTGTTGATACATTTTATAATGGCGTGGTGAACTTTTTCTACTTGAGCGCACATTAGACAAACGATCACAAACTTTCACTATTAGCGCTAAACGTGCAGCATCATCTTCAATATTTAAAGCGGATAAGCGTTGGTTAATTTCTAATTTTCTTTTCGCGCGATCTTCTAATTTCACATCAGTAACAGAATTAACTGCATCAGCAATAGTAAAACCAAAACGATCAACCAATTCATTAAAATTAGTATCCGTATCTTCGATTACATCGTGTAATTGAGCTGCAATCATTGCATCAACGCCAAATGGCTGTGCAAGTTCTGCTACGGTATTAAGATGAACGGCGTATGGGAGTTCGCCATATTTTTGGTCACCATGGCGTTTTTTTGCAAATTCTTGTGCAGCTAAATAACGACTATCCATCACTTTATCCTCGGTACTTTCTTATTATATTGACTCATTGTAGAAGTAATACATTCCTTGTTACTAGTCATTTATTTGGAATAAAATAATTCAAAAATAAAAAAAGAGCCTTTCGACTCTTTTTGTTTTTTAGATAGTTACGAATGATAACTCAGGGTTATTCTTCTTCATCTGCAGGAAGTTCGCCCGCAGCCTGACGACGCTTCATATCCGCTTCACGAATCTCATTAGCAACAATCATGATAGCTTCGCCGCTACTGATACCTGTAGCCATAAGATCATGAATACGCTCTGCGGCTACTTGCTGCTCTGAGTGTGTTAATGTCGGCGTGTGATTATACATATCATTCTTCTTAACTTCGTAAACGGGTAGGTATTCTAGGAGTAAAGTGAAACAATGTCACTGTTTATCCTCACTGAATACAAATTAACCTGGATGACCATCAACACGTGTTTTGGTTAATACTGGATAATAAACGATCGTAAAAATAGTAAAGGCAATCACCCATAAAACAGCTGAAATAACATACGCATCCATAGTCGCTATCGGCATAATCACCACTAATAATGTACGCGCCAATAATGAACCAAATAAACTCATAAAGGCAATAACCATCCAACGACCAACCTGCAACTTCCTACCAGTATGGCCTAATGAAACACGTGCCATCATTGCTAGTATCATCGCACCAATGCCACCAATAGCAATAATATGAATGCCTATTGTTGGATTCATATTATGGTTAATATAACTTCCACCAAGCCATGCTAAACCAATGATCATTGATAAGTAAGCCCCATGTAGCGACCATAATAATGGTACTGTTATTGTTTTATAACTACGCCAGCGGCACATGCGAACTAAATTAGTTACCGCTGCAATAAGATAAGTTGCCGCTAATATAGATGAAGGAACCGTAACCGGGAAAAGTGTGAATATTAACAATATCCAAATAGGTATTAAGGCTGCATATTCCAACATTGATATACGAGTAATTGTTTCCGTTTGTGTTCCTCGTGAAGTGAAAAATGGAATCACTCGACCACCAACGACAATAACAACCGCAGCAATAATAGTTAACGTTGTTAATGCGATTGCTTTTAAATCATAAGGAATAACTTTGAGCACCATTAAATGGTATTTGACGTTGAGTAACGTAAACATAATAAGAACAGGGACAAAGAACACGTTACGCCATTGCTTAACCTTGAAGATAGGTTTTGCTAAAAAAATTGTAGCTACAATAATCCAAGCACAATCAATAACCATCCATAAATAGCTTGGTGTTGCAAACATAAGCCCTAAACGCGCAATAAGCCATAATCCAAATAAACAGGCCAGCTTTGTTCCTTTAACACCAGTCTGCCCTGTCCATGTCTGTACTGCTGTGAGTAAGAAGCCAACAATAACCGCACCTGCAAATCCAAACAGCATTTCATGGCTATGCCACCATAGCGGGTTACCATACATAAATTGACTAATATGCGTATTACCAGCCCATAACAATCCCCACAATGCGATTGAAATAACGGCATAAACAGCTGCACCGATAAAAAATGGACGAAATGCGAGCCTAAATAAAGGGGGGATTTTTTCTTCTTTTGCTCGATCGATAATTTGCATCATACTACCTCACTATAAACATGCATAAATTATACATGTTTATAGTGCTATTTCTATACTTTCTCGAATTAGTTTTATTTATATGAAATTAAAGTAAAAAAAATGGCTACCACATTACTGTAGTAGCCATTTTATTATCCATTATCTTCATCATCATCGCCAACATAGTCAACAGGGCGAGTGATTCGTTGAATGTCGAGGATTGAAATTTCACCTTGCCAGCGTGTTTTTACAACGCCAACACTGAGCCAATAACGCCCTTCAGGAAAGTTTAATTTCGGTAACGTTGTCGGCCAATCAGAATCTGATTCTTGACTCCAGATAGCGTGCCATGTTGTATCGTTAAGATCATACAGTTTCGTGCTTAATGTCGGTGCAGGACAATTACCACTATTCTTATTAATATTATCAATACGCCATGTTTTACTGTCTTTCCAACTGATCTCTTGTTTATCTGCTGGTGTGGTTAAAACAATCCATCCAACCCAAGCCGGTTTATTCACCGCTGTAATTGAGAGTTTATATAACCCCGCAGATACGGGTTCATCTAGCCGTTGTGACTCAACAGAAAAATAGCCACCATCATCAATAAATGGTGCACCTCGTAATAACGGTTTATTGGGCCATTTAGTCAGACTAATATTGGTGATATCACTACGTGTAAGACCAACAACAGATATCTTCAGCAGTTGCTGATTAAGATTTTGTTCTGCTTGGCGTTCAATCGATAACTTAGGAAGCCATGTTGGTAAAACTTTACGTTCGAGGCTATGGCCACAGTCTTCACTAATGGCTAAATTAAGTAATTGATCAAGATTATTGGCTTCAACACTATTAGGCGATTGTTGCCATGCTTGAATGATGGTTTGAAAAACAGCCGCGGTATCATCTTCAAGTAATTCTTTATGCGCCATCGTATAAAGATCTTTTGAAATGAACCAATCAGATGCAGCAAATGCACTCGATGAAAACAACGTCGAGTGCACTAACAATAATCCCATAAACCAGCGTTTTGGCTTATTTATTCTCATGGAACGCGGTACCTAAACCTTATGGTTTCATTCGGTACCCAACACCACGTAATGTTTCAATCTCGATATCAGGCAATTTTTGACGCAATTGCAGAATATGAGTATCAACAGTACGGGTTGTTGGGTAATGATTGTAGCCCCACACTTGATCTAATAGTTCATCACGAGTAAATACACGACCTGCATTTTTAGCCAGGAACACTAATAGTTCAAATTCGGTACGCGTTAATGTCACACTCTCATCACCGTGAAATACTTCACGACTTTCTTGGTTAATACGAATATTACCAACAGAGATGATATTAATGGCTGCCATATCGCCATCTTCACCACGTAGATGCACACGCACTCGTGCTAAAAGCTCTTCTTCAGCAAAAGGCTTGGTTAAATAATCTTTTGCACCTGAATCTAACCCGATCACTTTATCATTGATAGAAACCATTGCTGTTAATAAAATAACAGGAACATATTTCTTCTTTAACCAACCTGATAAGTAATCAAGCGAATCACCTTCTGGTAATTGACGATCAAGTACAACAAGATCTGCATCACGCCATAATGCATCAACTTTAGTGGCACAATCAGCATATAAGCAATTGTATCCAGCTTGCTTTAAGCAATCGAGTAAACCATCAGCAAGGTTCCGGTCATCTTCAACCAGCAGCAGAGTTTGATTCACACGGAATCTCCAAAATAAACGTTGTAGGTGGACCAATAAGTTTCATTCGCCCCCCCATTCTATGAATCATCGATTCAACAATTGTTAAACCCAAACCTAAGCCTTGAGAACTAACAAATGGTTTTCTTAAACGAGACCAATCTTTTGTACTCAGTTGCCCTTCATCTTGAACAACTAATTTCAAAGTCCCATTTTTATACGATGACGATAAGCTAACAGGCACTACGCCATATTTATGAGCATTGGATAGTAGGTTATCAAGACAGGTTCCTAGCCAATAAATATTAACAAGGACACTTCTATCTTCTTCTAATTTTAGTATAACGCCATATTTTTCAGCAATATAACCTAACCATTCATTTAATGACTCTACGTTTTGAACACTTAACTGTTGTTGATTTGCTTGAAGGTAATCTTTACTCGCTTCTGCCAATTGACGGAGTCGACGAGAATCTTCAGTTAAACGGCGGAATTCGTCATATAACCCTTCAGGCAATTCGTCAAAATGACGTCTAAAACCTTCAACTGTCATTGCTAAACTTGCAATAGGTGTTCGTAATTCATGGGTTAATATTTGTAATACTAACATACGCTCTTCCATCGTTCGACGACGGATGCGGAATCGATAAATCACCCAACTCAATAGCAAACCAGCATTCATCACAAGTAAACCTATTAATAAATAGTAGGTTACATATGATTTATTATCTTCTCGCCAACAAATATTACCATTTTTCGCAAGACAAAAGTCATTTTCATCTAAGCGTTTAAAATGTAATTGATAGCGATTAAGCATTTTCGTCCATGTTACTTGGCCAAAAACACGGTATTCATTATCATTACGAACCCAAAGTTCGCCATTTGATATAAAAAATTGCGCACCAGAAATAAATGCATGGATCTCATCATTATTCATTCGCTGCAATCGGCCTAAAATCGTTGTTGCCGCTGCAATTGGGCGTTCTTTTATATGCAAATACTTACTATATTTTATCGCCATATTCGGATGTTTTTGAATATAACGGTAAGCATAACTACCACCACCGGGGTGAATGTACCCTGAACGTACAAACCAACTCGACGGTAATTTTGTTTTAAAACAGATAGCACGAGTAAATACGACTGGCTGAGTAACCAATGGTGATAACGGCCATGGTCCCTTACAATTTAATGAATTATGGTACAACTGACGTAATGCATCCAGTGGATATTCATTCGTTTGCGGTAATAACGTTTCAGGTATTAATAAGGGTCCTGGGTATAAGCTCTGAAGTTTACGAAAATCGTATGTTGCTAAAGGCTTATGTTTCAATAGATCAGAACGAACCGCATTTAACCGTTCTGGAAATGTTTGGGCTTCCGCGAATGATGCAGAAGAAAAAAATAAAGAAAAGACTAACACATACGTTTTCATGCTTGTAGCTTAACATTGTAGAACCGTGTTTTGTCAAAAAAATGTCAGAGCAGCAATTACTTAAAACAATAGCCTTTACCTATAACATTTAAATTTAAAATACATTCTATTTATTTATTGAAAAAAAAAACCACTCAACCCTGAGTGGCTTTAATTATAGTACGGATATTTTTATAAATGTTCAAGAATAGATAGACATGACGCTTTCGCATCACCAAATAACATTTGGCTATTTTCTTTAAAGAACAATGGGTTTTGAACGCCCGCATACCCCGTATTCATTGAACGTTTAAATACAATTACATTACTTGCATTCCACACTTCAAGAACAGGCATACCAGCAATTGGACTATTTGGATCTTCCATTGCCGCAGGGTTTACGGTGTCGTTAGCACCAATAACTAATACCACATCAGTTTTAGGGAAATCGTCATTGATTTCATCCATTTCTAATACGATATCATATGGTACTTTTGCTTCCGCAAGTAATACGTTCATGTGACCAGGCAAACGTCCTGCAACAGGGTGAATACCAAATCGAACGTCTATACCTTGTGCACGCAGTTTATCAGTGATCTCATGTACAGGGTATTGAGCTTGTGCAACCGCCATACCGTATCCAGGAGTGATAATAACTGACTTAGCATCTTTTAGTAATTCAGCCACTTCTTCTGCTGTTGTCTCACGGTGTTCACCATATTCTTCATCTGACGCAGGTGCTGCACCATCAGAACCAAATCCTCCGGCAATAACACTCACAAAAGAGCGATTCATCGCTTTACACATAATGTAAGAAAGGATGGCGCCCGAAGAACCAACTAATGCACCCGTTACAATCAGAAGGTCGTTTGCAAGCATGAAACCGGCTGCCGCTGCTGCCCAACCTGAGTATGAGTTAAGCATTGACACTACCACTGGCATATCTGCACCACCGATAGAGGCAACCAAGTGGTAACCAAATGCAAATGCAATCAATGTGACTAGGATCAATGCCACCATTGAGCCTTCAGCTTTCACAAACCACACTAGCAATGCAGCAGAAACAAGTAATGCTACAAGGTTAAGTTTATGGCGATGTGGCAACTGAAGTGCAGATGATGACACTAAGCCTCGTAACTTAGCAAAAGCGACCAATGAACCGGTAAAGGTAACTGCACCAATGAATACACCAAGGAATACTTCCACTAAGTGAATATTAAGCAGTGCGCCTTCTAGCGGTTGATGGTGTAAAAAAGTATTAAAACCAACCAGTACCGCTGCCATACCAACAAAGCTATGAAGCATTGCAACGAGCTCTGGCATTTCGGTCATTTCTACTTTTTTAGCGTAGAAAATACCAATTGCACCACCAATAATCATTGCCAGAATGATCCAAACTGTCGCTTGCGAATCTGGTCCAAAAATAGTGGCTACTAATGCAATCGCCATACCCGCAATACCGAAGTAATTACCTTTTCGTGCGGTTTCTTGCTTGGACAGTCCAGCAAGTGACATGATAAACAATACGGCAGCAACAATGTATGCCGCTTGTACGATTCCTGCAGACATGTATTACTCCTTATTTATCTTTACGGAACATTTCTAGCATACGTTTAGTGACGGTAAAGCCACCAAAAATATTGATACTAGCAATGAGAACAGCAACAAAAGCCAACACGGATACGATTCCGGAGCCTTGTCCTATTTGGAGTAATGCACCTACAATAATGATGCCTGAAATTGCGTTTGTTACTGACATAAGTGGTGTATGTAAAGAGTGGCTAACGTTCCATACAACGTAATAACCAACCACACATGACAATACAAATACAGTGAAGTGAGCAAGGAACTCAGGTGGCGAGTAATGACCAACCCATGCAAATAATGCAATACCTGCTGCCATCATGCCGTATTTCTTTATCGGTGACATAGGCTCAGCTTTTTTAGGCTGTACTTTCTCTACCGTTTTCGGTTTTTGCGCAACTGCAGAAACTTTAATTGGTGGCGCAGGCCATGTGACTTCACCCGCTTTAATAACGGTTAAACCACGTAAGACTTCATCATCAAAGTTAATATCAATCGTGCCGTCTTTTTCTTTACACAGTAGTTTTAATAAATTAACTAAGTTAGTGCCGTATAGTTGCGACGCTTGTGTCGGTAAACGGCCAACCATATCGGTGTAACCAATAATTTTAACGCCATTTGCAGTCGTAATAACTTTATCGGCTTCAGTGTAAGCACAGTTGCCCCCATTTGCTGCCGCTAAATCAACGATCACACTGCCCGACTTCATCGAGTCAACCATTTCTTTAGTGATCAATTTAGGTGCAGGACGACCAGGAATCAGTGCTGTTGTGATGATAATATCAACATCTTTCGCTTGCTCTGCATATAAACGCTCAGCCGCTTGGTTGAATTCATCAGACATTTCTTTAGCGTAGCCATCACCCGTCGAAGTATCTTCTTTAAAATCGACTTCGAGGAATTCTGCGCCCATTGATTCAACTTGCTCTTTCACCTCAGGGCGAACATCAAACGAGCGAACAATCGCACCTAAACTTCCTGCAGCACCGATAGCAGCAAGACCGGCGACGCCAGCACCCGCCACTAACACTTTTGCAGGTGGCACTTTACCTGCGGCAGTAATTTGACCTGTAAAGAAACGACCAAATTCATGGGCGGCTTCAACAACAGCACGATAACCTGCAATATTCGCCATTGAGCTTAATGCATCTAAGGCTTGCGCACGTGAAATACGTGGCACTGAATCCATCGCCATGACATTAATGTCTTTAGTGGCTAGCTTTTCTAATAATTCAGCGTTTTGCGCCGGCCAAATAAAGCTAACTAGGCTCGCACCCTCTTTTATTAAATCAAACTCATCAATGCCTGTAGCTGGATTCACCTGTGGAGCATTCACTTTTAAAATAAGATCAGCTTGCCATACGGCTTCAGTTGTTGCTAATTCAGCACCAGCAGCTTCAAAAGCAGCATCATCAAAGCTCGCTAATGCACCCGCTCCATGTTCAACAACAACGCTGAACCCCATTTTTAATAACTGCTCAACCGTTTTAGGTGTGGCAGCAACTCGCGTTTCATTCGCGAGGACCTCTTTTGGTACACCAATCTGCATTATTATTCCCTGAACATTGGCTATAGATAAATATTTTGTATCGAACCTTAAAAGCAATAGCAAGCTTTTTACAGTTAAAAACAAAAAATTCCACAAATTTCATTAACAAATAACATTATTGTCATTTTTTCATGAAATATAAGCACCTTTTCATCCATGACAAAGAGGTTAAAAAATATGTATTACATAATGTTAGTCATATTAACTAAGTCAAAAAAACAACTCAGCAAATATATCTATTAATCTTGCTTTAAACGTATTAAAAACAAAATATATTTAACAAAATAGCAACACTTAGCTACTTATTTTTAGTGCTAAAAATAAGATACCCAGCAACAAGCACGATTGCAATGAAATATGTTGTATATGTGGATTTATTTAAACATTCGCTCACCCGTTTGATCGATAAACATTTGTGCTTTTTTTAACATAAATGTTTCAGCATCAACACGTGACGGTAAAATATCAGAACGTATAAAGTAGTGTGTCTGCATTGTGTCATTGATTTGTTTACAAATACGCCCAGCAATACGAAACTGCCCACCTTCCTTTTGAGGCTCGGGATAAATCAAATAACCATTATATTCAATGGGTTCAATTATTGTTTCAGTTGTGGCCTTTTTACCAAATAACCAAGAAAATAATCCCATTACTACCTCATGTTAATTTATCAATCGTCGCTTTATTAATCTAAGGCTATGTTTTATCCATGATACCTCTAGCCTCAAACACACTAACTTCTATTTTTACTTATCAATATAAACTATTTTTATATCATAAAATCAATACTATATGCTTTTATCTTTATCGAACTTTAGTTTCTAAATCAAGATATTATGACACCATTATTACAGGCACAAAAAAACCAGCACATTAGCTGGTTTCTTATTTTCTCTATTCGTAAGCAAAGCAATCAAACTGCTTACCTACTTATACCATTAACCATAAAAAGTAATTAACGGTAAAGACCAATATCTTTTTGAATATGTAATGGTAAATCAGAAACATTACGTAATGTTGGCGTTGAAACTGAACGGCTAAATAGAATATCACGAGCGTGGACGAGTAGGCCTTTCAACGTCAATGAATACGTTTTTTGATCATTCATTACTGCTGTTGGAATAGAATCGAAATCAAATACCTGTGCCATACTGCCTCTTCGGATTAGCCGTTATCAATGGGATTGGCAGCATAATAGCGTAATGCTAAAGCGCTTTAACAATGACATTATTTAGTAATTAGGATTAGATAATCTAATCTAAAATACTAAAAACAAATAGATACCACCAGCACAGAATATCTCACTAAAAAAGCTAAAACACGCCATATTAACAGTGATTAATGCGGTTTTTTAACTCATAAAATAATAACTAATAAGGGTCAATTCTCACGGTTATCACATGGAATAAATACCGTTAAATTTTCACTTGGTTTATCAAACGTGCACTGCTGTTTTGCAAAGGCTTCAAATGCATCAGCCATTGTGACATTAAGGGCTTGAGGCTCTGTTACATAATCAAGCAAGGGAGCATATCCTTCTTTACCTGCCGCGGTATACCCTGATGACACAGAGGTATAAACAGCATCATCATCAACCGCCAACCATTGCCCATTAGTGTAATATTCTAAGCTTTCAATCCGTTGACCGCTTGGCGCACCACAACGATACACATAACGTAAATCTGCCACATAAGGAAAACTACCGTCACCCGTTCCTTCAATGTCATTATTAGTCGCATTATCAATCGCACCTTCAAGCGCTTGACGAATACGTAATCCACGTACGCTATACATCATAATCCCAATCGCAAACGGTAATAATCGTCCCGCTACATCAGCAGGCGTTATCTCTCCTGGATTAAATGAACACCTTACGCCACCAGCATTATGAATACCGAAATCAACATGATGACCAAGCTCTCTCGCTTGCCAAACAAAACTTTTTACCACCCAAGGCGCAATATCACTCGGGCCTTTTGCATCCGGAACTCTAATATGACGAAGAGGTTCATTAATAGACGCGATTTTATCCGTTTGCAATGCGCGCACAGCTGGACGGTAATGTTGATTTAGAATGTCTTCTATGCGTGGATCTTTTACCACAAACCGAATATTGGGCTGATTTAATAAATAATCACGAACTTTATTATGGTTATCATGATCTAAATGTTGAGTCCGCCCTGCATCAATCGTAAATTTACGTCCAAGTAGGAGTTGATTACACCCGGTCGCACTTTCTACACGACCATCAGCACTAAACGCGATGGTTAATTGACCAAGAGCTAACGCATTACAACCAGCTTGAACAACGCAAGTATTATTAACCATGAAGGCATAAGTATCTGTTTTACCATATCCAACATTAGTAAAATCGCCTTGCATCGTATGAGAATGACCGCCAATAATGGCACCAATACCCTCAACCTCTTGGGCTAATGATAAATCACGGTCGTAGCCTAAATGACTTAACACAATAATTTTATTAATGCCTTTTTCTTTAAGCAATGCAATTGTATTTTTAGTCACCGTTGCTACATTACGAAAAGATGTATCAGGATCAGGATTCGCTATTCCCGCCATATTTTCAATCGCTAAACCAAAAATAGCCACGGGCTCACCATGCACATTCTTTATCAAATAATGCGCTGATTGTGTCGCATTATCATAAGCATAAACATTGTCTTTATTACGCAGAGGATTACGCTTTGTTTGATCTTCTTGCGATAAATCCCAATTGCCAGCTAATAATGGAAACGCCGTATGATCAAGAAAATCAGCAACAATGTCATTACCCATATCAAGTTCATGATTACCTAATGCCATTGCCTCAACACCAATAGCATTGAGCAAAACTGCATTAGCCATACCTTTATAAAGCGAAAAATACAATGTGCCTTGAAAACAATCACCCGCATGTAAGAACATAAATTCACGTTGATGAAGTAATGCTTCACGCTTAATTTCAGTCACCACAGAACAAAGACGTGAAAAACCGCCACAACTGGCATAAACCGATGTCTCTGAATTTAATACATCAGGTGAAAGTGATAAGGAAATCGCAGAAGGCTCAAAATTAGAGTGTGTATCATTAATATGAGCAAAAGTGATTGTTGCTGCGTGATTAACAGTCATAATAATTTCAGTTCCTCCAGAACCATCGGTATTACCTAACGACTGATTTATAACGCTCACAGCATTACAAAAATAAAGTTCGTCACTAAATAAGAAACCAAATTACATACAATGACATAAATATGAGATCTTTATCAAAATATACCATCTTTTCAGGAAAAACACTGAGTGAATAGCCTCTTAACACAATAGTGCTCATTTTTATTCACTCAGTGAAGATAACATTCTTAATTATTACAGGTAGCGACCATGGCGTTGTAGAAATTCAATTTTGTAACCGTCAGGATCTTGAACAAAGAAAAATTTAGCCAATAAAACACCATCTCGAAAAAATTCTTTAATTTCTGCAGGATTGTAAGCTAATGCCACCAAGTTTTGATGCTCAGCTTCAAGATCATCCACAGCAACGGCAATGTGACCATAACCTGTACCATGTGTATAAGGTTCCGTTGTCCCCTCATTCCATGTTAATTCAAGTTCCATGTCATTTTCATCATTGCGTAAGTACACCAAACTAAAACCATCAAAATCTAGTCGTTGTGCAATATCTAAGTTTAATGCTTTTTTATAGAACTCTAGTGATACGTCAAGATCAATAACACGAATCATAGAGTGAATAATTTTAGCCATCTGATCGTCCTTTATAATTGTTTTCGTTAAAAATTCATGCGGACTATAGTATCTTTTTTAATTTGAACATTGTATCAATAATGTGAGCAAAACGATCCCTTTCTAATAATCTCTGCGCTATGTTGTAAAGAAAGAAGAAGGAAAAATCATGCATTTAGAACGTATTGAAATCGCGGGTTTTCGAGGTATCAAACGATTGTCACTGTCATTTGATGAATTAACCGTTCTTATCGGAGAAAATGCATGGGGGAAATCATCACTGCTGGATGCGTTAAGCTTGGCCTTATGCCCAAGTGCTGAATTTTACGAAATGAAGTTCTCTGACTTCCATATTGATCATGCTATGGGCCATGAGCGTACATCTTCCCTACAGATAGTTCTTCGTTGGCATGAAGATTATCAAGGTGAATACCGTGCTCGACGTTATCGTGCTTTTGATCCTTTCTGGAATGAACAACATCATTTAAAACATCTTTATGTTCAGATCGATAGTCACATCAAAAACGATAAAATTATCACTCACCGTCATTTTTTACATACTGATGGTCATATTATTCAACATCCAGATACCGATAAGTTTTTACGTCAATTAATGGTCTTGCATCCAATCGTAAGAATTCGTGACGCGCGCCAATTAGAATATGGTAATACCTCTACAATTCCTACACACAATGCTACCACTGTACCACCAGCAAAAAATCGAGAATCCGAACGTATTCAGCGCCGGCTTGATAATACATGCCGCCGTTTAATGACACAGCCTGGGCATGTGAGCGCGGCTGAAATAAAAAGTAGTATTAACACATTACGTTCATTAGTTGATCACTACTTTGCCTTTGCACCACATACCCGTACAAAAGCCGAGCCTCATACTTACTATCCATTAGAAAATCAATATGACGATCAATGTCTCAATCCGTTTGATCAACTTGTACAACCTAGAATGACCAAACAAGCGAAATTAATTTTAATGGGCCTACTTAACGCTTATATTCGTGCCCGCGGTCCCGTTGATCTAAAACGTATATCGCGCCCAATCATGATCTTAGAAGATCCTGAAGGACGATTGCACCCTATCATGCTCCATCAAGCGTGGGCATTTATACAAAATATGCCGATGCAAAAAGTATTAACAACCAATAGTCCTGAACTATTGAGTGTCGTTCCACTAACAGCCATTAAACGTCTACAGCGAACACCACAAAAAACGGTGGTGCATGGCGTAAATAATGGTGAACTTAATAAAGATGATATTCGTAAAGTCACCTTTCATGTCCGTATGCATCGCCCGAGTGCGTTTTATGCACGCGTCTGGCTTCTTGTTGAAGGAGAGACGGAAGTATGGCTCTTTAATGAAATGGCACACCTCACTGGACATAACCTTGTCGCTGAAGGTATTCATGTGATTGAGTTTGCTCAAAGCGGGCTAAAACCACTGATTAAGCTTGCTCGTTTATTAGGGATTGAATGGCATCTTGTCGCTGATGGCGATCCTGCAGGACGAAAGTATGCCGATAAAGTGAGAGCATTATTGAATAATGACAGCGAACGCGAGCGTTTAACCGTGCTCCCCGCGAAAGACATTGAACATTTCCTCTTTAAAAAAGGTTACGAGCCCTTATTTCGCCAACTTGCTAATATTTCAGATAATGACCAAATACCCATTCGAAAAATCATTTATCGCGCCTTAAAAAAACATGCCAAGCCTGATGTCGCTTTAGCTATCGTACAATATACTCGTGAGTCAGATTCAGACAAAATGCCATTATTAATTCGTTGGGTGTTAAAAAGAGTAATAATAATGGCAAGAGGTATAGTTTAAATGAATGAATACACTTATATTAAATGAATATATATAAGTTATTTAATGATAGATCACGAAATAAATATAATTATAAATAAATAGCATTCCTATTATTCATAATAATTAGTATAGTATGTTTCATAAAGGGATTTTAATTATTAATTATATCTATACCATTAGGAATATAATGTGTCAGCTGAATTAATTACAGCATATCGTTCATTTAACAAAATACTGAAACGTTTACCGGTAGATAAATCGCTGGCAGACATGCTATCTCAAGTCATTGAACTAACAGAAGAAACCTTTAATAGTCGTCAAACATCGATCTTTCTTTATGATGATAATGAAAAAAAATTCACCCCATTTATAAATAAAGACAGCCATTCAATCTGTAATGAACGTTTTATGGTTAATCCGGCTCAAATACATTTTGAACACATCTGTGCAAAAAATAAACTTATTATATCCGAAAACATAACTAGCGCTAATGAATACCGTGAATATTACAGCCTTAAGACTATTAATAACTTTAATTTTTGTTACGGCCAACCTATTTTATCATCACAAAATAAAATTTTAGGTATTATATATTCTCATTGTCCTCATCATTCTTCAATGACAGATAATGAATGTGAATTGCTTGATATGGCAGCAACCGTTTGTTCTATCTCAATAGAGAAAAACATGAAAGAACAAGAGCTTGATTATCTAGCTTCATATGATTTCTTGACTAATATTTGGAATCGTCGTGCGTTCTATCATCAAATAAATCAAGCTATTATCAATATAAAACGAAAAAATGAATACCTTATTATTTTCTATCTTGATATCAACAAATTCAAGATGATCAATGATAAATATGGACATCATTTTGGTGATCGCATTCTAAAGAAATATGCCTCTAAACTACGGAAAATCAGTAATGATACAACCGGTGTGGCTCGTTTAGGGGGCGATGAATTTATTGTTTACAGTGAAGTAAGCACTCTGGTCGATGCCAACATAAAAAAAAGAGAGGTTTTATCTGAATTACAACAAATAGAAATAGATGGTGTTTCTATTACGGCATCTATTGGTTCATATTGTATTCATTCAAAAAATATAAATAACACTAACATTGACAGTCTAATTCATAATGCAGATATGTCTATGTATAGCAACAAACATTTGTCACAGTCATGTTAGTCATATTTAAAAATATCACCAGTGCCGTATTATTTTATTGTCTCTCTTTTTCGTTTTTATAAAATAAGGGGGATTTATTATTTTTGAAAAAACAATGTCACAGAACCGACAGTGATCCCCCATTTTTTCATTTTAGCCACATTAAATAACTGATTATTATCTTGATAGAACATCCAATCTTCAAAGTTAATATGGTATGTCGTGCCGTCAATATCCATCGCTAATACATATTGCCAATGTAAAGCATTCCCTTTCTCATAACCAACGGCTTCACCGACAACATCATCAGCAGTACCAATATACTGACCATTGGCTTGTTTCGTAATCGTCCATACCCGTTGTTGGGTTTCTTTATCATCAAAAACAAAATCCTCAGTAAGCACCAGTTTATTGCCAGTAATCACACCATTGAGTTCAACACTAAATCGGCGTACTTGCTGCCCTTTATAATCTTGCACCATTCCCCAGGCTTGACTCCGTCCTTCAAAGAACTGAAATAAATTAAACTTAGGTTCAGCATGTTCGTAATCTTCAATCGAGGCAGTACACCCGTTGAGTAACAATGCTAATACGCATCCAAGTAACCACTGTAAGGTGATGTATGAGGTCTGATAAATAGAATGAGAAGCCATAATCTGTTCCTCTTAACTTGCTATAGTCAATAATCAGTGTATATAACCTAGGCTTACTGACCAATGAGCTGCAAGCGTAACTTAGGGTATGCAGTGTCGGTTGATAACCAAATTCCAATAAAAGCGTTACTTAATGCTGTAGACAGTGGTTTACCGAGCGGTTTTCCTGCTTGATAAAAACGGCCCTCGGTCGCATTTTTTACAAACACTAACCTATCGCCCTGTTTTACGTTCGGCCATTGTTGCGCTAACTGATGAAGCCATTGCTGTCGTTGTTGTGACGAAATACCTAAATGTTGCCATTGCTTATCTGTTGCAATAAGAAGATCTTCTTTATCAATATCGCGTAAATAACGAATAATCAGAGCCAAATTTGGATCACTTGCAACATATTTACCCGATGGGGTTTTAAGTTGGGCGATATATATCTGCCACCAGCCCCATTTGAGTGTTGATTCCCCCACCGTCGGCCATGTATACCATGCTGAAGCCTGCACTGATGAGCAGAAAAAAGTCGTCATCAACAGTAATGCCATTAAAGAACTTTTCATACTGATCCTCTTTTGCTCATTCGCCGTAATAACCACAGTAAATAACCACTATAGATGCTCCAGACAAGTGCAATACCTATAAACGTAACAAGTTCACCATAAGGCCATATCACCGCACCTAATGTTAATCCCGTCCAATAACTGACAGCGCCACCAAGACTACCGCCAATAATCACGCCCCATAGTGGTAACCTTTGAACTTGCTCACGCATAATCCACACCATTGAGGTAAACCCTAGCCATAATAAGATTAGCCATAACGGTATAAAATAGCCAAAAGGTGCAAACAACGGATCAGTAGGCAAAGGAAATTGCATCACTCCTAATTGAAACAGAATGTAATCGCCACCAATACCAATAACACTTGCCAATAACGCGTAAGGAAAACAGCGACGATAGAATAACCAACAACCAATAAGCAGTGACATCAATAGCGTCACATACTGGTATTGCCCCCATACGGCGAGTAACCAAAACAGATTAAACCCAAGGCCTATCGCAAGATATTTCATTATTCACGCCACTGAGGACGACTAGCAACTAACTGAATGGTACTGATACTGCGTTCCAGAAATCCCCCTTCGCAATAACAGAAATAGTAGCGCCACATACGCATAAACCGTTCGTCATAACCGTAGTGGTGTAAGACTTCACTGTTTTTATTAAACATGACATGCCAATCAGCTAATGTTTTCGCGTAATCTAAACCAATATCTTTAATATCACGTGTTATAAAATCACTGTGTGATGTTAATTGTGACTGTAATACACTAATTGATGGCAGGAACCCACCGGGAAAGATATGTTTTTGAATAAAATCAACATCTTTGCTATAGCTTTTATAACGTTGATCAGCAATGGTTATGGCTTGAATAGCAAACAAACCATTAGGTTTAAGTAATGATTGGCATTTCTTAATATACGTGGATAAGTACTGCTTACCGACGGCTTCAATCATTTCAATTGACACTAATTTGTCATATTGACCCGTTAAATCACGGTAGTCTTCCAATAATAAAGTGATCTTATGCTCAAGACCTGCTTGTTTAACTTTCTCTTGCGCCCATTGGTATTGTTCCTTAGAAAGGGTCGTAGTAGTGACATCGCAACCATAATGCTGCGCCGCATAAATTGCCATTCCCCCCCAACCCGTGCCTATCTCTAAGAGATGATCATGCTCTGTCAGCCGTAGTTGATCACATAATCTTGCCATTTTATTAATTTGAGCCTGAGCAAGCGTATCTGATGCAGTTAAATACACACCCGCGGAATATAGCATTCTGTCATCAAGAAAATGTCGATATAAATCATTACCTAAATCGTAGTGCGCCGAAATGTTATCTTTCGCATTATCTTGACTGTTTCTGCGTGAAAAATGGTGAAATTGTTTAATTAACCGAGTTATCCAACCAACTTTAGCTTCTATTTTATCTAGCGTCGTCATATTGCGAGCCAGAATACGCACCACATTGGTTAAATCAGGACTATCCCACCAACCATCAATATACGCCTCACCAGCGCCAATACTGCCATCAGTTAATAAACGTTTATAGAAATGAGGATGTATAACTGTAATACTCGCTTGCAAACTTGCTTGCTTATCGCCAAAGAAATGGGTATCTCCGCCTTGTTCTGACAATGTTAACCCAACATCTGATAGCTGACGTAATATCGTAAAAATTAATCGACGTGACCGATCATGATTAAATAAACCTGTTGATGTTGCCGGCTCTAACTCACTTCTAAGCATAGTTTATTCCCTTACTATTCATTGTCATGATGAGGATGATCATAAATTGGTGCCCCTTTACGCCACAATTTAAAGGCTTGCCAATATATCCCTACCACTACTTTAATCGTCATCATTGGTGTAACGAACAAATGCCGTAGTAAAATTGCAGTCGTAAATGGCTGCTTTTGCATCGCTAATGTGGCATCAAAGACTTTTGTTGGAACCTCAACGTTATGATTGCTATTTTCATCAAACCTTTTTTCACACTCTCGATGAAAGCTATCTTTTTTAGAATGTACCTCCAAATGAATCTTGACAATGCTATCAGGGATGGACAACTGCCAAACATAATCTTGATCCATAGGATTAAACGGGGAGACATGAAACGCTTTGTCATCAATAAAATGCTTTTGTTGCCAATATTGCTTGGCGGGGATCGCATAATAATGACGTTGATTCCAAGGTGTATTACTCACTTCAGCGAGAACATATTGCCAACATCCTTGTTGGTCAAAAACGTAATACATATTCAATGGACTAAAATACAATCCACCATAACGTAGATGACATAACATGCTGACCTTGCCACTGATACGCTCACCCGTCAGTTCAAAAATTTTATTCTCAACTGACAAGTTAATATTTTCAGCACCACCAATATAGTCTTGACGACGAAAGCGAGCAAAATGAAACCATGACCGCCCAAAACACGTTACCCTGTCACATAATGTATCAATTTCATCAACGTCGAGATACACCATAAACATTGAATAGCGAAAACGGTGCAATACGGGTGTAAAGCGTCGATGCCTAACATGGCCACTATAAATGCCACTATTGATAATAGGCACAACCTTACTCATACGCATTTACACCATCGGCATGTGTTATTGCCTCAATAACATCTAACGCACTTTTAACGCCATCTTCATGAAATCCGTTATACCAATAAGCACCACAGAACCATGTATTATCTAGACCATTAATCAAATGCCGTTGTTGTTGCGCTTTAATACTACTGAGATTAAACACCGGATGAGCATAAGTAAATTGGCGTAATATCTTACTGGGATCGATAGCTTGCGTTTGATTTAACGTGACACAAAATGTTTCAGGAGCATCAATACCTTGTAGAATATTCATATTATAAGTTAAGGCAGGAAGCTGGTGGAGTGACCCATTATCCGTTAATGGTAAATGATAATTCCATGAGGCCCATGCAGCTTTCGCATCAGGTAAAATGCTGGCATCAGTGTGTAAGACAACATCATTATCTTGATATGCCATGGCTGATAACACCTGTTGTTCATTTACAGTACTATCAGCTAACAGCGCTAATGCTTGATCGCTATGGCATGCAAAAATAACATGATCAAAAACGTCCACACTGTTATTAACGGTGATGTGAATTTGCTCATTAATACGACTCACCTGCTGTACAGGAGAATTTAATCGAACGCAGGGGCCAATTTCTAACAATATTCGTTGCACATATTCACGTGAGCCACCAGGAATGACATACCACTGTGGACGATTAACAATATCAAGTAAGCCATGATTTAAGAAAAAACGCAGAAAAAAACCTAATGGTATATTGCGCATATCGGCCAATGATGATGACCAAATTGCAGCGCCCATCGGTAAAATATAATTCTCCGTAAAATAATCACTCAAACCATGCTGTTGTAAAAAATCACCTAACGTTTGCTGTTGCTCAATATCTTCATAAGCCGTTTGTTTTGCCAAGCGATTAAATTTAGTGATTTCATATAAGAAGTGAAAAAACTGTGGTTTAAATAGATTCTTTTTCTGAGCAAACAGTGAACTCAACCCATGACCATTATATTCCAAGCCATTATTTTCATTATGAACACTAAAACTCATTTCACTGGCTTGTCTTTCAATATCAAGCTCTGTTAATAACTGTTCAAAATTAGGGTATGTACGATCGTTAAAAACAATAAACCCCGTATCAATGGCGTATCGACCACTCGCAACCTCAACATCTACTGTTGCTGTATGCCCACCAGCATAATCATTGGCTTCAAATAACGTAATACTATGTTGATGGCGTAAATACCATGCTGAAGTTAACCCTGAAATCCCGGATCCTATAATTGCTATTTTCATGACGCATTCCTTGTCATCCGTTGAATAATAATTCGCTGTAAAGCAACAGGAAATAAAGCAATCGCTTTCAGTAATAAGGTGAATTTTATCGGAAAATGTATTTCTGCTTGTTGCTTCTCAATACCTTGACGTATCTTAAGGGATGCATATTCACAGCTAACAATCATCGGCATTGGAAAGTCATTTTTATTGGTAAGCGGTGTTGCAACAAATCCTGGGTTAACCAAAGTAACCGTCTTAACCTTGTCTTTTAAATCTATCGCTAATCCATTAGCTAAGTAAGATAGAGCTGCTTTTGAAGCGCCATAAGCTTCAGCACGGGGTAAAGCGGTATAAGCAGCAGATGAACTAATAAAGACCAAATGTGTTGTAGCGGTAAATCGAGATTGCATTGCATCTAAACAGTGAATAATGCCAAAAAAATTGACCTCAAATACACGCTTAAATACATCACTCTCAATCACACCATTATCGATATATTCACAAGTGCCAGCATTTAAAATAATGTAATCAGGTAATGTTTCAATTTCGGCTAAAACTTGCCTTGTTTGCTCAAGATTGGTGACATCAAAAACTAACGGGGTTATTTTTCCTATCGAGGTTGCATCAAGGTTAGTGACTAATTGTTCAAGTCGTCGTTGATTTTGACCACAAGCATAAACATGCCAACCACTATTCGCATAATCTGTTGCTAACTGCTGACCAATGCCTGAGCTTGCACCGGTAATAAGTACCTGTTTCATTGGCCTAACCTCGTTTTAATAGACGTAATGACATAACCAATAACAGGTAGCCCTTCATATAGCATCGCCCCTAAATCAAAAAAATCACGATGATAAATGATCTGTTGCTGTTTAATGGTTAGCTGAGTACAACCGTCTAAGGTGCGTTGCTTCCCTTGCTGTAACTTTGGATGAGAAAAAATCATTGTCCATTGTAAAAACGCACAATCGCCATCAACAACCGCTTGATTTATAGTAAAATTACAATAATTAATATTACTGTAAAGCGTGGTAAAATAATGCTGCAATGCGTCAATACCAACAACATGGTGGGCAGGATCTTCAAATACAATCTCTGAGTGATAGACATCATTGAGCAGTAATAAATTGTCTTTATTAAGCTGACAATAAACCTCAATAAACCTATTAATTACTGTGTTATTGGTTGTAACCATAATAATGTCCTTATTATTATTCTATTTATGCCTCACGCTGGTTGTCATACTCAGTTTTAGCTTGCTTATAACTCTCAATCGCTAACAACCGCATTTGTTTATGATCAACAATCGGCAACGGATAATTCACACAACCAAAACCAGACCATAATGATGGTGCATGGATATATTTATCAGGAACGGATTCAAGTTCGGGGATCCATTGGCGAATAAACTCCCCTTTGGGATCAAACCGTTCACTTTGCGTGGTGGGATTAAAGACTCGAAAATACGGTTGAGCATCAGTTCCCGTTGATGCAGCCCATTGCCAGCCGCCATTATTTGAGGCTAATTCACCATCAATCAGCTGCTGCATAAACCACTGTTCACCAATGCGCCAATCACACAACATATCTTTAGTTAAAAAGCTTGCAGTGATCATCCGTAATCGATTATGCATCCAACCTGTTGTTGCCAGTTGTCGCATTGCTGCATCCACCAGCGGAAATCCGGTTTGTCCTTGTTGCCAAGCATGAACATGATCGCTATTTTCTAACCATTGCACATTATCTGTATATAACTGAAAAGGTTGGTTTTTACTTAAACGTTCATCACTATCAAGCAAGTGATTGTAAAACTCACGCCACACCACTTCACTTAACCAGACAAAAGCACCATTATCTTTATTTATTTCAACACATTGCGGTAAAGTTTGTAGTAAAGCAGCTAAACACTGACGGGCAGACAAAGCACCAATGGCCAAATAAGGAGATAAACAACTGGTACCATCAATGGCAGGAAAGTCACGTTGTTGCTGATAATATTCAGCTTTAGTTTCACAAAACATCTGTAATCGTTGTTGAATAGTTCCTTCATCAACCGGCCATAAGACACTGTCTTGTTTGAGGTAATTAAAGGTTTGAAGATTACAGTTAGCGTCAATATTGCCCGCAAGAAGATCAGCACATTGCGCACTAGAGGTTACGGTGTCACTATTAGTAACGGGCTGATAATTATGCATTAAAAACTGCGTTAACCATGCATTTCGGTATGGTGTAAAAACCTTATACATTTGTTGTTGTTTCGTAACCACGCTACCTGGAGGTAAGACACAAAAATCATCACTGCAATACCACTGTTTATTTTGCATTAATAAAGCATGCTCTACCGCACGATCTCGTTGTTTTTCATTCCAACCATACTGGCGATTACAATACACTGCATTAATTTGGTATTGCTGACACAAGTTAAGAATAATGTCAGTTGCCGCAGAAAAATCATCCCCTTCAAGGATTAATAATGGAATATTGATATCATTAAACTGTTGCTTAACAACTTGCAATCTGCGCTCAATTAAATCAATTTGCCGTCCTGAAACATAATGTTGATACCACTGCATTGGGGTTGCAATATAAACTGCAATAATAGGTAAACCAGACGCTATGGCCCGATTTAAAGCGGTGTTATCCGTAACTCGTAAATCAGCCCGCAGCCATACTAATGCATGACCCGTTATTGTTGATAATTGAGGCTCAGTATTCATTCTATTATCCCTATGGCATGTGCTATTACAGTCCGTGAATTATTTTTATACTGCCAACAAAATACAGCTTCACGCCTGTTTCTTGTTGCACCATGTCAATATCAGCCAGTTGACGTCGACTAAGTTTAGTCTCGCCCACGATCACAAGATTAACGATATTACGTTCACGTATACACGCAGAGAGACCCGTTAATCGTCCTGATAAATTTGGCATAATAGTGACACCGTCACCTTTATAGCACCATGCTAGCCCTTGTTGCCAAATCTTATAACTGTTGCATTTATCAAAACTAATCAATAAGCACGTTAGTTTCTTTTCATTGTTTATTTTGGTAATAATATTAATAAAACAGACAGTTAAAACAGATATCCACAAACTTTTTTGTATTGAATATAAAGGATTATCTTGATGCTCAATAACAGCACTCACCTCGGGTAATAAGCGCTGTTGAATCACCTCATAGGGATAAATTTTTAACGCTTCATTAATTAAACGTTCTAATTTAAACCCATTTAATGCTTGTACTGCGGCAATAATATCGTCCGTAATGTCTAATACTTGCTGTCGCTCTAATATTGGATCAGCATCGCCAGCTAACAAGGGTTTCACTTTTCCAATAGAAACCCCTTTAGCTAACCAATTAAGGATCAATTTAATTTTACTTATGTCGCTTTCAGTGTATAAACGGTGACCTTGAGAGGTACGTTGAGGGACCAAAAGACCATAACGACGTTGCCATGCTCTTAATGTTACAGCGTTAACCCCTGTAACATCAGAAACCTCACTGATTGTAAATAATTTAGTATCTTCAGTAAGATCACCCATAAAACCTCTTAAAAATAATTACAACTATCACTAATACCTACTGATTTTACAATGCATAACGTAACTTCAAACTTTCAGGATAAAGATCTAAATATGCTTGATCAGCGAGATAACTATCAGGATAAACCGTTAGGTGGTGGTTAATCAGAGTTAATGGTGCAATTAATGGTAAAAGCCCTTCTCTATAGCGCATAATGACATCACGCAATTCGGCTTTTTGAGGTTTATCAAGATCACGCTTAAAATACCCCTGAATATGCATTAATACATTGGTGTTATTTTTACGGCTAGCTCTATTTTTTAATGCATCCATTAAGCGTTGGCGGTATTCAACAAAGAAAGCATTCAAGTCATCCCACTTATGAATATCAGAAACAAAAGGGCCTAATACGCGATAAGATTGTGGATCATGCGCCATCAAACACAATTTATAGCGAGAATGAAATTTAATAATATTATCGCGTGTTATTCCCCCTGCAATAGAACGGTATAAATCATCAAGCGCATAAATACGGAAGATGAAATTTTCACGTAATACAGGGTCTTGTAAGCGACCATCTTCTTCAATCGGTAACCACGGCATTTTATCCATCAACCGCTGGGTAAAAATACCGACGGCTCCCCCTGGGATTGAATTACCATTATCTAGATATAATTTCACTCGCTCCATACCACAGGTTGGTGATTTAGCACAAACAATATAACCGCGTAAATCGTTAAAGCTGGGGATTTGATTATCTGCAAATGCAACCATATCATCTGTATAATCAAGGGTATGATCTTTAGTACCAACCAAAGCAATACGATCACCGTTATCTTGTAAACGAATCGTAGGTCGTGGAACGGTCATTCCAATACCAACCTCTGGACACACTGGCTTAAAGTCAAAATATTCACTCAATTCTTCGTCAGCAAAACGGTTACGCTTATGCCCACCATCGAACCGTACTTTTTGTCCCAATACACAAGCACTAATACCAACAGGAATTCCCATATTGCCTCCAAACCAGTACAACAAGTTGTACAAATGTTAAAAGTTGTATAGTTAATGTAGCCAAAATAAATTGGTTGTACAACTTTTTTTGTTGTACAACTAAATGACAAAAGTATTAGTAAACAATAACTCTAAATTACAGCCATAAAAAAACGACCATCAGGCCGTTTCATCATGTATTGTTTTTTACTCATTGGCTAAAGACGAATCCCCTCAACATTTAACTCTAATTCAACTATCGTAGACGCGGGACCTAAATCTGTTTCAATATTATAATCTTTCAACGCAATCATTGTTGTACCAACAAAACCTCGGCGATAGCCGCCCCATGGATCATTACCAGCACCAATATTCTTAACATCAATCGTGACAGGTTTTGTCACTCCATTTAAGGTTAAATCTCCTATCATAGTAGCTTTACCATTACCGAGGTCTTTAAAAGAGCGACTGACAAAATTCGCCTGAGGAAACTTATCTACATTTAAAAAATCTTTGCTACGCAGATGCTTATCACGCTCTGCATGGTTTGAATCTACACTTGCTGTTTCAATATTGACTGTCACTTTTGATGCTTCAGGTTGATTTTCATCATAACTAAACTGGCCATCAAATGTATTAAAGCGCCCCACTAACCAGCTGTATCCTAGATGCTGAATTCGAAATTGAATAGAAGCGTGAGAGCCAGAAGTATCTATTTTATAATCGTCAGCTAAAGCGACAGAAGATACACATGCCGCGGCCAATAATGTTACAGAAATCAAAGAGGTTAAAAGGCATTTTTTCATCATAATCTCCATTCATGTTGTGATATGTCTAATCAAATAAATCCATTATTGTTAAGCTTTACCTAGCATGCGCTTTAATGTGTCATCTTTATCTAAAAAGTGATGTTTTATCGCACCAATAGCATGCAATAGTGTTAAACCGATCAGTGTACAAGCACCATACCAATGAATAGTACCAGCGATATCTTCTTGATTTTTAATATTTGTTAACGTTGCAGGCATATCAAATAAACCGAAAACACTAATAGCACGTCCATCTGCGGTTGAAATCAGATACCCACTAAGCATCACTATCATTAACACACCATACAGTGCCCAGTGTGTGTATTTTGCAAGCCATTTCTCCCATTTTGCATGGGTTGAAATAGCCACAGGTGAAGCCGTTAACATTCTAAATATCAGCCTAATCCCTACAAAAAATAATAAGATCAAACCAATACTCTTATGTGTGTCTGGTGCTGTTTTATACCAAGCATGATAATAATTTAATTCAACCATCCACCAGCCAAGAGCAAATAACCCCATTACGGTTAATGCAACGAGCCAATGAAGCCATATAATAACGGGATGCCAGTTCTTATGCGGTCCACTTTTCACGACTATCTACTCTTTCCAAATCAAAATTCTAAATACGCGATCAAATCCTTGCTTAAATAATAACCAAATTAAACCATTCTATGCGTTTTTTATCGTTATTTTTATTTGAGTAAAAAAAAGCGATCATCAAGATCGCTTTAATTTACTACATAGAAACTCACTAATATTATCTTTGCTCTAAAGGATATGAACGATAACTCCACATTCCATAAACACGTAAAGCATCACGATAGATCCCTAACAACTCACCATCAGTTGGAACTTTAAGTTCTTCTAATGGACGATCGTTAGCAGCATAGGTATCAAATAAAATCCCTTTAGGGCCCGTTTGCCAGCTCGCCACTTCAAATAAAGCTTGTCCTCGACGAACATGACTTGCAGAACTAATAATTGTTGCATGATCAATATCATGACGAGCTAAGGCATAACTGCTGTATAGTGCGTTTTCCACCGTACTTCTCGCGTAATTATCTTCAATAATACGAGATTTTTTTATCCCATTTTTTACCAGCCAATCAGCCATCAACTTACCTTCAGTCTTGTGATTCTTAGGTACGCCACCAGTCACTATGATGTAAGTATTAGGATCGCTTTTCGCCATCGCGAGCGTTGCATTTAATCTATCAATTAAGATTTCATTCATACTACCATCAGGATTTAAAGCATAACCCAAAGTAATAATGGCATTATTGCCTTTCGCTGGTTTTTTAATTTTATTACTTAATGGCGTCGCAACGATTCTATCAATGGTAGACATGATTTTTTTCAAATCAGCAACACGCCCATTATTTAGCTGTTCTAACGCATTTAAATGTTTGGTTACTTCGCTTTTATTACCTTTAAAATTTTGCCAAATAACAAGATATGAATGCGCATCAACATCATCAGGTGCTACATCTAATATTTGAGTAAACAGTTCAATAGCCCGGTCAACATTACTGTTATAAATCTGAGCATTAGCCGCAGAAAATAATAAATCAACACGATAAGGTTCAAGTTTATAAGCATCAAGTAAATTGTTCGTGATCATCTCTACATTGCTTGGCATTTTTGCCGTAAAGCCAGCATGAGAAATACGGGCTGGATTTTTAAATATTTGGTAAGCATCATTCAGTAATTGATCAACCACCTGACGTTGAGAGGTCATTTCGGTGAAATTAGTCTGTGGTTGAACCGCATCTAATGCAGCCATGCTTGGCGCTGAATAAAAAGAGCTAGAAAGGATAGCGACCAAAGAAAGAGTTAAGAATGTGCGTTTCATAATAAATCCAACAGTAAAACAAAAAACATATTTTATGTTCTATAAGGTTGCTTTTTTGTGCATAACATCGTGTTTCTTTTGTCTATTTTATATATCTTTACAAAGTATGAACCAACATCAACATTACGCCATATAATTAAAATATAGACTAAACAACGTCATTTAATCACATTCAATATTAAGCTTTAACTTAAACAGCCATAAAAAAAGCGACCATCAGGTCGCTTATTATCAATACGAATATATATTACGGAAACGTTATGCCCAGCGTTCTGCTTGCCACTCTGCTTGTTGTTCTTCATTTAAGAACGTCCATGCAACAACACGCGAGATTTTCTGACCTTGTGACATTTCAATGGTTTTCACTTGGAATGCGCTTACTTTTTCAAGTTGCTTATAAAGCACACCAAGGTTTTCTTTCTTAGAAACAAGTGTTGTAAACCAGAAACATTGTGTCGCTTTAGTCGCACTTTGGTTGATCATCTTTTTAATAAAGCCAACTTCGCCACCCGTACACCACAACTCGGCTCTCTGACCACCAAAGTTAAGCACTGGCGTTGTAGATTCTGATTTGGCATTAAATGCCGAAAGCTTATTACTACGACCATGGGCTTGACGCTTTTTATTTGAGTTAGTCGCAAGGTTACGTACTTTGCGCTCAGATCCAGCCATCGCTTCCGCTTCTGAACCGTGGAACGGTGGATTACA
The DNA here is from genome assembly GCF_046058925.1 of Photobacterium piscicola. Lineage (NCBI taxonomy): Bacteria > Pseudomonadati > Pseudomonadota > Gammaproteobacteria > Vibrionales > Vibrionaceae > Photobacterium > Photobacterium piscicola. Next base: position 1,033,693 of record NZ_CP175535.1, read on the forward strand.
CATTGTAAAATCAAATACTTCTTCATCGTTGATCATATCAGTAAAGATATTATCAACATTATCTTGAAGACGGATCTGAATAGCGCCCTTTAAGCTCTTATTATTTGCCGCAATAAATTTAGCTGACTTAACGGCTAACTTATCAATCTCAGAACCAACAAACTGCCAACCATACACACGATGGCCAATAATAGGATAAACACAGTTTGCGCCGATACCGATATCTAAACCGCGAACACCTTTACCTTGTGGTACGGCACCACCATTAGATTGTGCCAATAAATCGGCAATGTAATGAATATAATCAGCGCGACCAGGGATCGGTGGGCACAAAAAGCCCGCAGGAATATCCCAGTAGTCAACATGATAAAAATGCTTTAATAACGCTTTATTCAATGTTTTTACTGCGAGAGGATCAGAGAAATTTACGGAAAGATCGCCATAAGCATTTTCACTAACATATTGTGCTAACTCAGGCGTTGCTTGAGTTAATGTCGCAAAGTCATAACGCGCACGGTGTGGGTTACGTGGATGTAGGCCTTGTTTAGGCTGTGCGGCTTTCTTTTGGGTCATCTTTGCTACTCGCAGGAATCAAATATAATTAAGCGGTGCATTGTACATGTTAAAGCTCAATAGCCTTAGTATATTAATGATCAAATGCACAAAAAAAACACAAACATATATACAACACCTTTTGTTATTAATAGGATTAACATTACCATTAACCTATTGATAACAAATACAACCCATTAATTCAAATTAACAATAACTAAGATTATAACTATTATTAAATACGTATACTTAACAATCACCTGTTTGCTAGGAATGATGCTATGACAATGACGACTCCATCATCTCAGCTATATTACTCATATTTACACGCCTTATTATTCATATCAGCTATGGGTATTTTGACACTATTATCTTCACCAAAAATACAAGCTGAAGAATCAATTAATGATAAAACATTACTCGTGGGTACTTATTCTTGCCCACCTTTTGTTATGATTGATAAACCTGATGATTATCAAGGGCTAACGTTTTTATTATGGGACAATATAGCAACCAATCTTAATTTAAAATACCGTGTTAAAGAGCTACCACTCAAGGAATTATTAGAAGCCGTTGCCAGTGGCAAACTCGATGTCGGTTTATCTTGTATCTCTATTACGCCAGAGCGTGAAGAGTTATTGGATTTCTCTCACTCTTTTTATGAAACTAATCTAGCCATAGCTGTAAAACAAAAAAGCCACTGGGAAACATTCACTGGCATTATTTTTAATAAAAAACTATTGCAGATATTAGCCATTGTTGCGATTGCCGCTTCAACCGTAGGTGGTATTTATTATTTACTTGAACACCGTGTAAATGACAAACTTTATTCAATGCAATCACGTTCAGCACGGTTAGTCGAAGGATTTATACTTGGGTTATTATTTATCACTAAGGGCCCGTTTAATTATTACGAATTTAAAACATTAACCGGACGTGTGGTCACAGTATTACTTGCCGTTTTTACTACCCTATTTATTGCTAGTATTACAGCCGTGCTCGCAAGTTCATTTACGTTAGGCTTAATCAATAATGATATTAAAGGCCCAAATGATTTAGATAATGTTCTAACAGGAGCAAAAGAATCATCTACCTCATCAGAATTCTTAACTAACCATAGTATTATTCACAAAACCTATCCAACCGTATCTGACATGTTAAGCGCGCTAAATAATGGTGAAGTGAATGCCATTGTTTATGATGATGCTATTTTAAGATATCAAATTAAAAAAGCGCAAAGCAAAGGAGTATTTGAACAATTACAAGTACTTCCATACCAATTTGAGAAACAAAATTACGGAATCGTACTCGGTGAAAATAGCCCTTATGATGAAGAAATTAATCGAGAGCTACTACAATTTAGAAAAAGTAATCAATGGAAAAAAACGTTGATCGAATATTTTAAGATCAAATAATACGACATATAGTTATTTAAACAGTAACAACAAAAAGGAGTACTAATGTACTCCTTGTTTTATCTATAACAAATTAGAGACACACTTAACGCCGTTTAAATAAGCGTCCAAGTTGGCTTAATGTTGATGGATGATAAGACCAACAATGATCAAACAATTCTAATAACTCAGGATTGCCATATTTCGATAAATTCACAGCATGAAAACGGTTTTTCTGCTGCTTTAACTTCTGAACTCGCGATTGCATTACTTCAGGTTGGCTTGGTGCAATAAAGTCAGATAATACGACTAAATCAGCGTTTTTATATTTACCCGCCGCCATCAGATCAATTGATTGATCAAGTACTGGTCCTAAATCTGTACCACCATGAAAGGAATACGATAAAAAGTTAACTACTTCATGTAAACCATCTTGTTTTGTCAGTTCGTAAGTGATCTGTTGTGTTGAAAACATAATGACAAAGCAATCACGCTCTTCAACAAGGGCTATTTGCATCAAACCATAAGCCAATGCTTTAGCGCAGTTTTCTGGATAACCCGACATCGAACCTGATGCATCAATGCAAACAATAAAAGGACCTTTAGGTTGATCAACCTGCTTGGTTTGTCGTTTAAAAGCTTTTACTTTTCGCAGCTTACGTTGAGTCCCCTGCATGCGATAATTCATTAACCGTTTATCCGCTAAGTGCTTATAAAAAATCACTTCAAGCTCAGGGTAAGCTAAAAACATCGCTTCATTCGGTAATAGCTTGGTCAAATCATCACTTTCATGGATGCCAACAATATCATCGGTGACATTGTCACTTATTTCTTCCACCAGCTTCATTTGTTCTGATTTCACCCGTTCTTTATTAGGATCATCAACTTCACTGGCCATACGACCTAATTTTTCAGCTATTTCTTGAAGGCCATTATTCTTTTTTAAGAATGCAGCAATTTTCTTCATCACATCAACATCAGTTTTAGTCAGCTTCGCTTGTGCCATATCCCACAAACGTCCAGCTTTACTGACATCACCAGCATCGGTTACTGTCGCCATTTTTTTCATGGTTTCAATACGTTGATACAAATCTTTTAATAACTGATCTTTTTGCTCTTCAACTTCAGACTCTTGCGCTTCTCGCAATGCATGAGCTAAATAGTCATACCATTTATCACAAAAGAAACGTTGAAACATGGGGTTATGTTTACTTTTTTCTGTTGCAAGTAAGCTTTTCGCTTTGAAATAAAAAGCGGATTGCCCTTCTAATTGCTTAACAATTTGCTCTGAGTGGGCAAAAAAATACTCTTTATTCCATGTGCAGACTTGTTGGTATAAATTAATCTCATCACTGAATTGTTCGACAACCGTGCCTTTAGCAGTTTTTCGAATCATTTGGCCACGCCACTTCATGATCTGATTTTTCATCGCCGTTTTGACACCAGGGCTTGCTTCTGCTGCCATAAGAAGTTGTGGCCTAACCATAACTTCATGGACAGCAGTATCAATAATACCTGACTCTGCAAGCATCAAAGCAAAATTTAACCCTTCAGATACTGGCATAAGCATCTATCCTTTACTTTATTTTTCATCACTCATAAAAAGTTGTTTTTAAATTAACAATCATTGTTGTGAAAAATAATCATCCATGTGAGTAATTCTAAAGGCACTCTTTTCGGCCGTTAATTTCAATTCAGCTACTTTATCAACACAGTCATTAAGGCTTTGTTCTATTAATGTTGGAAAATCGCCGCTGATAAAATTATGCGGTAATGCACCATGGAACAACGTCCGCGCTTTAATCACATTATGCTCAGAGTCCGTAATCTTAGCCATTGCTTGATCAACCAATTGTTGCCATTGTTGCTGTTGTGAGCTTGTTAAGCCTTTATTACCAGTAATACCAACAAGAACCGGACGATTAGCAATGTCTTTAATGACTAATTGATTTTCAGCGTCTATCTCAAACTGTAGTCGACATAAATGGGTATTTTTATTTACAAAGCCATAAATATCACATTTTCCTGTGCGAATTTTTTTATCAAACTCATCCCCATCAACATACACCCAACGACTATCACCCAATTCTTGCTCTGATACCGAAGTATTAGGTTGTAACATTACTAACTTAATCATACGAGGATTGTTATTGATATTAAATCGCGTTGCTGTTGCAAAATTATATTTAAACCATTCTTTACGCATCGTACTTTCACGCGTAAAGCTAACGACTAATTGGGTGCAGATATCTTGGTTAATATTATCAATAATCACATGAGCTTCTTTGGCATCAGCAATAGCATCTTGTTGATTAAAAGCATGTTTAGTCGCAAATTCTTTCATAATACTCACAATCACATTACGTGATTCAGGGCTATGCCATAAGCAATCTTGCAATAGCAACAAATCTAACGGATTGATATGGTCACGGCCGTTAAAAAATGCACTCGCTTTTAATAAACGTACTGATTTTTTCCAGCGGCGATCAGAAATATAAAGCTCACTATCCGTTGTTTGTTCAATACTTTCACCAGAACGCGCTTCTATCATTGATTTTAACTGATAAATTTTTTCAAAAAGGGGATCAGTTAATGTCACATCCTCAATATGTGCTTGCCAGCTATGGTATTCATCATCTTTGATAGTTAATGATGGATCAATCGCTGTTAGCGTTGCACCATCACCCATAAGCATTGATTTGAAATTACGTTTTTCTTGAATTCGGTTAACAAACACGCGTACTAACATACGGTCATATAACGCGTCTAAACCACTGTCTGCATCGGGTAATTCGTTTGATGCAGTAATCAACAATCGCATAGGTATTGGTAAAATATCCTGACCATTTTTAAATGTTCGTTCATTCACTACGGTTAATAAAGTATTAAGAATAGCGGGTCCCGCTTTCCAGATTTCATCGAGAAAAACCACTTGAGCTGTCGGTAAGTAGCCATCAATTAAACGCACATACTTACCATTATCTTTTAATTCCTGAATAGATAATGGTCCAAATACTTCTTCAGGCGTTGAAAAACGTGTCATTAAATAATCGAAAAATTTACTGTCATCAAACGCTTGAATTAATCGTTTTGCAATTAAGCTCTTTGCAATACCAGGAGGACCTAACAGGAACACACTTTCGCCAGCTAGCGCGGCTAATAGACATAATTTGATGGTTTCTTCACGTTCATAAACACCATTAGAAAGCCCACTGATCAGCTTTTGAATGCGTTCTGATAAAATGGCTTTATTCGGTGCTGCTGTTGCTACTGTAAGCATATATCCAACCTTGAATTCTTTTCTTACCCTACATGGTGTACCGTAAACAGTGTTTAATGGCTGAAAACCACACCTCTACGTTGTTGTCTCTTTACCGTTATAGCATGATTTTGTGCGCTGATACATCTTATACGAACTTTTAACAATAAGGTGTCATGTTAAAAACAAGCTATAAAACGAACATTGCTATATAACCACGTTAATATAGATATGGCTTAATAAATTTATTATACAAATCATTGTTATACCAAATTTATTTTCATTTTATATTTCTTTTAATACTAAGTTAAACGTAACTTGAATAGAGTTAAGTTAATAAAATCGCTGTTTGAGTTTCATATTATCGTCATATATACGTAATAACATATTTGCTTATCATTCACCAATGGAGCAAAGCAATGCTAATCAAGGCAACTACCCTATGGGCTCTTTGTACAACACTTGCATTTAGTGCTCAAGCTAACACTACCGTTACCGTGACTGGCTCAACATCAGTCAGTCATATTATGGGTATTTTAGCTGAGCACTATTCAATACAATATCCTAATAACAAAATTAATGTACAAGGTATCAGTTCATCCGCTGGTATCGTCGCATTACAAACGGGTACTGCTGAAATAGGCATGAGTTCACGTATAATTAATGCAGATGAGCTTGATGATAACTATATAATTACCCCTATCGCACATGATGGAATTGCATTAGTCGTTAACCCTGCCAATCCGATTAATAATATCACCCACTCACAAGTTAATAATATTTATCATGGCATAACAAAAAATTGGCAACAGGTAGGTGGTAATAATGAAGAAATTGCAGTTGTGAGCCGTGAGAATGCATCAGGATCTCGATTTTCGTTTGAGCACTTTATGCAACTCACTCAAAATGTGGCAGGATTTACCGTATCAGACATCAATCCTGAGGTATTAGTGGTAAGCACTAATGGTATGGTCAAAAGTTTAATTGCACGAAATCAACAAGCGATTGGTTATTTATCTTTTGGATCAATTGATAGCTCAATTAAACCATTATCTTATAATGGAGTAACGCCCACTATTAGTAATATCCATTCAGGTGAATATAAGATGGCTCGCCCATTTTTGATTATGTATAAGAAGCAAGGACTATCAGCGAACGCTGCGAAATTTATTCAATTTTTAGCATCTGATGATGCAAAAAAAATCATTAATAATAATGGTTATATCGCAGAATCATCATAATTGCCCCTTTTAAAACAAGCATGGCTTTTAGTGAAAACACCACTAAAAGCCAATGCTAAGTTCTAGTTTTAAATCATAACTCTTTGCATTATTTGGATCGGTTAACGACAGTTATTTCACCACTGGATACTTCTCATTTGCGCCCCATTCTGTCCATGAGCCATCATAAACAGTGACATTGTCACGTCCACTAAGTTGCGCGGCTAGAGCTAAAATACAAGCCGTAACACCAGAACCACAGCTAAAAATAAGTTGTTGCTCGGCAGTACTCAATGCATCAAACTTCTGCTGTAATTGTTCAACGGGCAGAAAATAACCATCGGTTAATAACTCGCCAAAAGGTAAACTTTTCGCATTTGGCATATGACCACTACGAAGCCCAACACGCGGTTCTTTTACAGTGGCGAGAAAACGTGCTGTAGGACGTGCATCAATGATTTGAATACAGGTATCATCCAGTCTTTGACACAAAGTATCGGCATCAATCACCCAACTAGATCGATATATAGCACTGAAATCCCCAATCGCATTAGTCATTGGTACACCCGTTTGCGTCGCATAACCCGCCGCTAGCCAAGCAGGTAAACCCCCATCAAGCACTGACACATTATCATGTCCCATCGCCTTGAACATCCACCACCCACGTGGTGCTGAAAACATTCCTTGGCTATCATAAATAACAACATGGCTATCATTATTCACGCCTAATTTTGCGACTTCTTGAGTGAATAATTCAGCAGATGGCAACATATGCGGTAAATCAGTATTCGGTGCTGCTATTTGATGGTTAAAATCAAAAAAACGTGCCGTTGGGATGCGAACCTCAATAAACTCTTGTTGCGGATCACGCGGCACATCAGGCATAAATGCACTAGCATCTAGCACTACAATTGATGCTGCCAACGAGCTATCAAATAATTGCTGATGAAGCCAAGCAGCAGACACTATATTATTAACAGGCGATACCATAAAAATCCTTAGGAATAATCCGCAGTTAAAATTTTTAACCTGGGCCACAATACCTGCCACTTTTTGTCTCGAATACGCTGTTGATAAACGGCAGGTCTTGGGTAATGTGGATTGATGCTAACATGTAATGACCAGTTATGCTCTAGTCCATATGCTGCAGTAAAAATTAATTGATTATCAACCAGTAACCGTACCCCAACACATGTGGGAACTTCTACCCAGCGAGATATGGCATCTGCACTATTTTTATAAGGTGAATGTTGATGCTTTAAATGCATTCTTGCTTGGTTTTTAACTTCCCAATTAATCATAGGTAATTGCTGTTGTAGCAATGCAGCATAATGCGCTTCAGTTGCTAATGAGCAGTCATTAGGATCAAAATACACCACATCAACATCATTTAATGGTGTCATCGGTAAATGATGTAAGTGATCCCAAATAGCATTACGAACAAACCCAGCAGCTATAAACCAATCTGGTAAATTCAATGTTTGTACAGCACGTAAACATGCCATTCTAAGAGGATCTGCTGCTATGACGATGGCAGTATTTGAGACTAAGTCAGCCATATATTAAGATCCTTTACGGGCGCATGTTTATAAATAACAATAGATATAAGCAGTAATATCTGTACCTAGTAGTAAGTTACGATGTAACAACCTGTTGAATTAATACTGACATACCATCATCATTAGTTAGATCATGAGTTAATGCCATCTGCATGATTTCTTCAGCATTATAGCAATTGCCATCGTAGACAACGACGATACTAGTATCACCCGCTTGTAAAAAATAGCTTTCACCATAGGGTGTATAACGAGTCGCTCCAATGCTGATCACCGCTTGAGTTGGATACTGACTCTGTTCTAATAAATCAGCAATATTTTCAGTCGGTCCAACATCTTGCTGGTGGTTCATTCGTTCAATAATCCAATCTAATAATGTGTCATGAAAATAACTGTAACCAACCACGGCACTGTCTTCACCATAACGATGAATTTCACCGTCACGACAATGGAAACTCGCGATACGGTAACGGTCTAAAACACCACCCGCAGAAAAATGATCGATAGCAATAAGATGATCGCTCATGCCTTTACTATTTATACCCCAGTTTTTCTTTTCACTGATTTTTTTCGCATGTGGTTTTCGAATTGAACAATCGTTATAAGCACCAAATTGACGTGGAATTAAATCTGATACCGTTTGACGGCTATCATCAGCATTAGTCGTATATATAACATCACAAACCAATGCCACTTCAGGTTCAATTTGAAGATTATCAGCATCGTTAGGAGGCGTGATCTGTGTAGAAGATAATGGGTATGTTGTTAGCAATCCAGAATTAATATTAGGAAGATAAAATGGAAAAATAGCTTTTGGCTGTGTCACTTCTTTTACTGCAACCGTAACAAAATCCGCAGCTTCACCCGCCTGTTCTAAATGCCCCGCAAAATTACCTGCTACACCAAAACCAATACATTGATTAAACACGATTTATCCATCAATAAGCAAAAAATAGTTACTTATGATAATCAAAATTTACGTCATTTTCCGTTATCAAGTTAACAATTATTCCAACTCAATAAACAACATTCTCATTTTTGATTCAACTTTAGTCACAATTTCATCAGCCAGTTAATCTTCCGCTAACTACACTGAAGATAATGGGAAAGGTAAGATAAGGAAGAATAATGCGTTTACAAATAAAACAAAACATAACCCGTTATTTTTTTATATTCTTACTTATAGTAACGAGCGCTCATCATGCAATTGTATTTGCAGCACAACCTACACCAAAAGCAATAAACAGTAATCCAGCTACGCGTTATGCGCCATTATTATTACCGTGGCAAGCAGCAATAACGTCATCAAATGTAACCTCTGTTTTATGTGGCGCCGTTATTATTGATGAATATTGGTTAATTACCGCCGCTCACTGTACCAAAAATTATATTCGTCATGTTATTGCTGGAACTTCAACAATTCCTCGGCAAAATTCGCAACAACTCGATGCCAAATATAAATTCACCATCGCACATATTATAAATCACCCTAATTATAATAAGGAAATATTTGCTAATGATATTGCATTAATCCGTGTTAATAGCTCTTTATTTACTGTTGCTAAACCTATTGTTATTGCGTCAGTAAATGAACAAATAGCAGCTAATAATATTTTTGATAATAACTGGGTAATACATCAAAACTCAACAGCAAATCTCATTGCATCAGGCTGGGGGAAATCCAATAATGACAGTAAAATAAACTACCCTAACCAATTACAATTAATAACATTAGCCGGTGTTCCTGATCAATATTGCAATGGCCTGCAAGCCAACAAATCACAAATCATTTGTGCTGATTCAAATATTGATGGCCTTCTAAAAGACGTTTGTAGTGGCGACTCTGGTGGCCCTTTAATTTGGCAAAACCAACAACATATTGCTAATAGTGACTTTGGTTTACGTGTACTTGGCATCGTTAGTAACGGCGCTCTGTGTGAACAAAGGCTCAATAATCCAACACAGCAGTACCAACAACTGCATGGACAATATACCGAATTAGCCGCATTACGTATTTGGATTGAAGACACTATTAAGCAATATGACAACCTGCCCCACTTTTCTTTAGCCACACACTATAATTCACCTAATTACAAGTACGATCCTTTCATCCTTGTCGATGATTACCCTCAAGACCAAGATCTTAATCTATTATTAGTTTCAACTCAGCCTCAATCTGCTGGAACTATACCAATTAAAGTTTTGATTATACTTGTAGCAATTGCTTTATTTCGAAAAAGAATCAATTTATTATAGAAGTGTAGATCTAACTGTCTATTTATGAATAATAAAAAATACATTATTGTCATCGATAATTATTACGTAATAATAGACCTACATTGATATTTAAATGGATATTATTAAATGGATTTCTTTCCTATATTTCTAAAAATAAATAACAAACAAATCTTAGTTGTTGGTGGTGGCGACGTTGCTTGCCGTAAAGTTGATTTATTATTAAAAGCACACGCAAATGTTACCGTTGTATCACCACAACTACATCCGCATTTGCAAGAGTTATTACAACAGCAACTGATCACACATATCGAACAACCTTATCAGTCATCACAACTTAGTGGTGCAGATCAAGTGTGGGCAACAACTGACTCAGCAGCGCTTAATCATCAGATTTACCATGACGCAAATGCATTAAAAATCTGGACTAATGTTGTTGATGACCCAACATTTTGCGACTTTATTACACCATCAATGGTTGATCGGTCTCCAATTCAAGTTGCCATTTCTAGTGGTGGTGCATCACCCGTGCTAGTACGTTACTTACGTGAACGTTTAGAAACCTATTTACCACAAAATTTAAGTTTACTCGCATCATTCTCAGGCGAACAACGCCAACGTATTAAACAACATTTCACTACCGTAGATGAACGCCGAAAATTTTGGGAACAATTTTTCAGATTAAGTGTGGTAGAAAATGCCCATACAACCGAAGAATTAGAAGCGGCTTTTCAACAATTATTAACTGAGAAGAACCAATGTGGTGGAAGCATTTACCTTATTGAAACGGGGCATGATCCTGAATTACTCAGTCTTAAAGCATTACGATTAATGCAACAGTCAGAATATGTTCTTTACCATGACGATGTAGCTGATGTGTTTGTTGATCTATGTCGACGCGATGCTGATCGTGAATGCTGTGATCATAAAAATATTCAAGCTCTCACTGAAAATCTTACCCAGCAAGGCGTGCGAGTTTGCATACTTGCCACTAAAGATAACCACCGTCCAGGCATCAAAAAGTACTGCGCCAACCATAATGGTATTTTCGTACCCATTTTTGGTTGAAATATTGTCACACAGAACTAAAAACGCAGAACCGAAGCTCTGCGTTTTTGTTATCAATACTTATTCATTGCCATATTCTTAGCTATTTATTTGCTCATAATTCGGTGATAATTTTGCATGTAGCCATATACCCGTTGTTTTCATCAAATAACCAAAGATAACACCAACAATAAGAGACGGAATCACGAGCTGCCAATCACCCGCTGCTGCAAATGTTGCACAAGAACCAATGAATGTACCAGGGATAAAGCTTAACCAGTGTTTCTTTGCTTGAGCACACATCATAAATGCGACAAGAGCTGTAATGACATAACCAATGATTTCTATATTAATCATGCTTGATAGCTTAATAATCACCATAGCCCAAAAAACACCACTTAGGTTAGTCGCAATGCTTAATCCAACCCCTTTCAGTCCATCTCGTTGCAAAGCAAAGTATGTTGTACAGCCTAAGAAGCCCCCCCAACTCAGTAATCCTAAAGAAACAGCAACCCAGCCCCATATTCCAGAAAGAATACCCGTTGTTAAAGCAATCGCAATAAGCAAAGACATCATTGATCCCGCATCAATTTTCAATGGTGCGTAGTCTATATTAACCAGAGCTGCACTTGAAACGATTTAGATCACATTCAGATAAATAACCTTACATTCAGTTACCATTTAAAGTGATACGTATCACTGCTTAATTTTCTGTATCAAGAACTAAAAAACACAATAAAATCCAGATTAAAAATTGCGGTTATAGCAAACTATGATAATTTGTTCGTTCTATTTGTTTGCTGGAGTGTCTTGATGGGACCTTTAATGCTTGATGTTTCAAGCTATGAACTTGATGCAGAAGAACGTGAAATTATTCAACACCCTACTGTTGGCGGCATTATTTTCTTTGCTCGCAACTACGATAATCGCGATCAACTTCGAGCACTGATAAAAGATATTCGTAAAACAGCAAAACGCCCTCTTATTATTGGCGTTGATCAAGAAGGTGGACGTGTTCAGCGTTTTAGAGAGCAATTTTCTATACTGCCACCAGCTCGTGCATTTGCAGAATCAGACAATGGTTTAGCACTTGCAACAACCGGAGGATGGCTAATGGCCGCTGAATTACTGGCAATGGATATCGATATCAGCTTTGCGCCAGTATTGGATTTAGGTTTTGATTGTAAAGCCATCGGCAATCGGGCTTTTTCTGATAATCCGGCCGATGTTATTCGTTATGCCTCTGCTTTTATTGATGGTATGGCAACCGCAGGTATGGCAGCGACAGGGAAACATTTCCCAGGCCATGGTGGTGTAATTGCAGATTCACACCTTGAAACTCCATATGACTCACGTGACAACATCAAGCAACACGATATGACTGTATTCACGGATTTAATAAGCAACAATAAGCTTCAAGGGATTATGCCTGCACACGTCGTATTCAATGCTTATGATGAACGACCTGCAAGTGGTTCTGAATATTGGCTAAAACAAGTACTTCGTCGTGATTTAGGTTTTAATGGCGTTATCTTTTCTGATGATTTAAATATGAAAGGTGCTGATGTATTAGGTACCTATGGTGAACGTGCTGTTGCCGCTCAACAATCAGGTTGTGATATGGTTATGTTATGTAATAACCGTGAAGGTGCAATACAAGCATTAGATGGATTACCACAGACTCAAGTTTCTATCTTAAATTCATTATTGAAAAAACCAACACCTGAATTTAATGCATTAATGCAAACTCGTGAATGGAAACAAGCACACCAATCTATTGCACACTTAGTCGATACGTGGAATAACAAAAATAAATAATTGACTAAAATTATCGCACTTTATTCTTCATTTTAATTGGAGAATAAAGTGCCTTTTAATTATTAACTTGATCTTGTTTGTAATAGTCATGAAATTGTTCAAACTTTAATGGTTCTGAGAAATAGTACCCTTGTTGCAAATAGACACCATTATTTAACAAATATTCAGATTGTTCTTTAGTTTCAACACCTTCAGCTATCATTTCCATACCTGACTTTTTACCAAAAGCAATAATTGAATCTAAAACAGACAGTCTATGATCAAACGTACCTATGGTATCAACAAACATTTTATCAATCTTTAAGCTTTGCAATTTCAAATGTTGTATATAACTAAAACTGCCATAGCCTGTACCTGCATCATCTAATTTGACATTGATACCTTGAGCCTTCAAATAATCAATAACAGCCGCTGCTTTATCAAGATCAGTAAATGACATTCTTTCTGTAATTTCAAAAGCAATTAATTTAGGCGAAATTGATGACTTAATAATTAAATCAACAGCTTTACGCATATGCAGTTTATTTTCTAATTGCTCAGGAACAAGATTAATACTGATAATTCCCGAGCTTTTATTCCAATCTAATGAACTTAACTGTGCTAATGTTTTTTCAAGCAAAATATCAGTAATATGTATAATTAATCCGTTGCTTTCAGCATAAGGGATAAATTCATCAGGAGAAATTAATTCTTTTTTGTTAAACCACCATCGAACCAATACTTCACAACCATACATTTTATTATTTTTAACATTAATAATAGGTTGATAATAAGGAATGAATTCTTTACGCCCTATCCCTTTTATGATTAATGAATGTAAAGATAATTGGCGCTTAGCATAAGTGTTAATGACAAAGAAAACGAGCAAACCAATTAGCCCGCCAATAATAAATAATAACGGTTTTAAATCCATAGATATAAGTGATAACAATTGAGGGTCAACATAATTTTTTAATATTAAACTGTTTTTAAAAACTTCTATATTTAAAGCTTGTTTTGATAGAACATTTTCATCATCTTGAGAGTGTAGTGTTTTATTATTATTTGGTATTGAAACTACAGTTAAGATACAGTCATCACAATGCTTATTACGCGTAATCTTTGATATTATTGGTTCAAAATCAATAGAGACTTTACCCTTGGTATCTTCCCATACTAATGAAAGTATTGATTGTTCTTTGTTATTATCAATAGCCCATAACGAGATGTTATCTTGAAGATTTTTAATAAATATAGCTTGAGTGTGATGTTTAGGCTTATCATTAAAACTTGAACAAACAATATTATCATGCGTTTTTATATCAATATTTTTAATATAATATTTATTATATGTTTTTGTTTTTATATATTTACGATCACTTTTACTACAATCAAAATTAATATTATTGACTACATCTGTTATAAGTTCATGATACTCACCAATATTTGTACTGTAGTTATCAACTAATTCACTAGACATAGTGTCTAATTTAGAAGACAATTGTTCTCTCGCAATATAAGGCGATAGCAAGGTGAAGCTTATAGCCATAAATATAATGATGAATATAGCTACTACCATCATAGTACCAGCATAATCCGCTATTAATCGACTTTTAAACCATGATTTTATTTTATACAAGTCACTCATTATATTTATAATGTTACTCTACTTTTAATACTTCCTATTATATTGCAAATATTAACTGATATTATTCTTATCAACAATAATAATATACATACATTTAGAACGGAAAGGAGTGGTTTTATATTAGTTTATTTTATATGACAATGATTATGTATCAAAAATGCATAAAAGTACCATTTGGTACTTTTACCATATCATATTAACGATATTTACCATAAATGTTACTTATATCTTGCGCTATAAACTATCTTTTGAATAGTCGACAGATTTTGAACATTTTTTTCTCTCTTTAAAAATAATATAAAACGCACCAACAATAAACGCTACGGTGAGTATAATTTCCATAATTGACCTTTATATCTGCTAAAACAAAACCAACTGATAATTTCCAGTTCATAAGTCATTGGAATCTGATTATCGCTTGGCTCAAATCCCCCAATAACTTACATGATTGTACTAACAACAGCTTAAATAAGTTATAAAGTTGTGACAATTTACGGTTAAAATTTACGTTCCGCACAACATTTTGCATAAAACTCACGTTATATCTAACGTTATTGAGTATGACAATTCACAACATCATACTTTGCCAAATTTATCGAATTATAAATTCAACACAAACAATATGAACATCAACTCACATTGCATCTATATGCTTAACCTTGTACGTTATTAATGGTGTGCAATAATATTCCCTACCTAAATAATAGTCATAGATTCCAATTTATCTCATTGATCATTAGCGCAATATCTCACATTGGTATAAAACAACTCTTATTAACTATAGTATTGAATACAATGAAAATCTTATTTTTGATAAAATAAGATTTTATCAGGTGAGAATTAATAAGATTAAATTGTTATTTATCATAATGTTAACAAACAACATTCATATTGATTTTATTATTCTTGGCGAATCAATTCTAATCGCTCAACATCAGTGTAAAATGCCACCATTTTTATACGGCTAATTGCGTATTCAAAGCTACTTTTTTGACACATCAAATGCTGCGATGAAGCAATCCAATCTCGAGGATGCTGTACCCTTTTATTATTATATTGCTGCTCTAATTCAGTACAATTTGCATATCGCTGGCAAGCATCATACCGTTCTTCTTTTAGCGCTAACCAATGAGCTTCAAATTGATATAACGCATTATGCAATTCATTCAGATTATCATTTGTAATTTTGCCTTTGAGGGCATTAACTTGTTGTAATTGTAAAGAAATAAAGTCATTAAAATAATCCTTAGTTTGAGGGGCTAAATACGTACCACAATGCTCTCCTTGGCGAATATTGGTACTTTTATTTAATTCAGCAACATCAGCTGATGAACATGCTATAACTAAAAATAATGTACAGAGTAATGAGAATGGCTTCATATTACCCTCCAATAATAAGTATTAACACCAGTATGACTTACTCATTGTTGGACTGCTTTGATTATGCCAAAGTTCTTATAATTAAGATTTTTACATACAAAATGTATGGTCCGCCTCGTTATTGCAAGTGCAAATTTCGATAACGAGGTTGGTTTGCGCTAATGTATTCGGAGTTTAATTGAAGTTAACTTACTTAAACTTCATCTCCACGATAAGCTCCGCGCCAGATAATCCTTAAAAAGCCGAAAGTGTATAATCACTGTTTTTTGTATCAGGTCCTTTATCTGGTGGTTTAACCGTTCTGTTATCTCTCTACACATGCAAATCTGATTAATTTAGTTTTCTAAATGGCAATCCAGTTACCATTACTGACCAAGCGATCCTTGCCAACTTATTAGCTAACGCCACAACTACAACATTAAATGGTTTTCGTTTTAATAATTCTGTTATCCAATCCCCAAAAATAGCTTCAGCTATTTTTGGCCTTGATATCAAAGCTCGTGCTCCATGAATAAATAATGTCCTTAATGACTTATTCCCTCGTTTACTGATACCCAGCAGTGTGGATTTCCCTCCTGTTGAATATTGACGAGGAACTAAGCCTACCCATGCTGCTAAATGTCGTCCATTTTTAAAATCTTTTGGTGATGGTACTTCTGATAAACATGCGCTCGCAATCATCGGTCCAATACCTGGGATAGTTTGTAATAATTCACCCATTTCTGATTCTTTCAAAACTGCTTTTATCTTTTTATCTTGCTCAGCAATCTTTTGATGTAAATATTGATAATGCTCATAAAGAACAGCTAATTCTTGAAGCAAAAGTGGTGGTAAGGTGTGATTTTTATCGGCAAGCCATTGAAATAATTTTCCCATGGCAGCGTGTCCACGAGGAAAATTGATACCAAATTCAAGTAGTAGTGCACCAATGCGACACATCGTTGCTGTTTGTTCTTTAATAAACCCAGAACGGATACGTTGTACTGCAGATAAAATTTGGGATTCTTCAGTTTTGACACTAACAAAACGCATTGAAGGTCTAGCAGAAGCTTCAGCGATAGCATCAGCATCAATGTAGTCATTTTTGTTAGTTTTTACATAGGGTTTAACGTATTGAGGAGGGATTAGTTTGGTGTTATGTCCAAAAGATTGGCACTTTCTTGCTAGCCAGTGAGATCCAGCACAAGATTCCATCGCAACAGTAGTTTTATCAAGTTGAAGCAATATTTTTAATAGTTGAGCACGGTTACATTTTTTGCGATATACCTCACGGCCCGCATAATCGTGCCCAATTAGATGAAGTGAAGTTTTGCCTAAATCAATACCAAGTACTTTAATTAACATGATGGTTCGCCTCTCTAGATACTCACAACTAAAGCCTAGCGGCTTTAGAGAGAGGCGGACCATCTAATTAAGCCAGCAATGTTGTTAGCATTACTGGCTATTATTTGTTTTAACACATTATAATTTATTGTGTTTTAAATATTTGCACTGTTTCAAGCTTAGTCATTTTACGAATTTGACGCCAAACAAAATAGAATATTCCAATCATCATGAGCATTGAAGGAATAGCAATAACGGGGTAACTTAATAACGTCATACGACCAAGTTCTTCATTAAATGCTTCCGTTCCAGCCGGACTTGTTACTATTACTGTTGCTAAAATATAATTCATAACAGAAGAAAAGACGAAGGTACTTGCAAATAAATAATTAGATTGAACTAGGCAACGATCAAAAGCTTGTTGTTGATCATATTCCATTAGCTTTTGCTTAATTAAACCTAAATTTAAAATGCCTTCATTAAATATCATTTTAGTGACAATCGGATATTTCGTAAAAGTTGAACCTAGAACAACAACGCCAATAATACCGGGTATTAATGCTTCTTTCACTGCCAGCCATTGTGTATCAAGCTGTAAAATACCAATACCACCAGTAAGTAAAACACTCACAATACCAAGTATTGCTATAAAGTTGAGTTTCTTATTTTTTAATAATTCATAGCTACCAAATGCTACAGGAAAAGCCAAAGCAACTAATAATGCCCCTACGGAGCCTAAACGATCATCACCACTCATTTTCATTAAAATGATTGATGGAACAACAACGTTAAAAATAATCTCATTTAACGGATTTGCTTTCTTTTCAGCCATAATTCCTAATAATTTCCTTTATTCATAATTATGTCACTTTGAATGGAGCTCAACATAAATACGTTAATTCCGTACAACTCTTCTAAAATTATCGTTGGTATTATAGTAATTTTAGTAAAAGCTATAGAAACTGCTCTTTCTTTGTTTTGATTGTTTCGTTTATTATCATAACTGTAAAGCACAATATCGTTACAAATCATTAAAATATTCTTCAATAAAGCAACGACATTAATTTAGTCATCATCAAAAACTACCATTAACCGCTAAACTAGCCATAACAGCTAAAGTACATGCACACGCTAATATTGCTAACACGGGTTTAGTTTTAGTTAATAATGACATTAACCATAGCCCTGTTGCGGCCACCAAGCATCCCACACCTACCATGCGCCAGATAAATGGCAATAAAATCCCGGATTGGGTTTGTTCAACAAGTGTTGCTAAATCTAGACATGCAACAATAAAGACAATAACACTAATCAATGTACCAAATAATGGTAATCCAACATTCAGAGGATCAACTTTATGCTGTGCTTTGATTAGCATTGAATGTGCTAACAGACTTCCGCCAAAACCAACACTGAAAACCGTTGTGATTATATTGCCAATATGGCCATTACCAGCATTAAAGCTTAAAATATCGACAACATAAGCAATACTCCACAATAGCATGACACCGATAATAAGCTTACGCGATCCATCTTTTCCAATTAGACGATTTTCACACAAACTATAAATTAACGTTAAAGCGACAAACACTAAAACAAACACAACCATATTCGCATTGGTGGCAATGCTACTTGATGGTAATGCCATTAAAGTCGCTTCACGTATTAACAATGAAGCAATCAATAGCCAACTAATGAAAGGTAACACTTTCATTACTCGATCATGTTGTCCAAAACATAATTTACCCGACAGCATTACCCCACCAATAATGATGAACGCCCCTATCGAAAATTGCTCTAACACTTCAGACAATAATATTGACCAATTATTCCACTGCATTTTAGCTCCTAACACAGCTTTACTTAGACATAAGATATTGGTCGATATAACCAACGTCATATATCATAACGTATTTTAGTAAATGGCTATTTTGCCTAATTGTCTGAATGAGTGCAAAAAGCTTTGGTACAAAAGAACAAATTTACTCACTAAAATAAGCACTATAAGTATTTATAAAATCAATCAAAACAGCAGATAACAACAGCCTTATCTATAAAAGCATATAAATTTCAGTTTCCTACCATAAACCTCATTCAGTTACAGGATAAAATTTACTTTTGTATGATCTAAATATAAAAAAAGATAACGATCAGAGAATTTTTAGCATTTAATAGGATAAAAGATTGACGAAGGATGATTGAAACAGGTATCTTATTTTTTATAGTGAAATAAGATTTAACATGCCATAAAAAATCTCATTTCAACCCAATTATTCGGTGCTCTATCTATCATGTGTACATGTATTGCTCTTATTTAAATAAGGCACACTCGATATAGAGTAAAATCACCACTTTGCCTGCTAATTTATCATCAGGCTATAGAATTAAAGTGAGTAATCAGATGTTTGCAATTATTAACACCAACGTATTCGATGGTAAAACTATTCAAGAAAACCAAGCCATCTTTATTGAAAACGATCTTATTTCACGTATTGTTCCAATGTCTGATGTATCAGAAAGTGAATTACCACAAGAAACGTTTGATGCAAAAGGCTTACTCGCATCACCAGGCTTTATTGATGTACAACTAAATGGTTGTGGTGGTGTATTACTTAACACTGCTATCTGTAAAGAAACCCTTGAGACAATGAATCAAGCCAACTTAAAAGGTGGTACTACACAGTTTCTACCTACATTCATTACCAGCGATGCTGAGTCAATGATTGAAGTGCTTGATATGGTTGGAGCAATGGATGATCGCTTACAAAAAGGCGTGTTAGGTTTGCACCTTGAAGGCCCTTTCATCAGCACAGAAAAGAAAGGCGCGCACCGCGAAGAATTTATTCGCGAATTAGACAAAAATACGGCTAAATATCTTGCTGATAATGCAGATAAAATTTGCGTATTAACCGTTGCACCAGAGAATACTTCACAAGAAGTTATCGATATTGTTCGTAATGCAGGTATTACCGTATCATTAGGTCATACTAATGCAACTTACGAGCAAGTTGCAGAGAAGAAAGGTCTAACTATGGCCACTCACCTTTATAATGCAATGACACCACTAGGCTCTCGTGAACCAGGCGTTGTTGGTTACATCTTCGATAAAAAACCACATGCAGGTATTATTGTTGACGGTATTCATGCTTCTTACCCATCAGTACGTATTGCCCACGAAATTTTAGGTGAGCAACTATTTATGGTAACTGATGCCGTTGCTCCAGCGGGCACAGATATGACTGAGTTTGATATGGCCGGCTTACAAGCTTACGTAACTGACGGTAAATGTCATTACAAAGACGGTACAATCGCAGGTTCAGCGGTAACAATGGAACAAGGTCTAAATAACCTTATCGATCACGTTGGCCTTTCTCGTGAAGAAGCATTACGTATGGCTACATTGTACCCAGCAAAAGCAATTAAAGTTGATAACGAATACGGCTTACTAAAAGCTGGCTACAAAGCAAATATCACATTGCTTTCTGATAATAACCAAGTTCAGCACGTTTACCAAATGGGTAAAAAAGCATTCTAATTTAAGTTCATAGCTTAAAGTAATAAAAAAGCAAAAGGCAGCCATTCAATAAATGGCTGCCTTTTTAGTAATGCGTTTTAATTTTGATGATTACATCTACGATGATGTTGTTGGAGTTATCATTGTAACTGTACGCTTTATTGGCGTAGAAAAAACGACCGTGTTACGTTTTTCAGCAACAGACATTTGATATTCTCGCAATTTGAAATAGCCGTAACTCACCACGATAGAGAAGAACAAATAAGACAGTGAAAATACAAAAGGTGAACTAAGCAAATTAGCCTTAACAACCCAGATTACGCCAATCACAGTAATCACTAATTTCGCCATCATCGCCACAAGTAACATAAGTAATGCTAATTGCGGATAACGTGTCGCACGAAAAGCTAACCAATACGCCGTTCCTATCGCGATAGCTGCAATACCAAAGCCTGCCATAAACGAATGGAAATGCTCACCAGATAGTATTCCAGCAACGATAGATAACAAGATAACTAATCCAAATATCATATATCCTCACTTATAATATCCACAAAACATCTCGATGTAGTCTCTAAATGTATTTTCTCACCTAAAGATCAACTTGTATATATGGAGTAAAAGATTCCATTAATGGCACTGTGCGTTTCTCAGTTGCAAAAAATAACCTAAGCAATTGTTATTAAATAATTATAGACGACAAATCAACTGATAAAATACTTAATAACGATAGCGATACTTTATTATAAAAAGACTATTTTCAGTCATTAATACCATAAAAACAATATAAAGCAGTTTTTTCCACACCAAAGAAGCCAGGGATATGCCGATTTACCCACATTTAATCGTGAATATTAGATTAGAGGATTTATTTTTCATCATTAACGAAAAAACCGCTATAAGCATGGATAAACTTATAACGGCTTCAAAAACTAATGAATAACAATGAGCATGAATATACTAATAGCCAATATTATTGCACCCACAGTTAGTAATAATTCAAAGATATGTTTGGCCATATTACACCACGTGTTCAGTTACAACGTAACTTATTGCGGTTAATTAATAGCCTCGACTTCTTATGGTTAAGCGAGGTATTAACCTTTTATTTCTGTAATAATAGTATAATTATGAATACTAAATATTAGCTGAACAACTCACATCTGAATGTTAAATATTATATAGAAATGCACGCATTCGATTAATTTTTATCGTCACTAAAATTGCGACAAAATATACACAATTGTTACTTAAATAACATTTTTAATCATATTGTTATTTATTATCCATCGCAAATCACATTAATAAAATTGCTATTTATAATTATAAATCACATAGTTAAGTTAATATTGGCTGTAATATTATCATTTATATGCACTTACTTTACTTGCTATCTGTTATTTTTTATGTTGTGACGAGTTTGGTAACAAGCTCAACACTGGCTGCCCCCATCAAAACAGTGATTAAATTATCACCAGATCCCATAACACAACATACTGTCGAATTACCTTTAAATGAGTATCATGCTTTAGAAATCTTAGCATTAAAGAAAGTAAGCAGCAGTCAGGTTCCTCGTCCTTATGAGATCCTATCAACTAACGATAAAGTGATGAACGATATCAATCACAACAACATTCGAGATGACTATGAACGACTCTTACTCAGCCAATACCAACGACCTGAATATGTTGCTATGGGTATTTTAGCAGCAGCGCACTGGGACAGGCTCCTCGCAACACTTAATCAAAAAGATCGTATTCTCTCAATTACAGCCCTCAGTTTAATTACAAATAATATTGCTATTAATCAATGCTATTACTCATTACAACAGGTAGATAATACCTTGATATCACCCATATTAAATTATTTTAATACCGACCAGCAGCTAGTCATTAAAGATAAAGCAGAAGAAAAACTATTAGCTATTATAGCCACATCCCCATTCACTATTACCTTTGAACCACAACCTTGTCAGAGATTTACACTCTTGGCCGAGTCGATGTTACAAACTACATTCATCCCACAGTGATTGTGGTTATATATCAATAGGAATGTAAACTTACCGGCTAAATTGACACAAAAACGACACGACAATTAATATGCTGTGTCATCATAATTAATTAAACAATATCCACTATATGTATATTTCTTTTTATATACATAGAAAAATACTATATTTATGATTTAATAGTGGTTTTTAGTAGTTCGCTGTATAATGTTCGACCTAAATTATTCAGCTATCACAGTTACGGAATCCAATGAGTAAAATATCAACCTTTTTAAAAGGCATGGCGATGGGTGCAGCAGATGTTGTCCCTGGCGTGTCAGGCGGTACTATCGCATTCATCACCGGCATTTACGATACGCTGCTTGAAAGTATTCGTCGTATCAATCCAAGCTTAATAAGAATAATCCGCAACGGTGGCATTAAAGCCGCATTTGAGCACGTTAATGGTACCTTCTTAATCTGTTTATTTGGTGGCATATTAACAAGTATCTTTACGTTAGCGAAAGTGATCACTTGGATGCTCCATACTCATCCAATTCCATTATGGTCATTTTTCTTTGGCTTAATTATTATTTCCGTTATCCATATGCTTAAGCAAGTTGAAAAATGGAATATTGGTAGTTTTATAGCCATTATTCTTGGTGTTGTATTTGCCTATGGTATTACCGTACTACACCCTGTAGCGATGGATCCTACGCCATTAAATATCTTTATTGCTGGCGCTATCGCTATCTGTGCAATGATCTTACCAGGTATTTCTGGTAGCTTCATTTTACTCCTGCTTGGTATGTATGCTCCTATTCTTGCGGCTGCAAAATCAGTGGATGTATTCACACTTGGTTTATTTGCTGTTGGTTGCGTTGCTGGTCTGTTGACGTTCTCTCATGTACTGTCATGGATTCTACGCAATTACCGTGATCTTGCCCTAACGCTACTAACAGGCTTAATGATTGGTACTTTAGGTAAGATTTGGCCTTGGAAAGAAGTGCTAACATGGCGTACAAATTCACACGGTGAACAAGTGCCACTACTTGAGCATAACTTATCACCATTTAATTATGAGAATGTAACGGGTCACCCTGCTCTACTTGGTTATGCTATCGCTGCCATGATTTTAGGTCTTGCCGTTGTTTGGGGTCTTGAAAAATATGCTGAACGTAATGACTAATTGCCAGTAGCCTCAAAAAACATTTAAAGAGTAGCCGCCATGGCTACTTTTTTTATTCTTTGAATCTTATCCATGCCGTTACATCACAAAAAATTACTCTGCACCTACCTTTTATAAACATCTCTATTCATAATTCATTTATGCCACATAGATTATCAGGAAACATTTAAGGATGAATGGATGAAATACCAATGGTTAGTTCTTGCTTTGGCTTTAGTTGCTGGACTGTTTGCCCGTTACATGATGGACAGTAACGATCCAGAAGTTGCACGTGAACCCTACTACCCAATGAATTATTTGGAATCAGGTACAGAGGTTATTGATTTATTTGCCCCTGAAGACGAACGTATTCGTTTAGTCTATTTTGGCTACACACAATGTCCAGATATCTGTCCAACCTCGTTAGCTGTATTGTCAGCAGCTCTAAAGGCAATTCCACAACAACAACGAGATAAATTATGGCCTGTTTTTATTAGTCTTGATCCAATGCGTGATTCAGCAGATAAAACAGCTCAATATGCGGCTTATTTTGACCCGACTATTACAGGGGCAACAGGGACAGAACAACAAATTAAATCATTAGCAGACACATACGGCGTACTCTATATTAAAAACGAATTAAATAATTCCGAAATAAAATACGTCATTGATCACAATTCTTATTTTTATTTTTTAAAACCTTCCGGTGAGTTAATTAAAAAACTCCCTCATATGGCTAGTCCTGCTCAATTAATTGCAACGATTCCGATAATAACATCATCAATAACTGAGTAATAAATGAATAAATAGAACTAAGACATAGATCATAATAGTCGACATGATTCATATCTATTATATTTAATACTTAAATGATCTATTTTTTTAATTGCATAATATAAATGGCACTTATTTTTATCACTGCTTTTTTGCTCGTTTTTTAATCTATTATGTTACTTATTTGAGTATTTGCAAAATTTTACATTTCCCTGACTTTAGGTACTATTAAAAACGAGAAATTACTTGTAACTCCTTATATTAAGCGGAGTTATGCTCAAGCCAATTTAAATATAAATGCAAAAAAACGGTTAAATATGTACTTTTTTTATTCAAAAACGCGACAGATATCGGATTTTTTTTTCTTTGCTGAAAAAAATTAATGAGCAATTATAATAAGTTATGCCATAATGAATTTGCCAACTCAAACTTTATTCAACAGTTGTAGTGGCTAAATCAATATGGAGATTATATAAAAATGAAACGTACTGTATCTATCTTAGCTGGTGTTTTACTAAGTGCTTCTCTTGTAGGTTGTTCTAGCTCTGATGAAGTAAGTCAAATGCAGCAACTAACTAACAAAGTTGACACACTGTCTGAGCAAGTTAGTGCGCTACAAGGTCAACAAGACCAAATCGTAGGCGCAGTAAATGATTCTCGTGCAGCATCTGACGCAGCATACCAAGAAGCAATGCGTGCTAATAAGCGTATCGACCACATCGCTGGTTCATACACTAAGTAATCAATACTTAGCTATAAAATATCTAAAGAGATGGCTTATGTCGTCTCTTTTTATTTGTCTATCTTTACAATAATAATTATAAATAACCCTTCTCAATTCCAACCACATTATCTCAAATAAAAATAAAATACAGATCACAATAATATAAAGTTAATACATTATTAATGTGATTATCATATTTTATTTTTCAAATAATATGCAAAAAAAAACGAGATAATATTATCTCGTTTATATAGTAACAACGGGCTTACTATGATTTTAAAATTACAGGAAGACCTGATTGTTTATCCAGTTCTGAATATAGTCGTTTCGTTGCCTTAGTATCACCTTCTACATCTTTCAATAAGACTTCTGGTGCATCAAGACTTTTCTTAACCCCTATCTGAGATTCGCTCTTTGACAGTGGTGAATGTACTTCTACAATTAACTCACCATCAGGATCTCGTGACGTTTTTACGGGTTGATTAATAATTTGAACTTGAGTACCAAGAGCTACATGTGGAAACAGCCACTCAACATCCCAAGGGTTCATACGAATACAGCCGCCACTAACACGCATACCGATACCAAAATCTTTATTGGTACCATGGATAAGGTATTCGCCATGACCGTAGGCCAATCGCATTTTATAATCACCCAATGGGTTATCAGGCCCTGCGGGAACCACAGCCGGAAGAATATCCCCTTTTGCTGCATGCTCTTTACGGATTGAGGCTGGCGGTGTCCATGTTGGGTTTTTTACTTTTTCACTGATGGAAGTAGTCATACTTGGTGTTTCACGACCAACGCGACCAATACCAATAGGAAAAACGTACACAATAGAAGCATCATCTTTTGGAAAATAGTAAAGACGTAATTCAGCAAGATTGACCACGATGCCTTTATGAGCAACATCTGGCAATATAACTTGGGTAGGTATTTGTAATAGCTTTCCTGGCTGTGGTAAAAAAGGATCAATACCTTTATTTGCGGCCATCATTCCAAGAAAACCCACGTTATATTTATTTGCAATATCAGCAAGGCTATCCCCTTGCTTTACTTCGTAATATTCTGCTGTACCAACGATATTACTACCATTGGTTGGTAGCTTATATTCAATTGCATGCGCTGCGGATGAAGCTAAACATGTGAGTGACAAAAGTAATGCGCGGTACACGACAATATCTCCGGTTAAGATCTTACAAACATTCAATCATGGATGTAAAACGCTGTAATTAATTATACATACAATAACTATATTTAATTATTACATGTGTTTTTAAGCTTTACTGCCATACTACTTGATATTATTTTAATCTACTAGTTTATCGGTAACAGTAAATCTACAATAATATTGATCACAACAAACCAAGGAACAGCATGATAGTGTCATTTGATTATAACCTCTCATAAAAAAGAGCTGTTAAATCTTGGTAAGACCTAACAGCTCAATCAGTATTTTTAAATATTAAACAGTATATTGTTGGAGTAAATACTTCCATTCTCGTCGCTGTTGATTTAATTTCTGTCTAATCAATTCATACTGTTGCATAAATTCAAAGTTTTCATAATTATTTGCTAATTTTTTTTGCTTTAAATCTATTAAGCGTTTATTTACTTGGTAATAATCAGAAATTTTACTCATTAAGGATTCATATTCAAATTGTAATTGTTGCAAACGCGCACTGTTATTTGGTAATGATTTCAATTTGTTCTGTAACCGCATAAATTCCATTTTTGTCCGCGTTTTTTCTATCCTATCTGCTGGTGTTACTTTTAAATTTGTTGTCCAGCCAAGCCATGAGCAACTTTTGATCAACCATTTTGTTGGATCAAATTGCCACCAGCAAATGCCGTTGCGGTAATCATTTTCAAAAATATGATGATAATTATGATAGCCCTCACCAAATGTTAGCCATGCAATAATGCCATTATCACGCGCACTATTTCTATCGGTATAAGGTTGAGATCCCCACTTATGAGCCAATGAATTAATAAAAAAGGTCGTATGGTGACTTAATACTAATCGCAAAACACCAACAAACAACAAAGCTCCCCATAAATTACCAAGCAATAACCCAACCACAACAGGCACCCCGATATTCATGATGGCGGCTAATAATAAGTAATACTTGTGTTGCCAGACAACGATAGGATCTTGTTGTAAATCAATACAATTTGAATAATCATGATAACGGCTAGCTTGATATTGTCGTAACATCCAACCGATGTGACTATAGAAAAATCCTTTTTTAGCTGAGTATGGATCTTTGTTATTATTATCTACATAACGATGATGAATTCGATGATCAGCACACCAATGTAGAATACTATTTTGCAAAGCAAATGCGCCGCCAAGAGCAAACATCATTCGCAAAAAACGATTTGCTTGATAACTTTGATGTGCCCATAAACGGTGGTAACCCGCTGTAATTGACATACCACAACAGCAAAAAGCCACGATGGTCATCACGACAAGCGTAAGATCGAGGTTATAAAAATAAAGGTATAGCGGCACACCAATAATCGCGATTAAAAACGTGAGCGTAAATAGAGCTACATTTAACCAAATAATAGGCGGTTTTTGCTGTTGAGGTATCATCCTTGTTCACCTTATTTTCAGCGTACACATGTAAGCCACATTATACCGACCGCTTGAGTGATTCAACTAACCACCACAATTAGCGTTATTACTACGCCAATAATGTGATTCCCACCACATCAAAACGAGCATTTATGCAACGATAACTGGCTTCTGAAGCTTGATAATAACCAGCAGGCATTGATTCTTTTAGCCCTGCGTCTACTAACGTATTATATTCCTCTCGTGTCATGATGACATATTCAAGATGCTCATCAATAATCGTCTTAATATTGTCAATCGTTGCTTCATCATCACGTCCTAAGGTTTTTAAATACCCAGTGAGCACCGATAACGGCATTATCATCTCTCTTACAAGCAATTTCCGTTCCTGAATATGATGCGCCGCAACCGTTCGTTTACCAATATTAAATATCTGTATCCAATCGGGTTTACCTTGCTTTGTCACTAATCCATGTTGGTAGCAATAATATGACTCTAAAAACGTTCGTAAATGACTATACCGCTCGGAATAAACTTCTAAATAAATATGTTGTAATTCAAGATTAGCATTAAAGTTATTGATCTCATTCATATGTATTCCTTTTATTTGCTTTTTTTTGTTTGTTATTTTTCCAAATAATAATAAAAACCAACTATTTTTGAAATTTTTATTATTCGATTACGGTCTATTCAAATAACGATAATTATCATTTTGAATATTACCAATAGGCCGCTTATGCAAATAAAAATACGCCCTCGTTGGGCATTAACGGAAAGCCAAGTCACACCAGAAGATATCTATCATCAACGGCGCTCTATTTTAAAAAAATTAGGGATTGCAGCAGTTGGATTACCATTATCAACCAATGCCCATGCTGGCCTGTTTGATTTTATCTCATCTTCAGAAGAGCCTGCAATTGATCATCGTCGACAATTAGCAGGAACAACTTCGTCATTATCCAATGCAGCATTGTCACTAACACCTGAGGATAAAATTCTTCATTATAATAATTTTTATGAGTTTGGAACTGACAAATCATCGCCAGCGATACGTGCAGAAAAATTCATCACTGATCCATGGAAAGTCACAATTGATGGGATGGTAAATAAACCATTCACACTCGATTATGATGACTTATTTAGCCAGTTTACCTTAGAAGAACGTATCTACCGCTTACGTTGTGTTGAAGCATGGTCAATGAATATTCCATGGATAGGTTTTAGCTTACGCGACATCATTAAAAAAGCCGATCCACAACAACGAGCAAAATACGTCGCCTTTGAAACCTTATACGATCCTAAGCAAATGCCAGGGCAAGCCTCATCACGACTTGGTGGCGGTATTGAATACCCCTACGTAGAAGGCTTACGAATTGATGAAGCCATGCACCCATTGACCATGATCTCAGTCGGATTATATGGCAAAACATTAGCCCCGCAAAATGGGGCTCCTTTACGGCTTGTCGTACCATGGAAGTATGGTTTTAAAAGTATTAAATCAATTGTACATATCCATCTTACCGATAAACAACCACCAACGACTTGGAATCGTTTAGCACCGAGCGAGTACGGCTTTTATGCCAATGTTAATCCTGAGATTGATCACCCACGTTGGAGTCAAGCCAGTGAACGTTTTATCGGTGAAGGTAATGTCTTTAGTAGTCGTCGCCAACCCACATTAATGTTTAACGGCTACGCTGAAGAAGTGGCAGCGTTATACAAAGGTATGGATTTAAAAAGGAACTATTAATGCTCACTCAACATGCTCAAAAGTACCGCCTCACCCCTTCTCGTGTCTTAATGATAAAAGTCACTATCCATACACTGTCTTTATTTTTTATCGTAATACTAATTTACAACACTATTAACGGTGGGTTTGGTGCTGATCCAATCAAGGGCATAGAGCATTTCACTGGTAAAGCAGCATTAAATACATTAATACTGACACTATTGTTATCACCTTTAGCAAAGCAATATAAACAAGGAGGACTGATACGTCTAAGACGATTACTCGGCGTATACAGCTTCTTTTGGGCTGCACTTCATCTTAGTGTCTATCTTACACTGGATCTGAATTTTGATTGGTCTTTATTAGGCAGCGAGATAATAAAACGTCCTTACCTTGCCATTGGTGCTATTAGTTGGATTATCTTATTATTATTAACACTTACCTCTACACAATCGATGCAGCGTCGCTTAGGCAAACATTGGCAACAACTGCATAATTGGGTGTATCTCGCTTTACTATTAAGCCCTATTCACTACTATTGGTCAGTAAAATCAGGATTGATTGAGCCAACAATTTACTTAGGTGTTTGTGCCTTGCTGTTATATTGCCGTCAACAAAAAATCATGAAATGGTTTACCAAAAACACCAATCAATACCAGACTAAATCAGCGGCAAAAAACACCAACCGCTAGATATTCAACTATCAAATCCAAAAGGAGTGTAATGTCCTCCTTTTGGTCTTTTTATTTAATAGATAATAATATCAAAATCACGTGATCCCGACGCATAAATACAGTTAGTTGGATTGACTAACCCCATGTAGCCACAGACAATACCAACAATTTTTTACATTTAGTGCTGCGGTTCACATGGAAGCTGTCCAATGACAATATCAACATCCCAACCATTATCTTTACGTGATGATTCAATCTTTCGTCTTTTTTGGCGCTATACTTTACCTACCATCGCAGCAATGCTTATTACGGGGATCTATGTTGCCGTTGATGGAATGTTTGTTGGACATTTCATCGGGGAAGATGGCCTTGCCGCTATTATGCTCGGTTACCCTATTGGTTCTATCCTTTATGCTATTGGTGCCATGATTGGTATGGGATCATCTGCTTTAGTCTCAATAAAAATGGGAGAAGATAATACTCAACAAGCGCGTCATATTGTTGGTAATGCACTGACACTTTGTATCATTACTGGCCTTATTTTTTGCTCGTTAGGGCTGATGTTTGGGCAAGATATTCTCATTTGGATTGGGGCAAAGAATCATATTTTATCAATGGCAACAGACTATCTATTTTGGTATTTCACTATGGGTGGGTTTGCTATTGTTTCAATGGCTTTTTCTGCATTATTGCGTAACGATGGTCAGCCTAATCGCGTAACATTGATCATGATCTTAGGTGGCATATTAAATATCTTTCTCGATTGGTTATTTATTGTTGTCATTCCTTGGGGATTAACCGGTGCCGCAATTGCTACCATGCTATCGCAGGCCGTTACCTGTATCTTATGCCTACAACACTTTTTCACCGATAAAACACAATTACGTATTGGCAGAGATAGCCTTAAAATAAAATGGGATACTGTATTACAAATACTTAAATTAGGCACATCCAGTTTATTAATGTACATGTACCTATCTGTGGTATTAATTCTACATAGCAAAGCTTTTCTATTAGTAGGAAAACCCATTCATGTCGCCGCTTACAGCATCGTTAGTTACACTGAGGCATTCTTTTATTTGATTTTTGAAGGTATCGCACTAGGCACTCAACCCCTTGTCAGCTTTAATACCGGAGCAGGTCTTAAAGATCGCGTCATTAAAATTCGAAACCTTGCATTTGCCATGACCTTATTGATAGCCGTTATTGGTGTCATTACTTTATATAGTATTCCTGATGCCGTAGTGTATATGTTTGCAGGTAATAATCCGCTCCTTCAACCTGAAGCAGTGAAAGGTATGTCGCTCTATTTTTGGGGGCTGCCTTTTGAAGGAGCATTACTCATAGGTGCAACCTACTTTCAGGCGATAAATATGCCTAAAGAAGCCTCTCTATTAACAGGGGGGAAACTCATTCTAATCACAATTATTATTTTTGTGCTGGCGCATACAATTGGCGTTACTGGTGTTTGGCTCGCGTTACCTATTTGTAGTGCTTTGCTTACACTATGGATGGTATTTAGACTACGTAAACTGTCCAGAGCTATTGCATAAATAGGACATTAAGTCACTGTTATTACTATAAAATCGTCATTTAATTATAGCTGACGATTTTATGGTTCAACGATCCCTATGATACAGCCTTACCTACAATACAGCCCTATCTACATCATAGATTTCTTCCGCTACAGAGCACTTATAACAATATAACCAAACAATCTATGCGTAAAAATCATAGGCAAAATGAAAACCATTCATTTTACTCATATAGATATTAGTCATACTATTATTTCAAGGTTTAAAGGCAGCATATCACACCCAAATATGGTTCAAGATAATGGCAATAATAAAAGCCAACCTATTAATATTGAAAGTAATAACCAGCACCTCAATCAACATTTATAACATTGAATAAATGGCACTTAATCAAAAAGAGAGCAATAAACAGCATTGCTCACTCGCATTCAAATTTTTATTATAGAGGTAAGTAGTATGACAATCCCAACAACTGACATGCTTGAAGCATGGCGTGGTTTTAGTAAAGGCGAATGGCAAACTAGCGTTAATACACGTGACTTTATTCAAACTAACTATACGCCATATGAAGGTGATGAGTCTTTCTTAGCCAAAGTAACCGAGACAACTACTACGTTGTGGAATGATGTGATGGAAGGCATCAAGCAAGAAAGCAGCACTCATGCTCCCGTTGATTTTGATACAGACTTACCTTCAACCGTTACTTCTCATGGTGCTGGCTATATTAATCAAGATCTTGAAACCATTGTCGGTCTACAAACAGATAAACCACTAAAACGTGCAATTATTGCCAATGGCGGTATTCGCATGGTGAAAAGTTCATGTGAAGTTTACGGCCGTGAATTAGACCCAATGGTTGAAAAAATCTTTACTGATTACCGCAAAACACATAACAAAGCTTGTTTTGATTTATACACCAAAGAAATTTTAGCTTGTCGCCGTTCTGGTATTATCACCGGTCTACCTGATGCTTATGGCCGCGGTCGTATTATTGGCGATTACCGTCGTTTAGCCCTTTATGGTATCGATTTTCTTAAAGCCGATAAAATAGAGCAATTTAACTCAACTCAATCTTTCCTTGAACAAGGCCAAGATTTAGAAAAAACCATGCGTCTACGTGAAGAGCTTGCTGATCAAGTTCAAGCATTAGAAGATATTCGCACAATGGGGCTTACATACAGCATTGACATGTCTTTACCTGCCCGCACGGCACAAGAAGCCATTCAATTTACCTACTTTGGCTACCTTGCGGCGGTTAAATCACAAAATGGCGCTGCGATGTCGCTTGGTCGTACATCAACATTTATTGATGTCTTTGTTGAGCGTGATATCGCTAACGGTTTAATTACTGAACAACAAGCACAAGAAATGGTAGATCATTTCATCATGAAACTGCGTATGGTGCGTTTCCTACGTACACCAGAGTACGATTCATTGTTTTCTGGCGACCCAATTTGGGCAACAGAAGCAATGGCAGGTATGGGTGTTGATGGTCGTACATTAGTCACTAAAACCACATTCCGTTACCTACATACTTTACATACAATGGGTCCTGCTCCTGAGCCAAACATGACTATTCTTTGGTCTGAGCAACTGCCTATCGCCTTTAAGCAATACGCGGCAAAAGTCTCCATTGAAACATCGTCTGTTCAATACGAAAACGATGATCTAATGCGCCCTGATTTTGACAACGATGATTACGCTATCGCATGTTGTGTAAGCCCACAGATTGTTGGTAAGCACATGCAGTTCTTTGGTGCGCGAGCCAACCTTGCTAAAGCATTACTGTATACCATCAATGGTGGTATTGATGAGAAATCACAACAACAAGTAGGCCCTCAGGTTGCTAAAATCACGGATGAAGTGCTTAATTTTGATACGCTAATACCTCGTTATGATGCCATGCTTGATTGGTTAGCGACTCAATACGTCACCGCACTTAATATTATTCATTATTCTCATGACCGTTACAGCTATGAAGCGTCACTAATGGCATTAATGGATCGCGATGTTCGCCGTACTATGGCTTGTGGTATTGCAGGTCTTTCTGTTGTCGCTGACTCATTAGCAGCCATCAAGTTTGCTAAAGTAACACCGATTCGTGATGAAAATGGCGTGGCTATCGATTTTGAAATTGAAGGCGATTACCCTAAATTTGGTAATAACGACGCTCGTGTGGATGATATCGCTTGTGATTTAGTTGAACGCTTCATGAAGAAGATTCAAACAATGCATATGTATCGTGAAGCAATTCCAACACAATCAATCTTAACCATTACCTCTAATGTTGTATACGGTAAGAAAACGGGTAATACACCTGATGGTCGTCGTGCTGGTATGCCATTTGGTCCTGGTGCGAACCCAATGCATGGTCGTGATGAAAATGGCGCCGTTGCTTCATTAACATCAGTATCAAAACTGCCATTCGCTTATGCAAAAGATGGTATTTCTTATACTTTCTCTATCGTGCCAAATGCATTAGGCAAAGATGAAAATACACAAAAGCAAAACCTTGCAGCATTAATGGATGGTTACTTCCACCACGAAACAGCAGGTGCAGCAGACGGTATTGAAGGTGGCCAACACCTAAACGTGAACGTATTAAACCGCGACACATTATTAGATGCAGTTGAACACCCAGAGAAATACCCTCAGCTAACTATTCGTGTATCAGGTTATGCCGTACGTTTTAATTCTTTAACACGTGAACAACAGCAAGACGTAATTACTCGTACATTTACCAGTAAAATATAACAGCAGCAATAAAGATAGCGATAAACAAAACGGCATGACTACCTAGTTTTGTTTGTTATCTCACGCCACTTTATACTTAATAAGGTGGCGTTTTCTTTTTACCGCACATTTACGAACCCTTCCTTGCAAAACCCACCTGTTGCATAAAAAACACGCTATTATGAATAAGAAAAACCAATTTTTTGATATTTATATCGCATAAATAACATATTAAGTAGGAATTATTAAAATCACATATACCATATAGACATACACAACAACATAACTAGAAGATCATGACTACAACTGCCGTTAAAGAATCATTACCACCACCAGAGCCTTTCTTTGCTATCAAAATTATTCCCGCCATCATCATTGTATTGCTCAGTACCCTCAGCTGGCACTTTATCGATATACCATCCGAATTAAATATTGCCGCCTTTCATACCGCTATTATTTTTATCGCCACCATTGTCGCCATCGTTGCGAATGTCTTACCCACTGGAGCTGTTGCTGTTATTGCGGTTTCCGCTTATGCCGTTCTTCATGCAGGAGGAGAAACATCAGCAAAAGCCGCAATTATGGCAGCCACCAGCAATTTTAATAATGCCCTTATTTGGTTGATCGTCATTGCCTTTATGATTGCTCGTGCCTTTGCTAAAACAGGCTTAGGTAAACGTATTGCGCTTATCTTGCTTAGTTGGTTTGGTCAGTCTTCTTTACGTATTGCTTATTGTTTAGGTGTGGCTGATTTTCTTATCGCCCCCGCTACACCCAGCAATACCGCTCGTTCAGCTATTATCTCTCCTATTGCCGATTCACTTGCAAAAGTCATCAATAAAGATGATCGCAAGTTGGGTCAATACCTTATTTCTTCAGTAAGCGCTATGAACGACGCATCAGCAGTAGGTTTTCAAACCGGGTTTGCGGGTAACCTTGCTTTAGTCGGAATAGCTGCCTCGGTTGCTGGCATTAATATGACCTTTAGCCACTGGGCACTGTATTTATTACTACCAGCAGCAATTTTACTATTAACGATCCCCTTTATTCTGTTTAAATTTATTAACCCAGAAACAAAAAAAACGCCACAAGCTCCAGCTTATGCAAAACAAGCTTTACTGCATTTAGGTCCTGTTAGTGTTGCTGAATGGAAATTAATCGCGGTCTTTATTGCATTAATTATTATGTGGGTCGGTGGACAGTCTCTGCATCTACACTCAACCACATCAGCATTTATCGGTTTATCTGCCTTATTAATCTTAGGTGTTTTAAATTGGAATGATGTCAAATCAGAAAAAGGCGCATGGGATACGCTAGTTTGGTTTGCAGTATTAATGGGAATGGCAAGCCAACTAAAAAAACTCGGTTTTACCGCTTGGGTGGGTCACGGCGTTTCTGATTTAATCAGTCAATATATGGGCCATGCTAGTTCCACACTGATTTTAATTGTCATGATGATTTTCTATCTTGTAACCGCCTACTTTTTTGCCTCAGGAACAGCAAAAGTTGTTGCTTTAGGTCCGGTGATTATTGGTTCTTTAATGGCTTTAGGTGTTAGCCCTTTAATCTCAATTTTAGCCGTAGCAGGAATTACAAATATAGGCTGTAACCTTACAACCTATAGTCATGCACGTAATCCATTATTAATGGGCTATCAATACCATAACGATAAACAGTGGATGAAAATTGGTTTAATTATCTCTGGCGGCGGTGCCGTAATATTTATGACTTCAGGTATTATTTGGTGGTCGATTTTAGGCCTTATGTAAGCTATTAATACCATCATCTCAGCACACAAATAACACTAATAAAAAGCCCATACCATGATAAATCAGTATGGGCTAACTTTCCTGTCTTCGCTATGACTAAATCAATGCAATTGATGCACTCACTT
The DNA here is from genome assembly GCF_046058925.1 of Photobacterium piscicola. Taxonomy (NCBI): domain Bacteria; kingdom Pseudomonadati; phylum Pseudomonadota; class Gammaproteobacteria; order Vibrionales; family Vibrionaceae; genus Photobacterium; species Photobacterium piscicola. The sequence continues at coordinate 1,070,417 of NZ_CP175535.1, forward strand.
TAGCTTGTAATGTTCGAAACTCATGTTTAGCTAAATGACTGTCCATTGATGCTCGAAGTAATTTATACAATAAAATAGACCCATCAATTTCTTCTTTACGATTGGTTAAACTTTCAATATTGAGCCCCAATGGTAAATCATATTCAACCACTGCATCTAAAATTTGATTAAGGCTATTGCAGCACATTTTAATCGATTCATGTAATGGATTTGTCGCATTTAGAATACGCAAACTGGTTGCCTCAGGCACACTCACACCTAACCATTCAATAAACTCTAGTGTCTTAGCACTACCACATGGTGAAAACGTTAATAAAATACGCTGAGGTTTAATACCATCTTGCTTACATTCAATCGCATAACGAGTCAAAATATCAATCGTTGCCTGAGTGTCATAAATAGCTTGAGAGATAAAGAAATTACACCCTTGCTGGTATTTTTCAATTAATCGGGCATGTTCATTGCCTTTCTTAGCATGACGTTCAGCAATCATAATGCCGCCAGTAAAAAAGTTATTCTGATGTTCTGCCAATGCTTGATACGCTGTCGATAACGGCAACGATACTTCATTTTTCGCTGATGGACTTCCAACTAACACAATGTCACGTACTTGATATTCATGCCACGCTTCATTCAGCCATTCATCAAATGCTTCTGTTTCCGATTGCACCACACTTTTATAAGTAATTACCGGACACCCAGTTTTCTTATTAAGTAACGATGAATAATAACGAGGATCATGAGTCGATTTGAATGGGAATGGACGTGGTTTTTTTGTCCGTGAAACTTCATCTTGAATGTCATACACAATCAAACCATCAATCGCGAGATCTTTAATACGATTCACTAATCGATCTGCAATGCCTTCAACTTCATCTAAAGGCGTATTTGTTTTTGGCGGCGTTGTACCAATAAAATAAACACCGCGTGTAATATCGTTATAACGCACACGAAGTTCAGATTCTGCATTTGTCGCTGACGCTTGATTTACCATTAATAATCACTTCCATGTTTTGTCATCGGCCCTAAATGTAGCCATAAATCATTAAACCGATGATGACAAATATTTCCTAACTATAGCGCTATTATGTTGCGCTATCGTTAACATCCTTGTATTAAAACTATTATAACTTCCAGAAAGATACTAATTATTTAAATGCATAAATTAGTTTCTTTTTCAAACACCTTGTTTCCTTTGTACCTAATCACTCTCTATAAATCAAAATATATCCGTTTTATTTTCAATCATATAAAATCACATGCAGGTCTGATCTATCCATGATAAGTAATCAACGGAACCTTTTGTTATCGGTAGTTGGATAATTTCAGGCGTTTCATAAAGGTGGTGTTTTACTATGATAGCTTGCACCTGCTCAAACAGATTTGTTTTAGTCTTAATGATTATTTGCTGCTCTTGATCACAGTTAATCTTCTGTTTCCAATGGTAATAACTTTTAATCGGCATAACTTGAATACATGCCGCGAGGCGCTGTTCAAGTAGAGCATTAATGATTGTTTGACCATTTTCATCATCTGAAAATGTAGTAACAATGACGCAATAATTTGTCATTTTTTGTTCCTTCTAAAAACTCATGTATTAAATTAATAATCAAATATTAGTGATAAATGTTATCAGAGCGATTCATAGCCATCGTTTTTAGCCAAAATTGTTGATGGCAATTAATGGCAGCGATATATCTAAATAGAGAAAGAGGCATATATCTCCATAAAAATGCAATTTTGAGCAAAAATAGTTGCTGGATAGCGATCCAGTTATCAAAAATATAATGTATACTAGCGGCAACTCAATACCTATTCATCGTAAACACTACGATTTAGTGTATTGCGAGTGTTAATACAAAGGTAATGAAATGAATTTAAACCAAGAGCTTCAAAATCTTAACAATCGTATGGACAAGTGCCAGCGTAAACTTGCTGCTGCTATTCAACGTGATGATAAAGTTATCATCAAGCAGTTTAAAGATGAGCTTCTTAGCCTTAACAAAAAAGCGCAAAACGTTAAACACCGTAAGTCAACAGAAGTAAGTGGCAAAAGTAAAGATGTAAAATCTCTTGCTTTTAATCGCGTGTTAACAAAAGCAGAACAAGCAGACATGGGTAAACTGAAAAAATCAGTAAAAGACCTTGTTGTTGTTCACCCAATGACGGCACTTGGTCGTAGCATGGGTATTAAAGCTGTTACAGGTTACGCACCAAAAGCATTCTAATATCTGTTTACAAGGTAACTTATAAACAAATATTGCCGAAAGGCATAAAAAAGATCGTCATATGACGATCTTTTTTTATGTCAAAAATACAGTCATACCTCAATATTAGTGCTCATTAATCCACAAACTGAGGTAGAATATATTCCTTCATCGTTATTTGGACTTTCCAATGGAAAAATTAATGCCGTATATGGCAAAATTCGCATTTGGTCTATCAATGATCATGTTTGTTGTTGGTGGCGTTTTAGCATTAGTTGCACTATATAACCACTTTTGAGTAGACTTTGATTACAATCGTAATCCACCGTCAATCTCAAGTACCCTGCCGGTGAAATAATCATTTTCTATAATAAATCTCACCGAATGGGCGATTTCTGTTGGCTCACCAATACGTGCTAATGGAACCATCGCCAACATACGTTCAATCATGTCATCGTTAATTTGTGCAGCCATTGGCGTATCAATCAGACCCGGTGCAATTGCAGCAACTCGAATACCATATTGTCCGAGCTCTCGCGCCCAACCGACAGCCATTGTCGTTACTGCCGCTTTTGATGCAGCATAGTTTGTCTGGCCAATATTGCCAGCACGAGCCGCACTAGAGATATTAATGATAACGCCTTTGGTTTCATTTTCAATCATCCACTTAGCCGCTTCTCTGCCGCATAAAAAAGTGCCTGTAACGTTAACATTCATTACAGTTTGAAATTGATCCAATGACATTTTACTAATACCGGTCTGGTCTTTCTGCACCAACAAACCATCATCCAAGATACCAGCATTATTAATTAGAATATCAATATGCTCAAAATCTTCCATAATATGAGTAAAGGCTTCTTCTACCTGATCTTCACTTGTCACATCCGCTTCATAAATTCGCGCCATGCTATTAAGCATATGACATTGATCTTGTGTTTGTCTTAACCCTACTGTATTCACATCAATTAAAGCGAGCTGTGCTCCCATCTGTGCAAGCGTTACAGCCATCATTTGCCCAAGCCCTTGACCTGCGCCAGTTATGACAATAACACTATTCTCAATGTCCACGTTAATTCGCTCCTAAACCTGTTTATACATATATCAAAAAACACTGATTAACATTAACAATTCGAAAAAATAGAGAAAGCACAACACTGTTTCATTATTCGAATAATCACATTAAATCAGTTAATGGATTTGCTTGTTGCTGCCATAACGGCATAAATAAACTATCAACTAAGCGTATGTCTACTGTTGAAATAGTCTTATATAACCACTGAGGCTGAGCGTCTTTATCAATAAGTCGCGCTCTTACACCTTCTTTAAACTCTCCCACTAATCCACATCGAACAGACAGAGATAATTCCATCTTAAAGCATTCAGCTAAGCTTGCTTGTTGGTATTGTTGCATTTGCTGAAAACAGATGTGAGCTGATAATGGGCTTCCATTGGCAAGGGTTTGTTTTGCTTTTTCAAGCCAACATCCCAACCCGTCAATAGCATTAATTTGTTGGTAAACAATCTCAAGCGTTGGTGCCACACATGCTGCTTGAATTTGTGGAAAATAAGGAATCATTTGGCTTGGTGGACGCTGACGTTCAGAATCTATCGCAATCTCAGTTAATATCTCTGTTACAACCGCTGAAATTTGATTTTCTACTACATTTTGCCACGGATAATGCTTCAACTGTTTAATCAAACGCTCGCGATCTTTATCAACGATAAGGTGATCAGCCATTGCTAAATCAAGCGCATCACTGGCATTAACATCAGACCCTGTTAGACCTAAAAATAGTCCTATTCCGGCAGGAAGCTGATTTAAAAACCATGTTGCACCCACATCTGGATATAAACCAATATTCATTTCAGGCATTGCTAACGACGCTGACGGTGTAACAACGCGATGACTAGCACCAATAAAGAGTCCCAATCCGCCGCCCATCACTAAGCCATTTCCCCAAGCAATAATCGGCTTTGGGTAACTGTGAATCAAATAATCACAACTATATTCAACGGTAAAATAATCAATCAAAAACGGCTTTGCTAAATAGCTATTATCATTGTTAGCACGATGAATGTAATCATCAACTGTTGGCGTCGTCACTTGCTCTACAGCAGTCAAAGCAGGATCATTTTCAATCGCATAATAAAGCGCTCGAATATCAGCGCCAGAACAAAATGCTTTTTCTCCAACCGCTTGAATCATCACACTCACAATTTTTTCATCATATTGCCAATGCAATAGTTGTTGTTGAATCGTTCTAAGCATTGTCAGTGTTAGTGCATTTAATGATGACGCATTATTCAGTTCTAGCACACCAATTGCATGACCACTGCCACATCGAATTTCAAATATATTTACCGTTCCAGTCATCCTTAAACCTCTTTCATAATCCATTCAATTAGCAATAATATGCTATTTATAGCCTCTCACTGAATGATAGTTAAGAAATAGTGTTGAAAACAGAGTTTTCAATTTTATTACAGCGTATACTACTGTAAGGCAACTATCCCATAACCATATGATTAACAATTATAATCCTTAGATTTCCTAACTTCAGCTTCACATTCAGAGACAGCATCCCATAATAACTTTTCGCGTATGTGCTGCCGCTCTAAATTAGCATTAATACCATCAATAACATTTTGATCCATTGGACCTAAATAATGATCAGTTGTATCCGTAATAATGACGCGAAGTTCTTCCATTGTTGGTAAACGATTATTCGATTCTTCAAAGTCGTCAAAGATGTCATTCACTTTCCCTGACACCTCTTGTTTGATTCTTTTAAATTCTGAACTATCCATATACACCTCCAGAAAAACAACAATAATAATAGTAATAAACGATCGATTAAAAGCAATTGCTGGATCGCATTTATTGTATTAATCTATCAAAAACAAACAATAAACATACACTGTTAATCATATCACTTAACAAAATAACCATAGGATATTACTCTACACTATATGTATTTAGACCTATTTTCTTAATCAGTATAGTTGTCGTATGCGAGATAAAAATGAAATTTATACGACAAAAAATAAGGATATGACACTCAGTTGAAGACTCTAAATCACACTATTCGGTTTTATCTCTCGTTACCATTGTCATTGTGTGTGTTCTATACAGCGACAGCTAATGCAGCCCCTCTCGCTCAAAATTCCTTAGACAAGAATCAGACAGAAACCAGTGTATTACCGCAGACAACAACACCAAGTAACGACACTAACGACGACAATACACCGTATAAAATGAAGCAATGGATTGATAGCTCTCAACAATCAATGACCGATTCAGTACACACCGTCGGAGAATATATAGATCAAAGTCTAACTAAAGATGAGAATGAAGCCGAACTGACCAATCGCAGTTATCTTCGTATTCGTCAGCGGGCGATATATTCATACCGAGGTAAATTAGAAAATGATTTCAAGGTTTACTTTAAACTCGATTTACCGCACGTTAAGCGTGATTGGAAATTAATCTTGGATTCAGAGCCCAGTGATTATGACAGCCTAGAAAGTAAACAACGGGGTATCGCCTCTGGCAGTAAAACCCAAAATGGAGACACTGTTGGTGGCTTTAGACTTCAAGATGCACAATTTGGTAACTGGAGCTCTGATTTTGATATTGGTATTAAGCTCAAATTCCCTATCGATCCTTTTGTAAAAGCTCGCCTGACTCGAGTGGATAATGTCAGTAAAAACTGGACAACTCAACTTGAACAAGAGGTGTTTTATTACCATTCAAAAGGTTTTGGATCTCTCACTCAATTAAGCGGGTTTTATGCACTAACTTCCGACCACAAAAATATTTTTAGAACCACAACCAGTGCACAATATTTACAAGAAGATGATAAATGGGAATTGGTACAACAATTTAATGTTTATCAGCGAGCAACAGAAAGGGATTTATTTGAGTATTCAATGGGAATAAGTGCAGATACCGATGAAATGAAAGAAATCACTAACTATTGGGTATCGGCTGAATGGAAACGACGTGTGTATAAGCACTGGCTTTATCTCGCGGCACGACCACAACTTGAATTTCCGCGAGATTATAATTACCACGCTAACTTAGGTATTATGATTGAACTTGAAATGTTCTTTTCTAAAAACCGAAAAATTGATGAATTAGGGCGTTATATTCCAAAACCTGTTAAACAACGTAACCTCACTGAACAATAAGAAAAAACACCGTTAAGCGATAGAATAATCCTCATGCTTAACGGTGTTAATTACGATCTATTTTTATTATTTTTTCTGATGTGAGATAGGCATTGTATCGTTGATAATTACAGGGCCTAAACCAATCACACAACGTTGATAACCTTTTTTCCAGCCTTCGATATACTTCATTTTTTCAACACCCTTAAGATCATCAAGGATTGTCTTTGATGGCTGCCATTGATTCTTAAGCGCATCTTTACATCCATCATTATAGCCATGTTGAATAAATTGCTGGTTCAGTGTAAGAGGCTTGGCTGTTTGCGTAGCGGTTTCTTTTACTGCCGTCGCTGCAGAAGATGTAGATGTTAACGCTGACGAACTACATCCAGACAAAAGTGCAAACATACCAACTATCGCCCATGAATAACGCATATCTTTACCTTACAAATCAAAGTTAGCTATTTGGGCTCATCATACTCCAATATCCTTTAATGGAATATTAATCTTATTGTATTCTGCTTAATAGGTCTTTTAGTACACGATTGGCTGATTATTTTTTAAACATATTTTTAATGTGCTTAGTTCCCATAAAACCTACCCTATTCATTGTTTGATAAGAATATTAATAATAGAAAGTCATATTAAAAAATAATAGATAGAATAAAGGCTAGAACAAACTAGCCCATTTAAATGATAGGTATTCTATTTAATCAATTAGCTATTTTTTATTAATAATAAAGGTAATATGGTATTATTAGCTTTAATTTCATTACATATTTCATTAATGTTTTTCATGAAATCTTTATTATGACTACGAATACGATGATAGGTTTGAAAAACTAATATAACATCATCATCATTAAGCTCTCGCATTGAAGAAATTGCAGATAACACCCCTCGAATAATAAAGAAATCCACAATCAAATCGCTATAAATTTTTTGCATATCTTTAGCAGGAAAATCATTTTGATAAAAAACATAAATAATATAATTTATCCAAATATGTGTATTTTCTTTAAAATAATTAGTGTAATTATTGTTAAATCCATATTGTAAAATCTTTTTTTGTTTATCACTATCGCCATTTGCAAGGGATAATGATTCTATTAGTTGCTTATGGATACTATCAAATCGTTCATAAGCGATAATTAAGTTTCTTTTTGACTCAAGATCAATACGAAAGTTAAATATTTTAATTAATAATCCAGCTTGAATGTCAGATGAAGTTTGTTGATTATCATATAGTTGATTAAAATTATTATTATTAATTTCCTCACAGCAAAGTAATAAACGTTTCTGAAGTTCATCTGGTTGATTAGTATAAGGAGCAATTAAACGCAATGTCATACCAATATAAGATAAACGTTGTTCTAAGCTAGAATTATTTATAAATAAAATATCAACAATAAATTGTTGGACAGTATTATACCAAACAGGACGAGAATAATTATTAGCTTTAAAGATATCATCAGGATAATTTTCTTGATGAAATTCCATTGCTGCCGGATTTAATAAAATCTGTCTGGCTGCCTCTGGGCATGACAACGATAAATTATGTTCTTTTTTATACCCACGAATTGTTGATATTCGTGGGTAAGATTGGCAAGTATTGGACAAACGCTTATGCCCATGTACCTTATGAACCTCACATAAACCATTATTTTCTCTAAAAGGACAAACACCATTATTATCTAATTCTATTTTAGCATAATAAGGTGATTCTCCTTTAGTTCGAAGAATTACTTTAGCAGCCTTATTTTTTAGCTCACTTTTCTGAGTCATAAACTGATATGTTGATTTATCAATCGAAATATCCCAACTATGACAGCAATGGTCTTCACACTTATCCGCGATACATGAAAAATTTTTTATATACTCTGGTGTTATTATCATTTTCATAAACGTGCAATTCTTATACTATTGGTTAAATTATCAAAACAATAGTATAAGTAATTATTTGCGATGCAATTAAAAGAAGCTAACGATGTTATGTTTTTCACATATTCATTACTCATTCTAAAAATACAACCGTACTAAATGTGCTTTTCCCTAGTTACAATCATATTATTTATTAACAGGACAACAAAAAGACAAATAAATGTCACTAAGGCTACAGGTACACCATATTGTAGAGACAAACTGCACAAGGTATATACGCTTGATGATATTAATGTTCCAGAAGAAAAACTCGATAAAACAATCACATTAATAACAGTTAATCCCGTAAACAAGCTCACCATGCCGAGAGTTTGGTATGACTGTCTTTTAATTGTAAACAGCTGATTAGTCCGTGTCGCTTCAAATAGAAACTTCTGCCCTAAAGAATATGACACCAACAACAATAACGTACTGTAAAACAAAGAAAACCCAAAAATTGAAATCGGATAGAGTGCTTTACTTGAACCCAATAAGTATACAAATTTTGCCGCTTCTAAAGCACTATAAAAAACAATAGCTGCTAATGAGTAAAATACTATCTGGCGTATAAGTCGATGTATGTTCATTCTAATAACCTAACAAAACCTGAAAATAATACATGCTGTTAAATGCTTTAGATTTAACCCCTTTTATAACACCCACAAAAAAGCGCCGAATTATCAGCGCCTTCTTAAAACGTTATCGTGTATTATTTTATCACACCACAGACCATACGTGCACCACCACCACCAAGCGGTTGAGGATGATCTGAATGGTTATCCCCTCCAGCATGAATCATTAATGATCGCCCTTTCAAATCTGATAATTTTAATCGAGGGGCTAGCACTGGCTGAACAGCATCACCTTTATGATTAACATAAAGAGGTGGTAGATCTCCCAAATGATTATCATCGGTCCATGAGAAACCATGCTTATCCGTTTTCATTGGATCATAATGGCCACCAGCGCCACCACCTAAAACAGTCTTACCCATTTTTTCAGTCGTACCACATGATGGGTTTGTATGCACATGAAAACCATGTAACCCGGCAGGTAAGCCTTCCAAATGTGGTGTAAAGACTACACCATATTTTGTTTGTTCAGCTGATATCGTCCCAGCCACCATACCTGAGTTAAGATCTGTCATCTTAATTGAAAGATCTGCTGCACTTGCACTTGCACTCGCTAAAATCAAAGCGGAGAGTAGTAATTTTTTCATTGTTATAATCCTTATAGAAACTCATCTAAAACATATTAGTGCATAACTAAACAATACGTCATTGGTGGCATATTTTTGCCAGACAAAAATATCCACATCCAGTAAAAATGTATAATAGTTAATACTTATGAGCTTAATAGGAATTAATAATGAAATTTTTGCACGGAAAATAATGCTACAAATAACATCTTATGAAGCGTATTTATAATGTATTATGGCTAAAAAAATAACTCCACTGCGACGGATTACATCTTAATACCCTCCTCAATGATTCATTTTATTTATGTCATATGATGTGCCGAATATTAATGACCTTAACGCTATTCTGGTGGTAATACTCTTATTAATAATACCGTCATAATGACAATATTTTTACAACTCATAAAAAAGACGCTGAATCATCAGCGCCTTCTTAAAAATCCACGATAATCTGATCGGCTACGTACGGTATAAAACCTTAATAATATGGTAACCAAATTTTGTCTTAATCGGACCGATTGGCTCTAGTACTTTGCCGCTGAATACAGCTTTATCAAATGCCGGTACCATCGCACCTTTTTTAAACTCACCTAAATCACCACCTTTTTTACCTGATGGACAAGTAGAATATTTTTTAGCAAGCGTCTGAAATTTAGCACCTTTTTTAAGTTGCTCTAAAATATCATCGGCTTGTTCTTTATGTTTTACCAAAATATGGAGTGCTGCTGCTGTTGAAGCCATGCTAATAAACCTATTGTCGCTATACTAATAAAGGGCTTGCTTATGTGATAATTATCGCATTAGTTGGTACAAAATGCTAATGCCTCTCGTTATATTATAATGTCGCTGAAAGCATAAAGTGTCCTAACGACCTCATTATAATCAATTAGTTAATAACCCCGTAAAAGCATATCGTGTCCCAATATAAAAGCATAAGGTGTCCTAAATCTATTTTCATGTTAAAAGCCATTATAATGGTGAAATAAATTTTCAGTAATTTTGTTTCACCATTATTACGAGTAAATAAAACTACATATAAAAACGCTAGCAAAAAATGTTAGCAGATAGTTTATTAACGAGGAGTTTTTAGTTATTTTATATTTTCAAGCAAAGTCAATGCATGAAGCTGACATAACCTGAGTGGTAGACAGAATCGCTCGGTGATCACACATGAGTTAGCCAAGTAGCTAACTCATAAGTGGACAGAAATGAGTTAGACTTTTTACTCTATTAAAACTGGTAGGTATTAGGAAAAATATAGTGAACAAAAGAAAGTCAGCATCACCTTTATAATATTCGCAATATTTACGTATATAAGGTGGCTTGGGCTTGTTAAACACGTCGTATAGGTGTCGGCTTCGCAACACATATCCTTATTGTAAAATGTTTACTCCATGACTTGTTCATAGAATATTACGTCTAGTTCACCTGAAAGTTCGTTGCCGCTTTCATTCGTGATTTTATATATTTCTTGAGTACCAGCCAGTGAAGCTGAGCCTTCAAGACCACTAATTAAGTTGTAGGTAGATTCTTTAATAGCCTGCTCAATTAATGATACAACTTCCGCATTTAGTTCAGGGCTAAGATTCAGAGAGTCTAACTTAGTACCAATCTCAGTTGAAGTGGCATAGTTAATTTGGCCACCTAGTTAGAGGTGATATCATCACCTCATAATTTAATAGGTGACACTATGACTAAAAGAATACGCCCTAATTTTACACCTGAATTTCGATTAGAATCAGCACAACTCGTTTTAGACCAAGGCTACTCTGTAAAAGAAGCTGCGGAAGCAATGAATGTTGGTAAATCAACAATGGATAAGTGGGTTCGACAGCTGAAAGATGAACGTGGTGGAATGACACCGAAAGCAACACCAATGACGCCTGATCAGCTTAAAATTCGTGAATTAGAGAAGAAGATTAAACGGATTGAAATGGAGAAAGAAATACTAAAAAAAGCAACCGCTCTTTTGGCCTCGGACTCATTCAAAACTTCATATTAGTTGATGAATTAAAAGCTTATTATCCTGTATCTATCCTTTGTCATGTCTTTGATATTCATCGCAGTAGCTATAAATATTGGACTAAACGGCCTAAAACGCAGTCAAAAGAGCAAGTGCTATTATCTAGTGAAGTGAAGGCTGCACATCGTGCCAGTAGTGGCTCTGCTGGAGCCAGAACAATTGCAGGTATCGTTACGACTAAAGGCGTGCCGTTAAGTCGATATAAGGCAACTAACATCATGAAACAACTAGGATTAGTCAGTTGTCAGGTTAAAAAACATCGTTATAAAAAAGTAGAAAATGAACATTTAAATATTCCCAATACATTAGATCGCCAGTTTGCAGTTACTGAGCCTAATCAGGTTTGGTGTGGCGACGTGACATATATTTGGTCAGGACAACGTTGGTTGTACCTTGCTGTTGTGATTGATTTATTTGCCCGTAAAGTGATTGGTTGGGCAACGTCAGGCTCACCCAATACAGATTTAACAGGTAAAGCTCTTTCGATGGCTTATGAAGTTCGAGGGGCGCCTAAAAGTGTTATGTTTCATTCAGATCAAGGCTGTCATTACACAAGTAAACAATATCGCCGATTACTTTGGCGGTATCAAATTACACAAAGTATGAGTCGACGTGGAAATTGTTGGGATAACGCCCCAATGGAACGATTTTTTAGAAGTTTTAGAAGTTTTAAAACAGAGTGGATGCCAACTGCGGGTTATCGCTCATCGAATGAAGCTAAAGTGGCGATCACTAAATACATTATCCGATATTACAACCAAGTCAGGCCCCATCAATATAACGGTGGCTTGACGCCTAATGAATCAGAACGCCGATTTAATAATGAATACAAATCAGTGGCCAATTTTACTTGACCACTTCAAGTTTTACCTTCAGAACCTTGTGCATAAAGAGATACAAGGCTTTCAATCTCGGCTTTTATGTTTTTGACGAATTGATCAGATCTCATCGTTACCTCTAGCAATTAACGCTGCATTAAGCGGACTAAAATAGTGGGTTATAATGTGGAGCGAAGCGGAACCTAACCCACTGTTTTAGTTCCGTTTAAATGCCTTGTTAGGTACTTTTAGCATAAAATCAATCTAAGCGATTGTTTTGTACCTTTTACCAAAGCGAAACACATGGATCCATATACAACTAAACTTTTGGTTCTTTACGATACTCTGCAATATCCTCAAAACCCGAAAGAAAGCCAGCTTTGATCGCATCATTTTTCAATTCTAATAAGTCGTTATAGAATTGATCCTCTTCAGGTGAGGGAAATAACCATTCCGCTTCTGGTAAAGTTGGTAAGCTTACTTTTTCAGATAAATGAATTGCAGTTACTATATCTTCAGCACAAACATTGCTGTGGAGTCCCCACCCGCCAAAATGTAAAAAAGCCCCCTGCCTTTCTGGCCTTAGAGCTTTTAAACCAGCATATTCTACTTGGTCCAAGTCTCGCTTTAAATTTCTATCCGTCGCAACAATATATATCACAGGATAATCATTAATGTCTTTTTGAACAGGTCTCTCTAATCCCTTATACCAACAGAATTTTTTTTCTCCCACTTTGTATTCATACCATTTGTTAGTTGCGAACCATAGAGCAACGTTCAAATCACTAGTAATATCTAAACCATGTGTAGAAATACCATAATGTTGCGCCAAAGCCATTACCATTAGGTCCCACTCGTAAGAGTAAAATAACTTAAACCACTTTTCAGAAGCTTCAAATATAAGTTTATCTGTGCATTGAGGGTAATGTGACCAGTATCTCCAATTATCATGAAGACTACTAAACTTAGACTTTTCAATTTTTGAATACATCATTCCTTGTATATGCATTTGAAATGCTGAATTAAAAGAGTCAAAATCAAACTTATTACGACTTGCTGAAGTAGGTAGAGATAACTCATTAACCTTAGCCTCACCATACAAAAATTTATTTACGCTGGCAGGTCTATCCAATTTATGGTGCTTTCCTTGCCCACGAAAATAAACATCCTTGTTTGGAAATTGTTTGGTTACTGAATTTATGACTTCATTTAACTCCTCAATTGTATTAACTAGTATCTGGGGGACCTTATTATTTTTAACTCTAAAGCTAGAACTTACACTTTTTGACAAAGCTTTAAGGTTACAAGCATCTCTGCCGTTAATTCCGTATACGCCATTACTTTTCAAAAAGTTTACATCGAAAATTGACTGATAATAGCTGTCTATTATTTTTTCATCTGAATTTTTAACACCAAAATAATTTGATGAGTCTTCCTTAGTAGAAGTCGATATTGTATTTTCAATTTCACCATCTAGAGAAAATGCGAATAAACTTCCATTCAAATATTGTTCTTTCTTTAAAAAGTAGACTCCACCACCTAGTAATTCATTATATTTCTCAGTTACATTTGAAAACAGCTTGTTATTGTCATCATTGTTAACACTATTCACTATTTCTTGTGATTTCAAATGCCAACTTAATTTATATCTGCTATTTTTGTAAGCTTCCTCGGACTGTTCAATTAATGATTTATCAATAAACCTTTCAATACCCGCAATATAACTAGCTCTCGCGTGATATGCTGATAAAGTCGCATTATATTGTTTTATAGATCCCATATTCACTATTTGAGGTCGCCCTCCAGCGAGCTCACCATACTTTTTAGCAAGAGAAGCATAGAGCTTAGCTTCTCTTCCAATTGCACTTTGCCTATCAATAATACGATCCATAGAAAAAGCAATTTGAGACATAAAAATAGGAGATGTTTCAAATTCCATGTATCTTCCATTACTCGGAATTTGGGAGCCTTCAGGGATAGACTTTATAGAGATTGACGGCTTTTTTATCAAACCATAAACATCTTCGTTTATATCTAACAGCTTTATTAATGGATTGAACTTTAGGTGAGAGATAAAATTTTTGTTCTCAAAATAGTCACTATTGCGTATTTCATTTACGAATTCCAAAGCTTGTTCTGAACCAATAAGTGAATAATCATTGTCATGTTCAGGAGTATTACCAAAACCATAGGTATCAATTTTATTGAAATACTCTGAGTCTCCATATTTCAAACTTATAGCAAGTTGTAATATATTTGGGAAATAAATAGCATCATCACTCATACACCTAATGGTTCCTATATAACTTTGAATCTTAATAAAAAATAAATAAACATATTTCACAATTATACATTAAATTGGCATAGAATCACAGTGAGTAGCCTAACAGTATATTAATAAGCATTCTTACTTTCACGCAAAAACACACGCATAAAAAAACTTTATCATACTAGATATAATCTATATATATCATGAAGTTGATAACAATTTTTCACGCCTGAAGTTCAATGAGAGGATGTGATAAGTAAGAAATGTATTAAATCAGTCTTATTAAATACAAACTGAAATGTTAAATAATATAATTTTCAATTAGTTCTGTTTTTAACAAGAAATATTTCTTATTAAAAACAGAACTAAAGCGATAAAATCACCACGTTTCATTATAACTGTTGATATACACAGTAAATAAAACTAATCCAAAATCACGTTAATGCGATATTAATGAGTATTTGCTCTGAATGATAATGGGGCACTTTCGAGTTAGAAAGTGCCCCAGATAAAAATTGGGCAAAAGTTAGTTAAAGTTCAATATCTATTAGCTGGGGATGATTTAGCTAAAATATTCTAATGAAGAAACAAAATTAACTAAACACCCGCCTAAAAAACCTAGATAGGATTTTTTATATAAATCTGATTACGTTTTTGATCATCAAAAGTAGATAGAATCTTAAGTTGAACCAACGACTTTAACGCTTGAATTTTTTGTCGACCTAAATATTGACAATGACCCACAAGGTAAACATGACTTTTACCGCGTGACAATGCCACATTTAAACGTCGTGCATCCCCGTAAAATTGCGCAGATCCATTATTCCGAACAAACGAGAAAAATACGATACTGGCTTCTTTACCTTGGAATGCATCAACCGTATCGATTTCAATCAACAACTTATCTTCTAATTTCAATTTCTTAACCATATCTCTTAAAGCCCGTTTTTGAGCTTTATATGGCGTAATTATCGCCACATCCAAAAGGCGGTCAAGTTGGTTTGTCTCAGCTAAATCGAGCAGCTTGCACTTAATTATTTCGACTTCAATTTCATTGCTTAACACTTTATCGCCAGTCCTTGCCGGAAAAAGACGTGGGGTTTTATACGTCAACCAACCAAAGTTCGAGTCTGGATCTACAGTTTGCTGCTGATAGTGAGATAATTGGCCGTTATAGAACTCCTTACTAATAAATTCGCCAATATTCGGTTGCATTCGAAATTGTGTTAGTAAGGTTCCTTTCATTTCCTCAGGGGCATTAACAAAAATCCGATCAATGACACCATCGCGTATTAATTGCTCTTGGTGTTCTTCGAGCTCCGATAATGCATCGGATTCTTCAGAACAAAAGGTCGGTGGTAATTGCTTATGATCACCAACCAGTAAGCATTTTGCCGCCACAGACATCGCCATAATCCATTCTGGCAACGTTGCTTTAGAGCATTCATCAATAATAGCTAGATCAAATAACTCGGTATTTTCATCGATTAAATGCTCGATTTGGTTGCATGTCACTCCGATGATCTGGTGATTATCCGCGAGGTTACGTGCCAGCCAACGCGGTACCATACCTTCACGTTTTTCTAGTTGACTCAACCGCTGCCATAACAGTCCTGTAAATTCAGGTTCTCTGTTAAAAGATTCTTGCCAAACCTGATCGTGTAGAGCCAGTGCCTCTATCCTTTTAACTTCTGGATTATCTAACTCAGTGCTATCGCTGAATTTTTGATACCTCATCATGCTAGATAATAAATTATCACCCAGTTCACGACTGAGTCGATCCAATGCGTTATCAACAGCCACATGGGTTTCTGATGTGATCAAAATACGAGCATTCGGATTAGCTCGCAATGTTTGAAGCACGACTTCAACAATAGCCGTTGTCTTACCAGTTCCCGGTGGTCCTTGCAGCAAAAAGAGACTGTTACATTGCATTGCCTTTCCTATTTGTTTGAAGGCATGACCAGAAGGATCAGCTTTGTAACACATCTGAATTGGCTCGTAAGACTTAGAGTTCTCGTCAATTAAACGACTGGGATCCAGTTCAATCCCCGCGTACAGATCGGCTAGCGTGTTATTGTGCACCAAAGAGCAGTTTGTGCCTCGTCTAAAACCCAGAGTCCAACGCAACTGACGTTGGTACTTAACTCGATCTTGCACGCTGTCCATTTTATTTATTAATAGGCATAGGTACTCGACCCAATCATCGATATGTTGTATAAAATTGGTTTGCGTCATGATCACTCCTCCTCCGACGCTATATTGGCAACCGCGGCGTTTGATGCCCTAAAAAAAACAGTGGACAGTGCAATACCCTGATTTTCAATACCCAATTTTTGTAATACATCCAATTGAAACGATATAGGGAGATTGCCTAACTCGATACCGACATCTAACGGTAATACCATATTTGGCGCCATTGTGATGTGATCAATCAATATTGCATCTAGAGATAAAATTAACAATTCCATTTGCTGCGTTACTAATTGGTATGCAAAAAGTATTGCCAGCGCTGACTGTATGCGATTTTGTGAAAACTGAGGTAACACCCGTATTAATTCTTCGCGTGTGTTGTAGCCATGGTTAACAGCGTACATTATGGCTAAACATTCCGCGCTATTGATCTCTCTTTTCCACCGAATTTCAATTTCAGCGTTAACAAGATCAATTTGTATGGTTGGAGTGGTGTTCATGACTGACGACCTTTATTTTTCGGTTGGGTAACTTTAAGTCCACATGAGCGCTGGTACATTTCCTCGCCCTCTTCCTGCATTTCTTTACACATATTGTACATTCGATTCAAATGTACTTGCGGGTGGATATCTTGTAACCAACCGGTCATCTTTCTTATCTTGAATAGATATAAGCTCAATTGATCTTTTTTGGGTTTTACGATGCCAATTTGATCTTGTGTTTCTTTTTTATTATTAAAAGCGATGGAGCGGTGTGTTTTATCTTGATCAAATGTTGAGTAATCTTCAGTGCTTCTTGCTTCTTTAATTCGATCTGAGTAATGATTTAATTCATTCTGGTATTTTTTCTTATTTTCGAATAACTCGTCGAGATCCGCTTTGAATAAATCACAGGATTCTTTCAATTCCGACTTTGTGCCCCAACCTTTAGGCGTAGTCAGTTTAATGGGCACTTCTTCCTTAGAGGAAGACAACCAAGAAAATAAAACTTTCAGTGGCGTTTCTTTCATAACGCAAACTTCTTCGACGTAATAGAGCTCATCACATTGACCAGCATACATTGAGTCCACACTGTTTTTAGCTGATTTCCAGTGGTCACATAATCCGAAGTACGTCTCTCGCACTTGATCGCGATTCCGTTTTAATTCCTCTTTCAGTGGCCATAATTGATCTGTTAGATCTTTAATATTTTTTCGACACTGACCTAGCTTCATGCCGTTTTGACGAATCGCCGACTCAATTCTTTTTCGCTGATCAGCTAGCTCACGTTCTTGATTGGCCTGCCAGCGACCAACTGTTTTTAATTCTTTTTTGATGGCTTTATTATCTAAACCTAGCGGTTGGCTCTCTACCCGATCATGCCAGTGTTTCTTATCCTCGTTTTGAGCCATTAGCTCTAGAGCTGCCAATGCATCTTTAAATAAATTGATTTCTTCCTGTAAAAGGTTTCTCTTTGAACGTTCAATGTCTAAATCTTGTTGTGTAAGTTTTACTTTCCCCCAAGCATCAAAAGCTAAAAACATCTGATCATACAATTTATGAATCGAGGGCTGCATTTCCGCAGTAATCGCGATAAATTCATTTAACTCATCAACGTATTTTTTCAGATCTTCGTCACGCTTATCTGCGTGAGACTGTAAACGTTCGCGGAAATTAACCATCCGCTCATTAATTCGAAATTCACTTGCCTCTTTTTCGCGTTCGTAACGAGAAATGGCCGCGCGAGTATCCGCTTCATGGGAAGCGAGTCCTTTTTTCGCAAAAAAGTGTGTAATTGCTTTTAAAAACATTAGATTATACCGAGGTCTGTGGTGAGTCTGAATTTAGAAAGTTATACGCCTGATCAAAAGGAGTCACCGATGGCAAAATGTTATCGATGCGGTTTTTTATCGTATTTATCATTATCAGCCTAAGCTCCTGATCACCTTCTGAAATTGACTCAGACAGCTCGCACATTAAATTATTGAGCTCTTCTTTATAAAAGGCTATTTGTTGATTCTCACGTTCGATGGCTTGTAATGTGCCCTTTTTCTCCGCCATCGCTCGAAAGGTTTCAACGCCAGATGCTTGGTTCAGCATGAATTTAAATTGAAGATGCTCGTCAAGATCTCGATTGAATTGGTCAAATGTCGCGTCAACTTGTTGGTTTAATCCGCTCACCATCTCTTGGTATTGCTGTTCAATTTGAGTGAATTTCTGTCGATAGTCCGCTTGTAGCTTATACATCATTTCGGCTTCTTCACCGCGTAGATTATGAATACGCTGAGCCATGTTTTCCTGAATCGCTGTCAATTGGCCTTTACGCGCTTTATATTCACCCCAAACAGAAAAAGCACCAGAAAACGGTAAGATATCTGACCACGAAAAGCTTAATTCTGACATAGTGCCAACACGTCCAGTGTAAGTTGCCAAGGTGATCTCGCCTGCTTGTAGTAATTCCATATCGCGCTGAAACTCAACATGGGCAATCTGAGTACCTTTTTTTGAGAAATGGCCACAATACGCACTGACTACCATAGTTAAGGCAATACTGGTGGCAATTCCAAGGCCTATCGGACCTAGAGCGCCAAGCGTGGTTCCCGCAACCGCAACTGATGCGACGGATGAAGAAATAAACGTGCCGACAAAGGGTGCCACAGCGACACCAGCGGCGTATCCAGCTGCACCAGCGGCGATATTCAAGCCAGATGACGTCATGTTTTCAGCAAATTCAACACCATCAATGGTGCCTCTGCTGTATTCGAAAAGTCCTTTACCTAGTTCAGCGACCATTAAAGCGGCATTCGCGGCCACGCTACCTTTAACTAGGTTTTTACCTAATGATTTTAAGACTTCCTTGCTAGCATTTTCAGCTAAATGCTGCCCGGCATGCTGGAGGCCTGTCGTGAGTAGCGCCTTAGCGGCACCACCTGCAGTGCCAAGCACGATGTTTAGAGCAATTTCATTGCATTCTTCACGCGATAATTTATTACCGGACCTCATAAAACGGATTAATTCGGATGCGGAACTCGACACTAAACCTGCTATCGAGCCGGATTTTAAAGCATTGGCATACTGGACACTTCGCAATTCTGCTTGCACTTCTGCCTTACGGGCATACTCAACCTTTTCATCACCCTTCTCAATTCGTTTGGTCAGGTCTTCTGTACCCCCTTTTCCTTTCCTCGCTATTGAATCGCTAGACAGTTCGGGGTTGGTTCTAGATCGAATGCGATCATCTACATTATCAGCAGTGTTTTTATAGTTTTTTGATACCTCGGGTCTAGACTGCTGATTTCTGATAGATTGCTTGTTTGCATGAAATTTGGCATCTGCTAACTGATCTTTGGGCACCACTTTTTGAGTTTGATTGAGCTTACTTTTACTGATCGCCGTAGAGGACGCTTTGCCATCCTTGTAAGACTTAAGCTGCGCATCAGTGTGAGTACCGTTCGACTCCATAATGCGGATATCTGCAACAGGATCGATAGGAGACAGAGAATCCATACTCGCAGAAACATTGTCAACACCTTTAGCGGCTGCGTTAATATTGAATGAGGCTGTATGATGACCTTCAGATAAAAAGCCTTGTTTCACTGCTAGTGTTTGTTTCGTAATCAGACCCGTTTTACTATTTGAAATTGTTTTTCTTAATATATCGTTATATGCATTTAACGCTGAATCAAGATTAGTCGTTTGAATTTGATTTAGGTTTCCAATACCCTGAGAAAAAGCATCAGACACATGAGATTTTTTAGTGGTTTTATTTTTCATTTTTAGTATTTTTTCTTATAAATGCCTGTTTATTCTTGATAGAAATAAATTAAAAAACTTATTAACCACCGACATATGCATCGAGTTTAGCTTGCTAGTATAAATAATAAACTTACATCTTCCACTAATAACTTTGAGTTCACGTTTAATTCAGCTCGTAATTTACAAAATTATTCCAATCGTTGATAGCTTGCTCTGCTGCCTCTGCATGATTTCTTGCTGCATCATTTTGTTCTTCAACAAAGTCATTAATACATTGTTGATAGCTACTTACATCATCATTGAAGCTATCTACTTCATACTGGTTATTAAACTGGTAGGGTTTATAAGGTGTTGAGCACGAATGACTTGGTTGAAACATATCGGCAAACGTAGTAGTACTAAATACTGAAAGCAAAACACCTATCGCAAAAATAGACTTTACTTTTTTAATTGATTTCATAATCATCCCACAATAAAAACGGAAAAAAACATATAAATAAAACGATGCAATCATAATCAATTTAATTCATAAATATCATGAGCTTGATTGCATTATTTTGTTTTAAACTGTTTATTTGAAATGTAGAAAGTAAGAAATGTATTAAATAAGCTTGATTAGCCTAATAAAACTAATCCAAAACCACGTTAATACAATATGAATAAGTAAAAGATCTAAGTAGGAATGAGAATTTCTGAGCTAGCCACGACAGCTAACTCATTGTGATCACCAAGCGATTCTGTCGTACATTAACTACCAAGTGACTTTGTCGTTTATATTATTACCGAGGGAAATTGACGGCCTCAATTTCTCACAACCCATTGATTATCAATATAAATCAATAATAAGTGTATTAAAGTTGTTATCATATCAGTCTGCATAGAATGATGGCATGTAACACAACGTTGACATATAGCACTACAGCATGAACACAAGAAAAAGCTCTCTGTATTAGAGAGCTTTTGATTAGTAATAAACTTAAGTGAAAAATATTATACTTGACCAATACACTGCCTGTTCGGCGGAACATCAATATAATAGGCCTATTTACTTTCCCTTCATTTTTTTAACTGCCTACTCGGCGGGACACATCATCAGTAACCACTTTAATAATAAGAGGGATTTCTTAGCTGCCTACTCGGCGGGACACCTTACCTAGAACCTTGAAAGGGACTGTAGCAATTTCTTAGCTGCCTACTCGGCGGGACACTATAAATAATAGCAAACATCTCATTGATTCGTAGTCTTTTTATTACTTTAATCATCAAAATACCTTTTTATTTACCATATCTATAAGCAACTGTTTTTATTAAAAATAAATATTCACTTCAAAAAAGGGTTAAAAATTAAATCAGGAACTGTTCCTCTTCGATCCTGATTTGTTGCAAGACCGTAGGTATTAAAATTTGCGCTGTATCGTTTATCTGCAATCTCTTTTTGTATAAATAAAATAAATTCTTTTCCTGACGATACACTAGATATTGGTACTCTGTGGAATGGTTCAAGTACACGCTCTTCTTTGCTTGTTGGTAATGTCTTTGTAATATCAGACAACTCCCCTCTAGCGATACTTCTCTTTATTCGTCGCCTCTTTGAGCCTAAAAAGTTCTTTTCAATATTCTGATTACGAGTAAAACGTGCTTCTGTCACTCTTTCTGGTACTTCCAGTACACTTGAAAGTTCAAAAATCCCTTCTTTTACCATCAAAGAAAAGTAAGGCTGAAAAGAGAGCCCAGTAATCAAATCTTTTTCATCTCCAATAAAAGCAATTGACTCTCCAACCGAGGCTGTACTCCAGTCAGGGAAGCTTATCCCTACTTTATTCATCGCTTGATTATTATCAAAAATAAAAAAATGCATCTGCGAAATACATCGGCCTGCCAATAACTCATTATCAGTATGAGCAGGTAAATAACGTATTAAGAAGTAGTATCTCTTATTCATACCGGCCTCTTAGCTAGAACTTGAACAATTAAATAGGCCACCTTTAATTAAAACAGACATAATAAAGTGAACATCATTAGGTATAGTTTTTGATGACCGCATATCACTAATCAAACCTTCTGTATTTCTAATCAAATGATAAAAGTCATTATTAAAAGTTGGATGTCGCCTTGCAATAACATACTCTCTATCGGCCCCATATTCATTTACTCTCAATGGCTTATCTGCATCATCACACCACCAATCATCTATGGTCTGTATGGCTGCTCCAACTTTTGGCCCAGTAAGTGAAACCGTTTCCTTTCCATTTTCAAACGTAGCAGTTTTAAGCTGCTTTGTAGGTACTCCATCTTCTTTGATATCTAAAAACTTTTGACTTGGATATATTTCATCTCCCCAGTTGACTGTCATTTTTGCTAAAATATCAATATAAAAATACCCTGCTGGATCAGATAAGGCTTTCTCCAGATAAGCGGTTAAATTGTTCAAAATTTTTTTTGACTGCTTATCCCACTCATCATACCAATTAAGTTTAATTGCATTTTCAATAACATATTTATCTGATTCACTCGTTGTAATCTCTATTTGTAAACATCGAGGTCCTCTATTACGCCATAACCATGTTCCCATCAATATATTCTTAGCATAACGACAAGCCAGTTCAGAATATCCGCCTAAATTTTTATAAACTTCTGCCAACTCAATAAGTGTATTTCGCACATCATCACTATTACAAACCAATGGCTTAATTGAGTTTGCGTTTATACGCATAGAAAAACCTAAATAAACTTCATTTACACCAGGCGGAACATAACATTCTTCAATTCGTAATAAATTAGAGTAGGCTAAATCTTGTGGCGCTAAATTCTTAGGTTCGTAGTTATTCCCATTGTATGCTTCAGCATACCCACCCTTAGGTGCTCGTATTACCGATCTATCTTTCTCAAGAGCACATATTGCATTATCTTTAGACAAGTAATAGAAATAAGCTTTACCTGTTGAAAGTGAACGTTGATAGTTAAGTTGATTACATAAATTCATAGCACTAACCCTTATATTGTTTTATAAGAATAGTTTCAGGTTTAGATTCTATCCCCCAAAAAGCATTACTAAAAAATTGCTCTCTTCTATTAAGGCGAACGTCAATTGGATTTAGTCGCTCAGCAATACCTAAAACATTTTCTGCATAGGCATGGCTCTCAGTTAATGCATTTTCACGGCTAGTTGGACGATCTAAAAAATGATAGCCCATCGATACAGGAATTATATCTACGTTATCATTTAAAAAATCTTCAAGTTCATCAAAAGTCTTTGGTTGCTGATTGCTTGGATATAACCAGCATCCATATGCCGGTAAACCTTTAATGATATAAAACAGCTCACTTTTACTAGTAAAGGTTCGTAACCAATTAATATTCAATGATATAGGTGGTTGGTAGATTACTCCTCCAGCAAATACCTCGGGAAGCGCCGCTTTTAGTTCCGACAAAAGACTTACGATTTGTTTGTTACTATTTACTCTTATAATTAAATCAATCTCTAAATCTGACAAACGCTGACCGATAATCGCCGGTCTTTTGATATTAGATATTGTTCTCTTTTTTATTGGTGACTTTGGTTCGGTTAACTTCGCTGTATTCTGAATATTTTCACTTCTAACAAACAACGAAAAACTAGAAAACTCAAATTGAAAATCATTATTTACAAGCTCATTTAATTTTCTTTGATATTGATGCATAAAGCCCCAAATAGCCGATAGTGAAGGAGCTCCGGATAAGTAAGGACTACTCATAGCAACGGCATCTTGCACTCGCAAGTGTGAGAGGTAGATATATTGTTCTGAATTTACATAAACATCTTGAGAATTATCTTTACTAATTTTCTCAAGTATCCAGTCAATTTGAGATTTCACAACATTAATAAGATTAGGATGATAAGCAAACTTCGCTGTATATTTGTTTTTCTGGAAAATAAAATGTATATGTCGATTGAACTTGCTAGACAGCGACGTAAATTCAGACTCTGGCTGCGTCATAAATGCTTGAACTAAAGGATCATGATATTCAGGTATTTTATCTTCAGGCGTGGCATCTTTAATATCCCTTAATTCAAGTAATGGTAACATCCATAGGGCTATTTGCTTTCGTAAAATATTAGTTTGTACCTTACGTGCCCTATCTCTTTGTTTTTGTGTTTTAAGCGGATCTATTTCAACTAGATGACTCAGTACCTGACAGATTTTGAGGTTAGTTATCTGATAATCATCAAAATAACGTCCTTTTTTTTGACGACTCGCAACCAACGTTTGGTCAGGATTAAATTCTACTCCCAAAGGATAATCTAAAACTTGCACATGCCCACCAACACTGCCACATAAAAAACCAATATTTTGTGGGTTCGGTAGAAATGTAGAAGTGAACTGTAATTTACTTTCTTTAGCCCTAGACCGAACTTCTAATTCTCGTTGAATTGAATGACTCACTACTGGAGTTATTGACACATAGTCATTATTCCAAGGAAATCTTACTTGTTTACTAAAAGTGCTTACACTGGTTGGAAGGGTTTCTTTCGGTAGATCAGTGAGTAAAATACTCTGTATATATTTAAGTTGCTCACAGCTCAAACCAAATTCATAAAGGATTTCTAACCAAACAGGATCTTTCTGTTCAATTAACGATAAAATCGTCACCGTCTTTGATTGCCAACTAAACGGACTCAACAGCCAAATTGGATGGCGATAAGACGCACTATTATGGGCCCAGCCTAAACTAGCTTCTAATGTTGAGCTTGAAATAAAAGATTCGTCAGTGAGAATAGGTTTTGCAATAAGCCTTTGACCGTTTACACGACAATCAGGGAATTTTAGGTTGTGAGTATGAAACCATTTAACCTCAGCTAAGAATAAACTATGGTTAGCCTTATTTTTTAAATACTTTTTTGCTCGAGTAATGTCTAACAAGTCATCACACTTATCTTTCTTGTGATTTGAGCTTATATTCAGTAACACCGCCAAAGCTTCTCTTTCAAAACCATCAATAACGACATCTTGACTCCACGGCATAAAAAGCTTTTTTAGTGTGGCTTGCTTAACTTTTGCATCATCTAATGCAATTACATCAGTTAATGTCGTCATGATTACCACTCAGATAGATATAAACTTAAACCATCAGATTCAGAACACATTCGAGTTAATTTCGTTTCTATTACACTTCGTAGTGAAAAAATAGATACGTTTCTATCTATATTAGTCTGTTTTTTTAGTCTTATCATGGCCTTTATCTCCCCAAACTTATACAACCGATTAATTTCACCTACTGTACAAGAAAGCAACGTCGAGGCTTCTAAAGGGCTTAAAAGTACATCACTAATATTTCCCTTTGGATCTATAGGAGTCTCAGCCATCAGCTTTATGAAATATGCTAAGACTTGAGTTGATACTGTATTTCGACTTAACTGACAACTTGGAAGTTGCTTACAATCAATTAACAAACCAGCAAATACTTCACTAAAAAACACTTTTTTCCACCCTTTTACTCGAGTGTTATCTGTTTTTTTTATCAACTCATCTAATTCTTTACACAACAAATTTGGCCAAGAGCCACAATAACGAATAAATGCATCGAAATTAATATCTTCGCGATCGCCATATCGATGAACATACCAAAGCAAAAAACCATATCGCTCGGATTTAGACAACTGCTTATTCATTAAGCCATGTTCAAATACACCTTCACCAGATAGCCATTGCACAACTTGCAGTGGACCACCTAAAGCGATCTGGATGCTTGCTTTAGACAGATCGTATCCACACTTACAATAATGGATACTCTCTGTCTTTTGATATTCCAGCCGAGTACCACATTCTGGACATAAGTGAATAAGTTGGCATTTGTGTTTCGTACAGGCTTGAATAGGGATAAATTGCCACTCTTGGCGTATATAAGAAGCTTCAGCTAAACAGTGTGGGCATATAGGAGTAAAACGTTTTCTTAGAAAGGAAAAAGGATAATCGCAGCCATGTCTATTAATCGCTTTGAAATTAGGCGAAAAAATAGATTTTGAGTGCATTAAAGCTAAGCGTAAGATTCCATAATTGCTAATGCCTAATTGTTGTTCTAAATGCATTAACGTCCGTACACGCATTTGGCTTGTGGTATTTGCGTGATAGATATTAATTAAATCAAGCGAAAGTGAAAAAGCCCCCGGTATCGCCGTTGAATTAACTAATACTTCATGCCAAATATCTTCAGCGAAATGTGAAAATCGCTCGTAGCCTTTCTCATGCGAGAGTCGCAAAAGAATACTTTCGAGCGATTCGTCTTGATACAACTGAATATCCATACTCACCACAAAAACTTAGAATAACTAAGTTTTAGTATGGCGCTTAATTTGATAATTACCAGTTTAATTAACGAAAAAATTCAATTTACCAACGTCATGCCCGTAAAAATTTACCCCTCTATCTTCTCAGCATGAATCCCGTATTGACTCATAGCATCTAACAATCTAGGGATGTTATCTCCCCATTGATTGGAAATAGCGATGAGTTCCCCTGAATCTAAAGTCAAAAGATCATTTTCAGAGGAATGGTAACGATTTAGATACTTTTCAGTGATCTGATCAAATAAAGCAACAGCGCGTGGTAGATTATAACCTTCAAGAGATCGATGAACTTCAGCTAAGTCAGTTGGTTTTTTAACATTAATCCAATGCGTTAAAATCGCTAATGCTAATTTACGTTTATTGTAAATCTGCCCGTTAAAACGATATTTTGAGTAATCTCGCTGTGTTTTTTTACTGGTTCGTTGCTCTACCTGTTTTTCTCTGAACTTAACCTGATACTCTTCAACCTCAGGAACAGGAATGATTTGCTCTGCATTGATTAAAACATCGTCATTGTAACGATATGGCGTTAATCGCACACAACTGATATCGATCCCTTTATCACGTAACCAAAGCACTGATGTTGTCAGCTCTTTGCCAAAATTAGCTGAAGCTAAAACAATACGAACATCATTGCCAAAGTCATCTAAACTGCTTTCATCCAAATCAACAAAGTCGAGAATAGTTTGACGCGCATTCAGCTCTAACTCTTCTTTTTCGATATATTCTTCAAAGTAAGAACACGCTTTATCAAACGTCATCGTCGATATCATGGCCGCATAACGTAAAGACTGAAGCTCCATATGAGCCCCAATTTCATCACGTTTTAATTCGATCACAACCAAGTTGGCTCTTTTATCAATAGCAAGTAAATCAATACGCCGACGACTGTCTTCCCAATCTGAAAACTCCTCAGAAATAACTAAGCAGTCAGGTGCAATAGCACCAATACAACCTTTTAACGCTTCTTGTAAATCTTGACGTTCAAGTAATCCCTCAGCTGCAAAAGTAGTTTGCGTTAAAGCAGTTAGGCTTTTATTTGAAATATTGTAAAGGCTCATATCTGATACCAATTAAATAAACTATCTTAAAGAAGCAAATGACGAAAAACCCACCACTCGACTTCTTGTTCCTTGATTACACAAATCTAATTCTTGGCAAATAATTTTATATATTTCAGGAGGAAATCCACCTTCAAAATTCCATTCACGTTCGCCGTTACTCATACGAGCAATGCCAGATATATTTGGATATTTATTCCCTAATTTATGCTTCACAATATAGTTTGATAGCTGCTTGCTACTAACAAAATTCATTGGGCGCATTTCACGTAAAAGTTCTTCAAACTCCATTGTCTCATCAGAGGATAATCCATACATCGATTGAGTTTTACTTGTCTTATTCGATGAAATCAGAGAAGTTTTTGAAGTGTGACGCTTACTAAACCCCTTTTTATCCTGAACAACTGATGCGTATTCAGGGTTAAATAAACGACCATCCTGATACAGAGTATGTAAAAAGCTCAATTGAGTTTCAAACTGATCGGAAGATTGAGAATTCGTAAATAAATATGTACCTTTCGAGGTTTGCTCAACACTATCATAAAGCAAACCACGAATACTTAGAGTTTTTGTCTCTTTTCCTAGAGTAGAAATTAAATCTGTTAGCAATTTCATTTTATTATTTCAGTAACATAAGCCAAGACGCTAAGGATGCTATTTTTATAACAACCTAGTTATTCAAAACATTAATCATCTCTTTTTCATGATTCTGTATATTAGCCTTCCCTTTTCCTTCTGGTCCCCAATCGTCATAGCTCATCATAATGGCTTGTTTTAAACTCTCGGCACGATTGTTCTCTTGATAGAATTTCTTCTTATCTTGTGGGGAGTAATTACTCAGCCTTGAGTTACTGCTTGGGGAAATGAGGCAAAGGTTGCCAAAGCGATCAACGTCTTCCATCTTTCTTGCACCAGATGGATCGGTTTGTGGGAAGTAATGCTCAACAGATGTTCGGAATGAAAACTGAAAATCCTCAAAGTGCTTTCCAAGTTCTTTTTTACCAATACCATCAAATGATTCATTGTTCGATAAACGCTTCCATAGTAGGTAATCCAACCTGTTAAACACAAAGTTCTGAACACCTGTACCTTGATGCAATACCCCTGGGTCACCTTCACTAAACGCTAAACATTTACCATCTGTGATTTCTTTAAAATAACGATCACTTAGGCGTTCAAGCTCTTTTAAGTACACTTCGCCATCAACAACAAAATTCGATTGCTGCGTTGTATGTTTATTCAAAATACTCAACGTATCGTTTAACCAACGTTTGTAAACTAAAGCAGGGTTCGAGACATGGAACATTGCCAATATCATACGAACTTTTTCGTTATAATCGCCAGTCAACGCATTTGAATACTCAGGGCTTAGACTATTACCGTATTTGTACGCATTAAGTCTTAACAAACTCCACTTACGCTTCTCATCGTGTTGATCTGGTTTTATGACGTAACTATCAAATAGAATGCGATACTTAAGCAGCTCATAGACAAACGCTTTAGCACTCACCTTTAAGCCATCATCTTTAGAGATAAACGTATCGATTAGCTTCTTATCATCTAATGAAACGCTCTCTTCCGTATTCATTAGTTTTAACACATGAAGTAAAAAGTTGGAGAAGTCGATAACCGTACCAAAACGCTCTTCCTTCTCTCGCTCTTCATCATCAGTGTTTGAGTTTGATGCCTTATTCTTGATGATATCTCGCAACGTCATGGCATCTTGCTTTTGCTGCTTGCTCGTATGCTTTTCTAAAATGGCATCAAAGTTAGCTGGCATCATCTGCCAACTGTCACCGAATACGGCTTTTCGTAGATCTGATTGAAAGCCCATCTGGGTATAACGCGTCATATTAGAACAAGCATCCCAGATAGTTGAAAAACAGCCTCTTTCCTCATCGCTAGCCAGTGTCGCCATGAATTTCGCTTTTAATACTTCATGCTTTTCTAGCTGTTCACCACGGTTGTTCATGATCTCAAAATAGTGGTTAAGATCGGTTTGTGGCGGCACAACAACTCTCAGTATGGTGACGCTTTTTAATAGGTAATCGACGAACTGCTTGGTTTTCGCCTTATCATCTAAACCCTTTGCTTTGAAGTAACGCTGAATAATGTTGAAGGCAGCGTGAATATTGGGCTCTTCTGTCTCGCTATTGGTATTACCGGAATAAATATCGTCTAACGCTCTGGAAGACTTTGGGCGACTATCAAAGGTTAAGTTGATCGCTAACGCTTCAAGTTCATCGCAACCCAAGACATTACGATGCTTTAGGTACGCCAATAAGATAGAAAGCGTAGTATGCCTTTGCTGACCATCTATGGTTTCATACACCACATTCGATTGCTGCGAATGCGTTGTACGCTGATAAACCACAAGGCTACCCAGATAATACTTATCTTGCTTGGCTGTAACGGTTTCTTCTGCTTGGGTAATAAGCCCTGCGGCATCACTGATATCTTGAATAAGCTGTTCAATCTCTGTCGCGCCCCAAGCGTAATTACGCTGATAAATAGGGATCACGTATTGCGTTTTGCTATCGAAAAGCGCTTTAACGGATAACTGCTCTACTTGATTAGTTTGACTCATTAAGACTTCCCGATTTCATTGCTTCAATAGATGCCTCAACGCCCTTAGCGTTGTTGAACTTAGGCTCTTTGATATACGGCGGCTGAAAGTTCAACACTTGCTGAGGGTGAACCGCTTTGTTTATGGCTCTGAATAACCCATTACGCGCTTTAGCGTGATTGTCTACCGACTCCATCCCGATGCGTTGTAGGTCAAGGCGTAAGAAGTAGCTCCAGCGATAACAAATCTGTGCTGCTTTCTCTAACTCCACATCTCCGAACTTGTCGTAGTAGTACATCACCGCACACAAAAATAGGTTTCGCACGTAGCTATCTCCTTTGCGGTTGCTGCCACTGTAATTAGCGTGTGTCTCAATGAATGAAAATAGCTTTGAATCTTTACCAGCAAATAAGGCTGAGTGAATAGC
Organism: Photobacterium piscicola; assembly: GCF_046058925.1. Taxonomy (NCBI): domain Bacteria; kingdom Pseudomonadati; phylum Pseudomonadota; class Gammaproteobacteria; order Vibrionales; family Vibrionaceae; genus Photobacterium; species Photobacterium piscicola. The sequence continues at coordinate 1,101,328 of NZ_CP175535.1, forward strand.
CATGTAGTGCTGAATGTACTCAAAGAAGCGCTTACCGTTGATCATCACCTGATCGACTTGGAATGGGTAGCCCTTGGTTTGCTTGTCCCATTTGCGAGCAGGATCGGCATTGAAAGTTTCAATCGCATAATCCAGCGCAAGCATGGAATCGACATAAGCGTACTGTGTGCTGTCTAGGTTAATACCTTTGAATACATCAATATTGTGACGACTAAACTGGATGCCGTAGTCACCATCAACCCAGCGGCGCATTCGGAACAAGAACTCCCCCATGATGGTGTGCAAGTTCGCAGACTCATCATCTGGGTTTACGCCTTGCTCCCACAAGCTGACGTGATGCAGACGCTCATTTTGTTCTGTTGAGTCCATCATTTCACGCAGGTGATACGCTTTTAGCAAATCATGAGGGGCAAGTGCTTTACCACGTGCATTTTGTGAATCGAAGAACTGGAATGCTTCACTCAAATCATCCAATGTGACTTGGATTAGCTCGCACTTGTTAAGTACAAAATTGAGTAGTTCCTGTTTTTCTATCACAGGCAGGTTCGCTACTCGCTCAGATATCAGTTGTGCATTATTCTTAAGGTTTTCGATACTGACCGATGATTCAAATCTATGCTCAAGCAAGCTAGATGAAATGCTGTTCTCTTCCTCGTCCAGAATGGTGCAAAGCAAGGTTAGTGTCAGCAAGCGCTGCTGACCATCAACGATATTAAGCGCAGCACTTTCTGAGTCTTTGTCTTGATGCAGTACCACCGTACCAAGCCGATAACACAGCTTAGTACGGTGATGAATAATGTCATCAATCAGCTGATTAACGTGCTTGGGTTGCCATTTGTATGGACGTTGATACTCAGGAATTATGAGTAATTCCCCCAACAACTGCGCAATAGTTTGAGGCTGATTGAAGACAATTGCCATGGTTATACAGCCTGTTCAATGATAGCGTCAGTGAGGTGTAATTGAGTAACTTGAGATTCCTTTAATCGTTTTTTAAGTTGCTCACATGTAGAAAATAAACTCTCAACGACTTTTACAATCTTCACTTGTTCCGTGCACGGCGGTAATTTAACCCAAATTTCTCGAATTGTTGTCATAGATAGACTTGGTTGAGCAGTTGATTTCATTGATTTAAATAGTTCTTTTCTACCTATTGGACTATTAAGATATATACAAAGATAATGTAAATTTAAATCTGCATAAGGCTCTACTTTTGCAACATTTGGGGCAAGGTGCCACCGTTCTTTTCTATTAAAAACACATACATCACCAATACCAGCACCAATGAATGTAACCAATAATGCAGGTCGATCAATAGCACTTCTAGGTAAATTTAAAGAGGTTTCTTTATCAATATATTTTAGATTTTCAAGATCTGGTGAAAACGGTCTTACATTTTGAGCTCGGATAACAGCAACATCCCCAGCATCCTCTAGATTTATGTATTTGGTATATTCAAAGCCTGCAAGTTTTGTAACAAACACAAGGTCGTTTAAAAGCACTTGATGCCAACCACTTGGTGTTTCTAAATCTAGAGTATCGTCAATGACCACTTTTTTAGGTTTTTGAATCTCTTTATTTTTAATTCTTAACTGTTGATGCAGAGCAATACGCTCTAGCAGCACCGATGCAGGTTCATCATTTGGATCTTGTGGGACAAGTTTACCCATCACAGCTAACTGCAAAATGGTTTGTTTTAGCTGATCGATGCTCTCTTCTGTGGTGAATAATGTATCGAAGTGATCGCTAATGCGTGCCCAGTTATCCATTAACTCATTGGCATCAGCTGAGTTAGCCAATGTGCAGAGTAACGTGCTCACTAATAACTGATGCGCTTCAATACTGGCTTCGGTTTGTTGCTCTAGTTGGTCGCAAAGTGTCATTAATTCATCGACTTTGGCGACGATGCGGTGTTGTTCAGCTAAAGGAGGCACTGGGAACTCAAACATTTCGAGAACTTTTTTACTAAGTCCCTCAATCGCCATTCCTACTTGTCTTCCCCAAACAAGTTTTTGCACCATTGGAGACAGAATACCCAGATGTATAAAGCTACTCATTTTGCTTTCAATTAAGCGAATGATTGTTACATGCTGACTTACGTTTGCTTCGTATAAACTTTCGGGAAATATCGTTGAACGACCTAGTGATGCACCAGTGATATTTAACAAAACATCATTAGGAAGAACCTTAGTTTTTTCCATTTTCTGATGAGTTTCCATCGGTATGTATGCGATATCATCCAGTTTAATACCTTCGTTTCGTATATTTTGAGAACGCAAAAATGGTACGCCCTCTTCAACATATGCAGTTTTGCCTCCTCTTGGCGTACTACCTGAGCCCAGTTTTGAAGTTAAATTACCTAACCTAACTATTGACCACCCTGTTGGTAAATCATTTGGTATATCAGAATCGAGTAATTCAGGAAGAGCTTTTGTTCTTGGAATTATTTTATCTCTAACCAACTGTGCTTTTTCAGCCGCAATGCGTTCAAGCAATACAGATGCAGGCTCATCACTTGGATCTTGCGGCACTAACTTACCACGCACAGCCAATTCTAAAATCAACTCACGGAGTTTCTTAACGCCATACAACTCTAATTTTTTGCGACTACCACGCCCTGATGTGGATTGATTTTTTACTGCAGATGTCCACGTATCAATGTGTTGGGTAATTAACGATTCAACAGTCATGATCACGCCTCACTGCCAGTTGATGATTTCAGCGCATCACCCAAGATGTTCTTTAACTGATTACGTAGTTCTGTGATCTCTTGTTGCTGCTGTTGGTAGCTTGCCAATAGCTCTTGGGGATCATGGACAATCACTTCATCTTGATGCGGATTTTTAATGTCTAAGTTGAAGTTACGCTCGATGATTTCTTCAATTGAGACTTTCCATGCATGTTCATTTTCAACACGTGAAGCAAAACCGTCCGCTTCATTGCCCCACCAATCAATCTCTTGCTGGAACTCTTCAAACTTCATCGGCTTAGTTTTGCTGTAGTTCTTCACGCCTGCTGGGTATGGATGCTCGTAGAACCATACCTCTTTAGTTGGCTTACCTTTGGTGAAGAACAAAATATTGGTTTTAATGCCTGTGTATGGGTTAAATACCCCGTTTGGCAAACGAACGATGGTGTGTAAGTTACACTCTTCGGTCAGCATCTTTTTGATTTTGGTTTTAACACCTTCACCGAATAGTGTGCCATCGGGCAATACAACCGCAGCTCGGCCACCTTGTTTACCATTTACAGGGGCAGCAAGCACTTCAATAATTAGCTGTAAAAACAGATCGGCGGTTTCACGGGTTTGCATCTCGGCAGGGAAGTTCTTTTCGATGCCATCTTCTTCCGTACCACCAAATGGCGGGTTAGTGACGATAACGTCAATTTCATCATCCCAACTTGAAAGAGGTTTATTTAAGGTATTACCGTGTTTAATTTGCACTGGCACTTCAATACCATGCAACATCATATTGGTAGTACACAACAAATGTGGCAGCTGTTTTTTCTCTACCCCGTGAATTTGCTTTTGCAGCGTTTCATGGTCAGCTGAGGTTATTACATAATTCTCTTTTACATGATCAAACGAGCACGCTAAAAAACCGCCTGTACCACAAGCGGGATCCATAATAGATTCACCCAATTTTGGATCAGTTACTTTTACAATAAACTTCGTAATAGCACGAGGAGTATAAAACTCACCCGAATTACCTGCACTTTGTAGGTCTTTTAATATTTGTTCGTAAATATCACCAAACAGATGACGCTCGGTTGAATCGGTAAAATCGATTTCATTTAGCTTGTTGATCACTTGGCGAAGCAATGTGCCATTTTTCATATAGTTAAATGCATCACTAAACGCAGCTTTTACTACTAAACCACGAGGATTTTTCTCGCCATTAACTAGCATGTTTTTTAAATGATAAAACAGGTCATCGTTGACAAACTCAAGTAATTTTTCGCCAGTGATCCCTTCTGCATCTGCTGCCCAGTTACGCCATAAGTATTTTTCGTCAATCGGTGCTTGGTAATCATCTTGTTCCAGCTCTAACTCTTCTTCTTGAGCATCAAAAACCTTAAGGAATAATAGCCACGACATTTGACCAAGGCGCTGTGCGTCACCATCTACACCAGCGTCTTTACGCATAATGTCTTGAATAGATTTAATTACGGAACTGATAGACATGTTTTACTACTTTAGCTAACTGAAATTGTGGGGAATTGTACCATTAAACGCATAATGATTAGATATACAGTTAACAAAAAAGCGTATCAAAAAGATACGCTTTAAAGGGTGTTGAGAAAATGTTCAACTTATTGGTGGTATTGGTAAATTAATTCGGCATCATTGTGTAATTAGCATTCACTTTTCTTCGTAAAATCGAATATAGAACCCATGTTATTAAGGCATCAATAGTAATACCTAGTCCAAACATGATAGCTATACGATCTAATGTTGGAACGAATATGCCTATTTGATACAAAGCAAAAGCATTACCATAAAAAATACTGTTAACAAGCAATGACTGATAGAGCATTAAATCTGTTCGGCCGATACCGTAAAAATAGCTATCGATAACATTATTAAGGCTAAATACGATATAAAAACCAACCAGTAACCCAATCAAATGCATAACAGGCGCTACATCACTGATCCCCATCACATTAGCGATAAAGCTCTGCCACTGTGGTGCTGTAAGTAACCATGTAGCAACAATGCCAACACTTAACCAAAGGTAACTATTTACCCGCTGTGAGGTTAAGCCATTATGGGTTGCTGCATCTTGTTTAACCAATTGCCCCAGCGTTAAGACCGGTAGTAATAGCCACCCCCAAATAAACTGGTTTGCTAACCAATAAGTGCCCGACTGCTGAACCTGATTCACTAGCTGTAAGATCATCACAATGAATGCTGTATTACGAACAAACGACTCTAGACCCGATTTCCAACCAATAATTGCCCACTCTTTTAACCAGTCTCGATGATTAAATTCGCTAATATTGAGGTTTAAGCTCACGCCAGATTTCGATAGATATATCAGAGCAACAATAGCAAGCACGCTATTTACGATAATATTGCTGACTGCAATGCCATTTACTCCCAATTGCATTGAGAATGAAAATTGGCTAACCAAAGCACTATCACACAGGATTGTCATTACCATTTGTGCAATAAGTAGACCACACAAGGCATTTTTCTGATTTTTTAATACCAGAACCAACGACAAAAAGGCATAAACACTAGACAGTAAAATAGCCACGGACTCTAGCCGAATATAGTCAACGGTACGATTCAATAGCTCTGCTTGCTGCTGCATTGCACCAACAAGCTGTGGTGTTAACGCTAAAACAATAACCGTTAAAATCACATAACAAACAATAGTAATAAGTAAAGAAACACTTGCTCGCTGACGAAACTGACGATTATCACTGATAACCTGCCCTAAGATGAAAGCTAATGGCACCAATAGCGCTTCACTAAGCACTTCATAGCCAACATTTAGCCATGCAACCTGTGCTGCGATACTGAATGTCCAGCTATTAGGCAGCGCTCCTAAAAAGTGAATACGGGTTGTTGAATACACCAATGGAATAAGGCTCGTAAGAATTAATACCAACCAAAGTCGATAGTTAATTGACTTAAGCTCAATACGTTCCAGCATGTTACCTACTTTATAGATCTGTTGAAATTTGATGAAGAAAAAGGGTTTCTTTTGAAAAGTAATGTTTATTATCAATGAGCTCTTGTTGCTGTAAAGATGAAAACAGTGTCATAAGATATTGAAACAAATCATCATATTGCGATTTTTTAATTACTGTCGGTGATGTTGAAAACGCCTGCCATGGAAAGTCTTCTAACGTATTAACAGCAAACTTAGGTAAGTAATTATGTTGATGCTTTCCCATTAATATATGTTCTAACTGAACACAATAATGCTGCATTATCGAACAATGAAAACTGTATTTATAACCATCGTCCTTAACCATTAATGTCGGTAACGAGCAAAACAGAAAGTAAACTTGAGATGCTAATTCACTCGCTTTTGCTTTGTTATCGCTTTTCTGTTGGGTGATCGATTTAAGATCTTTAACCTGAACCGTAGTCCCTTTTAAAACGGTAAAGTTAACGTTATGAATTTGCGATTCACGATAATAGAGTGAGATTTCAGAAGTTGTTCGCCCTATTACTACTTCTACCAGTAAACGATTTTTCATGCGTAATATTATTTTTGTACCCAGTATGTCGGCATGAACACATTCGTTCCCCAACAGAGCGAGTAACTTTTCACACCATTTATCAGCGGATAAATCTGACTGAATAAAAAGATCAAGATCAGATAATGTCGTTAATCGATTTGCACCTAAACTCCCAAAACCTAAAACAGTTTCAGCATCAACATCATCAACGAAAGCATGACGTAGTTTATCTAAACACTGGTGATGCCTAAGCGGAAATGATTGCCAGAACTTAGAAAAATCTTGTCCATATTCAAACGAATAAGATTGCCAAATATGACATTGCCAATAATATTCAAGCGTCTTTAGCGTGACTTTATCAGCAAGAAATCGAATGGTTTCTGCTATGCTTTGTGCTTTTTTATATGACTCTGGATAAGGAATTTTTGCATATTTATCAGCATTGATAGCCGAAATACTCTTTTCTATATCTCGGACACAATGAATCAAAATGCCACGTTTTGTTTTTAACTGTAATTTCAATGACTCAGCAACACGACCATAGCCAGAAAATTCAATAATAGCGTCTGAGGTTTGACTTACAGCGGCAACGAAACGTTCACAGGCTTCCTGTTCACCTTGATCACTACCATCACTGTATAAAATGCGAAATTCATCCAATGATAAATAATTATATGAAGGTAAAAATTGAGATATTTTCTGACTCAGCGTGGATTTACCTGAGTTCAGATTTCCAAATAGGTAGATGTGCATGGGGTGTTCCGAAGAACAGGCTACACTGTTTGTAGCCTGTTAATATTGATAAGTTTATGCGGACTGATAAATAGCAGCTTCAAGTTCGTTAACTGCTTCTAAATATTGCGGTTTGCCGCCAAAGCCTTTTTTGATGATTTCTATTGGGCGCCCCAGTTCATCAAACGGTTTTACTTTTAGAACGTGAATATTTTCAATCTCTTGCACACCTTCATCGGCATATTTTTCAAGTAGATTACTCAACACCTGCTGCGCTGTTTCACCGTACTTGGTAAAGTAATTACGCTTTTTAACGTTCTCTGCACGTTCTTTTCGTGTAAGTGCTGGCTGATCATAAACGACATGACAAATCATATCGAATGGATCCATATCTTTACCCACTTCTTGTTCTAATGCATCCCAAATAATGCCAAGCTCAGCTAATTCATCAATAATCGCTTGCTTGCGATCGGCATCATTCCAACGTTTGGTAAAATCGTCTAACGAGGAAAATTGCGTTGCCATGGCTTTACGTGTGTAGTCTTTAAATGACTCCGTCACTAACTTGCCATCACTATCGTAATATTGCACACGCTCAGCAATTTTAGTGACAGTGACACCTGACACATGGAATTTCTTTACTTCTTCCTGAACAGGATCATCAACACCTTGCGGTGTATTGTCATCTCCTGATGGAGTATATGACGGTGGTGTCGGCTCTAAAATTGTATTCGGGTCAATATCATCGTCGCCAAATGGTGTTTCTGATGAATCTTCTCCATCAGTACCATTGACAATATCATCCAGATCTTCTGGATTTTCAAAGTCACCAGGTTTCGCCACTTTTACTTGTTCAGGCGAACCATCAAAGCGTTCATCAGCAAATAATTCTGTCGCTTTTTTAAAATCTAAAATCGAAAACCATAGTTTGCCGTAGCGATCATCAATGCGCGTTCCGCGACCAATAACTTGCTTAAACTTTGTCATCGATTTAATCGTCGAATCGAGGACAATTAACTTACACGTTTTTGCATCAACTCCAGTGGTCATTAATTCTGAGGTTGTTGCAATAACTGGATATGCCTTTTTAGGATTAATGAAATTATCTAGTTGAGCTTTACCAATTTGATCATCGCCAGTAATTTTCATTACATACTTTTCATTTTTAGCCATTTGCTCAGGACAGCAATTGGCAATGGCACGACGCATGCGCTCGGCATGGTCAATATCGTTACAAAAGACGATGGTTTTTGCCATTGGATCCGTACGTTTTAAATAGTTCGTGATGGTTTGAGCGACTAATTCTGTACGCTCATCAATCACCATGGTGCGATCGAAGTCTTTCTGATTGTAGATTCGATCTGTAATGGTTTCACCGTGTTTATCTTTCTGCCCTTTTGTTGGTCGCCAACCTTGTAAATCAACGTCTAAATCAATGCGAACCACTTTGTAAGGAGCAAGAAAACCATCTTCAATACCTTGTTTTAACGAATAGGTATAGACAGGCTCTTTAAAGTATTCGATGTTAGAGACTTCGTCTGTTTCTTTGGGGGTTGCGGTTAAACCTATTTGAGTCGCAGACTTAAAATATTCAAGAATTTCACGCCATGCACTATCTTCAGACGCACTTCCTCGATGGCACTCATCCACAACAATTAAATCAAAGAAGTCAGGACTGACATTCTTGAAGATTTTCTTGCCTTCTTCTTGCCCAGTCATAGCTTGATATAAACCAAGGTGAATTTCAAAAGCAGGGTCGATACTACGATTACCAATTTTGGTCATTGCGGTATCAAACGGCTGAAAATCGTTATTTTTGGTTTGATCGACCAAAATATTACGATCAGCTAGGAAAAGAATACGTTTCTTAGCCCCTGATTTCCAAAGGCGCCAGATGATTTGAAATGCGGTATAGGTTTTACCGGTGCCCGTCGCCATCACTAGCAAGATACGGTCTTCACCAGAAGATACGGCTTCAATAGTCTTATTAATCGCATTTAATTGATAATAACGTGGAGACTTACCACTACCATCGTCATAGTAATCTTGCGTGATCAATGGTAATTGTGTAGCAGTATAGCCTTTCCATTGGCAATACTTTTCCCACAGCATTTGTGGGGAAGGGAAATCTTCTAAATTAATTTCAGACTCTAGCTTTGCTGGATTTGTTTTATCGTGAAAAATAAAACCATCACCATTACTAGCAAAAACGAATGGAACTTCAAGCAATGATGCGTAATCCAATCCCTGCTGCATGCCTTTGCCGATTTCGTGCTTGTTAGCTTTAGCTTCAACAACGGCAAGCGGAATACTCGGCTTGTGGTACAACACAATATCAGCAGATTTCACTTTTTTACGAGCCGCAATTTGACCTCGTACGACGACCTTACCATCTCGTAATTTTACTTCCTGGCGAATTTGCGTCATATCATTCCAGCCATTAGCTTTAATAGCTGGAAGGATAAATTTAGAAATAATGTCGGCTTCAGAAAGCTGAGATTTGGAAAATTTTTCGACCATATGACTTTAATCCATCTGTAATTGCAGATGATTATATAACAAAGTTCATATGATAGAAGTATTTCAAAGTAACAAGTCTTAAATATTTAAGTAATCTGATCACATAGTTACATTAAAGATTACTATCCAAAAGCTGCTATCACTCGTTCTCGATAACGTCCTAGTTTTATACGCTCAGATTCTTGATAAATCATTTCACTACCACTTTTAGAGCTATTTGACACATCGTCTTGCCAATCAATGAAGAGTGAAGAAAAGCCACTCTGAATAGTCGCAGTACTTTCAGTCGCTTTTACTTTCGTGTCACTAATGATGTCTTTAACAGACTGAGCAACATCAATATACAAACAAGACTCTGGTATATCTTGCTCTATACGTTCAGCAAACTCTACCAAGTTACTTTCAGCAAATGTATAAAGCCATGCATCTTGATTAATGCTATTAGTTACACGCAAAATACGCCCCAATACCTGTCTAAAATACAACTCTGTTTTAACCGCACTTAAGTGACAACAAACTTGAAGCCTTGGTATATCAGTACCTTCACTAATCATTCCCACACTGACTATCCACTGCGTTTTATCATTTCTAAAACGCTGAATCTCTTCCATTGGAGATTGATGGTGATAAGTAACGATAGAAGCAGTTTGTTTAAGTTCAACATCTAACAACTTTTGTATCCATTTAGCATGTGATACTGAAGCGGCAACAATCAGCCCTGCTGCATTAGCTGTTCTTTTTCTAATCTCGCTGAGCTTTGTACAAGCCAACTTTAATATATAGATAACAGCAGCTTGATTATGAATAATCGATTGGTATGACGCTTTTGTATGTTGAAGTAAGTCAGCAATTGATGGAAATGAGTGGCTAGATTCATCTTTAATAGATAAACCTTCATTATCAACCAATACAATCTTAGGCCGACGACAAACATTATCATTAACCGCTTGATTTAACGTGTATTGATAATCACAGACTAGCATTCCTTCAGGATCAGAATATTCTGCCATTGCTATGGGTAAACGATCAGAGCGCCAAGGTGTACCCGATAGCGCTAATGTATATTTAGCTAGCCGCTGTACTTTACATACGACTTGCTCTCCCCATGAATTACTTTTCCCATCCTCGTCAAACGAACAATGATGGATTTCATCAAACACGACAAAAATTCGATACTTTTTTAACGTTTTCCAAAAGGAATCATCAAGATATTTGATGCTTTGGTATGTGTAAGATGCCCCTAAAGTCCCTAACCCACCACTAAACGCGCATGATAAATAAGATGAAAATGTCGCTTTTATTCCCTCTGCTACTGCAGAAGAAGGCGAAAAACAGAGTACTAAGTCTATTTCATCATTATCCAATAATGATTTGGCGACATTCGCGGCCATGATGGTCTTTCCAGCACCTGGAGTCGCTTGGCAAAAGAAGTGTGAATATCCATTTATATATTTATCTAACGCTTTATTAACACATTCCGACTGCCAAAGCCTCAGCATAGGGACACCTTACTATTTTTTACCTGCAAACGATTTGTTAACGCATTTACTTTGCCCAAAAGTTTAGCGGAACGTTCTTTAGCTGTATCAAAAAGCGGGATCAATATTTCCTCATCATTAGGGAAACGATTAAGTAATGATTGATATTCTTCAACTTCACCCAATGTAATCGCAAGTTCCGCTTCATACTCCTTTTTCTCTTGAACTAGGATTTCGATAATGTTGCCAACACAATTTGATGCTTTTACTTTTTCATCACTTTTTGGCGCAAAAGATTGAGTTCGAAATAGATCTGTTATTGAGTAACGTTTATCTCTTCTTTTTCCTAAAGATGTTAGCCATCCATTTTTTTCAAACGATAGAAGCTGTCTATAGACATATTGTCTCGCTTCTTCTTTATCAGTAAACGACACATCCAGACTCAGTAGCGCATCTCTGAGCTCTATCACCGAAAAATCATCCTCTTATTTTCAATCAATAGGTTAAACATATGAGCATTTATTTTGATGATTGTATTCATGTGTAAATTTAGACCAATAAAAACTTAGGATTGCTAAGTATACAAAAATCAGTAAAACTTAGACAATCTAAGTTATCTATAGGTTTAAAAGAAATGTCTAAGTGGAATACAACAACCCCATTCCAGCGAGGCTCAAAGCTGCGCGTAAAAAAGCAAAAATCACCCAGAAGGATTTAGGGGTGAAAATAGGTATGGAAGAAAGCTCGGCTAGTGGCCGAATGAATCATTATGAAAAAGGCCGTCATGTACCTGATATTGGCACTTTGAAGCGTATGGCTGAAGAGCTAGGCGTTCCGCTACATTACTTCTTCTGCGAGAATGAATTAAGTGCAGAGCTTGTGTGCGCTATTGAAAAGTTAAGTGATGAAGATAAACAGGAATTACTAGAAAAGTTGATCGCGTCTAAATAAGAGCTAACCCAATAAGGTTGCTAATGGTATATCTTTAAAAATTTGTTTAGTAAATTTGATTTCGCCACTTTCTGGGTCAATGATAAATCCTTCGTACTCAATAACCTGCGGTACTAATAGTTTTTCAATATCTGTTGAAAACGGATTAGATACATCTGGTCCGTTGATTGTTTCGAACCCCAATATGAATTCGTCATTGGTTATTACTGATTTACCTGATAGCAACGCGAGCTCTAATGCATAACCAACTAACTCTTTGATAGCTCCAAGCATTCCTTTGGTCGCTGACAACAATCTCATTGCGATATCCATATCCGAAAGTTCCGGCTGTACCGAAATAGGAAGATGCTTTTCGAGATCGTCAAGTAAATCAATGTATGCCGCTATTGATGATTCTGATGTAATTTGAATATACGGCAACTCCCTTTTAACCATTATTCGTCTATCCCACTGTGAGTCTTCCAAGATAAGTTTGGCGGTAGGTATACCGATAAAGACGATAGGTAATCGGCATTCGTCACTGATCATCTTTAGTCGATCACGTATTTTTTGTCTTTCTTTTGGCGAGGCACACTCAAATAATTCTTGAGCTTCTTCGATAACTAACAGCTTAAGTTTGGATTTTCTAACACTATTGATGAAATAATCCTGTAAACCAATTTCTGAACGTTTCGAACGAGTGTTATAAGGAATACCTAACTTATCTATAGCCCAGATAAGTGTTTCGACAAAACTTGGTCTAACGCGAGTGACCAACACTTCATTATCATTAAAATGGTGTTTTACATAATGATTAATGAGTGATGTTTTACCCGCTCCAGTACCACCAGTAATCAGCATTGATGGTGTGAAGTTGCCAAACTTACTACGACGAACAATCCAATCCAACCCATCAAAAATATTCTGTACATCTGGATAAATCACAAATAAATCATGGTATTGATTTATTAGCTCATCTATAGAATTTTGTTGTTCTGCTAATAATTTCATTCTTTATGCCTTTTTATCTCTTTATGCTTATTCCAGAGTGACTTTAAATTATCCATTGGATGCTCATCAGGATTGTCACCCAAAGGCTTATTCTTGTTTTCAATCGCTTTTTGTATAGATGTTGGTTGCTCGTTAGATATACCTGAAAAAGCCGCCATTTTCTTACCATGTTTGGCTTTTTTAGCTCTACTCTCAACCGACATTAACGCAAAGTGCTCTTGTTCTGATTTAATACGTTCATGAAGTGCCAGCCTTGCCTTTGCTAGCGATAAAGCATCCACTTCACCTTTTATAAACTCACGGTGTATTTTCAACATACGAACATGTTCACTCAGCGATAAATTTTTTGTGTACCCCAAAGGATCATTATTACAAGGGATCTCAACGTACCCACCAACTTCCTCCAGAAACACAAATATACTAGACAGATCATCAGGGTCTATGAAGTGGCATAGTTAATTTGGCCACCTAGTTAGAGGTGATATCATCACCTCATAATTTAATAGGTGACACTATGACTAAAAGAATACGCCCTAATTTTACACCTGAATTTCGATTAGAATCAGCACAACTCGTTTTAGACCAAGGCTACTCTGTAAAAGAAGCTGCGGAAGCAATGAATGTTGGTAAATCAACAATGGATAAGTGGGTTCGACAGCTGAAAGATGAACGTGGTGGAATGACACCGAAAGCAACACCAATGACGCCTGATCAGCTTAAAATTCGTGAATTAGAGAAGAAGATTAAACGGATTGAAATGGAGAAAGAAATACTAAAAAAAGCAACCGCTCTTTTGGCCTCGGACTCATTCAAAACTTCATATTAGTTGATGAATTAAAAGCTTATTATCCTGTATCTATCCTTTGTCATGTCTTTGATATTCATCGCAGTAGCTATAAATATTGGACTAAACGGCCTAAAACGCAGTCAAAAGAGCAAGTGCTATTATCTAGTGAAGTGAAGGCTGCACATCGTGCCAGTAGTGGCTCTGCTGGAGCCAGAACAATTGCAGGTATCGTTACGACTAAAGGCGTGCCGTTAAGTCGATATAAGGCAACTAACATCATGAAACAACTAGGATTAGTCAGTTGTCAGGTTAAAAAACATCGTTATAAAAAAGTAGAAAATGAACATTTAAATATTCCCAATACATTAGATCGCCAGTTTGCAGTTACTGAGCCTAATCAGGTTTGGTGTGGCGACGTGACATATATTTGGTCAGGACAACGTTGGTTGTACCTTGCTGTTGTGATTGATTTATTTGCCCGTAAAGTGATTGGTTGGGCAACGTCAGGCTCACCCAATACAGATCTAACAGGTAAAGCCCTTTCGATGGCTTATGAAGTTCGAGGGGCGCCTAAAAGTGTTATGTTTCATTCAGATCAAGGCTGTCATTACACAAGTAAACAATATCGCCGATTACTTTGGCGGTATCAAATTACACAAAGTATGAGTCGACGTGGAAATTGTTGGGATAACGCCCCAATGGAACGATTTTTTAGAAGTTTTAAAACAGAGTGGATGCCAACTGCGGGTTATCGCTCATCGAATGAAGCTAAAGTGGCGATCACTGAATATATTATCCGATATTACAACCAAGTCAGGCCCCATCAATATAACGGTGGCTTGACGCCTAATGAATCAGAACGCCGATTTAATAATGAATACAAATCAGTGGCCAATTTTACTTGACCACTTCAAAGTAACGTCAAATATGCTCTACCTAGAGGTATTAATAAGTCATCATCAAGAAGAATTAAATCTAATGGCGTATGATCTATTTCTACACGTTCCAAAATTCTTGTTGTAGAAACAGAGGATTGATAGTAATTGAAAAGCTTATTTGCGTAATTTTTACCAAAGCGTTTTAGTGCGACTTCATAAGGCGGGAGTTTTTTCAGTCTTTCTTTAAAAGCCTGATAGCTTACTTTTGCTATCTTACCTGAGATTATAGTACTATTTTCAATTTCAATCCTGTCACAATAAAACTGATACGCTTGTGAATAACTAGGTCTTCTTGCATCTAGAAAGCGTTCTGTAGCCTCAATAAAATAAGTTTCATCCTCGATGGTACGTTTGGTTCTATTTCCTTTTTTATGATTGTGATCAATCAAACTCACAATATTACCATCATGCTCAAAAAAAGATTTATACCAACGAATTACCGTCTTATAGCTTGGTCGTTTGATAGATAACTGAGGGCTATATTTGTCAATTAATGGATTAATATTCTTAGGAGTCCAACCACCTAATATCTGTTTAGCAACAAATGAAATAAGTTTATATCTTTCTATGGCCTTGATCTTTTGCTCCTCAGTAAACGAGGCAAGATCTCTATCATAAACAGTTGACTCATCAAGTGGTAAGTATTGCTTACGAGCTAATTTAGACTCAGGGGATAAATCATATTCAGCTTGAGAAGCTTCGTTAATGGATTCAAACTCATCATCAAACGACATCCCCATATCAGTTCACCGAAATTACAGACATTTCATTAATCACAGTATCTAAAGATACATTAACTTTATCGAGTCCAATTAGACAAAAAACTATTGCTATCACCTCACCAACAGACAGTTTAAGGTTATTTGCAAGAGAACGAATACACATCGGTCCTATAGCACGCAACTCATCAACAACACAGATTAAAGACGTATCGGTATCCATTAATCTGCTGTAACGATGGCTTAATTTCAAGTTTTCTAGAAACGAACCTTTACGTATTTGTTCATCAGTGACTAATACTAATGGTTTTCCTAATTTCTTGGCAGCAATACGCTTTAAAGCAAAGGTGTTTTTGAAATCTTCAGGAAAGATTTTATTAAGAGGTTTAACTTCAATAAAGTATTCTGAACCATCTTGGTTTTGAACGAGAAAATCAGGAGTATAAGGATAACGCTTGTTACCTGAAGAATAATAAAAACCTTCTGGCTGTGATTGAAATGCAACAACATCCTTAGAGTATTCGAGATGATAACAACAATCTCGTTCTAAAGAGCTTTCGCACATAATAATACTTCGATTTTTAAAACTTGCAAATTTGTACACTTTTTTTACTGGAGAGGATTTACGAAGATTTCGAACGTACATAACTTGCCCCTTAACGTTAACGTTGTAATAAAACAACTAAACTTAGTTTAGGACATTTTATGGATTTTAAAAGGACACTTTATGCTTTTAAAAGGACACCTTATGCTTTCAGCGACATATAACATTAAAAAGGTGAAAAAATTTAAAGGCTTACAAATTAAAGAATCCATTTATAATGGTACTATTCATTTTCCATTCATGGCGACTTAGTTACAGTTATAAATATGAAAAAACATTGCAAATATTTATATCTAATTGGATTTATCAGTCTCATAAGTTGTCAGGTGTTTGCCTCCCCGACGGCTGATATAGATGAACATCACGATAATGTTATGGATGCAGTAGCCCAAGGACTCATTCAGCCTTTTTCTGCATTACAACATAAAGTCCAGCAGCAGTTATTAGCCCGTATTATTCGCGTCGAGTTAGACAAAGATGTTGATGAATGGATTTATGAATTAAAGCTTATTGATGGTAACAACAATATAATTAAAGTCGAGTATGAAGCCCGTACTCTTAAAATGATAGAAATAAAAGGTCGCCATCTTGAAAGCGTCCTTAAGGTTCCAAAATGAAAATTCTAGTTGTTGAAGATGATGTAACATTAGGCGAGCAAGTTGTCGCAGGTTTAGAACAAAACGGTTGGGTTGCTGAGCACTCCATAGATGGTATTGATGCACTTTACCGTGCAACCTCAGAGCCATGGGATGCAATTGTGCTTGATTTAGGCTTACCCAAGCTAGATGGCATTACCGTTTTAAAAGGCATTCGTGAAGAAAACGTTAACTGCCCAGTGGTGATCCTGAGCGCACGTAATGAGCTAACACAACGTGTTGATGGCTTAAATGCAGGTGCTGATGACTATCTCACCAAGCCATTTCAAATGGTCGAGTTAGTGGCACGCGTACGCGCCCAATTACGCCGTGCAACCGGTAATGTATCACCCGTTATTCAAGCTGGCGATTTAAGCTTAGATACCCGTACCTCAAAGGTAACCTGGCAAGATAATGTCATTGATTTAACAGCACTTGAATTTAAAGTGCTGTCATACCTAATGCACAATACAGATAAAGTAATCTCTCGCACTGAACTCGTTGAACATATTTATAAGCAAGATTTCGACCGTGATTCAAACACCATTGAAGTGTTTATTGGCCGTATTCGCCGCAAAATTGGTAATGACGTAATCAAGACAGTACGTGGTCTTGGATATCGTATCAATGCTAATTAACCTACCCAAAAATCGTCAACCCAGTATTCGTAACCGACTGCTCATTGCTGCAGCAGTCTGGTTATTGGCGATTACATTAGCAGCGGGCTACCTTGTCCCTACTTTTATAAAAACCTATTTAATTGAACAAGAGAAGTCACAGCTCTACCTTTACATGGATCAAATTACAGCCCAAGTCGATATTGATAAGCATGGTCAACTGTTTGTTGATGGTCGTCTATCAAACCCTCGCTTTAATTTTCCATATAGCGGCTTATATTGGTCATTAAAGCTTAATCACCAAGTATTGCGCTCGCGTTCATTATGGGATACCACCATAAAAGGCAATGCGCAAAAAGGTTTTGAAGGTCCTAATAACCAATCTCTCATTGTTGTGAAACGTAAATTCAGCTTACCCGACAGTGATTACCCTATCGAATTATCGGTTGCGGTAAATCAAGATAAGCTCCTTAAAACATTACAACAATTAACTCATGGTTTATGGATTATTCTTATTATCATGGCAATTGGTATTTTAGTCTTAACAACCTTACAAGTCAGTTGGTCGTTATGGCCATTACGTAAACTGCGTAAAAACCTTATTGAAGTTCGAGAGGGCCATTCAACGGAGCTTACAGGGCTTTATCCTGTTGAAATTCAGCCTGTGATTGATGATCTAAATGCACTCTTGTTTCATTATCAAGAACTGCTGCTGCGTGCAAGAAACCACTCGGGTAATTTATCACATGCGTTAAAAACCCCGATTGCTATCTTGAATAATGAAGTATCGCTATTAGATCCCACTACACAGGCCAAACTTGCCCCTGCGCTGCAACAATTACAACAGCATATTGATTACCACTTGGGCCGCGCACGTATGGCTGGTGCAATGAATATTCTTGCGACAAAAACAGCGTTATCACACCGTATTGATGCCATTTCATTAGCGATGGATAAAGTCTATGCACATCGCGGTGTTGTACTAGTCAATGAGCTAGATAGTGATGTGGTGATTGCGGTTGAAAAAAGTGACTTAGATGAAATGATCGGTAACATCATTGAGAATAGTTATAAATGGGCAACGAGTTTAATTCGAGTTTATCAAGAACCCATTGTCGATGGTCATATCGTGTTAGTGATTGAAGATGATGGACCGGGTATTGCTCGTGAAAAATGCAAACAAGTATTAAAACGCGGAGTTAGATTAGATGAAAATACTCCGGGTACAGGACTTGGGCTCAATATTGTTAACGAGTTAGTACACAGTTACCGTGGCGATTTAGTATTAACCAATAGTACTCTAGGTGGTTTAAAAGCCATGCTTTATTTACCAATTCCTCGTAAGTAAACCTTAGCTATTAATAACCATCTATAACATAACAAGCCCTACAACAAATCATGCTTGTAGGGCTTAATTGGCTTTCTTTACCATCTCTTTTTCCTAGAACCTACAACGCACGCATTAAAATTTCAAAATCTTCTTGTGCTGATTCAATTAAACATTGAAGCTCTTTTGCATCTTGATTAGTGAGATCCAATTGCCAACAAACCTGCTCGGCTTCACGACACACTAGCAATGTTTTCATACCTGCTTTGTTGAACCACAATTGCGAAAAATCCGCTTCACAAAGGGCATCATTTTCCGTCATTATCACTTCTAGCTTCCCTGTCGGAATAACACGTACAGAAGCATTACCTTGCTGATTGCCACACAAGGTAAAGTTTCGTTGCTCAATTAACATCATCATTTTCTCCTTGTCTCTTATTAAAATGAGTGTACTGCACCTAGCCACATAACATATCTAAGTGTAGATTCATAAATCGAGATTAGAGATATTTTTACTTCTATTAATAGTTCTATTATTTCATATACTTGATTCTTCATACTATCAAGTTCATCAGAAAGATATCTTTTGTTATAGATCATTCAAATAACGCAGTGATATATTAAAAAAACATAACAAAGGAAGATAAAAATTAAATGATAGATTTCCGCTCAGATACAGTAACTCGCCCATCAGATAAAATGCGCCAAGTCATGGCCTCTGCCCTTGTAGGTGATGATGTTTATGGTGACGACACAACCGTTAACGATCTTGAATTATGGGCCGCAGAACGTCATGGTTTTGAAGCTGCTATTTATTGCACCTCAGGCACCCAAGCCAACTTACTTGCATTAATGGCACATTGTAACCGTGGCGATGAATACCTTTGTGGCCAACAAGCACATAACTATAAGTTTGAAGGTGGCGGCGCAGCAGTATTAGGTTCAATTCAGCCTCAGCCACTAGAAAATGATGCTGATGGTAGCATTCCATTCTCAAAACTAACGGCTGCTATTAAGCCCTTAGATCCACACTTTGCGCGTACTAAACTACTTAGCCTTGAAAACACCATCAATGGTAAAGTGTTGCCATTAGAATACATTCAGCAAGCGCGTGAGTTTGTTAATCAACACGGCTTACAAATGCACCTTGATGGTGCGCGTGTTTATAATGCCGCTGTTGCCATGAACGTGGATATTACAGAGATCGTCAAATACTTTGATTCATTTACGATTTGTCTATCTAAAGGCTTAGGTGCGCCTGTCGGCTCTTTATTACTTGGTGATAAAGCCTTGATAGCCAAAGCTCGCCGCTGGCGTAAAGTGCTGGGTGGTGGCATGCGCCAAGCGGGTATTATTGCCGCAGCGGGTAAATTAGCATTAACTGAAAATATTGAGCGTCTTGCTGACGATCACCATAACGCACGTTACTTAGCAGAGCAGTTAAATACTGTTGAAGGTTTTAGCGTAAACTTACAACATATCCAAACCAATATGGCATTTGCGAAGGTCGATCAACACATTAATCAAACCCAACTGATCGCAACCCTAAAACAGCAAGATATTTTGATCAGTGGCGGCAATCCAATGCGCTTCGTTACTCATCTGGATATCACAACAGCAGATATTGACACCTTTATTGCCGCACTAAAAAGCGCTTTGTAATAACCTGTTAATTAGCTAACAAAACGAATAGCCCATAATACACAGCTGTGAATATGGGCTTTATTTTAATTTTAGAAATGCATCACAACCCAGCAAAGAAACGCTAAATTTATCTCTCATCTTTACGATCCTAAACTACCCTTATAAGTAGAATTTAAAATAGATAAAAATACAGTATAAGCTGTAGCTTCAAGTCGCTAAACAAGGATGAATATATGGATGATTTACAATTATGGGTTGCCACCATAAAAACATGGTACAGCGAAAATAATCCACATAATCTTGAACCTCTTATCGCGATCATTAGCGCTACCCCTGCGAGTTTATTTACTGCACCAGAGATGCCTCAAAACAAGCAAGATAATCATAAATATGAAGAAGCGTTAGCTTATTGGCTTGATGGGTGTCAAAAAATCAGCCAGTTTCATCGCCAACAACAACCAGAACTCGCCTTTACTTATCTCCAATTACCTTATGCCAAGTTACAAGCGCTTATCTGCGATCCGCAGCAAAGTGCCACCACAAAACGCTGGAGTTTAAAAAAACTCGATAGCATCATTGTGAAATTATTAGAATTTTGCCAATGCCAGCAACCGCAACACTGGCAACAACAAAGTCGTGATTTGATCGATTTACATGTTATTTTTATGGCGGCACAACAACACCTTAATCTTAGATATTAAAGCCATTATTATTACGATGACTGAGGCTTACTCCATACAGATTTAAAATCAAACCAGCCGAGTAAGTTCGACTCCATTCCTTGTAACTGTACGTTGTCATCTACGCCAAGCCAATTATGGAAAAGTGGAATAATCTGTCCTGTTTGAGACAATGTTTCGCCAATAATATCACTGGGGAACTTAGCGGTTACCGTTGAACGCCATTCACTGATCACCTGCTGTAATTGCTTAAATTCAGCATTTGGCATTACACGTTTAATATGATTAAAATTATGTAACCACGCCAAAATAGCATCACTACGATTGCTTCCCAGACTCATGCCATTTAACCAAATATCAATTTTTTCAGCATGCTTTCCTAAAACGATATCTTCATAGCTTAATTCTATTATATTGAGCCGAATACCATCTTTCATCAGGATTTTTTCAATCAAAGAAGCAACATACGGATAGATAGGGTGCTCATGTTGATAAGCCAATGTCACCACTCTTTTATGCGGTATAACAACAGCTTCAGGTAATTGTTGTGTATGAATCCAACCAGGTAATAACCCATAAGCATTAAACAGTTTAAAATCCCCTACCTGTGTTAAATCCATCTCACGCATCACATTTAAACTATATAACCGCGATTGAAAATAACGTAGCCATTGAGGATCTTGCGCTAAACCAGAAATACGGTTCAACAATAAGAAGGTGCAGCCTTGATCCATGGATAAACGTGATGAAATATGAACATGTTGCTCAAGTTTATCCCCCAATGTCGGTTGTAAATAACACGCCGCAAAATGATTTAATATCCACACTTCAACCACATCACTTAACGCTCTAAAACCAAAGTAATGCTCAAACGCTTCCAACTTAAATCGTTGTTTATCATTAACTGCTACTTTATAAGGACCAGTACCTATCGGAAACTTTTCATAATTAGGCAACGATGCATGATTAGCTGGCTGAATCATTGCGCAGGTATTGGCTAATAAATCAGGAAAACGGAAATCATCTTGAGTCAGGTAAAAATCAATAATATTAATAAATGGTGACGACACTTTGTCGATATGTGCAAACAAAGCCAGTTGCTTCACTTCTGAAAAAGTAGCAAAAATATCGTTACTATCAAGTAATCGACCATCATGAAACCGAATGGCTGGCCGTAAATAAAAGCGCCAATGGCGGGGTGTTATTGCCTCCCATGAATGAGCAATATCGCCAATAACTGTTTCTTGTTCCCCTTTTTCCTCATTTAGCTGCGTTAGGCCACTGAAAATTTGCCTTACAAGATGTTGTTCTGAACGACGTAACGGCTTTAAAGGTGTGATATTTTCAAAGCTACGATAATAAGGTAAACGAACAATTTGCTTGCCTTGATGATGTGAAATACCCAACTGTTCTTGAATCAATTGCACCAATTTTTCAGCATTATGATCTAAGGCAACTAATGCTGGCTCAAGCTTTCCTTCTGCAACCAATTTACGGGCATGATTAAGCTGTAACTCACTGTCTGTATTATTAAAAATAAGCCGCGACTGCTTACCTCGACCAACGGCAGGTTGCCAGTCAACCCAACCTTTTTCAACCATCTTATTGATCACCATCCGCACGTTACGACGCGTACAAAATAAGACTTCAGAGATATCTTGTAAATTAGTCTCGATGCTATTACCACCAAAGTGATTATAAAGACGTTGAAATTGCAATTTAAGCCGTTGACCACTCATAAAAAGGGGAACCTTATTTATCGATTTATACTCTTTTAACTTTTCTACTTTAACTTAAAATAGAACATGTCAAAACAAAAACGTGTCATCACAGAGTAAAATTACGCATGTTAACTCTGTGGCGTTTAATGTACTGACAAGGTTAATGAACATTGTCTGCAATGTGTTCCCCCAAACCATTGTGACTCCTGAGTGATCATTAATAACACTGGTTGATGTTATAGCTTTATAGTATCAGCCAGTCTTTCCTCTTTTCTTGCATCAAACTTTGTATTCCAACACAAACATGGCGACAGAAGTTGCTAATTAAATCAAATATAGGTAAAAACATACTTATCTATTCCTTAGAACTCATTCTCATCATGCCTGAATCTATTTCTCAACCTTACGATTTTTCCTCTTTAGTTCATAGTCGCCGTTCGGTACGTAAATATGATTTAACGGCCAAATTTGATCATCAAGTAGTTACTCGTGCTTTAGAATTAGCCGCCCTTTCACCTAACAGTTCCAACATGCAGCTGTGGCAATTCCACCGCGTGATTAATGATGATAAACGCCAGCAATTAGCCACACTTTGTATGGGTCAAAATGCAGCTAAGACTGCAAATGAATTAGTCGCATTTGTGATCACACCTGATAAATGGCAACAGCGCACACGTATCAATGCCGCTCACATTCGAGAAATGTTTAAAGGCCGTGATGATAAAGCCTCTAAACGCGCTCTTAAATATTACGAAAAGCTGATCCCGTTTGTATATCGCAACGATCGATTTGGTCTTTTGGGCTTAGGTCGTCGCTTAATCTGCACCTTTTTAGGTAGAAACAAGCCAATGATGCGTGAAGTGAGTAAAGCCGATTTACGGGTTTGTTTGCACAAAAGCAGTTCACTGGCAGCAATGACATTTATGATGG
This sequence comes from Photobacterium piscicola, assembly GCF_046058925.1. Lineage (NCBI taxonomy): Bacteria > Pseudomonadati > Pseudomonadota > Gammaproteobacteria > Vibrionales > Vibrionaceae > Photobacterium > Photobacterium piscicola. Next base: position 1,124,799 of record NZ_CP175535.1, read on the forward strand.
CAATGCGTGCAGAAGGCTATGACACGTGCCCAATGGAAGGATTTGACTCTAAACGCGCTAAAGCCTTACTAGGCCTTAAAAATAGCGATGAAATTACCATGATTGTTAGCTGTGGCAAGCGCACAGATGAAGGTATTTATGGCGAGCGTCAACGGGTTGATAATCAAGAGATCATCATTACGCATGCTTGATAGTTTGACTCATCGAATACACAAGCAATAAAATACAAAAGCGCATGGCATTAATGTTCTGTTATATGCGCTATCCCTTGGTTAGTAAGAGTAATTCAAATGTCTAATGTCGTTCAGCTTTCTATGTTCAGTCAAAATAAAAAGACGAACACTCCCCCACCAGCCAAATCATCAAGCCCTAAAGCATTGAGGGAACAGACTGTATTACAACAGCAGAATCGTTGTTATTTTTGTGGCACACGTAAAGAAACCAAAGATCTTAACTGGCTTAATCAGGTTGGCTTTAAACAAAAAGCACATGTTGTTTGTGGTAGCTGTAGTTCTGATGCTAAATCGCGCCCAATGGATGAACTGCGAATAATTCTGGCACTAAAAGCAATGGATTTTAGAACCATTAAGATTCAGCAATATCTTGAGTTAAGAGAAAAAGGCATTCATATAGATGGTGTTCGTGATTACAAGTTCTACTTTGAAACTCTTGAGTGATGATAAGCTCGAAAGGCACTCGGGCTTGTCTAACACTTGAATAGGTGTCGGCTACGCGACACATATGCTTATCTGTTAAACGCAGCCAAAAAACAATGCGGGGCTGATATTATATTTAGATGAAATCGCTTGAATATGCTCTTTTGTCAGTTTACGAGAACCATTGAGGATCATTGAAACCAAACTTTTGCCACCAATGACATCTTTTAGATCATCAGCTTTAAGTTGATACTGATCCATTAATACACGCAGTATTGCCACTCCATCATCTAAATTCTCAATACGAGAATTAAACTCTGCAAATTCATCTGCACTGTCTTCCCAACGCTCGATAGATACTTCCAACACCTCAATTAATGGTTTATAGACATCATATTCTTCAATAAGATCGTCCATTAATGCCAAGGCTTCAGCGTATTCTTCTTCCGTTGAAATATGGCCAACAAAACTAGCCATTGAAAATAATTGTAATGCGGTTGATTTCACTTGATTAAAATTTTTCATTTTGACTCCTTTGCATATTTGGCGCATAACTTGTCATATTCTGCGTGAGGAACAATATGCTTAACAAACATTCTATTATCTCGAAACTCAATAAAGGTCATTAATCGTAAATTATTTCCACCGGTATCAAGAACATACCATTTATCTTTATACTTAAAATTATCTAAGCTTGGATAAACATTTTTCATATCCAGTGGATTTGAAAAGTTATTATTTTTTAATGATTTATATAGCGCATAAATTGCCGCAGCATCATTCGGATATTTTTTCGCGGCATCGCTGAATGGTTTTCTTGATATTACGTGCATAAATACCTCTAAGTTCACTATATGTGAATATAGCACTCACAGATAAACTTCACAAGTTGTGAACCAACAAAGAAGCGTTTAAAAACTTATTATATTAACAACTTGCCCAAATTTATTCTTTGAACATGCGCCCGTATTTATCTTCTAATAATATAAAAAACATTATAAATCAGATATATTTCCACTTATCAATCTCAATGTTAATCACAAAATCAGGCACTTACCTGCTAGTTTCCGTTTTTTACTCTACAACGCGCTGATAGTAGATTCCCTATCTCGTTCGTAACCTCACTGTAGGGAATGACGGGGTGAGTTGAGCATTCACTAGCAGGAATGTTTATGTTTCACTGTGTTGTAAATAACGATCGTTGATTTATGCGTTATGGTAAAGAATTAGGCTGGTTATTATTCGTCATCTCGGAAGTTGAGGAACGAAGCTATCCGTGATCTATTCATCACGTAATTGAGCTTAAAAGACGTCAGCGAAAATAATAAGGATAATGGCATTAACGCGTAATAATTAAAGAGGTTCTAATTATAAATTAATGACTTAAATTAATTTGCTCACGTCAAGGATAACGCTCGACTTCTTTTCAGCATCACCCTTCATAATATTCGCAATATTTACTTATATAAAGGTGCTCGGACTTGTCCAACACTTGAATAGGTGTCGGCTACGCGACACATATCCTTATCTGTTATAAGTTTATATTTCTGCGAGTTTAATTGCTGTATCAATAAGTTCAGAAGTATCAAAAACATCCACAAGTTCCCGAAGCGAGCCTAATTTTAATATAAATGGTCCCTCGTTTGATTTCTGCATAAATGCTAATCGCCATTCGTATTGCCATTTATAATCACTAAATTTCTTATAAATGCCAATTTCACCGTGGTAAGTATCACGATCAACATACTCAACTTTATTAGCAATCAGATCGCCTTTTTTTACTGGGTAAATGTTTTTATTTTTATCAATCGCTGATTTTAGAATTATTTCAAACTTCTCAATGGATTCGTTTGAAATAACAATTGCCTTGTTTCCAAATTTTAAGAAATCGCGAGATAAAAATAAACCGCTCTCTCCTGCATCCAATATATCTTGATCACTAATTTTTGTCATACTATAAATATTAACATTATCTATACAGTCAAAATTGATATCCACTTTACCTATAGTATTTTTTTGCGGTAACTCCTCCATAAGATATAACCATTTCCTTGGAATTAAAAGTTGCAGCTAAACCTTCATAGATATCTGCTCGAACAGCTACATCATTTGACTCATAATTTTTGAAATAATTAACAGTATTCATGTAAATTGTTCCTTCATCTAAGAAAAAATCAATATACTGTTCATCCATAAATTTAATTAATATCCGATTAAAATTTGATGCTTCCATATTTCCTCAAAACTTATAACAACTCATTATATTAACAACTCGCCCAAATTTATTCTTTGAACGCGCTCCCGTATTTATCTCCTAAATAATATAAAAAACATTATAAATCAGATACATTTTCACTTATGAATCCCGATAGTAATCACAAAATCAGGCACTCGCCGTTTAGTTTCCGGTTTTTTACTCTACGACACGCTAATAATAGATTCCTTATCGTATTCGCAGATATTCACTGTAGGGAATGACGGGGTGAGTTTAGTATTCACTAGTAGGAATATTTATATTTCACCACAGAGATACAGAACACCCATATCTATCACTATTCAATAAAGATTTCAGCTTGTGGTGAACAAACAGAGCCCTCAGTACAATACTGAACGCTCTCTTTCTGATAGCCACTAATTGTAGCGCGGTGATTTTTATTGCCAGTTAGGGTTTTGGCTTAAGGCTTGTGTGAATACATCTTTCACTTGCTGATCCGGCTCACCAATATATTGATATGTTGCGTAAATACTGGGGGTATTCAATGCATCAGGCACATCTTTCACATGCACAATCATTGAATATTTTTTATTATTATCAGTCGTTAAAGTGATCATAAAATCACTAGCACAATCATGAGGTTTACAAAAAGAAACAGCATCATAAGTATGACCGCCCATAACAATAGCTTCTAATGGCGAAGTAACGGTATTGTCTTTTATCCAATCAGGAAGTTGCTTTTCAACACTCGCTACCGATTGAACTGCATTTGCTGTCGTCGCTTTTGCTTCTGTTTGGAATGATGACGTGTGCGAAAAATCACACCCTGCCAGCATCACACTCATCGCTGCTATTAACACTAATTTTTTCATTCTGACTCTGATACCTAATAGTTAGGTTTATAATTAAAATATAAGTAATCAACATCATATAGCGATATTCTTGGTAACAACCATTAGTTTATTCTTTTAGATGCACTTTAAATGTTAATAGCGCATACTTTGTTCAATCACAAAGTAAAACTACGAACGTTTTTATCGAAAACAATCAAATAGCATACCTTATTACCGTAATTTAGGTTATGGTATCGGCAATTGAATAAAAGAAGTGATGATATGCCACTAATTACAGAAAAACTGATTACTTTAAAAAACGCGTGGATGGCTAGCCATATTACTGATGCTGAATTTCCAACCCCATTAAGTGAACAAGGTTTACATCTGTATCAACTCGCACACTCAGAACTGTCTACGCAGATTATTGACTCAATTACCTCTCCAACTGAATCATCGTTAACCTTTTATCCTGTAGATTGTCATCCCCTTACTATCCGCTATGCATTAGTGTATTCAAGCTACTGGCAACAAGAAGAGCAACAACAAGCTATTGTTGAATACTTAACTCAAATTATGTTTGAAGCTGATGAAAATGCACAACTTTATGTGGGATTTTATAATGGTAAACCTGCAGCAACAGGTATGATTTATACTGATATTAACGATGGTGATAAAGTAGCTTTAGTCAGTGATATACATGCACTACCACTTCCAAATCAAAGCCAACTAACGCAAGACATGGAGCAATATTTATTAGATGTTGCTCAACAAGCCGCGACAACTGTAGTACTTCAAAAATAATAAAAAATATCAAGATGTAACCATATTGCATCTTGATACTTTATATTGGCGACCTCTAAAAAATACGATGTTCTCGCTCCGTATTTTTGACGCATCGATAAACTCTGCCATAATATTAATACAATTCTATTTATAGTTGCTGGTTGCATAATGGCTATATTAATTAAATACAATTAGATAACAAGGAATGATATGAAAGGAATCATTTTCACAGAGTTTATTACGATAGTAGAAGAACAATTTGGTTTAGAAATAAGTCAAAAAATGTTTGATCATGCTAATGATACGGGAGTTTATACTGCTGTTGGTAGCTATGATCATCGACAATTAATTAAGCTGATAATGAGCCTAAGTCACATTACTAATATTCCCGCGCAACAACTTCAACAAACCTATGGTCGGCTCGTTTTTCCAACATTATTAAAAACTCTCCCTGTTCCCGATATTGAAAGTGATGATACTTTCAGTTTTATCGAAAAAGTAGACCGATACATTCATATTGAAGTTAAAAAACTCTACCCTGATGTGACGCCACCTAAATTTGTTTTTAGCAATAAAACACAATCAACAATGACAATGGATTATCATTCAGCCCGTTGTATGGGGCATGTTTGCATGGGCGTATTAGAAGGCTGTGCTAATTATTTTAATCAATCATTAACCATCGCTATGCAACCGATGAATACATCACAAAGTCATGTAAGATTTTCATTAACTCTCACTGGTGACTAACATGGATGCCAAACGCCATATTATGTTATTAGAACGCAAACTAGAACGAGAATATGCATCTCGTATTATGGCTGAAAAATTATTAGAGATGAAAAGTCGTGAGCTTTTTGAGACTAATAACATATTAGAAAAATCATTAGAAAAACTACGTTTACAGGCAGAATTAGATTCCGCTCAACTTGCTTATCAAACAAAAATAGAAAACTTGCTCCTTACTTATGCGCGGTTATTCCTCAAGCAAGCACCTTGCCGTGAAAATATTCAGCAATTAATCGAAAGCCTCATTGATGGCTACTACATTACTGCTTGTTATATTTCTATCATGCCTATTGAAAACATTACTATTAGTGGTGATTATTGCAGCGGTCGAGAACAAATGTGGGTTCCACCAGCGGCACTTAAAAATCAGATTTCATTATGGGACCCAACCACCAACCTTTACTGGACGGCATTGATTAATAACAACGATATTGTGGGGTATTTTGCGGCAAGAATATCGGCACCAATAAATAGGATTACAATTATTCAGCAACATCTAGCACTTTTTTGTGAATTATTCCGTTCCGCCATTGGTCGTCAAATAACGCTTAGTCGAGCTATTCACGCGCGTCAACGTGCCGAAGATTCAGAACAATCAACCCGTGATTTTTTGGCAATGATTAATCATGAATTACGCACACCGCTTAATGGTTTATTAGGCACAGCAGAGCTATTACAAGATACCGAATTAAACCAAAATCAGAGTAAATTATTAACAACATTAAATCATTCAGGTGAACTACTTCGCGCGATTATTAATGATTTACTTGATTACAGTAAAATCAATGCAGGCATGTTAGAGCTCATAGAAAAACCATTCGATAGCCATTTATTAGTCATCAAATTAAGAGATATATTCTCTCATCGTGCTTTAGAAAAACGGTTAGATTTTACTATCGACTATGATCCTAGTATTCCGCGTTCAATTAATGCCGATGAAGATCGTCTTAAACAAATTTACGTTAACCTCATTGCTAATGCGATAAAGTTCACCCATCAAGGATTTGTAAGAGCGAAATTTAGTTGGAAAAATAATTGTCTCATCTTTACCGTAGAAGACAGTGGTTGTGGCATTGAAAAACAACAACAACATAAGTTATTTAGACCATTTAGCCAGATTGATATATCAAGTAAACGCAGCCATGAAGGTACAGGTTTAGGCTTAGCGATATGTAAACAGTTATGCGAACAAATGGACGGTAATATTACCTTATCTAGCGAAACCAATAAGGGCACAACGTTTTCAGTATCATTGCCATTAACAATAAGTACACTTGATGAGACACTATCGAATCACCCTCCTATTTCACATGAAGCATTACAACAATTAAATATTTTGGTTGTTGAAGATTTAAAAACCAACCAAATGATTATTCAATTAATGCTTCAAAAACATGATATTAATGTCACGATTGTCGATAATGGCCAAACAGCATTAGAGATTATTGCCGAGAAACCATTTGATATTGTACTTATGGATTGCCGTATGCCGATTATGGATGGGTATTGTGCTACCAAAGTATTACGTAAACAAAACTTCACCAAACCCATTATTGCACTAACAGCAGGCACAACAACGGCCGAACGAGAAGCTTGTATTACTGCGGGTATGGACGATATTTTATGTAAGCCTTACATGGCAGCAGAATTGCTGGCAATGCTTAATTTATGGTGCAATACCTCACATCAACGCCATTTAAGCCATGAGTCAAACAACTAACATCATGGCATTAATACCATTAAATTAATGACTATGAGCCACTACAGATACGGTCTTTGTTGCAACCTTAGATACATTGCTTGACCCTGCAAGTGATGGCGATGGCTGTTGCACTAACTCATCAGATTGTGGACGTAATGTTGGTTTTAGTAAAACATACTCCATGATATCTCGTGCAAATGGAGCAGCATGCCACCCCCAGCCACCATGTTCTAACACTACAGTCACTAAAATAGTGGGATCATTAGCAGGGGCAAAACCCGTAAATAAAGCGTGATCTTTAAAATGCTCAGCAACTTCATTCGCGTTGTAATGTTCAGTATCCTTCATTGAATAAACCTGACTCGTTCCTGTTTTACCCGCAACTTGAAATGGCATATTTTGGAACATTTGACTGGCTGTCCCTTTTTCTACAACAAGCTCCATGCCCTTTTTAATGATCGCCCAATCTTTTTGAGGTACAGAGCTAAGCGGTTTAAAATCAGTAAAAGTAACAGGCTGTTGGACTTTACCATCAATGATATCTTTTAATAAATGCGGACGATGCTCAACCCCATCTTCTGCAATAACCGATGTGGCTTTGGCTATCTGTATTGGCGTCGCAGTCCAGTAACCCTGGCCAATCCCAAGTGGTACCGTATCCCCTTGCATCCATGGATGATGAAAACGTGCCATTTTCCAAGATCGTGTTGGCATAATACCGGTTGAATCTTCATCAATATCAATGCCTGAATGCTGACCATAACCAAATTTAGTCATCCACATTGATAATCGATCAATACCTAAATCATAAGCCACTTGGTAAAAATAGGTATTCACTGATTTTTCAATCGCTTTATAAATATCAACATTGGCAAATCCTTGCACTCTGTCATCTCTAAATTTACGGCTTTTACTGTTAGGAATGCGCCACCAGCCATGATTATTACGAACAGTATGTACTGTGATAACCCCTGTTGTTAACCCTGCCGCAGCTAACTCAGGTTTGACGGTTGAACCCGGTGGATATAAACCTAATGTAGCACGGTTTATAAGTGGACGTGCAGGATCGTCCAACAATGCGGCATAAGCTTTTGAGGAAATACCATTAACAAACAAATTCGGGTTATAGCTCGGACTTGAAACCATAGCTAAAATCGCCCCATTTTTGGGGTTCATAGCCACGATAGCACCGCGACGAACTTTGGTTACCATTAAGCCTGTTGTAGGATCTTTTTGCTGTAGTGTCAGTAATTTTTGAGCATAAAGTTGTAGATTAATATCAAGCGTTAATTTGAGATCTTTTCCAGCCACCGGTGGAATATAAGATAATGTGCGTACAACACGGCCATGACTGTTAACTTCAACTGTTTCATAGCCAGTTTTACCATGCAGTAAATCTTCATAGTAGTGCTCAATACCTAACTTACCAATAGTGCGAGTTGCCTTATAATTATCGAATTTACCGCTCTTTTTTAAAGCAGCAATATCACGATCATTAATTTTTCCGACATACCCTAATAAATGCGTTAATGAGGCGCCATAAGGATAATAACGTTCAAGATGGGCATCAACATCAACCCCTGGATATTCAAATTCATTAACCGAAAATACCGCCACTTGTTTATTGTTCATGTGCGAAATAAGGGTGACAGGTTTAAATGCTTGTACTTGTGATTTCGCTTTATTGAAAGCCACTATCTCTTTATCTGAGATGCCTAATAATTGTTGTAGTTGAATTAATACTTGTGATAAATTTTTTACTTGGTCTGGAATTATTTCTAATGAGCAAACGGGAATATTATCCGCTAATATCACCCCATTACGGTCATAAATACGACCCCGATTAGGCGCGACAGGAATAAGTTTAATACTGTTGTTATTTGAGCGCGCTTTATATTCACTGTAATCTTCTACTTGTAAATGATAAAGGTTGGCAATTAACACACAGGTTAAAATCAAAATACCAACAAAAGCTTGAATCGCTCGTCGAATGAATAAGGCTTTTTCTTGCTTATGATCGCGAATCTGGCGGTAGCGTTTGTTTTTCATAGAACGTTTAATTGACTCATAATCGAGGGCGATAAATTGCTAATCGTCAAATATAACACCCTATTGATACTTTTATAGAATACAAAATGTCATCTAAGCCCAATAATGAATAAAAATACATTTATTTGTTTAAAAATACAGCATTAAAAGTGGCATAAAATTGACTGGTTGCAATTTACAACTGAACGGATAACGCTACAATACTGTTCTTCTTATCGTTAAAGATTTACAAATGTTTAATTCTCGTTCTGCCAATAGCGTTATCGTACTCGACTTTGAAACCACAGGCTTATCACCAACCCAAGGTGATCGAGCAATTGAGATTGGTGCTGTTAAACTTGAAGATGGTCAGGTCGTCGCGCATTTCCAGCAATTAATGAATCCAGGCTTTAGAGTCAGCAGTTTTATCGAGAGCTATACTGGCATTAGTAACAATATGCTCCGTACTGCCCCTTGCTGTGAAAATGTCATGGCTGAATTTGCTGATTTTATTGGTGATGCAAACCTTGTTGCTCACAATGCCTCTTTTGATCAGCGTTTTTTAGATGCAGAACTAGCGTTAATTAATCGAAAATATAGCGATCAATTTGCGTGTTCTATGCTTATTGCACGACGTTTATATCAACATGATCCAAACCACAAACTGGGCACATTAGTTGATTATAAACATATTCATCATGATGGCGTCTTTCACCGTGCATTAGCTGACTCCGAAATGACCGCCCGCTTATGGTTAGCAATGATTGACGATATAAAACATCAATATGGTGTTGAAGACGTATCGTTTGGGTTAATGCAAAAATTTGCTAAAACACCAAAAGCCAATATCAATAAATTATTCAGTTAACGTGCATTAATTTACTTATATCAAAGCATCACTGTCATTAAGACCTCACTCTGGTATGCTATATATCAATAATTTAACGAAATCATAGAGCCGAGTTATACAGTTCGGCTATAGTTATTGAGAGTGTAGAGTGTCTGACGTAAATCAGCCTTCTTATGAAGTGCCATTACCCACAGTTAAAATTGCGAGTTTTAACTTATTGAATTATCTTGAGCCTCCGATGGCTTATTATGATTTTCAAAATATTTACACCATGGAACAATGGCATAAAAAACAAGCATGGATAACACGATTTCTTGATAAAAATCAACCTGATATTATTGGTTTTCAAGAAGTCTTTAGTAGTGAGAGTCTACAATCTCTGTTGGAAAAAGCAGGTTACCCTTATTATGCGGTAATCGATTCTCCCACAGTGATTGATGATTTTATCTACCGTAGCCCTGTCGTTGCCATTGCTTCTAAATTTCCGATCACTGAAGTCGCAGCAGTAACAGCGGATCAACAAGCTGCAGCATTACTGGGATTAACAGATTTTCATTTTAGCCGAAAGCCTCTTAGAGCCACGATTGATATTCCTCATGTTGGCTTAACTGACTGCTATATCACCCATTTTAAATCAAAGCGATCACTATTTGATGATCCACTTCCTGATACCATTGTGCCATCAAACACTGCATTATCTCGTTTTACAGGCCAACGCTTAGGCAGTTGGGGCTCAGCTATGCTACGTGGCACCGAAGCAAATTTATTATTATTAGCGATTCTAAAACAACGTGAATCAAGCACGCATCCAATGCTGCTCATGGGCGATTTCAATGATGAGATATCCAGCTCATGTTTAGAGCAACTTATCGCTGGAAATGTGTTTGGTATGTCAGACAGTGATATTGAACGTTTAATTGGTTATTACCGCTTATACGATAGCTGGACCTTATTTACCCAAAATACAGAACAAGCCACACGGCCTCGCCCACCAACACACTATTTTGGCGCTAAAAGCTCTGTGCTTGATTATATTTTATTATCCCAAGAATTTAACGCCCAATACCACGGTGAAGTGGCATAGTTAATTTGGCCACCTAGTTAGAGGTGATATCATCACCTCATAATTTAATAGGTGACACTATGACTAAAAGAATACGCCCTAATTTTACACCTGAATTTCGATTAGAATCAGCACAACTCGTTTTAGACCAAGGCTACTCTGTAAAAGAAGCTGCGGAAGCAATGAATGTTGGTAAATCAACAATGGATAAGTGGGTTCGACAGCTGAAAGATGAACGTGGTGGAATGACACCGAAAGCAACACCAATGACGCCTGATCAGCTTAAAATTCGTGAATTAGAGAAGAAGATTAAACGGATTGAAATGGAGAAAGAAATACTAAAAAAAGCAACCGCTCTTTTGGCCTCGGACTCATTCAAAACTTCATATTAGTTGATGAATTAAAAGCTTATTATCCTGTATCTATCCTTTGTCATGTCTTTGATATTCATCGCAGTAGCTATAAATATTGGACTAAACGGCCTAAAACGCAGTCAAAAGAGCAAGTGCTATTATCTAGTGAAGTGAAGGCTGCACATCGTGCCAGTAGTGGCTCTGCTGGAGCCAGAACAATTGCAGGTATCGTTACGACTAAAGGCGTGCCGTTAAGTCGATATAAGGCAACTAACATCATGAAACAACTAGGATTAGTCAGTTGTCAGGTTAAAAAACATCGTTATAAAAAAGTAGAAAATGAACATTTAAATATTCCCAATACATTAGATCGCCAGTTTGCAGTTACTGAGCCTAATCAGGTTTGGTGTGGCGACGTGACATATATTTGGTCAGGACAACGTTGGTTGTACCTTGCTGTTGTGATTGATTTATTTGCCCGTAAAGTGATTGGTTGGGCAACGTCAGGCTCACCCAATACAGATCTAACAGGTAAAGCCCTTTCGATGGCTTATGAAGTTCGAGGGGCGCCTAAAAGTGTTATGTTTCATTCAGATCAAGGCTGTCATTACACAAGTAAACAATATCGCCGATTACTTTGGCGGTATCAAATTACACAAAGTATGAGTCGACGTGGAAATTGTTGGGATAACGCCCCAATGGAACGATTTTTTAGAAGTTTTAAAACAGAGTGGATGCCAACTGCGGGTTATCGCTCATCGAATGAAGCTAAAGTGGCGATCACTGAATATATTATCCGATATTACAACCAAGTCAGGCCCCATCAATATAACGGTGGCTTGACGCCTAATGAATCAGAACGCCGATTTAATAATGAATACAAATCAGTGGCCAATTTTACTTGACCACTTCACGGTTCATTGTTTGAAGTTAGCGATTATCATACTGAAGATAAACATCTTGTTAATAGCAGTTTTGATGAAGATGGTTATAGCACCGATCATGCTATTCCATGTGTGACGTTGTCACTTAGATCTTAATCACTTCGAATAAATACACATAAAAAAACCAACGCTAATGACAGATTATCATTACACGCTGGTTTTTATTACAACGACTCCACCCTAACGGATTAAACCGTCAGCGGATATTAGTTAGCTGTTGTTGTTGCTGGCTTACGACTACGTTGAGGAGCACGACGACCATCAGTCTTTGGCTTTTCATCATTGTAACGACGCGCTGGTTTGCCATCAGTTGCTTTAGGTTTAGCATCAGTTGGGCGCGGCTTACGTGCTGGCTTTGCACCTTCTGCACGTGGTGCATCATCACTACGTGGCGTTGGTTTACGACGCGTTGTTGGCTTACCATTTGAACGTGGACGTTTTTCGCCATTCGCTGCAAATGATTGCGGTTTCTTTGGCTTTTTAGGCTTCAGTGGACGCGTATCTAACTTTGATGCAGGCAATTTGTTGGTTGGTTCGAAACCTTCAACAATTTCACGATCTAAGATTTGCTTCGTTAAACGTTCAATGGCAATCAAATCACCAAATTCATCAGCACATACTAATGAAATCGCCTCACCCACACAGCCAGCACGACCAGTACGACCAATACGGTGAACGTAATCTTCTGCTACGTGTGGTAGATCGAAGTTCACCACTTGTGGTAATTGTTCAATATCAAGACCACGTGCTGCAATGTCTGTTGCAACTAGCACACGAATAGCACCTGACTTAAAGTTAGCCAACGCTTTAGTACGTGCACCTTGGCTCTTGTTACCATGGATTGCAGCAGCTGAGATACCACGGCTTTCTAGATGCGTTGCTAGGCGATTTGCACCATGCTTTGTTTTAGTAAAGACTAATACTTGCTTCCAGTTACGTTCACTTAATAATTTTGTTAATAAGTTCGCTTTTTTCTTTTGATCAACAGGACAAATCCACTGCTTCACTGTCGGTGCAGTTTGGTTTCGTGGGTTAACGTCGATCTCAACAGGATTATTCACTAAGCCTTTAGCGAGTTCGCGAATTTCATCAGAGAACGTTGCCGAAAACAGTAGGTTTTGGCGTTGTTTTGGTAATAGCGCTAAAATTTTACGAATATCACGAATAAAGCCCATATCTAACATACGGTCAGCTTCATCTAACACTAAAATTTCAATATCACGAAATTTAACCGCATTTTGACTATGTAGATCCATCAAACGGCCAGGTGTTGCAACTAAAACATCAGCACCCTTACGCATGCGTACCATTTGTGGGTTAGCTTTTACGCCACCAAATACAACCGCAGAGCTGATTGCTAAATTTTTGCCGTATGTTGCAACACTTTCACCAACCTGAGCTGCAAGCTCACGCGTAGGTGTTAACACAAGTGCGCGAACATGGTTTGAACGAGCAGGTTGACCACTAGATAATTTTTCTAGCAGCGGCAATGTAAAACCTGCTGTTTTGCCTGTACCCGTTTGTGCCGCCGCCATGACATCCTTGCCTTCCAGAATTGCTGGAATTGCTTGCGCTTGAATTGGGGATGGTTTTTCGTAGCCTTGCTTTGCAACGGCTTCAAGAATTGGGGCGGATAGGCCTAAAGAGGCAAAACTCATAGCATCTCTCTTTGTATAAATTAAACGCATAATAGCGTAGTAGATTGCTCATCTAATGATAAGCAAGCAATCATCCTATAAATATTCATAGGCATGATGCGAAAAAACAGAAAAACGACCAAAATCATGTTTCTGTTTAAGATATAAAATTCATATTTTTTGACTATTGACTAAAGCGCAGATTCAGTATCACTATCAACAGTAGTATCAGATATTACATCTGCAGTTTCAGTAACCTGTGCAGCTTCGTCATCAAGCTTGGCACGTTCTGCTTTAGAAATATAACGAGGCTTATTGCTTTTATTAAGCTTAGCATTCGCCTTCTTCATTCTCTTTTTTAATGTTTCGTTAATTTTTTTCTTTCTATTCATAATCGTGTCAGCTGTTATTTTGAGCCATTTTCAAACAGGGAGCTGATTGTAATCATTCGTAGCTGAATAACAAGCATTATCCTCATAATGCAATTATAAATGCCAAATTATCATCTCCAACACAATGGATCATGATGAATTGGGCTATTACTAATAGTATCGACTAATAACATTAGGTTTATTGCAAGGTATATATGATGTTAGAACGACAAACAGTAACGGTATTACTTTTTGAACAATTTGAATTACTTGATGCATTAGGTCCACTGCACATGTTTGGATTATTACCTGAACATTATCAATTACAAATAATCACAACGAATGGACAGCATGTTACCAGTACGCAAGGTATTAATATGCAACCAACATTAAGCTTTAATGACGTAATCTCTGCAGGAATTTTGATTATTCCAGGTGGGGCCGGTGTTCGTTTTGCAGCTCATAACAAAGATATTTTAACTTGGTTAAAAAAAATAGCGCCACAACAACACATTATCTGCTCAACCTCAACGGGCGCAGCATTACTTGCAAATGCAGGTTTGCTCGATAATAGTAAAGCCACCACTACCCAAAAGAACCTTGATTGGGTATCTCAATTTGGCAACAATATTCAATGGCAAACATCAGCACGTTGGGTGCGTAATAACAATATTTTTACGGCATCAGGCTGTTCTGCCAGTATTGATATGTCATTAGCTATTATTGGTCATCAACATGGCGATTCGCTTGCCCGTCGCATTGCCGCAGATACTGAATATTTGTGGCTCAATGACCCAAATGATGACCCTTTTGCTCCCCTGCATTTAGTCAAATAGACACGCTATAAATAGCTAAATAAGGTTACTGCCACATCACATAACTTTTAGCTAAAATAGCCGCTTTTAATAGCTCTATCAGCGGTACTGCGCGCACGCTAATATCAATCTCAGGTTCTTTCTCATCCTCATCATCCAGATCAACCACTTGCTGTTGCTCTTGAGTTGCACATTGCTTTGCTGCTGCACCAATGAGATTTTTTTCTAAATTAGCCAGTGCAAGCTCAACATCTTCTGCAATGATCGCCCCAGGTATATCCGTTGTGTATTCCATCATCTTAATTAATGATTGAGCAATATCACCAAACATGGTGACATCATTGTGTGCTTTACAGCTAAACGTAACGAGCATTATTGCCTCCAATCTATTTATGATCACTTATCTTATTTAAACATTTAACCACATAAACACTTTTATCACATTAGAATCACACCATGTTTCACAGGTGATGATCGCAACTAAGCATACGCTTGTATATACTATCAATCTCGGTATAATTCATCTTATTGATTAGTAATTGTAAATGCAGTGGAATATGAACATCTTGCGCAATTTTTTTATTATGTTATGCATGGTTGCAGGCTGTGATAAAGAGAGCCATATCGATTATTCTTCTTTTAATATCCAACCTGAAGTTATTCCGGATCAAAAACAACAAGGGTTTATTATTACTAATAAATGTAGCCCATTTAAAACACCGCTAGATTTTAAAAATCTCGAATACACATCCAAAGCATTAATTAACTCAAATTGGTTATCTAACCCACATTATCTTGAAGATATTAATCATCTAATTTACCAATTTAACCAAACACATATAAAAAATGCGAATATTTTTATTCAAGCACTTAATAATAGCGCATTAATATATAAAAAAAACATGATCGAAGTTAATATTATAAAAAGAAAACTTCAAGCAGACATCGATGCTAAATTAATGTATTACCAACAAGAACTAGCATCTATTAATTCTCACCTGGAAATTATAAAAAAAGATGAAAAACAACATCTTAATGAAATAAAAACCATAAAAAACAAGATCCAAGAAAAACAAAAATATTATATAAAACTACGTCGTTCGCTTAAACATGAGTTACAGACTATATTGCTTGATGATGATCTCACTTTTGATCTAATCTCAAATATTAAGTTTAAATATAAGACAGATAAAACACTTCATTGTTCAAAATACTTAGGTGAATATCAACAAATCACATTCACATCACCTGACACTTGTATTTATTATAATAAAGAAGAGCTTATAAACAAAATACCCCAACAATATCAATCACAAGTAAATATTGTTATGAATACATACGTACCAAAGTTATGGAAGACAATGGTACTACTTAATGGTTATTTTGAATCAACTTATAATAAACAAGTCTTTGATCATTATTTACAGAAAGATCTCATGATTGCTAATAATAATTTAGCTATCAAACGAACAATTAATATGGGACGACAATCTCAACATGCTATCGATAATTATGTTGAACAGTACAACAAATTAACGATGGCAATGGCAAATAACATCGATAAAACCCTACTTGACGATCAGAACAAAGTTAACATTTCAAGTATGGCATTTTATGAAAAACTATCACCGCTACGACTAGGTAATAAGATCAAAGATCCTATCGTTAATTTTGCGATACTCTATAATAATAAAGCGTTAGTAACTAAATTGACGCAAGAATACGCAACAAAAATTCTTAACGAATACCCTCAAGAGTTAACGTTCAGCATCGCTAATAACGGTAATTTTATACTTCCAAAAATACGAGAAAATAATTACAAAATAGTTATTGATGTCAAAAAAAGTTACAGTGTCATTTATAATGGGCATAATACGTTAACGCCACCAAAAGACTTCAGTCAACAAACCCCTAATACAACCTCTATGGGGTATAATCTTAACCAAATAATCAGTCAGCAATTATTTAAACAATGGTATAACAGTTGATATAACGTTAATTTAGAAACCAAAGCTTTTTGCTGTTTTTATCCATGCAACAGCCACTATAGGATCTTTATTTGCCTCTGGCAATGTCTCAATAATATGAACAATTATTGCACTATTACTGCTACAATTTGCATCATAAGGTGCAATGGAGGTATAGAATAGTGGCTGATGTGAATCAGATAAAGAACACCAATGATTAACTAACTCCCCACCTCTTTCATTGCATACCTTTAATATAAAATGTTGATAATTTATCATTTGTTGTTGGTATGAATTATTACACCAAATTTGTTGATAATCCATGTAGCCTAATGTGGGATGATAAACAATATTCTGCTGTGGTTGTTGATAAACCGTTTGCTGATTAATGTAAGTTTGGATCGTTGAAATGACACTGAGGTGCGTTGAATGCAGGTTATTAGCATAAGTCACATTTATGTGCCCACCCAATAAAAGCGTTAACACCAATGCACTCTTTAGGTTGAATGTCCATTTTTGACTACGCATCATCTTCTCCTTACTCAATGATAAGAGATGAATCTCGACAAATTTGATGACGAACAAAATATATCTTTTATTATTAATAACAAAACTAAAAAATAACAGTCTTCTTAATAAACAATAATAACAAATAGTGTCCTATTTAGTGTACATCTTTAAGCATAATTTCGCCTGTTCTCAACAAATTCGCATACACTTAAATAAGTGACAACTTGTTTTCATGATATTACTTACCGGGAATCGCCTCTTGGAGTCATTATGAATAAAAAAACACTTATTGCTGACACTCACGATATTTTTAAAGCTTTTATCAATAATGGCTTACATCAGCATTATTGCATCTATTGCCAATTTCCTTTTAATCCTAACTTACTTAATCGCTACCACTACGGTAAACATTATGATATTGAATTTAATGATGGTTATCGATACTACCAATAAAAAAGCCCCTACTCTATATAAGCAGGAGCTTTAAAAAATATGTTTATTTACAGCGTATTAAACAATTAACACCACTATTTTTGACGACGCGTTCTGACATCTGCGGCAAGTTGGCGTAATACTTTATCAGTATCGTCCCAACCAATGCAGGCATCAGTAATACTTTGACCATAAGTCGGTGTTTTACCATCAACGATATCCTGACGACCTTCGACAAGGTGACTTTCAATCATCACCCCAAAAATGGCGTTATTACCGTGAGCAATTTGTTGCCCAACATCTTCAGACACAATCACTTGTCGTTGATATTGTTTTGAACTATTCGCATGGCTGAAATCAATCATCAATTTATTACGTAAACCTGCATCTACGAGTTGCTGCATAATGGCATTCACATCTTCAGCACTGTAATTAGGTGCTTTACCGCCCCGTAATATAATATGGCAATCTTCATTACCCGCAGTGGCAACAATCGCAGAATGGCCATATTTTGTCACTGATAAAAAGTGATGAGGCGCACTCGCTGATCCGATAGCATCTGTAGCTATTTTAATATTACCATCGGTACCATTTTTAAAACCAACAGGACAAGAAAGCCCAGACGAAAGCTCACGGTGCACTTGGGATTCTGTTGTTCGAGCACCAATCGCCCCCCAACTTATCAAATCCCCCATATATTGCGGCGTGATCATATCTAAAAACTCACCCGCTGTTGGCAATCCTAAATCGGTAAGATCCGCTAATAATTTTCGACCAATACGTAAACCATCATTTAGCTGGAAGCTATTATCCATATATGGGTCATTGATAAGCCCTTTCCAACCAACGGTTGTACGTGGTTTTTCAAAATAAACTCGCATAACAATTTCAAGATCGCCTTTAAGCTCATCTCTTAATGTCTTCAGCTTTTTACCATATTCTAATGCCGCTTCAGGATCATGAATCGAACAAGGGCCGACAATGGCCAATAAACGGTCATCTTCATCATTGAGAATATTATGGATTGATTTACGTGACTCATAAACTGTTTTAGCCGCGGTATTAGACGCAGGAAATTTCTCTAACACTGCAATCGGTGGTAAAAGCTGTTTGATTTCACTTATACGAATGTCATCCGTCTTATGCATATACTTACTTCCTATAATTCCTTTTAATACCCAACGATTAGCCTATAGAGACAAATAACCATATAATATTAATTCTGGTACATTTGTTTAACTTATCTTTTAAAAACTAAGAGTGCAAACGGTTATTGAATCAAAACTCGCATCAATTTTTCCATAACATTGTAAGCTTCTGCATCATTTCACATATAAATGACAATATATGAACAGAAACATCAAAAATACAGGATATATTATTACACTAGAGAATAGAAACGCTGTAAAATATACTTATAAAAATTATTAGCAACCAAATTTGTTATACATTAAAAAATATAGATACGATCAATGCATTGCTGATATATCATTGACCAAAATTAACATATTAATTCAATAATTCTGTATTCTTTAATCATAAAAAACATAACTAAAGATCATATAAATAGATGCCTATTAAATTTAAGGAGTGCAACGTTGCTTGAAAAAAACATAATCACATTTAATAATGTTGACAAATGGTATGGCAATTATCATGCACTCAAAAATATTAATCTTTCTATTAATAAAGGTGAAAGACTGGTCATTTGTGGACCATCAGGTTCAGGTAAATCCACATTGATTCGCTGCATAAATGGATTGGAGAAATATAATAACGGTGAGATAACAGTCGCTGGGCATATATTAAACCACGAAGAACTTCATACTATTCGTGGCCAAGTTGGTATGGTTTTTCAGCACTTCAATTTATTTCCTCATATGACGGTTTTAGATAATCTTACATTAGCCCCTCGTCGCGCATTGAAAATGTCAAAAGTTGACGCAGAGAATTTAGCTCGTAAGTTTCTAGAGCGTGTCAACATCGGTCATCAAGCGGATAAGTTTCCAGGCCAACTGTCTGGCGGTCAACAGCAACGGGTAGCGATTGCCCGTTCTTTATGTATGAAACCCAATATATTGCTTTTTGATGAGCCTACATCTGCCCTTGATCCGGAAATGATCCGTGAAGTTCTTGATGTTATGAAAGAACTCGCCGATGATGGTATTACTATGGTTTGTGTAACGCATGAAATGGGCTTTGCTCGTCAAGTTGCCGATCGGGTTATATTTATGGATCAAGGTGAAATTGTTGAAATAGCACCTCCAACGCAATTGTTTGATCATCCTCAACATCAGCGTACACAACAATTTTTAGAAAATATCCTTAGCTATTGAGATCAAAATAATGACCCACAATACACGATCTCGAATTCCTAAAATTATCGCCATCGCCTTACAAGTAATTTGTGTCGCTTCTATCATCATGTTGCTACTCAATAGCGGAGCTAAAGCCATGCATTATCACTGGCAATGGTACCGTATTCCTGAATACCTTTGGTTTAAAGAAGATGGCCAATGGTATTCTGGTGACTTACTTGAAGGCTTAATGGTAACGCTGAAAATATCAAGTATCAGCTTAATCTGTACTATTGTTATCGGCTTTATCACCGCGTTATTACGAATGTCTGACTCTATTGTCGGGCGAAGCCTTGCTCGTGGGTATATTGAGGTTATTCGTAGTACACCGTTATTGGTTCAAATTTATCTATTATATTTCGTTTTTGGCCCAGTATTAGGTATTGATCGCACTACAACTGCTATTTTAGCGCTGTCTTTATTTCAAGGGGCTTATAGCGCTGAAATTTTTCGAGCTGGACTACAAGGGATCCCTCGAGGTCAGATTGAAGCAGCAGAAAGTTTAGGTTTATCACAAATTGATAGTTACCGATTTGTTGTTATTCCACAAATGTTTAGAAAAATAATTCCACCGCTCACAAATGAAGCGGTATCGTTAGTAAAAAATTCTTCTATTGTAAGTATTATGGCTATATTTGATCTTACAACAGAAGGACGGAATATTGTCGCAGACACAGCGATGCCATTTGAAGTGTGGTTCACTGTGGCTGCAATTTATCTTTGTATCACTTTAACATTATCAGCATTAGCAGTTTGGCTAGAGCGCCGTTTAAGTATCCCTAATCATTAAATTTATGCACATCGATGGAGAAAGCTATGAAACGCTTTATTGCGGTACTCGTTACCGTTTTTACTTGCTTATTAGGGGCTAATAATGCCTTTGCTGCAGACGACAGTAATGCGCTACAGCAAATTAAAGAAAGCGGTACGTTACGTGTTGGTTTATCAACATTTGTTCCTTGGGCTATGCGTGATAAGCAAGGCGATTTAATTGGTTTTGAAGTTGATGTTGCTAAGCGTTTAGCGGCTGATGCTGGATTAAAAGTTGAATTTGTACCTACCGCTTGGGATGGTATTATTCCTGCACTATTAGCAGGTAAATTTGATGTCATCATTGGCGGTTTAACCATTACTCCTGAACGTAATATGAGCGTGCTATTCACTCACCCATACTCATATTCTGCGGTTCAAATGGTTGCTAGCAAAAAACTAGCATCAAAAATGACAACAATTGCTGACTATAATAAACGCAGTGTGACAATTGCCGTTCGTAGTGGCGCTTACCCAGTCCAAACTGCACGTAAGTTATTCCCGAAAGCAAAACTACGCCAGTTTGATGATGAAACCCAAGCATTCCAAGAAGTGCTTAATGGTAATGCTCAAGCTGCATTAGCATCAACGCCAACACCTGAGCAAATGGTCATTAAAAATCCAGAAAGCTTATTTATGCCATTTAAAAAGCCTCTAACACGTTACGCAACCGGTTTTGCGATTCGTCAAGGTGACTTTAACTTGCTAAATTTCCTTAATAACTGGATTCAAGTACGCACAGAAGATGGCTGGTTAAACAATCGTTACCAATATTGGTTTAAAACAACTGATTGGCAAAACCTGGTTAACGAGAATAATTAATAATGACTGTCGCTAAAACGTCAGGTGACAATACAATACAGGAGGGTTTACGCCCTCCTGTAAAGCGTCGCTTTAATTTCAAACTGAATAAACTCGATATCTTTTTACTGATTGTTATTGGTTGTTTTCTGAGTTGGCTAGCTTATCGTTCGTCTATTGGTATTCACTACCATTGGCATTGGCGTCAAGCATTTGAGCTTATCTTTACTTGTAGCCATCATGGTGGCTTACCTTATTTTATACAAGGTATCATTAGCACCATTCGTGTTAGTATTTGGGGCATGATTTTTGCCGCTACATTTGGTTTATTACTCGCACTCGCTAACCTCTCATCATTTAAAATAATGCGACTTATCTCAAGTAGCTATATCCAGTTACTGCGTAATATTCCGCCGCTTGTGTTTGTGTTTATTTTCTACTTTTTCATTTCAAATCAGCTAGTTCCACTGCTCGGCTTAAGCGGTATCTTTCGTCACTATAATGGCCAAGAAAACGCCTTACAGATTATTTTATTTGGACATAGTAACCTATGGGAAAACCTATTTTCAGGTGTGCTATGTGTAGGATTAATTGCAGCGGCTTATATAGCTGAGATAATTCGTTCAGGCATTAATACTATCAGTAAGGGGCAATGGGAAGCGGCAGATTCACTTGGCTTGTCAACCTATAGTCGATTTCGATTTGTTATATTTCCACAAGCATTAACAGCTATTGTTCCGACACTAGCGGGACAATTTATATCAATCGTAAAAGATTCATCCATTATTTCATTAATTTCGATACAAGAGCTTACTTTTACTGGTTCTGAGATTGCTAACTCATCTGGGTTTATCTTTGAAATATGGCTTATCGTTGGTGTTGTTTATTTTTTATTGTGCTTTAGCTTATCACTGCTATTTAGCAAGCTAGAAAAACACAGTTCACGTCATTTACAACATTAATAAATATTTATTATAAAACCCAAGAATAGTCAATATTCTTGGGTTTTCTTGTTTTTTAACTTTCATTTTGTAATAACGTCTTCGATTGAATTTAATAAATATAATTATAACAATATCATTACTGGATTTATTATTTGTAAATATTATGGATCTGCTTGCTACTTACTATTTTTATATAAGCATTTATTAGCCTCTTAAATTTATTTTTCATATTTGCCCCTCTATGACAACAAATGTATATTCACTTAATTATAGCTACTGTTTATGTAATGAGATCAGAATCCGCCTAATTATAGGGTTTGCGATTCAATATCAATCATCGCAAGATATTTAGGTCTTGATACCAATCACTGATACACTCAGAACAAACAATTAATGGTGAGCACGAGCATGCAAGGTACACTCAGTAAAATGAAATCATCTCTTGGAGATATCGTTGATTACTATCTCCCTGTTGGCGATCAACAACTGCATCTTAATCCCTATATTGGTAAGCAATTAACGCTCACTCATACAGGCAATATCTTCTGCTGTTCATGCGGAAAAAAGACAAAAAAAAGCTATTCTCAAGGGCATTGTTTTCCTTGTATGAAAAAGCTAGCTAGCTGTGACATGTGCATCATGAAACCAGAAACTTGTCATTACGCTGAAGGAACTTGTCGTGAACCACAATGGGGTGAAGAAAATTGCATGGTGCCTCACTATGTTTATCTTTCTAATACATCAGCCCTTAAAGTTGGCATCACTCGTCATACTCAGCTCCCAACTCGCTGGATTGATCAAGGTGCAACTCAAGCTCTTGCGGTATTAAAAGTAAAAACCCGCCAAATATCAGGGCTCGTTGAAGTTGCTATCGCTGAAATGGTGGCAGATAAAACCAATTGGCGCACAATGCTAAAAGGCAATAATGACGATATCGATTTACAGCAACAAGCGCAGTTACTGTTACCACAAGTAAAACAAAAATTAGCTGAGATAACGGCAGAATTTGGTGAAGATGCTATCGAATATTTGGATAATAGCATTGTGGATATTCATTATCCTGTTGATCAGTTTCCAACCAAAATAGCGTCACATAATTTTGATAAAGAACCCGTAGTCAGTGGTATTCTCGAAGGGATTAAAGGTCAGTATTTATTGTTTGATACCGGCGTGATTAATATACGAAAATTTAGTAGCTATGAAGTTATCGTTACTGAATAAAGCACACTAATCGGTAACAAAAAACGGCATTGATCTTAAGTAAGATCAATGCCATTTCTTATCTTGTTAACTTAATATAAAATGAAATTACTTTGCTCGCGGCTGAACGTATTGGCGTTGGCTATTCTGTATCGCGATATCTCGCATAAAGTTTTCACCTAAAACAACCCCATTACCACCTGCAATTAATTGATATTCAACTTCATCATTACGATCCCCAAGTTTTGTTCGTAGTGACACAACAGGTAATCGTTTTTTATCTTCAGATTTTGACCATGATTTCACTGGGTATTTATATTCTTTGCCTTGAAAATTAAACTTCACCCAATTATCACCATCACGCTCAAATTCCACTAAATCTTTAACACCAATTCGAGACGTTGTTGATTTAGGATCAATATAAGCAGAAACATGTTTGGTACCCGATAATATTAGTACCCATTCATGGTGACCTAAAACTAACATGCCATCTTTGGTGGTCTTTTTTGTGGCCGCCTTTTGCTTATGATCAACAGATGCTAACTTAGCTGATGCGGTTGAAGCCGTAATTTTATCTGTTGTCACATCCTTTTTAACTAAAGCCTGTTGATGCTTTTGGGATGCTTTTTTTTCAGCGGCGGCAGTTTGTGCTTTTGCCGCTGCTTTTATCTCAGCAGCCGTCACCATTGATGCAAATGCTAATGGTTTGGTAATTGGCTTAGCTACCGATGCTGTTGTTTGTTGCTGATCGTCGACAGGTAATTGTTGAGCACAACCAAAAAGAAACAAGGTTAATAAACCTACTGCCGTTTTCTTCATAAATCACATCTTCCTTTACATTTTTACAAACCATAACTAACCATAATACGTAGATTCACGTTATGCCAAATAATTCTATATCGTTAAAGTACGTCGTTACTGCACTGCTGATTCATATAATGAAAACTTATTCGTTAACCATTGTTCATTATACCAACCCATATTGCGACTATGCTTAGCATCATCCCATAGACTAAAAAAATGACGACGCTCTTCAAAACCATCATCTAAATGACTTTTTTCTAAGTAGCGTTCTGCAATATGTAAATCACTACGCACATCAAATAAATGAATCACATCCAATTCTCGATGTTTAAAACCACTGTCACAAGGGTCTAATAATCCTGCAACTTTGAACGTGGTAGGATCAAATAACACATTCGCAATATGACAATCATCATGTACAAATGACGATGACTCATGGGCAATTGGTGCTAATATTTTGGTCCTATTTTCCCAAAGTTCTGTGAATTTTTCTTTTAACTTCGAGCTGAAAGGGGAACCTGTACTCATTAAATAGTGATAGACACTTCCCATCCAATCATCAAATGCTGAACTTAAATTTTGGCTAAATTGACCATTTGAAAGTTCAAAACCTTGTGGATGCTGATGTTCATGTAGCGCTAATAAAATATCAGTATAATCTTCTCTGAATGTCATCACCGCTTTAGAATCTTCTGGTAATTGATGTGCAGAGACACCGTCTAACCAATCTAAAACGATATAGTCATAGCCTGCTTCTCGACCAAATAAATAAATTTCAGGCACAGGGCACGACACAATTTTACGTAACTGCTCTAAACTCGCCACTTCTTTACCAATTCGACCTACTTCACGCGAAAATTTGACCACAATTTTCGACTTCCCTGAGGCAAGAAAAACTACCCAACCATAAAAGGTTTCCTGAATATCACACACATCAGCTTTGCGACGAAACATTGAAAAAAAAGCGTTTTCGGCAATAGTTTTAAGCTGTGGTTTATTCATAGTTGTTACCTTGATAATCATTGTTACATAACACAGATAAATTATACCAAAAAGGAATAACTCATTGGTTTTATGTAAGTTTTCGTTGTTTTATCTTTTAAGAATGCATCATAACAGCAAAGATAACCAGTATTGAGTGATAGAAAAGACGAAAATAGTTTACTTTTACTTACAATTTCATTTTTAGTGCTAATAATCACTTCTAATAAACAATATTTTAGTGTTCTAAACTATATTTAAATGTTCATATAAATATAATTAATTTATCACCCCAAAAAAACCAAGAATAAACATATATATACAAGGAATTAATATGCCTTTTGGGTATTCAACGCCCTATTGGTGCTATTTAATGATGATATGGCTCATAAATAAAAGCTTTGCTTCATAACGATCACTTCAGCATTAGTATTATTTTGTTAGCGTAATATTACTTTACATTTTGTTATTTCTTCGTTTTGAAACAATCGACGCTTAAAACGTTTTTTTGTGACCTAGATAAAGTTTTCATGCTAAAAGTCAGTGTTTAGTGTAATATCCAGCGACTAGAGCCAACCACATTATGCGCTCTGTATTTAATAACGAACGATATCGGGGCGATATGCAATTACTCGAAGCCAAACTCCATAAAATTGACCGTCATAACTACCGTAGCTATTCAAGTATGCGCGGTGAATATCACTTTGTTGATTTCGACTTTTTTATCGATACCGTTCAGTCGGATCCTTTTGCGCCTGCTTCTCGCGTTCGTGCCCGTCGCGCTTGGTCATTAACTGACCTTGAATGGCTACGTGAAAAATCGACTGATTATCAACGTGCAGCTCGTGATTTTATTGCACGCTTCTTTGCTGAATTATCCCAGCAAGATAATGCTGTCTTAATTGACATGCCTGGACAAACCATTCTTGATCGCACTTCAGTTGTGTTTGATGAAGAAGGTATTGAATTACGTTTCCGCATTAATATGCCTGCTGATGGCCGTACTATTATTGCGAAAAAAACCCTTAATCTACTGACATTCTACTTACCAAAGATGATTCGTCGAGCCACTATCGCGCGTGAATTACCCATGGATGAGTTACAACGTCACTGTGAAGCGGTTGAAGATCAAGTTGCGCTACGAAGCCAGCTTAAACAACACAAATTATTAGCCTTTGTCGCTGATGGCAGCTTATTACCTCGCCTTGCTGGTAATAGTGATTTACCACTAACGGAAGCAGTGCCATTCCTAAGCCCTGATAACTTAGCGGTTGAACTAGAAGCGCCGCATAAAGGCAAAATACGCGGTATGGGTATTCCTGAAGGTATTACGCTTATCGTTGGTGGTGGCTTCCATGGTAAATCAACGTTGTTGAGTGCTATTGAACGCTCAGTATATGATCATATTCCTGGCGATGGCCGTGAGTACGTTGTTACCAATTACGCTGCGGCTAAAATTCGCGCTGAAGATGGTCGTTGTGTTCACAATGTTGACCTATCACCTTACATCAGCAACTTACCAATGGGTAAAGACACAACTGCTTTTAGTAGTCAAAATGCGTCAGGCTCAACGTCACAAGCATCATGGTTACAAGAATCAATTGAATCAGGCGCTGAAGCCTTATTGATTGATGAAGACACATCAGCGTCTAACTTCATGATCCGTGATGAACGTATGCAAGCACTGATCTGTAAAGAAGATGAGCCAATAACACCATTGGTTGACCGTATTGCACTATTACGCGATCAACACAACATCTCAGTTATGTTGGTAATGGGCGGTTCTGGTGACTATCTTGATGTTGCTGATACTGTCATTCAAATGCACAACTATGATGCTGTTGATGTGACAGAAAAAGCACGTGCTGTGGTAGCTTCTCACCCAACACGTCGTAAGCAAGAAGGAACAGAAGTTATTGTTCATCCTCGCACACGTCAAATAAACCGCAGTGCATTACAAGCAATGCTAGAAGAAGGTAAATTCCGTATTCAGGTTAAAGACAAGACGTCTCTTCGTTTTGGTCGTGAATACATTGATTTACAAGCATTAGAGCAAATTGCTCACTCTAGCCAGCTATTAGCTATTGGGTACCTATGGTTCCAACTAGCACAAACAAAAGGGTGGGAAAAAAATCCTACTCGTGCGTTTGCCAATATGTTGCACGATAACTGGGCTGATATGATGCCTAAGTATGGTGAAATGGCTAAACCTCGCGTCATTGAAGTTATGGCGGTATTAAACCGTATGCGCAAAGCTGAATTTAAGTAAGCTTTTTGTTCTATCAATGATGCTATCAACCCCGCGTAATGCGGGGTTTATATTAGCTCAGGATACGGTAGCGCAATAATCTACAATCTATTATAATACGCGGTCATTTTATTCGCGGATTACATTCATAAACTGACCATAATCATTAGTTTATGAATGTAATCGGCATAGGCCGACAGTTTAGGAACACAGCATGTCATTTTTATCTCAAGGTTTTTCTCCAGAGCTTGTTAAAGCATTAACCGATATTGGTTACGAGAAATTAACCCCAATTCAGCAAAAAGCGATTCCTCAAGCGCGACGTGGTGCTGACATTTTAGCATTAGCACAAACAGGAACAGGCAAAACAGCCGCTTTTGCATTACCTATTATTCAAAAGTTGTTGGACAAACCAGCAACAAAAAGCCGTTTTAACGTTCGTGCATTAATCCTTGCACCAACGCGCGAACTCGCAGAACAAATCTCAGTTAACATCAACGATTATGCTAAATACACCAACATTAATTGTACGGCTGTTTTTGGTGGCAAAAAAATGGCAACACAAGAAAAACGCCTAGAACAAGGTGTTGATATTCTAGTTGCAACACCGGGTCGTTTAATTGAACACATGGAGCAACATAACGTTTCATTAGCTAATCTAGAATGTTTAGTATTTGATGAAGCTGACCGTATGCTTGATATGGGCTTTATCGGTGCGATTCGCGTTATTCTAGAAGATATTCGTACTAAGCCACAAACTATGTTGTTCTCTGCGACATCTTCTGCACAAATGAACGCATTAGCAGCAGATATTCTTCGTAAACCGCAACGCATTACAGTTACACCAGAAAACAGTACTGCTTCTACAGTGGCTCACGTGGTATACCCTGTTGATGAAGATCGCAAACGTGAAATGCTATCTGAATTAATTGGTAAGAAAAACTGGCCTCAAGTACTTGTATTTGTAAACTACAAAGAAACAGCTAACCAACTGGTTAAAGAGCTAAAACTTGATGGTATTAAAGCGGTTCTTTGCCACGGTGACAAAGCACAAAGTGCTCGTCGTCGTGCATTAGAAGAGTTTAAAGAAGGTAAAGCACGCGTAATGGTAGCAACAGAAGTTGCTGCTCGTGGTTTAGATATTCAAAACTTGCCTTATGTTGTTAACTACGACATGCCATTTTTGGCAGAAGACTATGTTCACCGCATTGGCCGTACAGGTCGTGCAGGACAAAAAGGTAATGCAATCTCGTTTGTAAGCCGTGAAGAAGAACTAACCTTAGTTCAAATCGAACGTTTGATTAATCAACGTATTCACCGCGTACAATTAGAAGGCTACGAGCCTAAGAGTCGTGAAGCCTTAGTTGAGCGAATGAACACTAAAGCTGCTTACCGTGATCGTGCAGGTCGTCAAAACAACCCAACACAAGATCAATCAGCCGCTGAACGTCGTGCACGTTTACGCAAAGCTATTAGCAGTAAAGCAACTAAAATCACTCGTTTAAAGAAGTAATTTAAACAAGACTAAACACGATAAAGCCGAGCTAAGATTACTCTCTTACTCGGCTTTTTATTGTTTATTCACTCATGCATTTTAGCAAAAGCGTAAGCACTGCATCAT
The DNA here is from genome assembly GCF_046058925.1 of Photobacterium piscicola. Taxonomy (NCBI): domain Bacteria; kingdom Pseudomonadati; phylum Pseudomonadota; class Gammaproteobacteria; order Vibrionales; family Vibrionaceae; genus Photobacterium; species Photobacterium piscicola. Next base: position 1,154,516 of record NZ_CP175535.1, read on the forward strand.
CAAGCCATTATCTAACTATAATGGGCGACGTTCCGCTTTAGTTGGAAAAATTCGACACCAATCTTTTTTCATATCAACCACTTGCCATTTATGCTGTTGTGCAGCTTGCATTAGCTCCGGCGTAAATTTACCTTCAAAAGAATCAGCACCATATTGCCATTCACGCTGACTATCAGTGTGATGAATCAGCATACCTAAGCTTGCCCCTTTTTGAGAGGTTGTCCATGAGAGCATTGCTTTATCACCCGTCGAGTTACCCACCGCAAGAATAGGACGCTTACCAATGATCGTCGCAATATTGATCGCCTTTTGTGGGCCGTCATCAATGTATACCAACTTATCATTCTTAATTAATCCACCGTCTTTATAAGTATAACCAAATGCAGTACCAATCACATTTTCAGCAGGAATGTGATAAATAGCTTCACTCCACGGCTTTACAAATGCACCACCAGCACCGGTTACAATAAACACCTTAAACTGATGCGCATGGAGATAATCAATCAACTCTACCATCGGTTGATAAACAAGATCGGTATAAGGACGCTTAAATCGTGGTGATTGCGCTGTTGAAAGCCAATTTAAGACATCTTTATTATATTGTTCCGGTGTTAATCCTGCTTGTGATGTAGCAAGAATAGGCAGTAATGCCCCCCAACCTTTCGCGAAAATAGCTTTAGTATTGTTATCAAGTACCCACTTATACGGTGTTTCTGTTTTCCACTCAGGATGCTGCGCACTTTCATGCTTAATTTGGCTAAAGGCAAACAAAAACTGCGTATAAGTGGGTTTCTCAGGCCACAAGGTTCCATCATTATCTAATACCGCAATACGGGCACTGGGTTTTACAAAATCAGGATTTCCTACGGTTGTCACTTCATTGACAAACTGCGTGATCGCACTACGACTAGCACTGTTATTCCATAATGGCAGCACATCGCCATTATTTGAACATGTCGCGCTATAAGCAGACGTTGATACAGCAAGTAAACTGGCAACACCAATCCATATCGCTGCTATTTTTTTTCTAGTCACTAACCTATGATCCTTGTTGTTCTTTTTCATCGTAATAAAAAGCAGGTCATAAATAACCTGCTTTCTTATTTCTTATTTCTTATTTCTTATTTAATTCTAGTTGTAATCGGCGTAAGGATTAACATTGTTCAATACGATCGCGTGTTCAAACTCAGACAATTTTATCGCATCAGATGTAATAGTAACTGAATGTTCATCCATTACTGCTTCACCAAATTGATAACGAATGGTTTCTTGCCCTTGGCATGCACTAGCATCATTATGGGTTGTTACCGCTTTAACTGCCTGATTACGCACCTGATAAGCAGCCATTGCATCAGTACCATATTTCGCGGTTAACATTGCAAGTGTTTGTTGAGGAGATAACACAAGCCCTGAAGCATTATTACCACCAAAGCCTTTCGCATTAAGAATAACGGCTTTGTAATCTTGGCCACAATCACCCGCAAAGGTGTGCTCAGTAAGAATATTCAGATTTGAACGATGAACATCATCAGCAACATGATCAATGGTATTAATCGCAGGTAACCAACCGTATTGCCACACACCTAATGAAGCCACAAGCTGATCGCCTGCTGCTGCACTCATTGAATGACCTACATATGATTTAATGGCTGCAACAGGCCAGCTTTCAATACCAAATGTTTTAGCAACTTCATTAAGAATATGACTTTCAGTCACGCGGTTTTGAGGAGTACCCGTGCCGTGTGCTTGGACAAATGTTTGTTTTACGCCCTCTTCACCAAGAATAGCTTTTGCCAATGCTGCCGCTTTCGCAACGGTGACATAGTTACCCACTCCTGGTGCTGAAATTGACTTTTTATTGGCATCAGCATTTACAAATACATCAGCCACAGAGCCATAGATATTAGCGCCTAATTCAAGAGCCAATTCATCTTCCATCAACACCACAAATTGCGCTGATTCTGCCATGGTAAAGCCCGCATTTGACGAAAATGGACGACAAGCACGACGATTATCAACACTATCAGTACCATCAAGTGCTTTTAATTGTTCATCTTCTGCCAGTGCACCCATCACACGGAAGCCTTCCATTATTTCGGGAACAACGGGGGCTTCTGCATTACCAACAATAACAACTTTCGCTTTGCCATGTTGAATATCATGCATACCTTGACGTAAATTATATAAGAACGTCGCACACGCCCCCATATTTGTGCCCGTTGCGCCAATGCTATTAATCACATAACCATTAATAAAGTCAGCAGGCATTTGCGCTAATGATAATGCCATCATCTTAGAACTTACACGACCGCCAGTAAGATGCGCCGCAATCATACCACCCAATGAGTTATCATCAATTTGTGCTAAACCACTGCCAGCATAGACTGACACTTCATCAGGCTTGATATGGCGAAGCACATCATCCCATTCAAACCCTAACGAGTTAAGTGCATCAGAAGCACCATAGACAGTCAGCGCCAAACCTCGTGGATGGAAGCGAGAGTTATATAATTTGCTAGGATCAAAACCAGCTGGAATATTACCGCCACTAGAAACAGGAAAAGTAACACGCCCTTCAACTAATGCATCAAAATTACCATTCACAGTAATAACGGCTTTTGTACCTTGAATATCAACCTGCCAATTACTTGGAATATGATTAGGTAATTTCGATTTACGTAAAGTAAAGGTGATTTGATTATCGGCTGAATTGAGATTCGCTTTATATTGATAGAGCAAATTATCAGGATCAAAAGAATCAATACGGCGTACACAAGTACCCGCTTTAATTGCAGTAATAATATCTTCAGTAATAGCGCCATCATCACTCAATCCCATTCGACGAGCAAGATCTTGCCATGTTGACTGCATTGCATCTTCAGATAGCACATCAGCAATCATAAGTTTGTAGTTATGAAAACCAGAACTGCGACCAGCGGCATTAATGCCACCCAAACCAACAATTAGCGGTAATTTTGCCATTTTAATATCCTGAGATCGATTTAATACACCGTTTGAAACAGAATATCAGCATTGACCTGTGATTCATTCTGCATTTATGCCAAAATCACTGACATTTCAGCCAGAAGTGTGAAAACATTACAATGATGTGTGTTTTATGCACAATTATAGTCAGAGGTGGAATAATGAAAGTGGGTTTTATACTTTTTCATAGGGCATTAATTACGGGAATTTCACTTAGTGCTGAGATATTAACCAGTGCAGCTAGCCTTCGAGATCGTAAGACACAACAACAATCTCCTTTTGAAATTAAACTCATTGCTTCTACTCTTGAATCTCCAACCCTCACCGCAGGTATTCGTATTCAACCGAATATTACCTTTGAAGATCCATCTGATTTTGACATTATCATTGTGCCGCCAATGTGGGGGAACCCTATTTCATCACTATCAAAACACCCACAAATCCCTGCTTGGCTTATTAAGCAATACCATAATGGCGCACAGATCATTGCGACAGGTACTGGTGTAACTTGGTTGGCTGAAACGGGGTTATTAAATAATCAAACAGCAACGACTCATTGGTATTTTTATGATAAATTCTCACAGCGTTATCCACAAATAAAACTTAACCGTCAAGCCTCTATTACTTCAGCTAACGGGCTTTACTGCACTGAAAGTATTAACTCACAAACCGAGATGGTGTTGTATTTGATCTCTAAATATTATGGGCAAAAAATTGCCAACACTATCGAAACCCATTACGGCCACGAAATCAGTAAATCAGGTCATCAACCTTTTTATGAAATTGGCGGTCAAGTGCAATTTGATGAATCTATTGCTCAAGCGCAAGATTGGATGCAGCGCTATATGTCACAACCATTAACCTCGAAACAAATTGCACAGCATTGTGAATTACCCCTTCGTAGCTTTAATCGTAAATTTAAAGATCAAGTTGGCCAAGCCCCCCATCAATATCTACGAAAAATAAGAATGGAAACAGCCAAAGAGTTATTGCGTGATTTTGGAATGTCATTGTCTGATGTATCTGAGCAGGTAGGCTATAAAGATCCGTATCATTTTTCTACACGGTTTCAAAAAGAGTTTAATATTACGCCATCGCAATACCGTAATATGGTTAAAGCAAAAGCCTATAACGTTCAATAACTGTCGCTGAGTACAAACAAAAACGCCTAGCAATAATAGCTAGGCGTTCTGGATATAATCAGTGCTTATATGACGTCGACTAAAACTTTCGGCTAGTCACATCTTCGCATTCACCATCAATCACATTTGCTGTCGTTTGACGTTGCTGACGGAAAACACTGTTCATGGTTTCATCTTGGCCAGCAAAGCCTTCTGTAAAATTATTTTCTTCGTATTGCATGCCTTCAGCTGCAAGTTTACGTTTAATAAATGGCTTCGCAATCATTGCTGCAATACCAAGAAACAATGCCATAATGGCAGCAAAAGAAACTGCAAATAAACCGACTACAACAGCAAAAAAACCAGTAAGTAAATTTCTCATGGACACGCCTCTCTAAAATTATATCAATCAGGCCATTAGGTTATCCTAATGTTTATCTCATACCTGATAAGTCTGCTTATTCAAACATTTATTCAATACTTTTATTATCTATTTCAATAATAGCTTTCTATAAATGAACCAACAATGAACATAAGCATAAATTCGTTATCTAAACTGTGTTTTATTATACTTTATGCAGAAATGAAAGATAATTGTTATTAATAGATAAAACGTTACTATTAGTTTGCTGTTATGGCTACTTAGACGGCAAAGGCAGCGACACTGTGGATATCACACTGAATACGACTGATTTTATCGTTAGCTAATAAGAAATAAGCATCTTGTGGTAAATCTTGAGAGAAAACTTCATTGTAAGTCATGCCGACATAAACACCACGAAATACAGCGCCTGTTAACCCATGAGAAACAACAATGACATTTTCTGGCACTGAAACATCAGCCAGAAAATCTTCAATACGATCTTTAACGGCATAATAAGACTCAGCATTTGGTGCCATTAAATACCAATCACGTTGTTCACAAAGACGTGGCTGTGTTGCTTTAATATCAGGAATATATGCTTGTTCCCAATCACCTAAACAAAATTCTTGTAAGCGTGCATCTTGTACAATCTCACTTACATCAATACCTATTTGTTCAGCAACGATTGCAGCAGTTTGCATCGCACGGCCTAATGGGCTGGAATATATTGTCCATTGACGCTTATTTGCTAATTTATTTTGTAGAGATAAACCAATCGCAGCAGCTTGATGTTGCCCCAAGTCTGTTAAGTTAGAATTACAATGTCCTTGTAAGCGCTGTTGTGCATTAAAAACTGTTTGACCATGACGTAATAAAAATATGCTTTTTGACATTGTGCCCCCTTGCGTGAGCTTTAGGTTATACCATCAAAGCATTCCCAACAATAACAAACCTAAAAACAAACAGTAATAATTCAGATTTCTTATGATTAGCCCTTAAGTTTATTACAAATAAAATTCCCATAAAAACATCACATAGCAAACGATTACCTATTTTAATTCTTTGATTTTAAATATAAAAAATAAAAATATAACCGACAACAGCTCTCTTTATACCTCCAAAGCATCATGCTATGATGCCGTCCCTATTTAGCCAACGAACATATAACAGACAATTTAATACGTCTAACCTCTGCTTTGTTATAAGCAATTCGCATCTTTGGCTTATACGGATATAGCCTTTAAGTAATTCATAAAATAATTAAAAATCACTGAGAAACACTAACGATATCAATACAACTTTGTTCTCAGTCGATAACAAGAATAGAGACTATTAATGGTAAATATCATTATTGACGGTAACACATTCAAGGTAAGTCAACGTCTAACCTTGCTCAAAACTGCTGAAGAATGTGGCATTACAATCCCATCGCTATGTAATATTGACGGTTTTCATCACAACTGTGACCTATGCGATGTTGAAATAGAACACCACGGCACAGTTAAAGCATGTCGTATTCATCCGACTGAAGGCATGGTCGTTACAACAACATCGACCGCATTAATTCAACGTCGTAAACACGCACTGGAACAGATTTTATCCGCACCCAATATCAGTTGCAGTGTTCCTCCTTGCCAAGTTGCTTGCCCTGCAGATGTTGATATTCAATCTTATCTCTATTTTATTGCAACCAATCAACCTCAAAAAGCCATTGAAGTCATCAAAAAAACACTACCAATGCCATTGTCTATTGGTCGTGTGTGCCCTGCTTTTTGTGAAGCGAAATGTCAGCGTAAATTGGTAGATGGTTCGATTGCGATTCGACAAATAAAACGCTACGCCGCAGATATTGATTTAGCATCATTACATGCTTATACCCCAATAAAAAAATCCACTAAAGCGCAGCATATTGCCATCGTTGGTGCAGGTCCTGGTGGACTAAGTTGTGGTTACTTCTTAAGCAACGAAGGTTACAACGTCACTATTTTTGAATCAATGCCTCAAGCTGGCGGTTGGTTACGTTACGGCATTCCAGAATACCGCTTACCTAAAGCTATTTTAGATCAAGAAATTGACATCATGTGCCGTAATGGTATGACGATTGAAACCAATAAAAAGCTGGGGACGGATTTTACGCTATCATCATTACAACACAACTATGATGCCGTCTGTTTAGCAGTTGGTGCTTCACTCGCCAGTGAAATGCATTATCAAGGAACCGATCTTAATGGGCATTATCTTGGGGTCGACTTTTTAAAAGATCAAATGCTTGATAAGCACTACACCATTGGTAAAAAAGTGGCTGTTATCGGCGGCGGCAATACAGCAATTGACTGTGCACGAACCGCCTTACGTTTAGGAGCAGACACAACCCTTATTTATCGTCGCACCCGTGATGAAATGCCGGCTGAAGTTTATGAAATTGAAGAAGCAGAACACGAAGGGGTTAAATTCCTATTTTTGACCAATCCAGTGGAAAATATTGCTGATGACAATGGTCATATTTGCCAAGTGAAATTAGAAACAATGGCGTTAGGTGAACCGGATGCTTCTGGACGTTGTTCTCCTAAAGCGACAGGTGAATATATCTATGCTGAATTTGATACAGTGATAGCGGCTGTGTCACAAAAAACTAATACTGACTTTTTAGCTAACGAAACCACAGAGCTACCAATGAGTCGTTGGAATACGCTCAATACCGATGAGCACACCATGTATTCTGGCGTTGATAACATCTTTGGTATTGGTGATTTTCGTCGCGGCCCAGCCACTGCAATCGAAGCCATCGCAGATGGCCGTAAAGCAGCTCAAGCAATCGATGTGCAATTTGGTGGCAACATGGAAAAACTCTACACTGAGTCATTCCGTGAGCGCAATGTGGCTCGTGGGCATTTAATTCGCCCTGATCATGTCGATAAACTTAAAAATATTATGCGCTCATTACTTGCAGATAATAATTCAACAGATATTGAAGCTCAGCTTGAACATGCCTTAACACACGTTATGCGTAATCAAATGTCAGAGCTGCACGTAAACGCACGTCATTTAAGTTTTAATGAAGTTGAGAAAGGCTATAGCCACCAAGCGGCAATAAATGAAGCAAAACGTTGTTTAAGTTGTGGTTGTCATGATGGTAATGACTGTAAATTGCGTCATTACGCGACCGATTATCATGTTGATAAGCAATTGATCATCAGTGGATTACGTCCAATAATAGCTTAATAATATTTAGTCATAACAAAATTTTAGTGATAAAAAAGCCACTGCCAGTGTTTGTTGTAACAGCAAACACAGATAGTGGCTTTTATTTAAGCTAAATTAGCCAACCAAATTCATTGGACGTAATTTCACATATTCAAATAATTTATATTCTTCCGCTGTAGTTAGAAAATTCATAAAGTGTGTGCTTTCTAAATGCTCATCAAGATGTGCTTGAGAAAACCACACTTCTTGCATTACAAATAAACCCTCTACGTTTTGATCAGCGAACAACTGGTAGCTCTCACAACCTTTTTCTAAATGCGTCGGTGCAATTAGCGACTCTAATAGTGCTTGTGCTTTTTCAATACAGTTTGGGTTTGCTTTAATTTCAGCTAATAAATAAATCATGGGTTAACACTCCGTAAAAATTTGTTCATCATGCCAGCGTGACTTAGGCACATTGGCATTAAAATCATCCGCACTATGGTAGCCAACAGGCACTACCACTAAACTAGTAAAACCTTGCGCGCTAAGATTAAACTCTTTATCTAATACATCACAATCAAAACCTTCAATCGGCACCGCATCAATCCCCATGGCTGCAACACCTAATAATAGTGAACCAATATTCAAGTACACTTGTTTTTGCATCCATTGATCAGCATCACCTAAGGTTTTTCGATGTAAATCAACAAAGAAATTACGTCCATCAACCATGCGCTGTTTTGATTGTTCATTAGAGAAACGGCCATCTTGCTGTTCAGACGCTAATAAGTCATTTAGATAATCATCATCAATAGCTGTTTTTGAGCAAAAAACGAGCACATGTGAAGCATCCAACATTTTAGGCTTATTGAAAACATAAGGGCCTTCAGCCGATTTTGCTATACGCTGCTTGGCATCATCGGTTGCTGCGACAATAACATGCCAAGGCTGTGAATTTACACTAGAAGCACTTAATCGAATCAACGCTTTAATTTGTTGTAATTGATCATCATTCAACTTACGAGAAGGATCAAAAACTTTGGTTGAATAACGCTTTTCCGCAGCATCAACAATGCTCATATTATTTTCCTAGTACAGTATATTCTTTGAGTTCATACCATACTCTCTCATGGTAAAAAGGAAAACCTATCTAACTACCCGATTTTCCAAACTCATATTGAATATCAAATAACACTCTGTCACACATCAATTAACTTAATGCTTGCTCATCATTGATCATCTTAAACCCAGCTTGGCGACCCAACTCATATCCAGCGTTTAATTTATTTACATCACGTGTTAAACGTTTAATCAGAAAATCTTTATTTGGTACAATCGCAGTAATACGGCAATCAGCAGGTGGATTACGGATAAAATACAAAGCTTTATTATACCGAGATTCTTTTGTAAGAAATTCTTGCCCAAATACAGGTGTTGTTTTGAATATTTTACGTGTTAACCACGGAACTTGATGACTATGAACAAAATTAGCCTGTGCATGAGATAAAATAACCGTAATATCACGCGCACCACGACGATAAGCTTCAATAACAGGAATAGGATCAGCAATACCACCGTCACTCATGGCAATACCATCCACTTTGGGGAAGTTACGGTAAACAATGGGTAATGCACATGTTGCTGTCATCAAGCTTTGTAAGTTATCTCGTTTCACTTCAATATAGTCAGCATCGCCAGTAACAATATTTGTTGTTGTCGCAAATAAAGGAATACCTTGGCTTTCATATTTATCAATTTCTAATGGCAGATTGTTAATACTTTCAGACCATAACCAATCAATATCGATAAGATTGCCGCCTTTAGCAAAACGAAAATAATTAATAAATGACTTACTACGCGCATACTCAGTGATGACTTGATAATTACGCTTATGGTTTTTACATAAGTAACCCATTAGCACCATTGATCCAGCAGACACACCAATCGTAAAATCAAATGGGTTATAATTTTTTTCAAGAAATGCGTCTAAAACACCCGTAGCAAAAATACCACGCATGGCACCACCTTCAACAACTAAAGCACGCTTAGGTGTATCAGTCATAAACATTTATCCTTATAAGTCATGAACCAATTAACATTTAATTGCATATGGAATTAGAATATCAATATAAGGCGAATATTACTGCACCGAATAGCAGAAAATGCCTCTTTTTATTGCATCCTTAATTTTCATGGGTATATAGCAACTAACAATAGTATGTTTAGTCAATATATACGCTATTTCAACTTATAAAAATAAAGTAAGGCCAATGCTTATTACTCATTTATTGTGATTGCATTGATAAAACAGGCATCAATACATCGTTTACAATGACGACACTTTGCAACATCAATCGTTGGCTTTTTATCCGCCAGCCATAAGATCGCCTGCTCTGGGCAAACATCAACACAACTTTCACAATAACCATAAAGATTATCGCAAGTATTGCTGATTAATAGCCGTGGTGCTGATTCTATTGGCTGACGTGCGAAGTGCGTAAATAACTGACGCCGACTATATTGCTTTGATTCACGCATTAAAATAGATCTTACCTGGCACTATTTCGGCATTAAACGTTTTTGCAAGAGCCGCAATAAAAGCTTGACCTAACTCTGCCAACTCTCGGTAAGCCCCAGTAGGAGCAACCTGTTGAAGTAGCGCTAAATAATGTGGAGCCCAAGGCAATAAATGTTTGGATAACAACTCAGTAACTGCATCCAAATTGTTATCTTCAATTAAACTTGCGCTCACCATTAGCATAAGTCCAAATTGATCTTCTGGTTCATTATGGCTCGTTTCAAATTTGATGCCGTATTGTTGTAAAAATTGTCGAAAATGGATCGTTGAATCACCAAAGACCACTGCTTCTTTATCTAAATAAACTGATCCCCACGGCGGTGCTTTCATCTCCCCTATTCCGGTAAATAACTCATCATGCCAGACAGATAATGTATGGGGATCCGTTGCCGAAATTGCCGCTATCGTGGTATCAAACTGAGTAAAACCAGTATGATCCAAGCTTAATACCGCACTAAGACCCACCGTTTCATACTGGCTGGGATGGTAATAAAACAACCCACCAATAACTCGACTCAATGTTTTTATATTTTCCATATCGCTACAAATGAACATCATTTCTCATAATCTATTAATTTACATCATTAAGTTAATAATGCTTTGAAACTATCTTACATATATTGACGCAAAACAATAAATGATAATTTCATGAAGGCATACTTTCTCCCCTCATAAAATAAAAAAGCAATGTCTTAAGGGGATAATGTGACAGATTCAAAAAAGCCACTTAGCGTCAGTCGTCGTAGCGTGCTAAAAAGTGGTTCTTTATTAGCAGCCGCAGCTGGAGGAATGTCCCTACCATTCACCAGCGTTAAAGCGATTGCTAAAGAAACCCCAGCAAAGCCCGATGAGAAAATCGTTTGGTCATCATGTACGGTGAACTGTGGTTCTCGCTGTCCTTTACGTATGCATGTCGTTGATGGTGAGATAAAATATGTTGAAACGGATAATACAGGTGATGATGTTTTCAACCATTCTCACCAAGTCCGTGCCTGTCTACGTGGCCGTTCAATGCGTCGTCGTGTCTACAACCCTGATCGCCTTAAATACCCATTAAAACGTATCGGCAAACGTGGTGAAGGTAAATTTCAACGTATTAGTTGGGATGAAGCATTCGATATTATTGGCAATAGCTTAAAACATACCATTAAAAAATATGGTAATGATGCAGTTTATCTTAACTACGGTACAGGCACACTTGGTGGCACTGTGACGAAAAGTTGGGATCCATCTAGCACGCTAATTGCACGAATGATGAACCTTTGTGGTGGTTACCTAAACCATTATGGTGACTACTCAGCTGCCAACATTGAGCGTATGAGTGACTTTTTCTACGGTTCATTTATTGATAACAACAGTGTTGATGATGTACAAAATGCTGATTTGTGCATTATGTTTGGTAATAACCCAGCAGAAACACGTATGTCTGGTGGCGGCCAAGTTCATAGTTTTGTTGATGGCCAGCAAATCAGCCATACCCGCACAATTTGCATTGATCCTCGTTACACCGACACCGCTGGTGGCCGTGAAGATCAGTGGGTTCCAATTAAACATGGAACAGATGCCGCATTATGTGCCGCTATTGCCCATGTATTAATTACTGAAAATAAAGTTGATCAAGCTTTCCTTGATAAATATTGTGTTGGCTATGATGCCAAAACATTACCAGCATCAGCGCCTAAAAACGGCAGTTACAAAGACTATATTGTCGGTAATGGCGATGATAAAACACCAAAAACGCCCCAATGGGCTGCGCCTATTACTGGTATTCCTGCTGACATTATCATTAAATTAGCCCGTGAAATTGGTAACTCAAACCGTACTTACATCACTCAAGGTTGGGGATTACAACGTTCAGCTAATGGTGAGCAAGCTTGTAAAGCTATCATGATGCTGTCGCTTCTACGTGGCCAAGTGGGTCTTCAAGGTGGTGGTACAGGAGCACGAGAAGGTAGCCATAGTTACCCATTTGTACGCTTCCCTAAAGTCGCCAACCCAGTGAAAGCCTCTATTCCAATGTTCCTTTGGACTGATGCCATTTTCCGCGCCCATGAAATGACAGATAAAACAGACGGGATCTTAGGTGCAGAAAAACTCAATAATCCAATTAAATTCATTTGGAACTATGCTGGTAACTGTTTGATAAACCAGCATTCAGATATCAACCGTACCCATGATATTCTACAAGATGAAAAAGCATGTGAAATGATCGTTGTTATCGATAACCACATGACATCATCCGCTAAATATGCAGATATTGTTCTGCCTGACTGTACTACATCAGAACAATCTGACTTCTGTATGGACGGTGCTGCTGCATCTATGCCTTATTTCATATTCGCTAGCCAAGCCATCAAACCCCGTTTTGAATGTAAGCCAATCTACGACATTATGTCTGGTGTGGCTAAGCGTATGGGTGTTGAAAAAGCCTTTACTGAAGGACGTACTCAAGAGCAATGGTTACAGTGGATGTATGCTGAAACTGTTAAGCAAAATAATGACGCAAATTTACCTGATTACGACACAATGCGTAAGCAAGGGATCTATAAGAAACAATTTGATCGTCCGTATGTGCCATATGAAGATTTCCGTGCTGATCCCATTGCCAATCCACTTGCAACACCATCAGGGAAAATTGAAATCTATTCCGAACAGCTAGCAGTTATAGCAAAAGAATGGACCCTAAGTGACGATGAGAAAATTACACCGATCGCTGAATATCACTCAACATTTAATGGTTGGGATTCAAAAGATCGTGAGCAATTCCCACTGCAGTTAACGGGTTTCCACTACAAAGCTCGTGCCCATTCAACTTATGCTAACGTTGATATTTTAAAAGCCGCAGCACCACAAGAGTTATGGATGAACCCTATTGATGCGACACCTCGTGGCATTAAAAATGGCGATCTCGTCAGTGTACGCAGTAAACAAGGTGAAATGAATGTTCGCGTAAAAGTGACGCCTCGTATCATGCCCCATGTCACTGCACTTGGCGAAGGCGCTTGGTATTCACCTAACAGCAAAGGTGTCGATCAGGCCGGTTCAATTAATGTATTAACCACTAGCCGTCCAAGCCCGCTGGCGAAATCTAATCCATCTCACACTAACCTTGTTGAAGTGAAACTTGTGAAAAGCATGGGAGTTGCGTAATGACACCGAAAAAACAATACGGCTTTTACATCGATTCAAGTAAATGTACTGGTTGCAAAACTTGTCAATTATCATGCAAAGACAATAAAGATCTAGGTATTGATCGTAACTTTCGTCGAATCTATGAGTATGTAGGGGGTAACTGGAGTGAAAACAATGGTGTATTCCGCCAAGACGTTTTCTCTTATTACCTGTCAATTTCATGTAATCATTGTGATGATCCCGCTTGTACAAAAGTGTGCCCATCAGGTGCAATGCATAAGCGTGAAGAAGATGGCTTAGTGGTCGTCAATGAAGATGTTTGTATTGGCTGTAAATATTGCCATATGGCATGTCCTTATGGCGCACCACAATATAGCGAAGAAAAAGGTCATATGACCAAATGTGACGGCTGTTTTGAACGCGTCGCTGAAGGATTAATGCCTATCTGTGTCGATAGTTGTCCATTACGCGCAATTGAATTTGGCGAGATCGGTGAATTACGTAAAAAATACGGCACTAATGCTAATTGTGCACCATTACCTGATTCAAATATTACCCATCCAAACTTAATCATTAAGCTAAATCCAAATGGTAAGCCCGTTAATGATACCAGTGGATTTCTGCAAAACCCTCGGGAGGTAAAATAATGTTATATCCTGAATTACCTTTAGTCGTGTTTACTGTGCTAGCACAAACTGCTATTGGTGGCTATATCACTATGGCAGGCCGTTTATCCCAAATGGACTCAACAGCAAAACAGCGTCAACCGCTGGTGCTTAGTATGTTTATTTTATGGGCATTTATGGCGATAGGTTTCGCTGCATCAACCATGCACCTTGGTAGTCCTTTACGTGCATTTAATGCCTTAAACCGTGTCGGTCACTCTGGTTTATCAAACGAGATCCTAACCGGTAGCTTATTCTTTGCTTTAGGTGGTATTTATTGGCTTGCTGAACTGTTTAAAATTGCGAGTGAGCATGTGTTAAAAATTGCCCGTATTGTTGTCAGTATTGCTGGTATTATTTTTATGGCAGCGATGATCAAAGTCTATTTGATCAATACCGTTCCAGTATGGGATAGCAGTTTCACTTACGTCGAGTTTATTGGCACCGTATTAATGTCAGGTGTATTACTCGGTTACGTACTATTAAACCTAACAGGTGCAACAACCCCAACGTTAAACGCTAAATTAGCTACATTTGGTGTCGTTATTATTTCACTTCATCTAGTGATAACAGCTTGGCAATTAGTGAGTATCGCTGAAATAACAACATCAATTCAGACGGGTGCTGAACATTTAGCCATTTATTCAGGATCAATTATTACCCGTTTGCTATTGCTCGTTATTGCGGGTGGCTTATGGTTATTCTCTGCATTTAAATCATCTCAGACAACATCAGTTACTGCCTTAAGTAGCCTTGCTTTTGTGATTATGTTTGCAGCAGAAATCATCGGACGCGGAGTGTTTTACGGCTTACACTTCACCGTCGGGCTATTATAATTTAATCGATTATATCAGGCTTAAAACACCCAAATAAAAACAACGCCATATTGTCTCATCCTTTATGATAAAGATAAGACATATGGCGTTTTTTAGTTAATCTTTTTGACGGCCGTAAACTTTAACGCCTGCACGAGTACCATCAGAATTCCCGTACACTTCTAGCTTCTTCACACAACGTTTGTATGAAAATTTACGCCAGCTCGTTTCTTGATTTTTCTTCAGATCCCGATGGAAAGAGACATTACGCGTTTCACCATTTCTAAATGTTACTTTAATACGTTCAAGGTGTAAGTTACGTTCTGCTTTTACTTTAATTGCGGCGGTATTACGGCACACGACTAATGGTATTTTTGCACCATGATCACCGATTTCAAGCAAAATCGTGCGACCAAGCGTTATTTGGTCATAAGCATGTGCTACTGACATGCTGCCAAAGAAACTTACAGCAACAAATAGATAAGAAACCGCTTTTTTTATATTCATGATCTAATAAATAAATGAACGAGAAATGGCTGCTATCGTAGCGTAAATTCTAAAAAAAACGAGTAAACAATTAGCGAACAAATAAACCAGAGATCACACATTAACCTCGTCAATATTTATTAATGCGTCAATATTAACTATAAAAAATAACCAGTATGGATTTTTATCATTAATCAATCACATGAAAAACATTAATTTCACTTATTTAACAAAATTAACGCATTTTCATTCAAAAAAAACGATGAGTTATCAGATAACTCATCGCTATTATTAGCCTATTTTTAAGCAGCTGTTTTATTATTTATAATATGATTTAACAGCTCGAAAACTTGCCACAAAGGTGAGCCCTGCGGTAATAAGAGGAAAAACAAACATCAACGGTTTTAGTGTTGCCATTATAGCCATAGCAGGCTCTGTTGTTGGTTGATAAAGTGGAACATAGTAGATAATGCTATAACTTAGGCATAATGTTATGACTAAAAAAACGGTGGCGACAATCACACCAAATACCCATGATTCATCAGTCAACTGAGCAAAGATTCTTCCATAACGTTCAGCGCCTGATTTACTTAGACCAACCAATTTCACTATCCTTCATCATTATTCAGCTAATTACGGTATAAGGTAACAATATGTTGAGATCCAAACTCAACCATATCACCATTAACTAAGGTTACTAAGCCAATCTCAGCACTATCGTCAATGACTTCCCCTTTAATAACGTCAAACTGACACTCAATAATTTTCACTTTGATTTCATGTCGATTTGAACGTAGTTTTGCTGTTTCCCCTATTTCAATAGGCTTGTAAATATCAACAGGTGCTTTACCAAAAAAAGATCTTGGCCCTTTCACATCATCCCACTGCATCGTCATTTCCTTATGATGAATACCGACAAACTTAGCTTTGTTTCTATTTTATATAACAGCAATAATTTATATAATTCTATTTATTATCACTTTCATTCAGTATTTAATTAATAATCTAAAACTAATATTTATATATGCTCTAAACACCACATCCTGTTAATCATTAATAAACATTACAATACAAACCTAGTGGCATATTAATATCTGTTAATTGATTGATAGTATATTAAACAAAATCTGTTCTGTGATTAATCCCACAAAATCACCACGCATTAAGTGCTACCAAACTAGATCAACAATACGTTCATCTGCAATGTAATAAACAACATCGCCAGCTTTAAGTATCGTCGTTAAGCTAGGATTAATTTCACAGACTTTACCTTGTTGCTGCACTGCAATTATGATAGCTTTATGATGTTTTTTAAATATGTAATATATTGATTCTAAAGTAATATCGTTAATATCAACCGGAACTTCAATTGAGTATTGAGTTTGACCTTTATGTGCACTTACCAACTCTGAATGAATAAAACTTGAGCCTTTATCTATAACAGATTTAGCCACTAATTCTGTGGATAACGAAGATATACATTCTGAGTTAGGACAGTATTTATGTAACAAATCACGCTTAATCGCATCATCAAAGTGCGCCACCAAATGTGCATCACTATTTTGTTCTGCAATAAATAAACTCACGGTTAATGTCGCGTCATCTAAATCAGTATCAACAATTACTGCACTTGCGGTTGAAAGGCTAGCACGCTCCATTTCAATAGCATCTGTAAATGAATTAACCCGCACAAAATATATATCTGTATCAAATGGTGATTCATCATATTCACAAGAGACAACCACTACTTCACGTCGCCCTTGCTCCTCCCTTTTTAACATTTCAAGTAAATGAGGAGTTCGACGGCTATTAATGCCTATAACAATAATATGATTTTCTAAATTCAAATTTTGTTTACCTCTTCGATTTGCTCGCCAAAAATCAGTAAAAAAAACAGCTATTTTACCAATCGATAATGCGAATAATCCCACACCACAGGGAATAATAAATAAGGCTGCAAATAACTGTCCTTGTGCTGTTATTGGACTTAGATCACCATAGCCAACGGTACTACTTGTCGTCACCATATAGTAAATAAATCGCGCAACTTCATCTGTTAAATGCACTTCATGGGTAAACACTAATCCGAGCCAGCTAAGTACCACATACCCACTGACAAGTAACATTAATGTGTATCTATTAATGGCCATAAGATGCTTATCAATGATCTGTTTTATGACCTTTAATAGTGTATGCATACCCTTTCCCTTTGATTTACATAATATTCATAGTGTAGCGAATACTAACGTCGCTGTATGTTGCTATAGATACTATTTGTTACATAAAAACATATGCAACAAGTACAAAAAACATAGCGACAGTAAATGTATAATATTATACGATAGTTTCCATATAATTTTATTATATAAAGTTTTTAAAAATTACATTTCACTAACAGTAATTAAAAACCATTTAATATCAAGGTGTTAATATGAATATAAAACTATTGTCAGCTGCAATTTTATTGGCTACTTCTGGATCGTTGTTTGCAACTGAAACTTATGATCCAAGTAAAAGCTATTCCGCTAAAGAGCAAGTACAATTTAACGACAGCATTTTTGAAGCTCAGTGGTGGGTTAATCCTAGTGAATCTCCAGCAAATATTACTCAAAATGCATGGGAATCCCCGTGGATATTTATTTCAAAATCAGAATCAGACACTATCCCTGAAGAAGTATTACCCCCACCTCCTGAATCTGAAATAACACCTGAAATTGATACAACAAATCAGGTTAAATACGTTCAAATTATGAATGAAATGGCATCAAAGATGGTTGAGCGTGTCAAAGAACTAAAATCATTTGCCAATAATCCAGAATTCTATTTCTTTAAAGATGGTAAAAAATACATTAAACTAAACGGTATTAATTACGAAATAGATCAAGAACATGGCACTCCTATTGTTCCGCTAAGAAATTGGGCTGATGACAGTGCTACCCGTAATTTATTTAGTTTCTTCGATCAAAGCTGGGAGTTTTCAATGTATGAAGGCGGCGTTGTTGTCGCTAATAAAGATTGGGGTAACTACGACTGGAATAATGGCTGTGTACTTGAATATTTACCAAATGGCCATTTAGACAGTGATTATGTATTAAATGAAACACTTACCTGTTTTGTTGGCTCAGAAACCCATGAAAAATTAGATGCAACTCACCTTGCACCGTATAAATTTGGCGTTAATGCAGAATACGCTAACATGGTATCAATTGAGCAACTTGGTGATAAACTTATTGTTGCTCAATCACCTACAGCCGAAAATAGTCAAGACGACGTACCAATGGTAGGTATTTATGACACTAAAGCAAACACAACAACTAAAATCTTTGGTATTAATAAAGAGCAGCCATACAAAGGTTTAGACGATTTACGTAGCTACAACTCACAACTGTTTGTTTCTGCTATCAAAGCACATAACCGTATTGACGTTTTTAGTGGCGAGAATAGTCAATACCAGTACTCTTATGCCATCAAACATAATGGCCAGGCTAAAATTGCTATTAATGAACAATACATTTTGGTTGCGGACGCAGACAAGATCACTGTTTATCAACATATTCCAGCGATGTTAGGTGAAATAAAGTCACTACAACCATTAGCTTACTTGGCTTATGCACACGGTCAAGCTTCATCACTGGAGTTTATTGGATCTAAATTACTGGTCGGTGGTACTCAAGGCTCTGCTATTTATGATTTATCTACACTCTCTCAAGGTATGACAATACAACCTATGCACAATAACCTTGGTGCTATTGAAGCAATGGATGCTAACGATAAATACATATTTATTAAAGAAAATAATGGTCAATATGTAGAATCAACAACCCGTTTTGCAATGTATGACATACAACAATTTATAGCTAATGATTATCAATTAAAAGACGCAGAGAAAGCGGTTTATTTAATTGACCATTTCTGGGTAAGTGGCCATGATTTGTTGGTTCGCAATAATGAGATTGTTGCTTTAACAAATACGATTGTTGAAACTGTTACCTTTGATAAATTAGACACACTTGAATTTACACCAAATGCGTATGTACCGACAGCACAATTAGACTTTGACGCTCTGCCACAGACAGCCAATGTACGTAAAGTATTGCAACAAGGTTTAAGTGAAGGCCACTGGTCACTTTCGGCTAATATCGGTTCAATGGTAAATGTGCGTTTAGTTGATCGTAATACCGTTGAAATTACAAACTTTACTGAAGTTGATCTGCAAAACCTGGATCTTGATATTCGCGCTCATAGTCAACACAATTGGGTACGCTTGGCTAATTTAAATAAATTGCCAGCATATACACGTATTACGTTACCTATTACCGATCTTAACGTCGATAATAGCTTTAATACTGTCGATGGTGGTGGTGTTTATAATTATACCAAGATGTTAAGTACACTTGACGGTAAGGGAAATACTTACGGCCATTATGGAACTCAACACCTTATTGATTCACGTTTTAATACTGCGACAAAACACCCGCTGTTAGATAAATTAAACAACATTACGGCCACTTGGGACATTACTTTTACAAATAGTCTCATTACAAACCCTACAGCTGAAAAAGCGTGGGATGCTAACAGTGCCAAACGTCATATTGAACTAATCACCAACGTTGCTTACATTTTATCTAGCGATAAATTTAGAACAAAGCTAATAAATTATAAGCAAACTTATGGGCACGATATGTTCTTATATGGCACAACATTTAAGACCGAAGCACAGTATGCGGATTTACTAGATAAGACCTTAAATTCAAATGGTTTTGTTAATTATCGTAAGCAAACTGGGTTCCAAGATATTTATAGTTTTGGTAAAAGTGCTGGTACTGTATTTGGTTTATCTGATACTGAATTAGATAAAGTCGAACATGGTGAAATGTATGATTTTGCTTTGTACCTAGGGGAGCAAATTGGTCGCAGTTGGTATGATGGCTGCCCTCCTGTTCCATGTAACTGGACTGAAATTCACTTTGCTAAACTGTTTGTTGATGTATATAGCGAGCTAGTTAAAGCCGGTGAATTGCCTTATTAATATTCTCTTTAGTCAGTAGAATAGACATTGCATAAGGGTGTGGCACGTAGTCATACCCTTTCTCCTATCTAACCATATAATCATTGTATTCTATCTACTTTTTGATTTTTAGTATGAACTTTAACCATAAATATGGTTTTTCGCTATTTTGATTTTATCTTTTAATATTTATTTTTTTGTGAATTATTTAGATATTTGCGTGTGTTTTTTTACTTATCATTACCTTATAAGTATTTTTTGAATTAATATCTAACTTAATATAAATTATTAATAATTTGTCTTCATTTTCTAATTTGCAATAGATAGATAATTAGAATTACAATAAAAAAACAATATCTTTATGTCAAATCAATAAGAAATATTAACTATGTATTTTAAAGTCACAAATTTAAATAACACCTCAGATATTGAACTTAAATTTAGTATTTTAAATAACTCTAATCTCATTGGGTTATCTGCATCTGAACGTTATAATTGTATTCGGTTAGTTCTTGCCATTTTAGACTCATCAATACAAACAATTACAGATATTTCATTTGATAAAGTATCCATTTTTATTAATAAAGACGAAATAATACATATCATAACTTATACTCAATTAACCAATAAACTTTGCTATTCTAGTAAACAATATAATGATAACAATCACCCTGCTATTTTAAATTTTATTGAATAAAAAGCAGTATGCCGATAACTATTTCATGAATAATTATCGGCATACTATTTTTTATTATTTAATACTATCAGTGATTTTCTATTTTCTCAGGATAATAATACTCACCTTTATCATCATAAGCTTGACATTCAGAACAAATAGACACAGTTCTAAAAGATACAGAACTACACTCAAGACATTGAATTGTTTGATTTTTACAATTCCAATATACGTCTTCATCGGCAGTCGTTGTACCAAACTGTTCAATTGACGCTAATATGTAATGATCTGTTATTTTTAGACACTCATTACATTTTATTTGATGCTTATTTTTATCACAGCTTATAACATTCGTATCATATATTATATTCATGTTTATATACTCTAGATACTTTTGTTTCTTTATTACTTACACAGACAAATCTATTTTACATTTTCTTGTTTATCTAACCATCTTAAAATGGTTGAATGTGCAATTTGTATGTTCGCATTTGTCATTAGCCATCGCTGAAGTTCAGCAACACTCGCCCCGGCTTGATAAAGCTCTAACAATTCAAATTTAAACTTATCAAGTCTAGATACTCTATTAATCGATTTCCGATTACGAATTGCTTTCGTTTGCGCTTTCAGTGCTAATAACTCTGATGCTACATTAAAATCAGACATTAACTCTCCACTTATAATAACTGAATGGTTAAAAAAATAATACGTAGTCCACTATATCGCCTCAAGAAAAGCATAATTTCTTTAACATGAGGCGAATTTTTAATATTTTAGTTTATATAATGCTCTATATTATTGCGGTGGTGTACTTTCACAATTCGAAACAATCACATCTATTTGAATTAGAGCATCCATTGGAATCGCTGATACCCCTATCACCGTTCTGGCAGGAAGCGCTTCTTTGAAAAATGATGCATAGATTTCATCAACAAGCTCAATATCCAGCATATTTTTAAGCTGAATATTAACTTTCACAATATCATCCATAACATGATCAACACTTTCAATAATTGCTTTAATATTATTGAGGCATTGCTTTGTTTGCGCTTGTATATAGCCATTAACAACCGTCAATGTTTCAGGATCTAATGGCAATTGGCCTGAAATATGGTTGTAATGAGAAAATGCAACTGTATGCGAATAAGGCACAGTTGGGGCATTTACACTATTACTCGCCTCGATAACAAGTAGACGGCTATCTTCAGGTAGTTGTGGCGGCGTACCATCACCATGCGATACAACAGTATCAATCTGTAATAGTGCGCCTGCTGGTAAATCCTCAACGACGATAAAAGTTCTGGCTGGAATATAATCACCAAAAAACGTATTACAAACATCATTGATAACATTAATATCGTTAATATTCTTAATATATATTGTTGTTTTCACCACATCATCAAGAACATGATCAATACTGCTTAATATCGTATTAATATTATATAAACATTGCTTTACTTGCATTTTAATATCACCAATAATAATTTCATTCGTTTTAAAATCTATCGGTAATTGAGCTGACAAGTTATTATAATGAGAAAATGCAACTGTTTGCGTTGCCATCTTATCATTTGGTGCTTTATCCGTATTTCTAGAGACTTTAATTAATGCACAAGGTTGCTGTGGGGCCGTTCCCTCACCATTTGAAATTAACGCATCCATCTGTATTAATGCATCATTGTCAGGTAAAGATGCGACGACAGCAACAGTACGCGTCGGTAAAATATCATTGAAAAACGTTTTGTATACTTCATCTACTATCTTAATATTTGAAATATCTTTAACAAAAACATGAAGTTTAACCACATCATCCATAGTGTGATCAATCTGTTCAACAATAGCTTTAATGTTATTTAAGCACTGTGTTGTTTGTTCTTTTATACCGCCAATAACCATTTTCCCCGTATTAGGATCTAACGGTAATTGAGCCGATATATTATTGTAATGAGAAAATGCAACACTTTGAGTTGAGGCTGAATTTTTTGGTGCATTTTTCGTGTTTCGTGAATTTTTTATAATATTATTTGCCATATTATATTTATCCTAAAATAGTTTATGTATTATTATTTGTTTTTAATTATTTTATAAGGTAAATAAGAAAAGCAGAGTATATAAAGTAACTTTTTCCATTACTCACTTTCATCTAAAATAACATATAGTTTTGAGCTAGTGGTAATTCATGCATTGGTTCACATTCTAAAAGCTCACCATTTGCCCACACACTAAACGTTTTAGGATCTACTTTAATTTCAGGCGTACAATTATTATGGATCATATCTTGTTTAGAGATATTACGAGTATTCTTAATACCACTGATAATTTTCTGTAACTGCAACTTTTCAGGAAGCCCCGCATCAATCGCTGCTTGAGACATAAACGTAATCGACGTCTTCATTTTTGCTTTCCCATAAGCGGCATACATTGGGCGATAATGAACGGGTTGTGGTGTAGGTAACGCACCATTTGGGTCCCCCATTTCGGCCATTACAACCATGCCACCTTTAATAATCAATGACGGTTTTATTCCAAAAAAGCCAGGGTCCCAAAGCACAAGATCAGCAAGTTTTCCACATTCGACCGAACCCACATCATGAGATAAACCATGAGTAATAGCAGGGTTAATCGTATACTTTGCAATATAACGTTTGATCCTATTATTATCTGATTTACAAGAATCACCATCTAATGCACCGCGTTGAATTTTCATTTTATGCGCTGATTGCCAAGTCCGGCTAATAACTTCTGCAATTCGGCCCATAGCTTGAGAATCAGAGGTCATTAATGGAATCGCCCCCATATCATGCAAAATATCTTCAGCCATCATAGTACCCTTTCTGATTCGCGATAATGCAAAATCTAAATCTTCAGGTATTTTGGGGTCTAAATGATGACAAACCATGATTAAATCTAAGTGTTCATCAACGGTATTGATCGTATAAGGCATTGTAGGTGTAGATGATGACGGAATGATATTATTCACGCCACACGCTTTTAAAATATCAGGCGCATGACCACCACCAGCACCTTCAGCATGATAGGCATGTATAATGCGATCTTCTAGAACATCTACTGTATCTTCAAAAAAGCCACTTTCATTTAAGCTATCAGTATGTATCGCAATTTGAATATCATATTCTTCAGCCAGTTTTAAACTTGTATCAATTGTTGCAGGTGTACAGCCCCAATCTTCATGTATTTTCAAACCAACAGCGCCGGCTAAAATATGCTCTTTTAATGCTTCAGGCTCACTACTATTCCCTTTACCTAATAAACCCACATTAATTGGAAGCTCATCAATAGCTTCAAGCATGCGATGCATGTTCCACACACCGGGTGTCATGTTCGTTGCAAGACTACCGGCAACAGGACCTGTACCGCCACCAATTAATGTTGTTAAACCACTGGATAACGCTTCTTCTACCTGCTGTGGACAAATAAAGTGAACATGCGTATCAACACCACCGGCAGTAATTATTTGCCCTTCACCTGCAATAACCTCAGTGTTCGGACCAATCACAATATCAATATTCTTTTGAATATCTGGGTTACCTGACTTTCCAATCCCAACAATACGACCGTCTTTAATACCAATATCAGCTTTAACAATTCCCCAATGATCAATAATAACCACATTGATAATGACAACATCAACACAATGCTCACTAGTAAGTTGACTCTGCCCCATGCCATCACGAATAACCTTACCACCACCAAACTTCATTTCTTCGCCATATTGCGTGAAGTCTTGCTCTATTTTCGCCCATAACTCAGTATCAGCTAATCGAATGCTGTCACCAACGGTTGGACCAAACATTGAAATATAATCATTTTTTTGAATAATATTAGTCATTTTTTTGTCCTGCTTTTTGTACAAACTTCCCTTGAAAACCTGCGATGTTTTTGGCTCCAGAAAATTCGACTAACTCTACATCCATTTTCTGCCCTGCTAATACTCGAATAGACATTCCGGCTGCAATATTAAGGTGGTAGCCTTTTGTAATTTCACGATTGAATTTCAGTGCATAATTTGTTTCATAGAAATGATAATGTGAACCAATCTGAACAGTTCTATCACCACAATTTTCAATAGAAATAGTTATTGTATTTCTATTTTCATTAATACAAATTTCTTTTATTTGTTCATTACAAACAATTTCACCAGCAATCATTGCTATCTCTTATTTAATTGGATTATGTATAGAAATTAATTTCGTGCCATCAGTACAAGTACATTCAACTTGAACATTTACAATAAGATTCTTAATTCCAGGACGAATATCATCTGCACTTAATAGCGTTGTACCATAATCCATTAATTCAGCTACAGTTTTACCTTCCCTTGCTCCTTCCACTATCATTCCTGAAATATAAGCAACGGCTTCCGGATAATTTAATTTCAGATTATTCTCTTTACGCATCTTAGCTAACAAGAATGCTGTAAATAACATGAGTTTATCTTTTTCTCTTGGGGTTAACTTCATTGATTTATAGTCTCAATATTTTAATTAATAATGAAAATTATTTTATTTTTATAAAATTCAAATCAAGCGCTAATATTAATCTTGTTTAATATAACGTAATACAATCATTGCTTAAATATTTTATATAACGTGTCAGAACGTCAAATAACAAGAACAGAATTCTATGCCCTCAAAACTTACAAGCGTATTAATTCAACACTTATAATAAGGACATAATTAATCACGCATATTTTTACATCTACAGATATATTAACTAGTTATAAGCTCAACTAGATTAAATAATTAGAGGGTTTTTGATTATACCTAATATTAGGCTTAATTGTCCTTTCGCAAATAAATTACATCTTTATTTAATATCTAGCAAGCAATATATATACACGAATAATTCCGTATTTTACATTATGAGCGCAAAGCTAAAAAATGCGCTTTAATAATCAGAAAAATATTATAATTGGATCATTTTTATTCTTTTATATAAGCAAAAAAAAATTAATAATTAAATTATTCGAAAAATATTAGCCGTGAGAATAATAAGGAGCGTTAACAAACAAAAAAATTATTTTAACTTTAAAAACATACAGTTACAAAAACAAAAAAATGTTAACTATAATATAATTAAACACATAAGCATTAATGCGCATAAAAACCTAATCTTCATTGGTTAACTCTTTTAACCAAAAAAGTAGTCCTGCAATACACAAACATAATATGGTTGGTACGACTAATGCGTAGCTTAGTGAAAACGCCATCAATTGACTACCAACAATCGCACCAATGAAAATGGACAACCATAAGCAAAACTGTTTTATAAAGACGTTTTTGTCACCTTGTCCCAATAGTAACATTGCTAATTCTCGCCCAGTGTTAGCGAGAAAGGCCGTTGCAAAGGTTAATGGCATCGCTTTGCTGATCGTGATCCTGAGTGCGATATTTTGTAACCCCATCGCAAAAGCCAGCACAAAGTTAGTAGCCATCGGTATGGTAATTTTTTCAATAAAAATAGCGCTGCATAACAATATAGAAACAGCACTCATCACCAACCAACGATAGTTTTTTTTCTGCAGTACCGCAATCATTTCACCAACAGTGATCCCTGTAACAAACAGCAAAATTACACCTATATAAGCCATTGATTGACCATATTGATGGTTAGAAAGCAGCATCGCTACATGCGTTGTATTACCACTCATAAAAGAGACAAATAAACCATTTTTAAGGTGAATAAAACCAATAGCATCAACAATACCCGCTAAAAACAACAACAAAAAAGGCATCGCCGCAAGAATTGCAGACTTAATTACTGATATATTCAATGGCTTATAAGGTTTATGGTGATAACAATAAACTAAGTATTACATTAATTTTAGATATTTGACATACAGCTAAGTAGTAACATGTAGAGAGGATAAATATTAGGCTAGGAGTTGCCACTATTTTAATCGAAAGCATAAAAAAATGGTGAGTACCAACATGTACACACCATAAGATCATAAAATAAAAAGTGGTCTTATTTACTCAAAAACATTTCAATTTGGTCATGAGTAAGATCAATACCCATCTTATAATAATCACTGATCTGACTTGCCGTTACAAAATAAGTGTTTGGATATGTTGATTTAACTTCATCAATAAATGCATTTAAGCCAGCAACTTCAGCAGGAATTGATAATGACTGACGATGCAAATAGATGCCAAAAGGTGGTCGTGACGCGTCATTATAATGATTTAAGAAGTTTTCCATCCAAATATTTTTCGCTTCATCTGTAGAACAACTTTGATTACAAGCACCAAATACAGTATCCATAACATTTACAATTTTACCGTTAATGTATTTGTAGCCCATAAATAATTGATTACTTTTAGGCTGTGTCGCTACGGTATATTTAGGATAACCACCATCTTCCCAATTAAACTGCTCTTTTTGAGTAAAATCACAATGTACGTTATCCCAGCCACCCGCTGTTGATGTACAGTGGCGAACCCCCATTCTTGGTAACGTTTTCTCTGGCGGCGCTGACAGTGAAGAATCATAGTTAATATTTAGTTGATTCATTATTCCTTGTAAATGGCTTAATGAAACATTCTTATTTTCGCGATCCCAACCACTGCTGTTTGTATCTAAAAATGGCGCTCTAAAGCCTTTGATTTTATCGCTAGGAACCCCTGATGCCACCAAGAAGTTATAATTATTTTTTAGCTCATTTTCAATTTGAACTTGTGTTAACGGCTCACCTTGATTTCCTGAAGCAATAGCTGGATGAGAGTAAGTATGTAAAGCAAACTCATGTCCTTTTTTGTATAGATTATTGATAGATTTAGGATTACTCACGCATTGAGGATTACCCGTTGTCAACCCATCATCATTAACACAAACGATATCAAGCATGGATTCATCATATATCCACCCGCCAGCTTGCTGTACAACATTGACATAAAATGTTACTGGAATAGAACTATTCAATTGAGCAACACTTTTTTCCATCTCCTGATTCACACCGTCATCAATACTAATAACAACAAATTGTGGCTTACTCGTATCAACTGATGCAAAAGTAGAGAATGAAACTGATGTTAATAAAAGATATGCTAAGCGTTTGTTTTTCAAGTGGAACATAATGACCTTAAAAATATAAATAAAATTCGTGGGCATCATATATTAGTATGCATCACGTTCAATATTATATATGTAATAGATTATGTCGATTAAGATTTATATGTAACATTTGGCATATTAATGGTGTTAAGTGTATGATTATGATAATTATGTTATTTATTAACAGGTGTAACTGCTTTCATATCTAATACTGACGAAGATACGAAAACTGGACAGCCACTGCGAAAACTGGACAGCCACTGCGAAAACTGGACAGCCATAACTTTTAAATAGTTAAATCACTATAAATACAAGTAATCACAAGATAAGAATATTAGATAAAGCTTTAAAAATGGAAATATCTACTACACGACAATAAAAAGTACACTATTTCCTGTATAGCAAGATCGCCAAAACCCACAATAAACAATTATTGCGGCAATAAGCTTCTACAATACGATAAATTTAGTTAGGGTGTAATCGTTGACTCGCTCTTTTACCTTTACACCAACGGCCACCAAAATGTTGTTGGAATGCACACATTCTCGACCATTTACCGCTAACATTAGTATAATGCGCCATAAAGTCATCGCTATTATCTAACCACGCTTCCTCACTGACACCAATTTGTTGTAATAATTTAGGTTGAGTGACAGGAATAGAGCCTTTTTTATCCTCACGAATACTGCGTCCGGTCCAATCAATCAGCTCTAAATAATCAGCAAAATCAAATTGTATCCCTACCTGCTTAGCCTGATGTTCAGCCCCAACAAAAGGCAATAATCCAATTTTAGAACGCTTAACTGATGATGAATTTGAAGCTATTTTTTTTATTATAGCAGTTTGATTATACTCCACGATTCGCTGTTGAATTGAAGTAAAATCAGAATCTTGCAACGTTGTTGTTAATCCTGCACGGATGGGATTTAAATCAACATACATCATGCAAGAGAGCAATGCTTGTTCGTCTAACAACGCTTGAGATTTAAATCAATGGTATGGACTCCCCACCTTACTGACATTGTCAGCTACAGTTATAGCGTCAACCAAAAAGGAGCCCATACCATGAATAAGCCTAGCACTATTTGTATTGATCTCGCTAAAAACGTTTTTCAAGTTGCATTGTTTAATCAACATGGAAAATTAAAGTCTAATCAAAAAATGTCTCAAGCTAAAATGGTCACATTTATAGCCCAATATCCCGCATCTATGATTTATATGGAGGCGTGTGGTTCTGCTCATTATTGAGGGCGATATTTTCAAAATAATAAGCATCATGTTCATCTTCTCCCACCTCAAATTGTCAGGATGTATCGAGCGGGTAATAAAAATGATGCAAATGATGCTCTTGCTATTTATGAAGCAGCCCAACGTCCAGACATACACTTTGTTTCAGTCAAAACAACTGAGCAACAAGATATAGCAAGTGTGTTGCATCTCAGAGAAAGTTATATAAAACAAAGAACAGCGATATCAAATCGGATTAGAGGCTTTGCCTTGGAATATGGAATAAAATTCCCGCAAAGCACCACTAAATTACGTGCTTTACTTCCTCTTGAATTGGAAGATCCTAATAATGGATTAACGTCTTCTGCCCGTTTTGTTTTACATCAGCTTCTTAATCAGCTTATTGAACTTGATAAGCCTATTCAGGAGGTTACTGATTATTTAATCGCTTACGCTAAACAAATACCAGCCTGTCAGTTACTAATGACATTAAGAGGCGTTGGCTGGATAGTTGCCAGCGCACTTTATGCTCGAATGGGCGATGCTTCAGCATATAAATGCGGACGCGATGCAAGTGCCAGTATAGGTTTAGTCCCCGCTCATTCAGGTAGTGGTGGTCATAATAAGCTATTAGGTATAAGTAAAAAGGGAGATCGAACATTACGTGCAGTCGTTGTACATGGGGCAAGATCTGTCGTTAGTAATATCAAAGATAAATCAGATCAACTTAGTTGCTGGCTTCGAGCCTTACTTGAAAGAAATCATTTTAATAAAGTTGTTATAGCATTAGCCAATAAGACCGTCAGGATGGCTTGTGCCATGCTGAAATCAAACCAACCTTACCAAGAAAAGCTGCCTGCTTAGTAGTGCTTAGATAAGGTTGCGATGTAACATGAAGTGCAATATCTCACCAATGTAGTTGCAAGAAACCGTGGATAACGTGTAATCAAAGCAGGCAAGGAAAAATCTGAGAGGGACGACGGTGTTGATACACCTTTAACTCGTATAGAATCCTTGCAACGTGAATGAAGCCATACAGGTTCGGGGTAGCTCCCCATAAAGAAACCGAATATACGTGCACTTGCCAACACGCTTTCTCAAACTCTTGCATTACACGGGGAGTCCATATACGTCCCTCGCCTTTCGAGATGACGTAAATTAAGCAGAGAGATTGCCATGCTCACCCCCGTCATTCACTGTAAACACAGCCTAAAACGCAGTAAGAACCAGTAAAAAAGCCTGACTCCGATTGAATATCGAAATCAGGCCTGACTAACCCGCTGAACCGAAATGTCCAAGAATTAGGAAATGCTTATTAAATCGGCTTCTTAATCATGTGGTCTTAACTTAAATCAACATTTTTGGTACCGAAGAACCATGTCATTGCAAATCCAACAAGATATGAAATTAGCAAACCGATGGTAAATATTGCCATACCCGCAAAAATACCTGAGCTTGATGTCATTAATGGCAAGGCAACAATACCTGATGGGCCAAATACCGTATTTAAACCAATTGGTAACCCCATGTAAGAGACTAATCCAATAAAGAAACCACCAGCAGAACCACCAACACAAGCAGTAACAAAAGGTTTAACACGCGGTAGTGTAACGCCGTAAATAAGTGGTTCGCCAATACCTAAGAAACCCGGAATAATTGCGCCTTTGACTTGCGTTCGTAGCAAAGAATCTTTTTTAGCTTTAGCATATAACGCTAATGCTGCGCCAACTTGTCCTGCCCCTGCCATCGCTAAAATGGGAAAAAGTGAATTAAAGCCCTGAGCATCCATCAAAGCAAAATAAACAGGTACAAAACCTTGGTGAATACCAAACATTACTGAGATTAAGAATAATCCCGCTAAGATCGCACTGCCGAATGGATTACCATTAAGGTTGATGAATAACCATGACATACCTTTAAATAACTCACCGCCAATCGGCATGATTATCACAAAGGTTACCGCTCCCATAATCAACAAGGTGATCATCGAGGTTAGAATCATGTCTAGATTATCGGGAATAAATTGACGGACTTTTTTCTCAACACCTGCACCAATAATGGCAGCTATTAACACCCCAATAATATTACCTCGAGGATCAATACCGTTACCAAAAAAATCCGTCATTCCTGAGTAAATACCAGAGGTTGCATCTGGGTTATAACCTAATACAAAAAATGTATGGTCCGCCTCGTTATTGCAAGTGCAAATTTCGATAACGAGGTTGGTTTGCGCTAATGTATTCGGAGTTTAATTGAAGTTAACTTACTTAAACTTCATCTCCACGATAAGCTCCGCGCCAGATAATCCTTAAAAAGCCGAAAGTGTATAATCACTGTTTTTTGTATCAGGTCCTTTATCTGGTGGTTTAACCGTTCTGTTATCTCTCTACACATGCAAATCTGATTAATTTAGTTTTCTAAATGGCAATCCAGTTACCATTACTGACCAAGCGATCCTTGCCAACTTATTAGCTAACGCCACAACTACAACATTAAATGGTTTTCGTTTTAATAATTCTGTTATCCAATCCCCAAAAATAGCTTCAGCTATTTTTGGCCTTGATATCAAAGCTCGTGCTCCATGAATAAATAATGTCCTTAATGACTTATTCCCTCGTTTACTGATACCCAGCAGTGTGGATTTCCCTCCTGTTGAATATTGACGAGGAACTAAGCCTACCCATGCTGCTAAATGTCGTCCATTTTTAAAATCTTTTGGTGATGGTACTTCTGATAAACATGCGCTCGCAATCATCGGTCCAATACCTGGGATAGTTTGTAATAATTCACCCATTTCTGATTCTTTCAAAACTGCTTTTATCTTTTTATCTTGCTCAGCAATCTTTTGATGTAAATATTGATAATGCTCATAAAGAACAGCTAATTCTTGAAGCAAAAGTGGTGGTAAGGTGTGATTTTTATCGGCAAGCCATTGAAATAATTTTCCCATGGCAGCGTGTCCACGAGGAAAATTGATACCAAATTCAAGTAGTAGTGCACCAATGCGACACATCGTTGCTGTTTGTTCTTTAATAAACCCAGAACGGATACGTTGTACTGCAGATAAAATTTGGGATTCTTCAGTTTTGACACTAACAAAACGCATTGAAGGTCTAGCAGAAGCTTCAGCGATAGCATCAGCATCAATGTAGTCATTTTTGTTAGTTTTTACATAGGGTTTAACGTATTGAGGAGGGATTAGTTTGGTGTTATGTCCAAAAGATTGGCACTTTCTTGCTAGCCAGTGAGATCCAGCACAAGATTCCATCGCAACAGTAGTTTTATCAAGTTGAAGCAATATTTTTAATAGTTGAGCACGGTTACATTTTTTGCGATATACCTCACGGCCCGCATAATCGTGCCCAATTAGATGAAATGAAGTTTTGCCTAAATCAATACCAAGTACTTTAATTAACATGATGGTTCGCCTCTCTAGATACTCACAACTAAAGCCTAGCGGCTTTAGAGTGAGGCGGACCATCTAATTAAGACGCTAATATGGCACCATTAACGCCTGAACCGCCAAACGCTTGCTGAGCATTATAACCAATAAGGATACTTAAAAAGCTAAACAGCCCTTTACTGAAGACCTTCATATACGCTATTAAATCAAGTAAATGAGTATTAGGTGTTGCATGACCAAGCACAAAAAGTTGTTCTAATAATGTCGCGATACCGAGTAGCAAACCCGCGGCAATAAAACCTGGAATTAAAGGCGTAAAAATAGTCGCAAACTTACTTAGAAAACGCTGCGCTGCACTGGTTTGTTTTTTCTTTAATTGTTGCTTATGCGCAGAAGCAACATCTTTAAGATCACTTTGCTGGTTTGATATATCCCCTGACTCTACCGGTTCTTTCTCAAGCATGCGATTCATCATTTCAGCCGCCGTTTGTGCTTTACCCGGCCCTAAAACAATTTGAAATTGATCATCACTTTCAACTAATCCCATGACGCCAGCAATGCGCTTAATTGAATCTCGATCAGCTAAGTTATCATCTTGTAATGTAAGACGTAATCGCGTCATACAGTTACCACATTTGATAACATTTCCCTTACCACCAATTGCCGAGAGTATTTCTTGTATCATTGAAACGGTTATTTGGGCCATCTTATGCTCCTTAATAAAACCTATTGTTTAATCATTCTTGGTCTAAAAGTGCATGACGAATAAAGCCATTATGTTTACTCAGTTTTGCTGCTGCTAACTCTGCATCAATATCAAGTAAAATCATTAAGATGGCGGTTTTACAGTGATTATTACATTGGGCTAATGCAGCCGCTGCCTGTGATTCTAAGCATCCCGTCGCTTCAACCACAATATTATGCTGACGCTGAATAAGCTTGGCATTGGTTGCTTCAACATCAACCATTAGGTTTCCAAATACTTTTCCGGTACGAATCATTGCGCCAGTGGTTAACATATTCAGCACTAGCTTCTGCGCGGTACCCGCTTTCATTCTTGAAGAACCCGTTACGACTTCAGGTCCAACAATAGGCGTTATATTAATGTCTGCAATCTGCGTCATTGGACTATTGGCATTACAACTTAATGTCGCAACCGTTGCGCCAACGCTTTTTGCATAGTTCATCGCCCCTAATACATAAGGCGTACGCCCACTTGCAGCAATCCCCACAAGTACATCTTTGTTATTAAAACCAATTTGTTGCAAATCCGCAGCACCAAGTTCAAGATTATCTTCTGCGTTTTCGACCGCTTTTAAAATAGCTTGATGTCCCCCCGCGATTAGTCCAACCACTACGTCAGGGTTTGAGCCATATGTGGGAGGACATTCACTGGCATCTAAAATACCTAATCGACCTGACGTTCCAGCGCCTACGTAAATCAAGCGACCGCCAGATTGGAAAGCATTTGCAATAAGATCAACAACCTTCGCTATTTCAGGAATAATAGCTTCTACCGCTAAAGCCACTTTCTGATCTTCCTGGTTAATCACTTTCAACATATCAATTGTTGGAAGCATATCGATATTCTCACTCACTGCATTTCGGCTTTCAGTCACTAAGGTTGTTAGGTCGATCTTCATAATCTGCTCTCTTGCTTAAATATTAGGTTTGAGAGAAATCATATAGAATAAAAAATTCAATTAAGTGACAATAATCACAACTAAAATTATTCATTTTATGCCAAAATTAGAGAATAAATAGGGTTAGTAATATCTAGACACAGATCGAAAAACAAAACTTACCCCTTTATTTTTAATAAGATAACAAAAAATTACCAAAAGAATAATATTTATCCAATGTTGAATAATTAATTCAAAAAAATGAGGGGATTATGAGTATTTTAGAGAAGATGCAAAACCAGAGAAGTGGTTTATCGAGCAATGGTGTGAAAATATTAGACTTTATTCTTGAAGATCCAGCATCATTAAGCGCTTATGTTAGCCAAGATTTAGCCGCCAAAGTTGGCGTTTCTCAATCAGGTATCATCAAATTTGCCCAACGGCTTGGATTTAAAGGTTTTACGGCTCTTAAACTTGCCATTATTGAAGATCTTGCTCAACAAAAGGCCATTCTAGAGCCCAAAAGACCCATTCATAACAAAATTCATAGCGATGACTCTTCATTAACCATTGCCCAAAAGTTAATTCAAGAGAAAACCCACGCTATGATTGCAACAACCAATGCTATTGATTTTTCTGAATTTGAGGCTATTGTTAAGCAGATCAATCAAGCGCACCGTATTCAAATTGTCGGCATCGGTGGTTCCGCATTAACAGCGAAAGATCTTACTTTTAAACTGTTAAAAATCGGGATTACAGCACTCAACGAACAAGATACGCATGTCCAAGTTGCCACAGCAAATACACTCACTAAAGACGATATACTCATCGCGATTTCATTTTCAGGCACACGTCGAGAAATACTTGTTGCGGCTCAATCTGCCTATGATAAAGGCGCAACAATTATTGCGTTAACCAATATTAAAAAAAGCCCCTTACGAAAATTAGCTCACTATACGATTGATACCATTGCTGATGAAAAACAGTTTCGCAGTTCTTCTATTTCTTCTCGAACGGCACAAAATGTTATTACAGACCTACTTTTTATGACGTTATTACAACTGAAAAGTGATAAAGCAAAACTATTACTCAACGAGATATCCTCCGCAGTAGAGAGGATCTGATTTGTTGTTTATGTATAGCGTAAGTATAAAGGACATAGTATTTTTAATAAAACACTTAGTTTAAACATTTATATTAATATACAACGAGCTAAGCAAACTGCTGGAGATAGCAAAAAGTAAACTTCATTAGCGTATGAAGATTATAATGATGGAAAAATAAAAAAGTAAAAACCACCATAGAAAAAAATAAATGCTATAAAAGTAACCAAACCGGCAAAAAAATTTAGCTTATTATCATAATAACTAATCCAACCACCGGAAAAGAATATATTTTTTGTAGCTAACGCGTACACCACATTTAACAGCGAAATAAAAAAAGCAATAAAAAACAATATTTCCATTACACACCTCGTTTTCATAAATATAACTAAGTAGATAAAGGTATTTCGAACTAACTGGTTAGGTGAAATAAGTCATTAACTATATCTATCACCTCGAAAACCGATAATAGATAGATAAAAATCACCGCCAAGAAAATCGCACACTTATCTGATGAATTTAAGTTCCACTGCGCAATACACTTTATAATACCGAAACCAACTAACGCATATGACAATATTAGTAATGCACTTGCCAAGTAAACTAGAAAGATCGAATCTCTAATCACGCATTTCCTCATCTCTATATTAGTGGAATTCTTTCATCGCACGCTAGGTCACTGATTTAGACAGCGACTTCCTGTCAGTGATATTACCTCAAGCGCTCGGGATACAACTAAGCCTGTCATAATTCCTATACGCTAATGCAGGAAATGGTATCATCTAATTATTTACGAGTAATATTTCTTAATACCATGCCAAAAACATAGGACAGCCATATCTTTATTTTGTAAATTACGCTGTGAATAAATACCTTATAGTCCTCGCGAGATAATTCACTATAGGACATAACAATAACCAAGCTGGAAAAAATTTAACTTATTACCATAATAGTTAATCCAACCACCGGAAAAGAATATATTTTTTGTAACTAACGCGTACATTACATTTAATAAAAAAATAACAAAAGTAATAAAAAACACGATTCCCATTACACACCTCATTTTCATAAATATATAACTAAGTAGATAAAGACATCTCGTACTAACTGGTTAGGTGAAATAACTTATTAGCTATACCGATCAACCCTAAATAACCTTCCTTCATTATTTCATATCTTGTAACTACAACATTTAATATTTCATGTAGAGTTACATTTCCCTATCTACAGAATATTACCTTAATCAAGCATATTAATTATTCACAACATCTATATTTACCTACCAACGCAGCACTAACATTGAATGATAAAAATATAAATTACTTTATAATGTGTAAGCGCACCACAAACCCAAAGTCATTTGAGCAAACCAAAAAGCTAAAAACTCGCAAACAACAAGCAAATATTTTTTAAGCATTGCTGAATTATGGTTTGAGCGTAAAAAGGAGAACATCACGCCCGAATACGCTTATCGTGAATAGCGAACATTAGAAAAAGACGGTAAAAATTCAACCATTAAAAGAATATGCCAGAGTGTTAATCAGATAATGGATTTCGCGGTTTAATACATACCAACTCACTTGCAAAGATCATTAAAGTATTTCGAAAAATACCGTATTACACATGCAAACAATGCGGCCCTGAAGTGATCAAGTAAAACTGTACACCTTTATAGGTATTTACATTAAGCGGCTGCTTCCATAATTACTGGCGATAAGTAGTTGTTATAACTATGGCCCCGCTTGGTGTTGTAATGCTGCAATATATATTTGAGCGTATCCTTTCTGCTTCTACAAAATTGTTATAGCACTATTTGAACTATCTGAGCATGCCCAACCCACAATTCTTCGAGCAAATGGGTCCATAACAGAGGCTAAATATAACCATTTATTACCAGCCCAAACGTATGTCACATCGCCGCACCAAACTTGATTTGATGCTTTAATATTAAATTTTCGATTTAATAAATTCGGAGCTATTTTAGAGACATCTTCTGATATTTTATATTTATGTTTATTCGGCTGTTTACTTATAATACCGAGCTCTTGAATGCATTTTTGTTCTGGCGTCATAGCTTTTGAGGTTGGTGTTATTCCACCATGTTCCAGCTTCAATTGAGAGACTCAGCGACTCATTGCCGTGTATCCAACAGCATTACATGCTTCTTGTATTGTGTAGCCTTTATTTAGGACCAAATTAGCAGCATCGTGCGTGAATTCGACTGAATAGGTTGTTCGAGATTTTTGATCGCACGAAACAATGTACAGTCGATGATTCGGAGTATACAAAATTGAATAGCCTGTATAAATCTAATAGATACTTAATGTTACAAACCCGATTAGGAATCCAAATGAAACACCCCATACATCTGCGTTTGTTTCCAATTTTATAAACTTATCCCATATGTACTTATTCTCAATAATCACCAATAGAGCAATGATTGGAACCAAACACATAAAAAGCACGGTTTTATCTAGTAAAAAATTAAATTTACCAAGCAATAGGCTGTGAAAATCATCGCACTGCCGGGCAAGCCAATAACCAGCTACTGACCCTGCAATACTGGGAATTATACATCTCTTTGGTATCAAGCCAATAATCCCTCTTTGTTCTCTTTATAATTTCTATTAGTCAAATATGACTCGATAATCAAGCTAATCAGTATTGACTGCAATATTGCCAAAGTCACAAGTAGTAAACTGAGCATTATAACTGGGCCACCAACAACTAATCCAACACCAAGTGTAGAGACCAAGTAACTAGAAAGTGCATAAGAGCCAATAAAAGCAGCGGTATTTATAACTATCTGGCCGACTTTTTGACTAGTTGTTAGATCTGGATTTAGTATAGTGTCAATGATTGATATTGTTAAGCTTGCATTTCCAAACATCTTCGCCAAACGAGAATATAACGGAGAATTGCCTGGATTAAACCAATGATCTTTAAACTTCGATTGACCATCAAAGAAGCCTCCTATAGACGCGAAAATTGTGGACAACGCTCCGCCATTTGCTCCTCCTGAAATTTTATAAGCACCCGATCCCGTTTCAGGATCTATTTTGACGTACCCGTACCCACTCCAACCATTAACAGTGATAGGACTCTCATGAATTGTGACAGTATTTCCAACCTGAACCGCTTGATAAATTTCTTGTCGCACATCATTATGCAATGACAAATTTTCTACCAATGAGATATTGGCTTTGTCAAAGGTATATAGTTTTTGACCTTGCGAATTGGCTAATCCAATCAACTTAACTGCGCTGACACCACCATTGTTATCAGAAAAGAGCTTTTCAGGAATCGAATGTTCTAGATATGAGGCTGCTGCTCCTGAATTTCTGTTAAACGTCATCCACCTATCCCTACAATTGGATTTCGCTTCAGCATTGTCCGATAGACGATCTACATCCATGACAACGCCAGAGAACTCAATCTTACTCGGTAAACCAAATAAATAACTTACTGAAATAGAATTACTAAAAGTACCGAAGCTCGGCTGGCGATAGTGGACAACGCCGCTCTCGAGTGCGGCTAACTTACTCATCATATTGGATTCAACCATAAATGACTGAATGCCTGTTTGTAGTACCGCACCGATAGTGTTGTGGTTCGATACTTTTTCTGTAGCTCCCTGATCAAGATAAGACTTTGCCTCCGATGCTACATTGGCAATATCCTCGATTACTCTTTTGCTTACGCCATGACTATCAATACCAATAGCATGATATTCACCCGTGATGACGGGACTTTCTTCTAATTCCCAACCAAACCTAGGAGTCCAAAAACCTTTTCTTGAACTTAGCTCTTTGCCTAAAGGTATCGAGCCTCCCTCTAGGATAACGCTCTCGTCTATGGATATTCTAGCTTTTAAATTGATGAGCCCATACGGCAAGCTACTAGGCACACTCGAAGATGTGTAATCACTTGGTAGATAGTCGATTAAGGCATCGATATCTTGTTGAGTACTAGGCGCAAAGCTCATAGCAAGTCTGCTACTTAAAATCTCGGGTAGGGATACTACAAAGCTCAAAATCGTATTTGAGAACACACCAGAACCGTCATTGAGTTCATATTTAAACTTATGCCTCAAGTTATCCGGTAAAAATTTCAGTGACTGACTAGCCCTCACTTTCAAATAAGGCAACCTTGGGATTCTATCGCCTACAAGCTGAACAATATTTTTAGTACCAATTACCTCTCCCAATGTCACTGATTGGCTATTTATATATGATTCAGATTGAGATTGCATTTCTTGCAGCTGCAATATTAGGTTTTCTTGGTTCAGCCCTTTAACCCAACCATTCACTTCATCTACAACCAAACCCTCCACTATCTTTGATACAAACTTTTCACTATCAAAAGTCATAATACTGTTGATGTCTAAAGGAGTTGTATAGTCATACTGTTTAAAGCTTGGATCGGCAGCTACCCACTCTCCATTTTGATAAAATTCAACCCACACGTGCTCGATGTTGAATGAAACAGTGTCGCCGTTCGAGCTTTTTACAATGATATTTGGTACACCACCTTGGCCAAGTAGATTCTGCGCAGCTTCTACTTCATTCACTCCTCCAACCCAATTCATAACGTTGCTTGGGTTGACATCTACTGAACCATAAACGTACCTTGAAGGCACACCAGAAGCGCGGAGAAGTGCAATCATTAAGCTTGCTTGGTCAAACGCATTCCCTCGCTCCGTTTGTACGGTATAGTCAGCGCCTTGAATCGAACCAAATGCTGGTACGTATTCAATGTTGTTGTAAACGTATTGGAAAATCTTCTGAGGGTTTCTTTCTAGCGTCTCAGCCAACTCTGTAAGTTCAAGTGTTTGAGCTGTATCTATATTAAACTGAAGATAATCATCTACCGAGATATTTCTAACAAAACTTGCACGAGCTATTGCCGGTGAAATTTCAATGTCTAAACGTGTTAAAAGTGAGCTCATATCCTGAGAAGGGGTATAAGCTACGTTCGGTAGAGAACCAAATGGCATATTTTCGCTATCATACTTATGATGTTCTGGACCGATCTTAAATTGAGTCAACAACTGATAGAGGGCTTCCACAGACTCGATGTTCGTATCTTCACCTTTCAGTTGTTCATTCAAATTTCGGTCTATCATTGGCCAGTACTTATCGAATGAGGCTATTAATTGGCTCTGCATTTCCTTTACAGTTTCGCTCTCAACACTATCTAATACATCCCAGTAGCTTTCTAATTCCTTTCTTGTTCCTTTTGCATATTTTTGCAACTTAGAATCTAAAATAGAAAGATTATCCTCATAGCGCTCTAATACTTTGACCTTTTGCGGTTCATCCTTCGAATAAAAAAGAACTTCCCTTGTGAGACGCTCAAGATTAACAAGTCCATCCATTAATTTTTCTGAACTTGTTTTCGG
This sequence comes from Photobacterium piscicola, assembly GCF_046058925.1. NCBI lineage: Bacteria > Pseudomonadati > Pseudomonadota > Gammaproteobacteria > Vibrionales > Vibrionaceae > Photobacterium > Photobacterium piscicola. The sequence continues at coordinate 1,195,362 of NZ_CP175535.1, forward strand.
GACTTGTTTACTCTCTAACACATAATGCAATGCCAGCGCAGATGGAGAATAAAAAACAAACATAAAACAAGCTAGCAGACTATAAATGATAGACGATAATAACTTTTTATTTTTTCGTATATCATCAAGTTGAATATATTTAGCTGTCACTATGATTTCCCTTCTAGCGGCATTTTCTACGGTTAAACAAGCTTGGCGCAGTAACTGCAACCGAGTATTTTTGAAGATCGATTTTTCTTACTGAGTCACTCACTTCCAACACAACTTCGTACAAACCAATTTGTGTTTCGTTTGCCAACCATTGGATTAACCCGTTTTCACTGATAGTCATCCCTTCTGGTGCCATTATCAGTCGATATGTAATCGTGTCTCCATCACTATCGGCAGCAACTATCTGATAGGTATAAACTTCCTCAGTCTTTGCTTGACGTTTAGGCAAACTTGTTATCACCGGAGCTTCACTTTCACCTTGATATTTCACGGTTAAGTTGATTTTTTGAGTATCGGTATTACCTACTGCATCGATTACAGATATACTGACAAAATGATTTCCAACATCCGCTTCAGTTACTGCCCATGTACATAAGCCTGAATCATTGACCAACATTCCTTGCGGCCCTTCATCTATCTGATAGCGCAAAGGGTCATTATCGAAATCAACGACTTCCAATTGGTATATATAATTCATACCATTGTAGACGGATAGAGCAGGGGTACTTATAATGGCGGGTTCGTTTCCGCTGTTTACACGAATGCTGTACATTTGCTCCGCATACGCACCGTAGTTATCGTAAACCCTTAAAGTAACGGGATTACTTCCCTTCTGGTTGATTTCAGGAAGCCAGGTTACCGTCCCGTTTCCAGAGACAGTCATTCCTGCTGGCGCTTCAATTAAGCGATAAGTTAGAGCATCACCATCAGGATCCGCTGCAATAATAAGGTCCTGATAACTGATCCCCACAAAGGCTTCAAGTAGAGGGACGGATGTAATGACAGGGTAAACATTGTTTAACACTTCACGAACAGTAACATTGAAGCTTTGTGTACTTTGCATACCGAAAGGGTCTTCAGCAACAACAACAAAGGTGTGCGTACCCAACCGGGAAGCATTTGGTGTCCATTCGATTTCATTTGACGCGGTTAACACAGTCCCTTCAGGAGCCGTTGCCAACGAGAACGATACTGGGTCACCATTTGGATCCTTAGCAGACACCAAGTATTTGTAGGGGGTATTAATTGCTGCAATACCTGTTGGACTACTCGTAAACTCCGGTGCGGCGTTACTCGGATAGTAACTAAAGGTAAAGCTTTGCTCCGCAAAGACGCCCGACTGATCAGCGACTCGGATACGTACGCTGAACTTTCCGTCAAGTTGTGTACTGGCTAGCCATATGACTAAACCATCCGTGTCTATCACCATTCCAGCAGGTGCTTCCGTCAACAGGTATGACAGCGATTCACCTTCTGGATCTGAAGCCAGCACCTGATAGTGCAAGTCCCCATTACTCTGAACTCGCCAACTTGGTTGGCTTGCAATGAGTGGTGGTTGATTTGCAGTTTCAACTACCTGTACATCGAAGCTCTGAGTTGTGACGAGTCCTCCGGCACTTCTCGCTGCAACCCTAACAGAATACGTCCCTGATTTACTCGGCTGCCACAATACCAAGTTGTTAGCATCAAGGATCATTCCGTCCGGGAAAGCTTGCAGACTAACGTCTATCGGTTGTCCTAAGCTGTCCGATACCAACACTTGGTATGTAAACGTTTCGCCCAATTGCAGATACGTTGTAGGTGTGCTGGTAAACTCTGGAGCGTCTCCTGTGGTGACGGCAGAGATAACAAACGACTGGATGGCAGCTAAGTTTTTATCATCGATAACTTCGACGATAACGCTGTGTCCGCCATCTCCACTGACTTGATCCGGACGCCAGCTAATTTCACCCGTGTTTTCATCAATGATCATTCCTTCTGGTGACTCGATAAGCTGATAAACAAGAAGGACATTTCGATCGCTCTCTGCTACCACCTGGTAATAGTAACTCGCCCCTACCTGCGCTTTTAACAACGGCTCACTGATAATTATTGGTGCCCGTAGAAAATCGAGAACATCAAATGAAAGCAGTGTTGTCGACTGCAGACCCGCGAGATCTTGCACTGCAACTTCAGCCATCAGCTGCCCAACGTCAGATTGCGTTGGCTGCCACGTTACAACCCCACTGGTGCCGTTGACACGCATGCCAGCAGGCGCATCAATAAGAGTGAATGAAAGATCATCCCCTACATTCGGATCAGAAACGTTCAAGGCTAGCTGGAACTTCTCACCGACTTCAAGGACAATTGGAGAAACTGGTTCAATGACCGGTGCCTCATTGCTCTCCGCTACGTTAACCGCAAACCATTGTGTAGCTTCAACTGCTTGACTATCCGTCACTTTTACTTTGGCAATCGCAGCACGCGTTTCATTGTTATTAGTTAGGCACTCCTCATTACCACTAACAACGATGGTTTCAATGTCATCACCCAAGGCGCTTTCTGGTAAATCTTTTAACACCAATGGCTGACTGCTTTCTGCAGCGATGCTTTGAACATCAACCTGCCCAATAAATACACCCTGACTATAGAAAGTAACTGCGAAAGGATGGGTTGTGTCTGCCAGACCCCGATTGTTAAGCGTCGCAGCTACATTCACTAACCCACTCTTGCTTTCTGAAAGCGTTATCCGGTTAACTTGTAAGTCAGCCTGATAAATAGGAGGGAGTTGATCTATGATCTCCTTAATCTTAATATCAACAATAGCTTCAGAGAAAGACTTCGCTCTAAGCCCCCCACTTCGCAGGAAGTTAAGGTCCCAGGCTGCTCCCCCGCTTTCAATGGCTAGGTTCACGTAATCTCTTACACTGGCGCCAGAACCACTTACAGCCCTTGTTCCACTACAGGTGTAGTAACTGCCACTGCCATCGGCTACAAAACCTATTCCTTCAGCAGTCATACCCATTGCAGAACTGCCATCGTCACATCTGAACGATGAGTTAGTGACAGCATTGAGTAAGGTCCCGGTTGACTTGAGTTGCTCTAACATCTGTTGGTAAGACCAAGATAGGGTGACATCTCTATCTTCATCTGTAACAAGAATTAAGTTCTTCGCCGAGTCTGTTCTCAATGAGTAAGTGTCCAGCGTTCCTTTCATGGCACGATAACCATCTTCTGTACCGCCGTAGAGTCTTAACTGCACTACTAAACGGCTAAAGCTGACTGACTCAACCATTTCCTCCCCATCAACCACCAGATAGCGGGACCCGCGTTCATATCCGACCAGACCATAAAGGTTCTTCGCTGTGCTTTCACCAACGCCCGCACCAACCAGACCTGCTTCCAACGACGGCACCAAGTCTTTAAGCCAATTGTGCTCTCCAGACATAGAGCCAGATTCATCCACTACGACAAAAACATCTGCACTACCACTCACGCGAGTTGTCGTGCTCTGAATGATTTTGCATTGCTGATTAGTTTGCTCAAATCCCTGAGGTGGCAATAAGACGTTCTGCCACTGCACCTCTCCGGTAATAGGGTCAATCGTTATGCTTTTATGACCATGCACCAGACTGAAATGCAGTTGTGTGTCCTTGTCATCCGTAGCTGTAACTTGGTAATGATAAGGCAGCTCTTTAGCAACCACTTCGACGGGTAGTGAGGTAATCTGTGGCGGTTCATTGGCCACAGAAACGACGGTAAGCTGGTATTGCTGATTATCGGTTAACCCCGGAGCATCTTTAACCTGAACACGCACTGTCGTCGGTGGATCTAAACTTTCCGGTTTCCAAGTAATAAGGCCAGTGTCCGCATCAATAACCATTCCCACTGGTCCGTCTAACAGTTCGAACGTTAGAGGATGCGATTCTTCATCTATCGCGACGACCTGATAAAGGTAAAGCTCTTGCAGAACAGCCTCAGAAATTGGCGCAGACACGATAACAGGCGCATTGTTACCCGGCGCAGTAACGTTAACATTAAAGCTTTGGCTGTCTTCAGCTTTACCGTCGCTAACAACGACTTGAACAAGATGACTACCTGTGTTTCCATTAGAAATGAGCCATGTAATCAGCCCTATTTCAGCGTCGATTAGCATATTTTGTGGCGCATTATCCAAACGGAATGAAAGCTCATCCCCGTCTAGATCTAATGCGGAGACCGTGTAGCTATACAGTGTATCGATGGTGCTTTCTGTAATAGGCGTCGACGTGATTTCAGGGGCATAATTAGACGGTGCATCTAATCTCACTGCAAAAGTCTGCTTGTTAAACTCCTCTTTATCATCAGTTACGATCACCTCGATTGAAAATTCACCAAAAAAAGACGCTGAAATGTCTGTTGTAACCCAAGAAATCACCCCGGTGATTGGATTGATCACCATACCATCAGGTGACTGCGCCAACGAATACGTAATCGGATCTTGATCAGGGTCGATGGCCACGACAACATATTGATATTCATCGGGCCAAGTAACTTGAGTGACAGGCGTTGACTCAATAAAAGGAGGCTCATTGAAGCTTACTAAGGTGGACAAATCTCCTTTAAAGAGCTCCCCACCTAAATGCATTGATCCAACCCATTGGTTCGCTATCACTGTTCCCATCAAATCGCCATGTGATGCGTTAATATTTGCATGAGGCGCCAAGACGTGACCTTCAATTCTTATTCCTGCAAAGTTCAGCTCACTAGAATCAGGAAAGTTAAAAAGCACTCTTTCTCTATGAACAGCAAGAGATGACATACTTTTACTCTGTACATTATTAAATTTCGTACTGTCCCCAAGCATATTAATGATAATGGTCGCTTCAGGAGGAAGACAGCTAAACTCAAAAGTATGAGCGGATTGGAATTGTACACCATCAATATTAAAGACTTGAACCGGAGAAACGCAATCACCTTCGAGGTATAACCCGCCCCACTGATATTTTGACTCGCCTGTTACTTCAGCTTCAGCAAGTTGCTTTGATACTTCCTGATAGTATTCTTTCGACGAAAAAATAGAGTTTTCAAGAGCTATGTTTTCAATACTAACACCAATAGGAAAACCGGTAATAACTGAGCTATTTATTCCGCTAGCGTCACCTTCAATACGAACCTTCCCTTTATAAAGTCGACCTAAACTAAAGTTGGCATCCCCTTCAACAAGTAAGCCAAAATCACTAAAGTCTTGGGGTAAGCCAGCACCAATAGAATATCCAACTATATCAAGGTTCCCACCTACAGCCAGTCCCCTCTGGCTGTTACCCGACCCAGAGTTAAAGTCATTAAATATATACCCACTAAAGTTAGTGGCAGGCCAAAGCAAATTATCTTTTCCAGCATTAGTTGAATGAGATGTTACAAAAGCTAATAATAGTAAGAGGAAATTCATCATCCTCATTAAAAACCTTCCTTAGTTATTTCATGTCTATGCCTACAAAGTTTAATATTTCATGTAGAGTTACATTTTCCTACCTGCGAAATGGTACATTAATCAGTCAACTTAATTATTCACAACATCTATATTTATCTACCAACGCAGCACTAACATTGAATGATAAAAATATAAATTACTTTGTAATGTGCAAGCGCACCATAAACTCAAAGTAATTTGAGTAAACCAAAAAGCTAGAAGCTCGCAAACAACAAGTAGATACATTTTTAACCATCGTTGAATACGCTCAGAACAACTGCCTAATCTTTTAATACGCTTAAACGCATGCGTAAGAGTTCAAACTAAAATCAAATTACTCATTCTGTGGTAATTGAACACGATGACAAGCCCAAAAGAAGCAACTACAACTCATTGGGCTGATATTGACTTAGAAAGCAATTCCAGCTGAAAATATAAGGCGGACTTATTACATGCAAATGAAGTAAGAGCAAATTACAACTACTCTAATTATTTAGAACAGCGTAAAGAGATTATGAGTTAATGGAGCGCATATATAGAAGAAGCTTAGTTTTCATATCTTATTTGGAGAATGAAGCACTCGACGACCAATAACCAACCGACGATTAAATTCTTTTTATTCCACGAGTAATTTACTGAAGATGGTATTTGAGTACTTCCACCAGTAAAAATTTGTCAATATAAAAAGTCCATTTCAAAATCTTTACGTTCAAAAACATAACGTCTAGAACGTTTTATTTTCTAAGAAATACGATCTGCTGCTGTCATATAGTCTCTAATCTTAAAATGGTTTTAGTATGACGCTGATCGTAAATCGCACTGCGGCTTTATGTTATTTTAACGACATGATAAAAATCATATTATTGCATCTCTAAAATTGGGATTAAAAACATAATTTACAACTAACCTAAGTACTAATACCAAAGATGAAAAATACTTAACTTTATTTAGAATAAGACCCCATGAATAATATAAATACATCAAACATTCTAAACTGGTATCAGCAGAGACATCCTGATTGGCAATTAACCAATGAAAACAAGCCAATTTCCAATAATACCCAAAAAGCAATTAATGATTATAAAGCACATATTCTAATACCTATTGAACAATATTTTGGACTAACTACTATTACCTATGGCTTCACATCTTTTGAGCTATATAAAAAAGTACAAAAATTATCCCCTCAACACACCGCGCCCACTTTAGATCAACACACTAGTCATGAAGTGAATAGTCGAGGAAATCTTATCTGCAAACGTGGTGGTTTAGCTTGTGATTTTATCGTCGAGGGATTTGAAGAAAACATGGGCATCATTGCAAAATATATCGTACAGAACTTACCTTTTGATCGTATTTACTTCTATGGCAATAATAAACCACTTCATGTCAGCATTGGTCCAGACAATAGTCAATTTATTCAATACATGTTGCCATCACCAAAAACAGGCTTACGTTATCCAGGAAAAAGATATAATAAAGATAACTACTTAACTGCAGAATTTAAGGATGAAAGATGAATGCAACGCTATTTAAAGAGCTCATATCACAACTAAAAGTAGGCAAACAATTGCCTGACGCTGTATATCTTCATAAAGATGCCCTTATTGAAGCATCTGAATCATTACTGAATTTTATTCCGGCCGTTGCTCAAGCTGTTAAAGTTAACGAATGGGATCTTGTGAAGCTTTATAAGAAAGAATTTCGACTATCGCTGTTAAGTTACCCTACTTTTTATTCAGAATCTTACCCCGCCCTGCAACAAAGTGTAAATATCGATTTAGTTAAACTCACACATAAGATAACCGATTACAGTAACTCCGATAACCCACCGATTCTGCATCGCAAAGAAAACATGATCACACCGAATAACCCGCATTTTGAGCATTTTAAAAATATTACTCAAGAAGGTGAAAATGCAGGCTTATATGAAAATACTCGTATTATTGGTTTCAAACGTTCTTGGCACAATATTATAGAAAGACACGGTTATGAGTTAGTCGATGGACGATTATTCAGATCCTCTGCTGTTAATCCATCTGTTGATTCTCCAAGTATAGATAGACATAAAACAGCGATTGTACGGCACGACCTTTCAGCACCGATGAAAACGTTAGTTAAAAATGGTTATTTAAACGGTGAATATTCTATTTTTGACTATGGCTGCGGTCGAGGTGATGATCTCAGAGAGCTTGAAGCGCATGGATTAGACGCTATAGGTTGGGATCCTAATTTTCAGCCAGATAATGATAAAACGCCTTCAGATATCGTTAACTTAGGCTTTGTACTTAATGTTATTGAAGATCAAGATGAACGTTTAGAGGCATTACTAAGTGCGTGGGAATTAGCTACTAGCTTACTTGTGGTATCTGTCATGCTTGCTAATGATAGCTACATTGCACAATTTACATCATACAAAGATGGTGTTATTACTTCTCGTAATACATTCCAAAAATATTATGCGCAATCAGAAATAAAAGAATACATTGAACGAAACCTGCAAGAAGAAGCAATCGCAGTTGCCCCTGGCATTTTTTATATTTTCAAAGATAAATTAGCAGAGCAAAGTTATCTTCAGCAAAAATATAAACGTCATCATACATGGCAGCAACTCACATCACCTCAACCAATAGACTCTAAAGATAAAGCTAAATTACTCATCACGCAACATCAGCAACTCTTTGATGATTTCTGGCATACCTGCTTAGATCTGGGTCGTATTCCAGCTAATGATGAGTTTAACCAGTCACAACAAATCCATACATTAATTGGATCACACAAAAAAACATTCCATTTATTAAATGAAATATTTGATACATCAAGTTTCGAACAAGCTCAAAAAAACCGTAAAGAAGACTTATTACTCTACTTTGCAATGGGATTATTTGAAAAACGTAAGCCTTACACACAACAACCTGAAGTATTAAAAAGAGATATCAAAGCATTCTTTGGTGAATACAACACCTCTATTAATCTAGCAACAGAGCTTTTATTCGCTATTGCTGATAATGAGTTAATCAACACCCAATGTGAAAAAGCACATAAAACTATGTCTGCTAGCTTATTAAACGACAGTCATTCTCTAATCTTTCATCGTGATTTTATTGATGAACTACCACTATTATTGCGTGTTTATGTTGGTGCAGCTTTACAGATGTATGGTGAACTTGATGACAATATTGATTTAATCAAAATTCACATTCGATCTGGCAAGCTAACACTTACCGCTTATGATGATTTTGATAAATCAGTCCCTTTCTTAGCCGAGAGAATTAAAATAAAAATGGCAGAACAAGATATTGACTTCTTTGATTATGTTGATGAAAGTCGTAGACCGCCTTTATTGAACAAACATCTCTACCTATCACAACATAATAAAGTATATAAAAAACAGTTTAGTTTTGATAAACGATTAAGAAAATTATTTAGATACTCCTCACTAAAAGAAATGATGATAACAAGATACGAATTTGAATTAAAATTACATAGCGAAAATAAAAAAATCAAATCATTTAAAATCATAACTGCCAATTGAATATTTTTTGAACTATCAAATTAATTTAATGCTGTATACCCAAATGAAACGTGCAATTCATATTCATCTAAATTAAAATACACGTCACAACGTCAATGATAATACGTTAATCATTGAAACTAACGTTATCAAATAACGTTATCAAATAACGTTATCAAATAACGTTATCAAATAACGTTAGCTATAGTTAAGTAACGTAAAACTTAACGTTCGGATGAGCTATGAATAAAACACAAGATGGTTACTGCTTTTCTTTTCCCGCAGTAAGAGGACTACAAGCTGGCAAACCCTTCTATATTGCCACCTGTCCACTCAATACAATTCCTAAAATTTTTGTTTTCGATGAAGATGAAGTTCCGCCAGAACTAAGAGCTCAACGAACATTAAATAAATCTCGAATTCCCGAAATGGTAAAGTATCTTGTTGAAAATCCAAATGATTATGTTTTTTCAGCATTAACTGTTTCTGTTGCATCAAGCGTATCATTTATTGAGAACAGTGAAATAAACACTCCAAATCTCGGCACACTTAAAATACCGATGGATGCTCAGATATTAATCAATGACGGGCAGCATCGACGAGCAGCAATTGAAGCAGCATTAAAAGAAAACCCAGACTTGGCTCATGATAATATTCCTGTCTTATTTTTTGTTGATGAAGGCTTAAAACGTAGTCAACAAATGTTTGCAGATCTAAATAAATACGCGGTAAAACCAAGTCCTTCACTTGGTACACTTTATGACCATCGAGATATTAGCTCTGAATTAGCTCGTTATTTGGCCGATACTATTGAACCTTTTAAAGGTTTTACTGAAATGGAAAAATCTAGTATTAGCTCTAAAAGTGGCAAATTATTTACTCTCAGTAGCATCAAACAAGCTAATAAAGCTCTTTTAGGTAAAGGAACCAAAGACGGCTTTACAGAAGATGAAAAAAAATTAGCAAGTAATTATTGGCAGGCTGTTTTTGAATCGACTCCTGAATGGCAAATGATACTAAAAAAAGAATTGTCACCATCAGCATTTAGACAAGAATATATCAATGCTCATGGTGTTGGTTTACATGCACTTGGCACATTAGGTTGTGCTCTTATTACAGCACAGCCAAACGACTGGCATGAAACTATCAAAAAACTTAAAAATGTTGATTGGAAAAAATCAAATCCACTATGGGCAAATAGAAGTATGCTACATGGCAAGTTAAGTAAGGCTTCGACCAACATTATATTAACAACAAATGCACTAAAACATGCTCTCGCCCTACCATTAACACCCGATGAAAGAGCGTTAGAAAATCAATACATTACAAGTAGAGAGGCAACCCATGGCTAAGTTTTTTACAGCCGATGCTCTGGACGAAGAACAGATTGACTATATCGAAAATGAGTTTTTTGCAGGCTTCAAACGCTATAGTAACCACGATTCTTTACCTGAAAAATTAGAACATTATGCTTCATTAGATGAAGAACTGCGTAATGTTAGTAGCACAACTCTATGTCGTGAATTATTACGCGAACAAAAAAATACTGAAGGCTTTACACTTAAGCATTTTATTGATGATATTCAAACCGTTTATTGTGCAGATAACCGCCCCTGGGTTATTGGTTATAGTGGTGGTAAAGATTCATCAGCTGTTGTTACGCTCGTATATCTTGCCTTACAAGCATTAAACGAAGACAAACGTACTAAACATGTTTATATCGTTGCATCAGACACCTTGGTTGAAACACCACTTGTTGTTGATCATGTAAATAAATCATTAGAATCTATTGGCAACAATGCTCGTCGTGATGGATTACCAATTAGTACTCATAAAGTTTTACCTAAACCAAATGAAACATTTTGGTCTTGTTTATTAGGTAAAGGTTATCCCGCGCCAACAAAAAGTTTCCGCTGGTGTACTGAACGTATGAAAATAGATCCTGTTAGTGACTTTATTACAGATAAAGTTGCCAAACATGATGAAGTGATTGTTGTACTCGGTTCTCGTAGCCAAGAAAGTGCTTCACGTGCGCAGGTTATTGCCAAACATAAAATTGAAAATACCCGTCTAGCCCGTCATACCACACTCGCGAATGCGTTTATCTACACTCCTATAGATACATGGAGTATGGATGATGTATGGAAAATACTACGAGCATGTAGCCTAGAAGTTACTATTTCACCAATGGGTATTGGTAAAAAATGGTCTAATGATTATGGCCTTGAATGGGAAAATCCATGGGGTGGTAAGAATCTCACATTATGGAACCTCTATAAAGATTCATCAGACCAAGGAGAATGTCCAATGGTTATTGATGATAGCACTCCTTCGTGTGGTAACTCTCGCTTTGGCTGTTGGACTTGTACTGTCGTCACCAAAGACCGAGCTATGGAAAGTTTGATTCAAAATGGTGAAGAATGGATGCGTCCATTACTTGATTTTCGGAATATGTTAGCTGATACCAACGTACCTGAAAATAAACCTCTTTATCGTAACTTTAAACGTCGTACTGGCAAAGTAAGCTATCAGCGCGTAAAAGATGGCCAAGAACTAACGGCAGATCGTGAACATGTTCCAGGTCCTTATATGCTTAAATTCCGTAAGCAATGGGTCAAACAACTTTTAATACAAGAAAAAGCATTTAATGAGTCAGGCTACCAAGTTACATTAATCACCAAGCCAGAATTGCATGCTATTCGCCAAGAATGGCTAAATGATCCGAATGAACCAGATTGGGCTGACTCTTTACCAGGTATTTACCGTGACATTCACGGTACAGATCTTGATTGGGTGATGAATGACAATAATAGTTTTGGTGAAGTGGAAGCACAAATACTCCAACAGCTAGGAAATGATTACGATGTTGCCCCAGAAATGATCCAAAAGCTACTCGACTTAGAAATATCATTAGAAGGCTTAAGTCGACGTACTGGTGTCTTTGATAAGATAGGTAGTTTACTTAAAAGAGATTGGGGCTCACTCGAAGACATCAAAGAAAAACATGCTCAATTACAAAGTAAAGCTGACTTAGACGTACATAAAGATCAAATAAACAAATATGAAGACGAAATTGCACAGCTAGATCGCATTTCAAAGGTGGAACTATAATATGATAATTAAAAATCTTATTGTCAATAATTTCCGTGTATTCAGAGGAGTACACGAAATTGATCTAGCACCAAGAAAACAAAAAGATTATCACGAAGCCGCTGCTCCTATCATTTTATTTGGTGGTTTAAATGGTGCAGGAAAAACATCTATCCTAACTGCTGTACGTGTTGCTTTATATGGTCGAGCAGCTTTTGGTCGAGGTATGTCTTCTGCAGAATATCAAAATCAACTTGATGCACTTATACATAAAGGCACAGACCTTAGTGAAGGTAAATGTTCAATTGAACTAGTCTTTACTCATAGTCAAAATGGCCTCGAAAGCGAGTACAAGGTAATCCGTGGTTGGTCAAAAGGCCAAAAAGATAAGCTAGTTCTTGAGCAAGACTCTAAAAAAATCGAATTAAACTACGAGCAATGCCAAAGTTTCTTAAACGAACTAATTCCATCAGGTATTGCTGATTTATTCTTCTTTGACGGGGAAAAAATCGCTGAACTTGCAGAAGATGAATCAGGTGAAGTACTTCAAACGGCAGTTAGACGCCTACTCGGCATTGATGTTGTTGAACGTCTACGTAATGACCTTGCTATTTTTCTAAAACGACATGATGCGTCAGCGATGCCTGCAAACATCAAGACACAAATTGAAAAATTAGAAAAAGAACAACAAAAAACTGCACAAGACGCAAAAGCTGAGGCGAATGAAGCTGTATTATGTAAAGCGCGTGTCCAACTAATTACAGATGACATAAGTAAAGCAGAAGCTGCCTTATCTCAACGTGGTGGTGCTTGGGCACAAAGTCGTGAGCAAGAGATAGAAAAGCAAAATACACTAGAAATTGAGCGTAAAGATCTCGAAAAAACATTACGTACAGAGATAGAAGGCAATCTTCCTTTCTCATTAGCTCCCAATACATTATCAAAACTCTTTGAGCAACTAGATAATGAAAAATCAGCTAAACAGTCCCAGTCTTTTAATACTGAATTAGACTCTTTTATGTCAGAACTTAGTAAAACATTGAGTTTTCGATTAACGGATGCAAAAACAGCATTAGATACAATAAAAGATTGTTTAAACGAACGAAATATCAATCAACATTCAACAGAATTGTTACTTGATATCTCTGATCGTGAATACAATACAGTCTATTCTCAAGCGAATATTCAAGCTAAAAAATCATCATCTACCTTTAATGTAGCAAAGCAACAATTAGCGCAAGTTGAAGAACAAATAGCTAATCTTTCATCTAATATTGCAAGAGCTCCAGAGCAGGAACAATTGCAGTCTCAGCTTGATATAATACAGACACTAAATAATAAACGCACAAATGCGATCTTAAAACTTAAAGAAACCACAGAGTCAGCAAAACGTAAATATCGTGAAGCAATTGAAAATGCAAGAAAAACACAAAAACTTCATGATAAACATAAAGTTGCCCATAATGCAGAAGCTTCTTTATTGAATGCTCAAAATGCACATCTCATGTTAGCTGAATTCAGTGAAAAGCTTACCGATTTCCGTGTTAAACAATTAGAAGCTGAATTTATTAAAAGCTACAAGAATCTTGCTCGTAAAGACGATCTCAAGCTTTCAGCTCGCATTAACACGAAAACATTTGATGTTGAACTTGTTGATGATAAACAACAAACTATCAACCGCAAGGCATTGTCTGCAGGTGAAAAACAGATCTATGCCATTGCTATTTTAGAAGCATTAGGAAAGACCTCAGGTAAACAACTACCAATAATTATTGATACACCTCTAGGTCGTCTTGATTCTAAACACAGAGATAAACTAATAAGCAATTATTTTCCAGAAGCAAGCCATCAGGTGATTATTTTATCGACTGATACTGAAATTGATGAAAAATACTTTAATTGTGCTGATTTCAAATACGGTATTTCACATGCCTATGAAATCAAATTTGATGGTGTAACTCAATCATCAAAGCTAAAAGAAGGCTATTTCTGGGAACAAAAATCAAAAACAGTTGTAGAGGTAAATTAGTATGCTGCCAAATAGAATGAATTTATCAAAAACAACTGAAGATCAGCTAAAGTTACTCAAGCAACGAACAGGCATTTCACCCAATGTGTCGTCTCGAATTGCTTTTTTTAGATCAATAGAATCAAATTTTCGATTCACAACTGATATGGCTAAAAAACTAGACGGTAGTTTAGTTCTAGATAAAGTTACATGGTTAGGTGAAACACAATTAATCACTGAACTAGTACTTAAACAAACTTATCCCAACTTAGATGATAAAGAAGTTATGGCCGCCTGGGCGGCACATGTTGAAGATGGGATTGCTTCATTAAGGAATCATAAAAACATAGCCAGTTTTACAAATGCATTATAAGCGTATGCATGAAGGTATTTAGCAATTAGTCAAAATCACCTTTATTTTTAAGTAATATAGAGTATCAAGTTAAACCTTTTAATACTCTATATTACTGTCTATTTATACCAGAGGCGACTCTTAGAATCGTATTTTGCACCTTCATCAATAAGTAAACGAGATATCGGGTAATCAATTTCTTGACCGGTCAATTCTTCAAACTTTAAATCAATTTCAGTTTTAGACATGGGCCTTACCATTTCATTAAGCAGCTTTCTCACGGCTTGAGAAGCATTTAAACGGCGAGTATCTTTACCCCATTCAGCTAAACCAAGCAAAAAACCTTTGGCTAAATAAAACCGTGAATCTCTTTGAGCTAGATATAAAACAATATAGCCATTAGGTGTATTTGTACCGATAATCGCTTCTACCTCTGATACATGTATCCCTTTTTGTTGCTTAATTAAATGGGAGTAAATAACATTTAATATATCATCATGTTCCTCCACTGACCCAGGGATGTCTCGATCAATTAATCCCCATAAATTACGGCCTATTTGAATCATTCGTTCAGTACCATGAATTTGTACTAAATCGTGAACACCTCGAATTTTTTCCAGTCTAGCTTTTATTTCACTGCCTTTTAATGGCTCCCCAGCATCTTCAAGAATTTTAGTAAATGCATCCGCCATATCAATTCTATCTTTTGGTGTTTGATTAGAATCACTTCGCGCCCACACATTCTTATTCAGATAAGTAAGTTTCGGAGAGTCTTCTAAAATTATATTTAGTATATAAATATCAAGCTTATTTGATAAGGAAGGAAACTTATTCTGCAAGTTATCTAATATTTCAGTTATGTGCCACTGCTTTAATAACTCACTTTCAATCAATAGCTTTTCACACACTATTCTAATCGGCTCACAAAGTGCATTAGATAGAGGAATAAAGTGTTTTAACCCATAAATTCCTCTTCCATATAGCCTCCCTCCAACATAAGGAGCAACATTATGTGCCAATCTCGTTGTAACTTTTTTTCCTAAAATTATTTCAGCTCTTTTGGCAATTTCTGTGTAATGAAGCGGACATTCTGCTTGTTGCAATACAGCCGCAACTGCAGATTCACCTGATTTACCAAAAGTAATAAGCTTTGAATCACTCTCATTTCCATCGAACATCATTGAACTTTCTATATGACTAAATAACAAAGGATATAATTCAGTACAGTTACTTTCGGCCGCAGCAGACTTTAGTGTTGTTTTAATCTCACTCAGAGTCCATGTCCCTTCCTTAGACTTATCAACCAAACTAACCTTAGACTGAGAAACCAGATTATCCCAAACCTCTTGCTTTATTCTACAAACAACACTGGCACCATTGATATTTATTACAAATAACTTACCTTCTGTAAAAGTCTCAATAATAGTTGTAAGGTGTTTAAATTTTCCGATGTAACCAGCAAACCAATCATCTTCAGTTTCCAGTGACTCCGTATACAAAGGCTCAGACCTATCGGTTAGTAACTTATCTATTTTAAGATATATGCAATCATCCCAATATTCGGTTTCAATAATTCTAGCGACATGCTTTTTTTGTATTTGTCTAATTCGCTCTCGCGTGACTCCAAATTTAGCACCCACTTCCTCTAAGGTTAGAACATGTCCATGGAATCCCATTCTAAGTTCAATGATTTCTCTTGCTCGATCTTTCAATAAGCTCAATGACTGAGTGAAATGATCTTTTAAGGGAATAGATGATGCAAGATTATATTTAAAATCAGCACCACTACGATCCTTTAAGCGAGTAAATGATGTAAGATCAGATTTAAAATCAGAATTACTATCTATTGCTTCTATATTAATAGGCTGATGATCTTGAAGCTGTTTTGAATTACCACTAGAAAGGTAAGTATCGAGTTTACGCTGCATAATACTGATATGTTCTAATAAAAGGCTATTCAAATCCCCAGCAGATTTTCGACCAAAATTTGGCCAAGAAAGCATAGTAGTATCAGTAACACCTTTTAAGTCATTTAGAGACATAAAATTGTTAGCTTTAAATACATTAAATAATCTAACAGGTAAATTAAGTTCTTCAAGCGGCTTCTCTAATATACTAAATGGTAATATCTCTATTAAGGACATTAACTCCCGATTAGATCTATTGGTCTTTAGTTGATTAAATCTCGCAATTTCAGAGATCTCTTTTAACAAAGGTGGTAGTTTGGTATAGCGTTTAATATAACTTACATCGTCATACACACCATGACTATAATGAAGTGGTCAAGTAAAATTGGCCACTGATTTGTATTCATTATTAAATCGGCGTTCTGATTCATTAGGCGTCAAGCCACCGTTATATTGATGGGGCCTGACTTGGTTGTAATATCGGATAATATATTCAGTGATCGCCACTTTAGCTTCATTCGATGAGCGATAACCCGCAGTTGGCATCCACTCTGTTTTAAAACTTCTAAAAAATCGTTCCATTGGGGCGTTATCCCAACAATTTCCACGTCGACTCATACTTTGTGTAATTTGATACCGCCAAAGTAATCGGCGATATTGTTTACTTGTGTAATGACAGCCTTGATCTGAATGAAACATAACACTTTTAGGCGCCCCTCGAACTTCATAAGCCATCGAAAGGGCTTTACCTGTTAGATCTGTATTGGGTGAGCCTGACGTTGCCCAACCAATCACTTTACGGGCAAATAAATCAATCACAACAGCAAGGTACAACCAACGTTGTCCTGACCAAATATATGTCACGTCGCCACACCAAACCTGATTAGGCTCAGTAACTGCAAACTGGCGATCTAATGTATTGGGAATATTTAAATGTTCATTTTCTACTTTTTTATAACGATGTTTTTTAACCTGACAACTGACTAATCCTAGTTGTTTCATGATGTTAGTTGCCTTATATCGACTTAACGGCACGCCTTTAGTCGTAACGATACCTGCAATTGTTCTGGCTCCAGCAGAGCCACTACTGGCACGATGTGCAGCCTTCACTTCACTAGATAATAGCACTTGCTCTTTTGACTGCGTTTTAGGCCGTTTAGTCCAATATTTATAGCTACTGCGATGAATATCAAAGACATGACAAAGGATAGATACAGGATAATAAGCTTTTAATTCATCAACTAATATGAAGTTTTGAATGAGTCCGAGGCCAAAAGAGCGGTTGCTTTTTTTAGTATTTCTTTCTCCATTTCAATCCGTTTAATCTTCTTCTCTAATTCACGAATTTTAAGCTGATCAGGCGTCATTGGTGTTGCTTTCGGTGTCATTCCACCACGTTCATCTTTCAGCTGTCGAACCCACTTATCCATTGTTGATTTACCAACATTCATTGCTTCCGCAGCTTCTTTTACAGAGTAGCCTTGGTCTAAAACGAGTTGTGCTGATTCTAATCGAAATTCAGGTGTAAAATTAGGGCGTATTCTTTTAGTCATAGTGTCACCTATTAAATTATGAGGTGATGATATCACCTCTAACTAGGTGGCCAAATTAACTATGCCACTTCATAAAGGTCATCGAATAGTTTAATGTCATTACCCTGAATCAATTTAACCCAACCAGAAACTACACCAATAAATGCTTCTATAGAATAGTATTTATTTTCTGTTGTTTTTCCAAATAATCGACTTTCACTTGTAGAAGTTTGACAATATTTTTCAAGTTCATTTTCTAGTACAGTAACGGGTTTATTAACTGAAAATGATGCTAAATTATTTTCTACTATATATGCAAAAATAGACTCTTTTGACTCTGCAGATTTCGTCTCATTTAAATAATTTAAAGCTACGGAGTGTAGGCTCTGCACACCCTCTTCTACAATAGAAGATAGATCAGATGCCTTACTCGAATAGTCACGGTCAAGATAACCAAAGCCATCTAACATTAAATGAATAGGCATTTTATTGTTTGATAACGACACTTCTACGATACTACCAGCAGAACTTTGATAATTACTTGGTAGTGCCCATTTAGCGGCAGCTGTAGATAGAACCTTGCCTTTAAAAGCTAATAATTTATCTGAGTCGACTATATTTGGCCTGACAAAACCAACATGAATCAACCCTGTATATAATTCACTTTCATCTAATACCTTCCAGGCCTCATGAATGCTGATTAAATCGCGGTATACGCTTATTTTTGGTGCTACAATTTCATGATAAAGAGCAAAGTATAATTTTAATGACGCCATCAATCGCTACCTTATTCCGCTAAAAAGTATTCTTCAAACGGGATTTCACCCGTTTGGTCATACGCGTTATACATATCTTTAATACCGTGTTCGGCAAGAGACTCAATAAAAGAATATATGGCCGTAGAATCAGAATTTAAGCCTGAATTTTCGACGACGGAATACAATACTTTGTCAGGGTCTAAATCAGCAACACGTAAAAAAGAGTTAACACTAGAGGTTAACTTTGCAGGAACAGTTTCGTTTTTAATACCCAGTGCAACAGCCAATCGATACAAGTCGTAGCGTACTAATTTATCGCCCTCTTCACCGGCTTGAGGATTTAGTTCATCTAATAACTCATCAATCTTTTCTATGGTGATTTCTGTCAGTCCGATTCTCTTAGGTTCTGTGATCATAATTAATGGCTCCGAATGATGCGTGACTGGGTTGAAGAGATACGTTCGATGGCATATCGAGCACCAATACGCTCTTTAAAGTTTTCAAGATCTTTATTAGGATCAATCTCACCTTCATGCACTAATAGCACGACTTGGTCAGCCATCTTAGGTAAGTATTTCAGTACATTAGCTCGATGCTTAGGATCTAAACGCCCGAGTGGCGTATCCATGATAATCGGGCCTGATTTTCTAGCGGTACGATTTAAGCCATCAATGAGTGATAATGCAACGATTTGCTCTGCTCCCGCACTACGTTCTTTGAGTGCTCGACCTTGGTGATCTAAAATTGTTAACCCATAATTTTGATTAATTTCTAGGCCTGAATACGTCGCCTCTGTCGTTAACTGACTAAACGCATTAGTCGCATATTTTTCAACTTGTAATCGCGCTGAATCTCTTAATTCATTAATGCCTTCACTAAACACACTTTCAAGACTTTGGTACAAGTCTACTTTAACCGAACTCAGTGAATTAGTGCCTTGTGTACTTTTTGAAATAACATTGGATATTTGAGTTTGATCTTTCTTTATCTTTTCTAGGCTTTTCTCTACGGTGCTAATATCATTTTCAATGTTAGATAATTGCTTAATATAGTTGTCACGTATATTTCTTTGACGTGATATTTCGTCAGTATCAAAACCGCTTATTTCATCTTCAATTTCATCTATATTCGTTTCAAGTTTCATTAACTGAACTTTAGATTTTCTCTCTTTTTTCACTAACTCACAAAAACGAGTACCTTCAGATTGAGACTGAATTTGTGAAAACTGTTCAATTTTATTATCTAAATGACGAATGTCTTTAATATCAATAAACGACAATGATGCTTCAGCTTTTAATACTGCTATTTGCCCTTTAATATCTGTAATTTCAGTTTCTGAAATGCTCTGAGAACATGTTGGGCAAATAGGATCTAACAAACTTTTTTCTAATTCTAATATTTTAGAGTCTAGAATCACTTTATTATTTGAAGCCTCAAACATAGCTGAACGTTGCTCTTTAATATTTTTTAAAACTGGTTGTACCCCAGTGTATAAAATATCCTTCCACGCATTTTTAAGTAATTGACGACGTTCATTTTGATCGTAAAAAACATTGTCTTCAGTTGCTTTTTTAGTTGCTGTTAAAACATCTAGTTCCGCTTTACTTCTTTGCGCGGCTTCAGTGTTTTTTAATTTATCGTCAATTCCATCAACTAAAAGCTCAACGTCACTTTTCTGTTCCTTTAATGAGTTCAAGTCAACTTTGGCAGTATCTTCTTTAACGTCTAAATCACTTTGACGTGTCGCTAAACTTTTCAGTTCAGAAGAATTATTTGCATCACGCGTTTGTTTTCTACGTGATTCTTGCAATAAAACAGAAAAGTCTGCACGCCCATTAATTAACGAGGGTACGCCTAAAGCTTGCTCAATATGCAGTTTTATTTTTTCACCCTGGGCATTTTTATCTAATAATAAGTTTTCATACTCTTGCAATAACTCACCATCGAATAAAAAGAACCTTGAGATCTCCTCTGGAGAGACTTGGTTAATCTGATTTAAGATCTTATCCCCAGCAATCACTTCACCATCAACTTTTAAACCAATCACCTCTTCAAAGTCATTATCGATTGAAGGTACTGACACATGGCTTTTCTTGGTTATTTTTCGTCGTAACTCATAGCTCTTTTCTTCGTGTGTAAATTTAAGCAGAATGGACATTGACCAGTCATCAACACTTGCAGCTTCAATGTTAACTAAGTTTACACGTGGAATAGTACGCAAATGGCGACCAACCGCCAGTCCGTAAAACCCCCAACGTATCGCGTTCAAAAAACTGGTTTTACCGCGCATGTTATCCCCGTAAAGCAACATGACATTTTGTGTTTCATGTTGTGGAAACTGTACAATTTGCTCACCTTTATAAGGCATGAAATTATTAATAACGATTTCTTGTAACTTCATATTAATAGCTCACCTTGTGGTATTGAAATTGACGCTTCAACTACTTTTTTAATTTCGTTAACGCTATTTCTTTCTTTATCAAACTGATGCTTTTGCTGAATGGCATAGCACTGCTCAATCAACAGTGCATCTATTGGCACCTCGAGTTGAGCATTAATTTTTAACAATATAGATAATGGGTTACTTTTATTCATCTTCAACATCTCCTAACTCTTCAATTCCGTCTGTGCCATATAAGCCGCACTCTTGCGGATCTATACCTAACTCAATTGCGATTGTAATTAATTTATTCGAACCTGATTTGTTCATTGCAGTGTTTGAAAACTGAATACTTCTCTGTAACTCACTCTTCAATAATGATAATTGACCAGGCTCACGGTCTAAACAGATAGGTACCATTACAGCATCATAAATGACTGCTTTATGTTTATTAGGGCTCATTCGTAATACGCGGCCTCGGCGCTGTATAAATTGTCTTGGGTTCTGCGATGAAGCAAGAATAATGGCATGTGATATTTTAGGAATGTCCACTCCTTGGTCTAAACAGCGAATAGAGACCATGATGCCTCCAAATTGCTTAAACCACTCCAGTGATGCAGCAGCATCCCCTATCATATTGGTATGATATTCACAGGGAGAATGGCCGTTGTCTTTTAAAGCACTAATAACCTCCCCGAGTTGATATTGGTCTTCACAATATACTAACCAGCTCTCACCTTCTTTATAGTTTTCGTTAATCACTTTCGCTGCATAGGGAATTTTAGCAGACGCTTTTTTAGCAATCCGCGAACGCTGAATTAACATTAGCTGTAGTTTTACAGAGGCAATGGGTGTTCCATTACTATCACGCTTAGATCGCACATATTCCTTAGAAATGGCCTTAGTTTCAAGCTCCCATTGCTCTGACTCTTCCACCGTAAAGCGAATTGCTTCAGGTAAATATTCATACTTAACTAAGCGGCCACTATTAATTGCATCTACTAGCGTGAAAGGAGGCTGAACAATATCGCCAAAATAGTTAAATATCTTTTCTGTACCAACGGGGTCGCCGTAACGATTCGGAGTAGCACTAAGCCCTAATCGTTTACCAGCATCAATGGTTAGTATATTAGAATTTTCTAGACTACCGATTTCATGCACTTCATCTGCCACAATCATTAAATGTGGCCCAGTACATATTGCATTAATAAACTCAGGAAGCCTTGCCGTTGCCATCGTGGCAAGGACCACTCTTACGCCTAAATCTTTATCTGCTTGAGTGATAGTATTTAAACGCCTATTTTTTCGCCAACGATCATGCCCATCACCCGCTTTAAGCAGTATGACATTAGGAATATCCGACTTTATCTCTTTGGACCACTGCTTATGTAATAAGCGATCAGGCACCAACACTAAAGCGGCACCACCGCCCTTTAAATGCTCATTCAAGGCAACTAATGCAGTAAAGGTTTTTCCGCTCCCCGTGGCATGCTCAAATACACCACGGCAACCTTGCTGTTTCCAAGCTTCTATCGCGTTAACTTGATGGGGTAAAGGGGCTCGTTTAGGAACTTCTTTATTAACCTGCTCAATATTTAGTGGCATAAAATAATCATCCAATGTATCGGGATCTATATCTGCTAACGATTGTTTTGAAATACTTTCTAGTTTTGATTTAGCAACTTGAGGAAAAGGGATCACATCTAAACCATCGATATCGTTATCCCAAAGTGTTTCAAAATATTCACAGTTTCTATATACTTGACGCGCATCACGCCCTTCAACCCAACTTCGAAATACATCTATGGTTTCATAATTACCACGCTCATGCCAACCACTCCAAGTTTCATTCACAGAGCCCTTAAAGGTAACCGTTTCATTACCTGCGTGAATAATACCCACTTTTTCGTGAAATAAACCATTTCCGATTTTTCTAAATGCTATTTTAACCTCTAGACAACCACACTTAATAAGTGTGGCTAAAGCCACCGTATTTTTTATTGTGCTCGTATTTTGAATTAATAAATTAACTGAACTCAGCAGGCTTTTTCCGATAGACTGCTCGTCTAGGGCTAACTGGTAGCCAGACTCTAAAGCTTCAATGTCAGCATTTGATAAGTATTGCGAACACACTAGTCGAACCTTGCCACCCCGCTGTGCAAACTTAACTATCTCTGGGCCAATCAACAAAAATACAGTTGAACTAAAATAACCAACAGAGCGATCATATAAGTTGGCATCTTGTAAGCAAGGTTTATAAAAACTATTAACTAAATCATCATGGCCCGTTCTGTATTCTTCTTTTAACTCGATTTCACTTAGCTTCAATGAACATCTCCAAATATAGTAAATAATCAATAATTATTAATTTACTTGATAACCATCTTTCCACAGCTAGCATAAATAGTACTATCTAAAATTCAACGTATTGACTTATAGACCGCAATCTCCACTATTAATCATCCTTTGAAATTTCAATCGAAGACTAAAGCTGACTGAACGTTAGTAGTAATAAAGTTAATTTAAAACTAATATTTAATATTATCAATGAAGCCATTTCGTCAATTAGACTTGGGCTAGAAAACAAATATCGAAATGAAGATTCACTAAATCCAGCCTGTATATTATATTTTATAAAATCAGACTTGCAAAATTCGCCTTCCCTTGACAGTTTCCAGTATTCTCGGTTGATAACTTTCCCAAACGACTCACTTTCATTTGCTAACCGCCAAAATAGATATTCTGGATGATAAACATTTCTTGCTAGACCATATTGAATTAATAAATCCTTAACAGGTTCATCAACCTCATCTTCAAATTTAAAAAGACACTCATGACCTTTTTTGTATTCAAGTAAGACATATATAACAACATTAATGGATTATGTGGCGCACGCTGCGCCCCATATTGCACTAAGAAATAGTGTAAATTTTATCGACGATCCCATTAACAATGTCCAAAATGCTATGTGCCTAAATTATACATACAAATTAACGCATCGCTATTAATAAAGATACAAAACGCCCATTTTGGCGTTTTGTATCAATGTGTTACTATAATAATTCCCAAAAAGCTTTATCGCGCATAGGGACGATCTTTTTAGCACCATCAATATATAAGCTATAATGCTTTTCTAGTTTATTAATAGTTTCCATCAGCCTCTCTTGTTCAGCTTTTTCATTAACACCAAACATTGCTTTTAGCTCCTGTGGGCGGAGCTTCGCAACTCGGTGAATAACCCAAGTAAGAATATAACTTGAATAGTCATTATCACCGGTCTGGAAGTGAGTAATATCCTGTGTTGATAGAATCATACCAACACCATATTCACGACCTTCCTTCAAGATCTTACGTAAACTAGGGAAATTTTGAGACATAAAGTTATCAGCCTCATCCACTAAAATCATCTTCGTAATTTGACGGAAATCCCCCTGAACTTCAGGCTTACCCTTCTTCTGCATCTGTGAATAGAACAGATCCAGCGTAAGCGCAACCACGAGGTTTTGAATCTCTGATGGGTAGCTAGCTAATTCAACGACTATGACACCATCCACCAACTCGTAAAGACTCATACATTTGGTATTATCGTCTTCGAAAATCTCTAGCTCACACAAGCTCTCTAATGCAGCATATAGTGAATCTTCATCTGGCTCAGTTTCGATATACAATGCCCAAACATCGGCAATTGTCGGTGCTGCTTTTGTCCAAGTACTCGGATCTGCTTTGCGAATACCAGATAACTCATACGCCTCACCCACTAACTTACGTAAACGAAGTTGCTGCTTCTGACCCAAGTTAAAAGCTTTACCCATCGTTTCAGAAAAACCACGTGCCGTATGCACAGGTAGCATTGGCGTATCACCAAATAAGCTCAATGGATTATAGGGCAGCTTGTGAAGATTAAACTTTTTCCCAGCTGTCGCTTGCTGAAACTTATCGTCTACATAGTCTGACTTATAGTCGAAAATCAATATACCTATCGACGCACTGTTCACGTTATCTGCTTGATTTCTATGAAGTTGCGTAATCACAGATTTTGTAAACTGAGTTTTACCTGTGCCCATCGTACCAATAATACCTGTATTGGTATTCATGAACTTGGCAGTATTCGTTGGTTCCCAATTTAATTCTACTTGTGTCATTGCATTATGACCAAACAGCACGTTGAGGTTTGTGCCTGATGATTGTAGTTTCTCTGACTGCTCACTTTCAGAGGAGCTACTTGACTCAGTTTCAGCCTTAGAATCACCCTCAGTATTAACGAGTTCATCTGACTCAACCGTTTCATCACTTACACTTTCACTGTTTATCGCTTCTGGTCGTATTTTACCCTCAAGAACATATTCGGTAGGTACATGGCATAACTTAACAATATCTAACTCATTAAGTATTTCTTGTAAGGGTGTCTCTACTAATCGAGGTAGCAACCCCATAGGAAGATCCACTTTTAAAATACCGTCATCCATTTTATAGCTAGGCTTGAAGTGGCATAGTTAATTTGGCCACCTAGTTAGAGGTGATATCATCACCTCATAATTTAATAGGTGACACTATGACTAAAAGAATACGCCCTAATTTTACACCTGAATTTCGATTAGAATCAGCACAACTCGTTTTAGACCAAGGCTACTCTGTAAAAGAAGCTGCGGAAGCAATGAATGTTGGTAAATCAACAATGGATAAGTGGGTTCGACAGCTGAAAGATGAACGTGGTGGAATGACACCGAAAGCAACACCAATGACGCCTGATCAGCTTAAAATTCGTGAATTAGAGAAGAAGATTAAACGGATTGAAATGGAGAAAGAAATACTAAAAAAAGCAACCGCTCTTTTGGCCTCGGACTCATTCAAAACTTCATATTAGTTGATGAATTAAAAGCTTATTATCCTGTATCTATCCTTTGTCATGTCTTTGATATTCATCGCAGTAGCTATAAATATTGGACTAAACGGCCTAAAACGCAGTCAAAAGAGCAAGTGCTATTATCTAGTGAAGTGAAGGCTGCACATCGTGCCAGTAGTGGCTCTGCTGGAGCCAGAACAATTGCAGGTATCGTTACGACTAAAGGCGTGCCGTTAAGTCGATATAAGGCAACTAACATCATGAAACAACTAGGATTAGTCAGTTGTCAGGTTAAAAAACATCGTTATAAAAAAGTAGAAAATGAACATTTAAATATTCCCAATACATTAGATCGCCAGTTTGCAGTTACTGAGCCTAATCAGGTTTGGTGTGGCGACGTGACATATATTTGGTCAGGACAACGTTGGTTGTACCTTGCTGTTGTGATTGATTTATTTGCCCGTAAAGTGATTGGTTGGGCAACGTCAGGCTCACCCAATACAGATCTAACAGGTAAAGCCCTTTCGATGGCTTATGAAGTTCGAGGGGCGCCTAAAAGTGTTATGTTTCATTCAGATCAAGGCTGTCATTACACAAGTAAACAATATCGCCGATTACTTTGGCGGTATCAAATTACACAAAGTATGAGTCGACGTGGAAATTGTTGGGATAACGCCCCAATGGAACGATTTTTTAGAAGTTTTAAAACAGAGTGGATGCCAACTGCGGGTTATCGCTCATCGAATGAAGCTAAAGTGGCGATCACTGAATATATTATCCGATATTACAACCAAGTCAGGCCCCATCAATATAACGGTGGCTTGACGCCTAATGAATCAGAACGCCGATTTAATAATGAATACAAATCAGTGGCCAATTTTACTTGACCACTTCAGCTGTAAACAACTAACACCTTCAAGATGACTAACCACAAAGCCATCAGGGTAATTAGAGACTTTTGCTAATGAATAATCTCCTTTCAGCCATTCTTCTTTGTTGGCTAATAAGGTATCAAAATAATCTCCCGCGAACACATTGTATAAGCGATACTTATCTACCTGCATTAGAACTTGACGCATGAATAAACCGCGGTAAATTTTGCTTGCCAAGTTGTCATTACCAAGCAAATCTTCACTTAGATAGCGCAATAGCTCTTTTGATTGTTTGACTGCTTTTTTGTAGTCTGGGATTGAGCCAGTTTTCACTTCCACAGGCAGCAAGTACATATCTTGATCTTTAAAACCAACAAGCAATACATCATCAGAAATCTCACCTTTTTTATAACCTTGAACGTTACGAGAGAATTCGCTATCTGACATTTTCAAGCCGATATTACCTGATACACGGATCATTTCAGCCACAGAAAGCGGAACCCAGGTAATGTCTGAATGATACACTAAGCTAGTAACAAACTTATAAGCACCAATTACACCTTTACGCTCTTTATTGATGGTTGCTGCACACGTCATCATCTTCAATAGCCAATCACCATTAAAAGCGTTGAACTCGTTGATTTGACCACCATCACCTTGCTTGATAACTTTTTCAAACAAACCACGCTGAGCCGTAACGGTAATCGCATCATAGCTGGATGAACTAGTGTACTGATCGGAATAGTGAATCAAAACGACATCTTCATTACTGTGGAAGAAATCTAATGTCACTTTGGGATCAATAATAGTTGTCCAAATTGAGCTATTGTATGAGCTTTCTAATTGACCTTTAAAATCTTCACTCACTGCCAGTGCAACGGCATTTGCACCATGATACTGTGTATTGGGTTTTAGTGCTGGCTTGAGTAAAGCACCAACATACTTCGCCATCATCAGGTGTGGGAAGTCTTGATAATCCGTACCCTTTAAGCCAAAGCCAGTAAAGTAAGAGCCAGATTTACTCTCTGACGCATCCCCCGTTAACAAGCCATCACATGCGATGCCAGAAGCCATGTCTTCAATTGCAATGTCTGAGCAGTCAACTTTGTCATTGTTGCGGAAAAATGAAAGGTGCGCGTATGACTGTCCGCCTTTATTCACCTGCTCATTGGTAAACTTGCTGTAAGTTAAACGAGTGCGAAGGATATCAATGATGGTATCTGCCACTTCACGTACTTTGCCTTTGTTTAGCTCTAACCACTCTTTTAATTCATCGTAATTTGATGTTTCTGCAAAATGATCAAACGCATTAAATATGAGTTTGTCATCATAAAAGTTAATATGAATCGAAGCAGCTTGTTCTTGATTGATACGAATGTAATCCACTAACCCCATGAACATTTCTTCAGCACTATCTTGATTCACCGCGTTAATGATGATGCTTTTCTCAGAACCTGTGAATAATTGACTAAATGCAGTTTGGAACTCTTCGATTTTTTCTTTTACAAGTTTACGAATGTACGTTAGTGAACTATTCTCCTGAGGTACACTCTTAATCCAAAACGCATTTTCTTTCACTTGTTGATTATAAGCAAACTCATGCTTAGGATGATAAACATATGGCAACAAGCCTTTTGGCGATAGGCGCTCAAACGTAACATCTGGCAAGCTAGTAAAGCTTTCATCTTCACGAATAATTTTTCGTAGATTTAGGTAATAAGCCAAGATTAACGGATGGAATGGAGAGTAATATTCTTCGCCGTCAGACTTAACCAAGCCAATTTGTAATGCTATTTTTTGTTCTTTAGTCAGCATACTGCCCGTTGGAATTGCTTCGAAATAAACAAGACTTGCATCTACTACATTTTGTACAAGCGTCGTGAAATCATCCCCCCAAGAAGCTAAAGATGGCGTACTACGGCGCTGTTCAAGGTAATCATACAATTCGACATAGGATGAATGTATTGCGTCATCAATGGCTTGTACATCATCCAACTTAATGGTGTCAGAGTCAGAAATAGACACGACTTTGTCATTAATGAAGGCTTCTTCCCAGCGCAGCAGTTTTAAACGAACACCAGATACAATAAATTCGCTGTTATCGATGCCAACTTTACCTTTTTGGGAGTAAAACTCGCCGTTGTATTCATCTTTGAATAACTTATGGTAACGTCCTCGGTTCAGTAGCAAAGGCAAACTTAGCGAGTCTGTTGCTACTGCACCTTCGACATTGAACTTAAGTTGGTTGTCACCTGATTTAACAGCGAAGTCAATTTCATCTGCTTCATTGGCAAGCACCTCAAAGTCCACCAGTGAGTGTTCTGCTACGTCTACGACTTGTTTTGCATCCATCAAAGAACAAGCAGTCCCCTCATCAGCTCGAATCTGAAGCTTATTCTCTTCCATGTTTAAGGTTAAACGCTGCTTCGCAGCCGCAGGCTCGATCAAGAAGATGTTTTTGAACGGCTCAATGTAAAACTCACCCTTACGAATAACGAGACAGCGGAAGTTGTAGACCTCAGATTTGTTCTCACGCTTGAGAGCTAGGTTAAAGAACAACGGTTCGTTGTTGTAAATACCTTTCAAGGTTGCTCGGGTCGTCTTTAAGCCATTCAACGTTGAAATCACTTCTTGATTACCGAGTGCTTTAGCTGGTTGAATTTTAAACTGACTCTTTTCTAGATTGCTTGCACCTTGGAAAATCAACTTCAATTCAAAGTCATTAACGCCTTCATCGAGCTCAATGATAAGATGACGATCACGCATGCCGGCTTTGGTTTCGGCACGGTTACGCGCAGTAACGGTCACGCCTTCGCTAGCTTGCTCCTCTTCAAGGACAAGTTGCTGCTGCGCATTACGTTTTTTCTCTTGCAAAAACGCTTCAAACTCAACATCTTTCCACGCATCAGTTTCAGAGAAATTTTCGTTAATGAATTTTTCACCAAACGACTTCAAACGATCCTGCAGCTGATCACCAAAATGTTCTACTTCAAAAGAAAGTTCTTCATAGAGTGCACGGTTATCTTCCAAACGTTTTTTAATTTGTTTCGGGTTACCGCTCATCTCTGCAACGAGCGGATCTTCAAACATACCAAGTTCGTTGAAGCGCAGATCACCATCTTCCACAGCTTTGTATAGCGACTCAAAACCAAACATGGTAGCACCATCTTCAAGGATCGAATCAAATTGATCATCCAGAAGACAATTAGAGACATCCCGACCTTTATCCTGTTGATCTATTAGCCCTTTCATTGCTACTTTGATTTTATCAGGACTCCATACCTGTCCAAGCTGAGCAAGATCTTCTGCTGAGTTAATAAGAGTATCCAGCAAGCTATTGTGAATAACCACGAGTGCACAGCCTTTCAAGTAACCAGACTGACTTGCGACTTCATCACGTAGATGTGAAATATAATTTTCGGTAAACCCCTGATAATCACAAAGGCTATCACTATGAATGACAGGCACAATCTTACAGTTCGATAGCTCAATAAATGGCAATTCAGTACCATTACTTGTATTAATGCTGTTATATGAATGAGCAATCATCGCTTGATACAAACGAACACTATTCTCATTATCAGGTGACTTGAACTGATAGCGGAAGCCTGCATTGATATGAGTTTCAGCATCAGCTAGAAACTGTTCAACTAGGAATGTCTCAAATTGTTTTACGGACATAAACTGCATCTCCACTATCACTCATGCGCTCAACATTACCAATGCGCTCATAAAATTTAATTAATTCTTGTTCGGTTTGTTTATCAATGAAAATGCCACGCAATCTAAATGCAGCGACCAGCTCATAGAATCGGAGTTTATCCTTATCTCCAACAACAAGATTGGTTAATAAAATGGTATAGTCTTGATTGAGTACCAATACTTGACCACTTCGTCCTCGACTTTGAATAAAGTTAGATGCGAGGTGCTTCTCTACTTCAGAAACGTACTTTTTGTTGATGTTGAATCGCTCACCAACACTAAATTGCGCCATAGCCAACTTCATAATGTTGCCTAACCAATCTAGCGCACATTCAGATTCATCAAGTAATGTATCCAAAGAACGTTGACTTTTAAATGCTCGAGCAAAGTTCTCTAATTCACTCTTTAGATGTTCATAGCGAGATTCTTGAATACCCTTTGAAATAGTCCACAATGGTACTTTAGCTATACTATTCTCACCCATACAAGGCTGAAGCAGTTCTAGCATTGTTAGCATTGGGAACAAACGAGTCGCAGATTCATTGAACAGCTTGTAGCCGTGATTTTTAATGTGCGTACGTTCATTACTAGCTCGCTCATGATCCATGATGAAGTATAACGGCTTTGCAACTGGTTCTTCACCAGCGCGCCAATCTGTGAGTGCTAAGCTCAACTGAGCAGTGTAAGCAAAACCATAAAAAGATAAGAAGGATTCAATTTCACTCAATAGATACTTAGGCCGGCTTGCCAAAAACTTCAAATCATCACGGAATGCTTTAGATAAGTATGGCAAGTAAGGATGCTCACTTGCTTGCATTAATGAATCGGTTTTCATCTTGTCACGCAGAGTTGAAAGCATCTCTCGTTCGATAAAGTTGAGTTTTGCATCAAACTCTTCGACACGCATATTCTGAAGTAAATTAGTAAACATCGAAGCAACACGAGAATCACCTGTTGAAAATTCACCTTTTTGCGCACGAAATAACAAAAGCTCAGGACTCACAGAGAAGATGTCTTTATTATCAAAGTACATCTCTCGTAATACTTCCCAGAACTCTTCTTCACCTAATTTCTCTTCAAATGTAGAATGACAATCAGAAACAAAATCTTCGTATTTATAGCCTTCGATCTTCTTTCGTAATAACCCTCGCAATACAAGGCCTATCACCGCATTGCTATCAAAATCATTACCTTTGGTACGAATAGGCAGATAGCTATTCAAACTATTTTTATTCGGTATGTCTTCCACCGTTTGTGGCAACTTCGGATTAAACGGCTTAATATATTTATCCATTATCATCTTAAATACCACTCACTTCGAAATACTCATCATCTTCATTAACGATCTTGTAGCGCTTATAATTTTTCAGGATAAACAGGGTGTTTTTCTCATTTGCAACAGTAATGACCTGTTCAATTACTTCATCTAACAGAAGCACCGCGTTTTTATCATGCTTATTAGGTCTATACCCCTGATTAATCTTCTCTAGTAACTCAAGTAAGTTGATACTAATTGGCATAGGAAAAAGTGTTTTATCATCAGCTCGAATGTAAGCATTGAAATAACCAATTTTGCTCACACCTTGAGTTTTAATCGCAGTGAAATCAGGTTTCACCTCAAGCTCAGTAGCCGTTTTAAAGCCGTTGTATTCGGAGATAAAAAATTGGTCTTTATCGAGCATTGGAGAGTTACGATTACAGTAGCGGTGGATAGCCGCAATGAGAATATCTTTATAAAACTTATTTAGCTCTTTTTTCTGTTTTCCAGAACCATCAAATTCACGGTGAAGCAACCAAGTATTTGCATACTGATTCACTAAAGAGTTATCAAAATCAACTTTCAGTTCGTTAATATATGCGTTCGAAAAATGTTCTTCATCTTTTAACAAGTACACCATGCGCAGGTAAGAAGCTGCACTTGATAAATAGAATACACCTAGTGGCTTCACTTGCTCTTTCAACTGAATAAAACCATCATCTTCAATGCCTAAGCCAAATTGCAAAACAAACTCATCAATCTTGCGAGTATGAATATTACTTGGGTCAAAACTTTGAATGTGCTCTAGTAGCTCGTTGTCCGCACTCGAGAATAAATTATCAAACAGATAACCTTCCATTGCTAATATCTGGAAAACAAAATCCAGTAAAGCACGAGCGGTTAGAAATTGGTCTTTGATCAAACGAGCTTTTAATAACAAAGCGATAACGTTATTTTGAACAGCATCTAGACTCAATAAAGCATAATTCGCAGTCAGCATACTATGGCCGAATTTTTTTACTTCACTATCATAAAGAGCAAAAAAAGGATTATCTAAAGTCGGCTTAGTTAAGCGAGCAAGAAATTGAGCGGCAAAATCGGATGTACTTACCTCATGGCCAAGAGTAAATTTTGGATATTGTTCGAAATCAATAAATATGTGGTTAGACGAAATATCATTCGTTCGGTTTTCTAAAAAGGCCTTTATCGATGCTTTTACATTATTATGTCGCTCAGCACCTTCTTCAGCATAGTTACCCAACATACCAATATTAATACCAACAACAAGCGGCTTACCAACATCCTTAAATTTAGAAAAACACTCGTTTAGTGCTTCTATTGCTGTTTGGTTAGGCGTAAAACTATGAGTCGCATCTAAATGAAAATCAACACGTGATTTATTATCATCTTTATAACGCGTAAGAATTTCAGATTTACCGTCATGAAGTGGCATAGTTAATTTGGCCACCTAGTTAGAGGTGATATCATCACCTCATAATTTAATAGGTGACACTATGACTAAAAGAATACGTCCTAATTTTACACCCGAATTTCGATTAGAATCAGCACAACTCGTTTTAGATCAAGGCTACTCCATAAAAGAAGCCGCTGAAGCAATGAATGTCGGTAAATCAACAATGGATAAGTGGGTTCGACAACTTAAAGATGAACGTGATGGGATTACACCAAAAGCAACACCAATGACACCTGACCAGCTTAAAATTCGTGAATTAGAAAAGAAGATTAAACGGATTGAAATGGAGAAAGAAATACTAAAAAAAGCAACCGCTCTTTTGGCCTCGGACTCATTCAAAACTTCATTTTAGTTGATGAATTAAAAGCTTATTATCCTGTATCTATCCTCTGCAATGTCTTTGACATTCATCGCAGTAGCTATAAATATTGGGCTAAACGGCCCAAAACGCAGTCAAAAGAGCAAGTGCTATTATCTAGTGAAGTGAAGGCTGCACATCGTGCTAGTGGTGGCTCTGCAGGAGCCAGAACGATTGCAGGTATCGTTACAACTAAAGGCGTGCCGTTAAGTCGATATAAAGCCACTAACGTCATGAAAACATTAGGGTTAGTTAGTTGCCAGGTTAAGAAGCATCGTTATAAAAAAGCAGAAAATGCACATCTAAATATCCCTAATACATTAGATCGCCAGTTTGCAGTTACTGAGCCTAATCAAGTTTGGTGTGGCGATGTGACATATATTTGGTCAGGACAACGTTGGTTGTACCTTGCTATTGTGATTGATTTATTTTCTCGTAAGGTCATTGGCTGGGCAACGTCAGGCTCACCCAATACAGATCTAACAGGTAAAGCCCTTTCGATGGCTTATGAAGTTCGAGGGGCGCCTAAAGGTGTCATGTTTCATTCCGATCAAGGCTGTCATTATACAAGTAAACAATTTCGCCGATTACTTTGGCGGTATCAAATTACACAAAGTATGAGTCGACGTGGAAATTGTTGGGATAACGCCCCGATGGAACGATTTTTTAGAAGTTTTAAAACAGAATGGATGCCAACGGCGGGTTATCGTTCATCGAATGAAGCTAAAGTGGCGATCACTAAATACATTATCCGATATTACAACCAAGTCAGGCCCCATCAATATAACGGTGGCTTGACGCCTAATGAATCAGAACGCCGATTTAATAATGAATACAAATCAGTGGCCAATTTTACTTGACCACTTCATCACCGCTGCTACCACAAAGAAAGATAATTTCATCCTTCTTTAATGCTAATAAGTTTTTCTTAAAATCAGCTTCTACTTCTGTTTCAATATATAAGTAATCTTTATAAGATTGTAATATACTTTCATCAGTTCTATCAGTACTCACCGCAAAAGGAGATGACTTCGATAGAATCGACAATACTTCAATTAACTTCATTCAATAGTTACCTTCATAGCCTAAGCCAAAGACTAAACTCAATGCATATCTTTGAGCTTAATTTACTCTTTTATAGAGTTTTTTTCACTATTAAATTATAAAAAGTAAGATAATAGTGGCATTAAATTGACTCAAATAAGATCACCAATATATTCCCCCCATAGATAGCCCTCTTGTAAGAGTGAGTATGTACGTTTGATTTTTTGCTAGTTATACTGTCGTGTTTTGTAGCCCATACGTTTATCCAGCTATAGAACACTCATTATATTTAATTTATTCTTTGGCTATTTTAGCCTGAATCAATTATTCAACTTCACTCTCAAACCACCGCCCTTCCACCTAACAATACTGTTTTAGGAAAGCGCCCTTCTGCCATGTAGTTATAAATACTAGAACGACCTAAACCTGTTACGTGCATGACTTCTTTTAAGCGGATGAATCTCATGATGAATTCCTTTACGTTGTTTCATTCATCAAATTGGCGAAGTACGTATTTTTTAATTATGCCCACCAGCCTTCGTTACTCTGCCTTAACTCACTACCCTCATAAATCCGAAATTAAAGAATTTTCAAACACATATCATCCTTGTGTAGAAGCTCATTAAGCATAAGAAATCAATGCTATGCACAAACCAAACGACTATGTTGTTCATACTCCTATGACAGCAGATCAAGTATTAGATAAATCCGAACAATAACTAACCATGCTTACGGCGCTGTAACGTCTAAATACATTAACGGACAAGCATCCCCTAGCAGTTATGGTAAACTCAGTGATAAGTATTTGTATGTAAGCGATCGCAGCATTACCAGTGTGGATAGGAAATACCGTCCACCGTTATCGTTTACAGTAAATTTTAGTACCTCTGGTTGTACTCCATAGGTTAACTAGAAAAATAAAGAGTATATAAATCAAATGAGTAGTCAAACAATTCAGTGGTTCCCGGGCCATATGCATAAAGCCCGTAAAGAAATTGAAGAGGCAATGCCAAAAGTTGATGTGATCATCGAAGTGCTAGATGCCCGTATTCCTTTTAGTAGTGAAAACCCGCTGATCAAATCATTCCGTGAAACTAATGATGGCAAACCGGTTGTTAAAGTACTGAACAAGCGTGATTTAGCTGATCCTGAAATGACCCAACTTTGGATCAATCACCTTGAAAAAGAACAAGGTGTAAAAGCGATTGCGATCACTACCGAGAACTTAAACGAAGTAAACCAGATCATGGATCTCTGCCGTAAGCTTGCGCCACAGCGTGAAGAAGCGGGTAAGAAAATTCGTACCATGATCATGGGTATTCCTAACGTAGGTAAATCAACTATTATCAATGCCCTTGCGGGTCGTACTGTTGCAATTACAGGTAACCAACCTGCCGTAACGCGCCAGCAACAACGTATTAATTTAGATAATGGTATTTTACTGTCTGACACCCCTGGCATTTTGTGGCCTAAAGTAGAGAACCCGCACAGTGGTTTTCGTTTAGCGGCAACTGGTGCGATTAAAGATACGGCCATGGATTATATTGATGTTGGCTTCTTTAGTATTGAATACCTAATTAAAGCTTACCCTGATTTAATCAAAGCGCGTTACAACCTTGACGATGATCTTCCTGAGTCTGCAATTGAATTAATCGAAGAGATCGGCCGTAAGCGTGGCTGCCTAAAAGGTGGTGGTCGTGTTGATTTACACAAAGCCTCTGTGATTTTAATTAATGAATTACGTAATGGTACTTTAGGTAATATCACGCTTGAACATCCTGAAATGATCACTGAAGAATTGATCAATGTTGCGATTGCTGAAGAACGTAAAACAGAAGAAAAAATCAAGAAAAAAGAAGAACGTCGCAAGCGTTACCTTAAAAATAAGCGCTAAGTAATAAAACAATATTTTTTTACATAAGTTTTAATAGTCATTTCTATCTGTTTATTAATTTATATCTGATGAAGTGACTTTTTTTATGTTTCTAACAAATCTTTCACTACAAAAAAAATTTTATTGGTCATCATTAATTATTTTCGTGTTAATAATATAAAACCCTACGTTTGAACTCAGTTACAGCACTAATGATTTTACTGTTATTCATTCATTAATTCAGCACAATAATGATTATAACCCATTAAATAATAACTATTTTCCACCACCAACAACACTATTGATAATATACAATTAAACCTACCTCTAATCATTTATTTCATATCGACAAAATTATAAATAAAAACATCATTTCGGATTAGTTTTTCTCATTTTACTCATGCCAATATTACGTGAATAATCGCTCAGCTTTCAGTCGAAAGTAACTTAAACAGCGCTGTCTCTTATTTAACTCTCCTCTCTTTTCTGATAGGTGAGTTTTGACGACTCTTAAAGAGTATTCCTTTATTAAAAGGGACAGATAACCTAAACCGAATTTGGATGTGGAGAGTACGGTAGTGCAACAAACTACTACTTGTCACAAAAGCAATGGCATGTTGGTGCCAGTTGCGGGACTAACTGTATTTGCAATTGCTTCAGGCTACTTAATGAGCTTGATCCCGCTATCATTAGCAAACTTTAATATTGATAGTAGTTATGCCAGTTGGTTAGCAAGTATCTATTATATTGGTTTATTAATAGGATCATTAATGATTGAACCTGTTATAGCCAAAATAGGTCACCGTATTGCTTTTATTAGCTTTCTTGCATTA
This sequence comes from Photobacterium piscicola, assembly GCF_046058925.1. NCBI lineage: Bacteria > Pseudomonadati > Pseudomonadota > Gammaproteobacteria > Vibrionales > Vibrionaceae > Photobacterium > Photobacterium piscicola. The sequence continues at coordinate 1,232,582 of NZ_CP175535.1, forward strand.
TTAGCGTCAACGGTTGCTGTGTTACCTTTCTTTCCATATAAAGAATTATGGTTATCTGCGCGTTTAGTCGCGGGTATTGCTGTAGCGGGTATTTTTGTTGTTGTTGAATCATGGTTATTGATTGGCGATAGCGCAAAAGAGCGTGCTAAACGTCTTGGCTTCTATATGACGTCATTATACGGTGGCACAACAGTAGGCCAGCTAGCTGTGGGTTATTTTGGTGTTAAAGGGTTTATTCCGTTTGCTGTTATTATGGCATTACTGTTAATTGCTATTTTACCGCCATTACTGATCAAGCAAGGTCAACCTGATAGCAGTGGCCATCAGATATTGTCTCTAAAACAAATTTCACGCTTGAGCAAGCCGGCAATTATTGGCTGTATTACCTCTGGCGTAGTAATGGGTAGCATTTATGGCTTAATGCCACTTGCACTTAAAAAGAGTGAGCTAACAACCAACCAAATTGGTGTGTTAATGGCGGCAATTATTTTAGGTGGCATGGTTATTCAGCCTATTATTAGTAAGTTATCTATTCGCATGAGCAAAACTTTATTATTGGCATTGATGTCATTATTAGGTGTATTTGCTATGGGATTAACCTACTTATCGTCAGATTACATCATGCTAGTCAGTGCATTAGCATTATTAGGTATGTCAGCATTTGCGTTATACCCTATTGCGATTACATTAGCGTGTGATAATTTAGATTCATCTTACATTGTAGCTGCCACTCAAGTAATGCTATTTAGTTACAGTATTGGTTCTGCATTAGGTCCAATTGGTGCGAATAGCTTCATGGCGGAACAAAATGGCTTGATGGATTTCTTCTTTATCGTACTACTGGCAACAGCTATTTATATGCTATTTGCAAGTTTACAACGCAAGCCTCAAGTATTGGCAAGCTAAGTATAATCATACCCTATTAAAAAAGGCGTAATAGCGACATTGCTATTACGCCTTTTTATTATTCATTACTTACAATTTACTTCACTAATGCCGCAGCACCAAAGACACCAGCACTATCACCTAAATCTGGTTTCACAATCTGGGTGTTTAATTCACCATTAAATAAATGCGGTAATATTGCTTGTTGAGCGTGTTGGTATAAAGCATCAATGTTGCCGACACCACCACCGATAACAATTACGTCGGGATCAAGCACATTGATGATCTGTGCCGCAGCAATACCAAAGTAATGTGACATTCTAGCCATCGTTGCTTGAGCATGTTCATCATCAGCCGTGCGTGCCACAATTTCTGGTAATGATAATTCAACGCCAGATTGTTCAAAGTAGAACCGTTCTAAACCTTTACCTGAAATAACGGTTTCTAAACACCCTGATTGACCGCAATAACAAAGGGCGCCATTAGGCTCAATCACGTTATGCCCCCACTCTCCGGCAATACCATGACAACCATATAAGCCTTTGCCATTAACAACGATACCCGATCCAACGCCTGTACCCATGATGATACCAAACACCACTTCAGCATTCGGTTTTACACGTTTAGCCGCACCAAAATGCGCTTCAGCTAACGCAAAACAATTCGCGTCATTCGCCAATACCACTTGTGCATCTAATAACTGGGAAAGATCTTTATCAAGCGGTTTGCCATTAAGCGCCGTTGAATTACAGTTTTTCATCACACCATAATGAGGATCTAACGTGCCTGGCGTGCCAAAGCCAATCGCGATAGGTCGTTGGCCTAATTGTTCAGCACACCTATCAATCAGTAATTTAATCTGATTTAAAATATGGGCATAACCTTGATCGCTTTCTGTTGCTATGCGCTCTCTTACTACACATTTATCCGTGCTACGCTCAATAATGGCGCATTCAATTTTAGTACCGCCTAAATCAACACCCCAGTAATAACGATCCATTTCTACTCCACTGCGATTGTATTATTTTCAGTAATTATACGTGAGGCATAGTATTAAATACTGCGACGCTGTCGAAAAAACACTCAACAACAGTGATTATTAGCCCTATTTAAAACAATAATTTGTCTATTTATTCGCCCATTGCGACAGAAATACATTTTCTTGCAAAATATCTCTTGTAGCTAAGCGATAATATTTTAAAGTAGCGGTAATTATCATCGATGCGCAATTACGCGTGGTTTACAGTAGTACTTAATGAATAAATACCGCCCTTATCTTGATCTACCACTCTGTATATCAATTCTCCTTTTGATCACATTTAGTTCATTAACTGTATGGAGTGCTAGTAGCTTTAGTGTACCTATTATTGAGCGTCACCTTGTTCGAGGCATACTCGCCGTTGGTGTATTGATTCTAATGTCCGCCATTCCTCCGGCCACCTACCAACGCTATGCTCCTTATTTATTTGTTATTACTGTGATTTTTTTACTAGGTGTGTTTGTTAGTGGTGACAGTACTAATGGCTCTCGACGCTGGTTAGCTCTTGGTCCAATTCGCTTTCAACCTTCAGAATTAGTTAAAATTGCCGTTCCATTAATGATTGCATGGGTATTAATTGCAGAAGCAGGACGCCCAACGCTTAAAAAAGTACTGGTTTGCCTGATGATAACCGCCATTCCTGCGGGGCTTATATTCATTCAGCCCGATCTTGATGGTGCTATTTTTACTATTTTGTATGCATTATTTGTACTTTACTATGCGGGTATGAGCTGGAAGTTAATTTCAACTGTTTTAGGTATTATAGGCGTAACTATACCGCTAGCATGGTATTTCGTGATGGAAACCTATCAGAAAAAGCGTGTATTACAGTTCCTTGATCCCGAATCTGATCCTCTTGGTTCTGGTTATCAGATCATTCAATCAAAAATTGCCATTGGTTCTGGCGGTATTCGTGGTAAAGGCTGGACTGATGCAACTCAAGGTAATTTAGGGTTTATTCCAGAAAGCCATACTGACTTTATTTTCTCAACTTTTGCTGAAGAATGGGGATATTGGGGCAGCGTTTTGCTATTGGGGATTTACGCCTTTATGACGTTTAGAGTGATTTGGTTAGCAAATCAATCAGAGTCACCATTTGCACGTTTAGTCAGTGCTGCTTTTGCATTAAGCTTCTTTCTTTATAGCTTCATTAATATCGGCATGGTGAGTGGCGTGTTGCCAGTAATGGGAAGCCCACTGCCTTTCTTTAGCTACGGTGGTTCTGCCATTATTACGCAAGGGGCAATATTTGGCATGATCATGTCACTTTGTCTGCGTAAAAAGTCTATTTGTGCACCATGTAAATAAAGTCATTAACGCCTAATTTATTTAATAAAAAAGCCAGCTCTGTTTATATCAACAGGCTGGCCTTTTTGTTGCTGCTTTTTTATTAACGTAAATTTTATTAAATAGCAGGCTCTTCAATAACAGCCTGTTTTATTAATACAGATTAACGCTCAGAAGCGGCTTCTGTGGCGATTTTTAATGCTGGTGATGTAATTTCTACACGACGGTTTTGCGCACGACCTTCAGCTGTTGCATTGGTTGCAATTGGGTGCTGTTCACCCATGCCTTGTGCTGTCACTTGAGTTGGGTTTGTCACGTATTTTGCTAACTCCGATGCCACAGCATGAGCACGCTTTTCAGACAATGCTTGGTTATAAGCTGCTGTGCCCGTATTAGAGGTATATCCAGTTACCACAATCGTTGCACTTGGGTAACGAGTTAAGCGTTTAGCCATTGGCTGTAGCGCTCTCTCATTATCTGCCGTTAATTTATACTGATTAACACCATAATCTAATGATAATGTTGAAGGTTCAATAGTCACTGTTTGCGCTATTGCAGGCGCGATCGTATCAACTATCGGCGCTGCACCCCAGTTGTAAACAAGGCTTAGACCATAGAAGTTAGTATCAAAGTTATACGCTAAATCAGTACCACGAGGCTTTGATGATAAATCATGATAATACTGGTACTCAAGGCGCGTTGATAGATGATCGGTTAATTGATATTCAACACCAGCACCAACTGTACCAACAAGATGATCATCAGTATCACTCACACCATTACCATGGTAAGCCGTTAGCATATAGCTACCACCCGCTTTCGCGAATAAGCCCCAGCTATCATTAACATGCCATGTCGCTTTACCTGTTAAATCAAACGCGTGTTGCTTAATATTTTGATGATCAACTTGTGCATCGCCTAACCAAGTATAGCCCGTCTCAACTGCAAACCATGGCGTAATGTTATAACCTGCAAAGATACCAGCACCAAGATCGTTTTGCTTTAGACCAAGGTTAGATGCATGATTATTTTGTTCAAAATGAGAGTAATTAGCATCACCTAAGCGAACACCAACATAATAAGGGTTAGCAGGTGCAGCCTGAGCTACACCAGAAATAAGAACGGCCAATGGTAACAGTGCAAAATATTTATTAGACATACTATTTACTTTATCGTGATTAATATTAAATAAGTTTGAATGCAATGATCTGCAAACTCATTTAATAATGCCAAAATAGTATTTCATTGTCATACGTAAATAGAAATAAAATCATTCTGTTGCATTAAATATCACCATTCGCTCATTCAATATAAAAATAAGCTAATGGATTAATATTGGGTGATAGCGATACCTATTTCAGTCGCGATCTGTTGCAGTTGTTCATCAGTGTCTAATTTCACAGACCAGTTCAAACCACTGCCGACAGCAGTGATCACATTAGCACCACCAATTAATGTTAATTCATCAACTTGTGCTTGCATCATTATTCGACAATTACCATCAATTCGAACAACAACTTCATGTTGCGTTGCGATAATTTTGCCTTGAGAAAAAGTAACTATCATTCTATTTACTGCTTTTATGTTTCAAAACAGCCATCGTTAAACGGCTAGTACACACTAAACGCTGACGTTCATCACGAATTTCAATCTGCCATACTTGTGTAGTGGCGCCAAGATGCAACGGTGTCGCCTTACCAGTAACAAAACCACTACGAACCGCACGAATATGGTTCGCATTAATATCTAAACCCACACAATAGTATTCACTGCTAACGGCAAAGTTTGCTGCCAATGATCCTAACGTTTCGGCTAATACTACAGAGGCGCCGCCATGCAACATACCTAATGGTTGGTGGGTGCGTGAGTCAACAGGCATCGTCGCTGACAGTGATGAATCATCAACAGCAACGTATTCAATCCCTAAGTGCTCAACTAATGTATTTTTAGAGGTCTGATTAAAAAGATCTAACGTAAACGGTCGTTGCCAAATCGCCATAATATTCTCCGCTTATTTATTATGTATACCAGTTACTGTTTTATTTAATAACTATGATACCACTCTCAACATAAGTCAGAAAAAGGATACTTTATTATTGTTATGCAGATATCACGAACAAATAAAAATATTAAGCAGAATAGCACCGATAACAGCTACTATTAAACATTTAAATTTCAATAAATTAAGACATAAAAAAAGCGCCCATCAGGCGCTTTTTTGTAATAATATCGACAGTTATTTATCGATTAATATTGAATAAACAATATTATTGAGCAATAGCTTCTTCAGCTGCTTGTTCAATTTCAAAACCAGGAGTCGTTACATCAACACGACGGTTTTGAGCACGACCTTCAGAAGTATCGTTAGATGCTACTGGATCTAGCTCACCACGACCTTCGGCAGATACACGGCTTGGGTCAATGTTGAAGTGCTCAGTTAAGTACGTTGCAACTGTAAGTGCACGCTCTTCAGATAGATTCTGGTTGTATGCTTCTGCACCAGAATTATCAGTGTGACCAATAACAACAAGTTGTGACTCAGGGAAGTTCACAAGACGCTGTGCAATTGGTTCAAGACGCTGCATGTCTTGCTCAGATAGCTCGTTGCTATCAAATGCAAATGGCATTACAGCAGAGATTGGCTCAAGTTGAACTGTTGATGCTTCAACAACTTCAGCAACGACAGGAACAACAGCTGCTGCTGCACCCCAACCGTAAACAAGGCTCACACCGTAGTAGTGTGCATCCCAATTTAGTTTAGTATCGGCAGGCTTCACTTCCATATCGTGGTAGTACTGGTATTCAGCACGAGCAGAAAGGTCTTTTGTGAAATGATATTCAGCACCAAGGCCCGCTGTAGCGATTAAGCTATCGTCACGATCTGAGATGTTGTTATCTTTGTAACGAGAGAACTGCCATGCACCACCGATTTTAGTGTAAACATCTAAAGAATCTGTCGCTTGGTAAGTAAATTTACCAACAAGATCGATAACTTGCTGTTCAATTTTACCAGCGTCATGATGGTCATCATTCTTAAGAGTAACTTCGCCTAACCAAGTGTAACCAGTTTCAACAGCAAACCATGGTGTTACGTTGTAACCCATGAAGATACCACCAGCAAAATCATCTTTGTCGATTGAAAGAGATTGATTTGGGTTTGAGTGTAGATCACCTGCTTTCGCATCGAAATCAGAATAATGAACACCACCAGCACGAGCACCCGCATAGAATGGGTTTTCTGTTGCTGCGTTTACTGCACCTGAAACAAGAAGTGCAAGAGGTAAAACCACTAGATTAATTTTAGACATTATTTATCCTTTATTATATTTGTTACCACTACTACTGCTATTTTTCGATATCTCAAGATAAAAATATAATTCACGACCATATTTTTATCTTTAAGTTCAAAAAACAAAATTAAATCTAGCAAAAGAAAAAATAAAAATCCAGAATAAATAAATACCCCAAGCAGATAAAAAATACAACCACTTGATAATAAAGAGTTTATTGGAATATTGTTTTTCTATATTTATTCAAAAAAAACAAAAAATATTTTTTAAGAACATAACTAATATTACTGTCGTCATTATAAAACACAGTAAACATACTTAAATAAAATAACAAAACCAACACAATAAAATTAAAAATTTTGCCATACCAATAAAGAATTAAACATAGCACCAACAAAAAAAATCCTATAACAATGCTATAAATAGCCTTTTAATGGGATTTTAATTCACTGCTATTTCTCTTTACCTTATTACAACGTAAAATAGTTCAACTTATCCATTCAAAGGATTTATTGTGCATGTCTATATTAAATAAATCCTTTTGTTGTTTTTAGCTGATTTACGTGTTCAAGTATGATGAATTTAATTAAAAGTAAAATAACATCCTTGCCCCACTCAAATTTACCAACAACTGTGGGTATTATTGGTGGTGGTATAGCAGGATCAACTATTGCACTTCGATTAGCTGAACAAGGTATTCATGTTCAACTTTTTGAGGAAGGAAAAAGCCTAGTTAATGGCCCTCCAATTTGCCACTTGCATGCAGGCGGTAATCTTTATCGTGAAATATCAGATCAACAATGCATAACGTTACTCAAGCAATCTATTGATACGTTACGCGTTTACCGTCACACCACCAATATCAGACCGACCGTTATTGCGATTCCTTGTAATGATGCAGGTAACCCCAATGACTTATTACCCCGTCTAACGTTATTACAACAAACTTACCAAACACTTGTCGAACAGGATTCTAAAAACCGTGTTCTTGGTGAGCCAAAAGATTACTTTAAATTGTATCAACGCCATGACTTAGAGTCTCTTGCATTACAAGCTAATCCTGAACATCCGCTAACGCCAGATCAATGGATGATCCCTGTCGCTAAATCGATTAATTTAGATCAATTCAAATTCCCATTAGTCATGGTGCAAGAATATGGTTTAAGTGTTTTTAGAATTGCTGCAACCTTGACTTTAGCATTAGACAAACTGACGCAATGCCATGTACATACTAATAGCAAAGTGATCTCTTTAGCTGAACGAGAACAAGGCACAGGTTGGCAAGTTAACTATCAAAATTCAACTAATCAACAACATCAAGTTAATGTTGATTATTTAGTGAATGCTGGCGGTTATCGTACAGGAACCATTGATGACTTAGTGCACATTCCACGTCAACGCATGGTTGAATTTAAAGCGGCTTATATTACTCACTGGTCGCAATGTGATGCTCAATGGCCAGAAGTCATTTTCCATGGTGAGCGTGGCACCCCTAATGGTATGGCACAATTAACCCCATACCCTGATGGCTATTTTCAACTGCATGGTATGACACAAGACATTACACTGTTTAAAAATGGATTAGTGTCATCAGATGCAACCAGTGCTCAGCCACAATTAGATGCGTCTTTTAAAGAGAAATTGCAGCAGCATTGGTCACAACCAGAGATTGAACAACGCACTCAGCGCGCAATTAATCATATGGCGCAGTTTGTCGGTAAATTTGAACAAGCAACTGTCGGCGGGAAACCATTATTTGGCGCGCAACAAATACCAGGCAATGATCCAACATTACGCGCTGCCGATGTTTCTTATTCACATCAGCGCTATGCGCGCTCTGAAATTGTGAAAGCATCATCTGCATTATCTGTTGCTGATGCTATTGTTGACCAGTTAGCAGCATTGAATTTAATTTCACAACCTATACTACAAACTCGTGAAAATGAATTTCCCGTATCTCAGCAGCTAAGCCTACACGATATAGTGACTTATGCAGAAAAATTAGCGGCTGAACGTGGTTTTCCAACGTCACTTGCTCGCCCTATTGGCCACAATATAAAATAGCCTCCAATAACAATAAAAGTAGCTGTGTTGGCAGCTACTTTTAGTATCAATAACCTACACAAAATCTACTTTATTTTTTACCAATTTCAGCATTTATAACCGCTAATGCCTGCTGTTGAGAATTTAATAACGCTTGCTTATCTTTTAATAATTCCAATTGCTGATCATAGTTATCACAATCTTTTTGTGAGACCCAATTCCAGCTATTACCTGATTTAAATTCATCACATGCTTTTTTAAAGCCTTTTGCCGCTTGCTTTAACTCTGCAATATTGGCTTGCGTTGCTTTAACATTGGCTTGCATTTCAGCTTGGCGTTTAAAATACTGCTGAGATTTATCAATAACCACTTGTTGCTTAGTCGTGGCTGTTTTTAACTTAACAACTTCAGTATTCAATTTCTTTTTGGTCACTTCCAACTTTTGTGTGGTTGCTGCCAATTTTTGTTTTTTCTCGGCAAGTAAAGTCAATTGAGCTGAAAATTCCTTTTTTTGCTTATCCACTAATTCCGTCATTGCCGTTAAGTCTTTTGTTGTTTGCTCTAACTGCTGACTTTGTTTCTCATTACTTGCTACCAATAATTGATTTTGCTGTTCACTCTTTTTAATTTGTTCCGTTTGAGCTTGTACTTGCTGCTGACAAGTCAATAAGTTCGGAGCACTTGCGCTTTTTTCTATTTTCATTCCAACACCACAGCCAATAACACCACCAGCAATAAGTGCTAAAAAAGAGAATAACAAAGGTTTTTTGCTTGTTGTAGTAGACATAATCACTTTCTCCATTTTATTTTTCGGATTAAGAACAACTAATACATTTAACTATTGATGAGATTAACATTTTACTGATTATAAATTGTTAACTCTCTATCAAATAATGTTATGTCTTTGGAAAAAAACTTTAATAATTAATAAATTCAGAGAAATTCTCGGTCGATTCTCAATATTAATAATGTGTTTCAGCCATAATATCTTGTGAGATTATTCAATAAAAACAAGCCAACCAAACTAGGATTAATTTAGTCGGTTTTAATCCACAAAATAACCAAAGGTACTTTTTATGATCACACCACTAATTTTTTTAACTGTGTCGGCATTTTCATTACCTTTGCTTGAAAACTCAACCTATAGTCAAACCGACACACAATGTACACTCACGGTCAAAGAACAACGCCTGCAAGATAATATTGTATTAACCATGTCGACCAATAGAAATAACCATTATGACATTAAAGTCTATCATCTCAACAATCTGCAAGCGCCATCTCGAGGAGAATTAACCCAACATGCGATGGATAATATCGAATCACATCAAAAGTTTAATTATGTCGTGGATCACAATTTATTTAAGCGCGTAGACGATAAAACTGTTATTTATACAACAACGATTGCAAATGATGTTAATAATATCAGCCCACAACAATTTGCCGAAGCCTTTAAAGCACACAGCTACCGTACAAAGTTACATATTAAAGGATTAAACCCACTCACTTTTATTGCAAGTCAACGCCAAGCCAATGCTTTCTTTCGTTGTGCTGAACAACAAATAACGACATTAGCAAAGCGTTAATGATCAGTATCATTGCCAATAACGAGTATGACTCATAATTAACAACAGTTATCAGCCTAATTTTAACACCAGATCACTGTCTTTTATCCACCCTTGGCGGCGCATAATATATGCCACAATAACAGTGATTAACGCAGGTAGAATAAAGTGCATTAATACAATTAATCCGTAAATATAACCACTACTCACTCCTGGCTGTTCCATTGCGATTACTGTTTGAATCTGCCCGACTAATCCTGATGTTCCCATTCCAGCGCCAAGTGGCGTATTTTCCATGTGAAACACAACAGTCGCAATAGGGCCAAGTATTGCAGAAGCCACAATCGGAGGGATCCAAATTTTATAATTCTTAACTATATTTGGCATTTGTAGCATCGAAGTACCGAGTCCTTGAGCAAAAATACCTGCCCAACCATTTACGCGATAACTCATGACCGCAAACCCTACCATTTGTGCAGCACAACCCACTGTCGCCGCCCCCGCAGCTAGACCATTTAAACTCAACATAATTGCAATTGCAGCACTACTAATAGGTAAAGTTAATGCCATGCCCATCAATACAGCAACTAATGCTCCCATTAACAACGGTTGTAGTTGAGTGGTAGACATAATCAATTGCCCAAATTGAGTCATCACAGCCCCCACTAGTGGGCCAATCCAACTGCCAACCATAACGCCTACTAATACAGTTACTGCTGGCGTCACTAAAATATCAACTTTAGTTTCGCCTGCGACCAATTTACCGCATTCGGCAGCGCAAATACTGGCGACATAAGCCCCAACAGGCCCCCCCATTGCCGCCCCCGCAGCACCAGCAATGGTTGATGAAAACAAAACTAATGGCGGCGCTTTTAATGCATAAGCAATAGCCACACCAATAGCTGGCCCTGTCATTTGCTTTGCTATTGGCCACAATACATCACTCAATAGTGGGATCGAAAATTTAATCCCAATCGTATTTAAAATAGAGCCAATCAATAGTGATGAAAATAAACCTAGCGCCATAAAGCTCATTGCATGAATAAAATAGCAATGAAAAGAAATAGTGATATTTTTAGAAATAAGGAACTGATTAGCTCGAGTAAAAAAGCGTGATAAAGAAGACTGCATTACAACAAAGACCACATAAAGAGTTCGATAGTGACAGAATTTTACCTTAGCTTGTCGATAAACACAGTTAATAAGTTACTTTTTTTATCATTTTAGTCATAATTAACGCTCACATAATACATTCCTATTTAGCACCTTTGGCACATAAATCATGTAACTGTAACTTAATTCACATTACGTAACTCCAACATCAGCACAAACATCATCAAAAATAGATCATTATAATTTACCCATTAATGGCATTTATTTACTGTTATACCTCTTGTGCTTACTAGGAATACATATCATGCCTTTATTACAATATCAGCCGCTGTCACATTGTCATGATAGTTCTAAATTTCAATATTTTAATAAGCATTTAACCCCAATAGCAGCTTTAATTGGCCTATCATTAAGTTTTCCTCTTGCAGCAGAGCAACCACAACTGATGCTGGCTAAAAGTTTACCTAGCGATCAACTCAATGCCACACATTATAGTGATGACAACCAAATCCACGATATTTTCACTGTTACTGATTATTTAGTGAGCGAAAAATTAGACGGCATTCGCGCCTATTGGAATGGTCAACAGTTGCTGACAAAAACAGGCAATATTATTCATGCACCAACATGGTTTTATGCCAACTTTCCGAGTACTTCATTAGATGGCGAACTGTGGATTGAACGCGGCCAATTTCAAGCATTAACACGTATTGTACTTGATAATGAACCTGATGATTTAGCATGGAAAAAAGTCAATTATATGGTGTTTGATCTTCCGCATAACAGTGCACCATTTAGCGATCGTTATCGCCAATTACAAGCATTAATAGAGCAACAACGCGATCAAAACAACCAACCACTAAAACATTTACAATGGGTTGAACACAAGTCACTCGATAATCTGGCAATATTAGTGCAATGGCTCGATATTATTAGCAGTAATGATGGTGAAGGCTTAATGCTGCACCATAAATCTAATAATTATACGTCTGGCCGAACTGAGCATTTATTAAAACTCAAAAATCATCACGATGCAGAAGCGATAATTATTGGTTATGAAGAAGGCAATGGTAAATACCAAGGCATGATGGGTTCTGTTTGGGTAAAAACAGCCTCTAATAATACCTTTAAAATTGGATCAGGTTTTAACGACCAACAGCGGCAATCACCACCAGCGATAGGCACAACGATTCAATATCGCTACAACGGCTATACCGATAATGGAATCCCTCGTTTTGCGCGCTTTATTCGAGTACGAGACAATCCTGATAGTTAATAAAATTAATCCTCAAAGGTATCAATTGTAATTTCCTATGACATTTATTGTTACACTATTTACCTTAAAATACAGATTAAGTCATTGATTAGTTATGGTATCGTTTTGTACTAACAATCATAATTTTTACAACAAATGGCTTATAATGACATACTTATTTAACGGTTTTCGCACTATCACAACCGCTATACTGCTCATTAGTACAATTGGCACTAATGCTTACGCTATGCCAAAAGGCGACGCTAGCAAAGGGGAAATTAAAACCCCAAGTTGCCGTTTCTGCCATGGTAGTAATGGTATTGCACCACAACCGAGTTACCCCAACCTTGCTGGCCAACAACCGCAATACCTATATGATGCAATGCAGGCTTATACTAATGATATGCGTATTGGTCCAATGGCAACCATGATGAAAGGTCAGCTACAAAATCTAAACACACAAGATCTGGCAGATATTGCCGCTTATTATTCAGCGATGAAATAATCATTAGCGCTTACACTACTGTGCATCATTTTTAATCGTTTCAAATTGGCACAACCATTCAGAAAGCTCAGCAACCTGACGTGCCAATTCTCGATTAAGCCACAAATAGCCGTAATAACTAATATCGGTTCGGCTATCTGCACTTGGGGCTAATTTGGGATATAACGCCAATATCTCAAGCTGACTTTTATTGATCACCATTAATGGCTTTTGGGCTGATAATAAATCTTCACCACATTGTTCACACATTCGTGATAACTGTTCTTTTGCTTGTGATAAAGCCCGTATTTCTTGTACTTTTTCTTTACTGTATTGATGTCGCCATTGCGTCTGAGTAATATTTTCTAATAAATTGAACATTCTTACCTGACAAGCTATCGCCTTTTTAACAGGCTGTTTCATTGCAGGCGATTCATGACCAATACTCGATTCTAATGACGTGATCTTATTTAATGTTTGGCGTAACTGAGATAACGGTATTTCACGATAAGCATCATCACTATTAACCAACGCATTATGCTCAGAATAGTTTTGATGAAATAAGCGTAAGAAATCACCACAAGCCAATTTGAAATGATCGGTTGCTTTAGCTGGAAACAAATATTGACTCGCAATGATCGCCACTAACCCACCCCATAGCACATTAGTCGTACGCCATAATGCAATATGTAAATCCCCAGGACCACTACCCGCAACTAACACCAATGTCACTGACGTTAAAATCGCACTGTAGGCGTATTTTCCTAGAGTAAAGTAAAGCGACACACTGAGCATTACAATCAATGAGCCATAATGCCAATAAACATTATCGACTGGGAAAAAATACAACGACAGACCTAAAATTGCCCCAATAGTGGTACCAAGTATTCGTTGACTGGCTTTATCTGACACTTCACCTGAATACTTAGCAGACATCACGACAATAATAGTAATTGGTGCCCATGTGCCATAAGGTAATTTAAAAACAATGTCGACTGAAAAAGCAATGACACAAGCGATAATAATACGCAGTACATGAAACAAGCGCATGTACTTAATGATCTGTTGGTGTAAGGTTTTCATTTGGTGTAGCTACCACACACATGTTTAAAACAAATATCAATAACACATGATTTTCAAAATCACCAGCAACACAAAATGGATTCTAGCAACTACCAGTGCATAAGTTATCACTGCAAAAGCCAACTTAATCACATCAATGTTGTTTAATAGCTGTTTTAATACAATCTATGCATTTTTTAAAATCAACTTATCACCACGATCTTTATCGATATATCACACTACATAGCACCATTGATGATTATTCACTCAACCTAACAATGAAACCTTATTTTGATGAACAAAAATCATTATCGATTGTGGTGGTTTATGATAGCCTAATTCAATACTTATAAAGATAACGAGTAACCCTCATGAAAATTTTCAGTAACTTCGAAAGCGGTAGCATCAATGTTGTTAAAGCTGAGAGCAAAGACGACATTCAACTTAGTATTCCTAACGATAACCAATCTGAACTGCATCAATGGTTTCACTTCCGTTTAGAATCAGAAGCTCAACAGCCGCATACTATTAAGTTATTAGATCTAGCTAACTCAGCCTACCCTGAAGGTTGGAATGGTTATGATGTTGTAGCTTCTTATGATCGTGAAGAGTGGTTCCGTATTCCTTCAGAATTTGATGGTGACAACTTAACGTTCACTGTTATTCCTGAAAATGAATCAATGTACTTCGCTTACTTTGCACCGTACAGTTACGATCGTCATCAAGATCTATTGCACCTTGCACAAAGCCATTACAACTGCCGCCTAGAAACATTAGGTCATACGCTTGATAATCGCGATGTAAGCCTATTAGTGATCGGTGATGAACACGCCGCTGATAGCGAAGAAGCACCAAAGAAAAAAATCTGGGTTATTGCACGTCAACACCCAGGTGAGACCATGGCTGAATGGTTTGTTGAAGGTTTAGTACAACGTTTGTTAGATGAAACTGACACTGTTGGCCGTGCCCTACTAAGCAAAGCCGTATTCTATGTTGTGCCTAACATGAACCCAGATGGTAGCGCACGTGGTCACCTACGCTTAAATGCAATCGGTGTAAACCTTAACCGCGAGTGGCAAACACCGTCACTAGAAAACAGCCCTGAAGTATTCTACGTACGTGAGAAAATGCTAGCAACAGGCGTAGATATGTTCCTTGATATTCACGGCGATGAGGCAATCCCATTTAACTTCGTTGCGGGTTCTGAAGGCATTCCATCATACGATGCGCGCCTTGAAAATCTTGAAAATAAATTCAAACAAGCGCTATTAACCGTAACGCCAGAATTCCAAGACGAACACGGCTACGGCAAAGATAAGCCCGGCGAAGCGAACCTAACAGTAGCTTCAAACTGGGTTGGCGAGCAATTTAACTGCTTGTCTTACACTGTTGAAATGCCATTTAAAGATCATAATAATCAGCCAGATAGTCTATACGGTTGGTCTCCAGAGCGTAGTATTGGCTTTGGTCACGACACCCTAGCAGCAGTGCTTGCTGTTACTGATGATCTTCGTTAAGACTGATTATTGCTACTTATAATATTAACGGCTGCCTTTTTAGGTGGCCGTTTTTTTAGATTAGTAGTTGGAAATTTTTGGCTGTCCCATCTTTTTATCTTTAAGCACACACCATTGATTTTAAGTGCAAGGTGTTGAGAAATAGCCTTGGGTCAGCAATCTTATTTAATATTGATTGGGGCGGTAAACAATCATCATCCACGTAATCGACATAATCAGCCGCTGAGTCAAAGATCAAAATATCCAATGCTAAACGATCTAAGCCATACAATCCGCGGTGAATCATATCAGCTGAAAACACTAACAAATCACCCGCAGCTAACCCAATTTGTTTACCTCCAGAGATGCTGTCATTGCTGACTTTACCATTTTCTTCTTGGCGAACATTGTGCTCTTCTTCATTGTCCCATCGCTTGTGTGTACCGGGGATGATTTCCATGCCAAGTTCATCAAATAAAGGCACTCGAAGATGTAACACTTGCGTTTCTAATATGACTTTCATTTGGTCTTCAAGATCATAGTCATATTGACAGTCACGATGCCAAAAGTCTTTTTGTTGAGGATTTACGGGGTTGAAGAACAGTTGTGTATTCATAAATGCAGGATTTTCAGGTATCACTGCATCAACAACGTCCATGATCTTTTTGGAGCTGATGAAGTCAAAAAGTACCGTTCTATCATCGATGGGTAAATATTCACTGCCCGTAATTAAAGACGAGTTAAACGCTTCTTCATGATAAAACTCTGTGTTGTCTGCTTTCCACAATTCATGGAATTTCAACACCACTTTTCTAAGCAATGAAATCTGAGCTTCGTCGAAATAATTTCTAATCACAAAGTAACCATGTTCATCATAAAGATTACTTAATTGTTGGTTGTTTTCTATCACTGACTACCTTCACACTCTCGGTACCGTTTACTAACGACGGTATTCTTGGGCGCATAATGCCAGACTGGTGGTATTCAACCAAGTAATAAAATCATCATTAAAGAATACAGGACACCCATATCTTTATTCTTTAAGATTTCCACACACAGTGAGTAGATTTCCTATCGCCCTTGCAGGCATACACAGCAAATAATAACGAACTTATTACCCGTCATATTTAGCATAATTTTATGGCTGTCCTATTGTCCTATTTTTTTTGATTATTCTAACTTATTAATCGGTCAATCATTTTTTTAATAGCCTCCATTTGAGGTGCTGATTTTTTATGATAAATACTTAAATTATAAGTACTGTAGCCCCAGAAATCCCAACAACCATTGGGATTCATTGGATTTAGATTAGATGATTTAACTTGTGGAAATAATACTATAATCTTATTTGTATCAGCTATTTCTAAATAGCCAGTATCCGTTATAAATTCTGTCCCTATTACTGATACTCCTTGAGCACAGCCATGCAAAGCGACATGAACTCTACATTGATTTGTTGTACAACTCTTAGGAATATAAACAAATGCATTGTCGTCCATACTTGATCGGTTTATTTGATCTTTTGTAAGAAACTCATGTTGGTTAAATTTAATTAATTCGCCACTTATTTTTATTGCAGGTGATTTTAACCCTTTATAAATATGTTTTAAAATATCTCTCGCTTGTGACATATTACAATAATTAATATATGGATCAGCAGTTTTATTACATTCGGTATCCTCAGGATTATTAGTAATAAAAGCATGCCCTGCATCCAAATTATTAATGTATTCTATATTTTTCACTTTTAATTTTTTATAGAAATCAAAGGTAGTATCAACGACTTTAGTAATAACAGTTTTATCTTGAGACCCAGAAAAAATATATACATTATCATTTTTTAAATTATCAATAGGATCAATATTACCTTTTTTAGCATCCATTTCTGCAATAGCTGATAAAAATTTTGAATCAGGAAATGGGCCGCAAATACCAGCCTTACACGGATTCATACAAGTTGTTGTCGCATTCACAATTGCAGGGAAAAGCGGATTACTAGCAGCGCAATTCCATGGTCCACCAGCAACAATCCCTACGCCAACAAGGTCATTTGAGTATGCAACATGAAATTGAGAAGCCATAAAGGCACCTGATGATATTCCAGATATTGACGTTGCATTAGAAATAGCATTTAAAGCAGGAAGAGAATATGTACTCGTTTTAGTTTCTGGAGATAAACTTTGATTGCTAAAAACTTCATTCGCGTAAGAATTAGAATTCAAACAAACGATTAAAGATATAGATAAAAAAACAAATCTAACATTTAAATTAATACTTTCCATTGCTTGCCTCCATGCAAAATGCATTTGATTGCTAATCAACCATAGAGAACAAGAATCACCCGAGTAAGAGTAAAAAAGATTGACCTATATCAATAAAACTAATCCTGTATATTATTAACACAATGGTTATTATAGTTCGATTTTCTTAATCCAAAACGCCCATATCAAATGCAAGCCTCAATATCATTTTTTGTGAATGATCACTTTTTCAATTTAGAAAAAATGTAACATATTATGCAGTATATAAAATAATAAGAGACTTAATTATATGGATATATTGAGTACTGGTATTTTACTTAAAAGAGGTGGTGGTATTTTCACTAATAAAGTAGGACCGTTATTAGTGAATAATGAGACAAAAGTTAATAATGAGGTGTTAGATAATGAATAACAAATTTAAAAAAGGCTTAGCTTTATCTGGCGGTGGTTTTAGAGCAACACTCTATGCATTAGGTACTCTATGGCGCATGAATGAAGATGGTTTATTAACTGAGCTAGATACAATCACATCAGTTTCTGGCGGTTCTATTGCCGCAGGTTTATTAATGCTAAAGTGGGAAAAGTTAACTTTTGAGGAAATAGATGCTAGTAAAGGCCGTTATCGTGCAACTAACTTTAAAGAAGTCATTGCAGACCCCCTCATTATATTTTGCTCTCAAACAATTACAAATAAATTTCTGATTCTTCTACACACTCTAAACCCAACAACAACAGCAGTAATAGAGGTAAGAAAAAAATATGAAGCTTTGTTGTTTGGCAAAACTCGTCTTTGTGATATACCCAATAACCCTTTAGCTCCAGAGTTTATTTTTTATGGCACCAACCTTGATACTGGTGCTAGTGTCAGAATTTCAAAATGTGAAATTCGAGACTATAAAATTGGCTCAGCTTCAGATCACGGGATTACCTTAGCACAGGCTATTGCTATATCCAGTGGATTCCCACCATTTTTAGCACCAATACGATTATGTGGTAAAGATTGGACATGGAATGACACACTTTATAGTCATATCTCTGCTGAACAAATATTGAAACTTCGTGAACACTTAAACCTATGTGATGGTGGGCTCTATGACAATATGGGGTTAGAAATGATATGGAAACACGGAGCAGAAAAGGAATATAATTCAGTATTCTGTTGTGATGCAGGAGCATTGCTTTCTTTGCCATGGCATGGCTGGCTAAAAACGATAAAAAGTAAGTTTGGTTTATCTCTTAGGATGACTGACATTATGATTAACCAACAAAGAGCATTACGTAAACGGATGTTGATGCGAAATTATATTGAAGGTGAATATAATGGCGGCTATTGGTCTATATCTAGTAAGGTTAAAAACTTCAAAACTATAAACCCATTATTGTCTGAGAGTGAAGCTAAGCAATACCGTCATCTTAGCAACTTGGGGACTCAATTAGATCGTTTTTCTGATACTGATAATAGAATGTTAATTAATTTAGGATTTTGTCATGCAGATATGAGTATGAGACTAAGTTACGACAAAACACTGATTCGTCCATTATTACCTTTTCATATTAATAACGATAATATCATTGTGTAGTGGTACATTAAATTTGGCCACCTACTCAGAGGTGATATCATCACCTCATAACATGGATAGGTGACATTATGACAAAGCGTACAAGACGATTATTTAGTGCTGAATTTAAGCTTGAAGCAGCACAATTAGTTCTAGAACAAAATTACTCAGTAACAGAAGCAGCCCAAGCAATGAACGTGGGTAAATCTACGATGGATAAGTGGGTTCGACAGCTTAAAGAGGAGCGCCAAGGAAAAGCTCCCAAAGCATCACCAATGACGCCTGAACAAATTGAAATACGAGAATTAAAAAAGAAGTTAGCGACACTTGAAGAGCATAATGAAATATTAAAAAAAGCCACCGCTCTCTTGATGTCAGACTCATTGAACAATTCTCGTTAATCGAGAAACTCAAGAAGAGCCACAGCATAACAACGTTATGCAAAGTATTAGGTGTTCATCGCAGTAGCTATAAATATTGGCAGAGAGACGGCCAAAGTTTATTTCTATTGAATTGATTAAACTTCGTTGTTTAATCAAAGAGGTACATGCAGCTAGCAATGGTTCTGCTGGGGCTAGAAGTATTGCCGGTATGGTTACTGCTCAAGGCATCGCCTTGAGCCGATATCGTGCATCTAAGCTAATGAAAGGCCTTAATCTTGTTAGTTGCCAATCGCCGAAACATCGATACCGTAAAGTAAAACAGGAACATATTGCGATTCCTAATCACCTTGATCGTCAATTTGCGGTTACATCACCAAATCAAGTTTGGGTCGGTGATGTGACCTATGTTTGGACTGGAAATCGTTGGATGTATCTTGCTGTAGTTATCGATCTATTTTCGAGAAAACCTGTTGGTTGGGCGATGTCTCTATCGCCTGATAGTCGATTAACAGGTAAAGCACTTCTGATGGCTTATGAATCACGAGATAAACCTAAAGAGGTTATGTTCCACAGCGATCAAGGTAGTCATTATACAAGTCGCTACTATCGACAATTATTATGGCGATGCCAGATTAAACAAAGTTTATCTCGTCGGGGAAATTGTTGGGATAACGCACCAATGGAACGTTTCTTTAGAAGTTTAAAAACAGAATGGGTTCCAAATGTTGGCTATCGTAGTTTTGCTGAAGCAAAACACGAAATCACTCGATATATTATTGGCTATTACAGCCAATTAAGGCCTCACCAATATAATGGCGGATTAACCCCTAATGAATCTGAACGATTATATTGGTTAACCTCTAAAACTGTGGCCAGTATTTGTTGACCACTACAAACCCACTGATAATATTGATATCTCATAAAAATAGCATTCTCACAGACAAAACTAGCCGCTATATAGCGGTTCATCTAATGCACTGTTTAGCTTTCGTTACTATAATCGATAAACACAACAACAAACGACCACCTAAATAGGTAGCCGTTTGTTAGTGTCATTTTTAATAAGTAACAGATAAATTAACACATATAATTATTTTAGATTCTGCTCAATCAACACTTTTGTATTATCTAGCCATTCATAGCGTCGACGATACATTGCACGTTTAGGGCGTGAAATATCTTCGGGATTACGACGAATATCTTCAAGCGTTAGTTGATATAAATGCTCATCAAACTCAGTTGCACCTAATGCTAACCAATGCTTATCGTAATCCATCTTGATTTTTCCAGTAGCATAACGCTTTGCTGAATAGGTATGAGCACTATTCTTTATAGCAAGCAGTGTGTCTACCTGCCAAGCATTAGCGAGCAGTGTGACCATTTTTATCATTAAATCTTTTGGACGTTGTCCGAATAATGCTTTAGTCAGTAATTTTATTTTTTGGTTATTTTCAGGGCTACTCGCAGGGCCTTGCAAGCCGCCAATCACTAATTGACGCTTCCCTTTTACATTCCGAATCGCAAATGTGAGGGTATAAAAATTTTCATCAACATCATTAAAGAGCGTTAAGCTCATATCACCCTCTTTTTGATAACGAGAGTAATATGCTAACTTAAAACAGTAATCAACATCATCTACAGTAAAGTTACATAATGTTAAGCCATTACTATCCCTGTAGATACCATTACGAATATGTTCAGGTAATTGAGAGACAAACTTAAAATGCTCTACAACAAATTTTGCGCGTTCAATAGAATTTGTTCCATAAATTACATAAGGACGGAATGGCTTTTCTAAAAAACGAAGGTTACGTTGACATAAAGTATCTAGCAAAGAAGGATCTATTTCAGAGGTGATATGCTGGAAAGCTTTATGGTAGTACATCGCACGAAGAATAAATTTTACTCGATAGCGCCATAATGGTGAGTATTTACCAGCTAAACTATCAGGATAAATGATTTTTGCATGGTTACTAAGAGATATGTTGGACTGAATCACACAATTAATTCTTATATAGTATATTTAATCTTCCATTATCAATTAGTTGTATTTTTTATCAATTGATTTATTACATACTGACATGATATGCATCATATTTATACTGCTAGTGCAAAATAAACGCAACAAATAGGCGTTATTTCTAACTAATTATCGCTTTATGACAATTTTTCATCAAAGATCTAATCGATACACCTCACTTTCTAGTCGTAATGGCTTAGAAAAATAAAAGCCTTGAAAGTACTCAATACCAATCGATTTTAATAATACTAATGTCGTTTCTTTTTCTATACCTTCAGCAATAATTTTAAAATTTAAACTCCAAATAAACTCACACAGAATTTTGATTGATTGTATTAATGATGGGTTGTTTTCAATATCATTTACGAGGATCTTGTCTAATTTTATAAAATTAATATTGCGAAGATTTATTAAACGTCTGACTGATGAATAATCACTTCCAAAATCATCGACACTGACACTGATCCCAATAGAATTTAGTAAGTTAATATTTTCATTACATTGTTCGAAGTTAATTATCTTATCACTCTCTAATATTTCAAGTTCGAGATGTAAATTTAATGCTTTTATCGCCTCTATATTTATGTCACTTAATAAAATAGGCGTTGACATAAACTCACCGCTTACATTAATAGAGATGATATTATTAATAACCTCTTTATCTGCTATTTTAGATAAGCTATCAATGACGCTGTTAATAACAAAACAATCAAACTTTATATTGTTAACATTTTTATCAACTAAAAAATCAGGGCAACTTAAACCACCATTAATTTTACTTCTTAATAATGCTTCATATCCAAATATAATGGCATTATGATATTTAGGCTGATACATAAAAAATATATCATTACGCATACATTAATCACTATTATTTAAAAAATATTTTTTATAATATATACTAAAAAAAAACAATTAACTACTTAAAACTCTATAACATAACATGCTAAAAAAATTATAATTCATAATAAAAGTTATAAATTATATTCACTATTATGTATAGAAGGTCATACTTTGTAATTGATGCCAATTTATTGCTTGTACTCATATTCCATATTGACATTTTTTGAAAAATAACATTTATTCTATTTACTTATTCTTTATTTTATTGCCACTGTATTTTACCGCATAATATTTTTCATACATACTCACTAAAAATATTATCAAAAAAAACTAATGTAGACATAAAATATTGATTTTAATCTAAATAAAAAAACAACTTAATATTCAAATTAATGCCTATGCATTTAATGATGATTAATATTCATTAAACATTCAGAATATCCATGATACTATTGTGGAATAATATTTTATCTTTTGGCCGTTTTATGACTTCACAACTTCACTTTCCAAAACTGCACCGTTTAATACATTGGTTATTAGCATTTTCTATTCTATTTATTTTATTAACTATTGTATTACGCTCAACGTGGATGGACAAAACACATATCGCAACGATCCTTCAATCTGGATTGCAAAATGATAATATTTCCATATCACAACAACAAGCTATAACAATTGCTAAATCAATCCGCAATGAAATGTTTCAGTGGCACTATATTGTGGGATACTTCATTGGTATCCTAGTGTTTATACGATTATATTACTCTAAAAAAGTGGGTCTATTTATGCCGAACCCATTGAAAAAGAATAGTTTGCATGATCGTCTACAAGGATTGTTATACATTGCTTTCTATTTATTTTTAACAAGTATTGTAATCACAGGTTTAGTCATTCACTTCTTAGGACATGATTTTATTCTATATTCAGCTTGTAAAACATTTCATAAGCTTTCATGGTGGGGCGTTGTAGGATTTATGCTAATCCATATTAGTGGAGTTATTTTTGCGAATGGTCGTGATAATAAAGATACAATTACAAAAATAATTAATGGCTAAAACATACAAAAAACACAACAAAATAATAACAATAAAAAGCTGAGATATTTAATTTCTCAGCTTTTTACTTTTAATAATAAATAACCATCTAACTTATTTATTATCTTTAGGTGTACCAACAACAAGTCCAAGAATAATACCGTAAACCATATGCCCCATTAAAGCGACCATTGACATTGGCACACTATGGAAGAATATACCTTTACCAGCCATTGGCATCACAACAATCATCGCGCCAAGGTAAATAGGTATTAAGAAGACTAAACCACGCAACCAACCAGAACCAGGTAAACGACTATAACCAATTAATAAGTAAGCGATTGGGAATACAATTGTACCTACCACGAAGTGCATCATTAAGCCGACACTATCAGAGGTTCCTAACATATGAGCAATAATCGCAGCAACATTCATTGAATGCCCAATAAGATGTGGTGCAATAAATTTACCCATTAAAGTAAATGCTAATGTACCTAAAAAACCACCGATGAGTGCTTTTACTACATTACTTGTGCTTACGTTTTCTTTAAACATACGATGACCTAAATGCGTTATGGAATATGGTTTTAGGATAGACATTCCTCCTACGGGAAGGTCAACATAATTATGCGATTAAAAGACAGAAAACAGCATTTAATTGTTCAATTCATCAATAATAAATCATGATAGAATCAAAATTCTTACTATTTGAGAGAATAAACCATGAAATGTTCTGTATTTATCGCTACTAGTGTTGATGGATTTATTGCAAGAAAAAATGGCTCAGTCAATTGGTTACAGACTGCAGGTAACAAAAATGCAGATATGAGCGATCAAGCTGATATGGGGTTCAATCAATATCTCGCTTCAGTTGACTGTATAATCATGGGACGTAAATGTATGGAAACTATCTCAAGTATGGATCTACCGCCAGAACAATGGCCTTATGGCAATATTCGAATCATTGTTTTGAGCACAACCATCACCCAAGCTCCCGATAACTTACGTGACAAAGTCGAAATGTATGCTGGTAATATTAAGATTTTAATAACGAAACTAAGTACTGAAGGCTATCAACATGCTTACATCGATGGTGGAATGACTATTCAAGCGTTTATTAATCAGCAATTAATCAATCATATCACTATTACTCGTGCTCCTATATTACTAGGCAGTGGTATTTCACTGTTCGGTGAAACCCACAAGGATATCGAATTAGAACAAACACAAGCAATTGTTTTTCCGAATAACTTTATTCAAGTAAAATACAGTGTGAACTATAAATAATATGACTAAATACTCAGCAGCCATCATAGTTGCTGAGTCCAAATATAGCTCAACAATGGGAAACTATATTTATTATGAAATCACTTATTAGGCTGACTTCACCCATTTAATGTAAACCCTAGTTGATATTTCATTGCCTATTTCACAAAACATCACATTTTTGACCGCTTTCTTCTATTTATAGTGTAACTATGCACTATCTTTTTTTTATGGTGTTTACCTATAGTGATAATTGAATTTTTAAGAAACCCTAAAAATACCGGTTCTGTTATATCAAGCAGTCAATTTTTAGTTCAAGAAATGATT
This sequence comes from Photobacterium piscicola, assembly GCF_046058925.1. Taxonomy (NCBI): domain Bacteria; kingdom Pseudomonadati; phylum Pseudomonadota; class Gammaproteobacteria; order Vibrionales; family Vibrionaceae; genus Photobacterium; species Photobacterium piscicola. Next base: position 1,257,794 of record NZ_CP175535.1, read on the forward strand.
TCACACATATCACCAGAAAATACGATTATTGAGTTGGGTGCAGGCTCTGGTGTTATCACACGTAAACTCGCAGAAATTCAAGCCATTGAGACTATTTATACCTATGAAAATAACGTTATTTTTCACAAATCATTAGTAAAAATTAATAAGACTATCTGTGTATCAGATCTGTTTACAATGAGACAACGCCATCAAAACCAAAAAGTTAAAACCGTTATCTCTAGTATTCCCTTTGTTAATTTTTCAACTGAAACTAAAGCGAAGGCGTTAAATGATATCAGTGCCGTTTTAGAACATGGTGGAAAACTAATTCAATATACTTATCTAAATCGTTGTCCATTTGGTACAGATAATCTTCGCGAAAATAAACTGATGCAAACCAACATGAAAAAAGTATGGCTTAACTTCCCTCCTGCTACAGTTTTTGTTTACGAAAAAAACAATCATTTGTAATATCTCACCTTATAAATTTAAAGGCTATCAATCATAGATAACCTTTATTATTATACTAATATCCCAGCTTATCTTATTGGTTATGAGAATAATCAATAAGGGTCTTTTGATACAAGTCTAACAATTGTGCGGAGTCAACACTAATACCTACCTCTTGAGCGGGCATTGATGACCATTCATCAGTTTGGTATTTCCTTGTATCTAATTTCTGAATTGTCATACCGCTCGCAGACCCCTCACAAACAACCCGTACAGCCCCTTTTCGAGTTATAAATAATTCAGGATCAATCACATAAGCAATGGCGGACGGATCGTGTACATGGCAGCCATCAAGCCCCACTTTTTGCGAATAAAAACGTAAGTAATACCGACTGATATCAAAAATAAATTGACCCACATCAGCAGCATCATGCCGTAATTGGTCAAGATAATAAGCACTAAAGAAACTTTCTTCAGTAACATCAAGACCAATGATAGTAACAGGCCAAGGCGCACAAAATACGCGGTCTGCGGCATGGGGATCATCATGAATATTAGCTTCAGCATAAGGAGTAACATTACCTCGATGATCATTTTCACCAAATGCGCCCCCCATAATCACAACTTGAGCAACTAATTGAGCTATTTCTGGTGCAGCTTCCAAAGCTAAAGCAAGATTGGTTAATGGACCTACAGCCACCAACGTAATTTCATGAGGATGTGCTTTTACTGTGTCGATAATATATTGGTAAGCAGGACGTGGGTCTAGCTGACCACTAACGTTATCTGGTACATGAAAATCACCAAAGCCTGTAGTGCCATGCACAACTTCTGTCGGACCCACAGGGCTACGAAACAAAGGTTGGCTCGCCCCTTTAGCTATATCCGCAGTCATTTTAAATCTTTCTTTAAGGTACAACGCGTTACGAGTGCCATTTTCAATAGTTGCATTACCAAAAACAGTTGTAAGTGCAACCAATTCAATATCAGGATGTGCTTCAGCAAATAAAATTGCCATTGCATCGTCAATGCCAGGATCTGTATCTAATATGATTTTTTTGGTCATTATATCTTCTATTAGCGCTATGGATTGATGCTATTAAATGTATATAGCAACGATTATGAGTGATTTAAGATAGAATAAATGACTGTTGATATTGTTACTGTGATAATTGTAGATAAATAGCGGCTTCTATTCGCTTTCTTTTTTTATCAGAATTCGCTATATTTCCACAACAATAGAAATAAAAACCAATATAAAAGGCCAGCTTTACTATGACGTGTCATCAAATAGATACTATCCAAATTGCTAAATCACTTAAAGAATTAGGCCACCCAACCCGTTTAGCCATCTTTAAGCGCGTCATTAAAGCGGGCTACCAAGGCATTGCTGTCGGGGATATTCAGCAACAACTGACTATTCCTGGCTCAACCCTTTCTCACCACATTTCTAGCCTTGCTTCGGCTGGATTACTCACCCAACGTCGTGAAGGACGTACACTCTTTTGTGTCGCCCAATATGATGCTTTAGCCAGTGTCATTAGTTTTTTACAAGATGAATGCTGTATTGATGAGCAACAATCATAATTAATAGCTTTATTTTCATAATGTTAACGCTGTAATACTTTATATAACAAAAAATATTTCTACAAATGTCGAAATATTTTTTGACAGGAGCGCCTTTTGATCTTATATTTCTATAATACTAGAAATACAGAGAAGTTAATATGTTTACAATCACATCAGAGATGATATCCAATACCTTACATATGTTTGGGTTTCTTGCCATTGAACTTACAGTACTGTTTCTTGCTATTAGTTATTTAGTTGGCATATTACAGGTGTATATTCCACCCGCTAAGATTCAATCCATTCTTAGCGGAAAAAATGGTAAAGGCTATTTTATCGCAGGTTTATTAGGCGCAATTACTCCTTTTTGCTCATGTTCAACGATTCCATTTTTAAAAGGATTATTACGAGCTAAAGCTGGATTTGGCACTATGATGGTATTTTTATTTGCTAGCCCACTGCTTAATCCCATCATTATTGGGTTATTTGCAGTGACGTTTGGCATAAAAGTAACAGTATTTTATTTTGTAATAGCAATGGGTGTCTCAATTATTGCAGGCTATTTACTGGAAAAATTAGGTTTTGAAAAATATATCAAAGACGAAGCATACAGTGAACCTAAACCATCATGCTGTGGATCAAGCTGTAGTTCAATACCAAAACCAGTAAACAAATGGCTTAAAATTTGGCAATCAACGTGGGCTGATTTCAAAAAAGTATTGCCTTATTTGATTGGTGGTATTGCTTTAGGTTCAATGATTTATGGTTTTATGCCAACAGAATTTGTGGCTAAAGTTGCCAGTGAAAATAATCCTTTTGCGATCCCCATTGCAGCTATCATTGGTATTCCACTTTATATTCGTGCTGAGGCTGTTATTCCATTAAGTGCTGCATTAGCTGCAAAAGGCATGGGATTAGGCGCTGTAATGGCCTTGATCATTGGTAGTGCGGGGGCAAGTTTAACCGAGGTTATCTTACTTAAATCAATTTTTAAGAATCAAATGATTATCGCATTCTTAGTGGTAATTCTTGGCATGGCTATCAGTGCTGGATTTATTTACCAATTTATCTTTTAATTTTTAACCCGATATTAAAAAATCCCTCCTCCTTAAACGGTTGAGGGATTTTTTTTATTCAAATTTAATCAAAAATAGCAACCTCCCCCAAAAAGCATAAACAACAAAGATCACAACATAGCCATGTATATTAAATTAAATTACATAAAATCATTGACGCAAACGTTTGCTTTACTTACATTGCACAGAGTTATTCTCTTTACTTTCTTTAAGGAACATTAATGTTATTACTCAAACGTGGTCTTCTACTTTGCTGCATCATGCTCTCACCGATGAGTATGGCTGCTACGCCTACTTCTGGCCCAATCTTAATTCAAGGTGCCATGGATATAGAGACCACAACACTTATTGCCGCCTTAAAAGAAAAGTCTGAAGTCACTCTGGGGTCATGGTCATTTTGGCAAGGAACCATTAACGACTACCCTGTTATCATTTCAAGAACAGAAGTCGGAATTGCCAATGCTGCCGCAGCAACAACACTTGCCATTGAACGCTTTAAACCTGCTTTAATCATTAACCAAGGCACAGCTGGCGGTCATGATCCACAATTACAACGTGGTGATATCGTAATAGGTAAAACCAGCTTCAATATGGGCGCATATAAATCAGAATTTACCGCACAAGGAAAAGGTATTGCACCGACAAAATGGCAAAATTTTAGCGTTACGATGCGTTTACGTGAGCAAGGTAAGTTAGTTGAGCATAATAATTTTGCTGCCGACAAAGGTTTACTGCATATCGCGACCACCATGGCGAACAGTTACACGAAAGGCAAAGTGGTGACGGGTGTCATTGGTACCGCAGATGAATGGAATCGCGAAGTTGATCGCATTAACTGGCTCCATAAAACATACAATACCTCAGTTGAAGAAATGGAAACATCATCAGCAGCATTAGTCGCTCAAGCTTATAAAGTGCCTTTTATTGGTATTCGTATCTTGTCTAATACTGATCTACACAACCAAGATTTTGATCCACAAACAGCTGTTGATTGTCAGCAATTTGTGATTGATTACACTAAAAAAATTATCATGATGCGTAATTAAAAAACATAAAAAAACTAGCAAGGGTGATCTCAATACCCTTGCTAGTCTATTCATCATAATAAATTAATAAACTGTAATAAAAATTAGCCTAGCATCACGCCCACACTTAATAACACCATGACCATTGCCGTTAGGAATCCTAACAATGGCCCAATAAAGCGTAGCCATGTTGAGTAACCTATACGCCCAATCGCCAAGCCCCCCATCACAACACCCGATGTCGGCGTTACTAAGTTAGGTAAACCAGAAGCAGATTGAAAAGCCGTCACCACCAACTCACGCCCAACACCTGCAAAGTCAGCTAATGGTGCCAAGATAGGCATTGATAATACCGCTAACCCTGAAGAAGAAGGCACCACTAAGCACAATACCGCTTCTATCCAATAAATAGCGTTAATAAATAAAATTTGTGGCAAACCAACTAATAATCCTTCCGCGAAATTTAAAATAGTATGGGTGATATTACCGTCGTCCATCACCACCACTAACCCACGAGCAATAGCAATTATTAACGCGACACCTAATAAATCTCGCGCACCATTAATAAAGCTATCGGTGATTTCCACTTCAGATAATTTGCCGACTAAACCAGCAACGATACTTGAACCAATAAATAATGCAGAAAGCTCAGCCATCCACCAGCCTTGAGATGCAACACCCCACATCATAATCGCAAAAGTTAATCCAAAAATAGCTAACACAATTTTACGGGTTAAGGTTAATTCAGGTGCACTTTCACCACTACCATGTAAAAAGTATTCTCTATTCGCTTCACCTTGCTCTGCAACTAAAGATTGTGATGGATCGCGTTTTACTTTATCGGCGTAGCGCATCACATAAATTACACACGCAAGCCAGCCAATAATAAGGATAGCCAGTCGTAGCCAGATACCATCAACAAAGTTAATTTCAGCAGCATTAGAGGCAATAACCGTTGCAAAAGGGTTAATGGTAGAACCTAAACACCCAATTCCGGCACCCACCATAATAATCGCAACCCCGACAACGGAATCATAACCTGCTGCAATCATCACCGGAATCAATAAGGCATAAAATGGAATGGTCTCTTCCGCCATACCATAAACAGTGCCACCTAGCGCAAATAACCCCATTAAAATAGGGATCATCCAACGTTCTTTACCCCCTAAGCGGGCCATAGTTTTCGCAATACCAGCATCAATTGCACCTGTTTGAGTAACCACAGCAAGATAACCGCCAATCACCAGTACAAATAAAGCAACATCAACCGCTCGTGCCATATAATTGGCGGGATCATAAAACCCTTGAATCGGTGCCATTAATATATCAAGAAAGCCTTGAGGATTTGCTTCAACGGTTTGATAAGAGCCCACCAAGGGGACCATTTTCCCCAAGGTTTCATTATTAACCATTTGATACTGACCCGCAGGGATCAACCATGTTAATGCAGCCATTAAGACGGTAAGTAACATTAAAATTGTGTAGGCTGAAGGAAATTTAAGCGTTTTCATACAGATATCCTTAAATTATTGGGACGCTATTCCCAGCGTCCCATTTAGAGATGGTTAGGCCATCTTCTTGTTATGCAACGAAAGCCATCATGTCAGCAGTTGGCATTCCATCGAGCCCCATTTGTTTTAATGTACGACCATCTTTAAAATAATCAGCATTGTTATAGGCATTATCAATATGTAGACAAGCAGTAATAATCGGTGTTTCAATGCCTGTTAATTGCGCAAATTCATAACATGGAACCAATAAGTAAGCGGCATCTTCAGTGATATAGCGATTACTTGAGCAATTAGGTGCGCTGTTTAATTTACCATGAGTTTCAGAAGTACGATTAACGTCGTAAACTGTTTTACACTCCATGTCATATAGCGCATTCATCGCCTCTAATTCAGTCTTTAAATTCAAGCCCAATGCTTGACCAATGGCTAATCGCTCAGCTTCCATTACCGCAGCAGCGCGCGCCGTAGACACTGAACAGCAGTCTTTGTAATAGTTAAATTGACCGTCAAAGTTTTCCAATAGCCCCATATTTAAGGTAGTGAGCAATGGATGACCGCCGAAGTTAATATTTTCTAATCCCGCCATAATCACGTTATCTAAAGCGGTTAATGGTAATGGCATCAATGGTTGTAAACGTGCAATGGCTGCTTGAGTGCGACTGCCAGGCAAAGCTGCGACAGGAAGATGCGTTTTCATGCCTAAAATAGCCAGCTCGGCAGGGCCAACAATACGTGTCGCCCATGGAATAGAAATCGCATCAACAAAGGTAATATCAACATCTTGATAGCCTTCATCACACTTAATTTTATTTAACACCAACGATCCATAGTTCCCTGGCATTAACATGATTAACTGCCCACTCTTTAAATGCGGTAGCATTGAGCGAAACAAAGGTTCTTGAGCAAAAGAAGGGACAGGTAAAATCAATATATCTGCGTAATCAACCGCTTGTTTTAAATCACGCGTGATCGTATCAATAGCTTGAAAACCTGCAAAAGATAATTCAACGTCATTACACGAGGCTAATGCCGTGATTCCACCTTGCGCTTCTATGTCTGTAAGTGGTTGATCAAATCCTGCTGCACCATATAAACACACCTCTGCGCCTTGTCGTGTCAGATGATATGCTGCTGTCAGCCCTGCGTTACCTGATCCAATAATAGCAACACGCGTTGTCATGATTATTCCTTAAGATGATGTTATAAGACAAAATCACATTAAGAAAAATGATGACTAAAAAATAATACTGTAATCTAAATAGGTTATGTCTTTAGGTTATAGCTCATCAATAAAACAAAAATAAACACATAAAATACAACAAATTAAAACAAAAAATATTGTAACCATTATCTGCAATACAATGTGATCTGTTCCTTGTTAGCATTATGCCAAGCTATGCATAGGACCTATTTTTAGGTAAATATCCATACTGTCAGCGGTTAACATAAACTGTTCAATAAACCGTTCTGCGTGACGGTGAATAGGTCTTAACCCTGGATACAAAATAGTAAACTCAAACGGTAAATTAAAGGCTAACGGTCGCATCACCACATCACGAGTTTCATTAGCTAAATACGCGGTAAACGGATCAGTAATGGCGATCCCAACCCCCTCTGCGACTAAAGCGGCAGCAGTACTAGCCAATGAAACTTCAATTTGCTTATTAATTTTAATATCGTGACGGCGTAATAAATTATCAATACAACGCTGAATCATGTCTTTTTCATGGCGAATGACACATTCATTACTCAGGTCTGCTATTGATATTGTTGTTTTATGTACTAAGGGTGATGATGCAGGAATTAATGCAACACACTCGCATGTCACTGTTTGACTATTAACCCCTGCCACATCTTCAGTTGTAAACGCAAATCCAATATCTGTGGTTTGTGCTTGAATTTGGCGTACGACATCTTCAGAGCGGAACGTCTTGAGACCAATTTTAGTTTGGCAATTATGTTGTAAGAAATTGGCTAATATACGCGGCAAAAAAGCATGAGAAAGCACAGGCATAGCTGCAATAGTTAATGATCCTAAATGATGGGTTCGAATCGCTTCTGCTGCGCTGTCTAATCCATTCACTGCATCAAAAACTTTGGCCACTTCTAAATAAAAAGCTTGGCCTTCGTCACTTAATATCAATCGATTACGTTGACGAATGAACAGTTTAAATTTTAATTGTTCTTCTAAACTGGATAATAAACGGCTTACGGCTGGCTGACTAATATTCAATAACTCTGCTGCTGCAGTGACTGTTTGGCATTCAACAACAGCACGAAATGCATGTAGATAGGATAACTTCATAAGCATTAGCACACATATTAATAACAAAACGCCATAATAAACATAATTGTTAATAAAAACCTTGATGTGCAAAGCAAACTGGAGGCTCAAATCGTGACTAGTATAAAAAACGCAATTCGATTACACTCTAAAGATATAAATTAGTGCTTATTTTGTTATTTTAAAAGGAATCATTCATGGGATTTTTTAATGCTATCTTAGGTAATGCTGGCGAGATGGATCTTGAAGAGGCAACTGAAGAATTATCAACGATTCTTGGTCAAGGTGAGCACATCGAATTAGCTTACAAACTTATTCGCGACATGATCATTTTAACAGATCGCCGTTTAATATTGATTGATAAGCAAGGAATGACAGGCCGAAAAGTGGAATACCGCTCAGTGCCTTATAAGTCAATCACTATGTATACAATTGAAAGCACAGGCCATTTTGATCTAGATGCAGAATTAAAATTGTGGATTTCAGGCCAACATGATCCAATTAGCTTAGAATTTAATGGCAAAACTAATATCTATACAATGCAGGGACAATTAGCCGCTAAGATCGCGGGGAAATAACCCCTTACTTTGTAATGCAAGACGAAGAGGCACACTATTGAGTGCCTCTTGTTATATTTAGCCTATTATTTTTTAACAACACAAGAATAACGTTACTGAGAAACCGTCATTAATGCTGTCGCTAAAGCATCTATCTGTTGTTCTTGTAATCCTGCAACATTAATACGGCCATCACCCACCGCATAAATAGCAAATTCATCACGTAATCGCATAATTTTCTCAGGTGATAAACCTGTCATTGAAAACATACCTTTATGATCAGCAATAAAACTAAATTGGTCGCACCCTTTAGCTGCCAATGTATTTACAAGGCTCTGGCGTAAACCAATAATACGTTGTTGCATCATAATCAGCTCTTGCTTCCACACCGCGGTTAACATACTGGATGTTAATATATCAGCTACTAATGCTGCACCGTGATCCGGCGGCATGGTATAGCTGGCTCGTGCTAACGTCAAAATTCGACCTTTGGCTTTTTGCGCATTTGACAACGTATCACCCACCAATAAGGCGGCACCGGTACGCTCGCGATATAATCCAAAGTTCTTAGAACATGAAGTGGCGATCATCATTTCTTCAATGTTATCAGCCATAAATTTCAAGCCTGCACCATCTTTTTCAAGACCATCACCAAAGCCAAGATAGGCCATATCAACAAAAGGGATAAAACCATTGTTATTGGCTAATGCGGTAATCGCTTGCCAAGCTTCGAAATTAATATCCGCACCCGTTGGATTATGGCAACAACCATGCAGTAATACCACATCATTCGCCCCTGCTTGTGCTAGCGCTGATAGCATTGCATCGGTGTTTACTTGTTTAGTATCACGATCAAAATAAGGATAATATTTCACTTTTAACCCAGCAGCTTCCATTACTGGTCGATGGTTAACGTAACTTAAATCAGTTAACCACACAGTAGTATTCTCATTAGCTACGTGCATCAGATCTGCAAGCATACGTAATGCTCCGCTACCACCAGGGGTTTGAACACCCGCAGTACGACTATGAGCCGAAGTGTCAGCTAATAAAAGATCAATCATGCATTGATTAAAAACTTCACTCCCCGCAAGACCAACATATGATTTTGTCGTTTGAGTTTGAAGTAAGCGTTGTTCTGCTTGAGAAATCGCGGCCATAATAGGCGTTTGGCCTTGATTATTACGATAAACACCAATACCCAGATCCATTTTATGATCACGCTGATCAGCATTATAAATTAGCGATAATGACAATATGGGATCGGGTTGTGCGGGAGAAAGTTGTGAAAACATTAAGCAAATTCCGTTTATAAAGGCATGAATTTAAATTAGCATTTCAATTTCAAGCCGTCATTAGAAAAATGATAATTCTCACTTTGTTTAAGAATAACCATCCATATAGGAATGATAAATCATTAAAGGTTTGACTATAGAGTTTGAGTATAATGACTCAACCATTTGATATTCATAAATCATCTAAATATCAATATTTTTAATGTAATGGCGACGAACGTCCTTAAACATCGCCCAACATCATATAATGTCATTATAAGAGGTAAACTTTATTACGATGAAATTTACGCAACAATTAACTCAACCATAATAGAGCAATGTTTACCTTTCATCGTTAATATTCCCCTTATTACTTCATCGAAATATTACTGTATCACCACATGGTTTTGTCATTAGGCAAATGTAATAATGCTTGTAACGATGGTGCCGCTTCAAGTAAAGAATATAAACGTTCACTGTGTTCTTGTAATAACTGGCATGCGAGCTCAACATTACGTGCTAACACGGCTTTCATTAGTGCTTCGTGCTCTCCGTTATCATGATACTGTTTTTCTGGTGATAAACGGGCATTCAATAAGAAGTGGCGATAGCGTTCTTGCTGATCATAAATATGTGAAATCATGCCACGAATAAATTCAGAGCCTTCGCATGAAATTAACGATAAATGAAATTCTTTATGACGCAATTCCCATTCATCATAATCAAATAAAGCAGATTCTGGATTTAAGCGATTAAGCTTATGAAAAGCCGTTAAAATCTGCAACTCCCAAGCTTCATCACCTTTTTTAATCGCATCTTGCAGCGCCACATGACCTAATGCTAACCGCGTTTTTAAAATACCTCGTAATTCATCGAGAGAAACATTCGCTACCCAAAACCCTTTCTGTGGTTTCATGGTAACGTATTTTTGCCACGACAATTGCACCATTGCTTCTCGCAAAGGGGTGCCACCAACTTGGTAGCGTTCTTTTAACTCACTCAGAATAAGTTTCTGTCCGGCTTCAAATTCACCACATAAAATGTCATGCCGAATTTGACACATTACTCTATCACTTATGGTTGCAAAGTTGTTTTTGTTCATATCAACTATCTAGTCTTCATTACATACAATAAAATACAAAACACAGCTTTAAAAAAGCCAATTACTTATCATTATCGAATGATTATTCTCACTACATACTACGAAAAGACATGCAGTTTCTATCTATGTCATTATTAATTTAATACGCTTAAAGTGAATAACTAATCACGTAAAATTCAACTCGTCCATTTAGTAGCGCATTAATGCACCATTCAATACAGATAGTTAATTATCTACAACACTCAAGCTTTTCAATCAACAATGATAGTTTATGATGCAGAGATGAACACAAGCCTTTAAAATTAAGAGCTTAAACTATTCATTACGACACACTTTAATACCATAGCGACATCTTAATATACTATATGTAGACTAAAATACTCTAAATATTATATTTATAACCACAATATTTAGAAATAGTCGCTTTCGTGCTTTTTCATGAGCAATATAGCGTTATTTATGTCGTATAAAAAATATAATACTCGACACTGATGTCTAACTAACTATTATTTATGAATTACCGTATTTATTCTATTTTTAGCATATTTATCATTAATATCATCATGTTCAATTGGCATAACCAACACGGTATATTTAGCCTATCCATCATTTTGTGGGCATTAGTTCCACTATTTGGATTTCATTATGTTATTAAGCAATATGAATATTTCCATAACAAAGTCCTTACAGAAATTCGATCATACTCTGCTTGGGTACTCTTTTTTTCATGGCTAACTTGTATATGTTTTTCAATTACAATGCCTTATGTTATCAACATTATCAGTGATACCAATAGCCATTATATTTCCCTGTATATTTTATCTCCTGCAATTACGCTATTCATTGCGACTATTAGCGCATTTACAGCAAGTATTATTCTGCTTCTTATTTTCCGCCTATTACGTTAACGCATGATTATTCCCGCGCTAATACCATAAAAGCATGCTGCGATATACCTCAACAGTCACAACCACAAATGCTTAAAAATGCAAATTAAACTATCACTATTTGTGCGGCTAATTCACTTCACAAATGCAAAATCGATCATTAAGATAAAATCGATTTTTACGGACAGACAGTTTAAATATCGATATTTTTATTAGCTTACAGAGTATCGTTTTTTAAGTCTTTACTGCTTAACTGACAGATTTTGAGGTCTATAATGGCTAACTCCAATTCTTCACCCGCTAAAATTGGCGTATTTAGTTTCGTTATGATTACCGCTGCGGTTGTTATGAGTGTACGTACACTCCCAATGACAGCTCAGCCCGGAATGATGACGATATTCTTAACGCTAGCTGCAGCAATTTGTTTCATGATTCCAACGGCACTTGTTTCGGCAGAGCTTGCAACAGCTTGGCCTGAAGATGGTGGTATTTTTATTTGGGTTCGTGAAGCATTTGGCGAACGTATGGGTTTCGTTGCAGTATGGATGCAATGGATTCAAATGGTTTTCGGCATGACATCAATTCTGATGATTGTCGGTGCAATATTTGCGTATGCTTTTGATCCTGCATTAGCACAAAACAAGATGTACATTCTTGCCGTCATCTTAGTAGTTTATTGGGCATGTACGCTAGGTAATATGCGTGGTGTTAAAACACTAGGTTGGGTATCCACTCTTTGTGTAATCTTGGGTGTGTTTTTACCATTCTTCGTCCTTGTAGCATGTGCTGTCGCTTACCTTGTTGGCGGTCACCCTATTGTTACTGATCTTTCATTAACTACAGCTAACCTTATTCCTGATTTTTCAGACAAAGGTACTTGGGCACTGTTTATTGGCTTCGTATTCGTAGTAATGGGGATGGAAGTATCAGCATCTAACGTATCTCATGTTAAAAATGCTGAACGCAACTACCCTATTGCAGTTTTCTTAGTCGCACTGTTTGTTGTTATCGTGTCTGTTGTTGGTTCATTTGCTATCTTCATTGGTATTCCAACTAAGCACATCTCAATGACAGCGGGTCTTATCCAAGCTTTCCAAACGTACTTTAATATGTGGGATCTAGGCTGGTTAACACCTATTATGGCAATTTGTATGGCTATCGGTCTAGCGGGTCAAGTTAACTCTTGGGTGCTAGGTCCTGTTCGTGGTCTACAAGCAACAGCTAACGCTGGCGCTCTACCAAAAGTACTGCAAAAAACTAACAAAGAAGGCGTACCTGTTAACCTTATTTACCTACAAGCTATCCTAATCTCAATTGTTGGTGTGCTTATCTGTGTAATGCCTAACGTAGATTCATTCTACTTTATGCTATTGGGTCTAACGTCTCTTGTTTACATCGTTGCTTACCTATTGATGTTCTCTGCTGCTATCTACTTACGTTACAAACGCCCTGATATCAAACGTAGCTTTACGGTTCCTGGTGGCAATATCGGTATGTGGATTTGTTCAGGTCTTGGTATCGCAACATGTCTATTAGCTGGTTACTTCGGTTTCCAACCACCATCAAGTTATGTAGGTACAGCACATGACTACTTTAACTTCCAGTTCTTTGGCTTAGTTATCATGATTATTATCCCAATTATTGTATACGCATGGGGTAAACGCTCAAACAAAGCAGAATTAGCTAAAGCCGCTGTTAAAGCACACTAATTAAGTTAAACCTCCTTAACGTTTATCGACGCTATCGCAGGAAATAAAGAGAACAGCCATCACCATTCATATTTATCAGCAATGGCTGTTCCTCTTATCACAATCGATTTAGCGGTCTCAGACCAAAAATTATTAAATTAACTACTAAAACAAGATATTCATTACGACTGATAAACGGTCTTTTGAGTTGCGTTTATTGATAAGTAAATAGGTTTTATTATGAGCGACAAAATGAACGTGGATGCCCTATTTTTAGGTCCAAAATCAGAAAACCAAGTATTTTTCAAAGAAATGATGGATTATGCAATCAGTGAACATATGCACTGGCGTTCAGACTTCCATCCAGAAGATGCACCATTAATGACACCGGTGACTCAACACCAACCAGATTTTCGCGATACGCTTTACCGTACAGAAGGTATTCTACAAGATTTATCAGCACGCCTTAAAACACAGTCAGTGCCTTGGTTCTCACCTCGTTACCTTGGCCACATGAACGCTGATACGTTAATGGTGTCAAACCTTGCATACGTGATGACCATGCTTTACAACCCAAATAACTGTGCACACGAAGCTTCTCCTGTGACAACAGAACTTGAGTTAGCTGCAGGTCATGACCTATGCCGCATGTTTGGCTACGATGTTAACAAATCTTGGGCACACATTACTTCTGGTGGTACGGTTGCTAACTATGAAGGTGTTTGGGTTGCACGTAACCTTAAAACCATGCCTCTTGCTATTGCCGCTTGTGAAAAATCAAAAGATCTTGTCGCTGGCATGACTGAACATCAGTTACTTAACATGAAGTCTAAAGATATTCTTGATCTAACTGATGAATTGAAAAAACGCGGTATTTTTGAAGAAGTAAGGGCGTTAACAGCTCGTGGTGTCGGGGTTGATGCAGGTAAACTAGGTAAGTTCTTAGTACCTCGTTCTAAACACTACTCTTGGATGAAAGCAATGGATGTCCTTGGCCTAGGTCAAGAGCACATTGTTCCCCTAGATGTTGATGGTAACTACCGTACTGACGTTGAAAAAATGCGTGAAGTCACCTTTAAGCTTATGGAAGAAGGTACACCTATTCTTGGTATGGTATCTGTTGTCGGTACAACCGAAGAAGGTTCTATTGATGCAGTTCATGAAGTGATGAAACTTCGTCAAGAATGTGAACAAAAATATGGTGCTTCTTTCTACGTTCATATTGATGCAGCATACGGCGGTTATGTACGCTCAATGTTCCTTGATGATAACAATCAATTCATGGAATACGATGCACTGATTGAACGTTATCGTAACGATGATGTGATTCCAGAAGGTGTAGTATGGCCTAAGCGTGCCGTTTATGATGCATTTGCGGCAATGTCTGAAGCAGATTCTATCACTGTCGATCCACATAAAGTGGGTTTCATTCAATATGCGGCTGGCGCTGTTGCGATGAAAGATAAGCGTATTGTTGATTTGATCTCTTACCACGCAGCTTATGTTTTTGAAGAAGCTGACGATGATAATGAAGAAAATAAACAAGTCGTGCTTGGATCTTCTATTATGGAAGGCTCTAAAGCAGGTGCAACGGCAGCAGCAGTTTGGGCTGCACACCGTCTTGTTCCACTAAATATCAGTGGCTACGGCCATGTTATTGGTCGTGGTATTGTGACCGCTGATTGGTTTGCGAAAAAACTTGCTACAGCAGAACCTTTTGTTGTTGATGGCCGTCGCTTTGAGGTTCGCCCTCTTATGCACCCTGACTTTCATATGGTTGATTTTACTTTCAAAGAAATTGGTAATGACAGCTTAGAAGCTCACAATAAACTTAACCAACGCATTTACGAATTATGTTCTTACGCAACAGGTCGTACCTACACTAAAGACTTCTTAACCTCTTCTACTTCTCTATCAGAAGAAGAATATGGTCAAACTCCACGTATCTATGCTGAAAACCGTGGCTTTAGTGAAAATGAGTGGAACACTGTCGGTTCTGTTTATATTCTTCGTTCAGCGGTAATGACTCACTTCCTACGTGATGAAATTCGTTTTAATAATTACTGGAATAACCTTCGCGATGTATTCACAAGCCTTCTTAGTGAAATTATTGATGAAGAAAACAAACAGAAATTAGCACACACTGCTGCTTAATAAGGAATCCAACGCCAGTCTTCATGACTGGCGTTTTTATAATAATGAAAGCAATCCATATTTCTATTAATTACCGTCGATTATTTATTATTGATGGTTAATTTTATTATTACCTAAAACCTAGGTAACGATTCAGTATATTTACAGGAGAAACGTCATGAATGTAAAATCTATTGGCGCGACACTGCTTATTTCCGGAACAATGCTTGGCGCAGGAATGCTTGCTTTACCCTTAATTTCTGCTGGGTTGGGCATTTATAATACCATTTTATTATTGGCTTTTTTATGGGCTACCATGACCTATACAGGGCTAATGTTATTAGAGATCTGTCTTAACTACCCAGAAGGAACTGGACTTGAAGCAATTGCCTATGATTTATTTGGAAAACCAGGCAAATGGGTGATTAACATATCGCTATTATTATTACTTTATGCATTATCTTGTGCTTATATTGCGGGTGCCTCTTCTATATATAAAAATGATTTCAGTGATTATTTTAATATAACTCTACCTTCTCATACTATCGCAATTATATTTACTTTAATCATTGCAACTATTGTATTTATTAGTACTAAAGCGGTAGATATTGCTAATCGTGTCTTATTTACCAGTAATATTGTTATTTTCTTTATTCTTGTTATTACGATAATTCCTTATCTTCATGGTCACTTTTTAGTCAGTCACCACGATTCAGTTAAATATGCTTTTGCCGCTATTCCTGTCTTTATTACTGCTTTTGGTTTTCATGGCAGTGTGCCCAGCATGGTGAAATATATTGGTCGTGATAAACCAAAAACATTACGTAATATTTTTGTTGCGGGTGGTTTAATCCCATTGATTGTTTATATTATATGGGAAATCAGCATGCTAGGTTCATTACCTCGATTTGGTAACCATAGTTTTCAATATGTTGCACAACACGGTTCAAGTGTTGGTGTAATGCTTCAACAAATGCAAATATTTATTCAAAATAACAACATTATTTACCTAATTGGTGCATTCTCGTCCATCGCGATGTTCACTTCCTATCTATGTGTTTCATTAGGGTTATTTGATTCATTGGCAAGTACCTTCAAACGTGGTAATAATACAACAGACAGATTAATGACTGCTGTACTTTGCTACTTGCCACCCTTGGTTTTCACTCTTGTGTATCCTAATGGCTTTGTCCCAGCTTTAGGTGCCGCAGCAATTTTCTTAACAATCCTAGCAATTCTTTTTCCTGTGCTTGCCCTTAGAAAACTTCGTGGTAAACAACATCAAATTGAATATAATGTAGCAACAAATAATATGGCGTTGTTTGTTGTAGGATTTATTGGTCTACAAGTCATAATAAACCAGATACTGACATTGAATAATGCCGTACCTATTTTTAATTAAACGTAAATAAAATGATTATTGGAGAACACATGAATCATTTGAATTTAATTCAGGAGCTTAAAGATCGCGGTCTGATCGCTCAAATTACGGATGAAGAAGCTTTAAGCGAACGTTTAGCAAAAGGTCCGATTACATTATATTGCGGCTTTGATCCAACGGCAGATAGTTTGCACCTAGGTCATCTGGTACCTCTACTTTGCCTTAAGCGCTTCCAAGAAGCGGGTCATAATCCAGTAGCCTTGGTTGGCGGCGCTACCGGTATGATTGGTGATCCAAGCTTCAAAGCGACTGAGCGTTCACTTAACACTTTAGATATTGTTGCTGATTGGGTGACTAAAATCCAACGTCAAGTTTCTCCTTTCCTAGATTTTGACAACGCAACTAACCCTGCTCGTATGGTGAACAACCATGACTGGTTCGGTAATATGGATGTACTAACATTCTTACGTGATATTGGTAAACACTTCTCTGTTAACCAAATGATCAGTAAAGAATCTGTTAAACAACGTATTAACCGTGATGAAGTAGGTATCTCTTTTACTGAGTTCGCTTACAGCTTGCTACAGTCTTACGACTTTGCAAGTATGAACAAAGACATGGGTATGGAACTTCAAATTGGTGGTTCTGACCAATGGGGTAACATCACAGCAGGTATCGACCTAACTCGTCGTATGAACCAGCAGCAAGTGTTCGGTATGACTGTACCGCTAATCACTAAGTCTGATGGTACTAAGTTTGGTAAAACTGAAGGCGGCGCTGTTTGGTTAGACCCAAGCAAAACTAGCCCATACAAGTTCTACCAATTCTGGATGAACACTGCTGATGCTGACGTATACCGTTTCTTACGTTTCTTTACTTTCCTTTCTGAAGAAGAAATTCAACAGATCGAAGAAGATGACCGTAATAGCGGCAAAGCACCTCAAGCACAACGTATTCTTGCAGAAAAAGCAACAGCACTTGTACACGGTCAAGCACAATTAGAAGCAGCACAAAACATCACCCGCTGCCTATTTGAAAATGACCTTGAGCACTTATCAGAGTCTGATTTTGCACAACTAGCGCAAGATGGCATGCCAACTGCACAAGCATCTAATGAGGATGATCTTCAACAAGTGCTTGTTAACGCTGAACTTGCAACATCTCGTAGCCAAGCTAAAACTCACATCGAGTCAAACGCTATCATGGTTAATGGCGAGAAAGTAAGTGATGCTTACTATAAGTTTAACGATGCTGACAAACTGTTTGGTCGTTACACACTTATCCGTCGTGGTAAGAAGAACTACAGCCTGATCGTTTGGGGTTAATCCTTAACGGATCTTTGCTATCTCGCTTGTAGATAGTACCAAAAACCACCGTTACTAATAATAGCGGTGGTTTTTTATTGCTAATAACAAGTCCATTGTATCATTCCGTATCCACTCACCTCTTTTGCGCTCCCTCGCACCTAAATCCTTCCCTTAAAACAAGATACCGCTAACATAATTAGATATTGTTATTAATAAATTCTCACTTAATTTGATTTAGCCCCAAGCCATAGTCGCCAGTTTACGTTTACAGTCATAACATCTAATGTCCACTTGAAGCTAAATTATGTCTACAATCAATCAGCAACGCCTTATTAACCATTTCATTGAACTGATAAAAATCAATAGCGAATCACGTAATGAGAAAGCTATTGCCGAAACACTGGCAGAACAATTAGGTGAATTAGGTTTCAGTGTTCATCGCCTTCCCGTACCAGAAGCAATCTCTAATGGCTTTAATATCTATGCGCGTTTAGATGGCAGCATTAACGACACTATTGCGCTTAGTTGTCATATGGATACGGTAAATCCAGGTAATGATATTGAACCGATTATTGAGAATGGCGTTATTCGCTCAAAAGGCAACACCATTCTCGGTGGTGATGATAAGTCAGGCATTGCAGCAATAATGGAAGCGGTACGTTGCATTCAAGCTGATAACCGTGATCACAAAACAATTGAACTGGCTTTCACTGTGCATGAAGAAGGTGGTCTGCAAGGCTCAAAACTATTTGATATGAGCTATATTACGGCTAATAAAGCGATTGTTTTAGATTCAGGCGGCGCTATTGGTGCAATTGTTACGACAGCTCCAGGTCAGCAGAGCTTAAAAATCACTATTACAGGTAAACCCGCTCATGCTGGTTTAGCGCCAGAAGAAGGCATTAATGCACTTACCGTTGCTGCAGATGCTATTACTAATATGCGCTTATCACGTATTGATGAAGAAACAACAGCTAACATTGGTGTCGTTCAAGGTGGACAAGTAACCAATATTGTAATGCCTTCACTGTTCCTTGCTGCAGAAGCACGTTCTTTAAATGATACTAAGCTTGAACACCAAACAGCACACATGATTGAGACATTTGAACACGCTGCGACCAAGCATGGTGCTCAAATCAATATTGAATCAAGTCGTTCTTACAACGCTTATCACATTGAAGATAATGACCCGCACGTACAAAGTATTATGGCGGCATTTAAATCAAACGGTCTAACTCCATTCACAAAGTCAACCGGTGGTGGTAGTGATGCTAACGTATTTAATAGCAAAGGCTTAAAAACAGTCAATCTATCGACGGGAATGAGTAAAGTTCATACAACTGAAGAATTTATTACTATTGATGACATGACTAAAATAACTGAATTTATGTACACTTTTTTATGCAGCAATAACTAGCAGATTAGACGAATATAACAGCGTTAAACAAATCCACTACAATGTCTTTCTTATTTTTATTAATTGTAACAATAAGTGAGACATTGTATTTAAAAAGACACCTATCAAACTAAATAATAAATTAAAATTATTAACAATTCATTCTCTAATATTGTTGAAATCAGCCTCTATCAGAACAAATCTAAATAGCATATACTCCGTGAAGTTCATATTATTACAGTTACTAAGCAATAAAATACTATGACTTAATTCTATATCCAACTATCAAAAATTTATTTCAGATATAGAGCGCAATACCCTTAAAAGAAGATTTGAAAGATGGATATCCAGCACCTAACTCCAAAAGAAAAAGATGTGTTTATTAAGGCATTAGCAGAATGTTACCGACGATTAACAGCTGCAAAAATTGAAGCAAAGGAACTGACAAAAGAAGGTTTTCAATTAATGTTTAGATCTGTCTATAAAGATATTAACAATACTTATAAAGTATAAAAAATATTATAAATGTTGCTTAGCTCAATAATGAGGCGTACCTAATACGCCTCAATAAGACGTTTTCTCAACTCTTATTCTTATTAATCATAAACCTTATTTACCTCGAAAATAACGTTGAGCAACAAAGGGCATTTTTGCTACCGTCATCGGCAATCTTTTTCCACGTACTTCGGCAAATAATACTGTATCAATAGCACTATAATGCGGTGTTACATACGCCATCGCAACAGGAATAGATACTGAAGGGCCAAAACTACCACTGGTCACAACCCCGACCTGCTCACCATCGGCATTAAATAATAGACTTCCTTCTCGTACTGGTGCCTTTGTTTGGCCAATCAACCCTATTCGCTTACGATCTACAGCTTTTATTTCAATTTGGGAAAGAATAACATCAGCGCCAATAAACCCACCAGCGCGTTCACCTTCTGTACGGCGTACTTTGCTGATCCCCCACAATAAACTGGCTTCTATTGGCGTGGTCGTTTTATCAAGATCATGACCATATAAACACAATCCACATTCTAAACGCAGTGAATCGCGAGCACCGAGTCCAATCCATTCAACGTGTTTATCTTCAAGTAATGTGGCTGCTAACCTGGTTGCATGTGAGGTGGACACTGAAATTTCAAAACCATCTTCACCCGTATAACCTGAACGGCTGATATAGCATTCTTGACCTAATAACGGTATACGCACAGCATCCATAAATACCATGTCACGTACTTGAGGTGCTAATGTTGCTAAAACATCCACCGCTTTTGGCCCTTGTAATGCCAGCAGTGCTCGATCGTGTATAACTTCAAGTTCTACATCAGCTAATAAATGTGCCTGTAAGTGTGCGATATCTTCTGTTTTGCAGGCTGCATTGACCACAATGAATAAATGATCGCCAAAATTCGTTACCATCAAGTCATCTTCAATGCCCCCTGCTTCATTGGTAAAAAAAGCATAACGCTGCTTTCCTTCAGGTAAATCGACAATATCAACAGGCACTAACATTTCGAGCATTTTAGCTGCATTTTTACCACGTAACCGTAACTGCCCCATATGAGAAACATCAAACAATCCGGCCTCTGCACGACAATGTAAATGCTCTTTTTTAACGCCTAATGCATATTGTACTGGCATTTCATACCCAGCAAATGGCACCATTTTCGCCCCCATATTGACATGTAGATCATGCAGCGGAGTACATAATAAAGGTTGAGACATAGTGATTGACTCCCAATAAGCAACAGCAGTTAAACAATGATTATTTCACCCTACCAAAAACACCACCAGAACAGAAAAACTAATGGTAGAGATCTTGATCGAATCCGCAATATTGTTAAATAGGCATGACAATACGCAAACGAATACGTAGTATTCATATCAATAAATTAACATTGCAGATTCTTAAACGAACAATAAGACGATAAATTAACTATCTTGCTCATAAAACATTCCACGTAAGGAGTATATACATGGAAACGACATTAAAATTTACAACTAGCCATGAATGGGTACGTGATAATGGTGACGGCACAATTACAATGGGCATTTCAGATCATGCCCAGAAATTGTTAGGCGATGTCGTTTTTGTTGATTTACCCGATATTGGTGATGCCGCAGATGCTGGTTCTACTTTTTCATTAGTCGAGTCAGTTAAAGCTGCATCTGATATTTATGCGCCAGTGAGTGGTCAAATCATTGAAACCAATAGCTCACTTGATGATAGCCCTGAACTGATTAATGACGACCCGTATGGTGAAGGTTGGATTGCTAAAATTAAAGTAGACGATCTATCGCAACTTAGCGAGTTAATAGACAGCGATACTTACCTTGCTTCCATTGCTGAAGACTAACATCAAGGAAAGAAAGATGACTTCTACCACACTGCTCAATGCTCTCAGTGATGATACTCATTTTGCTCAGCGCCATAATGGTCCAAACTTATCGCAACAACAGCAAATGTTAGCGACAATTGGCGCATCTAGTATAGAACAGCTCATTCAGCAAACTCTGCCAGTGGCCATTGCATTACCCCAGCCATTAACATTACCACCCGCTCAAAGCGAAGCGAATATGCTTGCATCACTCAAGCAAATTGCGGCTAAAAACATTGTTAATAAAAGCTATATTGGACAGGGATATTATAATACCCATACGCCAAATGTAATTTTACGCAATATTCTAGAAAATCCAGGTTGGTACACCGCTTATACTCCTTATCAACCTGAAATTTCACAAGGCCGCTTAGAGTCATTGCTTAATTTTCAGCAATTAGTCATGGATATGACGGGCATGGATCTGGCGAATGCTTCACTACTTGATGAAGCAACCGCCGCCGCAGAAGCAATGACACTGTGCCTTCGTGCTGGTAAAAGTAAAAGCACGCAATTTTTCATTGCCGCTAATGTTCATCCGCAAACTATTGATGTTGTTAAAACACGGGCGCACTTTATTGGGGTAGAAATCATTATTGGCGAACCTCAACAATTAAATGATCACAATGTCTTTGGTGGTTTATTACAATACCCCGCCACCAACGGTCAAATTGATGATTTAACCGATATTATTGCCACCGCACATAACAACAAAACCTTAATTACCGTTGCCAGTGATTTACTTGCATTAACGCTATTAACCCCACCCAGTGAAATGGGTGCCGATGTGGTGATTGGCAGCGCACAACGTTTTGGTGTTCCAATGGGGTTTGGTGGACCACATGCTGGCTTTATGGCAACCAAAGATCAGTACAAACGTACTATGCCAGGCCGTGTGATTGGGGTATCTAAAGATGCCAAAGGTAACCGTGCACTTCGAATGGCAATGCAAACCCGTGAACAACATATTCGCCGTGAAAAAGCGACCTCTAATATTTGTACTGCCCAAGCCTTACTTGCCAACATGGCGGCTTTTTATGCGTTATATCATGGACCTGAAGGCCTTAAAAAAATAGGACGGCGGGTACATCACCTTACCGCTATATTAGCCGCAGGTTTACGTGATAATGGCTTTATCATTGAAAATAACACCTTTTTTGATACCCTGACTTTACTCACCGCTGAGAACACAGATAACCTCTATCAACAAGCATTAGATGCCGGTATTAACCTTCGTAAATATGAGCATAAACTCGGCATTAGTATTGATGAAACCACATCAGCCGATGACATTGAAGTGTTACTCACATTATTAACTGGCAAAGCCTTATCGATTGATCATTACAGTAGCCTAATTGCCGATGACGAATTTGCTGCAATTCCAACGCGTTGCCAACGCCAAAGTGATTACCTAACGCACCCTATTTTTCATCGCTATCATAGTGAAACCAACATGATGCGATACATGAAGCAACTTGAAAATAAAGATTATTCACTGACCCACGGCATGATCCCGCTCGGTAGTTGCACCATGAAACTTAATGCCGCCGCTGAAATGATCCCTGTCACGTGGCCTGAATTTGGTCAATTACACCCTTTTGCACCTAATTCTCAAACATTGGGCTATCAAGAATTAGCCCAAAAGCTATCAGCCATGTTATGCACTATTACTGGCTATGATGCCGTATCACTACAACCTAACTCAGGCGCTCAGGGTGAATATGCAGGCCTAATTGCGATTCAGCGTTACCACCAAGCAAATGGCGATAATCACCGTAATGTGTGTTTAATTCCAAGCTCAGCCCATGGCACTAATCCAGCTTCTGCAGCTATGGTGTCTATGAAAGTGGTTGTGGTGGCCTGTGATGAACAAGGCAATATTGACCTCAATGATTTACAAGCAAAAATAGATCAACACAGCGATAATTTATCCTGCATTATGATCACCTACCCTTCAACCCATGGTGTCTATGAAGAAGGCGTTCAACAAGTTTGCGAACGTGTTCATGCTGCTGGCGGTCAAGTGTACCTTGATGGTGCTAACATGAACGCGCAAGTTGGATTAACTAGCCCTGGATTTATTGGCTCAGATGTTTCTCACCTAAACCTTCATAAAACTTTCTGTATTCCCCATGGCGGAGGTGGCCCTGGTGTGGGTCCGATCGGAGTGAAATCTCACCTTAGCCCATTCTTACCCGGACATATTGATAACCAACAGCCACAGAACAATCAATATGCGGTATCGGCAGCAGCGCTAGGCTCAGCATCTATTCTGCCTATTTCCTATGCGTATATTTCAATGATGGGTGAAGCTGGGCTAAAACAAGCGACCGAGTTAGCCATTTTAAATGCCAACTATGTGATGGAACGTTTACGTCCACATTACTCAGTGTTATATCGAGGAACACAAGGTCGCGTCGCCCACGAATGTATTATTGATATTCGTCCGATTAAAGCCGCTTCTGGTATATCAGAAGAAGACATTGCTAAACGCTTAATGGATTACGGCTTTCATGCGCCAACAATGTCGTTCCCTGTTACTGGCACATTAATGGTTGAACCAACAGAATCAGAAGATTTAACCGAGTTAGATCGTTTTTGTGACGCGATGATTGCCATTCGCGAAGAGATTAATCAGGTACAAACCGGAGCATGGTCTTTGGAAGATAACCCATTAGTCAATGCACCCCACAGCCAAGTTGATTTACGAGCCGCTGAATGGACACATTGTTATAGCCGCGAAATTGCTTGCTTCCCATCTGTGCATACTAAAAATGCCAAATACTGGCCAAGTGTTAATCGAGTTGATAACGTATTTGGAGATCGCAATTTAGTGTGTTCTTGCCCAAGTATTGATACTTATATAGAAAAGTAATAATAACCATGAATACACGAATTCAGCTATTAAAGCGGATCTTTTGATCCGCTTTTTATTTTTTATACACTTAAAAATGATCAGTTTAACAATAATGAAATGGCAATAATTTATATTAATTCACTTGTTAATCTGGTTATTCATTTATTTGTTAATAACCGTTTAAAAAACACTAAAATTAAAAATCAATAAATAACTATACAAGATACTATATTTGATCAAATATAAACTAATATGCATATAGCTATGAATGGGACTTATTGATGTATTCATTTTTAAATTCAACACATACTCTTAATGAACGCTTAAATCTATTTACAGCTTCTGTTAAAAATCTTTATCCTGAAATTATTGGGATCGCAGTTACGCGAATAGATGAAGACGATAATCTTTATTCTGTTTATCGTAGCCCTGACTATGGTGATAATTTTCCAACTTTTATTTCATCAATAAGTCGATCACCGCGTTTAAACAAAATGCGTTCATCATTAGAACCAAGTATTATTGATAATATGCTTTCTCATCAATCATCTGTGAAAAAAATTCATTTACGATTATTACAAAGTAATTGTATTTCAAGTATGGCATGTCCAATTTATACTAATGATACCTTTATTGGTGTGTTATTTATCAATGCTAAAGTAAAAGATTTTTTTAGTGAAAAAGTTAATTATTTCACCACCTTCTCAATTTTGATCACGTTGCTTATTACTGATAATTTTAATAATAAAAAAGCGTTTCATTCGATTGTAAAAACTGTTTTGTTATTAAGTCATCATAAAGATCCTGAAACCCAGAATCATCTAAAAAGAGTTGCTGAATATAGCCGTTTAATTGGGCTTTACTTAGCTAGAAGAGGAAAATGTAATGGTGATTTTGTTGAATCTGTTTATCATTTCTCGGATATGCATGACATAGGAAAATCTTTAATCCCTGAAGATATTTTATATTCAACAGAGATTTACACCGATGAAGAAAGAGCGGTCATGAATCAGCACCCAGATCTAGGCTGCCAGCTTTTATCGAATATTTTAACCACCTTTAAGTACGATAATAACCAAGAACTCAATACCATCCTTAATATTATTCGTCATCATCATGAACGTTATGATGGTAATGGTTATCCAGATAAACTAAAAGGCACCGATATACCATTAGAAGCCCGCATTGTTACGGTAGCTGATGTTATTGATGCTCTATTAAGCCACCGTCCTTATAAACAGCCGTGGTCAATAGATGATGTCGAACTGTATTTAATTAATGGCTCAGGAACGTTATTTGATCCTCTTTGTATTGATGCTATTTTACATTCACTCAATAAAGTCACACTGATTCAGAAACGTTATCCAGATGTTATTGAGGAAGATCTACCACTATAGTTAATTCATTAACAAATAGAGCCACCGCTTAATGGTATGTCAAAAGCATTATCAATGACCGCTTGTGCGGCTATTTTTAACCCTGCAACGATCAGATCTAACGACATACTCGGCTGATCCCCAAATGTTGCTTGCTGTGGCAACAGAGGAATATGAATAAAACCATGACCAATCTGGGTATAACGTAGATAATGCTGAACACCATAAAATAAATGATTACATACAAAAGTGCCGGCTGTATTTGATACCTGACACGGGATCCCCTCTTGTTGTAAAGCATGAGTAATCGCTTTAATGGGTAATGTAGAGAAATAAGCATCAGGCCCATCAACAACTATCGGTTGATCAATTGGCTGATTTCCTTCGTTATCAACAATTCGAAAATCATCAATATTAATCGCAATACGCTCTGGTGTAATTGCAGCTCGCCCACCAGCTTGCCCCACCGTAATTACATAATCTGGCTGATGGTGTTTAATCGCCTCAATCACAGCTGCGGTTGCTTTAAAACGAGTAACAGGCACTTGGCAAACAACAATTTTACCGTTGTTAAGAGCGGCCCCATCTAATAATTTTACTGCTTCTAATGCCGGATTAATTACTCCCCCCCCAAAAGGTTCAAACCCGCTAATTAATATTTTTTTCATTCTTACTCCACCTTTAAAAACAAAATCAATAGCTCTACACTCGCTACAAAAAACCATAACAGGGATATCGTGTTGTTTATATCGCCTTTAATTAACAACTACACGCTTATCTGGCTGTAACTTTCATAAATAATCGTGATATTTCACCGAGATTACAAAATTAAATTTGCCGTTTCTAGTTAAATATAATGAAAAAAATAGGATATATATAATAAAAAACTAAGTAATAGACATATTTTTATAAAATACTCTTTATTAAAACTTTATATTATTCTTATTGCCAATAAATATCCCACCACGCCATATATAGAGCAATGTTTTTTATCGTTACAATAAAAATATTAAATTGATAAGATTCGAATAATAATTGATATTTTATGCATACTTTATCAATTTATAGCGAATTATATTTTGCACAATTCAATAGATCATTCTAAAACAGCTGATGCTAAAAAATCCTGGCAAATACCAGATACATTAATCATTATTTTTATCGTTGGCGTATTAGCAACTATTCTTACTTATCTCATTCCGGCAGGCAGTTTTACTCAACATGCAGTGAGCTTTATTGCTGATGGTGTGGAAAAAACACGTACTGTTATTGATCCCGCATCTTTTAAATATGCTATTGATGCTAATGGTGAAAAAATTTATAACACAGTTGGTTTTTTTAGTGCTGGCGGTGGCATAGGCTTAATGAACTTTATGTTCGAAGGCTTAGTTTCTGGCAGTAAATGGGGATCAGCTGTTGGCGTGATCATGTTCATGCTCGTTATTGGTGGCGCTTTTGGTGTTGTTATGCGTACTGGCGCCATCGATGCTGGTATTTTAGCACTCATTCATAAAACAAAAGGCAATGACTTTTTATTCATTCCCGTTCTCTTTGTCTTGTTTTCATTGGGCGGTGCTGTCTTTGGTATGGGTGAAGAAGCGATTGCCTTTGCAATTATTATCGCACCACTCATGTTACGACTTGGTTACGATGGCATTACAACGGTCATGGTCACTTATGTCGCCACTCAAGTCGGTTTTGCATCATCATGGATGAACCCTTTCTCGGTTGCTATTGCACAGGGCATTGCAGGCATCCCTGTACTTTCAGGGATGACGGTTCGTATTCCACTATGGGTAGGTTTCACTTTAATGGGTGTTATCTTTACCATGCGTTATGCAGCGAGAATCAAACGCAATCCTGAATTATCTTACAGTTTTAAAACCGATCAATTTTTACGTGATAAAACGGCAGAAGTTAAACAATCACAGTGGAATATCGGTTATACCTTAGTGATCGTTACCGTTGCAACCACAACAGGTTGGGTTGTTTGGGGGGTTGTTGCGCATGCATGGTATATTCCTGAGATTGCATCGCAATTTTTCACTATGGGCTTTATTGCCGGTATTATTGGTATTATCTTTAAACTTAATAATATAACCTTAAATGACATTGCAACCTCATTTAAAGAAGGCGCTGGTGTCATGCTTGCTCCTGCTCTACTTGTTGGTTGTGCTAAAGGCGTATTATTAATTCTAGGTGATGGTTCAGCTGATGAGCCCAGCGTACTTAATAGCATTTTAAACAGTGCAGGTGGTGCAATCAGTGGCATTCCTGATGTAGCGGCAGTTTGGATTATGTACCTCTTCCAATCTGTGTTTAATTTCTTTGTGACATCAGGATCAGGCCAAGCCGCACTGACGATGCCATTACTCGCACCTTTGGGCGACATTGCTGGCGTTTCTCGTCAAGTAACAGTACTGGCATTCCAATTAGGTGATGGTTTTACCAATATCGTGGTACCAACATCAGCGTCATTAATGGGAACATTAGGGGTATGTCGTATTGATTGGGGTGATTGGATCCGTTTTAGCTGGCGCTTTATGTTGCTATTGTTCGTTACTTCAAGTGTGACGGTTGTTTGTGCTCACTTAGCTGGATTTAATTAATCATATGACCAATACCAATACCAATACCAATACCAATACCAATACCAATACCAATACCAATACCAATACCAATACCAATACCAATACCAATATAATAACGACCCAACTCACGGGTGACATTATTAATAATATTGCGGTGATTTCAGCATTAAATGTGGACGATCTCGCCATTGGTCAGCATCAGTTTTGGTTCAACGTTGCGACTAACGCCTTAAATCAAGATCAACATTTACCCGTATGGGTATTTAAAGGCAAGCAAGCGGGCAAGAAAGTAATGATCACCGCAGGCATTCATGGTGATGAACTCAATGGCATTTTAACCGCGCAACAACTGGCCCGTCAGCTACAACATACTGACATTTGTGGCAGCGTGATTATTGTTCCAGCGATTAATCTATCGGGTATTGTTCACCACCATCGTGATTTTCATGGCGCGGATCAAGATTTATCTACTGTGAATCTTAATCGCTATTTCCCCGGTAACAATCAAGGTAATGCCGCTGAACGTTACCTTGCTCAATTGTGGCAATATTTATTATTACCCAATGCCGACATTGCGATAGATCTTCATACTCAAACTACGGGAACCTGTTACCCATTGTATGTGTTTGCTGATTTCCGGATTGAATCAGCGCTGGCGATGGCACGATTAATGACACCAGATGCGATCTTAAATGATCCTGGCGATCAGGGAGTATTAGAAACTGTTTGGAATCAACATGGCGTTAGCGCGATCACCATTGAAGTGGGTAGTGGTAAGATTACTCAACCAACGTTAATTAATCGTGCTGTTATAGGGGTTATGCAAATTATTAAAAACCAACACCATTTAACAACAGCGACCTTGACGCCTTGTGCGATAGAAGCGGATAACGTGACATCTATTCGCGCTGATATCGGTGGGCTAACACTCGCAAATGTTGAGATGCTAGCACCTGTAAGTAAGGGCGATATTATCGCAACACAATATGACCTGTTTGGTAATGAAATTAAACGTTATACCGCTCCTCGTGATGGCATTGTATTAAGCCACAATACTGATGCTTTGCGTGACGCAGGGGCGTTAATTGTACGTCTTATTCACGATTAACCATTAAGTTATCCTCCATCACAATACCCATGCGAAGTTAATAATTAGCATGGGTTATTGTTGATAAACCTCGCATTCTTACAAGGTATGTGAACATTCCCACCATTTCCTTACTCCAACGAACATTGTACAAAAAAAAGACTATTTGCCATCAGTTAGTCACAATTATCAGTAATCATTTACCAACAATGGTGCAATGTATGCTTTACTTGAGTAATAATAATCACTTGAAAGCATAAAAAAAGGAATCTTATGGTGAAGTATCTCAAATCAATCAAATATCTATTTATCGCATTACTGCTTACTCAATTAACAGGTTGTGGTATCAATACCATCCCTACTCTCGATGAACAAGCCAATGCTGATTGGGCCCAAGTACAGAATAATTATCAACGTCGTGCAGATTTAATCCCCAATTTAGTCGCAACGGTTAAAGGTTATGCTGCTCACGAAAAAGACACGTTGACGGCAGTGACAGAAGCAAGATCAAAAGTTTCATCGATGCAAGTCACGCCTGAAACATTAAATAACCCAGAAGCCTTTAAAAAATTTGAAGCCGCTCAAGGTCAATTAAGCAGTGCGTTATCTCGATTGATGGTTGTATCAGAACGCTATCCAGATCTAAAAGCTAACCAACAATTTATCGCACTTCAAGCACAGCTAGAAGGCACAGAAAATCGTATCGCTGTTGCACGTCGCGATTACATCAATGCAGTAAAAGCTTTTAATACTGAAATTCGTACTTTCCCTGGCCGTTTATGGCACTGGGCAATGTATAGCGATCTAAAAATCAAACCTAACTTTACAGCAACAACACCTAACGCTGATGTTGCGCCTAAGGTTGAATTCTAAATGAAAAAAGTCCTACTTATCTGTGGGCTTTTGTTGTTCATCAGCCAAAGTGCATTGGCTGCAATCACTTTCCCTGAATTAACAGGGAGAGTGGTCGACGACGCTCATATGCTAAATGAAGCTCAAACTCAGCAACTTGAGCAAACGCTTGCCGCAGAAGAAAAATCATCGTCCAACCAAGTGGTGGTAGTAACCGTACCGTCAACTAATGGCATTCCAATTGCCGATTATGGCTATCAACTCGGTCGTACTTGGGGAATTGGACAGAAACAACATGACAATGGCGTATTATTAATTATCGCTAAAAATGACAAAAAAATGCGTATAGAAGTCGGTTATGGTTTAGAGGGTGCATTACCTGATGCGATTGCGATTAATATTATAAATAATCACATTAAACCCGCTTTTAAAGCCGGTAAGTTTGCAACGGGAATCGATAATGGTGTAACAGCTATCATTGCTGCTATCCATGGTGAATACAAACCTGTTGTGACAGAAGATAAACCACCCTACGATTTCTATTTGTTTATTTTATTTGTAGTGATCATTCAAATTGTTGCCTTTAGCCGTCGTCGTCGCAACCGTTCAACCTATTATGGCCGCGATGGTGATGTCTTCACCAGTGGTGGTTTTGGATCACACCGTGGCGGCTCTAGTGGCTTTGGCGGTGGTTTCGGAGGAGGTAGTGGCGGCAGCGGTGGTGGTTTTAGTGGTGGCGGCGGTGGCTTCGGCGGCGGCGGTGCATCAGGAGGATGGTAATGAAATTATTTACAAATGAACAACTACAAACAATTAGCCAAACCATCAGTGATATGGAAAAAACCACCGATGCTGAATTAATTACCGTGATGGCAACAAAAGCGGATGACTATTACTTTGTTCCAACCTTGTGGGCTGCCATTATTGCGCTATTTGTTCCTGCACTGTTAATCATTACTCCATTATGGTTAGAGCTAACGGATATTCTATTAGTGCAATTAGCTGCTTTTGTTGTTCTAACATTGATCTTTCGTATTCCAGCCATTAAGTACTGTTTATTACCAAAAGTAGTTAAACATCGCCGTGCAAGTCTGGTTGCTCGTGAGCAGTTTTTAGCCAATGGTGTTCATCGTACTAAACAGCATTTAGGGGTAATGATCTTTGTTTGCGAAGCTGAGCATTATGTTGAAATTTTAACAGATTATGGCATTAATGATTGTATCAGTGATGAAGCATGGCAAAGCATAGTCCGAGATTTCACCAAAGATGTTAAAGCAGGAAAAACGTTTGAAGGCTTTATTCAGTGTTTACAGCAATCTGGTAAATTATTAACTAACGCCCTACCGTACACGGAAGAAAAAAATGAATTACCTAACTGTTTAGTCGTTATTGATTAACATGTGAAATAATTCACCACTAATATTAATTGTTGAAATAGCCTGAGGTTATTTCAACAATTTATTTAAATATCATTTTTATTATACAATTTTTAACGCTCTAATCGCTCTATATGTTTTAATAAATACTCTTCAATTTGAAATAATCGCATTATTGGCGATTTTAATTCTTTTGTTTCATTACGAGCATAAGATCTTAATTCAAATAAACATTTCAAATACTTTTGATTAACTATCGATTCAATCTCAACCCCAAACTCAGTTAATATTTGATCTTGAATGGTTTTAATATCTCTACGTTGATTATGTTTAGCATTCGATGATTGATCTTTTACAATAGGTGACCAAAGCATAAATCTTGCTTTGTGGTTTGGGAAACATTCTTCTACATATCTAATATTTTTAACAAATTTCTTATAGAATCGTTCAATATTATCCGGTTGATTATTTTTAACATATTGCAAACCAGTAACTAAATGAGTTGCTACCTCACAAATGTAAACTTCTTTAGCCTTAATATTGATGCCCACAACATCAATCTCACCTTGAATATTAGGGGTATAAAGATTGTATTCAACAAAATCACAACCAAGAATATGTTTTAAATACTCACCAACTAACTCTTCTCCGGGATTCTGCATGTTTCTTCCTATGAATAATGCCAAAATACTATTTATAAAAAAGTTAATCACCTAACAATGATAAAATAAACACCCAACAACTATTGATGGCAATAATCGTAGATTTCATCGCAATACTTATTATTTTGATACATCAAAAACATAAAAAATAAGCTTAGACAGCCAAAAGATGATTAAGATAATTGGACACCCATATGTTGTAATTCATCAGCTATAAGTAACCTTGATGTTGCTGTAATCATCCACAATTGTAATGTAACGTTATAACGACCCTCTCATCTAACTTTACATGCACACATTTACATTTCTTTGATTGATTTATATCAACAAAAGCCTATTTTATGGTATTACCCCACAGATACAGATAGAATGCCCTCTCAAAAATTACAAGAAAAGCATTGAGTGGGTTATTTCGCATGAGTAGAAAAATAGAATTATTGGCACCAGGTGGTGACGTAGAAGCAATTAAAGCGGCGATTGTTGCTGGTGCAAATGCTGTCTACTGTGGTTTAGATATGTTCAATGCCCGTAACCGCGCCTCTAATCTTTCATATGACGAGCTAAATGGCGTATTACGACTGGCACATGAGCACAATTGTGAAGTCTTCTTAACCCTCAATGTGGTGATATTAGAACACGAGGTTGTTAGCTTAGTACGGTTGCTAAATAAACTGGTTAACAGTGGCATTGATGGCATCATCGTACAAGATTTGGGTATCTTCAACATTGTTAAAAAGCATTTCCCATCATTACATATCCATGCATCTACTCAGTTAACAACCCACAATGAAGGTCAAATTTTATTCTTACACAAAATCGGCGCTACACGCGTTAACTTATCGCGTGAGCTCAATCTTGGAGAGATTAAAGCATTAACAACCGTCGCCCATGATCATGATGTATTAACCGAAGTCTTTGTCCATGGCGCGCTATGTATCGCTTTCTCTGGTCAATGTTACTCAAGTTCAGTCAGTGTCGGTAACTCAGGTAACCGTGGTCGTTGTAGCCAAGCTTGCCGCGACGAATATGAAGTTACCGCTGAAGGTCATCGCTTTCCTTTAAACTTAAAAGATAATTCAGCCTACTTTGATTTACCTGAACTGGTCGATGCAGGGGTTGATTCGTTAAAAGTCGAAGGTCGTATTAAAGGCGCTCACTATGTTTACACTGTGGTTGATACATGGCGCAAACAGATCAATAACTTTATTGAATCAGGTAAGTTATTAGCTGACGACAGCAATTTACATAAAGTCTTTAACCGTAGCTTCACTAACTCATTTTTACAGGGCGATCTCAACAAGAAAATGTTTACTGATAATCCGCGTGATAACAGTGTTAATTACGCGGTTGAAAAAAACAATGCCATTTCTGTTGTTCAAATCCATGATGTAAAGCAAGATCTTTATAATGAAAAAAATGCATTAGGTGCTGAACTAGCCGATAAGATTAAAGATCTAAGCATTGATAAAGTTGCTCTAACATTGGCTTTTACTGCCAAAGAAAACACCCCGCTAATACTTAATATCATGGCGGGTAACACCTCATTTGAAGTAAAAACTGATTCGTTATTACGTACAGCAGATGAAATTGCCATTACACCAGAAACGCTAGATAAACGCTTCCGTAGTTTTAATAATGCAACGTTTAATCTAGCGCCAATGAACTTTGACAACTTTGATGCTAACTTAACGGTGCCGTTTAAAGAAATTACGGATCTAAAAAACCAAGCAGCATTCTTATTAAATGGCTCTCGTGAGGTAATTAAGCATGTTGATGTACCCGCTTTACCTAAACACGCTAAAGTATCATCAACACCTAAACTATCGTTACTGATTGCCAATGAAAAAGATTTACACCTTACTGATGTAACAGATGCTGATATCTACTTCAAACTCCCTGAAAGCTTGAAAAAGAACTGCCTTAAGCACATTACGTTATTACAAGAAAACCCTCGTTTGATTCCTTGGTTCCCAGCAGTATTAATTGGTAAAGATTATTTAGAATCAGTCAAAATCCTTGAGCAAGTGAAACCTAAGCGTATCGTAACTAACAATACTGGTATTGCTTATAAAGCTTATGAAATGGGTATCGAGTGGGTGGCAGGACCGTTCTTAAATACCACCAACTCACACGCTCTTCTTACGTTAAAAGAAGAATTAAACTGTGCTGGTGCCTTTATTTCTAACGAGATCAACCGTGGTCAAATCAGAAATATTACCCGTCCAGAAAACTTTAAGCTCTATTACAGCATTTATCATCCAATCCTGATGATGACCAGCCGTCAATGTTTCTTCCAACAAACCGTTGGCTGTAAGAAACCGGCCATTGAAGCTGGCTGTATGCTGAAATGCGAAAAAGCGACCACCATTACTAATGTAAAAGGTATTTCATTTGCGGTTGATAAACAAAAAGGTGGCTACCCAAGTATTTACAATCATGAGCAGTTCCTAAACTTTGATGCAGTGAATGATTTCTCGCATTTGTTTGACGAGTTCTTTATTGATTTAACCAACATCGGTGCAGGTTCAAAGCAAGAACAAGACAAAGTAGAACTAATCAAACACTTTGAAGCACTACTTGCTGGTAATGATGAGGCTAAAGCTGAACTGGATAATTTAGTGCCTATATCAACTAATGCCCAATATGTTCAGGGTTTATAAGCGTTAGCGGTATGGCTTAGTCTCAACAACAAAATAAAATAATATTAGACAGCCTGCTATCTTAGAGGCTGTCTTTTGTTTATGTGCTTTATGCTAGCTTTATGCTGGACAGCCAAATATTTTTGTCCTTAAATAAAGCTAATACTGGACAGCCAAATATATTAGCTCTTAAATAGAGCCCCCCAAAAACAAACCATTCCACCAGCAATAAATTCTCAATTCTAAAAATTACAGCTTATTGTTTATAATTCATCACTAAATCGGTTCTGTTAGCATATTTCAGGATCAAAAAAGCCCACAATCCTGACAGTTATTGCGGTATTTTCATCTGATAATAAGAAACTATATCTAATTAGGATGTAACTGGTGACTCGCTGACTTCCCTTTGCACCAATGCCCACCAATACGTTGTTTGAATGCACACATCTGTGACCATTTCCCGCTTACATTGGCATAATGTTCCATAAATTGTTCACTGTGCTCAAGCCAAGCATCTGCTGTTATTCCCATTTGCTGTAAAATCTTGGGTTGATTAGGTGCAATAAAGCCTTTTTTATCATGTCGAATACACCGACCAGTCCAGTCAATCAGTTCAAGGTAATCAGTAAAAGCAAAGTTTATCCCTGCGGTTTTAGCTTGATGTTCAGCACCAACAAAAGGTAATAATTGAAAACGAGAGGTATTTGATGATGATTGTTGTGTCGATATTTTCGTTTGATGATGTTCACGAATACGTTGTTGAATAGAGGTAAAATCAGACTGCTCTAATGAAGGTGTAATGCCAGCCCTAATTGGATTTAGATCAACGTACATCATGCAAGATAATAACGCTTTCTCATCCAGTAGTGCCTGAGACTTAAACCGCCCCTCCCAAAATGCACCTTTACATTGATCTTCTTTATTGGCTTTTCGCGCGATTTCTTCATTAAGACAGCGCATAAACCAACTAATACTGCCTAATCGTTGTTGCCATTCAGCCACTAAATTTGATAATGCTTGTTGTTTATCCGAGCCAATTTGACCCTCTTTTAAAAAATCGACCGCAATAGGATGACCATTAAATAACTGTAACCAGCGTGATATCACCGCTTCTGGCGTTAGCTTTTGCTGCTGTTCGGTATCTATTTTAAGCACTAAATGATAATGGTTACTCATCACCGCATAAGCACAAACATCAACACAAAACACAGAGGCTAATTGTTTGATTTTATTTACTATCCAATCACGATGATGGTGATAATTTTTGCCATTGTATGGGTCATCTCCACACAAATAAGCACGACGCACGCAGCGATTAATCACATGATAAAAGGGCGTGATTTGAGGTTCTATCAATTTTCGTCTTGAGATTGTCATTCGTTTCACCATAAGCAACTTGAAGCTTAATTGTAGTAGCTCATTGTTGATGTACAAAGTTATGGCTGTCCCCAAATAAACCAAATAAAAAGGCCACCGCGTCAACAACACAGTGGCTTTTCATAATTTGGAATTACTGTAAGTATGCTGGAATACCGTTGTTTTCAAATTTAGCTAGGATCTTGGTAATAAAATCACCGCCCTCATTATCAAAGTCTTTCATTCCAAACGGTAATACTTCATTTTTGGGTAACCACTGCGCCATCTTGGTTTTAATCGCTTGGTATTGTTTATCGGCGGCTAAATTATGATGTTCGTCAGCATCAACGCTACGATCATAAAGTTCTTCACCCCCATCACGATAACGAATATAAGTGTAACACTGATCACGAATCGCATGGCATTGATAACCATAAGTGGTGACGACAGGAATTTTACGATCAAAGTTTGGGTTTCTAAGTAATGGCACCAGTGAAATACCTTCATTAGTGGCAACGTTCGGTAAACCACACATCTCAACCAGAGTTGGATAAACATCAAGCAAACTTACCGCTTGGCGACATATTTTACCTTGCTTCTGCCCTGCTTCGCTGATTAATAGCGGCACTCGCGTTGATTCTCCCCATAAGGTTTGCTTGCGATAATTCATGTGCTCACCAAAGTTCTGGCCGTGATCGCCCCAAAAGATGACGGTGGTATTATTTGCATGTGGGCTGGCTTCTAGGGTATCAAGCAACTTACCCACTTGTGCATCAACAAAAGCAATACAGGCGAGATAAGCTTGGACTAGCTCTTTACGCATCTTTGTTTTTTCAACCGCTGCCGCATCACCATTTGGAATGATCCCCAATGCTAACGCTTTACCGTATAATGGAACATCAGCCATTTCTTTGCTTATTGTGTCAGGCACAATCACATCATCAAGTGGGAATAAATCAAAATACTCTTTTGGGGCAGTGTAAGGTACATGTGGACGAATAAAGCCACACGCCATAAAAAACGGCTTATCATAGGTTTTCTTAAGCCGTTCAACCGTCCAATCAGCAAAATATTCATCAGGCATAACACCGCCATTAGGAATATCCCGTCGTTCTAACGCACCACTGCACAAAGACATACCCGGTGTACCTGGGCCATAGTGTTCAGATTGAATAATTTGTCCCCCACCAACAGGGAATGGATAATATTTATGATCATCTTTACCGTATGAACCATAGCCGTAACCATTGGCAAAAATATGCGCATCACGAGGGCCGATAACATAGAGTGGCACTTCTTCATGCCACTGCTCTGCATGACGAAAATCCGCAGTACCATGATGAGATATTTTCCCTGATGCCATGGTGTAATAGCCGTTACTTTTAAAGTGCTGTGGTAAGACGGGAGAACTACCTAAAACAGACTCAGCAACAGGCGAAAATGGTTTTATACCTAGCTCTTTATTGGTGTATAGCCCTGTTGTCGTTGGGCTCATTCCCGTTAATAAAGCTGTACGCGAAGGTCCGCACACAGGCACTTGGCAATGAGCATTGATAAACGCAGTTGAACGATGAAACAAACGATCAATATTAGGTGTTTTTGCTTGTGGATGCGCACCTAAAGCACCAATCCAATCATTAAGATCGTCAATGGCAATAAACAACACATTATTCTTTTTAGGCGCTATCGGTTGCCCCATCACTCCCATACTGGTTAATGCTGCGGCAGACACAGACATTGAAGCTGCATAATGGATAAATGAACGTCTACTTACTTTCATATATTTTCTTTAAATTAAAATCAAAAGTAAATGAAAGTATCTATGGTCTTTAAAAACAAACAATCATAAAATTTCAGAATCAAACGATCATCACAATTTTACTGGTAATCAATTTAATAACGGTATTTGATTCCTATTATGATTGCTTGTAACTCTCTAGTTTATAAAATCACAATTATTATTAAATATCTTCTGAGTACTCTTTTGATAACATTGCACTAACTCAATAATATCATTAAATTGCACTGCATCATTAACGGTATAATTAACGGCTACCGTCTCTAATGGCATTGAAACTGACGCATAATGCTGAGTGTTATAAGTCACTACGGTTGATAAATGAAGAGTAATATTAGTATTAAAATACGCTGTTGATAACTGCATTTTTTCACCAGCAGAAAGCGTTTTATTTGCCTCATTTACATCATTATTGAGTTCGGTTGTGAGTTGTTTAACGATCGTTGTAATCGGTGCGGTTACCGTTAGCAGTGTTTCTTCATTACTCGTAATAACAACCGTCGACAATAAATGTTGAGAATATACCTGACCTAAATGTAGTGTTTTACCATTAACGTTAACCTCATGTTGAGGTTCTAACGTCATATAAAGATCTCTTACACCAATCAGCCCAGCAAAAATCAGTACACTTACTGCAATAACACGTCTTTTTTTCATTTAATAACAATTTATTCGATCATAATCTTATTTCATCATAAATAGTTACCCTGTATTTTTTGTGATCTTTATCACGCTTGATTAGCCGTTTTTATTCATTCTTATATGTTAAGAATATAAATGTAACCCTCTTTTATAAATCATATAAAAACCAATAACTTCAGTTAGATAACTCAATAATGAAAACATCAATTACTGTTCTGCTTTCTCCTCTCAATAAGCATCTTCAATTCATGTAGCCATTAGTCATTCTATTTTGTAAAACGAAGGATTGAAAAAGCCACCAATAGCCCCAAGATTATTACCATCAAAGCAAATAATATTGCTGTATCTATTGGTTTTACTCAGTGGTTTATCTCACCCAGTAGCCACAAAAGGACAACACTTTGAACGACACAACATCAGCGACATCTCATGGTAATAGCAACACTCAGGCCGTGACAGCCCCTGTTGCTAAGAAAATCCCCCATGAGATGAGCATCCATAATGATACGCGTATTGATGATTACTATTGGATGCGAGATGACAGCCGCACTGATCCTGAGATCATCGCGCATCTAAATGCTGAAAATAGTTACACAGATGCAGTAATGGCACACACCACTGCATTACAGCAGACATTATTTGATGAGCTAAAAGGACGTATTGTTAAAGATGATAATACAGTCCCTGTAAAGCAAGGCAGTTATTACTATTCAAGTGAAGTCTCTGGCGATAATGAATACCCTATTTCAGTGCGCGCTACTGATTTTGCAGGCACCGATAAGCAAGTCTTACTCGATCTAAACCAACTCGCATCTGAGCATGATTACTATGATGTTTCCAGGGTCAGCATTAGCCTTAACGAAAACTTATTAGCTTATGGTGAAGACACGGTAAGCCGTCGTATTTACACCATTAAAATTAAAGATCTCACCACAGGTCAGTACCTTGCTGATGAAATTACAGGTACTAGCGGCTCTGTTGCTTGGCAAAATGATAACCAAGCGTTTTACTATATTCACAAAGACCCACAAACCTTATTAGGTTATCAGGTTTATCGTCACCGCTTAGGTACACCACAAGCTGACGATCAGCTCATTTTT
Organism: Photobacterium piscicola; assembly: GCF_046058925.1. Classification (NCBI taxonomy): domain Bacteria; kingdom Pseudomonadati; phylum Pseudomonadota; class Gammaproteobacteria; order Vibrionales; family Vibrionaceae; genus Photobacterium; species Photobacterium piscicola. The sequence continues at coordinate 1,298,136 of NZ_CP175535.1, forward strand.
GAGGAAACCGATCAGACTTTTTACACCTCAATCGGTAAAAGCAAAGACAACTCTCTGGTTTACATCTGGCATTCAAGTACTGAAACTAGCGCCGTTTCTTTCATTGATGCTAACGATGCCAATGCGCAAGCTGTATCGTTCTTAGATCGTGAAGCTGGCTTGGAATACAGCATTTCTAAGCTTGATGACTGGTTCTATATTCACACTAACTATGAAGCGGTTAACTTCCGTTTAATGAAAGTGGCTACAACTGATATCGCCAATAAAGATCATTGGCTGGACGTGATCCCTGCGCAAGAAGGCGCAATGTTGGAAGATTACGAGATCTTTAATGATTATCTAGTATATCAGCAGCGTGAAAATGGCTTAACTCGCATTACTGTGCGTGATCTTCACACTCAACAGCAGCAACAATTACATTTCAACGATGAAGCATTCACACTTTATCTTTACGGTAATAAAGAGATTGATTCAGACAAATTACGCCTGTATTACTCAAGCATGACCACACCAGGTACTCACTACGATTTTAATCTTAACGATGGCAGTAATGTAGTACTCAAGCAAGCACAAATCCTCGGTGATTTTGACGCGAATAATTACCGTTCTGAACGTATTATGGTGCCTGCTCGCGACGGTAAATCCGTTCCGGTATCACTGGTTTATCGTAAAGATTGCTTTAAAAAAAATGGCACTAACCCGTTGTATCAATATGGTTATGGATCATACGGCGCTATCATTGACCCAAGCTTTTCATCAACCCGATTAAGTTTATTAGATCGTGGTTTTGTGTATGCGATTGCGCATATTCGTGGTTCTGAAATGTTGGGCCGTCCTTGGTATGAAGATGGTAAAAAACTCACCAAGCAAAACACCTTTAATGACTTTATTGATGTTACTCGATCATTAGTAGACCAAGGCTATGGCGCAAAAGACAAGATCTTCGCTGTTGGTGGCTCTGCGGGCGGTTTATTAATGGGCGCGATTATCAACCAAGCCCCTGAGCTTTACTGTGGCGTTGCAGCTCACGTACCGTTTGTTGATATTGTTACCACTATGCTCGATGAATCAATTCCGCTGACAACTAACGAGTATGATGAGTGGGGAAATCCTAACCACAAAGAGTACTACGACTACATGTTGAGCTATTCACCCTACGATAACATTACCGCTCATGACTACCCTCACCTATTGGTGACAACGGGGTTACATGATTCGCAGGTGCAGTATTTCGAGCCAATGAAATGGGTTGCTAAGCTGCGTGATGTTAAAACGAACGATAACCGTCTGTTGTTTAAAGTAGATATGGAAGCGGGTCATGGTGGCGCATCAGGTCGCTTTAAGGCTCTCCATGAAGATGCACTTGAATACGCGTTCTTTATTGATCTATTGGCTGAACAGAAATTAATCTAGCTGAACCGTGATAAGTTATCTACGCATAACATTATGCGTAATCATAAATATCAAGTAATAACATCAAACAATGGCGGCTTAATCAGTCGCCATTGTTATTTTAAAAACTCAGAAACAACTTACGATAATTCATAATCTTCAAAGTGATCTACAAACTTCTGTAACCCAGCCAAATCCACAATAATAAGCTCAGAACCTTGTTTCTCAACTAATCCTTGCTGAATCAATGTCTTTAATGCGCGTCGATAAACACGGCTTGATGTACCAAACCGTTCAGCCTCTTTATCTGCTTTATTAAATCGACCAAGGGTCATCGAATTACGGGCGTGCTGAAGTAAATCAAATGCAATATTGTAAGTAATGGGATGTAATAAACGGTAGGTGTAAATATCAAGCGAATCTTGGTAATCAAGTGCCAATGCAGACGCAAAAAACAAACTAAATTCAGGGCGTTCTAACAGTAATTTCTCTACTTTTTTCATATCAAGAATGTCAATTTCTATCGCTTCTTCAACAACAACAGACCATTGGCATGGTGTTTTAGTAAAGAACTCCATTTCACCAAAGACATTATAGTTACAGTCCATCTCTCCTAATTGAAAACGACGACCATTAACAGCACAAATATGCATCGACACTCGTCCAACAGGCACAATCATTAACTGAGTAATATCCTGGCCTTGCTGCATGATAGCATCGCCGATTTGGTAGCGTTTACTGCCGATTTGACACTTATATAGTGCTTGGCGAAAGCTCGCATAATGTTGAGTTAGGTAATCACTAAAACGGGTTGAGGAGGAAGGAGTCAATTGCATTGCGCATATCACTATTGTTTCATTTTAAATCAAGATAGCGGGTTTTTATGGCACTGAATAGGAAAATGTATAGTGCGCATTAAAATAGCCCAATTTATAAAAACCGGGCTATTAATTTGGTGATTAAATAGACTTAAACAACCTTAATAAGGGCATTCAGCGCAGTATGGGCAGCTAACTGTTCCCCTTTAATCATATCTTCAGCTTCATTAACATAAGCATTAATCCCTTCACTTACATTCTGCTGATAAAGCACCACGTTATTCAAAATTGCGGCTGTTTTTAGTTGACGTAAACGCCCCACCGTTAATAAGGCAGAAGTCTCCATATCAGCCCCTAATACGCCTTTTTTATGCCAATACTCACAAATATTATCTTCTTCATCGGTATAAAAACTATCGTGAGAACGTACAATGCCACTATGATAGTTAATATTCTGTTGCGATAAATCTGTTTTTAATAAGTGAACCAATTGATGATCAGCAATAGCCGGAAATTCACTTGGAATATATGCTTTAGAGCCACCTTCATCTCGCACTGCACCTTCGGCAACAATGAGTTCACCTAAACCAATATTTGATTGCAGTGCCCCTGCTGAGCCAACACGGATAATATATTCAGCGCCACATCGCTTAAGTTCTTCCAAAGCAATAATCATTGATGGTGCGCCCATCCCCGTACTACACAATGTAACGGGTTTACCCTGATAGTCGCCATTAATAATACGGTATTCACGGTTTTCAGCAATTAACACACTATTTGTTAAAAAACGTTCCGCAATTCGATTTACTCTATCAGGCTCACCGCAGACTAAAATACTCGTGGCAATTTGACCGTGACTAATTAATAAATGAGGTTGTTGATTCATGCGATAACCTTCTTAGCTTGTGGTTTATTTCTGTTCGCAATTGCAATCCAGCAACGGGCACCATTTGCCGCAACAAAGAGTAGAATTGCATACTGAATAGACATTGCATACACGCCTTGTACTGCATATAAACCGACGCTGATGATATTAATAACTACCCACACAATCCAGTTTTCAACATACTTACGTGTCATTAGAATCTGCGCCACAATAGACAGTACCGTCATGGTAGCATCCCAAAATGGGAACGCGCCGGGTTGTAATGTTGGAGCCGCTAAATTAGCACCGAAAACATTCAATATATCTACAGCGAAATTAGCTAAAGCAAAAAACACGGGGTTGATATAAACCGTTAGTAACCCAATCGCAATTGCACTTAATGTCACGGTCATGACTAATTTTTGCTTACTTAACCACCGAACCTCTAAGTTATCTCCCTCGCTAGTTGGTCTTGTCCATGCGAACCAACCATAAATATTGGCAACAAAGAAGAATACTTGTAATAGCAACAACCCATACAATTGAATTTGAAAGAAAATAATACAAAACAAGGTGACATTAATAAGACCAAAAAAGAAATTTATGGTTTTTTCTTTACTGGCAAACCAAATACACAGCAGACCAAAGACAGTACCAATTGCTTCAATCCATGACATTGCATAACCGTCACCGATTGGAAAATTAACAAGGGTGTTATTGATATCAAACCAAGAAAGAAAGTCCATCCGTTAATCCTTTTGTTCTTATTAATAATTTGAAGCAATTGTAAAAGGTATCTTTATCTAAGATGAGGACATTTGTCCCATTGCACGTGAGGGGGATCAACTTTTAAATAATTAGCACATCAGTTTTTAACTCAAAGACAAGATGATGTAATGACGTTAGGGTATTACCCAGATAAAGCAGTTCCGCGTTAGCTAGAAGTAACTAACGCGGACAATAAGGTGGAATTTAGCGTAATAAAACAATCAAGCCCAAATAGCAACCACGGCCATTAAAACAAAACCGATAACGACAAAAGTGAAATTCTTTAAATCACAGCATTTATCAACCATGGTTGACTGTTTTAAACCATGCAATGTACCAAGGTACAAAAATGTACCAGCAGCTAATGAATAAAAGATAGGCTCTAATAATGGATAGTTTTCGGTATAGTCTAAAATACCCGATCCTAACCCCACACCAAGCGGCAACATTATCGTAAATAATGCAAACATAGTTAAAGATTGGCGCAACGACAAGCGGCTTTTACTTAATTGCACTGCCAGTGAAAAACTTGCTGCCCATTTATGCGCTAGAATAGCAATGAGGATCATAACCATCATTGTAATTGAACCACTTAATCCAAGCACCGTACCCGCAAGTAACGAATGAATAGATAGAATGACCATCGCTAAAATAGCGAATGCAGGACTGTTACTGTCGCCATGTTCATCTAAACGGCGACCTAAGTGTTCAAACCATAATAATAATAAGAACACGCTGCCGGCTAATACAAAGGCAATTGGATATTCAATACCATGATCTAAAAATGATTTAGAGGCATCACCCAGCATATGAATAAGACCTGCACCTAGAAAAACACCTGATGCTAAGGCTTCTGCTGCCGGAGATTCTAATGGTCGGGTCGTTTTAAATTTACGTAAAAACGGATACAATCCCGCAAGCACAGTAGTTATAAAAATCAGCACTACTGATAATATTTTAAATTCATCGAGATTCATGTTGTATTCCGCATCGTTAAACAGCCAACGTTATAGCACTTACCGTGTGACTCTGCGAACAATTTGAATGTAAAACATTAATTCCATATAGCAATAATATCCACCCTCTCTCATTTTTATTCTAAGTTATTATTAATCCATTACTATTATCGTGACTAGAAAAAACAAAAAATCAATATAATCAAAATCCTATATTGCAATTAATATAAACCGCCTAAAAAACCATGCAGATTCTTTTTTTAAATGAACTACGCTTACTAAATCCAGACATATCATAATGTAGAGGTATTCATGGCAACTCAAAAGACAAAAGAATCAACACATGAAACGATGAAACACCATTATTCTGATGATGAAACACACAAGCACGACAAAGATCATCAACAATATCGTGAACATGAACCATCACATGGACATCATATCCATGGTGGTGTTGGTACCGCACATAAAGATACTCACCATCACCATTATACAACCCATCATCACCATCACTATTATGGTCCTGTTACTATCATCAATAGCGATGAAGAATAATTATTATTTAACAGACTAAAGCATACTGATAAATATATTAGTATGCTTTACTGTGATCAATTAGCTCTTCATAACATGATATTCATACTTTTTTCATTTATAATTGCCATCTTCATTACCTTTAAAAAGCTTTTCATTACATGAGACAATTTATTATTACCACCTTGTTTTGTTTATTATTAGTAGGATGTGTAACTGAAAGTGTGCGAATTATTCCAACTAAAGTCAGCGTAAAAGCAGATATAGGGTTTAACCCCTGTGGAAGTGACATTGAAGGCTATCATTTTGAGCCCAATGGTGTGATTTCAATTACTTGTACTAATGGCAATATTTATTCAGTCCGTAATAATACTGAATTAAATCAAATGAAAAATAAAGTTATTGAATGCCAACAAAAAGGTTTTAATGATTATAGTGAGTGTTTATCACATAAAAACGCAGCGAAAAAAAAGCATCAGCATCACAACAAGATAAACAACAACAATTAGTCACCTTGAGCACTAAATAGCCACAATTAGAAACAAGTAATATTTATTAATACTGAAAAAATTACAAATCAACCCACAACAAATGCATAAGCACCCATTTAAATACGTTTTATACCGTTTTTAAAAGCATAAAAAATCACATTCTGCCATTGATTATGATTTGTTCAGTTTTGGTTTCTGTTATTTAAATTCTGCTACTAACTTTCATACATCCTCTTGCTCTACTATCTCTATATAGAAACAAGGGGCTCTATTATGAAAAAACATCACTTAGCCTATTTAATACTTGCTACTTTATCTGCATCAAGTATGGCTGAAACGCCAACGGCTCAATCAAATAATGTCATTATTGGTAATGACGCCAATGTAAAAAACAGTACAACGTCTATTTCAGTTGGTCCTAACGCCAGTGCTCAGGGTAATTCAAGTGTTTCTGAAGGTTATCAAGCTATCGCTCAAGGTGATGCTGCGGTTGCAATAGGTGTTGCCGCAACGGCTGTCGGCGATCAATCTGCATCTTTTGGCTCAAACGCAAATACTCACGGTAATAGTTCATCTTCTTTTGGCTCAGGGGCTATTGTTAAAGGCATTCAAGCTGAAGCCTTTGGATCAACAGCACATGCGATTGGTAATGCAGCCGTTGCTTTTGGCTCTGGCGCCCAAGCTAATGGTAGCTATTCTACCGCATTAGGTACAAACGCTCGTTCATCAACCTCCAATATTGCTATTGGTAATTATGCCCATGCCACAGGTACTCGAGGTTCAATTGCAATAGGTAACCAATCACAATCAATTGATGGTCAAGTCTCCTTTGGTAATAATCAAATCCAACGTCGTTTAGAGCATGTAAATTCAGGTATCGCAAGTACTGATGCGGTGAATGTCAGTCAATTAAATAAAGGCATAAAAGCAACAGAAAATTATACTAATACAAAAGTAGCCTCAACACTAACCGAAGCAAAAACATATAGTCATCAACAAAGTGTCAACGCAGTACAACAAGCTAATACTTATACTGATAATAAAGCTGCAACAACACTCACCACTGCGAATAATTATAGCCAGCAACAAAGTGTTAATGCGGTAAAACAAGCCAATAGTTATACTAATGATAAATCCGCAACAACACTCACCACTGCAAATAAATACAGCCATCAGCAAAGTATCAACGCCGTACAACAAGCCAATACTTATACTAATAATAAATCAGCGGCTACGTTATCTGCCGCGAATGAATATACGGATCAAAAAGTCGACTTACTTTCCCACAATATTGAAAAAGTACATAATCAAGCCAATGCGGGTATTGCAAGTGCAATGGCGATGACATCAATCCCAATGCGACAAGGTTATTACTATACTCTTGGTATGGGTGTCGCTAATTATGATAACCAATCGGCAATGGCTATTGGAGGAAAATTCGATGTCGGTCAGCACGGTATTGTCACTTTAGCCGCTTCTGATGATAGCCAACATGACGCAGGTATTGCTGCTGGGGTTGGATTTGGTTTTTAAACAAGACATTATTTATCCAATTGTGGACGCCACCAATAATGAAATAAACGACGACAAACTTGTTTAATGTCATTCAAAATTAAATACAGAGCAGGCACTAATAGTAAAGTAACTACTGTTGCAAATAAGATTCCAAATGCCAATGATGTTGCCATTGGAATCACTATTTGTGCCTGCAAGCTCGTTTCAAGTAAAATAGGCGCCAAGCCAAAGAAGGTGGTTAGTGACGTTAGTACAATGGCACGAAAACGACAGCACCCTGCATCAATAACGGCATCATAAAGAGAAGTACCTTGTTCCAAAGCACGGTTAATAAATACCACCAGCACTAAAGAATCATTCACCACTACACCAGACAATGCCAAAATACCAAACACACTCAGTAAATTAAGTGAAATATCCGCAAAATAGTGTCCAGCAATGGCACCAATAATACCAAAGGGGATCACTGACATAATGATCAACGGTTGGCTGTATGATCGCAATGGAATCGCCATTAATGCAAAAATAGCAACCAGTGCTAATACCGCATCACGAAATAGACTAACTTTCGTTTCAGACTCTTCTTTTGCTTGCCCATCAAGTTGAATGTTAACTGCTGGATATTGCTGACGTAATAACGGTAAATAATCTTTATTTATAATGGTATATATCTCAGATGGAGAAGCTTTACCTTTGTGAACATTTGCACTAACGACCAATGTTCGACGTTTATCTACCCGATTAATACTGTTTAATGCTGAAATAAAATCAATGGTTGCCACTTCAGAAAATGGCACCAACGTACCATTTAATAAAACCACTTTCATATTTTGTAAATAACCGACACTACGACGCTCATCAGCAGGATAACGTACCATCACTTTCACTTCTTCGTTATTGCGTAAAATACGTTGAACTTCAATACCATGAAAAGCATGTCGAACTTGATTGGTCAGATTCGCGACGGATAAACCTAATATTTTCCCAATTGACGTTAACTTAATATTAATCTCTTGCGTTGGCGCAGATAAATCATCTTCAACATTAAACACCCCTTGATAACGTTCAAGTTGCTGCTTTAATTTTGTAGCTGCTTGCAAAAGTTGCTGACTATTCTCCCCTTGTAAACGGTATTGAATATCACTTTTCTGGCGGTCAATAGACGCTTCATAAGCAATAGTTTTGACGCCAACTAATGGTGGAATATGGTGTTTCCATTTATTTAAAATCTCAAAACTACTTATAGGTAAACTTTCGCTTTTTTCTAATTCAACTAACACAAACATATTGTTATTGTCTCGCATATTAACAAAGCTATGCTTCACAACATGCATGCCCTGCTGCTGATAAATTTCTTCATCAGTTGCATACAATGCCTGTTCTAATTGATTAATAACCTTAATATTATTAGCTTTTGAATTTGAATCATTCATTTCTACCAAGACTTGAATATAGTCAGAGGGTAATTTAGGAAAGAACACCCACCGTAATTGTCCACTGAACACTAACGCCAATGCTAAGCACAACACACCAACAAATGTCGCTAAGACACTATATCTATGCACGATGGCCAAACCAATAAAACATCGATAATGAACATGAATAAACTTATTTACCGCCTGATTAAAGCGTTGTTTCATTCGCACAATAGGATTGTTCCAAGATCGTTGTTGTACTAAACGCGATCGGGCTAAGTGGGCGGGCAAAATTAATTTAGATTCAATCAGGGAAAAAGTTAAACATAAAATAACCACCCATCCAATGGCCTTAAAAAATTCAGTGCGAGGACTATCTGACAACAGCATTGGCACAAATGCAGCCATGGTCGTTAATACCCCAAAGGTTGCAGGAATAGCGACTCGCTTCGCCCCTTGAATAACATGATTAATTGTTTGCCCTTTTTGTTCTACTTCTGAATAAACACTTTCTCCAACAACAATTGCATCATCAACCACGATCCCAAGTACGAGAATAAACCCAAATAACGACAATAAGTTAATGGAGATATTAATCATCTCAAATGGCATAAATAATAACGTGCCAAGAAAACAAAAAGGTAACCCAAGTATTACCCAAAATGCTAATCTCACTTCAAGAAAAATAGCGAGAATAATAAACACCAATAATCCGCCATACACCATATTAGACAGCATCATATTAAGCCGCCCTTCAAGGTAATGTGACATATCAGCCCATTTATCAATATGAATACCCGCTGGTAATTGTGCCTTTTTATTCGTCACATAATCACTGATTTGCTGGGATATGAGCGTTGCGTCTTGATTAGGAAGATTTCGAATTTGTATCACCGCGGCACGTTGTTGATTAAATCGATTAAGTACTGATTTTTCGACAAAACCATCCGTTACAGTGGCAATATCAGACAGGCGTAATCGACTTCCATCCGCGTTCGTGCGTAAAACGATATTGGCAAATTGATCACCTTGATAAAGTTGTTCTGTGGTACGAACTAACACATCACCATCTTGGGCTTTAATTGCTCCGGCGGGTAAGTCCAATGAGCGTTGCTGTAATACCTGTGCTATTTGCTCAATGGTAACGCCATGATCGCGCAGTTGCTGTGCGGCTATTTCAATTGCTATTTCATCATTTCTTATTCCGCTTACCGTCACCGCTGTCGCACTGGTTTGCTGAATAATTTCATCTTTTACAACTTGAGCATAACGTTTAAGTTGGCGATCACTCAAATCACCATATATTGATAAAAACATCACATTACTCATAAATTCCGCCCGTTGAATCAAGGGCGGCTCCATTTGAGCAGGAAATGTCGTAATATTATTAACCCGCTGTTTTACCTCATCTAAAACTTTATTAAGATCAGCATCATTATCAAGCTCAACCGTAACAACCCCACTTCCTTGATTAGCGACAGCCGTCACCCGCTTAATATCAACAAGGTCATCAATAGCTTGTTCAATTTTAACAATGATCCCTTGTTCTACATCGGCAGCGGCAGCTCCCGTATATTGAGTGGTTATGGTAATTTTATGAGTACCAAAGGCAGGAAATATCTCTTTATTAATAAGATTAACTGAAAATAAACCACCGATCATCACCAGCAACATCAACAAATTAGCGGCGACATGATTACGCGTAAACCAAGCAATGATTCCTGATGATTCCATTCATTAGCCTCCGTTCTCAGTACCTTTAGAATGCGTCAGTGTAAGTGTTGCTTGTTCCGTCTTAGAGGGAGTATTTAAAATAGGGGTTACTTCTTTGCCATCTAAATGATTATCTGGCCACGTCAGTGACACTAACTCACCTTCTTCTAACCCACTGCTAATGTAGGCATAATCAAGATCAGTACGCGCAACCACGACTTTGCGCATTTGAGTTAAACCATTGCGATCAACCAATATCACATGATCATTTCTCACCACGTGACGTTGTAACTTAACGGCATTATTAATCGGCCTTGCTGCAACATTTGCGGTAACAAACGTCCCAAATTTTAAAACATCAGCACGTTGCGAACTTGGGTGTTGTAATTGATAAGGATCAAACACATCAACAATAAGATAAACCATTCGACTTTGTTGATCGATGATCCCTTCAGTACCAATAAAGTCAGCTTGCCAATGTTGATAAGGTTGGCCAAGGCGCTCTGAGGCTAATATAACGCGAGTATTGAGTGAGTTTGTGTCGAGGAATGAAAAAGCTTGTGGTGTCACAGGAAGGCGGATTCTAGCGACATCTGTACCAAATATGCGCCCAAGTTGCTCGCCAACATTGACATGAGTGCCAATATTAACCGCTTTCTCTGTAATTAAACCATCAAAGGGCGCAATAATAGTTGTACGAGCAACGTTACGTTGGGCACGTGCTAATGCTGCTTGTGCAAATTTAACATTCGCTTGTTCTTGTTTTCGTTGTGGAATGCGTAATCCTAACGCTGATTGCTTAGCAACAGCGACATGACGTAAATTCTTTTTTGCTACGATCCCATGGGCGATTTCTTGTTCAAGTTTCGCTTTTGCTTGGGCTAACGTTGCCTGTGCCTGAGCAAGATCAGCATGGTAATCATCATCGTCTAAATACGCTAACACTTGCCCTTTTCGTACAAATTGTCCAACCGCAAAAGCAGGATCTAAACGGTTAACAATGCCACTTACTTGCGCAACTAACTCTGCTTGATGCTTAGGTTTAACCATTCCATAAGAGTTAATGTTAAAATTCAATTGCTGCTTTTTTACTTGCATCACATCAAGTACTGGCACAATCTTTTCAATCATTTTCTGCTGAGGTTGAGGCCTATTTAATAATAACCCTGCCGACACCCCTGCAAACAGCAATAAAATCACTACCGGTAAATAGCGTCTTATAATGACACCCATGCTATCCAATCCCTTACTAGCAAACCAAACACACTATTGCTTTAATTTGAGTGTAGAGCATCTATGCATCGCGTGTTGTTTAGATGTGCAATTAAGTGATCAATGCAGAATAACACCGACAGTGATAAATAAAGAAAAGCACCTAAACCTTAAACTAAGACCGAAAGCTTATAATAAATAACACTAACGTTTAAGCAACTGGCCAATAGTCGGCAATTTATTACCGTAAATTTTATGCAATAACACCATACATAACTCCCCACACGCGATAGCATCAAACAAGGCATCATGGGCTTGATACTCAGGTAAGCCTAATTTATGCCGCGCACTGCCTAAACGCGCATCTTGGTGTGAGGTTTGATTATTATATAAAGATTGATACAGCGGTAACGTGTCTAGCCACAATAGTGGGCAATCATTCAATTGATATTTATGCTGTAGATACGCACTGATAAAGCCTTGTTCCATAAAACAACCGTGAGCAATACCTATTTTTCCAGTCAAAGCCACCAGTAATCGCATCATCACCTCATCAAGTGGCTGTCCTTGTAATAATTGCGCATGATCAATATGATTGATCACCACACTATCAGGTTTAATTGTTGCACTTGAATTAATTAATTCACTGACACTGGTGCTCAGATCAATCGCATTACTCTGCATAGCAACATAGCCTACCGATAAAATGTCATCTTGCTGAGCATCAAAGCCCGTAGTTTCAAAATCAATCGCTAACAATGGCCATTGGTTTATCACTGTCGATGGTTGCGGTAATGGTGCGCGAAACAATGCTTGAATAAAATCAGGCAAGTCAGGCCGCTGTTGTAACAGCGTTATTCGTCGCTGTTCCAAATCACCTAACGGGTTTCCCAATAAGCGCTGCCACCATAAACACCACTGAGATCGGCTAAAAATATGATTATTCTTCATGCTTAACAAAACTTCATTTTGATGACTTCTTGATAGCTGGTAATCAACTTAAACGTTTCCCGTAGATGGGTGCGTTCAAAACTGTTAAATGCATTCGGGTTAATATGATTATTAGGTATTTTACCTTGTTGTAATGCTTGCAGCTGATGGCTATAACGAATCTGACTAATAAATTGAAATGCTGCTAATAAATCCTTGAACGTCGCCTTATTTATGACATTGTGTTCAAACAATGCCTGCAACCTTTCTTCAGTATTAGTCTTAAATACAACACTTTTCTCTGCACTGTATAATTGGGATAACAACTGAAGATACTGCACACGCACTAGATTAACAATAATACTTAGTGCAGCATCTTTAATATCAAGTGTATTGGCATTTTCGCCTTCTTTTACTAATACCCAATTTCTAAAAATACTCAGCGGGGTTTTCTGTACTAGTGCATTACGAGCCAAGGCTGAGATTAAACGTGCATTACGAACCAACTGTTTACACATACATGCCTGTAACTCATCAACCAACTGTTGCTTGCCTGTGATATAGCGCATATCAAGAAAGACACTCATTTCTAGTAATAAATCATATTCAGGGTTTACTGCCCATTTTTGATAATGCGCTTTCCATACCGCGAGAGGTTGACACCATTTATGCGTCACGGCCATGAACCGACCACTGCAAAGCTCATACCCACACAACGCCATTCCCTTACTGACATACATCGCTAAATGATGGAAATAGGCTTTATCTGCATCAGTCGCGTCGTTTGCTAAAATCAACGCATTATCTTGATCAGACAACATATGAACTTCATTACGGGCGTGAGAACCGGCAACTACCCAACAGTATTCACAAGGCGCGGCCCCTAAATATGCCTCTGCCATCATCACTAACCGACGATTATAAGCATCCATGATCATTGCCATAACCTGACCAATAACACTGACAGTCACTTTCGCTTCAACCAAGGCTTCAAAAATAGCCTGTCGCTCAATAGTAAGCTTCGCTAGTTGATCAAGACGTTCAATTTTATTAATTTTATCGATTAAAAAGATCGCTTGAATACGGTGGTTTTGAACTAAATCAGAAGGGGTAATTAATCCGATTGGAACGCCATTATCTAACACTGGAATATTCTTTATACCGTGTTGCATCATCAGCGATGCCGCCGTGATCACCAAATCGTCGCGTTTAACACTGTAAGGCGTCTGCGTCATAACAGTAGCAATGTTCTCGCTAATAGCGATACCGTCAGCAACGACGCGCTTCGTCATGTCTTTATCTGTAATCAAGCCAATAAATTTATTATTCTGCATAATAAAAGCACAAGATGAATTCGTGCCCACATGCATCGCTTTAGCAACCGCTTGAATAGTTTGAGTACTTTCAACCAAAACAATATGAGGATTAAGCACGTCCATGATAGGTTTAAAAAACAACCCTTTTTCATGTTGTGACCACACAACATTTAATCCACTGCGAAGGCGACTTTGTGCGTGTGAAGCAAAATGCGCTAAAGCATTCGGTTGATCATTTAATTTGGCTAATAATGCATTAATAGACAAACAATAAATTAGCGCATCTTCAATAACAGTAATGGTATAAGGATCACTAGCAGTATTGGTCTCTTGCTGAGTTAATCGAGAAAATCCAAAAAAATCTTCCGCTGCTAATTTTGCTCGTAACGTACCATCAAGATTGCGTTGTTCAACAGCACCCATTCGCAATAAATACAGTTGATCACTTTCTTGTAAATCAATCACCTCTCCTTTACCAAAATAACGAATGGTGATCATTCCCGCGACATCACGTAATGTTTTAGGGTTTAGCTTATCAAACGGATCAACCGTCCCCATAAACTCAATAATATTAGGAATCAAGGTTTCAGACATATCAATAATTACTCGTGTCATTTAACTGTTATTTTGTAATCGTTACCATCGATAACAAAATAAGTGTCGTATCCATTAATGATATTAAAAAGATAGCGAAACTAATGATTCGCTATCTTTATTTAACATGATGCTAATGTTATTACCAGAACACAGAATAAAGCACAGCAAGAATAATTAAAATGGCATAAGCACCAAGATTAAACATCTTATCGGTTTTAAACATATCAGGATCTAAATCAATCGCTTTATCGTCTAATGCTGATGTTGCACTACCCAAACTTACCAGTACTATCACCGCCATAGTAAACAATAAGGTATACATCATCTGATCAAGGAATGGCATATTCAAAGGCATAAACTTCAAGAATAAAGCAAATGGAATCGATAATAACACCCCAACAATTGCTCCTTTGCTGTTCGTTTTATGCCAGAATAAACCTAATAAGAAAACCGCTAAGATACCAGGGCTAACTAAACCAGTGTATTCCTGAATATACTGAAACGCTTGTCCGATACCACCTAGCATTGGGGCAACAATACATGCAATAACCAAGGCAACAATTGCGCTACCACGGCCAACATTCACTAACTGGCTATCACTCGAATTAGGTGAAATATATTCTTTATAAATATCCATCGTAAAAATGGTTGCGGTTGAGTTCAGCATTGACGCAAGTGATGACACTATCGCTGCGGCAAGCGCGGCAAAAACCATGCCTTTTAGACCAATCGGTAAAAATTGCGTCAACCATGGATAAGCTTTATCTGCATGTGCAAAACTAGGGATATTAGTTTGACCAATATCACCTAAACCGGCAAGTAAAGTACTGTCATGGGTAATCACGTAAGCTGCAATACCAGGAATAACAACCAAGAAAGGCACAATCAATTTCAAAAATGCTGCAAAAACAATACCTTTTTGAGCTTCACCAATTGATTTAGCCGCTAAAGTACGCTGAATAATATATTGGTTAAACCCCCAGTAATAAAGGTTCGCAACCCATAAACCACCAATTAATACCGCGATTCCAGGTAAATTCATGTATTGTGGGTTATCTTGATCAAGGATCATTGTAAAGTGTTCAGGTGCTGCTGCAGCCATACGAGATAAACCACCAAATAACCCATCAGCGCCACCAATATACAATACCGCCATCACTGTTGTAATTAAGCCACCGACAATAAGGAAGAACACTTGAATAACATCAGTCCATACGACTGCGGATAAACCACCATAAATAGAGTAAACCAATGCAAAAAGAGCCAATCCTAAAATAGAGTAAATCAGAGGAATACCAAGAATAGTTTGTAGTGCTAACCCGCCTAAATACAATACCGAAGTTAAATTTACAAACACATACAGTGCAATCCAGAACACCGCTAAAATAGTCTTCAAGTTTTTATTAAAGCGTTGTTCAACAAATTCAGGAATGGTGTAAATACCTTTATTAATAAAGACGGGTAAAAAATACTTACCGACAATAATTAACGTCAATGCCGCCATCCACTCATAAGAAGCAATAGCTAATCCAATTGAGTAGCCAGAACCTGACATTCCAATAAATTGTTCTGCTGAAATATTTGCGGCAATCAGTGATGAACCCACCGCCCACCATGGCAAAGATTTACCCGCTAAAAAATAATCTTCAGTGGTTTTTGTGTGTCCTTTTTTATTACGAGAAACAAATAACCCGACCCCGATAATAATTAAAACATATATAACAAAGACTGCTATATCTATGCTCGATAACCCTAAGTAAGACGACATGATGTAACTCCATGATAAATACTGTAACCAATTGTAAACGTTATCACGCATTAAATAATGCGAACGATCACAATTTTGATCACGTCTATTTACCGATACACGTCTATTTACCGATAATAGATAGTGTGTCGTAGTTCTCAGTCACCATTAAAAACCGATATTCCCTTTATTTAATAGCCCACAATGTGATAAGCAAAACAGAAAATTAACGCTATTTCATTTAAGTGAATTATTGCTTGATGAGGTCTTGAAAATACAATTTTTTGCCCTTATGTATATAAAGATAACAACAAAAATACGGTTAAATGACGTTAGATTATCAATGAATAACCTATGGTAATAAAACAGAGTACAATTTTTTAGTGTTGATAGTTTTTTAAAATCAGCAAGTTAGTATAAATTACAACAAAACATTAGAAAAACTAATTAAAAACTGTTGACGGAAACCCTCCGGAAGCATATATTAATTACACGAACTGCCAAATGGAGTTCAAACAGCTATTAAGATTCGCCTTATTAGGGAATGCCTTATTAGCACTTATATATCGAATCAAGATCCTATAACGGACTGGTTCACTTAGTTTGCTGTTAAGTCGCCTTGTCGATAACGACACACTTAACAAACAACTAAGACTATTGCTTATTATTGAGGATAGTTTTTATGCGTAATGTAGATTTCACTCCCCTATACCGCCATGCTATTGGTTTTGATCGCTTGTTTAACCTTGTTGAAGCAAGCAACACTAAAACCCAAGCTGCGGGATACCCTCCGTACAATATCGAACAAACGGATGAGAACAACTACCGTATTACTATGGCAGTTGCTGGTTTCTCTGAAGAGCGTTTAGATCTTACTCAAAACGAGAATATGCTTGTTGTGACTGGTACTCGTGCACCAGAAGAAGACAAGAACTTTATTTATCAGGGTATTGCTGAACGTAACTTTGAACGTAAATTCCAACTTGCTGATTATGTAAGTGTTGTTGGTGCTAATCTTGAAAATGGTCTACTACATATTGATCTTTTCCGTGAAGTACCAGAAGCAATGCAACCACGTAAAATTGCAATTGGTCAATCAGCATCAGTAGCACCAACTGCCGAGTAACTCCCTCCAGTTGTAAGTGCTCCTCTCGTAATAACGTTGAGCTATTAGCTTTATTCATCATGCATTATTAATGCGGGTCGCTAATAGCTCCGTAAATATTCACCCTATTATGGGTAACTTAAAAATTTAGCTGGATTGATTATTGTTATTCCCAAGGATCACATGAACCATTTTCATGGATCTTAACGGCATACTTATAACTCGCCGTTCGAATAAGAAAAACTAATTAATATAGCGCACAAAGGAATTATAAATATGAGTAAGATTATCGGTATTGACTTAGGTACAACTAACTCTTGTGTTGCTGTTTTAGATGGCGATACTGCACGTGTTATTGAAAATGCGGAAGGCGAACGTACCACCGCATCAATCATTGCCTACACTGATGGTGAAACCTTAGTCGGCCAACCAGCAAAACGTCAGGCAGTGACTAACCCTGAAAATACGTTATTTGCGATTAAACGTTTAATCGGTCGTCGTTTTGAAGATGACGAGATCCAACGTGATCTTGATATTATGCCTTACAAAATTGTAAAAGCAGATAATGGCGACGCATGGGTTGAAGCGAAAGGCCAAAAGATGGCGGCACCACAAGTTTCTGCTGAAATATTGAAGAAAATGAAAAAAACGGCAGAAGAATACTTAGGTGAAAAAGTCACTGGTGCAGTTATTACTGTTCCCGCTTACTTTAACGATGCTCAACGCCAAGCAACAAAAGATGCAGGTCGTATTGCAGGTCTGGATGTTAAGCGTATTATCAATGAACCAACAGCGGCAGCATTAGCGTATGGTCTTGATAAAAAAGCCGGTGACAGTGTCATTGCCGTTTACGACTTAGGGGGTGGTACGTTTGATATTTCTATCATCGAAATTGATAACGTTGATGGCGAGCAAACCTTTGAAGTGCTAGCAACCAATGGTGATACCCATCTTGGTGGTGAAGACTTTGATACCCGCTTGATTAACTACCTTGTAAGCGAGTTTAAGAAAGACCAAGGTATCGACCTTAAAAATGATCCATTAGCGATGCAACGTGTAAAAGAAGCCGCTGAAAAAGCGAAGATTGAATTATCGTCAGCACAACAGACTGATGTTAATCTGCCTTACGTCACAGCGGATGCAACCGGCCCTAAACACTTGAATGTTAAGATCACACGTGCAAAATTGGAATCACTGGTTGAAGACCTAGTACAAGGCACACTAGACCCTGTAAAATCAGCATTAAAAGACGCTAACCTAACTATAAGTGACATTACTGATGTGATTTTAGTTGGTGGTCAAACACGGATGCCGATGGTACAAAAAGTAGTTACTGATTTCTTTGGTAAAGAGCCGCGTAAAGACGTTAACCCTGATGAAGCTGTTGCTATGGGTGCAGCCATTCAAGCGGGTGTGTTAGCCGGTGATGTGAAAGATGTACTATTACTTGATGTAACCCCACTATCATTTGGTATTGAAACCATGGGTGGCGTGATGACAACCTTGATCGATAAGAACACCACGATTCCAACAAAAGCGAATCAAGTGTTCTCGACTGCTGAAGATAATCAAAATGCAGTAACGATCCATGTCCTTCAAGGTGAGCGTAAACAAGCGGCACATAATAAATCATTAGGTCAGTTTAACCTTGAAGGTATTCAAGCTGCACCGCGCGGCATGCCACAAATTGATGTGACATTTGATTTAGATGCGGATGGTATTTTAAACGTATCAGCCACAGACAAAGCAACAGGTAAAGCACAAAAGATCACGATTCAAGCATCTGGTGGTTTAACCGACGCTGAAATTGAAAAGATGGTACAAGAAGCAGAAGCAAACAAAGACGCAGACAAACAGTTTGAAGAATTAGTGACTGCACGTAACCAAGCGGATCAATTGATTCACAGCACACGTAAGCAGATGACTGAAGCGGGAGATAGCTTCCCTGAAGCAGAAAAAACCAACATTGAAGCAGCTATCACTGCACTTGAAGCCGTGAAATCTAGCGATGATAAAGCAGCGATAGATACACAAACTCAAGCGTTAATGACAGCAGCACAAAAAATAATGGAACATGCTCAGGCTCAAACCCAAGCAAATCCTCAAGGACAATCTGACGCTAACCAACAAAATGCGAAAGATGATGACGTTGTAGATGCTGAGTTTGAAGAAATGAAGTAAATGTTAATGTTGCGACATCGATAAGTTGCTAAATCAATAATCGACAGCACATAGCAAAAACTTCACAAAAACTATGGGCGTAGAGATCTTTATCTCTCGCCCTTTTCGACGATTACAATAAAGAGAATCCTATTAGGCTAACTATCTGTGCCTTTTTAGATCATTAACTGTTTAAGTATGATGCTGTTTTTCGTTATCATATGTGTTAACGACATGATTTAGAATGTTCCAGATAGTTGTCCCGATAGGGATAAGAGGTGTTACCAATGTCAAAACGCGATTTTTATGAAGTTCTTGGTGTCGCCAAAACTGCATCTGAAAAAGAAATTAAAAAAGCTTATAAAAAGCTAGCAATGAAGTTCCACCCAGATAAAAACCCGGATGATCCAACCGCTGCTGATAAATTCAAAGAAGTAAAAGCCGCTTATGAGATTCTAATGGATAAAGAAAAACGTACTGCTTACGATCAATTTGGTCATAATGCGTTTGAAAATCCAGGGATGGGCGGTGGTCAACGTGGTGGCCATCAAGGCTTTGGTCAACAAGGTGGTTACAGCGACTTTGAAGACATGTTTGGCGGTGCTTTCGGTGACATGTTCTCCAATGCACGTGGTGGTCGAGGCGGCTTCGGTGGTCGTCATTCAACTCGCCCGCAAAAAGGTGAAGATCTTCAATACACCATGGAAATCGATCTTGAAGATGCTATCAGTGGTGCATCACGTGTTATCGATCTTCCTGTATTTGAAGGTAGCGTTCAAACCAATAAAAAACTGAACATCAAAATACCAGCGGGTATCGAGGAAGGCGGCCGTATTCGATTAAGTGGCAAAGGTCACCCTGGTATTAACGGAGGCCCTCAGGGTGATGTTTATATTCAGATGAATATTCGCCCTCACCCACGCTACACTCGCGAAGGTAATAACTTACTTTGTAAAGCAACCACTGATTTTGTTACCGCAGCCTTAGGCGGTAAAGTGGAAGTCAATACATTAGGTGGCGCAATCAGTTTGAAAATACCTGAAGGCACACAAACTGGCCGTAAGTTCCGCCTAAAAGGTAAAGGTGTTACCGATCGTAAGGGTAATACGGGGGATTTAATCGTTCAACTCATCATTGAAACACCACTCAACCTTAGTGATCGTCAAAAAGAATTACTGAATGAGTTTGCAGCAGCTTAACCTAAATTAGGTGACGCTCTGTCT
This sequence comes from Photobacterium piscicola, assembly GCF_046058925.1. Classification (NCBI taxonomy): domain Bacteria; kingdom Pseudomonadati; phylum Pseudomonadota; class Gammaproteobacteria; order Vibrionales; family Vibrionaceae; genus Photobacterium; species Photobacterium piscicola. Next base: position 1,318,893 of record NZ_CP175535.1, read on the forward strand.
ATAATAAAGCCAATATCAGCGAATATTTTTATTCCTTGCTATTGGCTTTTTTGCATTCAATTTAGATTAAAAATAGGAAGACTCTATGCTGAAAAAAATAATTACTACCAGCTTATTAGTGATTACGGGCATCAGCTTTACCACTTCTTGTGTATTTGCCGCTAACATCACCGACATTAATAACGCGGTGGAGAATAGTCGTCATTTACTTGAAGGCGAAACATTTACCTTAGATCAACCTTGCCGATTCTTTAATGATTACAGTTATAAACTTTACCATTGCCAAGCGATGATTGCCCCGCTGGCACTGGTCAACGACAAAACATTAGCGGCAACAAAAGAAACAGATAACCTATTACACCGTCAAATTTCATTTGTACGCAAAGAAGGTGGATTTGCGATATTTAGATTACTGCCAGTTTCACCACAATCTGAAGCAGAAGAAGGTAACGACGATAGCAGTCATACTCCACCAGCTGCGGCAAAAAAACAGTTATCTATTTTAGGTTTTAAGAGTAGCCATAAAGAACAAAAATGAGTTAATAATCGCTCATTTTATATTGATGAGTGACCTCATTATTTACCCTTGAATCACTTTATTGCGATCGTATAAATAATTCTGCAAATGGACTACAACTTTCACTAAACTCGAATTAGAATACGCAACGATCACCCTGTTGCGTTATTTCTATACTACGTTGATGAGCTTTCTTTTTACCTCTTATGATTGAACATAAAATAGAACAATGGGGCATTTGCCGCGTTGAAAAATACTTAAGCCGTAAACAGCCACTATTTACGCAAATTCCAGATAAAAGACTATGCCAACTTTGTGTTGGCTTATCATTCTTTATTGGATTTATAACCACCTTTGTTATTGTGGCATTTGAAATATACCTCGAATTATTAGGAGAAAACTGGCTCGCGTGGGACAACCTCGTCAAATTACTACTAATAAATATAATCTTCATTGGTTTAGAATTACTGCTATTGTTTGAAATCGGTTTTATCACCACAGCCCTACTAATCAATCGTGCCAGTGCTGAGAACCATTTTTGTGACAAAATGAAGGCATCATTAGTACGTGCCGTTATGGAACTATCAGAACCTATTGATAATATTCACGGTATTAAACCTTATAAAGAACTCAGTAAATTTCGCTATATCAAAGTAGCTCTCTATTCTGGCAAAGATATTCTAAGTAATTTTTTGATCAAAGCGGTACTGCAAAAATCAATATCACGCAGTAGTGTACGAGTGTATATACCGTTAATCTCAACGTTAATTACCGGATTTTGGGATGCATGGGTACAACAAAAAGCACTACGCGAAGTAAGGCTACGTATTTCAGCGCGAATTTATGTGCTTAATCAAGTCACTCTTCATAAGCAAAGGTCTGTATCCATAACTTATCGTACCGCACTACTTCGTAGTATTGCTGTACGCCAAAGCTATAAACAAGAATGTGATGTGAATTTAGAGTTGTTCTATGATGAGATTTATAAACAAGCACCTATAACGCTAACGGATATTGAATCCTCTTCGTTACTATTACAAAGTTTGAGCCAGCTAAACCCAACAGAATATAATGATGTGATCGATATACTGACCACGTTGTTGTTCTTCCGCCATCGCTTAACAGTCAATGAAAAAAAGCTCTTAGCGCAATGCGGTATTATTCAACAGCAGAAAATCAATCCATTATTAGCGTGATGGTAAAAATCTGTGTTTTATTTAATATGCCGCAACCAATTCACTATCATTAGTGTCAGTGATTACGGCATTTATCGATTAATCTTTATTTTGCATTTGCTTTTTAAGGCGTGCTAAGTTAATTGGGTTTGAGCGAACAGTAAAAGTAATATGCTCATACTCATACTCTTCTTTGGTCACACTCATGCTTGAGCGAATTTCACCAATAATTCCGTTGGCAGTGTATGGCACGATGATCTCATCTTCAACCATCTCATTCTGTGCAATATTAACGATATATTGATGTAATTTAGTAATATCAGCCGGATTACGGGTTGATGTCATCACAGCATCAGGGAACTCAACCATCAATGCCTGTTGTTGTTCCTCACTCAATTGGTCTGATTTATTTAACACCAATTGCTTAGGAATATCATCCACACCTACTTCGTGTAGCACTTCATGTACAACATCAAGTTGTGAACGGAAAGAAGGATCAGAAGCATCAACCACATATAACAATAATGAAGCATCATGCGCTTCTGCCAATGTTGAATGAAATGACGCGACTAAATCATGCGGAAGCTTTTTAATAAAGCCAACCGTATCAGAGACTAGAATTCGTGGTTGAGTTATAGGTTGTAATGCACGCACGGTAGTATCAAGGGTAGCAAACAATTTGTTTTCAACTAGTACTTCACTGCCTGTTAGTGCACGCATCATTGATGACTTACCGGCATTGGTATAACCCACTAACGCGACACAGAAAAGCTCAGAACGTTGAGTACGTCGGCCTTTAAGTTCATCTTGAACACTGACTAATTCACGTCTTAATTCAGCTAATTGGTCACGAATTTTACGACGATCAAGTTCAAGTGTGGTTTCACCTGCCCCCTTACCCATTTGACGTTCTTTATTACCACTGGTTGATTCACGTAAACGCGGCGCTAAATAGTTAAGGCGGGCAATTTCAACTTGTAGTCGTGCAGTACGAGTACGCGCATGACGACTAAAGATTTCAATAATAATACCGGTACGATCAAATACCTCGACACCTAGTTGATTTTCAACATTGCGCAATTGTGATGGACTTAAATCACAATCAAATACCACCACATCAGCACTACCAAAAGGTAAATCTTCAGACGGTAGTTCACTAAAAAGCATCTCATCGACAATGTCATCATCGTCAAAATCATCCACAAAACCTTGGTTACCTGTAAGATGTGCTATTTCGGCCATCTTGCCAGAACCCAATACATTCATACGTTGAGTTGAACTGAGTTTTTGTGATTGCGTTCCAACGACTTTAAAACCAAGCGTAGTAACAAGACGAGCTAATTCAGCCAATGATGCTTTGGCTTCATCACCTTTAAACTGCGGTGTTTGGATTGAAATAAGTAAAGCACGATTTTGTGAGGCTTTTGCTGTTAATTGCATAATTTTCTATACGTGCACATACGTACACCCTATTTTTATATTTGTTTCATCCTACGCTGTTATCAATCAGCTTTATATAAAAATAGACTGTCGTTTAGGTTATCACTTAACCATCTTCACCTTTTTTCCCTCTTTTCGAAGATAACGCTGAGTATTAACGGTTAATATTGCTGTTAATTGTGCTATCGATATTTGGTGGTGCTTAGCCAAAGCCGCGATCACAGCAACCACCATACTCGGGTCACCAACCTCTCCGTTATATTTACATGGCGCATCAGATTCAACTAACATCATCGATAGCGGTATATTCTGCACAAATTGCCAATAATGATCATCGACAAAAATCCACGGACTCACTGAAATAAAATGTCCTTGTTGCTGTAACAGGGCTAATTGTGTCGCAGTACCTTCGTACCAATGAAATAAAGCGCCTTCAACATCATATTGCTGCAATATAGGAAGTGCTAGCGCAATGTCATCTTCCACCACATGCAAATTAACCGGCAGGTCATAGTCCGCAGCTATAGCAACAAACCGAGCCATTAGTTGTGCACCTTGCTGTTTTATATGCCGCTTTTCGGTTGCTGTTTTATCATCAAGATAAAAGAACGGTATACCAATCTCACCAATACCGCTCAACAAAGTATGATGCTGATGGATCAACGCAATCACTGCTTCTATCATCATTTCATCAGGTGTAACTTCAGGGTGTATACCTAAAAACAATTCAATCGAATTAGGATATTGTCGCTTTAATTTCAATAGTTGCTGAGCGCTATTAAGTGTCATTGATACCGCTCCTATTTTATTACCCGCCGCAATAAAAGAAACTATATTTTCAGGTGCAACCGATTCTAAATGGCAATGAATATCTGTGATCATAATAATTAATAATATCCTAGCGTTATTCAAAAAAATAAAAATTTTAGTCATTATATATTACTAAAATTTAATTCTAAAAATATAATAAAAACCATTCACAACAAATATTTACTTCTATTAAACCATAAGATAAATAAATAACAAGCCATTGTTAAATAAAGAATTAATAGCATTAACCTTCATCTGATATAAAATTTAATATATACTATTTGTTAAAAATAAGTTACACAAAACTATAGTTTATTTTAAATTACTTTTATGGATATAAGCAATGAAAATAATGAATAAGAAGTTATTAATTAATATTATAAATATCAGTTTAGCTAGCTTTTCAGTTAATGCATTAAGCCTTGAAGCTAGCAGCAATTATTATCAAGATTATGACGGAGTTTTTATTGGGTATACTACAGATCCTTACTTTTTTCCAACATGGACAGAGGTAGGTGATCGTGCTCAAATTTCTAGAGATGATTGGAATGGTTTTATAAATACAAAAGGCCAGATAATGACTTTCAGAAACTATTTAGACGTAGATCACACTACAAATGACTTTTATTACCAAACTTCAGATTGTACTGGTACTCGATATGTAAAATTAAAGCTCTATCATTATTATCACGAAGATCCGTTTGAGACTGAAATATTAAAAGAGTCACCAACAACAAAAAAAATAACCCAATATACTGTCACACATGAACCCTTTAGTATGGATAATGTGGGTGATGATATGTTTGGTGATAAAGGTGTATCTCAATCAAAAATCGATGAAAATGGAAAATTTATTTGTACTAAAACCCACCAACAAGAACTTAGAGATCAGTGGGATTGGGCAATAAATTTGGTAGAAAATGGGCCAGCAGAAGAACTAGAAGCGAATCGCGAGAAAGTTGATTATATAATTGACACAATCCCTGAAGAAGCAATGAATAATCGTTTAGTCTTAGGAAAAGTTAGTGACGATGGTATCGATATGACTAACCGCTACCCTTGGATGGGATTTGATATCGAAGAAAATCATAATGTTATAGGTTATATAAAAGCCGCTCGTTTTGGCCATGGTATTGAACTGATTCTCGGAGAGACACCACCACCAGTGCCACCTGAAGAGTTATCATTCCCACGTACATCTCATAATGTTACAGCTCACGTTCGTTATACTGGCGATCTTAGTTATGTTAACATTACCCAAGGCCCTGATATTTTTGTATCGCAAATAACAGTAAATAAAGAATCAACAGGCGTCTATGATATTTCATTCCCTGAAAATTACTTATCGAAAAAAAGTAGTGTAAATACTTTCCAAGTATTATGTTCTGTTAATAGCGGTGCCGATATTTATGCAGCAAACACTACCATCGGTTGTCATAAACTAAATAATAATAATATTATTCGTGTAACCACGAACTATAAAGGAAAACCTTTTGATAGTGATTTTTCATTAAACCTTCAGCGTTAATATAAAAATAAAGCCTCTTACTATTATATTTATATAAAGTAAGAGGCTTTAAAGATAGTAAACCTTCAATTCTCTTGTATTTGTTACAACTAAACATCTTCATTATAGACAGGCAATAAAGTAATTAATAACCCATTCCCCCCACATAAGCATTCGTCTTGATTATTATTCAAAAGCATTTGATAACTAAAAATAGTCACACTGTTAATATAAAGAAAGATAATGAGAGTAAAATACAACCACTACGTCAATATATTGACATATAATAATTATACGTACCGATGCTCATTAAATGACTATAACACTTTATTTTTAACAGCCTATAAGAATACACATAATGAAGAAAAAAAATAAACAGATACTAATGACTATTATAAATATCAGCTTAGCAAGCTTTTCACTTCATGCATTAAGTGCAGAAAATAGTAATTATTATCAAGACCATAATGGCCATTTTATTGGCTATACATCAGATGTTGATGCTTTTCCATATATAGATTATGATAATAATAGCTATGCCAATATTAATCGAGATAATTGGGAAGGATTTATTAATGGCAAAGGAGAAATCGTTCCAATAATAAATGATGCCACAGCAATTACTAACACATTTTATTATAAAACACCTGATTGTAGCGGTACTCGATATGTAGAACTATCTACTTCCCGCCGATATAATGAAGGTGTAGGTGGTTATATTTTCAAACAATCCCCAAAGACAAAGAAGATACGCCAATACACAATAGAACGCGATCTATTTGATTTGGATAATATGAAGGATCTTTTTGGTGATAAAGCCGTATCTCAATCAATCATCAATGCTGATGGAAAATTCATCTGTACCGAAGCAGAACAACAAGTATTACGTACAGAGTGGAATAAAGCCATTAATGCAACGGACGAAGAACGTAACAAATACGGTGAACAAATTAGTGCGACATTAGACAGAATTGCAGATCTCGTAAGAGATCAACCTTTAATCCTTGCCAAAGTCAGTAATGAAAGTATCGATATTACTCATCGCTACCCTTGGATGGGATTTAAAATTGACGAAAAAAATAATGTCACCGCTTATATAAAAAGTATTGATATCAGTCAACCAATCGACTTCATTAATATAAAAAACCCACCAAAACCGCCACAAAAAGTATACCCACGCACTTCGCATGAAGTAACCGTTCACGTTAGATATAATAACGATCTGAGTTATGTGAATGTTACTCAAGGCCCAGATATAGCAGAAGGCCAAATAACAGTAAATAAACAGTCAAAAGGTATTTATGATATTACCTTCCCAGAAACTTACGTACCAAAAGAAGGTGACGTCAACGTATTCCAATTATTATGTTCAGTGAATAGCGGTGCTGATATTTACGCAGCAAACACAACTATTGGCTGTCATAAACTTGAGCATGAAAATGTTATTCGTGTAACAACAAACTTAAAAGGAAAACCATTCAATAGTGATTTCTCCTTAAATATTCAGCATTAATATAGATAAAAATAAAATAGATAAAAAGCCGCTTATTTGCCTCTTATAAATTTAGAGATAAATACACGGCTTTTTAATACCATTAACTAAATATTATTTAGCTGGTACAACTTCTGGTGTTGCAACAGCAGCTTTCGTTGTTAAATGAACATTTAGTTTAGGTTGTGTTGATGAAGTAATTCCAGCTTGCTGAAATTGCTTTTGCATAATTAACATTTGCTGTTGTTGCTGATGGATTAACTTCGCCATATTCGCTTGCATGGTATTAAAATTATTTGGACTACCCATTGTATTCCAAGAGTTTGCAAAGGCTTGATTCATGTCAAGTTGTTGCTTCTGCATCGCATCAAAAAGGTGTTTATCTACCTTTTGATTATGGTTGTTGCCTTGAAATTGCACAATTTCATAATGGAATGGACCTTGTGGTGTTTGTAATACACCCTTAGTTACACTCTTCTCACCATCTTTAGTTTTTATAGTATTGGTCGTTTGATCAGGTAAAACCTTAGTATTCGCTTTTGCTATCATTTGACGATCGACACTTTGGATCCAACCCGTATTACCATTAGTTGTATCACCCACTTTTTCCCAACCATTATTTTGATAAATGGTAATTAATGGTATCTCAGACTTTATGGTTTCAACCACCGGAGAAGTAATACTTGGGTTTTCATATACTTTAATCGTTTGGATACTGGTGTCAGCCCATGCAGCAGTACTTAGACAAGTAACGGCTACAATACCTGTGATTGCCATAGCTAAACGTTTCATATCAACCTCTCATCCGTATTTACATAACTTAAAATTAAATTAAAAACTGTGGCTATAAATAAGCAGATTCGATATCTATTATATTAAGCGTTAAAGATGAATCCAAAATGAATAATAGTATTTTTATATCATGATTAATAAGCTCAAAATGCAATTTAACTAATTAAAAATCAATCATTGTCTTATTTTTTATTTAATCTTTTAATACTATTAAATATTCATAAAATTCAAATAACTATTCTGCCGTTACCTATAACGGCAGAACGTGTATTCAATCTTGTTTAATAATAATTTCACGAGGATAATGCTTTTCTTGCTCATTGATATCATATTCAGATGTGCCTTGGCCTAAATCGCCAATAGGTGCTTCAGTGGCGACATCAATACTCACGCCAAATTCATGCTCGCGCGCTTTAAATGTATCAAAAATCTTTTTTTCCGCCGCCGTTAACCGCGTAAGATCCTTACCTTCAAGAGTCAACATTTGATCTAATAGTTTTTTATCTTCAGGTAACATAATAACCATCCTTTATTATTTAAATATAATCTCTACACTATATTTAAATACGATACGCCATTAAGGTTAATATACTAGCCTCTTCGATTATAAAACATGAGCAACGAATTTTCATTTGTGATCCTTTATTTTTTCAAGCTAACGTTAGCTCCATTAGTGATAAGTTGTCGTAACCATTGATGGCTAGGATCCAAATCAAAATGTTTATTCCATAATAATAAGTAACCACCAGGCTCAAGTTCAATCGGAATAGGACGACTAACAAGCTCTGTTTCATCTATCCTTGCTAATACTGCCGCTGAGGGGTAGCACATAAAGAGATCACTTTGTTCGCAGAGTTTTACTGCTGCATAAAAATCCGTCATATTTACCGCATTATCGAGTTGCTTATTCTCAAGTGCTAAAATTTCATCAAGTAGCCACCGCTTTAACCCGCCAATGCTAACTTGTAGATGACGGTATTTTAGAAAGGCATCTAAATTCCAAGGCTCACTCAACGCCGGATGTCCTTTACGCATTAAGCACACCGGATAATCACGTGCTAGCTCAATATAATTTAACGATGAGGGTACATTACGATAATGACTGGATGAACGTTCATCCCACTCAAAAATACCAATTCCGAAATCAATTTCACAGCGAAGTAAGCGCTGCAAACTATCATCATTCCATGTTTGACTGGTTAGACTAATATCAGGGGCTTGCTGTAGCATCTGCGGCATAAACCGAGGGTATGTTAATGAGTATGCCGTTTCGACTAAATCAATATGAAATTGACGCTGACTAAGTGCTGGATCAAATAGCTCTGCACGTGTTAGCTGATTAATTTGTTGTAAAATGTCATAAACAGAATCAGACAATGAAAGCGCTTTCGGCGTTGGCCGTAAGCCATAAGGCGTTCGTTCAAATAAAGGATCGGCAAAGGTTTGACGTAATTTTGCTAACTGTTTACTTACTGCTGATTGACTAAGGTGAAGTCGTGCTGCAGTAGCTGTAACACTTTGTTCTTCCAACAACACATTTAATATACGTAATAAATTTATATCAAAGTTCTTCATTTACTGCCCCCTTACCAACAATCACAATCAATCGCCTAAATCAACCAACCACTATCATGTTGGCTGTACTCGACTACGCAAATGTTGGTGCGCAGCATCTGATATATCATTACCCCATGCTTGACGTTGTAATTGTTGCGCGGCAACTAACGTTGAACCCGAACCAAAAAAGGGATCAGCGACAACATCACCAATAACTGAGCTTTGTTCGATTAACGTTGCGATCAAAGGCACTGGTTTTTCTGTTGGATAGCCACGATAAACACGTTTAAATTCAAGCACATCAGGAATAGATAAATTAGATAATTTACGCTTACCTTTTTCAAAGAAAAGAATAAATTCATAACGAGCTCGATAATGGTATCCCATTCCTATTGCGACTTTATCCCATACAATCGGTTTCCAAAACTTAAACCCAACTTGCTCTGCAATAGGCTTAATATAAAACATGGTTTCTTGGTCACAAAAAAGATAGAAGTGGCTATTAGGCTTTAAAACACGATAAGCGTGTTCTAATAGTATTTGAAATCGTTGATTAGGGAAAATATCAAACCACTGATTACTTGAAGACTTGCTATTTTTTAGCCGCGTGGTTGTACCAATTTTACGATGCTTTTCTAACGACTCATACGGAGGATCAGTGATCAAAAGATCAATACTATTGTCCGCTAATGAAGACAACCATTCGACGGCATCTTGTTGATATAATTGCATTGAAAAACCCACACTAAACATTAAAAAACCATAACGCCTACTCATTAATGAATAGGCATTACTTACGCTAAGTGTTGTAGCAAAAAAAGATCAATATAGATAGCAACAAGCATCTAAACACCGGTAATTTTATTCAACTGTATTATTTACCATCATTGTGAGTTTTCTTGCTTCACGTTGGCAAAGTGGCGTTAAACGGGTCATATTATTTGTTATGAAGTTATCAACAAAAACCGTATTAACGTCACGATAAGCATTTAACACTTGTCCCATCGCTTGTTGTACTAACTGTGATTTATCAGCCGCTAGAAATAAAATTGTCTCACTGAGAAGCGTCGTATTTGTGTGTTGTTTATGATGTAAATGCGCTAATACTGACGCTCTTTTTAGCCAAACACTGTCAGACTCACGCCATTGAATAAGATAACGTTCTAAATTTTTGTCTTGCTGTATCACCTTACCTATTAAGTTAGTCACAAGACGATCTAATGTATCAACATTATCCGCCGTTTCTAACATTTCAAGATACACATCAAAAGAAGCGAGCGTTTGATATTCAAGATAATACTCACCAGCATCTAAGGCTAAATAGCGTTCTTCTCGATAAACCCCAGACCATAACCACAATAATAAGCGATGGTAGTTTTCAATATTATCAATACTGGTATGCGTAATCGCTAATTGAAATATTTTATGACGTTTTTCAGGACTAACACCATAAAAGAGTTGTCGACTGTTAAGATCATACTGCATTTTTTTTGCAACAAGTGTACTGCCTTCAGCGACTAAATGTTGCTGCATAAAGATAACCATTGGTATAACTAATGACATAGCCGTTCCTCCTTGTTATCTCTCATTACTGCTGAGCATTAAGGCATGTAATGGTTAATAACTTTATTATAATCAATATTGTTATGTTTTTTGATTGATAAAAACAAGTACTCCGACTTTTTCATATTGCGACCTAAATCTCAAATCATTTATACCAATTTCATGCAATTTACATCACCAACACGCAAATAGTAATCGAAATCATTTATATTTGCATTGTAAGTTTGCATTTATCACAGTTCAAAATAATAATTATTCTCATTAGTATTCACAAAAATCATTCTCTGTGGGTATCATTATGAGAACTAAACTAAAAATCCTTACACTTTGTGCTGCTACTTTTTGGTCATTAAACTCTTTTGCAGCCGCTTATCCTATTACCGTAACTGATGTGGCCGGGCGTGCTATTACCTTTGACCACCAGCCACAAAATATTGCTCTCTCAACTAGCCGTATTTTTCCTTTACTTGAAATTATTTATCAACAAAATGCAGCCAAACACCTCGTTGCTGCACGCGATGATATGCAGTTTTCTGCACCCAGTATGTATGCCAACTACATCAAACAATATCCTTCACTCAAGCATGTACCTAAAATTGGGTTGATAAAATCAGGTGAATTTGATGCTGAACGGTTCATTAATTTAAAACCAAAACCTGATTTATTTATCGTTGATCTCTCCAATATTAAATTGGCACAAGATAACGGTTTATTAAAAAAATTAAACGCAGCGGGCATTAAAGTTATCGCGGTTGATTTTCGTGAAAATCCAATTAAGAACACTGTAAAATCGGTTGAAACAGTAGCGAAAGCCGTCGGTCGAGAGGCGCAAGGACAAGCATTTGCTCATTATTACCTCACTCATATTGCCAATATTGAGCAAACGTTAGCCCAATCCCCCAATCTGAAGCCCAAAAAGGTCTTTATTGAGCGGGCAGCCGGTTACAGCGATTCCTGTTGTCGCACATTTGCAGGCGGTAATATGGGGGCTTATATTCCGTTCTTAAAAGCGATTAATATTGCAGATAAACCACTGAAAGGTGCAGTAACAGGGCAAATGTCACCAGAAACGGTGATCACAGCTCAACCTGATGTTTATATTATGCAAACCACAGGTTGGATTAATGATAAGGGTCAGCCAACGCATGGCATTCCATTAGGTTACACCCCTAACCCCACCGCGATAAAAATAGCCACATCAGCATTAATGGATCGTAATTGGTTACAAGCTGTCAGTGCTTATCAAACCAAAGATGTTTATTCGATTTATATGCCATTTTATAACTCACCGTATAACTTAGTCGCCATGGAATACTTTGCTAAATGGATCCACCCCAACGTATTTAAAAATCTAAATCCAGAACAGACCTTTGAAGAAATGAATAAGCAATTTGGTCATCGCACAATCAGTGGTGATTTTGGTCAGAATAACTTTAAGGCTATGCAGTAATGACCTCAATTCTACTGGAGTTAAATACTCATAACATTCGTAACCGTAACAAAAAAGTGGCCTTAGCTGTTTTTTTTGTACTCAGTATTATTTGTGTTATTGCGGATATTTTCATTGGCTCACAAGGGCTAAGTTTTACTCAAGTTATCCACGCATTGATCCATCCTCAAACCAGTGATATTGCCAGTAAAATTATTGTCTGGGATATTCGAATGCCCATGGCGTTAATGGCACCATTAATCGGTGGTGCTTTAGCCTTAGCTGGCGCACAAATGCAAACCACATTGAACAACCCCCTTGCCGATCCCTATACTTTTGGCGTTTCAGCCGCCGCGGGGTTTGGAGCATCATTAGTGATCACGAACGCTATTGCGATTCCCTTCATTCCGCCACAATATCAAATAGCGTTAATGGCATTTATTATGTGCTTATTAACCACCTTTTTAATTGCCGCTATTTCATCAGTAAAACGAATTTCAATTGAAGGCGTAATGCTCTTTGGTATTGCGTTAATGTTTGCTTACGATAGCTTACTGACCATGATGCAATACGTTGCCAGTGAAACCCAATTACAAACATTAGTGTTTTGGCAAATGGGGTCACTTGATCGCGGCAGTTGGGCCAAAATTACCGTACTTGCGATCGTATTACCTATTGTATTGGTTATCATGATGAAAGATGCTTGGCAATTATCCACCCTTAAAATTGGTCATGAACGTGCTCAAGCAATGGGAGTAAACGTTAAACGCTTACGTATCAAAACGCTATTATTAGTCTCTGTCATCACATCGCTAGCAGTTTCATTTGTGGGGGCTGTTGGTTTTGTTGGGCTGGTTGCTCCTCATATTGCCCGTATGGTATTAGGCGAAGATCAACGTTACTTCCTACCCGCCTCCTTCCTTGTTGGTGCAGTATTGCTTGAGCTTGCTTCTATTGCTAGTAAAAGCATTATGCCCGGTATTATTTTGCCATTAACCGTCGTGATGTCGATCATCGGTATTCCTTTCTTTATTTATCTGATCATTAAAAAAGGGGGGCGTTTTTAATGGCACTTGCAATTAATGATATTTCAGTCACATTTGACGAGAACGTAATCTTAGATAACTTATCCCTACCCGCCATTGCCTTAGGCGAAATGGTGGCGATTATCGGTAAAAATGGTGCTGGTAAATCAACCTTACTGCGACATATTACCCAAAATCTACGTCAACATTCACATCAAATATTACTGCATGGAAAGCCGTTAACATTAGAGAATATTGGCTACTTACCTCAAGATCACCGTATTTCAGCCACCATTACCGTGGTTGAATTATTGATCACCACGTTAAATATGGGATCACATTCTTTATTTGCTAAAGCGAATAGTGCAGAAAAAAGTTTACAATTATTAAAACAAATGGGAATTTTACATTTAGCCAATAAAGTGTGTACTGAATTATCTGGCGGTGAAAGACAAATGGTAGGGCTTGCGCAAGCCGTTATTAACCAACCGAAAGTGCTGATACTTGATGAACCGACATCGGCGCTTGATATGCATAACCAAATGAAGCTTCTTGATTTTGTAAGAAAATACAGTCAAGAAACTCAAGCTTGTGTATTAATGGTTATTCATGATCTTAATTTGGCCATTCAATATTCAACCAAAGTGGCAGCATTGCACCAAGGCCAGCTTTTTGCTTATGGCGATCCAATAACAACGATTACACCCCCTTTAATTTGGTCGGTATTTGATGTTGATT